>CALBDS010000026.1 GCA_937927415.1 uncultured Rhodospirillaceae bacterium
TTGGCAAAAAATAGCAAAAACCTCTTGTTAGCGCCTATGGGGCATCGCCCCGAACGGGTTTGGGCGGTAGCCCAACTCTCACCCCTCCGGCGGACCGGCGCGTGCCGCGGTCAGCGCCCGCGGCAGGGCGGTGCGCATGATCTCGATGAAGCGGCGCAGGCGCGCCGGGTAGAACCGGGCCGGCGGGTAGATCAGATGGACCGGCAGTGACGCCGCCCGCCAGTGCGGCGCCAGATGCAGCAGGCGCCCGGACGCCAGCTCCTCCGTCACCGCCCACGCCGACACGATGGCGACCCCCAGCCCCAGAAGGGTGGCGCGGCGCAGGGCATAAAGCCCGTCGGTGGACAGCCGCGGGCGGATGGGGAAGCGCGCCGTTTCCCCCGTCGCCGCGTGGGTCAGCACCACCTCGTCCCGGTAGAAGGTGTTCAGCGCCAGCCAGGGCAGCCGTTCCAGCGCCTCCGGCCCCTCGGGCGGCGGGGCGTCGCCCAGCAGGGTGGGGGAGGCCACCACGATGCGCGTCACCTCCGCCAGCCGCAGCGCCACCACCGAGGGGTCGGTGACCTCCCCAATCTGGATGGCGCAGTCGATGGCGTCGGCGGTGAAGTCGGGGGTGTGGTCGTGCAGCGTCCATTCCACCGACATGCGGGGGTGGCGCTTCAGATAGTCGGCCAGCGGGGCGATCAGCTGATGCTGGCCGAAGGCGTGGGGTACCACCACCCGCAGCAGGCCGGTCGCCTCCTCCCGCGTGCCGCGCAGATCGCTTTCAAAGCTCTGCCAGCCGGCCACCAGTTCCTTGGCGCGCTCGTAACAGCGGGCGCCGTCGTCGGTCAGCGTCATGGCGTGGGTGGAGCGGTGCAGCAGCCGCACCCCCAGCAGCCGCTCCAGCGCCTGCAGCCGGCGGCTGACCGTGGGCTGGGTGCTGCCAAGCTGCACCGCGGCGGCCGACAGGCTGCCCGCCTCCACGATGCGCAGGAAGGTTTCCAGCAGGGCCACGCGGTCGGTGGACAGGGCGTCGTTGGTCATACGTCAGACGTATAGCACTTGTTCGGCCCCGCCCGCTACCCGCCGCGGGGGGCAGCGGCCATACTCGCGCCCATGTTCATGACGGGGTTTTCCCCGAGAAAGGCTCCCAGATGTCAGCCGTTGAAACGACGGGTGAAGCGTCCGAAAACGCCGCCCGGCCCGCCGCCCGCCCGCCGATCCTGTTGCTGGCGGCGGGAACCGGGATGGCCGTCGCCTCCCTCTATTACAGCCAGCCCATGCTGGGCATCCTGGCCGGCGACCTGCACGCCGGTGGACAGGCCATCGGCTGGGTCCCCACCCTGACTCAGGTCGGCTATGCCGCAGGCCTGCTGCTGCTGACCCCGCTGGGCGACCGCTGGGACCGCCGCCGCATCATCGCCGTCAAGGCCGCCCTTTTGTGTGTGGCGCTGCTGCTGGCGGGGGCGGCACCGTCCATCGGCTTTCTGCTGCCGGCCAGCCTCGCCCTGGGGCTGGCGGCGACCCTGGCGCAGGACATCGTGCCGGCGGCGGCGGTCCTGGCCCCGGCGGAAGAGCGCGGCAAGGTGGTCGGCATGGTGATGACCGGCCTGCTGCTGGGCATCCTGCTGTCGCGGGTGGTCAGCGGCGTGGTGGCGGAACAGTTCGGCTGGCGCGCCATGTTCATCGGGGCCGCCGCCGGGATGGCGGTGCTGGGGGCGGCGCTGTGGCGCGGGCTGCCGCGGTTCACGCCGGTGACGCAGTTGGGGTACGGCGCCCTGATCGGATCGCTGTTCACGCTGGCGGCCCGGCACCGGGCGCTGCGGCGGGCGGCGCTGGCGCAGGGGCTGCTGGCGGTGGGGTTCAGCGCCTTCTGGTCCACGCTGGCGGTGATGCTGCACGCCGAACCGTTCCATCTGGGGCCGGCGGTGGCCGGGGCCTTTGGTCTGGCCGGGGCGGCGGGGGCGCTGGCCGCACCCGTGGCCGGGCGCATCGCCGACCGCCGCGGGCCGGAACTGGTGACGCGGCTGGGGGCGGGGATCGCCGCCGTGTCCTTCGCCATCATGGCGCTGGCGCCGTGGGTGCCGCCGCAGGGGCAATTGTGGCTGGTGCTGCTCAGCGCCGTGGGCTTCGACCTGGGCGTTCAGGCGTCGCTGATTTCCCACCAGTCGATCATCTACGGCATCGACCCCGGTGCGCGCAGCCGGCTGAACGCGGTGCTGATGTCCACCATGTTCGTCGGCATGGCGCTGGGGGCAGCACTGGGCAGCCAGGCGCTGGCGGCCTTCGGCTGGATCGGCGTCACCGCGGTGGCGACGACGGCGGCCACGGCGGCGCTGGCGGTGCGGCTGTGGCCCGGCGGAACGGCTGCCAGCCGCGGCTGACCGGGACAGCCCCCCCGACGGCTTACGATGAAACGTCGGGGGGCGGCAGCGACGATCCCAGCCGCTCGGACAATTCATGGGCGGCGGCGCGCAGGTCGCCGGCCAGCGCGCCGGTGGGGGACAGGTCGATGGTGTCCTTCACCCCCACCACCACCATCGCCATGGTGATCTCGTCCTTGAAATTGAACACCGGCGCGGCCATCGCCTCGACGCCGGAAGCGAAATAGCCCACGGAAATGGCGGCGATGCCGGTGTCGCGGATGGTCGCCAGCATGGCGTCAACCGCCGCACGGGTGCGCAGCCCCTCGGGCAGTTTCAGGGTCTTCAGCTCCTCGGCGATCATGTGGTTGACCTTCGCCTTGGGCTGCCACGCGGCGAACACCCGGCCCGCCGCCGTGTTCAGCAGCCGCAGCGGCACCCCCGTCACCACATTGACGGTGACCGGGCGGCGCGGGCGTTCCCAGCGCACGATCACCGGCCCCATCTCCCCCCAGATCGCCAGCGCGGTGGTTTCGTTGATGCGGTCGCGCAACTCGGCGATGGCGGTCAGCCCGAAACGCAGCCGGTCCAGCCGGTCGATGGCCACCAGCCCCATGCGCAGCGCGAACGGCCCCAGATCGTACCGCGAGGTCAGCGGATCCTGCTCCACCAGCCCGGCGCGGACCAGGCTGACGAGATAGCGGTGCACCTTGGGCGCCGGCATGTCGGCGGCGGCGGCGATGTCCTTCAGCATCATCGACCGATAGCCCTTCACCATCGCCCGCAGGATGGTCATGCCGATTTCAAGGGATTGGACGCCGTGTTTCCCGTCGCTGAGGTCCGCCATGCTCTGCCCCGTTCACTCTGGATTCAATTCAACAATCTGGAATGTATTCTGAATGAGAGAACCACGCTATGCTACCGCCGGCCTGTTTTCCAGGCTTGGTTTCCGTGTCTGAGCGAGGTGTCCGATGACCCAACCCCCCCGTGTCTTCGCCATCGACGGCATCGTGCCGGTGGTGGATCCGACGGCCTATGTCCACCCCGCCGCCGTGCTGATCGGCGACGTCATCGTCGGGCCGGGCTGCTACGTCGGGCCGTGCGCGGTGATGCGGGGCGATTTCGGGCGGCTGATCCTCGAAGCCGGCGCCAATCTGCAGGACACCTGCGTCATGCACGGCTTTCCCGGCACCGACACCGTGGTGGAGGAGGATGGCCACATCGGCCACGGCGCCGTGCTGCACGGCTGCCGCATCGGGCGCAACGCCATGGTCGGCATGAACGCCGTGGTGATGGACAACGCCGTCGTCGGCGAATCGTCGATCGTGGCGGCCTGCGCCTTCGTCAAGGCGGGGGCGGTGGTGCCGCCGCGCAGCCTGATGGCCGGCACCCCGGCCAAGCTGGTCCGTGCCCTGAGCGACGACGAAATCGGGTGGAAGACCGACGGCACCCGCATCTATCAGACCCTTGCCCGCCGCAGCCTGGCGACCATGGTGGAAACCGATGCCTTGCGCGCGGTGGAGCCGGACCGCAAGCGGGTGGTCATGGACGGCTATCAGCCGCTGGCCGTCACGCGGGGCGCGAAAGAGGGGGGCGCCAAAGAGGGGTGAGTCAGCCAACCGCCGCCACGGCCCCCAGGGAATCGTCGTCGGGAAAACGCGGCGGCATGTGGGCCTCGGCGGCGGGTACGGTGTCGTCGGCCAGCCGCATGTGGTGGTCGAGGTGGGATTCCGACGGCCCCCACAGCCGGCGGTAAATGTCCTTGCACAGCAGGCGCGCCTCGTGCCCCGGCCAGTCGGCGGGCAGCAGCACGTCGGGCAGTTCGGGATCGCGCAGCAGCAGGCGCCGGTAATCATGGATCAGCAGGACGCGCAGGAGAAAGGCGCTTTCCGCCGCCCGCCCGTCGTGGCGTTCGTGGCGCATCCCGTCCAAAAGGGGGCGGTAGGTGGCGACGAACCCGCGGTAATCCTCCGCCAACCCGCTGAGATCCCAGGCCCGGGCCACCAGATCGGCATTGCCGGCGGCCAGCCCCGACCGGATGTCGGCGGCCATCAGCGGCATCAGTTGCTTCAGATGCTCTTCCATGCCGTCGGCGGCCAGGGTGTCCAGCACGGCGGCCAGATCGGCGCCGGGGTGGACGAAGCAATGGTTCCCCAGCGCCCCGAACCCCTGCCAGAACAGGGCGCGGCGAAGCTGGTCGCGGTCCTTGGCGTCGATGTCGCCGACCACCAGAATCAGCCGCCACCGCCGGTCCCAGGTGGGGGCGTTGGAGGCGTAGATGTGGCGGGACGCATCCTCGAACCGGCGGCGGCCCGATGCGGTCAGACGGTAATTGGACCGCCGTCCGTGGGTTTCGGTTTCCAGCCAGCCTTCCTTGACCAGCCGGAACACGGCGGTGCGGACCAGCCGTTCGTTCATGCCCAGCGGTTCCAGCAGCCGGATCAGGCTGCCCAGCCAGATCCCCCCGCCGCGCGGCAGCACGGCATCCCCGAACAATGAGACGATCAGCGATCCGGTTTGCAGAGTCTTCTGCTGGCGAAGAGCGTTCAGATACTGATCGATCACACTGTCCATCGGCAAACCCCGAACCTCCGCTCTGGGATAAGAGAGTGCGCCCCTTTCCCATGCACGCTCACATAAAAGCTTTACGGCGGGGGGGCAACTGGCATTCAGGCCGTGGGCTGCAACGGCAACTGTTGGGCAAAGAAACCTTCGGTGTGGATCAACTCCTTGCGCGCGCCCAACCGCTTGGCGGCGGTGACGCAGCTTTCCACGAACTCCGGGCTGCCGGCGGCAAAGATGGTATGCTTCGACAGGTCGGTGAACAGCCCCGGCAGCAGCGAATCGATGCGCCCGTGCAGACAGCCGTCGGCCTGTTCGCGCGTCAGGGTGATCTTGTAATCGAAATTGCGGTGCTTGGTGCGCCACCACGCCATCATGCCCAGACCATAGAGGTCCGCGCGGGTGCGGGCGGAATACATCAGGATCACCGGCTTGCGGTAGCCGCGGCGCAGGGCCGCTTCGGCCAGCGACAGGATGGGCGCCAGCCCGGTGCCGGCGGCCAGACACAGAACCGGCGTATCGACCGACGGATCGCCGATGAAGGTGCCGTAGGCCCCGCACAGCTTGACCGAATCCCCGACGTTCAGCGTGTCGTGGATCCAGGCGCTGGTGACGCCGCCGTCGGCGCGCGCGACCTGAAGAATGATTTCGCCGTCAACCCGCGGGGCGTTGGCGATGGAATAGGCGCGGGCCGGGATGCCGGCGCGCGGGTCGCCCAGCGTCACATACTGCCCCGGCCAGTAGCGGATCGGCTGGCCGACGGGGCGCAGGCGCAATTCCACCACGCGGGCGGCGACGGGGCGCTTTTCCACCACCACGAACAGCACGTTCTCGCGGGGCGGGAACAGCTTGGGCCGGGCGTCCTCGGTGCCCCATTCGATGACCAGTTCGTCGGAAATCGGCTTGGCCATGCACATCAGGCCATAGCCGTTGCGGCGTTCCTCCTGGGTCAGGGCCATGTCCAGGACCATGCCCTGGTCGAAGTGGCCCGACAGCACCTTGACCTTGCATTCCCCGCAAGCACCGGCGCGGCAGTTGTTGGGCAGCGCGTAGCCCGCCTTTTCGAGCGCCGCCAGAACGGTGTCGCCGCTCCCACAGTCCACCGCCTTGCCGGAGGGTTGCATCACAATTCGCGCCATGGCTCTTCTTTCATCCGCAATCGGGGAAGTCACGATGGAGCCGGCCGCCCGTGGAGGAGACGGCCGGTTCCGTATCAAAAAGACCAGACCGTTCCTTAGAAAACGGGGATGATGTCTTCCATCGCCGTGTCGGAAATTTCCTCGCCGGTGATGCCGACTTCGGGGATGGCGGGGAACGGGATGTTGTAGCGGTCGAGCACGCCCTTGAGGTTCAGGATGGCGTTGCGCCAGTTTTCCTTCTTGGCCTCATAGGTCGGGATGCCGAACCCGGCGGAGCGGGCGATTTCTTCCGCTTCGCGCTGGTTGGTGATGAAATCGTCGGGCAGATCCCAGAAATCCATCGGCGGCTCGAACAGCACGGCCGACAGGAACAGATAGCCGGCGCGGATCTGCTTGGTGACGACGGCCTTGTTCTCCGGCCCCATCTTGGGATAGTCGCGTTCCATCACGGCCATACAGATGGCCATGTGGCGGCCTTCGTCGCGGCCGATGTTGCGGAAGGCTTCCTTGAACACCGCCTCGCGGGAATTGTCGAACATCTGCTTGAAGATGGTCGCCGCCGCGATTTCACCCATCAGGAACGAGCTGAACAGCACGGCCAGATCGTACTTCGGCACCGCCTGCTTGTAGCCGCTCCAGTAACGGCCGCCGTTGAAATACAGCCACTTGGCGTTCTTCTGCAGCCGGCGGCCGATGTCGGTCTTCGGCTCGTAGGTCAGCGGGTCGGGATGGCCCAGGAACTTGGTGATCGCCAGACCGCACATGATTTCGTGGTTCTGCTCGTCACGGGTGACGGAGAAGAAGCACTTGCGGACCGGATCCTCTTCATGAACTTCATAGGTCTTGATGAGGGCTTCGGCGAAAACCGGCGGGGCGGAAGCGTCGAACACCGACAGAAGCGTCCACCAGTAAGCAATGGATTCGCGCTCTTCCCAAGTATAGCTCTCAACGTCGAGAGTATCCCAGGGAAGCTTTTCCGGGTCCCAGTTTTCGCGCAGCGCCGCTTCCCACACTTCCTGAAGCTTTTCCGTGTGGCTGTGCCAGGACAGCGGATAAATATTCGGCTGCGGAGTTTCCGGCGGAAATTCCATCGTGTTGGACAGGCGTTCCTTTGCCGATGCCATGGGGTGTCCTCCCGAGTGTGGGGATTGGGCCGATTGTATGGATTTGGGTGGAGGGCGGCCGCGCCGGACCGCCGTCCCGGTCAGATATGATACGCTTAAATCCGGCAGTCAACAGAAAATCGTATCATAAAGCCTTAACGTCATCCGAAATCCGTTTCGGAATGCGGAAATTCCATGCTGCACCCGCAAAAAACAGAAGCCAATTTGTTGTTTTAATTCATATTTGCGTGCGAACGCGGAATGAGTTCCAAAAAACCGTATTGCGGGGTCGGCGCGTAACGTGATACACGCAAATCAGAAAATGAGGCGATAAACGAATGATGTTGCCGTGGCTGGAGCGGTTTCCGGGCCTGTGCGGCGGCGTTTCGAAGGAGGAGAAGAGTTCATGACCCACCCGATGTTTGAAAAGCACCGGGCCACGCTGGACGCCGCCGTCGAGGCGATCCGCACCCGCGGCTACTGGTCCCCCTACAACGAAGCCCCCAGCCCCAAGGCCTATGGCGAAACGGCCGCCGCCGACGGCAAGGCGGCCTTCGACGCCCTGCTGGGCGCGCGGTTCGAGATGGACCAGCCGGGACAGCAGGGGTGGCACGGCGGCGAACGCTCGCCCTACGGCCTTGATCTGAATGTGGAATACCCGGTCTGCGGCATCGCGGAGCTGATCGCCGCCGGGCAGAAGGCGATGGCCGGCTGGGAAGCCGCCGGTGCCGACGGACGGGCCGGCGTGTGCCTGGAAATCCTGGAACGGCTCAACCGCCAGAGCTTCCTCATCGCGCAGGCGGTGATGATGACCACGGGGCAGGGCTGGATGATGGCGTTCCAGGCCGGCGGCCCGCACGCCCAGGACCGCGGGCTGGAAGCGGTGGCCTATGCCTGGCGGGAACAGAGCGCCGTTCCGGCCGAGGCGCGTTGGGAAAAGCCCCAGGGCAAGAACCCGCCGCTGGTGATGACCAAGCAGTACCGCATCGTCGGGCGCGGCGTGGCGGTGGTGATCGGCTGCGGCACCTTCCCCACCTGGAACACCTATCCGGGGCTGTTCGCCGCCCTGGCCACCGGCAACCCGGTGATCGTGAAGCCCCACAGCAACGCCATCCTGCCGGCGGCGCTGACCGTGCGCATCATCCGCGCGGTGCTGGCCGAAAACGGGCTGGATCCCAACCTCGTCACCCTGTGCGTGGCGAAGGACCGGCGGACCACGCAGGATCTGGTCACCCATCCGGCGGTGAAGTCGGTGGATTTCACCGGCAGCAACGTGTTCGGGCAATGGCTGCTGGACAACTGCCGTCAGGCGTCGGTCTATGCCGAACTGGCGGGGGTGAACACCATCATCATCGACAGCACCGCCGATTATAAGGGCATGCTGCGCAACATCGCCTTCACCCTGTCGCTCTATGCCGGGCAGATGTGCACCACGTCGCAGGCCATCCTGGTCCCCGCCGGCGGCATCGCCACCGACCAGGGGCCGAAGAGCTATGACGAGGTGTGCGCCGATCTGGCCAAGGCGGTCGGCGGTCTTCTGTCCAAGCCCGAGGTGGCGCACGCGGTCCTGGGCGCCATCCAGTCGTCCGACACGCTGGCGCGCATCGCGGATGCCAACGCCGGCATGCTGGGCCGGGTGATCCTGGCGTCCCAGCGGCTGGAAAACCCCGAGTTCCCCAAGGCCGAGGTGCGCACCCCCGCCCTGCTGGCCTGCGACGCCGCCGACGAGGCTCTTTATATGGAAGAGCGTTTCGGCCCCATCAGCTTCATCGTCAAGACCGCGGGCACCGCGGCGTCGGCCCAGCTTGCCGAACGCATCGTCGCCACCCACGGGGCGCTGACGCTGGGCGTCTATTCCACCAGCGACGCCTTCATCGACGCGGTGACCGAGGCGTCGTGCCGCGCCAAGGTGGCGCTGTCGATCAACCTGACCGGCGGCGTCTTCGTCAACCAGTCGGCGGCCTATTCCGATTACCACGGCACCGGCGGCAACCCCGCGGCCAACGCGTCCTATGCCAACGCCGCCTTTGTCGCCAACCGCTTCTGCGTCGTGCAGCGCCGCTTCCACGTGTGAGGCTGACCCGTGACCGACACGTCTTTTGACACCATCCGTTTCGATGTCGCCGACGGTGTGGCGACGCTGGCCTTCAACCGCCCCGACAAGCTGAACAGCTTCGTCGAACAGATGCACCGCGAGGTGCGCGCCGCTCTCGACACCGTGCAGGAGGAGACATCCATCCGCGCGCTGGTGCTGACCGGCACCGGCCGGGCGTTCTGCACCGGCCAGGATCTGAGCGACCGCGCGGTGATGATCGAATCCGGCGCCAAGCCCGACCTGGGCAACACGGTGGAGCGCAATTACAAGCCGCTGATCCTGCGGCTGGCGAACCTGCGCGTGCCCACCATCGCCGCGGTCAACGGGGTGGCCGCCGGGGCCGGGGCCAGCATCGCGCTGGCCTGCGATCTGGTGGTCGCCGCGAAATCGGCGTCCTTCATCCAGGCGTTCAGCAAGGTCGGGCTGATCCCCGACACCGGCGGCACGTGGTTCCTGCCCCAGCGGGTGGGCATGGCCCGCGCCATGGGGCTGGCGCTGCTGGCGGAAAAGCTGTCCGCCGAACAGGCCGCCGCCTGGGGCCTGATCTGGAGTGCGGTGGACGACGACGCCTTCGCCGGCACCGTGGCGGATCTGGCGAAGAAGTTGGCGGCCGCCCCGACCAAGGCGCTGGTCCGCACCCGTCAGGCCATGCACGCCGCCGCCACCAACACGCTGGACCAGCAGCTGTCCCTGGAAGGGGCGTTCATGCGCGAACTGGGGTGGTCGGCCGATTACGCCGAGGGCGTGGCCGCCTTCATCAACAAGCGTCCGCCGCAGTTCCGGGGGGAATGATGGCCGCTCTCGACACGACGGTGACGGTGGGCGTGGTCGGTGCCGGCGCCATGGGCGGCGGCATCGCCCAGGTGGCCGCCGCCGCCGGTCACCGGGTGGTGCTGTTCGACGCCCGCGACGGGGCCGCGGCCCAGGCCGTGACCCGTCTGCGCGACGTCTTCGCCACCCTGGCCGTCAAGGGCCGCATGACCGCGGAGGCGGCGGACACCGCCACATCCCGCCTGTCCGCCGCCACCACCCTGGCCGATCTGGCCCCGGCGGGGCTGGTGGTGGAGGCGGTGGTGGAGGATCTGGCGGTCAAGCAGGGGCTGTTCCGCGATCTGGAAGGGCTGGTCGGCGATGACGCCATCCTCGCCACCAACACCTCGTCCCTGTCGGTGACGGCCATCGGGGCGGCGCTGTCCCGTCCGGGGCGGCTGGCCGGGCTGCACTTCTTCAACCCGGCCCCGCTGATGCCGCTGGTGGAGGTGGTGTCGGGTCTGGGCACCGATCCGGCGGTGGCGGAGGCCCTGTTCGACACGGCCAAGGGCTGGGGCAAGACCCCGGTGCACGCCGCGTCCACCCCCGGCTTCATCGTCAACCGGGTAGCCCGCCCCTATTACGCCGAGGCCATCCGTTTGCTGGAGGAGGGGGCCGCCGACAGCGCCACCATCGACGCCCTGTTCCGCGAGGCCGGCGGCTTCCGCATGGGGCCGTTCGAACTGATGGACATGATCGGCCACGACGTGAATTTCGCCGTGACGCGCTCGGTGTGGACCGCCTTTTTCCACGACCCGCGCTTTACCCCGTCGCTGACCCAGCAGGAACTGGTCGCCGCCGGTTTCCTGGGCCGCAAGAGCGGGCGCGGCTTCTACGATTACCGCGAGGGGGCCATCCGCCCGGCGGTGCCGACGGCGGACGGTGCCGCCCCGGCGCGGATCGTGCTGCACGGGGACTCCGGTTTCGCCGGGGTGCTGGCGGCGCGTCTGACCGACCGCGGCGTTGCCTTTGACCGGGTGGGGGCCGATGACGGGCGGGTGGCCACCGTGGACGGCGTGGCCGTCTTCGTCACCGACGGGCGCACCGCCGCCGAACGGGCCGCCGCGTCGGGCACCCCGGCCGTGGCGGTGGTGGACACGGCATTCGATCCCGCCACCGCGGTGCGGCTGGCCTTCGCCACCGCGCACCCCGGCCCGGCGGGCGGGGAAACGGCGGTGGCGGGCCTGCTGGCCGCCGCCGGAATAGCACCGACGCCGGTCGCCGACACCCCCGGTCTGGTGGTGATGCGCACGGTGGCGATGCTGGCGAACGAAGCCGCCGACGCCGTGCACCGCGGCGTCTGCTCGGCCGCCGCCGCCGACACCGCCATGCGGCTCGGCACCAACTACCCGCGCGGGCCGCTGGCCTGGGCCGATGCGCTGGGTGTCGCCACGGTGGCGGAGGTTCTGGCGAACCTTGCCGCCTTTTACGGAGAGGACCGCTACCGCCTGTCGCCGTTTCTGCGGCTGCGGGCCATCGGCGGACGGGGATGCCATGACTGATGCTCTTCATCTGGCCTACGACGTCGGACAGGCGATGTGGAGCCGCGACCGCGCCACCAAGCTTCTGGGCATGACCCTGCTGGAGATCGCTCCGGGACGGGCGCGTCTGTCCATGGAGGTTCAGCCCGACATGCTGAACGGTCATGGGGTGTGCCACGGCGGCATGATCTTCACGCTTGCCGACAGTGCCTTCGCCTACGCCTGCAACAGCTACAACCAGAACACCGTGGCGTCGGCCTGCGGGGTTGATTTCCTGGCCCCCGCCCGCGCCGGCGATGTGCTGGAGGCGGAGGCCGCCGAACGCTCCCTGGCCGGGCGCACCGGCGTCTATGACGTGACGGTGCGCATACAGGGGGGTGCAACGGTGGCCCTGTTTCGTGGCAAATCATACCGCATCAAAGGCGAGGTGATCGCCGGCCTGGAGGCCGCAAGCGACACCCGCAAACCATAAGAATTCGCTCGGGAGGCGATCCGGTGCCCAGCAAAACCATCGACCGTGACGGTCTGGAACCCATCGAACGGGCCAGCCGCGATGAAATCTCAGCCCTGCAGCTCGACCGCCTGAAGTGGTCGTTGCGGCACACCTACGACAATGTGGCGCCCTACCGCCGCAAGTGCGAGGAGAAGGGGGTTCACCCGGACGATCTGAAAACCCTGTCGGATCTGTCCCTGTTCCCCTTCATGACCAAGTACGACCTGCGCGACCACTATCCCTTCGGCCTGTTCGCGGTGCCGCGGGAAAAGCTGGCGCGGCTGCACGCCTCGTCCGGCACCACCGGCAAGCCGGTGGTGGTGGGCTACACCAGCCACGACATCGACGTGTGGGCCGGGCTGGTGGCGCGGTCGTTGCGGGCGGCGGGGGCGCGTCCGGGCGACATGGTGCACAACGCCTATGGCTACGGCATGTTCACCGGCGGTCTGGGTGCTCATTACGGCATCGAGCGGGCGGGCTGCATCGCCGTGCCCATGTCGGGCGGGCAGACGGAAAAGCAGGTGCAGCAGATCCTGGACTTCCGCCCCGACATCATCATGGTCACGCCGTCGTACTCGCTGGTCATCGCCGACGAGTTCCAGCGCCAGGGCATCTGTCCCGCCGACATCTCGCTGAAGGTCGGCGTGTTCGGCGCCGAGCCGTGGGGCGAGGGCATGCGGGCGGAGATCGAACGCTCCCTCGGCATCGACGCCATCGACATCTACGGCCTGACCGAGGTGATGGGGCCGGGTGTCGCGTCGGAATGCATCGAAACCAAGGACGGCCCGGTGATCTGGGAGGATCATTTCTACCCCGAGATCATCGATCCCGACACCGGCGAGGTGCTGCCCGACGGCCAGGACGGCGAGCTTGTCTTCACCTCCCTGACCAAGGAGGCGTTCCCGGTCATCCGCTACCGCACCCGTGACCTGACGCGCCTGCTGCCGCCCACGGCGCGCGCGTTCCGCCGCATCGGCAAGATCACCGGCCGGTCCGACGACATGCTCATCATCCGCGGCGTGAACGTGTTCCCCGCCCAGATCGAGGAGCAGATCCTGGCCGACAAGCACCTGTCGGGGCATTACCAGCTTGTCATCGGGCGCGAAGGCCATCTGGACACGCTGGAGGTGCGCTGTGAGCTGTTGGCCGACAGTGCGGCCACCATGACCCCCGCCGATGTGGCGGCGGTGTCGAAAGCGGTGCAGCGCCACATCAAGACCATGGTCGGCGTGTCCACCACCGTCACGGTGCTGGAGCCGGGCGGCATCCCGCGCACCGTGGTGGGCAAGGCCAAGCGCGTCATCGACCAGCGGGCCAGGGACTGACCGTTCCGGGGGCGGGCCGCCCGCCCCGCCGATCCCCTCATCCGTTTGTTTCCCCCCGCCGAACCGTTGCTCCGGTTCGGCGGCGAAGTCCGGGTTTTGCTTTGCCGCATCCACCCGATGGCGGGTGCATGCCTGAAGGAGTTGCTGTCATGGGAGAAGCCTTCATCTGCGACGCGGTGCGCACGCCGGTCGGACGCTACGGCGGCACGCTGGCGGGGTCGCGCGCCGACGATCTGGGGGCGGTGCCGATGCGGGCGCTGATGGCCCGCAACCCCGGCGTGGACTGGGCGGCGGTGGACGATGTGGTCTATGGCTGCGCCAACCAGGCGGGCGAGGACAACCGCAACGTCGCGCGCATGTCGGCCCTGCTGGCCGGGCTGCCGGTCGATGTGCCGGGCACCACCGTCAACCGGCTGTGCGGGTCGGGCATGGACGCGCTGGGGATCGCCGCCCGTTCCATCCGCGCGGGCGAGGCCGACCTGATCGTCGCCGGCGGTGTGGAGAGCATGAGCCGCGCCCCCTTCGTCATGGGCAAGGCGGATTCTGCCTTTTCCCGCAAGGCGGAGATCTTCGACACCACCATCGGCTGGCGGTTCGTCAATCCCGAGATGAAGCGGCTCTACGGCGTGGATTCCATGCCCCAGACCGCCGACAACGTGGCCGCCGATTTCAAGATCGGCCGCGCCGATCAGGACGCCTTCGCCCTGCGCTCCCAACAGCGGTGGGCCGCGGCCAACGCGGCCGGGCGCTTCCGTGACGAAATCGTGCCGGTGACCATCCCGCAGAAAAAGGGTGAGGCGAAGGTCTTCGACACCGACGAACACCCGCGCCCCGACACCACGCTGGAGGCTCTGGCGAAGCTGAAGGGTGTCAACGGCCCGGACCTCAGCGTCACCGCCGGCAATTCGTCGGGCGTCAATGATGGTGCCTGCGCCGTGATCGTCGCGTCGGAAGCGGCAGCCCTGCGCCACGGGCTGACGCCGCGGGCGCGCATCGTCGGGATGGCGGCGGCGGGGGTGGCGCCGCGGATCATGGGCTTCGGCCCGGCCCCGGCGGTGCGCACCCTGATGGCCCGCACCGGCCTGTCGCTGGACCGCATGGACGTGATCGAACTGAACGAGGCGTTCGCGGCCCAGGCGCTGGCGGTGCTGCGCGGTCTGGGCATCCCCGACGACGCCCCGCACGTCAACCCCAACGGCGGCGCCATCGCCATCGGCCACCCGCTGGGCATGAGCGGCGCGCGGCTGGTGAGCACCGCCATGTACCAGCTGGCCCGCACCGGCGGGCGTTACGCGCTGTGCACCATGTGCATCGGCGTGGGCCAGGGCATCGCCATGGTGATCGAAAAGGTGTGATCGAAAAGGTGTGATCGGGTGCCGGTCCCGGTGCCCGATTAAACGACTAATAAAAGGACGGAGAGGAACCCCATGAAGACGCTTGCGAAGACCCTGGCCTTCTGTGCCGCCACCCTGCTGCCGCTGATGGCGCAGGCGGCGGAGCCGATCCGCATCGGTTCGGTGCTGTCGGTGTCCGGCCCCGCCGCCTTCCTCGGCGACCCGGAAGCCAAGACGCTGGAAATGTACGTCGCCCAGATCAACAAGCAGGGCGGCGTGCTGGGCCGCGAGGTGAAGCTGGTCCATTATGACGACGGCGGCGACGCCAGCAAGGCCAACGGCTTCGCCAAGCGTCTGATCGACGACGACAAGGTGGATTTCCTGGTCGGCGGCACCACCAGCGGCTCCACCATGTCGATGGTGCCGCTGGCGGAAAAGGCCGGCATTCCCTTCATCTCGCTGGCCGGTGCCGTGGTGATCGTCGAGCCGGTCAAGAAGTGGGTGTTCAAGACCCCCCATTCCGACCGCATGGCGGCGGAAAAGGTCTTCGTCGATATGCAGAAGCGCGGCATCACCAAGGTGGCGCTGTTGTCGGAAACCAGCGGTTTCGGCCAGTCCGGCAAGAAGGAAACCGAGGCGGTGGCCGCCAAGTACGGCATCACCCTGGTCGCCAACGAAACCTATGGTCCTAAGGACACCGACATGGGGCCGCAGCTCACCAAGATCAAAAACACCCCCGGCGTGCAGGCGGTGTTCGTCTTCGGTCTGGGCCAGGGTCCGGCCATCGTCACCAAGAACTACCGCCAGCTTGGCATCGACCTGCCGCTCTATCAGTCGCACGGGGTGGCGTCGGATGAGTTCCTGAAGCTGGCCGGTCCGGCGGCGGAGGGTGTGCGCCTGCCGTCACCGGCCCAGATCATCGGCGACAAGCTGCCCGCCGACGATCCGCAGAAGCCGGTCGTCACCGCCTACAACGCCGCCTACAAGGCCGCGTACAACGAGAGCACCTCGACCTTCGGCGGCTACGCTTACGACGGGCTGATGCTGATGGTCCAGGCGGTCACCGCCGCCGGCAGCACCGACCGCGCCAAGGTCCGCGACGCGCTGGAAGCGACCAAGGGTCATGTGGGGGTCAGCGGCACCTTCACCATGTCGCCCACCGACCATATGGGGCTGGATCTGTCGTCCTTCCGCATGCTGGAGGTGAAGAACGGCGACTGGGCGCTACTGCCCTGATTGTGGCCTGACACTACCGCGGGAGACGGGCGATGCTGACCGAATTCTTTCAGTACCTTTTTTCCGGCATTACGGTCGGGGCCACCTATGCCATGGCGGCGCTGGGCTTCACGCTGATCTACAACGCCAGCAACGTCATCAACTTCGCCCAGGGTGAATTCATCATGCTGGGCGGCATGCTGGCGGTGCTGTTCACCCAGGCGGGGCTGCCGCTGCCGGTGGCGGTGCTGCTGGCGGTGGTGGTGCCGACGCTGGTGGGGGTGCTGGTGGAAAAATCGGTGATCGAGCCGGTGAAGGGCGCCGATACCGTGAACATCATCATCATCACCATCGGCGCCTCGCTCGTCATCCGCGGGCTGGTGCAGGTGACGCTGGGCAAGAACGCCCGCGCCTTGCCCGCCTTTTCCGGCGAAGCCCCCGTCACGCTGCTGGGGGCGGTGCTGCCGTCGCAAAGCCTGTGGGTGATCGGCGTCACCGCCCTGGTGGTGGCGGGGCTGTGGTTCTTCTTCAACCGCACCATGGGCGGCAAGGCGATGCTGGCCACCGCCATCAACCGCACCGCCGCCCAACTGGTGGGCATCAACACCGCCTGGGTGCTGACGCTCAGCTTCGCCCTGTCGGCGGGGCTGGGGGCGCTGGGCGGGGTGCTGGTTACCCCGATCACGCTCACCGCGTACGACGCCGGGATCATGCTGGGGCTGAAGGGCTTCGTCGCCGCGGTGGTGGGGGGTCTTGGCAACGGCATGGGTGCGCTGGTCGGCGGCCTGCTGGTCGGCGTGCTGGAGGCCATGGGGGCCGGATACCTGTCGTCGGCCTACAAGGACGCGGTGCCGTTCGTGCTGATCCTCCTGATCCTGTTCTTCATGCCGCGCGGGCTGTTCAGCGCGAAGACCACCGAAAGGGTGTAACCATGCGCGACCCTCGACACCTGGGGCTTGCCGTCCTGGCCGCGGTGCTGGCGGTGCTGCCGTTCGTGCTGCCCAACAGCTTCTATCTGGATCTGGCGATCCGCATGGCGATCAACGCCATCGTCGTGCTGGGCCTGAACCTGCTGATCGGCTTTGCCGGGCAGATCAGCTTCGGGCACGCCGGGTTTCTCGGTATCGGCGCCTATGCCTCGGCGGTGTTGCCCACCCATTACGGGGTGCATCCCATGCTGGCGCTGGGCGCCGGGGCCGCCGCCGCGGGGGCGCTGGCGGCGGCGGTCTCCTATCCCATCTTCAAGCTGAAGGGCCATTATCTGGCCATGGCGACCTTGGGGCTGGGCATCATCCTCAACATCGCCTTCCGCAACGAAGCGGCTCTGACCGGCGGGCCGGACGGAATGCCGGTGCCGTCGCTGGAGCTGTTCTCCTTCACCCTGTCCAGTGACCGGGACTGGTATTGGGTGGTGGCGGCGCTGCTGGTGGTCAGCGTGTGGGCGTCGTTGAACCTCATCGATTCCCCCTTCGGCCGGGCGTTGCGGGCGCTGCACGGGTCGGAGGTGGCGTCCAAGGTGGTGGGCGTGGACATCGCCCGCTACAAGATGGCCATCTTCGTCATGTCCGCCGTGTTCGCCAGCATCATGGGCAGCATCACCGCCCATTACGTCGGCTTCGTCACCCCCACCGTGTCGGAATTTTTTCACTCCATCGAACTGGTGACCATGGTGGTGGTGGGCGGCATGGCGTCGGTGTTCGGGTCGCTGGTGGGGGCGGTGCTGCTGACGGCGCTGCCGCAGATTCTGGCGACCTTCGAAGGCTGGGAGACGGTGGCTTTCGGCGCGATCCTCATCCTGTTCATGATCGTGCTGCCGCGCGGCCTGGTGCCGACGCTGGCCGCCCGGCTGGGAAAAGGCGGTTGACCCATGGCCCTGTTGGACATTCATGATCTGTCGATCGCGTTCGGGGGCGTCAAGGCGCTCCAGCACGTCAGCTTTTCCATCGACAGCGGCATCGTCTATTCCGTGATCGGCCCCAACGGGGCGGGAAAGACGACGCTGTTCAACCTCATCACCGGCGTCTACACCCCGACCTCGGGCGAAATCCGGCTGGACGGTGCCGCCATCCACGGGCGTCCGCCCAACGAACTGGCCCGTCGCGGCATGGCCCGCACCTTCCAGAACCTGCAGATCTGCCTGAACATGACGGCGCTGGAAAACGTCATGGTGGGCGCGCACCTGCGGCTGGACCGCAACCTTGTGAAGGCGGCCTTGCGCTGGCCCTCCATCCGCCGCCGCGACGCGGACCTGCGGGACGAGGCGGCGGAGCTGATGCGCTTTGTCGGGCTGGACCGCTACACCCGCGCGCGGGCCGATTCCATGCCCTATGGCGCGTTGAAACGGCTGGAGATTGCCCGCGCCCTGGCGATGAAGCCGCGCATCCTGTTCCTGGACGAACCCGCCGCCGGCCTCAACCCCACCGAAACGCTGGAAATCGACGCGCTGATCCGCAAGGTCGCCGCCACCGGCGTCACGGTGGTGCTGGTCGAACACGACATGAAAATGGTCATGAGCCTGTCCGACCGCATCCTCGTCCTCGACTATGGCCGCAAGCTGGCCGAGGGCACCGCCGCCGAGGTCCGCCAGGACGCCAACGTCATCGCCGCCTATCTCGGTGCCCACGCATGAGCCTCATCGAAAAGCCGGAGGCCGCACCCATGCTTGCCCTCACCACCATCACCGACGAACACCGCAACCTCTGGCGCCTGACCGTGACGCTGGAGGCGGTGGCCGACGACATCGCCGCCGGAGCCGCGGTTGACCCGGCCTTCTTCGCCGCCGCCTTCGACTACATCGACCAGTTCATGGACGGCTGCCACCACGCCAAGGAGGACAACCACCTCTTTCCCGCCGTCCGCCGCCGGACCGATCGGGCCGACGCCGCCATCGACCGGCTGCAGGCCGAACACCGCAACGGGCCGGAGGTGCTGGTCGCCTTGCGCCGTCACTTCGCCGGGCCGCACCCGGACGGGGAGGCGCTGGCCGCCCTGCGCACCTACGCCCAGGTGCTGCGCGCCCACATCGCCACCGAGGAAAAAGAGGTGATGCCGCTGGCCCGCGCCGTGCTGACGGCGGAGGATTGGGCGGAGATCGACCACGCCTTTTCCAGCCACACCGACCCGGTGTTCGGCCCCGCGGCGCGGGACGAGTTCCGCGCGCTCTACCACCGCGTTGCCAGTCTGGCGCCGGATTCCGTCGGCCTCGGCACCGCGGTACAGGCGGAGGCAGACCATGACGTCCTGCTGCGCATCAGCGGCCTGGAAAGCAGCTATGGCCGCATCCGCGCGCTGAAGGGCATCGATCTGGAGGTGCGCCGGGGCGAACTGGTGGCGCTGGTTGGCGCCAACGGTGCCGGAAAGACCACCTTCCTGCGCGCTTTGTCGGGGGTGCAGCCCATCGGCGGCGGCCGCATCGTCTTCGATGGCGCGGACATCAGCCGCCTGCGCGCCGACCTGCGGGTGCGCCGCGGCATCTGCCAGTCGCCGGAAGGGCGGCAGGTGTTCGGCACGCTCAGCATCGAGGACAATCTGCGTCTGGGGGCCTACACCCGCACGCCCGCGGATGCTGAACCGGACCTGCGCCGGGTCTATGCCATGTTCCCGGTGCTGGAGGAAAAGCGCCGCCTGCCCGCGGGCACCCTGTCGGGCGGGCAGCAGCAGATGCTGGCCATCGGGCGGGCGCTGATGGGACGGCCCAAGCTGCTGCTGCTGGACGAGCCGTCCATGGGGCTGGCGCCGTTGCTGGTGCAGGAGGTGTTCAACGTCATCCGCCGCCTGAAGGAGGAGGGGATGACCATCCTGCTGGTGGAACAGAACGCCTTCGCCGCACTGGCAATCGCCGACCGCGGCTATGTGCTGGAAACCGGAAAGGTGACCCTGACCGGCAGCGGGCAGGAACTGATCGGCAATGAACAGGTGCGGTCGGCCTACCTCGGCATGTGATCCCTGTCGAGGGGATCCTCCCCTCGACGCTCCCCGGCAGGGGCCGGCGGCCCCTGCACCCCCCCTGTACCCCATCGATGGGTGGATGATGTACGACACTCTTGAACTTACCATCGACAACGGTGTGGCCACCGTCTGGATGAACCGGCCGGAGGTGCACAACGCCTTCAATGCTCAGCTTATTGCTGACCTGCATGCGGCGTGCGTGGCGCTGGACGCCGATCCGTCCGTGCGGGTGGTGGTGCTGGCCGGGCGGGGCAAGAGCTTTTCCGCCGGGGCCGATCTCACGTGGATGAAGCAGGCCGGCGAGGCGGGGGAGGAGGAGAACCGCGCCGACGCCCGCCGCATGGCGCTGATGCTGCGCGCGCTGGCCGAAGTGTCGAAGCCGACCATTGCACGGGTTCATGGGGCCGCACTGGGCGGCGGCATGGGGCTGGCGGCGGCGTGCGACATCTGCATCGCCAGCCGGCAGGCGGTGTTCGCCACGTCCGAAGTGCTGTTCGGCATCATTCCGTCGGCCATAAGCCCCTATGTGCTGCGCGCCATCGGCGAACGGCAGGCGGGGCGCTATTTCCTCACCGCCGAACGGCTGACCGCCGAGCGCGCCGCCCAGCTGGGGCTGGCGCACGAGGTGGTGCCGGCGGACGAATTGGACACCGTGATCGCCGCCATCACCCTGTCGCTCAAGCGCGGCGGGCCGCAGGCGCAGACGGCGGCCAAGGCGCTGATCCGCGGTGTTGGCACGCGCGCCGTGCCCGACGCGGTGGTGGACGACACCGCCCGCCGCATCGCCGCCCTGCGCGCCACGGCGGAGGCGAAGGAAGGGCTGGGCGCCTTCCTCGACAAACGGCAACCGGCCTGGATCGCCGACGGCTGACGGTCCGTCCTGATCCTTCGGGTTTTCTCGTCACGTCCCCCGCTTCTGTCTCACTCCCGTGGACGGTTTGCGGAACCTGGGCCGGGTGTTTCGGCACCCGGCCCGTTTTTTTCCGGGCGGCATCGCTTCCGGCGCTGGGGCGTGATCCATGCAACCGCTTGAAACGACAGGGGGAACCCGTGAGTGACACCGCCGATTCGGTGATTTCCCAGGTTGCCGGCGAAGCCGGCCGCCTTGGGCTTCATGTGGCCGACATCGTGGGCCATGTGGGTGACGTCAGCGTGGCCCTGAACGAACAGGCGCAGACCTTCGTGTCGCTCCAGCGCATGGCCGACGAGATGGCCCATTCCAACACCCGCATCAGTCAGGCGATATCCATGGCCCGTGATGCCGGCCAGCGGGCGCAGCAGACCACCGCCTCGTCCCAGGTGCGGCTGGGGCAGGCGCTGGACACCATCCGCACCCTGCTGCGCGCGGTGGAGATGATCGCCAGCGAAGCGACCGGCCTGGACGAGACGCTCCAGCGGATTTCCCGCGTTGCCGGCACCATCGCCACCATTTCCAAACAGACCAACCTTCTGGCGCTGAACGCCACCATCGAGGCGGCGCGGGCCGGTGATGCCGGCCGCGGCTTCGCGGTGGTGGCGCAGGAGGTCAAGGTGCTGGCCCGCCAGACCAGCGATGCCACCGACGACATCAGCACCACCGTGCGCACCCTGTCGGGCAAGCTGTCCACCCTGGCGACCCACGCCGACGACAGCCGCCGTCTGGCGGCACAGGCCCGCGACGCCACCGACCTGATCGGTGCGACGGCCGGGGACGTCACCGCGGCACTGGGCGACATCGACGCCGGGGCGGGGGAAATCGCCGCCGCCGCCGTGCAGATCGAAACCCGCATCGAGGATTTCGTCGGCCGTGTGCTGTCGCTGTCGGGTACGGTGGAGCGGTCGAACGCCAGCATGACCGAGATTTCCCGCCGCTCCGACACGCTGCTGGAAATGTCGGAAACCCTGATCGGCCTGACTGCTGACACAGGTGTGGAGGGGCCGGACACCCCCTTCGTCCGCCTTGCCATGGACACCGCCCGCACCCTGTCCGCCGGTTTCGCGGCGGCGGTCTCGCACGGCGACATCACCCTGTCGGACCTGTTCGACGGCCGTTACGTTCCGGTCCCCGGCTCCGACCCGCCGCAGTTCACCACCGCCTTTTCCCCCATGCTGGACGCCGAAGGACCGGCGGCGGACCGGGTGGCCGCCGCCGACGGGCGCATCATGGCGGTGGGCTTCTTCGATCGGAACGGCTATCTCGCGGCGGGGGACCGCAGCCTGTGCCCGCCGCAGCGGCCGGGGGACCCCGCCTGGAACGCCGCCCATTCCCGCATCCGGCGGATCTTCAAGGACCGCACGGCCACGCGGGCCTGTCTCAGCGAGGCGCCGTTCCTGGTGCAGACCTACCGCCGCGACCTGGGCGGGCGGTTCCAGTTGATGAAGGACGCCTCCGCCCCCATCACCGTGTCGGGGCGGCATTGGGGGGCGGTGCGGATCATTTACACCGCCTGATCCGGGGCGGGGCGGCATCCCCATAGGCGCTAGGATAAGATATCAAGCAGGTCGTCAATCTGAGACTTG
>CALBDS010000027.1 GCA_937927415.1 uncultured Rhodospirillaceae bacterium
CAAAACTCAGACGCCGGACCCTACTTTGCCAAGGCGGCGCTCACCGGAGGCGTACGAACTGGCCGGCGCCATGCCACATGACGATGGGGTATTTCCGGGGGCTCACCGGGATCTGGTAGAAGGCGTAGAGATGGTCGCCATGGTAGGTCTGCCCGGCGGCCTCCAGCGGCTTCTTGGGGTCGAAGGTGCCCGGAGCGGTCACCACCGTCCCGCCAACGGCAAAACTGCCCTGCTCCTGGATCACCAGCGGCTCGGGCTTGCTCGCCTCTTGGGCCAGGGCTTCAACCGACGTGAGAAGGGTTGCCGACACCAGCACCGGTGCGAGCAGGAGCGTCCAAGGTTTCAAGGCCGGTTTCCTCTTCGATCAAACCGACCCGATGCTAACAGCCGATCAATTCCTTGATTAGGATGGGAACTGCGATAGGCTTGATAAGCAGTGCTAATGAATGAGTGCCCAACCACAAACCGCAGGAAAGGACTGTGGTGGAGGCTGTTTCCTCTCAATCAGCCGACACAAAAGGCTTCGCTTGGCTGCACCGGTGGAACATTAACCCCGTCGTTCAGAGATCGGCCTCCGAGAGAAATTGGGCGATGTGCTCGATGCGCGTCGCAAAGAGGAATCGATCGGCCGTGTCCCATCCCCAGACAATGCCTGTGAGGCGTGCGACGCCAGGCGTCCAGGCTTCCCCGCGTTGCGCGAACTCGACGAGTCTCGTGTTCCAGACGAACGAGCCGCTCATTCCATGTGGATCGAGCGGAATCGAACTTTTCCTTCCATCGGTCGCGGTCGTCGCCTCCGGGTGCCATTGCAGGGCGAAGTGATAGTCAGGATCGAAGGCGGAGTGAGAGATCGAGCGACGTGTCTCTTCCGGCTCCAGCGTTTCATCATATTCCTGGGTCAGATAGGGGGTGCCCGGCGTGAAGAGCATCTTGGCCATGGCCGAAAAATAGGATTTCTCGCCGGTGAAGCCGAGAACGAAAAGATACTCCGCTTGCAGCGGAGCGTGGCTGGCCTCAAAGCGATGGTCGGGAAACGACATCGCGCTATGGCGGACACTATTCCAGTGGTCATCGACGGGACTGACGGCCAGGTCATGGGGCGCCGCTTTTGCCGCGAACGGAGCGGTGATCCGGATATAGTCCTCGGAATCGAAGCATTTGCGAGCGAGGGAATGCTGCGCGACAGTTGCCGCGACATGATCGTTTGTCAGCAGGAGCCGCTTGCCGCGCCAGTGAACATACCCACCTGAGCCGACATGCTGGCCGCTATTCTCATCCAGTATCCCCGAGATCGGCGTGATGAATGGCGCCATCTGGAGGGTCATCAGGTTTGACACGGTAGCGAGACGGTCTTCCAGGGTCGGTTCTTCGCTCATGCTGGGTTCTTTTTTCTTATGGCGTGGCGGATCGTTAGACCCTTGGGGGCATATGCGCCTTGTCGAGGCGGCGATGGATCAGGGAGACGATCGTCAGCAGGTCCTCGGCATCCTCCTTTGACATCGCCCAGTGGATGCGGGCTTCGTGGGCCGTCGGATTGCGGAACATTCCGAAGGTTCCGCGCACGAGATTGGCAAACCCGCTCTGCTCGCTGCGCTCGCTTATCGTGCTGCGGGGATTGATCGCTAGAAGCGGTGGATCGCCACCGAGAACCCGATCGACAAGCGTCGCACCGTCATCTGAAAGGCCGGTGCGCGTCCGCATCTTCTCGGCGACGCTTTTCACGGCCTCCTGAACGGCGTGAAAGTAGTTGTCAGCCAGCAACTCGGCCCGGCAGAACTTCAGCACGTCGGGATGAACGCCCCTGCCTTCGAGATCGGTCCTCAGATCCCGTGCGCGTCGCTGGGCTTCAGGCAGCGTCTGGGCGGCCTCGATCGCCGTGAGGCTGCCTGCCTCGTCCACCACGAGCCCGGCGAATGCGAGAGCCTGATTCAGCAACGCGCGCATCGGCTCAAAACGCTCCGGAGCGCGGCTGTAGCGCGCCGGTTTCATGGCAAGACGGATAAATTCCAGAACGTGCGTGCGGTTCTGCTTGGTGTTCTGGCTTTCGACGAAGGCGTTGTAGATGCGGATGCGCTTCGTGATCGGGCCAGGATCGTTCATCTTGCTGGACGCAAGAAGATGCTGGATTTCCGGTCCGGTCAGGCCATCAGTCGTGTCGCCGAGTGCGCCCGCGATAGCCTTCAACTGGTCTTGCGAGAAGAAGGCCACGCGCTCGCCCTCACTGACCGTTGTCGCCAGCCGAGGAGTTGATCGCGTCCTGCGCCGTCTTGATCCGAGCGAGAACATCATCGAACGGCATGGGTTTGTCGTCGAACATCATCGGGGCCATGTCGCGGTAGTCGGCGCGAAGATCCTTGATGCGATCCACCGCCGGCATGAGCTGCAATGTGCCCGGGCGTGCGGTCTCGTAGCTCGCCCAGCCTGAACGGAAGAAAACCGACTTGTGCTTCGCGACCTGGTCGAGAAGCTCGAAATCGGCGGACGCAGCTTTACCGTCCTCGGTGTCGAGGAGCATGGCGAAATCGTAATAGTGTCGCGAGAAATATTGCGGTGTTGGCGAATCCTTCGGCCGATGGGCTTCAGCGTGGAGCGCCGTTGCCTTCTCCCAGAAGGTGCGCCGCGCCGACAGCACGGTCACGGTGCAGTCGGGATCGTCGAAGAAGTCCGGAAAATCGTCCGCCGCATAGGGACGGATGGCTTTGGCTTCGGTCGGCCATGGATCGCCGCGCGCGCCAAGCTCCAGCTTCACCCGCGGCGTGATGTAGGCCATGCCGTCATACTCCGTCCGCGACAGCGCGGCGGGATAGTGAAAGTTCACGGTCTGGGAATCGTCGGCGTCGATTTCCAGCGACCATTCGCCGTTGGTCGGTTCACCGAGATGCTGCACGATCACGGCGCGCAGCGCCGGGAGCAGCTTTTCGGCGATGTGTTTCTCGACATTGCGCACCAAGTCCTTGATGAGATTGCCCGCCTGCTTCTTGCTGATGCCTTCCTTTTCGGGATCGCGCTCACCCGAATAGCCGAGATCGGCACGATCGAAAGACAGGTCGATGTCCTCGGAAAACCGCCGGATCGCACCGAACGCCTTGGATAGGGACGTTCCGCCCTTGAAGACCAGAGCGGGGGCATCCCCCTTTTGCAACTCGAACAACCGCTTCAACGTCCAGCAGACCCAGAAGTCCTTTTCGATGATGGTGTCGGCAACACCACGGGCCGCCGCGGTCTCGCCGAAGAGAGCCGCGCGGTCGGCTGCGGGGAGGCGAGCGACCTTATCCATCCACGGCTCCGGAAGGCGTGCCGGCGATCGATACGAGCGTCGGCCTCATCCACGCAGGCGCCTGGATGGCGTTTGTCGCAAGCGTCCTCTTGTCGCTTGGCGAAAGCCGGAGGGCGGCAATCTGGACGACGTCGGCAGCGCGCAAAGGCCCGACATGGCGGAGCGCCTGGACGACGGTGCCGGCCGGGCTGCCCGGAGCGATCAGGTGCTTGGGCGAAGCGTGACGCAGGTCGACGACGCGCTTGCCGAGGACAACGCGGCGGGATGGTCCATCGGTGAGATAAGTGCTCTTGGCCGGGACCTGCGTAGACAAACCGAGGACGTTTGCCGCGCGCGCGCCGGCGATCTGCACCTGCGAGCCCGTCTCGCGTGCCAAGGCTTGCGCGACATCATCGGGCGCAGGGGAAAGCGGCCCGAGTTTCGGGTGAACCTTGGGAAAGTCGTACAAGCCTCGCGCCAGACGGCGCAACTGGCCTCCCTTGGCCAGACGGGATAGGGCCTGATCGACGGCGGCGCGTCCGGCCACGTCGAGGAAGTCGCTGGGCGTGAAGACACCTCCGCGTCCGCCAGCGCGGGCACGCTTCATGATCCGATCCGGAACGGATGTGGCAATCGTCTTCATATGTCAGAAAATAAGGCATCTTTTTCTGACATTCAAGGGGGACGGTTTTGGCGGCTCTTCGCGAGACTGCGGTAGTGAGGGATCGGCCCGCAGGCAGGCCGACGAGCTGGCCTCGCCTTTGTGCGCCGAGTCTGCTATAGGAGGGGCGACGGTACTTTCTTGTGGTCGGCGAATCGGCGAAGGCTGGTGCGAAATTCGGTTCGGAGGGGCAATTGCCCCCGATAGATGCCGAAACCCACAGAAAAATTTTTGCGGCAATTTCCCTTTAAAATCAACACCGTAGCATTTTGACGACCTCGGTGTCGGTTTTTTGTCGTCCCGCGATAAAAAAACTCAACCATATCAACTGCATAGCTTGATTTTAAACAATCGAGTGGGAATGAAATGACATGGTTCGCGGCGTTTCGCGAACGATCGCCATGTCGCCATGACTAGCTGAAATCAAAAGAAAGTTAATCATTCACTGTCAGAGCCTGTCGCCCTGAAGCGATGGGTTCTGACGGTGCGCGCGGCGGTAGGCGTCTTTCGCGTCCGCCGGATTTTCGTCCTGCCGTCATGCCCAAAACTGACGGTAGAGGTGGCCCTCTGTTCGCCGGACAGTTTTCCGGCCGGGATAAGCTTGGTTCAGGCCCGTGCATGCTGCCAACCCCGATCCCCGACCGTGAGGCCCTGCACAAAAATCGCGTCCCATAACCGATTGTCTGATCATGGTGTCAACGTCTTCACCTTGCCCTGGTGGTTGGCATCAGCCGTCTTCGCCTTGAACTCCGCCGAATACCGCTTCCGTTTCAAGCTTATCAAACTGTCCGAAGAACGGGGCTGCCTCAAATCCAACCGTTTGGGACAAGCCGGACGGATATTGCATCTCATGACAAGTATGCGGGGCATCGTTCCGCAAGAGCAATATCCGACAGATGCTCAACGGAGCTCTATTGCTCTCCATAAAATACACGTACTGAAAAAATCGAAAATGCGACAACATTCCAACAGAAACATATTTTCCTTGAATGCTTCTATCGCGGATGGTCCAATCTTGTTGCATTGTATCAATGCGCTGCCCCAGGGCTTCCCGCGCCTCTATCGCAACTAATTTTTGAAAATATAAATAGAGACAAAATAGAATATAAACCACACCTATTACTGAGGAAATCGAAATGAAAATTAGAATAAATGCCATAATTTTCCGTGCTTCAGTGAATATTGCTTTATTTTTTAGTTTTCTTGTTCTTCAGTTTTCTCTTGCATCAATGGGAAATTTAGCGGTTGCTGGAAATTATGACCCAAATCAATTAATGGCATGCCATAAAGTGTGCTCTCAACAACGGCAGAAAGATGAACAATACTGCAAGTCAAAATTGGCAAATGATGCGGAAAAGATGAAGATTTGTATCCAAAGCGCTCGCAATGATGAAGATCGTTGCGATGCGTCTTGCGAACGGAAATTCGGCCGTTAATCTGTATCTCTGGGGCAAAATGCCCGTTCCGAGGAATGTCAGGGGCGGCCATTCTGCTTTTCCGGGGATAGAGGGGCAATGATACTGCTTCGTGCTGGATCGAGCCGCGGTGCAGGAGGGGGGTGGCCGAGCGTTCGCCTTGCCCTCATCCTCATCGGGGTGATGCTGCTGGCCGCGGTGCCGTCGGCTCACGCCGGACGAACGGTGATTGCGGCGGAACGCATCACCTCAGCGGACGGCCTGTCACAGAATTCCATCAATGCCATTTTGCAGGACAGCGCCGGTTTCATCTGGTTGGGGACTGGCGATGGCCTCAACCGTTATGACGGCCGTGAGATACGGGTGTTTCGGCATGACCCGAGCAACCCAAGCACATTGGCCGACAATTATATCAGTGCGCTGGTTGAGGCCGGTGACGGCACGCTGTGGGTCGGAACGAATGGTGGTGGCCTCGACCACTTTGATCCGGCGACCGGTCGTACCGTGCATGCTCAGCACGACGAAGGTGATCCCACATCGCTGCCGCACAACGGGGTGAATGCGCTGCTTATCGATCAGGATGGCATGCTCTGGGTCGGCACCTCCGGCGGCCTTGCCATCCGGGACAGCCCGACCGGAGGGTTTCATCGACCCGATCTGCGGGGCGGGATGGTACCTAATCCGCTTGACGTTCGGCTTCTGCGGCAGCGTGCCAACGGTGATGTGTTCATCGGCATTGACGGTGAGGGACTTTACCTGTATCGGCGCGCCGGGCGCCGCTTCATCAAACTACCGCTGCCCGTTGCGGAGTTGGGCATCAGGGGCGACCTTACGGTCAACGCGGTGCAGGAAATGAACGATGGGACGGTATGGCTGGCAACCGCCAATGCCGGTCTGCTCCACGTTGCCCTTTCTGCCGAGAGTGTGGCCATTCTGAGCCAGCACCGACAAAACGGCTCCGGTGAAGCCGCTCTGCCCGAGGATCACCTGACCGCCATCCTGCCTACCCCCGACGAGCGGCTGTGGATCGGCACCAAACGCAGCGGGGTTGTTTACTTCGATCCCGAAACTGGCACGGCGTCCGTCTTTCGCAGCAGCCTGGCGGATCCGAGCAGCCTAAGCGGTGACGACATCGTGTCGCTGGTCCGTGATCGCGGCGGAATGGTTTGGGTCGGGACGTCGGAGCATGGTGTTGCCCGTTTTCCCGAAACGCCGGTCTTTGAACACTATTACCGTGACCCGCTGCGGGACATTCCCCTTCCCGACAACACGGTCTGGGCTTTTGCCGAAGGGCGGGATGGCGATGTCTGGGTGGGCACCGCGACTGGTCTGGCGCGCTTTTCCCTTGGCGACCGCCGCTTCGTTCCGTTGGCGTCTCCCGCTACCATGGTGCCGGCGCCACTCGGCCGGGATGTGCGTGCGCTCCATTTCGACGGAACGGACCTGTGGGCTGGCGTCCTCGGCGAAGGGGTCGTGCGCTGGAATCCCCGGACCGGCGATATGGTGCGTTACCGCTCAAACCCTGAGGATGCCGCAACGTTGTCCGATGACCGTATCCGCCTGCTATTGCCCAGACGGGATGGCAGCCTGTGGATCGGTACCCAAAACGGCCTTAACCGGCTCGATCCCGTTACCGGTGCCGTGCGGCGGTACCAGCACGTGCCGTCCCAGCCGGGCACCCTGCCGCACAATCGGATACGCGCCTTGTTCGAAGACAAAAGAGGCATCCTATGGGTCGGAACCAGTGCCGGCCTCGCCCGTCTTGACGATGGCGGTACATTCACCATCTGGCCACGCCGCACCGGCGTAGCGGATGCTCTTCAGGATGGCGACGTTCGTGCCGTCCACGAGGCAGCGGACGGAACGCTGTGGATCGGGACTGGCCATGGACTGACCCGTTTTCACCCTGAATCCGGACCGGAGCGGACCTATGACGAACGCCAGGGCCTGTTGAATGCCACCATCTATGGCATTCTGTCCGACGATGACGGGCGGCTGTGGATCAGCACCAACAACGGGCTGGCGCTGTTCGACCCAAGGACCGAGGCCATTCGCACCTTCACGGTTTCAAATGGCATACAAGACAATGAGTTCAACTTTGGTGCATGGCTGAAGGCCCAGTCCGGCCTCATGCTGTTCGGTGGGATCAAGGGCTTCAGCCTTTTCCACCCGTCAACGGTTACGCGACCGCTTCCGTCGTCGGCCATCCCGACCATTGTGCTTGACCGTTTGGCGGTGCTGGCCGGAGAAAGCTCCCGGGTCGTGACACTGGCCCCCGGCGAGCCTTTGCGCATGCGGCCGACGGACGACGCGCTTGAGATCGATCTGGCCGTCCCCCATTTCGACCGCCCGGCGGCAAATCGGTTCAGCCACTGGATGGAGGGGCTGGATACCGGCTGGACACCGCCGCGCACTGACGGACAGCATGTCCGTTACCCCGCGTTGCCTCCTGGCCGCTATGTCTTTCGGGCAAGGGGGATCAGTGCGCGAGGGGTGGCGTCGGCGAATGAAATCGTTTTGCCTGTCGAGGTGCCGATGCCCTTCTGGCAGACGCCGCTGGCGTATGCTCTCTATGCGCTGGTTCTGTGCACCATGCTCTATGGCCTGTACATCATGCGCACGCGCATGATGGCGTCCCGGAACGCATGGCTGCAGGCCGAGGTGGCGAGCAAAAGCCGGCAGCTCCAGGATCTGCTTGAGAGCCGTAGCCGGCTCTACGAAACCTTGTCCCATGAGTTGCAGACGCCGTTGTCGATCGTGCAATCGGCACTCCAGGAACTGGCCCAGCGGTTGCCGGACGACGACGGTCGCCGCAAGGCTGTGGTCATGCTCGACAGCGCGCAGCGGCTGAGCCGCTTGGTTAAACAACTTCTGTTGATCGCGCGAATTGACAGCCTCGCACCGGAAGCTGCCGTTGCCACGGTCATTGGTCCGGTTCTCGATGCGCTGCGGCCGGGCGTGGACATGCTCGCCCAGGCGAAGTCACTGATGCTGCAATGGTGTGTGGACGATACTGTGGAGGTGTCCATTTCCACGGGGGCAATCGAATTGGTGGCACAGAACCTGCTGTCAAACGCCATCAAATACACTCCCGCCGGTGGTCAGGTGAAGCTGACGGTGGAGCCGGCTGGGGCGATGGTGCGGCTGGCGGTCGCCGACACCGGCATCGGGATCGCCCCGGCCGACCACGATGCGGTGTTCCAGCCTTTTGTTCGCGCGACCGATCCCGACGTGCGGCTGCAAGCCGGAAGCGGGCTTGGACTGTCGCTGGTCCGCGATCTTGTTCATCGTCACGGCGGCAGTGTGCGGTTGGAAAGCCGTCTTGGTGAAGGAACGACGGTTTCCGTGCTGCTGCCACGCCATCAGACTCCGCCAGCCGCGGCTGTGCCGGGGTATTCGGCATCGGCGGCCGTCCCGGCGGCGGAGGTGCTCGACCTTCCGGCTGTGCGACGAGGGGAGGGCGAAGCCGACCGGCCGTCCCTTCTGATCATCGACGACGACCCGAACATGCGGAACTGGCTGTTCCTGCTGCTGCGGGCAGAATTTTCCTGCCATATAGCGGCTACGGGTGAGGCCGGTCTGGAACTGGCGCATGACATTGTACCCGACGCCGTGTTGTGTGACCTGCTTCTTCCAGCCTGCAATGGCTTGGATGTCGCGCGGGCACTCCGTTCCGACCCGGTTACTGACCATATCCCGATCATCCTGCTGACCGCGTTGGGCGATGCCGGTTCGCGTGACGCCGGACTGGGCCTGCAAGTTGATGATTTTCTGACCAAGCCCTTCGATAACCATGAGCTTGTGCAACGGCTGCGCAATGTTCTGGCCAACCGTGCCCGCGCGCGCGTGGCCATTCAGCGGGAATTTCTTGCGGCATTTGGTGACCCGCAAGGTGCGGGCAATACGGTAGAGGGTGGGAACGCCCGGGAACAGGCCTTCATGGCCATGGTCACGCGCGCGATTCTGAACACCCTATCCGATGATCGGATCAATCAGCCGGAAATCGCCGCGGCCTGCGGCTATTCCCTGAGCAGCTTTCAGCGCAAATTCAGGACCATCGTTGGAGAACGGTTCACCACCTATCGGACACGCCTGCGGATGGCCGTTGCCTGTGAACGTCTGCTGGGTGATGATGACATCACCGATATTGCGACCGCTGTGGGATATTCGACCTCAGCCTACTTCGCCAGCGTGTTCAAGGCCCAGCACGGCGTCACACCACAGGAGTGGCGCATGAGGCACAAGCCTCCCCCGTCTTGACCGAACTGGCTCACCTGAGCCATGTGGATCCGCCGGGCACCCGCAGCCGGGCCGTGTGCCGAAGGGGAAGGGTGATGTCAGGCCGCATCCCGGTTCAGGGATCTTCTCTTTTGCGCTGGGGTGCCCCGCGGCGGGATGGGTTTGACGGTATCGGCAGCCTTCGCCACAATACGGTCACCCGCGGCACGGCAGCGGTGGTGACGCCGCTGGCTCCGCCTTCCAGCGAAAAGACTCCGCGATGAAGTTCGTCTACCATCCCGACGCCGTTCTGCATCGGCCGTCCACCTATTTCAACCGCGGCCTGCTGCGCAGCCTGCCGGAAAAGCCGGAGCGGATGGACGCCCTGGCCGGTGTCATCACCCGGCGCGGCCATGACCTGATCCGGCCCGACGATTACGGCACCGGGCCGCTGGCCGCCGTTCATACCCCGGCCTATCTCGCCTATCTCCAGAACGCCCATGCCCGTTGGACCGCCGCCGGCGACATGGGCGACGTGGTGCTGCCCAACGTGTCGCGGATGCAGCGTTCCCCGTCCTATCCCTCCGGCATCGTCGGTCAGACCGGCTGGCACATGTTCGACACCTCGGCCCCCATCGGCGCCGACACCTGGACCGCGGCCCGCGCCGCCGCCAACGCCGCCGTCCACGCCGCCCGTCTGGTGGCGGAGGGGGCCGATACCGGCGCCTATGCCCTGTGCCGCCCGCCGGGGCATCACGCCACCCGCGATCAGGCCGGGGGGTTCTGTTACCTCAACAACGTCGCCGTTGCCGCCCAGTCGGTGCTGCCCATCCTGCGCGCCCAAGGCCGCACGGGCCGCGTCGCCATTATCGACGTGGACCTGCACCACGGCAACGGCACCCAGGATATCTTTTACGAACGCGACGACGTGTTCTTCGTGTCGGTCCACGCCGACCCGTCGAATTTCTATCCGCACATGGCGGGCTATGCCCAGGAACGCGGTGCCGGCCGTGGCGAGGGCTACACCCTCAACCTGCCGCGCCCGGTCGGCAGCGACGAGGACGCGGTGCTGGCGGCCATCGGCGAAGGGCTGGCGGCCATCGCCCGCTTCGCCCCCGACATGCTGTTCGTCTCGCTGGGGTTCGACACCTTCGCCGACGATCCGCTGGCCGCGTTCGGCGTCACCACGCCGGGCTTCGCCCGCATGGCCGCCCTGATCGCGTCCGCCGGCCTGCCCACGGTGCTGGTGCAGGAAGGGGGCTATGCCATCGACGCGCTGTCGGCCAACCTCGACAGCTTCCTGTCGGGTTTTTCGGCCTGAAAACGAAAACGCCCCCTCTCCGGCGGAGAGGGGGCGCGTTCCGCACGGAAATGATCTTTACGCCGCGGCCTTGGCCTTCACCTGACGGCGGCGGGCGTGCAGCACCGGCTCGGTGTAGCCGTTGGGCTGCTCGCGGCCCTTGAACACCAGATCACAGGCCGCCTGGAAGGCGATGCTGTCATCGAAGTTCGGCGCCATCGGCGTGTAGTTGGGATCACCGGCGTTCTGGCCGTCCACCACCACCGCCATGCGCTTCATGGTGTCCATCACCTGTTCCGGCGTGCAGATGCCATGGTGCAGCCAGTTGGCGATGTGCTGGCTGGAAATGCGCAGCGTGGCGCGGTCTTCCATCAGGCCGACGTTGTGGATGTCCGGCACCTTGGAGCAGCCCACGCCCTGATCCACCCAGCGGACCACGTAGCCCAGAATGCCCTGGGCGTTGTTGTCCAGTTCCTGGCGGATTTCCTCGTCCGACCAGTTGGGGCGGTCGGCCAGCGGAATGGTCAGGATGTCGGACAGGGCGGCGGCCTGACGGCTGGCCAGCTGGTCCTGCACCGAGGCCACGTTGACCGCGTGGTAATGGGTGGCGTGCAGCACCGCCGCGGTGGGGGAGGGGACCCAGGCGGTGTTCGCACCGGCCTTGGGGTGGCCGATCTTGACCTTCAGCATCTCGGCCATCAGGTCGGGCATGGCCCACATGCCCTTGCCGATCTGGGCGCGGCCCTTCAGCCCGGCGCGCAGGCCGACGTCAACGTTGTTGTCCTCGTACGCGGCGATCCACTTGGTGGCCTTCATGGCCGCCTTGCGCACCACCGGACCGGCTTCCATGGAGGTGTGGATCTCGTCGCCGGTGCGGTCCAGGAAGCCGGTGTTGATGAACACCACGCGGTTCTTGGCGGCGCGGATGCATTCCTTCAGGTTGATGGTGGTGCGGCGCTCCTCGTCCATGATGCCGACCTTCAGCGTGTGGCGCGGCAGGCCCAGCAGGTCTTCCACCCGGCCGAACAGTTCGTTGGTGAAGGCCACCTCGTCCGGCCCGTGCATCTTGGGCTTCACAATGTAGACCGACCCCTTGCGGCTGTTGCGGATCGCACCGCCGTTGCCCTTCAGGTCATGCATGGCGATCAGCGAGGTGAACACCGCGTCCAGGATGCCTTCGGGCGCTTCCGACCCGTCGGACAGCTTCACCGCGTCGATGGTCATCAGATGGCCGACGTTGCGGACCAGCAGCAGGCTGCGCCCGTGCAGCGTGATCGGGCCGTTGGCGGTCTGATAGGTGCGGTCCTTGGACAGGGTGCGGACCAGTTCCTTGCCGCCCTTGTCGAAGGAGGCTTCCAGCGTGCCCTTCATCAGGCCCAGCCAGTTGCGGTAGGCCAGCGCCTTGTCCTCCGCGTCCACCGCGGCGACGGAATCCTCGCAGTCCTGAATGGTGGACAGGGCGGCTTCCACCACCACGTCGCAGACCCCGGCGGCGTCATCCTTGCCGATCAGGTGGTTGCGGTCGATGCGGATGTCGATGTGGGTGCCGTTCTGCACCAGCAGCACCGACGACGGGGCGGCGGCATCACCCTGCCAGCCCTTGAAGTGGGCCGGGTCGGCCAGCCCGGTGGTGGAGCCGTTGGCGAGCGTGACCACCAGCGCGCCGTTGACCACCGCATAGCCGGCGGCGTCGCGGTGGGACGCACCGGCCAGCGGCACCGAGGAATCGAGGAAGTCGCGCGCCCAGGCGATCACCTGCGCCCCGCGGGCCGGGTCATAGCCCTTGACGGCGGCAGTGCCGGGGATGGCGTCGGTGCCGTAGAGCGCATCGTACAGGCTGCCCCAGCGGGCGTTGGCGGCGTTCAGGGCATAGCGGGCGTTGGTGATCGGCACCACAAGCTGCGGCCCGGCCAGGGTGGCGATTTCCTCGTCCACATTGGTGGTTTCGATGGCGAAATCCGGACCCTGCGGCAGCAGATAGCCGATGTCGCGCAGGAACGCCTCGTATTCGCCCTGGTCGATGTCCTTGCCGCGGCGGTCGCGGTGCCAGGCGTCGATGGTGGCCTGCAGCGCGTCGCGCTTGGCCAGCAGATCCCGGTTGCGCGGGGTCAGGTCGTGCAGCAGCGTGTCCAGACCGGCCCACAGCGCGGCGGGTTCGATGCCGGTGCCGGGCAGGGCCTCGTTCTCGACGAAATCGAACAGGGGGCCGGCGATCTCGATGGCGCCGCGCTTGATCCAGGTGGTCATGACCGTCAAATCCTCCGTTGCATCCGCCCGCAGGCGGTAACTTTCTTGCGGTATCAGCGCCGGGCGCAGCGCGGAAATGGCCGGCATGGTTGAACAAACCGGCATCAGGGTCAAGGTGGAAGGCGGATGGGATTTTTCGCTCCAACAAAAAACAGTTTCGCAATGTTGAATTTTGCGGCGAACACCCCCGATCCGCCGGTGCCCCCACCGCCGCCCCGCGTGATAATCAGCCTTGACAGGCGCTCTAATCATCGACAAAATATATCCACGATTTGAGGCGGACATGAAACTTGGAGACGGCGTTGAACAGGCCATCCACAGCGTCCTTCTGCTGAGCGGCCTCAGCCCCACCGGGCTGTTGTCCGCCGCGGCCATCGCCGAATTCCACGGCGTATCGACCAGTTACCTTCTGAAGCATCTGCAGCCGCTGGCCGGTGCCGGCATCCTGCAATCGGTTCCCGGCCCCAAGGGCGGCTATCGCCTGGGCCGGGCGCCCCAGGATATCACGCTGCTCGACATCGTTCTGGCCGTGGAAGGGCCGGAACCGGCCTTTCGCTGCGCCGAGATCCGGCAACGGGGACCGTCCCCGCTGCCGGCCCCGTTCTACAAGATACCGTGCGCCATCAACGTGGCGATGCTGAAGGCCGAACAGGCGTACCGCGCCGAACTGGCCAAGGTCAGCGTTGCCGATCTTTTGACCGGCATTCCCCCCACCATCGGCGATGCCATCGCCGCCCGCACGTGCGCCTTCTTCAAGGAGCACGAACGGAACCGATCCTAAGGAGCGATCCCCATGCACAGCCGTTTCAACCCCTTCGCCGCGTCGCCGGACACCTACAACGCGGTGATGGCGCTCGAAACCCACATCACCCGCGACAGCGGCCTGCCGCGCAATCTGATCCATCTCATCAAGCTGCGGGCGTCGGTCATCAACGGCTGTACCTTCTGCGTCGATATGCACGCCCGCCACGCGCGGGAGGACGGGCTGAGCGAGCAGTGGATCACCCTGATCCCGGTGTGGCACGAGGCGCGGGTCTATTCGGACCCGGAACGGGCGGTGCTGGCCTGGACCGACGCCGTGACCCTGATCGCCCAGACCCGCGCCCCCGACGCCGATTTCGCGGCCATGCGTACCCACTTCTCCGACGAGGAGATCACCAAGATCACCACGGCCATCGGCGTCATCAACGTGTGGAACCGGCTGGCGGTCAGCGCGCGGATGCTTCACCCGCTCTGATGCCGCGTTGGGAGCGGGGCTGCTGCCCCATAGGCGCTAGGATAAGATATCAAGCAGGTCGTCAATCTGAGACTTG
>CALBDS010000028.1 GCA_937927415.1 uncultured Rhodospirillaceae bacterium
TCTGAATCACACCGAGATTCCTCTCGTCCACCCTTATCCTAGCGCCTATGGGGCTTCACCCCAGGGAGATACGGCGATGAACGAGAGCGGCCCAGACCCCGCGGACACAGACCCTGAAACGACTCCGGTCCATGCCCTGTACCGGCGGCTGCGCGCCTTGTCCCGCCCCGTGTCCGGCCTGAGCGACGATGAGCGCGCCCGGCGCAACGATATGATCGCCGCCACCGTCGCCGGGCTGGCCCGTCATCGCGCGGACAGTCTGGTCGATGTCGGGCGCAAGCTGACGGTGGTCGGCAACCGTCTGCGCACCGAGACGCACACGCCGCGCTCTCCGTTCGGGGTGCTGACGCTGCGGCTTCTGGATTCCGCACGCGATGATCTGGCGCGGCTGACGCTTCCCATCATCGGTCCCGGCACCGAAGGCCGCCCGGAATGAGCGCGGAACGGCCACCGCCCGGCCCCCTCCCCACCGACATGATCCCGCGGGTGATGACCCTTCATGGTGGTGCGGAGGCCGTCGTGACGCTGGAACGCTTCTATTGGGAGGCGCTGGACGCCATCGCCGGGAACGAAGGCATGACCATCAATGCCCTGGTCGGTGAAACCGACCGCCGCCGCGCCCTGCTGCCCGAAGCCCTGGCGCTGGAGCCGGCGTTGCGGCTGTTCTGCGTCAGCTATTACCAACAGGCAACGGTGCTGTCCGGCGACCCGGTGGGGGAAACCATCGGGCAGCTTATGGACAAGGCCATTCATTTTCGGCGGTGAGGGCCGGTTTGCGCGCGGATAAGCCCGGGAGCCGTTGCGAAGGAACTCCAAATTTGAGGTTTCGAGAGCCTTCGGCTCGATTTTCGGGCGTTCCGCGCGAAAATCGGCCCTCACCCCGGCCCTCTCCCCGGAGGGGAGAGGGGGATTTTGGTGGGGAGGCGGGGGGGGGAGATGGGGGATGGGGGGTTACGTCCCCATCATGCGTTCCAGGGCGGTGATGGCGTTGCGGGCAAGGGGGATGCTGTAGTCGTCGGGGCCGGGGCCGTTGTTGGGGGCCAGCTTTTCCACCACATGACGCAGGGCGCGGATCGCACCCGTCATCGTCGTCGGCTCCACACGCCGCAGCAGGGCACCCGTCTGGTCGCGGGTCAGTTCCGCCACCTTGTCCCGCAAGGCGTCGTCGTCGGGCGGCAGAGTCCGCCAGCCCGACAGTTGATGCTCCATCACCTCCAGCAGCAGCGCCACCGGATCGGGCGAACGGGAATTTTGCACGCAGGAATGCGCGCCTGTGGTATGCACCACGTCAGCCATGAGTCGACTCCTTACTCAGTCGAGTTGTGGTCAGGCCGGGCCGGGTGGTGCGAACACCCGTCTCGGCCGCCCCAAAAGGCTGAATCAAACGGTGCCCGTTGTCAATCGCAACGTCGCCGCAGCAAGAAAACCGCCCGTCACGGGCGGTCTTTTTGTTGAACGAATACTCGGATATATCCCCCCTCCCCTTCCCCTTGATGAAAAGAGGCGGAGGTTTGGAGGTGCCAACCTCCAAGCGGGGTCGGGGCGGCAGCCCCGCTCTCCTACCTTCGCCCTTTGGTCGGCCTCCCGAACCGCCCGATGGGTGCCGGGGCTGGCGGCTTGGGCACGAACGGCTTGCGCGACACCGGCTTGGGCGGAGGGGGCGGCGGAGGGGGCGGCAGAGGCTCGCCCTTCGGCACCGCCCCGCCCGCGGCCAAGTCGCAGAGGTCGCGCATCAGGCGCTTGACGCCGGTGACGCGGATGGCGGTGTCGTCCCACACGCGGGTGTGGACCAGCTTGTGATCGGGGCGCAGCTTCATCAGCCCGCCCTGGTTGGCGATGTAGGCGACCAGCTTGTCGGGCCGGGCGAACGTATTCTTGTGGAAGGTCAGGACCGCGCCCTTCGGCCCGGCGTCCACCCGCTCGATGCCGGCGGTGCGGCACATCTGCTTGATGGTCACCACGTCCAGCAGGTTTTCCACCTCCGCCGGCAGGGTGCCGAAACGGTCGATCAGTTCGGCGGCAAACGCGTCCACCTCTTGCCGGTCCACCAGTTCGGCGATGCGGCGGTAGAGCGACAGCCGCACCGTCAGGTCGGTGACGTAGGTCTCGGGGATCAGGACCGGGGTGCCCAGGTTGATCTGGGGCGTCCAGGCGTCTTCCGATGCCGGGGCCTCGGCGCCGATGCCGGCGCGGGCGTTGGCGACGGCCTCTTCCAGCATGTGCTGGTAGAGTTCCACGCCCACCTCTTTCACATGGCCCGACTGTTCCTCGCCCAGCAGATTGCCGGCACCGCGGATGTCCATGTCGTGGCTGGCAAGCTGGAAGCCGGCGCCCAGGCTGTCCAGCGTCTCGATGACGTGCAGCCGCGTTTGCGCCGTGGTGGACAGCACCTTGTTCGGCGCGTAGGTCAGATAGGCGTAGCCGCGCAGCTTGGCCCGGCCCACGCGCCCGCGGATCTGGTAAAGCTGGGCCAGGCCGAACATGTCGGCGCGGTGGACGATCAGCGTGTTGGCGGTGGGGATGTCCAGCCCGCTTTCGATGATGTTGGTGGCGAGGAGGACGTTGTATTTGCCCTCGTCGAAGGCGGTCATCACCTCTTCCAGCTCGCCGGCCGCCATCTGGCCGTGGGCGGTGATGACCTTCACCTCCGGCACCAGCACCGCGAGCCGCTCGGCCAGCTTGGGCAGGTCTTCCACCCGCGGGCAGACGTAGAAGCTCTGGCCGCCGCGGTAATGCTCGCGCAGGATCGCTTCGCGGATCACCACCGGGTCATAGGGCAGGACGAAGGTGCGCACCGCCAGCCGGTCCACCGGCGGGGTGGAGATCAGCGACAATTCCCGCACCCCGGCCAGCGCCATTTGCAGCGTGCGCGGAATCGGCGTGGCGGTGAGCGTCAGCACATGCACGTCGGCGCGCAGGGACTTCAGCCGCTCCTTCTGCTTCACGCCGAAATGCTGTTCCTCGTCCACGATGACCATGCCCAGCCGGTCGAAGTCGATGCCCTTGCCCAGCAGCGCGTGGGTGCCGACCACGATGTCGGCGGTGCCAGCGGCCAGTTCCTTCTTGACGAGCGTCTGTTCCTTGGCCGACACCATACGCGACAGTTGCACCACGCGGATGGGCAGGCCGGCAAAGCGGGTGGAGAAGGTCTTGAAATGCTGGCGCGCCAGCAGAGTGGTGGGCACCACCACCGCCACCTGCTTGCCCGACATGGCGACCAGGAAGGCGGCGCGCAGGGCCACCTCGGTCTTGCCGAAGCCGACGTCGCCGCACACCAGCCGGTCCATGGGCTTGCCGGACCCGAGGTCGGTGAAGATGTCCTCGATGGCCTTCAACTGGTCGTCGGTTTCGGGATAGGGGAAGCGGGCGGCGAATTCCTGATAGATGCCTTCGGGCGGCAGCATCACGTCGGCGCGCTTCAACTCGCGCTCGGCGGCGATTTTCAGCAGCGCCTCGGCCATGTCCTTCAGGCGTTTCTTGACCCGCGCCTTACGGCCCTGCCACCCGGCCCCGCCCAGCTTGTCCAACTGGGCCGCCGCGTCCTCGCTGCCGTAGCGGGACAGAACCTCGATGTTTTCGACGGGGACATAGAGCTTGTCGCCGCCCTCGTAGATCAGGCGCAGACAGTCGTGGGGGGCGCCCGAGACCTCCAGCGTTTCCAGCCCGTCGTATCGCCCGATGCCGTGGTCCATGTGGACCACCAGATCCCCGGCGTTCAGCGCGGTGTGCTCGGCGATGAAGTTGGCGGCGCGCTTCTTTTTCTTGGCCGGGCGGACCATGCGGTCGCCCAGGATGTCCTGTTCGGTGATGACCGCCATGTCGCGGGCGACGAAGCCGTGCTCCACCCCCAGCACCACCATGGCCGTCATGCCGGCGGCCAGCCGCTCGGCGTCGGCGAGAGTCTCCGCCGGCGCCAGGGCGGTGATGCCGTGGTCCACCAGCACCCCGCCCAGCCGGTCGCGGGAACCGGCGGAATAGCCCGCCACCATCACCCGCTTGCCGTCGGCCCGCAGCTTTTCGATGTGGATGCGCACGGCGTCGAAGACGTTGACCTCGGGCCGCGCGCGTTCCTCGGCAAAGTCGTGGCCGCGCCGCCCGCCGGCATCCAGGGTGCCTTTCAGCCCCGGCGGGGTGGCAAAGGGCTGCAACTGCGCCACCGCGCACACCGACAGCGCCGCGTCCCACTGGGCCTTATCCAGGAACAGCATCCCCGGCGGGATGGGCTTGTAGACCGGCGAGCCTGCCTTCTTGTCCACCGCCATCATGGTGCGGCGGGCGTCATAAAATTCCTCCACCTGCGCCAGCCGGGCCGTCACCGCCTCGTCCGCCTGATGGTCCAGGCTGACGATGGCCTTGGGCATGTAGTCGAGCAGGCTGTCCATGCCGGCGTGGAACAGCGGCAGCCAATGTTCCATGCCGCCCAGCTTGCGCCCGGCGCTCACCGCCTCGTACAGCGGATCGTCGTCGGTCACCGCGCCGAACAGTTCGCGGTAACCGGAGCGGAAGCGCGTGACCGAGGCGTCATCGAGAAACACCTCCGACACCGGCTTCAGCACCACCCCGTCGCGCTTTTCGGTGGTGCGCTGGCTCATGGGGTCGAAGGCGCGCACCCCCTCCAGCTCATCGCCGAACAGGTCGAGGCGCAGGGGTTCGTCGGTGCCCGGCGGGAACAGATCGACGATGCCGCCGCGGATGGCGAATTCCCCCGGCTCCCGCACCGTCTGGGCGCGGGTGTAGCCGCTTTGGACCAGCGTGGTTTGCAGCTTGTCCAGGTCGATGCGGTCGCGCAGTTTGGCCCGGAACGTCGCCCCGCGGAAGGCATCGCGCGGCGGCACCTTCTGCAACGCGCCGTTCACCGTGGTCAGCACCACGAACGGGCCGGTGCGGTCCTTCGTCTCCAACAGCCGGGTCAGCGTGTCGATGCGCCGCGCCACGATCTCCCCATTGGGGGACACGCGGTCATAGGGCAGGCAGTCCCACGCCGGGAACTGCAGCACCGCCACGTCGGGGGCGAAGAAGGCCAGCGCCTCCGCCAGCCGGGCCGTGTGGCTGTCGTCGAGCGCCACATGCAGCACCCCCGCCGCCCCCGCCCGGCGGGCGAGTTCGGCCAGAACGCGGGCATCATGCCCCTCGGGCGCCCCGCCGATCAGAAGGCGGGCCGCCCGTCCGGGCTGGAGATCGAAGTGGAACACAGGCTTTAAGACCCCTGGCGCGGCGTGTAACGGAAGGCCACCAGCCTGCGCATGACGTCGGTGTCAACGTCCGCCGGCACCGGCTCGCGGCCGGACATCCAGTTATAAAGGTCGGGATCGGACAATTCCAACAGCCCCTCGAAACGGTCGAGCATCCCGTGGTCGAACCCGTCGAGTGCTTCGTCCGCGAACGACCCGATCAGCAGGTCCATCTCCCGCGTGCCCCGATGCCACGCCCGAAACCGCAACCGCTTGCGCCGAACCTCCAGCGCCTCACCCCGTTCGTCAGTCATACCCGGCGTCCCGTTTTCAAGAAGGCGCGCATCTTGCCACAAGGGGGACGGGTTGGGGAGGGTGTTGGGCGGGAGATGAGCAAGGCCAAGGGGCTGCCGCCCCTCGGCACTCCCCGGCAGGGGCCGGACGGCCCCTGCACCCCCGGTTAGGAAGAGAATTTGCCGAGGAAGCGGGCGCGGTCCCGCTGCATCATTTTTTGCCATTGGCCGGCTTGGGAATTGGGGTAGGCCGTGGCCGCCGGTTCGATCAGGGCCAGGGCTTCTTCGATGGCGGCAAGAGCGCCCGGCACATCATCACTGCCCTCCAGCCGCAGACAGAGATTAGCCAAACTCCCCGCCAAAGCGGGGCGGTAACGCGCAGGATGCTCCTGCGCCAAAGCACGCCGGATCTCAACAGCCTCGCGGATCGCCGTCAGCGCCGCCGCCGTCTCGCCAACCCCATCCAGGCGATTGGAATAATTGTTCAGGCTCATCGCCAAATCGGGGCGGTAACGCGCGGGATGCTCCTGCGCCAAAGCTCGATACAGCCCGACCGCCTCGCGGATCGCCGTCAGCGCCGCCGCCGTCTCGCCCACCCCATCCAGGCAAGTGGAATAATTGTTCAGGCTCATCGCCAAATCGGGGTGGTCCCGCGCGGGGTGCTCCTGCGCCAAAGCTCGATACAGCCCGACCGCCTCGCGGATCGCCGTCAGCGCCGCCGCCGTCTCGCCAACCCCATACAGGCAAGTGGAATAATTGTTCAGGCTACTCGCCAAATCGGGGCGGTAACGCGCGGGATGCTCCTGCGCCAAAGCTCGATACAGCCCGACCGCCTCGCGGATCGCCGTCAGCGCCGCCGCCGTCTCGCCCATATCAGACAAATGAACGGAAAGGTTATTTTGCCATTCAGCGCGCTCTCCCAGGGGGATATCGTCTTGGGAGAGCAGGGTGCGCCAAACGGTGATCGCCATTGGCACCAAACCCTGGGGCAACTGGGCATCCGAAACGGGGGCTATCAGCGGTAAGGCCCGTTCCGGCGCGCCGTCCACCATGGCGGCCAACCAGCCCGATAGCCCCCGTTTGCCCCACCCCAGCACCATGCTCACGTCGTCGGTGATGCGCTCCAGCCGGGCCAATCCGGCGGCGGGATTGTCCGCCAGCACGGCCCACAGCCAATCCGGCGCCCGGTCCGCCCGCTTTTCCAGAACCAGCATCAGCAGTGCCGCCCCAACGATGTCCGGCACCGGGGCGTCGAGGTGCCCGCGGGTCAGGCAGCCGGTGCGGGCCAGCCGGTCGATCAGATCGCCGTTTCCCGTTCCCTCCAGCCCCAGCTTGACCGACGGTTCGGCCAAACGTTCGAGGACGGCGGCGTCCAGCCCGCCCCGCACCACCGCCAGGGCGGCCAGACGCGGCAAGCCGTCTTCGGCAAAGCCGTGGGCCGTGGACAGCCGGCTCAGCCGGGTGATTTCCCGCTGGGCCAGGGCCGCGATGATCTCCGCCGCCGACAGGGACAGGATGGGGCGGTCGGGAGTTTGCACCGCCTCGATGGCCGCGGCCACCACCAGCAAGGGGCGGTGGTTGGCCTCCACCCGGCTCAGCCAGACGTCGAATTCGTCCCGCGCCACCGCCGGCAGGGTCTCCACACCCAGCAGATCCCGCGTCCGCGCCATCGCCGCGGTGAACAAGGCCCATCCGTCATCGGCGCTCAGCCTGTCCGATAGCGCGTAAGCCCGATCCTCGCAGCTTTCCGCCCCCGCCCGGTTGATGGCCGGCTGCCAATAGTCCGCATCCTTACGTGTCAGCAGCAGCAGCCGGCGGATGGTGCCGTCATCCGGGAACTCCGCAAATTCCCGCAACCGCTGCCCCACCGCATCGCGGTTTTCTTCCGGGTAGTCGATGATGAGCAGGCAACCCTGGCTGCCGGCATCCAGCGGCAGGGGCTGATCCGCCGGCACCACGCCCGCCGCCCATCCCGGATGCTGGGTTGCCAATTCCTCCGCCAGTTCCAGCGCCAGCCGCGTCTTGCCCGCCCCGCCGACGCCGGTCAACAGCCGGAACGCCGCCCCCGGTTCACCCAGCGCCCACGTCTTCAGGTCGGTGAACTCCCGGCCGCGCCCGATCAGCGGCGTCAACCGCGCCTTCCACCCCAGCCAGCCCAGAACCGGCCGGTCCTTGTGCAGCGCCCTGGGTTGCCAGTTCCGTTTCGGCTCCACCCACTCGTGTTGCGCAGTCTCCCACCCCAGTTGCGTGGCCTTGAACCACAGGGCCACGCGGGGGTGTTCCTCAATCCACTGGTAAAGGGCGCTCTGCTCGATGACCCAGACGTCCTTCCACCCCCCCTCGGCCCGGCGCTCTTGCGCCCACGTCTCGGCCCCCGGCCACAGCCGCGGGGTGACGAACACGAAGATGGAGGCCTTTTGGTTCGCCCCGCCGTCCTTCGCCAAACGGGCCTGATAGTCGCCGTTGGCCTTGGTGAGCGGGTTTTCCGTCACCCCCGCTTCCCAATACGACAGGCCCGCCGGCACCCGCACCGCCCCAGCGCCCGCCGACACGATGCCGTCGTAACTACGGTAGCGCGTCGGGTCGGCGGTGGGCAGCCACAGCCGGTTGACCACCTGTTCCCGCGCCAGCAGCCGGTGAAGCAACTCCGGCAGCCCCGACCGGCTGCACGGTTGGGTCGCCCACCAATCGAGATGTTTATGCTCCAGTGCCGTCATCGGCCACGCACCCCACCACCCGCAGGAGTGGACAGGGTACACTGGAACACCATCCTGATGAAGCCTCGGGCTTGGCCGCAGCACCGAATGCGTGCCCAAAACAAAAGGGCCGCCCCAACCAGGGGCGGCCCTTCCGTCAACCGAAACCCAGATCCGCCGAAGGATCAGTCCTTCATCTTCGGCAGGCGGGTGAAGTTGTGCTGTGCTTCGATGTAGCGGACGGTGCCCGACTTCGAACGCATGATCACCGAATGGGTGCTGGCCCCGCCGGCGTAGCGGCGGACACCCTTCAGCATGGCGCCGTCGGTGACGCCGGTGGCCGCGAACATCACGTCGCCCTTGGCCAGATCCAGCATCGAATACTTCTTGTTCAGGTCGGTCACGCCCCACTTGGCGGCGCGGGCCTTTTCGTCGTCGTTGCGGAACAGCAGACGGCCCTGGAACTGACCGCCGATGCAACGCAGCGCGGCCGCGGCCAGCACGCCTTCCGGCGCACCGCCGGAACCGACGTACAGGTCGATGCCGGTGCCAAGCTGGCTGGTGGCGATCACGCCCGACACGTCGCCGTCGGAAATCAGCATGATGCGCGCGCCCGCCTCACGCACCCGCGCGATCAGCTCGGCGTGGCGCGGACGGTCCAGGATGCAGACCAGCAGGTCCGACACCTCGACGTTCTTGGCCTTGGCCAGCGCCTTCAGGTTCGCCGCCGGCGTCTCGTCCAGATCGACGATGCCTTCGGGCAGGCCCGCACCCACGGCGATCTTGTCCATATAGACGTCGGGGGCGTTCAGGAACCCGCCCTCTTCCGCCATGGCGATAACGGCCAGCGCGTTGGGGCCGCCCTTGGCGGTGATGGTGGTGCCTTCCAGCGGGTCCAGCGCGATATCGACGCGCGGGCCGCGGCCGATGCCGGCACCGACCTTCTCACCGATGTAGAGCATCGGTGCCTCGTCGCGCTCGCCCTCACCGATCACCACGGTGCCGTCGATGTAGAGGGTGTTCAGCGCCTGACGCATGGCGTCCACGGCGGCCTGGTCGGCGGCCTTCTCGTCGCCGCGGCCCATCAGCAGCGACGCCGACAGCGCGGCCGCTTCGGTCACGCGCACGGCTTCCAGGGCCAGATTGCGGCCCATACCGGACAGATCGACGTGAGGGGCGGTCACTTGAGAAGCAGACATGGTGTGTCCCCGGTTCTTTCGTTTTGGTTCGTCTTGAGACGGGTGTTCTTAGAATTGCTCGATGCGGATCATCCGCGGCGGCTCCAGCACCGCCGGCAGCGCCGCAATCGCCTGGAGCGCCTTTTGCATCGCCGCTTCGGTGGTCTCATGGGTGGTCAGGACCACCGGCACCGCCTCGCCCGGCGAACGGCCGCGTTGGATGAAGGATTCCATGGAAACATTGTGGTCGCGCAGCAGTGCGGCCACATCGGCGATCACGCCGGGGCGGTCCACCACCATCAGGCGCAGGTAATAAGCCCCCTGCCGCCCTTCCACCGGCGACGCCTGCACCGGCTCCAGCCGGCTGGCCGGGATGCCGAAGGTGGGGGTGGAACGCCCGCGGGCCACGTCGATCAGGTCGGCAACCACCGCCGACGCCGTCGGCCCGGCCCCGGCCCCACGCCCGACCAGCCACACGCGATCGGCAAAGTCGGCCTGCGCCACCACGGCGTTGAACACGCCGTCAACCGTGGCGATGGGGGCGTCCTTGGGCACCATGCACGGGTGCACCCGCTGTTCGACCCCCAGTGGCGTGCGGCGCGCGATGCCCAAAAGCTTGATGCGGTAGCCCAGTTCCTCGGCAAACTTCAGGTCCAGGGCCGAGACGTGGCGGATGCCCTCCACCAGCACCGAGGCGAAATCCACCGGGCAGCCGAACGCCACCGACGTCAGAATCGCCAGCTTGTGCGCCGCGTCGATGCCGTCGATGTCGAAGCTGGGGTCGGCCTCGGCATAGCCGAGCGCCTGCGCCTCCGCCAGGACATCGGCGAATTCGCGGCCCGTGGTCCGCATTTCGGTCAGGATGTAGTTGCAGGTGCCGTTCAGGATGCCGTGGATTTCCGACACCCGGTTGGCCGCCAACCCCTCGCGCAGACCCTTGATGATGGGAATGCCGCCGGCCACCGCCGCCTCGAACGCCAGCGTCAGCCCGCGTTCTTCCGCCGCGCGGGCCAGCGCCGTCCCATGGTTTGCCAGCAGCGCCTTGTTCGCGGTCACCACATGCCGGCCCCGGGCCAACGCCGCTTCCACCGCCGCACGGGCGGGGCCGTCGGCGCCGCCGATCAGCTCGACGAACACGTCGGCATCCGCCTCGTTCGCCATGGCCACCGGATCGGTGAACCACTGAACGCCCGACAGATCGACGCCGCGATCCTTGTTCGGATCACGGGCGCTGACGGCGGTCACGGTGATGCGGCGGCCACAACGCTGTTCGATGATGCCGGCCTGTGCGGCCAGAAGCTTCAGGGTACCGGCGCCGACCGTGCCCAGGCCGGCGACCGCGATTTTCAGCGCAGCCGTCACGATGCGTTTGCTTTCTCTTTCTGTCCCGACCCGGCGTCCAGCAATTCGGCCCGCGCCGCGGGATCCTTGCTGGCCGCGGCACCGGCGGCGTTGGAGCGGAAGAAGTCCTTGATGTTGCGGCACGCCTGCCGGATGCGGTGGACGTTCTCCACCAGCGCCAGACGGACGTGATTGTCGCCGTACTCACCGAAACCGATGCCCGGCGCCACCGCCACCTGAGCCTCTTGCAGCAGGAGCTTGGAGAACTCCAGCGACCCCAGATGCGCAAACTGCGGCGGGATCGGCGCCCAGGCGAACATGGAGGCGTCGGGGCTGGGCACATTCCAGCCGGCGGCGGCCAACCCCTCGATCAGCACGTCGCGCCGCTGCTTGTAGAGCTGGCGGGCCTGCTCCACGCACTCCTGCGGGCCGTTCAGCGCCGCGGTCGCCGCCACCTGGATCGGCGTGAAGGCGCCATAGTCCAGGTACGACTTGATGCGGGCCAGGGCCGTGATGAGCTTCTTGTTGCCGGTCGCAAAGCCGATGCGCCAGCCGGCCATGGAATAGGTCTTCGACATGGAGGTGAACTCCACCGCCACCTCGCGCGCCTCCGGGATCTGGAGGATGGAGGGCGGGGGTTCGATGTCGAAATAGATCTCGGCGTAGGCCAGATCCGACAGGATGTAGATGCCGTGCTTGCGGCAGAAATCCACGATCGGCTTGTAGAAGTCCAGCCCGACCACCTTTGCCGTCGGGTTCGACGGGTAGTTCAGGACCAGCGCCAGCGGCTTCGGGATCGAATGGCGGGTGGCGCGCTCCAACACGCCCATGAATTCATCGATGTCGGGCGGACCGTCGTTGTAGCCCACGGGCAGATGACGGATCGACGCGCCGGCCAGGATGAACCCGAACGGATGGATGGGATAGCTGGGGTTGGGCACCAGAATGGTGTCGCCCGGACTGGTGATGGCGTTGGCGAGGTTGGCCAGCCCTTCCTTGGACCCGATGGTGACGACGCATTCGGTTTCCGGATCGATATCCACCCCGAAGCGGCGCTTGTAATAGGCCGCATGGGCACGGCGCAGGCCGGGGATGCCGCGGGAATTGGAATAGCGGTGCGTCTTCGGATTCTGGACCGCCTCGATCAGCTTGTCCACGATGTGCTGGGGGGTGCCCTGGTCCGGGTTGCCCATGCCAAGGTCGATGATATCCTCCCCGGCTGCACGAGCTCGGGCCTTCATCGCGTTGACTTCGGCGAAGACGTAGGGCGGAAGACGCTTGATACGGTGGAATTCTGAATCGCTCATGGACGCTCCGGGGGCCTCGCCGGTCGCGGCACGAACCATCGCGGGCGAACCGGGATCACTTATCTACCGCCACGCCCCCCAAGATGCGAGGTAAATTTCGCGGTCACGCCCTGCAGAATCGGGATCTCACCCATTCCGGTTAAGCTTTCGCCTGTCGGGCTTCCGCCACGCCCTGACGGGCCAACGCGTCGGCGCGCTCGTTCTCCGGATGGCCGGCGTGGCCGCGGACCCAGTGGAATTCGATGTCGTGGCGGCGCTGCGCCTCGTCCAGCCGCTGCCACAGATCCACGTTCTTCACCGGCTGCCGGCCGGCGGTCTGCCAGCCCTTGGCCTTCCACCCGTGGATCCACTTGGTGATGCCGTTCTTCACATATTCGCTGTCGGTGTAGAGCCGCACCTTGACCGGGCGCTTGAGCGCCTCCAGCGCCTGGATGGCGGCCATCAGTTCCATGCGGTTGTTGGTGGTGCCCGGCTCGCCGCCGAATAATTCCTTTTCCACCGTGCCGTAGCGCAGCACCACCCCCCAGCCGCCGGGGCCGGGGTTGCCGCTGCACGCGCCATCGGTGAAGATATCGACAACGGTGCGGGCGGGGTTCGACTCGTCAGATGTCATAGCTGCCACCGTCGTCCAGCCCGTATTCGCCCAGGCTACGCACACCGCGGTGGAAGCGCAGCTTGCGGGCGTATTCCAGCGGGTCCTTCGGCTTGACGAAGGCGCCCGGCGGGTGGTTCAGCCAGTCGTAGAGCCGCGTCAGCAAGAACCGCATGGCACTGCCCCGGCACAGCCACGGCAGGGCCGCCAACTCGTCCGCCGACAGAGGCCGCACCTTCTGGTAATGGGCCAGCAGCAGCCGCGCCTTGGTGGCGTTGAACGCGCCATCGTTCTCGAAGCACCAGGCGTTCATGCAGATGGCGATGTCGTAGGCCAGGAAGTCGTTGCAGGCGAAATAGAAATCGATCAGCCCCGACAGCGACTCAGCCCGAAAGAACACGTTGTCCGGGAACAGGTCGGCGTGGATGACCCCGGTGGGCAAAGCCGTGGGCCAATTCGCGGCCAACAGCGCCAGTTCCTCGCGCAGGTCGTCGGCAAGGCCGGGCTGCACCGTGTCGGCGCGCGCCTCGCACTTGGCGAACAGGTCGCGCCAGCCGTCCAGGCTCAGCGCGTTGGGGCGGGACAGGGGGAAGTCGGCGACGGCCCGGTGCAGGCGGGCCAGCGCCTCGCCCAACTGGGCGCAGTGGGTCAGGCCGATGCGCCGCGGCCACATGCCGGCCAGGAAGGTGACGATGGCCGCCGGACGCCCGCACAACTCCCGCAGCGCGTGCCCGTCGGAGGCCGGCACCGGCAGCGGGCAGGAGATCCCCCGCCGCGCCAGATGCTCCATCAGCCCCAGGAAGAAGGGCAGATCCTCCTTGCGCGTGCGCTTTTCATAAAGCGTGAGGATGTACGGCCCGGTTTCCGTCACCAGGAGGAAATTGGAGTTCTCCACCCCCTCGGCGATGCCCTTGCAGGACAGCAGACCGCCCAGCGGATACTGGGCGACAAACGCGGACAGTTCTTCGTCGGAGACTTCGGTGTAGACGGCCATGGAAAAGGGGGATAGCGGGTTTGGAGCGGGGCGTCAACGGGGGTGGCAGGAGGCTCCGTGGCGCCGGGCGGCGTCCGAACCCGGCGGGTGAAGCCTCGCCAATCCCTTTGTTCGTATTCTCATTTCCTAACTCACCATTCCAAATAAAATCTATCAAAATAGAATCATTAAACCAATAATAATCATGCCACATATATAAATAATCCACCATGCAATAAGTATTGACTCTCAAGTTTGATGGGCATAACAACAAAAAAACACGAATTTATTTGTGGAGAATACAATGGCAAACATTGTTGGCACCAACAATCAGGACAACCTGACGGGCACTGGGAGTGCTGATTACATTCAAGCCCTCGGTGGGAACGATGTCGTCAATAGCTACGGCGGTGACGACACCATCGAAGGAGGCTCTGGGAACGACACCATCAACCCAGGCTCCGGCAATGATGTGGTCTCTGGCGGTGATGGGAATGACTACATTGTCAATGATGCCACGGTCTACGCCGATAATGATACATTCTATGGCGGCAACGGAGATGACACGCTGAGTGGTGGTGATGGTGCCGACCTACTATATGGGGATGGAGGAAGTGATAATCTGGTTGGAGGAAATGGAAATGACACATTAATAGCTGGTGATTATTTCTACACTGATATTCTTGATGGTGGAAATGGCGATGATTATCTGAGAGGGAGCTTGGCGAATACCACATTTTATGGCGGGTCTGGCAATGATAATATTGAGGACGTCGGCGCCCAATCGACGATGTACGGCGGTGCTGGTGACGATTATTACTTTCACAACGCCAACGGAAATTCCTATGTCTGGGAAGACACAAGCGGCGGCGGCGGCACTGATGACCGGATCATTTTCAGCAATGTAACCTACGACCAAATCGGCCTTTATCATGTCGGCAACGACCTTGTGGCCGCTACCTACGCCGACGCGGCTGATGGTGTTTATACGAACGCCGTCTTTATCAAAGACTATTACCTCTATGCCAATACGATCGAGTATATTGTCGATTACAATGGAATGGGGTGGGCCGTCTGATTTTTAGAACAATCCGGTATGAGGAGGGGGGAATTCCCCCTCCTCATACCGTTTGATCAACCCCCATGTTTGGCTTTTGATCATAACGGGATAAGTTATCGATCATGCTTCTACAGATACGCTGTGTTTCAGATGACCCACGAATCAATTTATCTTTATTATCGATTGCACTGGAAATTGATCTATAACTTGCATCCAGGGTTTCCTGCCACTGCTTGCGCTCTTCGCTCATCATGGATGGCAAAGAACGCAATTTTTCTTTCTCCATTTCGATCATTCGCTGCTCGTGCTCGACCTGCATATCGTACCCTTTCCGCCCCTCCTGCTCCATTGCCTGAACACCCAAGAGAAAATGGGATTGACGGGTGATGGTGGAATGACGCATCTCGTCGTTCCTCGGGTTATTCCAGTCAATGAAGGATTTCTTCATCTCCTCGTCTGGAATCTTGAAGATCACCCTTTCCTCTCCTGTTTCCTTCGATGTGATTTCGATCCTTTCCGTCTTAACGTTGCGGTCCAGGCGATGCTGAGGGGGGAAAGCTGAGATGTCCATGGCATACCCACCGTCTTTTGACCGCCATCGGCGGCGTGTCTATCACGAGAAAAGATGATGGATATTTTCCAGCAATAGGCATGCCACGGATTCATTGAGGAAATTCAATGTTTTTTCCCTTAAAAGATGCAATCATTCGATGGCAGCGGTAAAATCAGCCGGGCAAAAGTGGCCTTGACACCGTGCCATTCCTGCCGACATCATGCTGTTCATGATCTTTTGTACGCATCACCTCTCGTCATCGAAAAAATCCCCCGGTCCGGGGGATGGGATGGGTGTGCGTTAACGTCAGGCACACGTGATCGACCAAACCCCGCCGGTTCCGACGGGGTTTTTTGTTGCCTGCACCCTCCCCGTCTCCGGCTTCTTTCCCAAGCTTTCCAAGGAGATGGATACGATGGAACCCTATACTTCCCCCGCCGCCGATCAGATCTCGCTGTCCGGTGTCTGGCTGCCGCTGGTCACGCCGTTCCGGGATGGGGAACTGGATGAGGACTCATTGCGGCGGCTGGTGCGGCATTACGCCGGGCAGCCGGTGGATGGCTTCATCCTCGCCGCCACCACCGGCGAGGCGCTGACGCTGGACGAGGCGGAGACGGAACGGCTGGTGGCCGTGGTGGCGGCGGAACTGGCCGGACTCGGGCGGCGGGTGCCGGTGTTGCTGGGGCTGTCGGGCAGCGACACGCGCAAGGGGGTGAAGGCGATTCGGCGCACTGCAGGGCTGGTGGCTGACGGGGCGGTGGATGGGTATCTGATCGCCTGCCCCTATTACACCCGCCCGTCGCAGCGGGGGTTGCTGGAGCATTTCGGGGCGCTGGCCGATGCGGCTGAGCGGCCGATCGTGATCTACAACATCCCCTACCGCACCGGCGTCAACATGAGCAATGACACGCTGCTGCGGCTGGCCGAGCATCCGCGGATCGTCGGCGTGAAGGATTGCTGTGCCGATCTGGGGCAATCGCTGGCGCTGCTGCGGGACCGCCCCGCGGGGTTCTCGGTGATGACGGGGGAGGATGCGCTGTTCTTCACCATGCTGGCCCATGGGGGCGAGGGCGGGATCATGGCCTCGGCCCATGTGCGCACGGCGGATTTCGCGCTGGTGCGGCGGCTGGTGACGGCGGGGGATCTGGTGGCGGCGCGGGCGGTGTGGGACCGGCTGGTCACCGTGCCGCAGGCGCTGTTCGCGGAACCCAGCCCGTCGCCGATCAAGCATTGGCTGTGGCGGGCCGGGCTGATCGACAGCGCGGAGGTGCGGCTGCCGATGACGCCCATCAGCGAGGCTTTGGCGGCGCGGCTGGATGGGATGATGGGGGAATAGTTTGGGGTTGCTTCGCAACGGATGTCGGGCTTGCGCGCGACATCCGGCCCTCACCCCCGCGCTTCGCGCACCCCTCTCCCCGGTGGGGCGAGGGGTGAAGAGTGGGGTGCAGGGGCCTTTCGGCCCCTGCCGGGGAGTGCCGAGGGGAGGATCCCCTCGGCGTCTTTCATTGCCTCATGCGCCGGCGCGGCCATCCGGCCGCTTGGCTCCGCGCCCATGGGGGCGCGCGGCCGCAGTCGCGGCCGTGCGGGGGCTGAACGCCCCCGCCTCCTCACTCCGCCGCCCAGCGCAGGATGGGTTTCCGCGCCGCCGCCGTTTCATCCAGCCGCCGCCGCGGGGTGAAGCGCGGTGCCGCCTGGAAATGCGCCACGTCGCCGGCCTTGGCCCGTTCGGCCAGCCCGGTCAGGGTGGCGATGAACTGGTCCAGGTTGGCTTTCGGCTCGGTTTCGGTCGGCTCGATCAGCAGGGCGCCATGGACCACTAGGGGGAAGTACATGGTCATGGGGTGGAAGCCCTCGTCGATCAGGGCCTTGGCGATGTCGAGGGTGGTGACCCCGGTTCCTTTGAGGAAGCGGTCGTCGAACAGGCATTCGTGCATGCACGGCCCATCGAACGAGGGGGTCATCACCGACGACAGGCGGGCCATGGCGTAGTTGGCGTTCAGCACCGCATCGCCCGCCGCCTGCCACAGCCCATCGGCCCCGTGGCTGAGCATATAGGCGAGCGCACGGACGAACATGCCCATCTGGCCGTGGAACGCCTTCATGCGGCCATAGCTGTCCGTGCCCTCGGCGTGTTCCACCAGACGGAAGGTGCCGTTTTCCGCCACCACGGCGGGCACCGGTGCGAAGGGGGCGAGTGCTTCGGAGAAGACCACCGGACCCGACCCCGGACCGCCGCCGCCGTGGGGGGTGGAGAAGGTCTTGTGCAGGTTGATGTGCATGGCATCGACGCCCAGGTCGGCGGGGCGGACCCGGCCGACGATGGCGTTGAAGTTGGCACCATCGCAGTAGAAATACCCCCCGGCCCCGTGCACCGCGTCGGCGATGGCGCGGATGTCGCGTTCGAACAGGCCGCAGGTGTTGGGGTTGGTCAGCATGATCCCGGCCACGTCGGGGCCGAGCTTGGCCGTCAATGCTGCCAGATCCACGCGCCCGTCGGCGGTGGCGGGGATGGGATCGACGGTGAAGCCCAGCGCCGCAGCGGTGGCGGGGTTGGTGCCGTGGGCGCTTTCGGGCACCAGCACGCGGGTGCGGGCGGCCTCACCCCGGTGTTCCAGCGCGGCGCGGATGGCCATCATCCCGGCCATTTCACCGTGCGCCCCGGCGGCGGGCGCCAGCGTCACGCCGGCCATGCCGGTCAGCGTGGTCAGCCAATGGGCCAGGGTGTGCATCAACTCCAGCGCGCCTTGCACCGTGCTTTCGGGCTGGAGCGGGTGGACATCGGCGAAGCCCGGCAGGCGGGCCATCTTTTCGTTCAGCCGCGGATTGTGCTTCATGGTGCACGACCCCAGCGGGTAGAAGCCGGTGTCGATGGAATAGTTCTTCTGCGACAGGCGGGTGTAGTGGCGGACCACGGTGGGTTCCGCCAGACCCGGCAGGCCCACGCGATCCCGCGGGGCGATGCCGCCCAGACGCAAACCCACGTCGGGCACGTCGGGCAGATCGACACCGCACTGGCCCACGCTGTCCTGTTCGAAGATCAGCGCCTCTTCGATCTGCAGGCCGCGGTTGCCGGAGATGGTGGCTCCAGCGTCCACCGGGGTTTCCGCCGGAAGATTGGTCGGCCGTCCTTGGTTATTCATGTCACAGAACCTCCGCCAGGGCGGCAGCGAGCGCGTCGATGTCGGACGCGGTGGTGGTTTCGGTGGCGGCGACCAGCAGCAGGTCGGGGTGTTCACCGGCAAACAGCCGCGACACCGGCACACCGGCCAGGATGCCGCGGGCGGCCAGTTCGTTCACCACATCCGCCGCCGGGCGGGACAGGCGGACGGTGAATTCGTTGAAGAAGCCGCTGTTCAGCACCTCCACACCCTTCACCGCGGCCAGCGTGTCGGCCAGTTGCACGGCGGTGGCGTGGTTCAGGCGCGCCAGCTTGGTGAAGCCCGCCTCGCCCAGCAGCGACAGGTGGATGGAGAAGGCCAGCGCGCACAGGCCGGCGTTGGTGCAGATGTTGGACGTCGCCTTTTCGCGGCGGATGTGCTGCTCGCGGGTGGAGAGCGTCAGCACGAAGCCGCGCTTGCCGTCGGCGTCCACGGTCTGGCCGCACAGGCGGCCGGGCATCTGGCGGACATACTTGTCCTTGACCGCGAACAGACCGACGTAGGGGCCGCCGAAGTTCAGCGGGTTGCCCAGCGACTGGCCTTCGGCCACCACCACGTCGGCACCCATGGCGCCGGGGGCGGGCAGCAGACCCAGCGACACCACTTCGGTCACCACCACGATCAGCAGGGCGCCCTTGGCCTTGCAGGCGGCGGACAGGGCGGACAGGTCGCGGACGTGGCCGAACACGCTGGGGTTCTGCACCACCACGCACGACGTGTCGGAATCCACCAGCGATTCCAGATCCTCCGTCCCCAGCGGGTCGGCGGGCTGAACCACGGTGTCGAAGCCGATGAAATGGGCGTCGGTGGTGGTGGTGTCACGGTAATGGGGGTGCAGGCCGCCGGACAGGATGGCCTTTTTCCGCCGGGTGACGCGGTTGGCCATCATCACCGCCTCGGCGCAGGCGGTGGCGCCGTCGTACATGGAGGCGTTGGCAACGTCCATGCCGGTCAGCAGCGCCACCTGGCTCTGGAACTCGAACAGGACCTGCAGCGTGCCCTGGCTGACCTCGGGCTGATAGGGGGTGTAGGCGGTGAGGAACTCACCGCGCTGCACCATGTAATCCACCGTCGCCGGCACATGGTGGCGGTAGGCGCCGGCACCCAGGAAGAAGGGCGCCGAGCCGGCGGCCACGTTCCTGGCTGCCATGGCGGCCAGCGTGCGTTCGACCGCCAGTTCGCCCATGTGGTTGGGCAGCCCCTGAATGGGGCCGGAAAGGTGCGCCGCATCGGGCACGTCGCGGAACAGCGCGTCCACCGACGGCGCGCCGATGACGGCCAGCATCTCCGCGCGGTCGGCCTCGGTCAGGGGCAGGTAACGCATCAGGCCAGCCCTTCCACATACGCCTTGTACGCGTCTTCATCCATCAGCCCGTCCAGCTGCGACGGGTCGGCGATGGTCATCTGATAGAACCAGCCGTCGGTCTGGGCGGCGGAGTTCACCAGGGCCGGTTCGTCCACCAGCGCCTCGTTGGCGGCGGTGACGGTGCCGGCGACGGGGGCATAGACCTCCGACGCGGCCTTGACCGATTCGACCACGGCGGATTCGCCGCCCTGGGTCAGTTCGCGGCCCACCTCGGGCAGTTCCACGAACACCACGTCGCCAAGCTGGCTCTGGGCATAGTCGCTGATGCCCACGGTGCCGGTGGTGCCGTCCACCTTAATCCACTCGTGGTCCTTGGTGTATTTCACGGTCATGGGGGTATCCTTGGCAAAAAGGGGGGAAAGAGGCTCAGCCCCGGTAATAACGCTGGGGCACGAAGGGGGTCGGGACGACGCGGGCCGGCAGCGGCTTGCCGCGCACGTTCAGCGTCAGGGCGGTGTCGGGGGCGGCGTGGGCGATGTCCACATAGCCCATGGCGACCGGCCCGTTCACCGTGGGGCCGAAGCCGCCGCTGGTGATCTCGCCGATGATGGTGCCGGCGGCGTCCTGGATTTCGGTGTGGTCGCGGGCGGGCTGACGGCCTTCGGGGCGCAGGCCGACGCGGCGGCGGGTGGCCCCCTCAGCCAATTGCTTCAGGATGATATCGGCACCGGGGAAGCCGCCTTCGGCCCGGCGGCGCTTGGGCAGGGTCCATTCCAGCGCCGCTTCCACCGGGGTGGTGGTGGTGGTGATGTCGTGGCCGTACAGGCACAGGCCGGCTTCCAGCCGCAGGGAATCGCGGGCACCCAGGCCGATGGCCTCCACCTCCTCCTCACCCAGCAGGGCGCGGGCGATGGCCTCGGCGTCGGCCGACGCGCAGGAGATCTCATACCCGTCCTCACCCGTGTAGCCGGAGCGGGTGATGAGCACGGGGATGCCCTGGAAGGTGGCGGGCAGCAGGCTCATGAATTTCATGGTGGCGGCTTCAGGGACGAAGCGGGCCATCACCGCGGCGGCTTCCGGCCCCTGGAGCGCCATCAGGGCCGCGTCGGGCAGCGGCTCCACCGTCACCTTGCCCTTCAGCCCTTCGGTCAGATGGGCGATGTCCTGCTCCTTGCAGGCGGCGTTGACCACCAGGAACAGATGGTCGCCGGCGTTGGTCACCATCAGGTCGTCGAGGATGCCGCCCTGGTCGTTGGTGAACAGGGTGTAGCGCATGCGGCCCTGCCCCAGCCCGCGGATGTCGCCGGGGACCAGCGTTTCCAAGGCCGCCGCCGGGTCGTCGCCCACCAGCCGCACCTGCCCCATGTGGGACACGTCGAACAGCCCGGCCTTGGCACGGGTGTGCAGGTGTTCCTTCAGGATCCCGGCGGGGTACTGCACCGGCATGTCATAGCCGGCGAACGGCACCATGCGCGCCTTCAGCTCCACATGGAGCGCGTGCAGGGGCGTGGTCTTGAGCGGGGTGGCGGGATCGTGATCGGCCACGGGCGGTCCTCCGACAAAAGGGCACTTCCCACGCGGGGTATTCCGCCGCGGGATACGTGCCCCTTCTGTCTTGGACCTGAGAGATTCACCGGCGGTTCCGTGCGGGGCACGGGTGCTGCCGGCTTACTCCTTCGGTGGGAGCACCCTTATAAGGATGCGTCCGCTTTCCAGAGTGCCTTTCCCTGCGGTCCTTTTGCCTGAGAGTTTCCGGGGCGGTTGCTCCTTCGGCGCCGCCCATGGCGATGGGCGATCTCTCCCGCGAGGGGTCGTCGGCTGTGCCCCTACCCTAACCCCGGCGAAGGCAAAGTCAACGGCAATCCGCCAGGGCCGGCGCCCGCCGGGCGGCCGCATGCTCCATCACCGCGCTGCGGGTCAGGCGGGTGGTCAGGGGCGGGCCGCCCTGCAGCACGGTCAGATCCCACACCCGTTCCTTCATGCCCTTGCCGGCCAGATGCACGATGCCCAGGGGGGCATAGGGGGCGTTGGGTTCGATCAGCATCCGCCGCTCGGCATCCCACCAGGGATAGCCCTTGCCGCAGAACCAGTTGGCCAGGGCGGGCAGAAGGGTGACGGGCAGGCGCTCGGCGAACACCGCCTTGTTCATCGCCGTCTGCTCGGAAATGCACATATAGAAGTTCTGCGGCCCGGCGGGGCGGCGCCACCACGAGCGGCGGTTCAGCGCCTCGGCATGGGCCTTGGCCCAGGCGTCCCAGTGGGGGGCATCGGCCGGCAGCGCCCAGGCGCCGCCGTTCAGAATCGGGTTGCGGCCCAGACGGTAGCCGGCGCGCGGGCCGTAGCACCACGCAAAGGCCTTCTGGTTCTGGCCCCACAGCTTGGGCGGCTTGCGGATGGTCCAATAGCTGCGGTCGATTTCCGGCACGATGGCCAGACAGCCGCGGCGGGCGGCATCGACGTACCAGCGCAGCACCGATGCGTCCTGAATCCACAGATCGGCGTCCAGCCACAGATAGATGGCATGGCCGGGGAAATGGCGCGGCAGGTACGGGCGGGCGGTCAGGGAACGGTAATGGCCGGGCATCCGCTCGCGGCCGGGAAAATCCACGTCCCAGCCGGGGGTGACCAGCGTGCAGCCGCGCGCCTCCAGCCAGCCGCACTGATCCGGGGCAAGGCCCACGTCGAGAACGCCCAGGGGAAGCCCGGTGCCGTCCAGGCTTTCCACCATGTCGCGCAGAAGGGGGAAATAGCCGGCATCCGATGCCGTCACGGCCAGAACGCCGCCGAAATCCGCCGTGGGCATCCGCCGGGTTCCCGCTTACTTCCGCGCCAGCGCCGCGCGGTTGAAGGCCAGCTCGTCCGGGGTGAGCTGGAAGCCGATCAGCACCCGCCATTCCTTGGCGTTCACGTCCTTGGGCAGGGGGATGGTCTGCACCAGCTCTTCGCGGTTGCCGGCGCGGGACTGGCCGGCGGCGAAATCGACGGAGGTGTCGAAATGCTGCTTGCTGGTGGGGGTTTCGGTGCCGGGCGGGACCACGGCCACGAAATAGCGGTACTGCGCCTGCGATCCGGCCAGGGCTGGGCCGCGGTCGGCCAGCAGGGTCAGGTTGACGTTCACCGTCACCCCGTCGCTGCCGTATTCGCAATTGCCGCTGTAATCGCTGAGCACACCGTGGGAGACGACATCGCTCGGCTCCCGTCCCTTGCCGGGGCGGAACTGCACCACCTCGGACAACTCGCGGACGATGCCGACGCGGGGGCAGGCGAGCGTCGCCTCCTTGGCCTTTTCCTCCGGCGTCTTGCCGCTGAAGAAGCCACCGCCGCCACAGCCGGCCAGGGCCAGCAGCGCCGTCCCCATCAGGGCTTTGCGGGCAAGGGAAGCTGTATTACCGTCCAGGCGAGGCATCGGCAAACCATCCGGTCTGTTGGGTGTCGTCGGGGGCGGACTGTAGAGAACAGCCACGCTTCAGACAAGCATGAGGGGCCGAGCCAGGATGCGGCAAGCGCGCGTTCGGGACAACCCGGCTCCTCGAAAGAGAACGGTCTTAGGAACAGAACAGCTATGCACCACACCGCCGCCAAACCGTCCCTGACCCTTCTGCTGGCCGCCCCCCGCGGGTTCTGCGCCGGGGTGGACCGGGCCATCCAGATCGTGGAAGCGGCGCTGGACCGTTTCGGTCCCCCCGTCTATGTCCGGCACGAGATCGTCCACAACCGTTTCGTGGTCCAGAGCCTGGAGGCCAAGGGTGCCGTCTTCGTGGACGAGCTGGATCAGGTGCCCGACGGGCGGCCGGTGATCTTTTCCGCCCATGGGGTGCCGAAATCGGTGCCGGCCGCCGCATCCGCGCGGGGGCTGTTCTATCTGGACGCCACCTGTCCCCTGGTCAGCAAGGTCCACCGCGAGGCCGAACGCCACCATGCGGAGGGGCGGCAGGTGATCCTGATCGGCCACGCCGGCCATCCGGAGGTGATCGGCACCATGGGCCAGTTGCCCGACGGAGCGGTGCTGCTGGTGGAAACGGTGGACGACGTGACCGGGCTGGCGGTGGCCGACCCGGACAATCTGGCCTATGCCACCCAGACCACGCTGTCGGTGGACGAGACCGCCGGGATCCTGGCCGCTCTCCAGGCGCGGTTCCCCGCCATCACCGGCCCGCGGAAGGAGGATATCTGCTACGCCACCACCAACCGGCAGCAGGCGGTGAAGGCCATCGCGCCGCGGGTGGATGCGCTGCTGGTGCTGGGTGCCCCCAACTCCTCCAACTCCAAGCGGCTGGTGGAGGTGGCGAAGGGCGCCGGGTGCACGCGGGCGCAACTGGTGCAGCGGGCCGCGGACATCGATTGGGACGGGCTGGCCGGGGTGGCGCGGCTGGGCATCACCGCCGGCGCCTCCGCCCCCGAGGTGCTGGTGGAAGAAGTCATCACCGCCGCCGCCGCGCGCTACACCGTGACAGTGGAGGAATTGCGCACCGCCCACGAGGACATCGTGTTCAAGCTGCCCCCCGCCCTGACCAGCCCCACCCCGCCCCGTGCCGAGGAGACCACGCCGCGATGAAGGAGCATATCCAGACCCTGGCCCGCTACAACCGTTGGGCCAACCGCCGCCTGTACGCCGCCGTCGCCGATGCCCGGGCCGGGATGGGGGACGCGGTGTTCACCCGCCCCATGGGTGCGTTCTTCGGATCGCTGTGCGGCACGCTCAACCACATTCTGGTGGCGGATCAGGTGTGGTTGCGGCGGATCACCGGCACCGGCCCGCAGCCGCCGGCTCTCGACACCATCCTGCACCCCACCTTCCCGGCACTCCAGACCGCGCGGGAGGCGGAGGACGAACGGCTGATCGCCACCGTCGCCGGGCTGGACGCCGCGGCCCTGGAGGGCACCCTGCACTATCACAGCTTTGCCGGCGCCCCGCAGCAGAACCGGCTGTCGGATGTGCTGACCCACATGGCCAACCACCAGACCCATCACCGGGGTCAGGCCCATACGCTGCTCAGCCAGTTGGGCCGGGAGGCGCCGGTGCTGGACCTGATCTATTTCCTGCGGACGGAACAAGCGGGCTGAGGGGACGAGGCGTCAGCCCCGCGCCTCCCCCACCAGGGCGCGCAGGCGGGCCAGATCGCGGATGAGCATTTCACCGCCGCGGCGTTCGACAAAGCCGTCGCGGGCCAGATCGCCCAGCACGCGGGCCACGGTTTCCCGCGTGGTGCCGACGCGGGCGGCCAGATCGGCGTGCACGGGGATGGGGCGGATGACCGCGGTGTTGCCGCCGCCCCCATGGGCCAGCGCCAGCCGCAACAGTTCGGTGTGCACCCGGTTGGCAGCGCCCAGCGTGCTGAGATCGACGATGCGTTCGGTGCAGCGGCGCACCATGCCGGCCAGCCGGCGCATCAGCGCCAGCGCCAGTTGCGGATGCCCGGTGGTCAGCGACAGGAAGGCCCCGCCCGACAGGAAGGCGATGCACGTCCCCCCCTCCAACGCCTCCACCGAGGCGGAGCGCGGCTGCCCGTCGATGGCGGCCATTTCCCCCACCACCCCGCCGGCGGTCACGTCGTCGAACGACACCGCCCGCCCGGAATAGGAATAGCTGACCACCCGCACCGCCCCGGCGACCACGAAGCAGACGTCGCACCCGTCGCTGTCCTGGTCGAGAACGGTTTCCCCGGCGCGGAATCGCTGCCAGCGGCACAGGGCGGCCACCCGGTCGCGCTCGTCCCACGAGAGGGATTCCAGCATCTCGATCCCGTCCAAAGAGGGTGGTTCGGCGGCCGACGCTCCGTCGAAAGGGTTTCCCAGGGACACGAGGCAACGTTCTCCCACTCAAAAACACTCTCTTAGGTCACGGCACACCGGGGGACGCTCCCCAACAGCGTGCACGATTGCCGCCAGAATACCCGAACGAAGACGGGCGGCAAGCCGCCTCATCGCGTACGCAAACCCTCCAAAGGGGTAGTGCGGCCCGAACGGGGGGCGCCCGGATCTTCCGGCGATGGGGCGCGGCGGGGCCTGTGACCAAAAAGGGACGCTAACCCCCCGTTAACCGTCCCCGGCGACAAGGGAAGGGCACCCGCAACGCCACGCGACGGAAGGATAGAGACCATGCTCACCGCCCTGCAGCGCCGCACCCGCGTTCCCGGCGCCATCCGCATCGACGGCCAGCGGCTGCTGTCGGTTCTGGGCATTCCCCTGGCGGCGGCGCTGGCCATGGCGGCGGCGGTGGCGGCGACCGGCCCGGCGCGGGTGGGGGAGGCCGGGGGCGCCCTGCCCTTCGTTCTGGAATTCGTGCGCTTCTGCTATCTGGCGGTGGGATCGGCGCATCTGGCCGGGGCCGCCGCCGAACGGATGAACGGCGGGCTGAACGCCCGGCTGTGGCTGAACGACGACGGCACCACCGCCGCCGGGACCATGGCGTTCTGGACCGTGTTTCCCAACCACATCGACGCGGCGGCGGCGTCGATCGCCGTCACGCTGGCCACCGTCTGGCTGGGCTGACGCCAACCGTCGCGGTTGAGCCGGCGGCGGTTCTGGGCCACACTGCGGCGGATCGTCCCGGCGGCAGCGTCGGGGCACCCGTGCCGCCCACCACAGCCGTCCCCGTCCCGTGACCGCCACCGACCCCGACGCCCAGCAGCCGCCCACCGTCCCCCCGGCACCCCCGCCGCGACCGAAACGGGGCATCGGGCTGATGGGGCGCCTGCGCGCCTATTTCCTGGCCGGGGTTCTGGTCACCGCCCCCATCGCCACCACGGTCTATATCGCGTGGTGGTTCATCTCCTACATCGACGGGTCGATCCGGCCGCTGATCCCGGCGCGCTACAACCCGGAAAACTACCTGCCCTTCTCCATTCCCGGCATCGGGCTGCTGGTGGTGTTTCTGGTGCTGACGCTGATCGGCGCCTTCACCGCCGGCTATGTCGGCCGGCTGGTGGTGCGGCTGGGCGAAGGGGTGGTAGCGCGGATGCCGGTGGTGCGCGGCCTGTACGGCGCCACCAAGCAGATCGTCGAAACCGTGCTGGCGAAGAAATCCGCCGCCTTCCGCGAGGTGGTGGCGGTGGAATATCCCCGGCGCGGGGTGTGGTCGCTGGGCTTCATCACCGGCCCCGCCCACCCGCAGGTGCAGCGCCTGTCCCCCGATGAAGAGATGGTCAACGTCTTCATCCCCTGCGCGCCCCCCACGGCGGGCTATCTGCTGATGGTGCCGCGCTCGGAAGTGCGCCATCTGGACATGCCGCCGGAGGAAGGGTTGAAGCTGGTGGTGTCCGGCGGCATCGTCGCCCAGCCCGGTGCGGCCCGCCCGTCCGCCGCCGTTACGGGCCAGGACGGCGCGGCGAAAGACCCCGCCCCGGAACAGCCCCCTTTTCAAGGCCCCGGCAGCGCGCCATCCTAAGGGGGAAGAGCCTTCCTTCCGCCATCAGGGGACGAGATCCGTTGCTTCCCACCCTTTGCGCCCGCACCGGCACCGATTCCGTACCGCTGACCCCGCTGACCAAGGCGGGGCTGGAGGCGTGGCTGGCCACCCAGCCGGCATCCGTCACCGCATGGGTGACCGCCACCGGCTTCACCGCCGACGCCGGGTCCATGGCGCTCATCCCCGGCCCGGACGGCGGGTTGACGCGGGTTCTGGCCGGGGTGTCGGCGCTGGACGACGTGTGGGGGCTGGGCGACCTGCCGTCGAAGCTGCCCGCCGGCCTCTACCGCCTGGATCCCGAGCCGGAGCCGCGGGAATCGACGGCCCTGGCCCTGGGCTGGGCCTTGGGCAGCTACCGCTATACCCGCTACAAGGCGGCGAAGAAGCCGCCGGCCCTGCTGGTGTGGCCGGACAACGCCGACCGCACGGCGGCGGAATCGGCGGGAACGGCCACCTGGCTGGTGCGCGATCTGGTCAACACCCCCGCCGCCGACATGGGACCGGCGGAGCTTGCCACCGCGGCCGAGCAACTGGCCGCCGAATTCGACGGGCGGGTCAGCGTCATCACCGGCGATGCGCTGCTGCCCAACAATTACCCCGCCGTGCACGCCGTGGGCCGCGGCAGCGCCCGCCCGCCGCGCCTGATCGATCTGACCTGGGGCAACAAGACCGACCCCAAGGTGACGCTGGTGGGCAAGGGGGTGTGTTTCGATTCCGGCGGCTACGACCTCAAGCCGTCCAGCGGCATGCTGCTGATGAAGAAGGACATGGGCGGGGCGGCCCACGCGCTGGGGGTGGCGCGGATGGTGATGACCGCCGGCCTGCCGGTGCGGCTGCGCGTGCTGATCCCGGCGGTGGAGAACATGGTGTCGGGGGACGCCATGCGGCCCATGGACATCCTGCACACCCGCAAGGGTCTGACGGTGGAGGTGGGCAACACCGATGCCGAGGGGCGGCTGATCCTGTGCGACGCGCTGGCGGAGGCCGATTCGGACAAACCCGCCCTGCTGATCGACTTCGCCACCCTGACCGGGGCGGCGCGGGTGGCGCTGGGGCCGGACCTGCCGGCCCTGTTCGCCAACGACGATTCGCTGGCCGCCGACCTGCTGGCGGCGGGCGATGCGGTGTCGGACCCGCTGTGGCGCCTGCCCCTGTGGCAGGGCTACCGCAAGGGGCTGGACAGCAAGGTGGCCGACCTGAACAACGCGCCCCCCGGCGGGTTCGCCGGGGCGATCACCGCAGCCCTGTTCCTGGAATCCTTCGTGTCCAAGGACACGGCGTGGGCGCACATCGACACCTATGCCTGGAACGGCTCCGCCCGCCCCGGACGGCCCGAAGGGGGCGAGGCGCTGGGGATGCGCGCGGTCTATTCCGTCATCGCCAAACGGTTCGGCACCCCGCCCCACACCCCCTGACGCCCGCGTGCGGCGTTCGGCCCCACCCGCACCGAACGCCGCCGCGACGTCGATCCGGCTGCGGGGCAACGAACCCAGGCTCATTGTCCCTCTCCCGCCCCGGGAGAGGGGAAGGATGAGGGCCGGATTTCGCGCCGGAGGCCCGAAATCCGTTGCAAAGCAACTCCAAATTTCACGTTTCGAGAGCCTGACGGCTCAATTTCCGGGCTATCGCGCGAAAATCGGCCCTCACCCTGCCCTCTCCCCAACGGGGAGAGGGGAGCTGTCCCGGTTCGTTAACCTGAATCCGTCGCTCTTGATCCGGCTGCGGAACGCTTGCCCGCCGGCCTTGGGTTGGGCACACTCCCCATCCGTCGGTGGTTCATGCCGGCGGCACCGGCGGGGCATCCGGTGCCGAAGGCCGGTGGGGGAGCGGGATGGCGCGGAACTTGAAGGCGTTGGGGCTGTGGCGCACGGCACTGATCGCCAGCGTGCGGCAGGCGGGACCGGATCTCTCGGCCCGGCAGATGGCGATCATGTTGCAGGTGTATCTGACCGACCCGCCGCACACGGTGCGCGGTCTGGCCTGCACCCTGTCGATTTCCAAACCCGCCGTCACCCGCGCGCTCGACCGGCTGTCGGTGCTGGGTTTCGTCAAGCGCAAACGGGATACCGAGGACAAGCGCAACGTGCTGGTTCAGCGCACGGTGCGCGGATCGGTGTTCCTGTCCGATTTCGCCGAGCTGGTGATCCGCGCCGGTGCCGTCGCCCCCGACGACATGGCCATCGTCCAGGCCGAGGAGGAAATGGCCGCCGCCGCCAAGGCCCGGCTGGAAGCCGAGTTGCAGGCCCGGCACGCCATCCCCGAAGATACCGTCCCCGAAGGCACCGCCCCATAAGGAATCGCCCCATGACGGCGCCGCCCCCCGATCCCCGCCGCACCCCCTGGCGCCCCGACCTTGCCGCCGCCCATCTGCGCGGTGCCGTGGATTCGGCCCGCTTCGTCGATGGCGTCCCCCATCGGGTGGCCGTCGGCACCGTCACCCTGCGCGGTACCCCCGACGAAACCGCCCGCCAGACCTCCGAGCTTCTCTATGGGGAGGGGTTCACCGTCTATGACCGGCACGCCGGCTGGGTCTGGGGCCAGGGTGCCCGCGACGGCTATGTCGGCTGGACAAGGGCCGAGGCGCTGCGCCCCGGTGCCCCCGCCGCCGCCACCCATGTGGTGACCGCCCTGCGCAGCTTCCTCTACCCCCTGCCCGACCTGAAGGCGCCGGTGCGCGACGCCCTTCCCCTGGGCGCCAGGGTGACGGTGGTGGAGGAATCCGGGGCGTACCGCCGGCTGGCGGACGGCGGCTGGGTGTTCGCCCGCCATCTGGCCCCGGCGGACAGCGTGGACGCCGACCCGGTGACGGTGGCCGAGCGGCTGCTGGACGTGCCCTATCTGTGGGGTGGGCGCACGCCGCTGGGCATCGACTGTTCCGGGCTGGTGCAGTTGGCGCTGCACCGCACCGGGGTGGACTGCCCCCGCGACAGCGACATGCAGCGGGCCGAGGTGGGCGCCTGGCTGTCCCCCGACGGCGAGGGTGTCGTCTACCGCCGCGGCGACATCGTGTTCTTCCCCGGCCATGTGGGCTTCATGCTGGACGGCAGCCGGCTGCTGCACGCCACCGCCCACACCATGACCGTCACCGTCGAGCCGCTGGCGGCGGTGGCCGACCGGGCCGGCGGCATCATCGGCGTTCGCCGGCTGGGATAAACCGCCGCTTTTTCCTTGTGGACATCCCGGTATTCTTCTTCCCTGCACGGCCTTGCGCCACCGTGAACCGGGAGGAACGATCATGAGCCGGGTGATTCTCGTCAACAAACCCTATGGCGTGCTGCCGCAGTTCACCGACCGGGAGCACGGGCGCGCCACGCTGGCCGATCTGGTGCCGGTGCCGGGGGTCTATCCCGCCGGACGGCTGGACCGCGACAGCGAAGGGCTGATGGTGCTGAGCGACGACGGCGCCCTGATCGCCCGCATCGCCGATCCCCGCCACAAGCGCCCCAAGACCTATTGGGTGCAGGTGGAGGGCGTCCCCGACGCCGCAGCCCTGGAACGCCTGTCCCGCGGGGTCATGCTGAACGACGGCCCCACCCTGCCGGCCCGCGCCGTGGCCATGGCCGAGCCGGACGGGCTGTGGCCCCGCGACCCGCCGGTGCGCCACCGGCTGACGGTTCCCACCTCCTGGATCGCGCTGACCCTGACCGAGGGGCGGAACCGGCAGGTGCGCCGCATGACCGCCGCCGTCGGCTTTCCCACCCTGCGCCTGATCCGCTGGTCGGTGGGCGACTGGACGCTGGAGGGGCTGGCCCCCGGCCAGTGGCGGGAAATCACCGTCGCTCCATCCCCCCGCACCGGCCCCGCCGCTCCGAAACCCGGCGGCAAGCCCGGCCCCCATCGGCGCACCGGCCCCGCCGGACCCCGGCGCCCCCGATCCCCGCAACGATGATCCGGCCGTCAAACAACCGTTGCATCACTGATACCATGGGCGTATACCGCGGGTGCGAAGAGAATAAATTATTACCAATTCTTTACCTAAGAAAATCTTCATATGGTTAATATAAAGTAACTCATCGAAACAAGCACACATTGATCTTTAGTAACCATGAGTTACTTAGGGAATTTACTTACTGATCGAGGGAAGGTTTGCGATTATAGTCAGCCGCACTCCACCCACGACGCCACCTTGCCGCAAGGCTGTGCCGGGAAAACGGCAACGGCCTGCCGGGCACGGGATGCCGTGGATACCGCCGTTTCCCCTCGTGCCATTCCCCTTTCCCATCGTGGCTTCGTGCTCGCTGTATCAGGACGTCACCTCATGGACAGCCCCTCCTCCCCTCGCCGCCGGTCCCTCCAGCGCCAGTTCATGATTCTGGCGGCGTTGGGCATCGTGCTTCTTTCCTGCGGTGCCGTGGGCGCCATCGGCTGGCTGCAGCGGTCGCAAATGATGCACAACATCGATGCGTTTTCCCGCAACGAGCTGGGATCGCTCCACGCTCTGATCGTCAGCGTGATGAGCAAGCGGGTGGAAGACCCCGAGGATGTGGGGATCACGGTCTTCAACGACTGGTTCAAGCAGCGCAACAGCGACTATCCGGGCGAGTTGTGGAGCACGTGGTCCCCGGCGGTCACCCGCTACATGCACGAAACGGCACCGTCCACCCCGCCCAAGCGCCCCCACGACGCCATCGACGAAGAGGCGTTGCGCACCGGCGCCATCGTCGGGCGGGTGGACGGGGACAGCTACCGCATGGCGCTGCCCATCGTTCTGGGCGTCACCCCCGGCGCCGATCAGGAGGTGTGCTTCTCGTGCCATGGTGCCATGGGGCTGCAAAAGGGTGACGTGATCGCCGTTCTGTCCAGCCGTCTCAGCCTCAGCGGCGAGCATGACCGGCTGATGGTCATTATGGCCGCCCTGGTGGGGGGTGGGGTGGTGCTGACCGCACTGGGGATGCTGGCGGTGCGGCTGTTGCTGGCGCGTCTGGTGACCGGGCCGGTGTCGGCGATGACCCACAGCATGGACCGGCTGGCCGCCGGCGATCTGAATGTGGTGGTGGACGGCACCGGGCGCGGCGACGAGATCGGCGCCATGGCCCGCGCGCTGACCGTGTTCCGCGCCAACGCCGTGGAAAAGCACCGGCTGGAGAGCGAACAGGCCCGCGACGCCGCCGCTCGCAACAAGCGGATGCAGCGCATCGAGGACATGGTCCGCCGGTTCGAAGGAACGGTGGCCCAGGTGCTGGCGACCCTGGCCTCCTCCACCCAGCGGCTGCACGGCACCGCGCGCAGCATGACCGAAACGGCGGATGTAGCCAGCGAACGGTCCGACCGCACGGCCGAGGCGGCGACCACCGCCAGCGGCAGCGTGCAGGCGGTGTTCGCCGCCGCCGACCAGCTTGCCTCCTCCATCCGCTGCATCGGGGATGAGGTGACCCGCTCCGCCCAGGTGTCGAAGGAGGCGGTGGCCGGGGCCAGCCGCTCCGCCGAACGGGTGCGGGCGCTGGAAGAGGCCGCGCATCAGGTGGGCACCATCGTCGATCTCATCAACGGCATCGCCGAACAGACCAACCTTCTGGCGCTCAACGCCACCATCGAAGCGGCACGCGCCGGAGAGGCCGGCAAGGGATTCGCCGTGGTGGCGAGCGAGGTCAAGCAGCTGGCATCCCAGACCATGGCCGCTACCCGCGACATCATGGACCGGGTGAACGCCATCGGCACCGAAACCGCCCATGCGGTGGATGCGGTGAACGACATCGCCGCCACCATCCAGACCATCGACGGGGCGCTGGCCTCCATCGCCGCGTCGGTCGAACAGCAGGATTCCGCCACCCGCGACATCGCCGCCAGCAGCCAGCGCGCCGCCGAAGGCACCATCGCCGTCAGCGACAACATCCGCGTGGTCGTCTCCTCCATCCATACGGTGGACGAGGAGGGGCACGCCCTGACCGGCGTGATCGAGGATCTGGCCACCCAGGCACAGACCCTGCGGCAGGAGGTTGACCATTTCCTGTCCGGCATCCGCGCCGCCTGATTCCCCCCTCGCCCATCCGTTCCCCCGCCTTTCCCGGAAAACCGCCTGTCATGTTCGCGCTGCTCAACCGTCTTCGCCTTGCCACCCGTGTCACCCTGACCACCGTGGTCAGCCTGCTGATCCTGTCCGTGCTGGTCTCGCTGCTGGTGTCGGCCACCCTGTCACGCCACCTGTCGCAACAGGCGGCGGAACGGCTGGACCAGAACATCCGGGCGCTGCGGGAAATGACCCTGGCCCGTGGTGGCGCCTTCCGCATCGAGGGCGGCGCCCTGTGGCTGGGCGCGGCACGGCTGAACGACGACAACGCGCCGCTGGAACGGTTCACCGCCGCCGTGGGCGGGGTGGCGACCATCTTTCAGGGCGACACCCGCATCGCCACCACCATCATCGCCAACGGCAAGCGGGCGGTGGGCACCACGTTGGCCGCCGGGCCGGTCTATGATGCGGTTCTGAAGAACGGCACGTCCTATCGCGGCGAAGCGACGATTCTCGGTACGCCGTACCTGACGGCCTATGATCCCATCCGCGACGATGGCGGCCGGGTGATCGGCATCTTCTTCGTCGGCATCGAAAAGAGCCAGTTCGTTTCCGTGGTGGAGGCGCTGGAACAGCGCATCGCCATCGCCGCCGGCACCGCCACGCTGGCGATTGCGGCTCTCGTGCTGCTGGTGATGACGCTGACCTTCCGCCCCTTCGCCGCGTTGCGGGCGGTGATGCTGCGCATTTCCGACGGGGACGCCCACGCGGATGTCCCCTGTCTGGACCGGGGCGACGAGTTGGGCGACATGGCCCGCACGGTGGCGGTGTTCCGCGACAACCTGCGGCGCTATGACGCCATGCGCGCCGAGCAGGAGGAGCACGAGCGCCGCGCCATCCAGGACCGCAAGCGCGCCATGCTGGCCATGGCCGATTCCATGGAAGAGCGGGTCAAGGGGATGATCCTCGCCATCGGCCGCCAGATCGACAGCCTGCACACGGCCTCCAGCAGCCTGTCGGCGGAGGCGCGGCAGACCAGCGTGCAGAGCACCACCGTGGCCGGCACCACCGAACAGACGTCGGCCAACGTCCAGACCGTGGCCGCCGCGACCGAGGAACTGAACGCCGCCTCCCACGAGATCGGCCGGCAGGTGGAGCGGTCCACCGACGTGGCCCGCACCGCCGCGCAGCAGGCCTCCGACACCGACGGCGTAATCCAGGGGCTGGCCGGTGCCGCCGGCCGCATCGGCGAGGTGGTGGGCCTGATCCGCGACATCGCCACCCAGACCAACCTTCTGGCCCTGAACGCCACCATCGAAGCGGCGCGGGCCGGGGATTCCGGCAAGGGCTTCGCCGTGGTGGCCCACGAGGTAAAAACCCTGTCCGGCCAGACCGCCCGTTCCACCGACGACATCGCCGCCCAGATCGCCGTGGTGCAGGCGGAAACCGAAAAGGCGATCCGCACCATCCAGACCATCTCCGGCACGGTGCAGGAGGTGCATCACGCCTCCTCTTCCATCGCCGCCGCCATCCACGAACAGCACGCCGCCATTTCCGAGATCAGCCGCAACGTGCAGCAGGCCGCCAGCGGGACCGAGGACATCCGCCGCCACATCGCCGACGTGTCGGTGGGCGCCCAGGGCACGCTGCAGGCCGCCACCATCGTATCGTCCGCCGCCGACGAGCTGGTCCGCCAGTCTGAAACCCTGGAGCACGAGGTCGAACACTTCCTGGAGGACATCCGGCGGTCCAACCGCCTGGAAGCCGCATGATGCCGGCGGTGACGCCTGCCCCCAATGGGCGTATCATCGAAACAGCCGTGCGATGAAAGCCGGATGTCATTCAAGGGGGTGAGTGGTGCTCGACCGCGACCGTTTCATCGCCTTCGCCTTTGCTTCGGCCCATCTGCTGCTGGAAACCGACAACGGCGGGCGGATCACCTTTGCCGCCGGTGCCCGGTGCGGCCTGACCGAACGGGCGACGGAGGATCTTACCGGGCAGACCCTGTTCGATCTGGTGCCGGAGGAAGAACACACCTATTTCCGGCTGCTGATGACCCGGCTGATGGAACGGGGCAAGCTGGACCCGACGCACGTGGTGTTCCGCGCCGTCACCGGACAGCGGTTCTCCGCCCTGATCGGCGGCTGCCGCTTGCCCAGCTATGTGGACCGCTGCTTCTTCGGCCTGTCCATCGCTACCCGCTCGCCCGAGCGGCCGGCGGGGCATTGCCTGACGGATCTGGCGGCGTTTACCGAGTCTCTGGCCGGGCGGCTGACCGCCAGCAACGCGGTGGAACGCAATCAGGCCCTGTCGATGATCCTCATCGACGGGCTGGCGCCGTGGACGCTCCATGACCCGACGCTGCGCGAAGGGCTGGAAGCCTACCTGCTGTCGGTGTCGTCCGATGGCGATGCGGCGGTGCGGGTCGATGACGAACGCTATGCCGTCCTTCATCCCGAAGACCTGACGCTGGAGGAAATCCGCGGCGACATCGGGCGGCTGCTGACCGATCATGGCGCCGACGTGCTGAAGGACGCGCTGAAGGTCTGGCAGGTTCCGGCCACGCCCGACGCCGCCGGTCTCAACCCACGCAACGCAGCACCGGTCACCGACATTGCCCGTGCCCTGGCCCACACGCTCCAGGCCTTCACCGGTGCCGCACCCGAGGATCTGGACGCGGCCGGGCCGCAGCTGGTGCACACGCTCAACACGACCATCGCACGGGTGCAGCAGGCGCGCACCGTGATCGAGGCCCGCGATTTCGAACTGGTGTTCCAGCCGATCATCAACCTCATCACCCGCCGTCCCCACATCGCCGAAGCCCTGCTGCGTATCAACGGCGAGGCCTCCCCCCGCCCCTTCCTGGATTTCGCCGGAGAGGTGGGGCTGATCGTCGATCTCGACCGGCTGGTGTGCCGCGCCGCCCTGGATGCGCTGGAAGACGCGCAACGCCAGGGGCAGACCACGCTGGATGTGTCGGTCAACCTGTCGCCGATCTCCCTGAACAATCCGCGGTTCATGGAACAGTTGGAAGCGATCCTGCTGTCCTATGGTCCGTTGGCCCGCAAACTCATGGTGGAGGTGACGGAGTCCGCCGCCCTCGGCCATCTGGACAGCCTGAACCGGGTGCTGGCCCGCCTGCGGCGGCTGGGGGTGCGGGTGTGCCTGGACGACATCGGCCAGGGGCAGACGCCGTTCCTGTCGCTGAACGCGCTGGGGGTGGATTTCGCCAAGATCGACGGGCGGCTGCTGGCCGGGGCCATGGCCGGCGGGCGCGAACTGGCCCTGCTGCGTTCGGTGTCGGAAATCGCCACCCATTCCGGCATCGAACTGATCGGCGAGCAGGTGGAAACCGATGAGCAGCGCCGCTTCCTGCGCGCCAACGGCATCCGCTACGGCCAGGGCTTCCTGTTCGCCGCCCCCGGCCCCACCCTGCCCGAAGGCACCCCGCCGGCCCCCTTGCGCAAGAACATGCGCCGCCGTGGTGAAGAGGAGACCTGGCTGTAAAGCCGGTCTCTTTCCCCTTTCACCGCTCCGGCGGGAACAGATCCGGCCAAACGGAAAAGCCCCACCGGCGAAACACCGATGGGGCTTTTGAAAGCGATGATTTTGTGAAGCGTCTCTGTTGCCTGTGCCTGGAAGATCCGGCGGCGACCGACTCTCCCACACCTTGAGGTGCAGTACCATTGGCGC
>CALBDS010000029.1 GCA_937927415.1 uncultured Rhodospirillaceae bacterium
ACGACCTGCTTGATATCTTATCCTAGCGCCTATGGGGCGGCTGCCCCGCTCTCTCACATAACGATCAACAAAATGATCCTATAAACCAGACCATTTTCCGCTTATCATTAGGATCATTTTATTGATCCAATTCTCATGCCCCCCGTTTCTCCCTCCTTCCCCCACGACCGGCTGAGGCTGGAAAACCCCTGGTGGCGGGGGGCCGGTGATCCCGACGCCGTGCTGCCGCGGCGTGACCTGTTCGAACGGCTGTTCCGGACGGTCCATGACGGGACGGGGGTGATACGGCTGGCCGGGCCGCGACGGGTCGGCAAATCGGTCCTGATCCGTCAGCTGATCCTGCGTCTGCTGCAAACCGGCCTGCCCCCCGACGCGGTGGCGGTGATCCCGTGGGACGCCCCCGCCCTGTCCGGGGTGCCGCTGGAGCGGTTGTGGGCTGCCCTGCCGCTGGCGGGACGGGAGGGATGGCGGCTTCTGGTGCTGGACGGCTGCCAGCACCGCCCCACCGCCCAGGCCGAAGCCGCGGCCCTGGCGGCGGCGGAGCCGGGGCTGTGCCTTGTCACCGTTTCGGCGCTGGGCGGGGCGGCGGGGGCCGATCTGGTGCTGCCGCCCTTGCGCTTTTGCGAATATCTGCGGCTGACCGGGACGGAAGATGATCTGGTGGAGCCGGTGTTTCTCGGCCGTTCGGGGCGCCCCGGCATGTTCGCCGTGCGCGATATGGCGGGGCTGAACCGGCGCTTCGCCGATTATCTGGCCGGCGGCGGCTTTCCCGAGGCGGTGTTGCTGCGCCAGGGCGGCGACGGCGGGCGGATCCTGCGGGACCGTGTGATCGATGCTTTGCTGCACCATGATCTTCCCGCCCTGTGCGGGCTGGGGGACAGCGCCGGCCTGACCGACCTGTTCGTCCGGCTGGCCCACGCCAGCGGGAGGGAACTGACCATCGAAGGATTGTCCGAGGAAACCGGGCTGGCCAAGAACACCGTCCGCCGTTACCTGGACCATCTGGAATCGGCGTTCCTCATCACCCGGATGGGGCGGGTGCACCCGGCGGGGGACCGTTTCCGCCGCATGCGCAGCTTCAAGCTGCACCTGACGGCGCCCTGTCTGCACGCTGCCCTGTTCGGACCATCACCCCCCGACAGCCCGGCCTTTGCCGCCCTGGCCGAAGGCGCCATCGTCGGTCAGTGGTTGGGATCGGCCGAGCGGGAACGGTTGGTCTTTTGCCGTCTGGCGCAGGGCACCGTCGATCTGGTGGGCCTGTCCGCCGAGGATGACCGGCCGGTCTGGGCCTGTGCCGTGCCGGGAAACGATGACTCCGTGGGCGATCAAAATTGGATCAGCGGATTGATCCAATTTTCCAGGCTCAATCCCGGCCTGCGCTGGCTGGGGGCCACCACCCGCAGCATCGCCGCCCTGCGGTCCCACCCCCTGGAGGACGGGCGGAAGGTGGAGGTCTGGCACCGCCCGGCGGCGCAATACGGCTACGAGGTCGGGCGGCGCATCGCGTCGGAAGGGTAGGTCAGCCGAGCGCCCCGACCACCGCCCACACCACGGTGACGATGGTGGCGGTCAGGGTGGCGGCCATGCCGGGGGCGCGGGCATAGGGATGGACCTGATAGCCGATCCAGAACAGCAGCCGTCCCACCACGAACACCAGCGTCAGCACCGCCGCCATCGACAGATGGGGCAGGGGGATGGTGACCACCAGCGCCAGCAGCGCCGGGACGAGGATGGCGGTCTGTTCCACGCTGTTGCTCAGCACGCGCTGGGCGATGCGCAGGCCGCGACTTTCGGGATCGTCGATGGGGTTCAGCGCCAGAGCGCGCCCCCGCGCCGCCATCACCCCGAACACCATCAGCAGCAGGACCAGCGCCGGCCACACCAGCAGCCCGGCGCCATAGGCAAGCCGCCCGTCCGGCCCGGATACCGGCGGGGCGGGAAACACCCCGCGCAGCACGGCCAGAACCACCAGGGTCAGCAGGACGGCGGCCCCGTTGACGGTCAGGGCGGTCCGGATTTTGGTGGCCCGGTGGGGGGCGTGCGGGGGGCTGCCCGTTTCTTCCGCGTCAGGTGATGGCATCCAGCTTCTCGTCGCTCAGCCCGCCGGGCACGATGGTCATGGGGATGCGCAGGCGGGTCAGGCCGCGCGGCGACATGAAATAGGTGATGAGCGGTCCCGGCCCCTCCTGCCCCGTGCCGGCGGCCAGGACCAGGATGGACAGGCCCGGCTCCTCGTCGATCAGGGACAGCAGGGCGTCGCGGCGGTTGCCCTCGCGGATGTGCAGGATGGGCAGGGTGCCGGTCAGGGCGTTCACCTCGCGCGCCAGCCTCTGCATCTTCTTTTCGGCTTCGGCCCGCTGTTCCTCGCGCATCAGATCCTCGACCATCAGCCAGCTTTGCATCTCCGCCGGCTCGATGACGTACAGCAGCGCCACCCGTCCATGGGATTTGCGTGCCCGCAGGCAGGCATAGCGCAAGGCGATCTTCAATTCGGGGCTGTCGTCCACCACGACCAGAAAGATGCGCTCCAGGGCCGGCTTGCCGGGGGAGGGGTCGGGGGAAGAGGATGCATCGCTCATTGTCGCACCTTATTGGACAATCACATCTTGCGGAACGCGACCCCGGTGGCCCAGCCGATCAGCAGCGCGCCCACCGTGGCGGCAATGCCGTAGGCCAGCGGCTGGTTCCGGCCGAACTCATAAACTTCGGCGCTGAACCCCACCTTGGCCACCACCAGCGGCGTGGTCTGGGCGCTGACGACTTCGCCGTCGCGGATCTGGAACACCTCCACATTGTAAAGGCCCGTGTGGACGTTCGCAGGGAAATGGAGATTGGTGCGGAACAGCCGGTCGCCAAGGAACGCCACCTGTCCCGTCGCCGTGGAATACAGCCCGGCGCGCTGCTGGTTGCGCACCAGGGCGGAACGGAACGCCGTCAGCTCCGCCGCGGGCAGGGCGCGGCCGGTGTCCAGCCTGATGTTCTCGGGGCCGAGCTGGTGGCGTTGGGCGGTGAAGGTGCTGGCGATGCGCTCCAGCGGGCCGGTGGCCGCCACCGCGTAATAGGTGGGCACCTGGGCGAACACCGCCTTTTCCTGGTTCAGCCACAGCCCGGCCACCCGGTCCTTGCGCCGCACGGTGACCGAGGTGCGCGGCCCCGTCACCACCACCACCACATCGCTGCTGGGACCGTCCACGGTGCCGAACAGCACCACGTCCGTTCCGGTGAATCCGGTGGTGATGGCGATCAGATGGCTGGTCAGGTCGGCGACCAGCCGTTGCGCGTGCGCGGTGGTGGCGGCCAGCAGGGCCATGCCGGCCAATGCCCCCACGGCCGCGGCGGCGGCGATGACGATGCGGCGCAGGCTCATCCCGGCACCCCCACCAGGATGCTGAACACGTCGGCGGGCCGGGCGAACAGGTCCCACGCCAGCTTGCCCGCCACCGACACCACCAGCACCGCCAGCAGCATGCGCGCCTGTTCCCCGCGCAGGTAGCCGCTGGCCTTGGTGCCGAACTGCGCCCCGATCACCCCGCCCACCAGCAGCAGCAGGGCCAGCACCACATCCACGGTCTGGTTGGTGGCAGCCTGCAGCAGGGTGGCGACGGCGGTGGTGAAGATGATCTGGAACAGCGAGGTGCCGGCCACCAGCCCCGTGGGCATGTTCAGCAGATAGATCATCGCCGGCACCAGCATGAACCCGCCGCCGATGCCCATGATCGCCACCAGCAGGCCGCCGATCGCCCCGATGGCCGCCGGCAGCAGGGCGGAGATGTAGAGCTTGGAACGGTGGAACCGCATCTTCAGCGGCAGCCCGTGCAGCCAGATGTGATGATGCAGCTTGCCGCGGGTGGCCGTGGTGCGGCGGCGGCGCAGCATGGCCCGCCCGCTTTCGATCAGCATCAGAAAGCCGATGACGCCGAGAAAGAAGACGTAGGACAGCGAAATCGTGATGTCGATGTGCCCCAGCCTCTGGAGAATGCCGAACAGCCACACCCCCAGCGTGGTGCCGAACACCCCGCCGGCCAGCATGACCAGCCCCAGCTTCACATCCACGTTGCCGCGCTGCCAGTGGGCCAGCACCCCCGACACGCTGGCGGCGACGAGCTGGTTGGCCTGGGTGCCCACGGCGACCGCCGGCGGCACGCCGATGAAGATCAGCAGCGGCGTCATCAAAAAGCCGCCGCCCACGCCGAACATGCCGGACAGGAAGCCCACGGCCCCCCCCATGGCAAGAACGGCCAGGGCATCGACCGACATTTCGGCGATGGGCAGGTAGATTTGCAGCATGGCTGTCCGTCGGATGGAAGGACCGGGGCGGGCTTTGATCCCAGAGCTTACCTGAGGGGGGATAAAAACGGTAGCCGCGGTGCGGCCGGATGATTAGGGTGCGGCCCATGGCCGATCAAGCCGCCGCCCTGACCCTGTCCCGCCGTCTTGCCCGGCGCCGTGTCCGCCTGCCCATCGCGGCGGTGCTGGTGACCGGCTTCGGATCGCTTGTCCTGGCCGCCGTCGCCAGCGTTCTGGTGCTGGGGCTGGTCAGCGCCAGCCGCAACACCTTTGCCCTGCTCAGCGACCGCGCCGACCTTGCCCTGTCGGGGGTGGAGGTGCGGGTCCGCCACCAGCTCGACCCGGCGGGCGACATGGCCCGCTTCATCGCCGGCCTGATCGAACGGGGGGAGGTGGACCCCCACGACCGCAACCGCCTGACCGACACCCTGCGCGGCGCGCTGGCCGCCGCCCCCGACGTGACCGGGGTGGCCTTCATCGGCACCGACATGCTGGGCACGCGGGTGGCCCGCCAGGACGGGGCGCTGGTCACCCATGTCATCGACCTCAACGACGGCACCCACACCCCGCCGCTGCTGCTGTCCCCCGACGACCGCAGCGGGCCGGTGTGGGCCGAACCGACCTGGACGCGGGAACAGCGCACCACCTATCTGGCCCTGAACCATCCGGTGCGCGACCCGCAGGGGCGGTTCATCGGGCAGGTGACGGTGGGGGTGTCGCTGGGCGACCTGTCGCGGTTCCTGTCCAACCTGTATGTGGAGCAGGGGGTCAACGCCTTCGTGCTCTATGACCACGACCATGTTCTGGCCCATCCGTCGCTTCCGACGTTGAAGTTCGATTTCTCCGGCAAGAACGACGGCCCGCCGCTGCCGCGCATCGAACAGGTGGACGATCCGGCGCTGGCCGCCTTGTGGAGCCGCGGCGTGCCGGCGGACAGCCTGAAGAAGCGCACGGAAACCCGCATGGTGCGGCTGGCCGGCGAAAACATGCTGTTCCTGATGCGCACCATGGCCGGCTATGGCCGCCACGAATGGACGCTGGGCATCGCGGTGCGGGCGGAGGATGCGGGCACCGAGATCAAGCGGCTCTACACCACCGGGGCGGCGGGGCTGGGCATCCTTTTGGTGTCGGTGGCGGCGGCGCTGTGGGTGGGCCGGCGCATCAGCCGCCAGATCGCCCGGCTGGCCGAAGCCGCCGACCGGGTGCGCGCCTTCGATTTCCGCCAAGTGCAGGATCTGCCCGACTCGCGCCTGCGGGAACTGGCGCAGGCGTCCATCGCCTTCAACGCCATGGTGGCGGGCCTGCGCTGGTTCGAAACCTATGTGCCCAAGGCGCTGGTGCTGCGCATCATGCGCCGCCGCGGCACCGCCGCCATCACCTTCCCCTCCGAAGAGCGGGAGGTGACGGTGATGTTCACCGACATCCGCGGTTTCTCCCGTCTGGCGGAAAACATGAGTGCGGCCGAAACCGCCGCCCTGCTGAACGAGCATTTTTCCCTGCTCGCCTCCTGCATCGAGGAGGAGGGGGGCACGGTGGACAAGTTCATCGGCGACTCGATCATGGCCTTCTGGGGCGCTCCGGACGAGCAGGAGGACCACGCCGCCCGCGCCCTGCGTGCCGCCCATGCCATCGTGCGCGCCATCCACGACGACAACCGCCGCCGCACCGACGAGGGGCAGGCGCCGATCCGCGTGCGCATGGGGCTGCATTCCGGCCCGGCGGTGGTGGGCAACATCGGGTCGGAAAGCCGGATCAACTACACCATCGTCGGCGACACGGTGAACGTCGCCGCCCGGCTGGAGGAACTGGCGTCCAGCCTGCAGGGCGATGCGGAAGCCATCGTCCTGGCCAGCGGCACCACCGCCGAACAGGGGGTGGACGCCGCGCCGCTGAAAAGCCTGGGTCCCCATATCCTGCGCGGCCGTTCGGGCGTGTGCGAGGTGTGGCGGCTGGTGCCGGATCACGCGGTCTGAAACAAGAAAGGCCCCTCGCCCGGTTGCCGGGGGAGGGGCCTTTGATCTTTAAACGCGTTTAAACGCCTGGACCTCAGTCCACCGTATCCGGGGTGACCGGAACCGGGGCGGGTGCCGCGGGTGCGGTTTCCGCCGGGGCCGCGGCCTTGGTGGGGATGGTGTAGACCTGCACGTCGCCGCTCATCTGGCCGCCGGCGTCAACCGCCAGCACGCCGTAACGGATGGTGCCCTGCACCCGGCCGGTGGCGCGGATGGTCAGGCGCCCGCGCACGGTCAAGATGCCCTCGAACCGGCCGGCGATGTCGGCCTCGTCGATTTCCACCGAGCCTTTGAACAGGCCGGTTTCGGCGATTTCCATGATGCGCCCGTCGGGCAGCTTGGCTTCCACCGAGCCTTCGACCACCAGCGCATCGCACGAGCCGATCTCACCCGACAGCGAGATGTCGCGCCCGACGATCAGGCGGCGTGGGTCGGCGGGGCGGGAACCGGCGGCGGGAATGCCCGCCGCCGCCGCCGGGGCCGCCGACGGAGCCGAACCGGGCAGGGGCGACGGGGTGCCGGGAATGCCCAGACCCTGCGGCGGACGCGGCGTCACGCCGGGGATGTCCATGCGGCGGGGGCTGTCGCTTTTCAGCGGAGTGCCGGGAACGGCGGGGGGAATGGGCGGTTTCGGCGGCGTCGGCGTCATATCGTGTCCTTTGTCCGAAAACGGCGAAGGGGGGTCCGAGAACGGCGGGGGGGTGTCCGAAGACGGCGTGCGGGGCGCCGGAACAGGGGCCTGGATGGGCGCCGCTTGCGGCGAGTCCGGTTTCGGCGGACTGGCCGATGCCGGGGCGGCCGGCTTTTTTCGTCCGAACGGCAGCATGATGAATCCCCAGGATAAGGCAGGGTCTGGCAGAGCGTGGAATCGCGGCGTATCACGCCGGTCCCGGCGGCGGCAAGCCCCCTTATCACATCGGGAGGGGTGGTTCGGGGCTTTGGGCGCCCTTCAGACCGTGGAGCGACTCTTGAGGCCGTGGAACACATGGACCATGAAGGCGGTCGCCACCACCGGCACCAGCAGGTTGATCCCCGGCATGGTGGACAGGAACGCGATCACCACCCCGGCGGCGAAGGGCTTCAGCGGATGGCTGCGCCGCAGCACCGCCGCCGCCTGCCGGCCCAGCCGGCGCTGGGCCACCAGATCGAAATATTCCCGTCCCAGCAGATAGCCGTTGACCGTGTAGAACACCGCCAGATTGAGGCCGGGGGCGAAGATATAGACCGGCAGTGCCGCCAGATTGACCGCCAGCAGCACCAGCAGAAAGCGCAGCGCGGTCAGGATGTCGTCGGTCAGCGTGGTGCCGGTCGGGGCGGGCAGGCCGGGATAGTGGCGGGCCTCCACCCGTTCCACCACCGATTCCAGCATGAAGCCGGCCACCATGCCCACCACCGCCGGAAACAGCAGCCACGCCACCCCAATCACCGCCAGCCCGCCCAGCACGTCCAGCCCGGTGTCGAGCCAGCCGATGCTGGTGACGGTGGCGGTGGTCAGCGCCCATTCCACCCCGGCGAACAGCGCGGCGAACGACGCCACCGCCGCCAGAACGGCGATCCACACCACCCGGCGCGACGCCGGATCGGTCAATTGGCCGAAGGCCAGGACAAGGGCGCGGATCATGGCGTCTGGGTATCCTTCTTTTCCGGTACGCCCGGCTTATGTAGGCAGGCGCGGGCGCCGGGAAAAGGCGGCGGTCACGCCGGGGCGTGTTCCGCAACGATGTCGGCGGCGCGGTAGCCCTGGATGTAGAGAAGGGCGGTGAGGTCGCCGTGGTCGATGCGGGCGCGGGCCTGAGCCGCCACCGCCGGCTTGGCGTGGTACGCCACCCCCAGCCCGGCGGCCAGCAGCATGGGCAGGTCGTTGGCGCCGTCGCCCACGGTCATGGTTTCCGGCATCGGCACGCGCTGGGCACCGGCGTAGCGCAGCAGGGCTTCCAGCTTGCTGTCGCGGTCGAGGATGGGTTCGGTGGGCCGCCCGGTCAGGGCGCTGTCCGCGATCTCCAGCCCGTTGCCCTGGTCCTCGTGGAAACCGACCCACTCGCGCACCCGCCCGGTGAAGCAGGTGAAGCCCCCCGACACCAGCACGCAATAGGCACCATTGGCGCGCATGGTGGCGACCAGTGCCCTGGCCCCCGGCATCAGGGTGGCGCGGCTCCACACCGTGTCCAGGGTGGCTTCCGGCAGCCCCTTCAGCAGCGCCACCCGTTCGCGCAAGGCCCCCTTGAAATCGATCTCGCCGTTCATGGCGCGGGCGGTGATGGCGGCGATGTGGTCCTTTTTTCCGACGTAATCGCCCAGCTCGTCCAGCATCTCCTGTTCGATGATGGTGGATTCCATGTCGGCGACCAGCAGCCGCTTGCGCCGGGCGGCGGAAAGCTGGGCCACCGTGTCCACCGGCTGGCCGTCCACGATGGGGCGCACCGCGGCTTCGGCCTGTTCCGGGGCCAGCCCGTCGAAGGGAAGGTCGCAGGCCACCCCCGGCGCCAGCCACACAGGGGGCGCCACATCCCCGCCCAGGGCCTTGAGGGCGGACCGCGCCCCCTCGGCCAGGGCGTCGGTCAGGCAGGGGGCGGCGGGATTGGCGATGAGCGTCAGGACGGCGTTCATGAAGGTCGGACCCGGCGGTGATGGTCGGTCATGCGGATGGCTGCACCCCTATCACAAGCGGGGCCGCGGACAAAAGGACGTTGGGACGGGCACCGGCCCGGCCCGCCGGTCTGCCGGTGTTTAACGGCGTTTAAACGGCCCGCCGATGCCGGGGCACGGTGGTTGTCTGTTCAGTCTACGCGCGGTTGTGGTATCGTGCCGCGTTTCCGTGACAGTTTTGCCGACGATGGCCCGGAGGGTCGAGTGAGCGACGAGTTTCTGTTCGCCGATGAGGAGCCGGGGCCGGACACCGCCCCGCTGTCGGCGCCAGATACCCCGCCCGACCCGGTGGCCCCATGGCTGATCCTGATCGTCGATGACGATCCCGCCATCCACGCCACCACCAAGATGGTGCTGCGCGGCTTCTCCTTCGAAGGGCGCCCGGCCCATTTCCTGTCCGCCGCCACCGCGGCGGAGGCGCGCACCATCCTGGCCGACCATCCCGGCATCGCCGTGGTGCTGCTGGACGTGGTGATGGAATCCGACGACGCCGGCCTGCGTCTGGTCCGCCACATCCGCAACGAGATGGGCAACCGTCGGGTCCGCATCATCCTGCGCACCGGCCAGCCGGGGCAGGCGCCCGAACGGGACGTCATCCTCAACTACGACATCAACGACTACAAATCCAAGACCGAGCTGACGGCGCAGAAGCTGTTCACCTCGGTGGTGGCGGCGCTGCGCGGGTATCAGGACATTTCCGCCATCGAACAGCACCGCCAGGGGCTGGAACGCATCCTCAACGCCTCGTCCGCCCTGTTGGACAAGCGCACGGTGGCGGCCTTCGTCGCCGGGGTCACCGAACGGATCGAAGAGGTCTTTCCCGCCCTGACCGGCGCGCTGCTGTGCCTGCGCCCGCTGCCCGGTGCCGACGCGGTGGACGGGGTGAGCTATGATGCGCCGGTGCTGGCGCTGGGCGGCAGCGGCGCCTTTGCCGGGCTGGACGGGCAGGCGGTGGGGGCCGGGGTGGATCCGGCCCTGGCGGAACAGGTGACGGCAGCCATGGCGGCGGTGCGCCACCGCTGCGAACGCACCCACACCATCCTGGTGTTCCGCTCCTCCTCCACCCGCCACGACGTGGCGTTCCTGCTGACCCACCCCCACCCGCCGACCGAGGACGAGCGGCGGTTGCTGGAGGTGTTCTGTTCCAAGGTGGCGGTCGGTTTCGACAACGTGCATCTGTACGAGGAACTGGCGTCCCTGAACCGCAGCCTGGAAGATCAGGTGGCCGACCGCACCCGCGCGCTGGTGGAGGCGACCCGCGCCGCCGAAGCCGCCCGCGCCGAGGCCGAAGCCGCCAACCAGGCGAAATCCCTGTTCCTGGCCACCATGAGCCACGAGATCCGCACGCCGATGAACGGGGTGCAGGGGATGCTGGAGCTGCTGGAATACACTCCCCTCAGCGCCGAGCAGCGCGAACTGGTGGCGGTGGTGCGGGATTCCGCCGGATCGCTGCTGACCATCATCAACGACATCCTCGATTTCTCGAAGATCGAGGCGGGGCGGCTGGATCTGGAACGGGTGCCGGTGTCGCTGGCCCAGGTGGTCGAGGGGGTGGCCGACACCCTGGCGCCGGAAGCGCGCAAGAAGGATCTGGCCCTCATCACCTACATCGATCCCGACCTGCCGGCGGCGGTGATGGGCGATCCGGTGCGGCTGCGGCAGGTGCTGTTCAACATCGCCGGCAACGCGGTGAAGTTCACCGATGCCGGCTCGGTCAAGATCCGGGCGGAACTGATCTCGCTGATCGGCGGGCAGGTGACGGTGGGCATTTCGGTGATCGACACCGGCATCGGCATTTCCCGCGATGTGCAGGCCCGCCTGTTCCGCCCGTTCTCCCAGGCCGAGGCCTCCACCACCCGCCGGTTCGGCGGCACCGGGCTGGGGCTGTCCATCTGCCGCCGCATCGCCGAGTTGCTGGGCGGGGAGATCGGGGTGGAAAGCGAGCCGGGGAAGGGGTCCAGCTTCTGGTTCACCTTCACCGCCGATCTGGTCCCGGCCGACGCCCTGCCCGCGGACGAGGCCGAGGAGCGCGCGGGTGACGCCGGGCTGCGGGGGCTGACGCTGCTGGTGGTCGATCCCGAAGCCGACGAACGCCGTTTCCTCGCCCGCTACGCCGCGGCCGAAGGGGCCACGGTGCTGGAAGCCCCCGATGCCCTGGACGCCGCCCGCCTGCTGGCCGGCGGTTCCCACCCCGATGCGGTGGTGGTGGCGGAAGAGGCCGATGTGGACGGGCTGCGTTGCGAACGCGCCCTGCTGGATGCCGGGCTGGTGCTGGTCACGCCCCAGGTGGTGCCGCCGGAGGTGGGCGGGGCCGCGGTGGTGCCGCGCCCGGTGCGGCGCACGCAACTGGTGCGCGCGGTCCAGGTGGCGACGGGCCGCCGTCCGCCGGAACCCGAACGCCCTGCCGCCCGGGCCAGTGCCGTCACCGCCGCCGGCCGCGTGCCGACGGTGGCGGAGGCCGAAGCCGCCGGCCGTCTGATCCTGGTGGCGGAGGACCACCCCACCAACCGTCAGGTGATCCTGCGCCAGCTTGCCCTGCTGGGCCACGCGGCGGAGGTGGGCAACGACGGGCGCGAGGCGCTGGCCCTGTGGCGCACCGGGCGGTTCGCCCTGCTGCTGACCGATTGCCAGATGCCGGAAATGGACGGTTTCGCCCTGACCACCGCCATCCGGGCGGAGGAAGCGGCGCTGGGCACCCACACTCCCATCATCGCCATCACCGCCAACGCCATGGAAGGGGAAGCGCAGAAATGCCTTGCCGCCGGCATGGACGACAGCGTGTCCAAGCCGGTGGAGATCAACCACCTGCGGCGCATCCTCGACCGTTACCTGCCGCCGCGCGGCTGCGCCCCGGCCCCGGTGCCGGAACCCGCGCCGGTTCCGCTGCCGGTGCCCGTGCGGGCCGAGGCTGCGCCCCTCGACCTTGGCGCCCTGACGGCCCTGTTCGACGGCGACGACAGTTTCGTGGTGCCGCTGCTGGGGGAATTCCTGTCGTCCAACCGCGCGACCCAGGCCCGGCTGGAAGCGGCCCTGGCGGTTCAGGACTGGGACGAGGTGCGGCAGGCGGGGCACAAGCTGGCCGGCTCATCCCGCACGGTGGGCGCCCACGCTCTGGCCGCGATGGGTGATGCCATCGAACGCGCGGCGCTGGGCGGGACGGTCGATGGCATCGGCGCGATGGTCGTCCAGGCGGCGGCGGAACTGCGCCGCATCGGCGACTACGTTGAGGCCCTGTAAGCCTTTGTCGAGGGGCCAGCCCCTCGACGCTCCCCGGCAGGGGCGGGTGCCCCTGCACCCCATCGATGGGTTCCAAGGGCCGTCCGGCCCTTGGTGGGGGTGTCGGGGGCAAAGCCCCTGACGGGACATCTCATAGAAAATTCTGAATCATCATACACACCGCCGTCCCCCCACCCACCGACACCAGCAGGTTGCGGAACGCCAGATGGGCGGCCACGGTGACCAGCACCCCGGCGGCCTGCGCCACCTGATCCGTCACGGGCGCCTGCCCGGCACTCCAGCCCAGATAGACGATCAGCACCGCCAGCACGGCCGGGGGAAACAGGTCGGCGAAGATCCGCCGCAGCGACGGGTTGTTCAGCCGGTGGCCGATGAGAAAGGGCAGGAACCGGGCCGGGGCGGTCGCCAGCATCATCAGCAGGGCGGTCAGTAGGATGGTGGAGTCGATGGTCATGTCAGCCCGCCTTCCGGTTCAGCAGGGCCACCGCCACCAGGGCGGCGGCCATGATCGGCAACAGGGTGTTGGCGGTGCCGAACAGCGCCGCCCCCACCGCGGCCACCAGCCCGCCCACCAGGGCGGCGCGGCGGGTGGTGGCGGTGCGCACCTGTTCCAGCAGCAGCACCACGAACAGGGCGGTGAGCGCGAAATCCAGCCCCTTGATCCCCGCCGGCACATAGGATCCGGCCAGCGCCCCCAGGGCACAGCCGATGACCCAATAGCCCTGATTGAGCATGGCCACCCGCCACAGGATGCCGGGGTGGCGCACATCCTCCCGCCCCGGTCCGGCGGCGGCCAGCACGGCGTATGTCTCGTCGGTCAGGGCGAAGGCGAAATAGCTCTTGGCCGCGGTCCAGCCGCGGAAACGGTCGAGAAAGGCCAGACCGTACAGCGCGTGCCGGGCGTTCATGGTGAGGGTGGCGAGGGCTATTTCCAGCGGCCCCTGTCCCGCCGCCAGCATGGCCGCGGCCATGAACTGCGACGCGCCGGCATAGACCACCAGCCCCAGCAGCGGTGCTCCCAGCGGGTCCAGCCCCCGCTGCACCCACAGCACACCAAAGCCCATGCCGATGGGCACATAGCCCACCAGAATGGGCAGGCTGAGCACGAACGCCCGCCGCCACAGCGGCGCGGGCAGGTCCAGGGCGTGGTCGGTCATGGATGTTTCGATCGGGTCGGAGTGCACGGAAAAGGCGTGGTTTGGACTGTGCCCACTTCCATCGGTTTCCTCAACGGCCTTGATGCCGCTGGGCAACGGCGCGGGACAGGCGGCCGGGGGGCAGGCCGTAGCAGCGTTGGAACAGCCGGGTCATGTGGGCCTGATCGGCAAAACCCGCGGCGGCGGCGGCCTCGGCCAACGGCACCCCGGCATGCAGCAGATCCCGCGCCCGCGCCAGCCGCATCTGCACCTGAAAGGCGTGGGGCGGCAGGCCATAGGCCGCACGGAACGCCCGCAACAGGCGGAAACGCCCGGCCCCGGTGGCGGTTTCCAAATCGGCCAGGGTCACCGGCTCGGGCGCCCGGTCGGCCAGAACCGCCCGCACCCGGCGGGCCAGACCGGCATCGCCGCGGTGCGCCGCGGGCGGCGGGATGCGGACGGCGTGGCGGGCGATGAGGGCGCCCAGAGCCTCCGTCCCCAGCACCTCGGCCCGCAGCCCGTCCCCCTCGGCGGCAAAGGTGGTGAAGAAGGCGGTCAGGCGGGCGGTGACGGCGGGGTCTTCCACCACGCCGCTGGGGAAATCGGGCGGGGTGCCGGACGGCCCGCCCAGCCCGGCGGCCAGATCCGCCAGGACGGGTGCCGGAATCTGCATGGTCCAATAGGTCCACCCGTCTTCGTCCGCCTCGCCGGTGTGGATTTCGCCCGGTGCGGCCAGACAGACGGTGCCCGCCGGGGCCGCCAGACGGGTGCGGCCATAGCGGAAACGGTTGGTCCCCCGCGTCACCACGCCGACAGTGAAATCCTCGTGGAAATGGGGGGCGAAGCGGCGGTGGCGGTAATCGGCGCGCAGAACGTCGATGCCGCCGAACAGCCCGGCGGCCCGCCACAGCCGCAGCGATCCGGTCCCGTCCGCTGCTCCGCTCATGCCCGCTCCGTTTCTCCGGCCCGCGCGGTGGCGCGGTAGAAGGTATAGGTGATGACCCCCGTCGGCCCCTCCGCCACCGCGTCCAGATCGGCCAGCCCGCCGGCGTGCTCGTCCGCATCGACGGCGCCGGCCACCATGGGCACGATGATGCGCCGGGTGAATCCCGCGCGCAACGCCGGGGATCCGGCGTCGGCGAACACCGTGCGCGGCTCCACCCGCACATCGGTGAACCCCGCGGTGGTCAGCAATCCATGGAGCCGCCGCCCGATGTCCGGGTCGCCACCCAGCCGCCGCTGCGCCGTCACCAGCGCGTTCCACGCCGCCAGCGCCGCCGGGGTTTCGGGAAAGACGCGGCAGGATCCGTGATCGCCCTCCACCACCGTGACGCCGCCCCCCGGCCGGATGCAGCGGCGCAGCACCGCCAGCGCCGCCGCCGGGTCGGCCAGATGCTCCAGCAGGAAACAGACGAAGCCATGGTCGAAGCCGCCGGCGGGCAGGGGCGTGGTGTGCAGATCCCCGTTGCGCCACGTCACCCGGTCGCCGGGGCAGGCGGTGCGCGCCGCCGCCAGTTGCCCGGCGTCGATGTCCAGGGCGGTGATGTGGATGCCGGGGTGGCGGGCCAGCAGGGCCGCCGTCTGGCGCCCGGTGCCGCACCCCGGCTCCAGCATATGGGTGCCGGGGGGAAAGGACAGGCCGTCGTGGATCAGGAATTCCAGGATCGCCGCCTGATCGGCCAGCCGCTCCGCCTCCCGCACCGAATAGCCGTGGACGTACCCGTTCATGATTCCTCCGTCGTCGATGGCGGGGGAAGTCTGCCGCGGCGGGCGGGGGGCGGTCTTGAACGGAATTGCGGGTCATGCCGGCGTGCGATTTCAATCGCGTGCCGGCCGCCGCGACTGCGGCGGCGCGCCCCCATGGGCGCGAAAAGCCAGCGTGGCGTTTGAACGCGATACGGCACGCCAATTCATTGGCGTGTCGGTATCAGCCCACCGCCCGCACGGATTCGGTTAGCGCGGCCAGGGCATCGGCATCGCGCACGGCGATGTGGCCGCGGGTCAGGGCCACCAGCCCGCGGCGCTCGAACTCCTTCAACTGGCGGCTGACCACCTCGCGCGCCGTGCCCAGTTCGGCGGCCAGCGCCTGATGGGTCATGTCCAGCCCGCCCGCCGGCCCGGCCCGGTCCAGCAGCAGCCGGGCCAGACGCAGGTCGATGCGGCCGAACGCCACCTCCTCCACCAGCACCATCAGCCCGGTCAGCCGCGCCCCGAACGAGGCGAAGACGAAATCGCGGAACACGGCGGAACAGGCCAGAAGATCATGGAACGGTTGGGAGGCGATGGTCACCGCCGCCACATCCGACTCGGCGATACCCTCGGCGCCGTAATCGGTGCGGGTCATCAGGCAGGCGGTGGTCAGGATGCAGGTTTCCCCCCGCGCCACCCGGTACAGCAGGATCTCCCGCCCGTTTTCCGCCACCATCTGCACGCGGATCGAGCCGTCCAGCAGCAGCATGAAATGACGGCACAGGGCGCCGGGGGTGAACAGCACCGTTCCACGTGGAACAAGCAGGCGCTGGGCCTGGGCGCGCAGCAGGGCCAGCGCCGCCGGCTCCAGCGCCGTCAGCGCCGGAAAGGCCGCCAGCCAGCCGGACTCGTCCCCATCCATGCGCAACCCCGCCGTTCGGTCAGACCAGCGACGCCTCCGCCCCGGCGGCGATGGCCCCACCGGCCACCACGCGGGCATAGACGCCACACTGGGCATGACCATACCCGCGTTTCAGCGTCTGCACCACGTTCAGGTCGCGCACGCCGGTGTGGGGGTTCACCTCGGTTGCGGGACAGCGGACGATGGGGGCGACGATCTCCAGCCGGGCGTCGCCGATGCACAGGCTCCGGCCGATCCACGACCGTTCCTCCCACGCGGGCACGCCGTCCAGCCACAGGTTGGCGCGGAAGCGGTGGGGGGCCACCGGCTGCTTCGCCACCCGCTCGATATCGTGGACGCTGGCCAGATTCAGCACCGACACCAGCGGGTCGCGGGTGTCGGTGAAGGCGAAGTCGGCCCCCGCCTCCTGGATGCGCGGCACGCCGGGAACGGCACCGGCCATATAGGCGCCGAAGAACTGTTCCACCAGCGTCCGGCCCATGGGCTGGTCCAGACGCCCGCGCGACACCGGCCGGCCGTTGCGGCGGATCACCAGCATGTGGGTGTCGGCGTCGAAGCTGGTGTCCAGGGCGGCCAGCCGTTCGTGGCGGTCAAGCGCCAGGAAATCGGTTTTGGGGCGCCATCCCCCGTCTTCCGGCAGCCCGACCTCGGCGGTCACGGTGCCCATCAGCAAGGCGTAATGGCGGTCCAGCGGCAGGCCCAGCCCCGCGGTCAGCGTGGTGTCGGGCATTTCTTGCGCGCTCAGCCCCTTCACGGGATAGCGCAGGATCTTGGCAACGATCATGGTGGCACGGGTGAACAGAGGGTCCGCTAACTGTCGGTTCCTTTATACATATGTCAACAGGCCAGACGGTCATCGCATTTCGCAGTGGCAAAAAAAACATCCCACCCATTCCATTACCAGTGCTGTGTCCCTGCGATCGTTGCCCGATCCCCTTCCGTCAGTTCGGCGATCCGCCGGCGGGTGGCGGCGGTGGTGCCGGGGGGCAGGGCGTCCAGGGGGAAGAAACGGGCCTCCACGATCTCCACCCCGTCCACGGTCGGGGTGCCGCTCCACCCCTTCACCACGAACACCCCCACATGGTCGCTGGCCCCGCCGGCGAAGCGGGCGTAGAGGCCCAGCAGCGGCGCCGGGCCGTCCACGGACAGCCCCACCTCTTCGCGGACCTCGCGGCGCATGGCCGCCTCGATGGTTTCGCCCCGGTCAACCCCGCCGCCGGGCAGGTGCCAGCCGCCGATGTAGCTGTGCCGGATCAGCAGCACCCGCGGCGCCTCCTCCGGCCCGTCCAGGACGATGGCCCGCACCCCCATGGTCAGCGGGCGGACGATGCGGTGCCACAGCGCCCGGCCATGCCACGCCAGCCGCATCGCCAGCCACAGCAACCGCCGTGGGGCAGGGGGGACGAAGGCGGTGGCGGTGTCGGACAGATCGGTCATGAGGGGGGCATCCGGCCTGATGAAACCAAGCCCCGAGCTTACCGCCATGCCGCCGGAATGCGGAATGGCGCAAATTGCGCACGCCCCGCTACTCTTTCGGCAGGGAGCGGGTGGCCCTTTGGATGATGCGGGCGGTGGCGGGGTTGGGGGACCCGGCCCAGCCGGCGCACACCCCACGCACCCAGTCGGGGGCGGTCTTGGCGGCGTCGTTCAGCCAGTTGGCGACGGAATCCTGCACATAGCGCGCCGGGTCGGCCCGCAGCGGTTCCAGCAGCGGCAGGCCGGGGTCGGGGTCGCGCTTCAGGGCGGCGCTGTGCTCGCACCACACGCCGCGGGGACGGGTGGCCTCCACCGCGAAGCGGCGGATGGTCGGGTCGGCGTCCGCCGTCCAGGGGATGAGCGCGGCGATGGCGCCGGCCATGTCCTGAACGATGAAGGGCCGCACCGCCAGCCACGCCCATTCCCGCACGCCGAAATGGCCGTCGGCGGCAAAGCGGCGCTGGGCCGCCAGCCGTTCGGGCAGCGGCACCCCGATATCCGCCCCCCGCCCGATGGCAAAGGCCGCCCAGCCGCGCACAGTGTCGGAGGGATGCCCGGCCAGCCGCTCCACCGCGTCCGCGGGCAGGACGGCGGCCACGGCCGCGCCGATGGCGGCCATCTGCCGGCTGATCCCCAGGGCCTTGCCCTCTTCCGCCGCGCGGACCACGGCGTCGTGCCCGACCACCGCGCGGGCCAGCGCCGGCTGGTCCACGGCCAGGCATTCGGCCAGGGTGCGGGCCGCGGCGGTGCCGTCGTTGAGCGCGGCCAAGCGGTCGGGGGGCAGGGGCGGCATGGATCGGTCCTGCGGCAAGGGGGAGATAGGGGGCCACCATGCCACAACCGGGGGATGCCGGTCAGCGGGAAACCGGCTCAGTCTTCACTTCGGGCCGTCGCCGTTCCGGTAGGGGGATTGCTCGGCCAGGGCGGCGATTTCCGCCTCCATCATCCGGCGCTCCTGCGCCAGATGGGCGGACAGCGCCTTGGCGAAGCCGGGATCACGCACCCAATGGGCGCTGTGGGTCTGCACCGGCAGATAGCCGCGCTGGATCTTGTGCTCGCCCTGCGCCCCGGCCTCCACCCTTGTCAGGCCGCGGGCGATGGCGAAGTCGAGGGCGCGGTAATAGCACGCCTCGAAATGCAGCATGCGGTAACGCCCGTCCGAACCCCAGTTGCGGCCGTACAGCACCCCGCCGCCCATCAGGTTCAGCGCCCCGGCCACCCATTCCCGGCCGTCGCGGCACATCACCAGCACCACCGAATCCGCCATGGTGGCGCCCAACTGGTGGAAGAACGACCGCTTCAGATACCCCCCGCCCCATTTGCGGTCGGTGGTGTCCATGTAGAAGCGGTAAAAGGCATCCCAATGTTCCGGCTTCAGGTCGGTGCCGGTCAGGGTGTGCAGTTCGACCCCGCTGTCGGCCACCTCCCGCCGTTCCTTGCGGATGGTCTTGCGCTTGCGCGACGACAGGGCCGCCAGAAAATCGTCGAAGCTGCCATAGCCCTGGTTGTCCCAATGGTATTGCACGCCGGTGCGGCGCAGCCACCCGGCGTCCCCCAGCCGTTCCGCCTCGTCCGCCAGGGGGAAGGTGATGTGGGCCGACGACAGGCCATAGGCCCGCGCGGTCTCTTCGATGCCGCCGATCAGCGTGGCGGCCACATCCGGCCCGGCGCCGGGCCGGCACAGCAGACGCGGCCCGGTGACGGGGGTGAAGGGCACCGCCACCTGCAGCTTGGGATAATAGCGGCCCCCCGCCCGTTCGTACGCGTTGGCCCAGGCGTGATCGAAGACGTATTCGCCATAGGAATGGCTCTTGGCGTACATGGGCACCGCCCCCGCCAGCCGCCCGGCGGCATCGAACGCCCCCAGATGGACCGGCTGCCACCCGGTTTGCGGAGCCGCCGACCCGCTGTCCTCCAGCGCCTTCAGGAAAGCGTGGCGGACGAAGGGATTGTCCGGTCCGGCGCAGGCGTCCCAATCCCCGGCGTCCACCGCGCCGATGCCGTCGAGAATCTTGAGCGTGAGCGCCTCGCCACCGTCGGGCATGGTGCCGTCCCCTGTTTGCTGCACAGCATCAGCAGAGGTAGGCCGTCCCCCGGACGGCGGCAAGGACCATCGCCGCCCCCCCGATGACGGCCCAATCCGCGGGGGTTACGCGTCCCCGACGGTCACGGGGCGGGCGGAGGGGAAACCGGCGGTGAGCCGCTTCAACGCCCTGGTTACGGGCGCTTCGACGGCATGATAGAAAGCGATACCGGATCCTATTGTGAAGACAAAGCAGACGAGAGCAAGAATATCTCCTTGAGCAGAAGGGAGAAACTTCGATGAAAATTTATAGAAAGCAGGAATCGTAAAGGCTTGCACCAGATAGATGCTGTAGGAAGATTTCGCAATTTCCGTAAAAATGTTCTCGCGTGTTTGCCGGCACGTGGCTGCCCAAAATATGATAAGGGACGATGGGATTCCCCATGCGAAGACTCTTTTCAGGTATTCGTAATATTGAATATCGAACAATGGGGATATCAGAATCAAAAAAACCCCCGTCACCAGAAAGACGTTCCTGTATTTATTCATATATCCGTCAAGATATATTTTGCAGCATATCATACCAAGAGCAAATTCAAGAATGATCGGTTTCACGAAACCAAAAAGTGTAAGCCCAAGAATAATGGCGCAAGTGGAGTAGAGTGGGGATTTGCTCTTTGTCAAAATCATGGCAACAAAGAAAACAACATAAAATACAAACTCAAGCTCCAGCGACCACCCAAGATAAATCACGGGATGCTCACGGTTTGCGATTGAGTAGCAAAAAAGGAATGATTTTATAATTTTATCCTGATCGAGATGAAGTGAATTAAATATTGTTGGCCATGTCAATGCAATCGCTACCAGCGCAAATGTCAGAATCCAATATATTGGGATAATTCTGATGAGCCTGTCTTTTATAAAGAGAAAAGGGGTTTTTCCATTTCTAAACTGTACATAGTATATGATGAATCCCGATATGACGAGAAACAGGTCAACGAAATTATGAGAGTAATTATCAATAATGATGCCGTAATGTGAGGCCTGATTGTAATTTCTCCCGGTCCAAAAAATATGAGCGATTGCGACAAACGACAAGGATACAAGCCGGGCGATTTGGATGTTGTAAAGCATCGACGATACAATCTTCTGGTTGTACTGAGAAAGGTGGCCGCAGCTTGGATAGTTGTTTTTCCGCGGTGCTTCGTTTGCCTGATTTCGATGAACGGCATCATGGATATAATGATGCGGCATTTCCATGGAAAATGCCGCATCCACGCCCGGTAATCAGAAGAACGGTGGTCAGCCGGTCACCTCGAACACCGCCTCCACCTCCGCCGCCACGTTGAAGGGCAGGGAGGGGGCGCCGACGGCAAAGCGGGCGTGCTTGCCGGCATCGCCGAACACCGCCTGCATCAGTTCAGAGGCACCGTTGATCACCGCCGGATGGTCGTGGAAGTCCGGCCCGGCGTTGACGAAGCCGCCCAGCTTCACCACGCGGGTGATGCGGTCGAGATCGCCGCCCAGGGCCGCCTTGGCCTGTGCCAGGAGATTGAGGGCGCAGAGCCGGGCGGCCTCCTTCCCCTCGGCGGTGGAAAAGTCCTGCCCCACCTTGCCAACGAAACGGCGCTCACCGTTCCACACCGGCAACTGGCCGGAAACATACAGGGTGCTGCCGCTCTGCACCGCCGGAACATAGGCGGCCACCGGGGCGGCGGCTTGGGGCAACTCCAGCCCCAGTTCCGCCAGACGGGCATCGATACGTCCTGGCATCTCGGTTCCTTCCTTTGCGGGTCATGGCCCTTATACGGGCCTGTGGGGCATCACGATAGCCGGTCCGGCGGATCGGCTCCAGAGGGGCCGGTGATTCCTAAGCCACTGGTAGGAATCATTTTTTCCCGGCATGGGAAATTTTATCCCCCACCGGCTGCCGCCCGGCAAAGTTTTCCACACCCCCGCAGCAGGAAATGGGCCGGCACGCGGGACAATGGTGGGGCATATCATCTATATTATTGAAATATATTGATTTTTTGACGATGCCAACACTTGGCACGGTCTTTGTAAGGAAGGGGGCGACGCATCAACCGACGTTGCCTCGACCGGCTCCAGCCAGCCGCGAGGCCGGCCTCAGAAGGAGACTGGAGCTATGGCTATCAACGATGTCACCCTCACCGCTTCCATGCGCACCAACCTTCTCCAGTTGCAGAAAACGGAGAAGATGATCGGTGAGAAGCAGAACATCCTGTCCACCGGCAACAAGATCAACTCGGCGCTCGACGGTCCGACGGCGTTCTTCGCCGCCAAGAACCTGAACCAGCGCGCCGGTGATCTGACCTCGCTGAAGGACGCGATGGGCCAGAGCATCAGCACCATCAAGGCCGCTGACAAGGGCATCACCGCCATCGAGAGCTATATGGAACAGGCCCGCGGTCTGACGACCGCCGCCTACGCCGCTCTGGGCAATGACGCCTCTTCCATCGCCACGCGCAAGTCGCTGGCCAAGCAGTTCAACACCCTGAAGGAACAGATCGACAAGCAGGCCGCCGACAGCGGTTACGCCGGCAAGAACCTGCTGGCGGGCGACGGCATGCGGCTGGACAGCACCAGCGCGTCGCGCGGCACCACCAACTCGATCATCGGCCTCGACAACTCCCGCGTCACCAACGTCATCGCCACCGATACCTATGCGGTGCGTGTGAAGGGCACCGGCGCCATCACCGGCGCGTCGGGCGACATCAACTCCGCCGAACTGGCCCATGGTCTGACCAACCTGAACGTCACCGGGACCATGGACACCCAGAAGGGCAATTTCAGCGACGTGTCGATCGAGGTGCGCGGCGCCACCGGCCGCGAACGCACCTTCATCGTGTCGGACGGCAACGAAGCCCGCACCATCTCCTACTTCGACAACAGCCAGACCGCACTGGCCACCACCACCACGGCGGCCAAGACCGGCGTGGCCCAGGTGACCAACATCTCGGTCGGCGGCACCATCGAAGAGGGCGACACCTTCTCGATCACGCTGGAAGGCCAGACCTTCAAATATTCGGCCACGGCCGAAGACGTGGCGCTGGGCCAGGACGGCCGCAAGAACGTCGCCACCAAGCTGATGCAGTCGATCAGCGCCGCCCTGGCCGGGTCGGGCCGTCTGGTGTCCAACAGCATGGACGTGGCCAGCGTGTCCGTCGATGCCAACGGCGTCATCCAGCTGACCGGCAAGACCGACGCCCTGGTCATCCGCGACATGGCGGTCAGCGCCAAGGCCGAGAACGCGGCGACCAAGCACATCTCCGAAAGCTTCGCGTCGGGCACGGTGGTGTCGTTCACCGTTGACCGCAATCTGCTGGAACAGGCCTCCAACTCCGGCAATGGTACCTCCACCATTGAAAAGCGGGTGGACCTGCAGATCAGCGCCACCAACCTGAACGGCAACGTCATCACCCGCGACGGCATGGCCGCCCGCGGTGAAGGCAAGCTTCAGGACGGTGAAAACTCCTTCGCGTTCGACACCGGCACGGTGCGCTTCAACGTCGATCAGAAGAGCATCAAGCAGGCCGCCGACGCCAGCCAGGCCGCCAATCTGGTGACGGTGCAGGTGACCGACGCCAACACCCAGAACGACCTGACCGTCCAGTTGAACGAGCGCAACACCAACTCGATCACCGTCACCAGTCAGAACCTGTCGTCCAGCGGCCAGGGCCTGCGCATCGACTATGCCCAGAACGACTGGACCGACCGTTCCGACATCGACAAGGCGGTGGCGGGCCTGGATTACGCGAAGGACTACCTGCGGTCGGCCTCGCAGAACCTGTCCACCAACCTCAGCATCATCACCACCCGCGAAAGCTTCACCAAGGAGTTCAGCGACGTGCTGGTCGAAGGGGCGAACAAGCTGACCCTGGCCGACCAGAACGAGGAAGGTGCGAGCCTGTTGATGCTGCAGACCCGCCAGCAGCTGGGCACCATCGCCCTCAGCCTCGCCAACCAGTCGCAGCAGTCGATCCTGAAGCTGTTCTAACCGGAACAGACGGCCGAACAGCCGGGAATCCGGCATCGCCTCACCCGGCGGCTGCCGGAGGTGCGTCGGGAACAGGGCACGCCACAGACGGGCGTGCCCTTTCTCGTTTCCGGTTGCCGGAGGATGGGATCAGCGGAGGGCGGCGTCCACCAGTGCCCGCGCGTCGGCGGCCAATGCCGCCCGCGACGGGGCCAGCGTGTACATCATATGCCCGCCGGTGTAGGTGCGGACCGCCACCCGGTCCCGTTCGCCTGCCGGCAGTTCCAGATTTCGCGCGATCCACACCGATCCCATATAGGGGGTAATCAGGTCGGTCAGGCCGTGGGCGATCAGCACCCGCAGCCCCGGCGTCAGCGCCAGCGCCGATTGCAGGGCATCGGTGGCGCTGGGCACGCTCATGCGCGGCCATTCCCAGTTCCGGTTCACCCGTTCGCTCAGCAAGGTGAAAGGGGTATCGGTGCGGAACCCCAGATCCCGCTGGACATAACCGGCAAAGGCGGTGGCATAGACCGGCACCGTTCCCGCCAGGAACGGATCATCCCCCACCCGCGGCGATCCCGGATCGGGGTCCGGCCCGGTGAAGGTGCCGTCGTAGAGGCTGGCGACCCGGCCCTTGTCGCGCACGATCTCGCGGATGAAGCTGCGGGCGGGCATCCGGCCCCGGTGACGGGCGACCATCTCCGCCGGCAGGCCGATGCGCCGGGCCACGTCGGCGAACAGCGGGGCGGAGGCGTCCAGCCGCCCCACGTCCAGGGTGGCCAGCCCGGCAAGATACTCGGTCAGGGCGAAACGCTCGGCCTGCCGGGCGGCCTCTTCCGGTGTGCCCTGGGCCAGCCCGTGGAAGGCGGCGCTGGCGGCGTAGGACGGCAGCTTGAAGGCGGCGGCCAGCAACCCCGACGGGCCTTCGCTGACAGTGGCGAAATCGACCGCCGGGGACAGCATCACCAGACCATTGAGGAACACCCCCTGGCGGTCCACCAGTTCGGCGGCCATGCGGGCGATGCGGAAACCGCCGTAGCTTTCCCCCACCAGCAGCTTGGGCGAATCCCACCGCCCGGTGCGGGCCAGCCACAGCCGCACGATCTCGGCCATGGCGCGGGCGTCGCCGTCGGGGGACCAGAAGCGTTTCTCCGCCTCCTCACCGCCGGACAGGCCGCGGGAATAGCCGGTGCCCACCGGGTCGATGAACACCAGATCGGTGAAGGCCAGCCAGGAATCCGGGTTGTCCACCACCGCGGCCGGCGGCCGGGCGATGGAGCCGTCGGGGTTGAAGCGCACGATCTTCGGCCCCAAAGCCCCCAGATGCAGATACGCCGCCGCCGCACCGGGGCCGCCGTTGAACACGAAGGCCACGGGGCGCGGCGGGGCGGTGGTCCCCGCCGGGATGTCGGCGGTGTAGGTGACGGTGAAGACGCGGGCCGCCGGCTCGTCCTTGCCGTCTTCGGTCAGGGGCAGGTACTCGGCCACGGCGGTGTAGGCCAGCGGCCCGGCGGCCTGCGGCAGGGTGTGGTGGGTGACGGTGCGCTGGGCGTCGAACGCCGCCTTGCCGGCCGCCGGGACGGGTGGCTTCGCGGTTCCCTTGTCCGCGTCCTGCGCCCACGCCGGGGCGGACAGGACCAGGGTCAGCGCCGTCAGGCCGGCGGCGGCACGGGAAAGGCGGGGAAGGGGCATGGGGCGTGCTCTCTTTCGGGAAGGCCGATCGGGGATGCCGATGCATGAGAGCGCGCCCCCGCTTCCGGCACAAGACCGAATGTCGCAAGGCCGGCTGCGGCCGCGAGGCTCCGGGCCACGCGGTGCGGCCCGGAGCGGCGGTTGTGCCGGATCAGCCGACCAGGAGGTCGCTGGACGACAAAGCACGGCCCAGACGGAAGGCTCCCGTGACCGCCGGGCTGCCGTCAGGGCCGAGGTAATAAACCTGGCCCGGCGTCAGGCCCGACAGTCCGCCGGCAATGCCGCCGGGAAGAACGCAGGGCACGCTCTGCCCGGCGGTGGCGGACTGGCTGGCGATGCCGATCCAGTCGCTCAGGGTGCCGGCACGGGTGACGACGATGGCTTTCCCCGTTCCGCTTTCCAAGACCATGTTGATGATCTTCCCCGGCTGGAGCGACAACAAGGACAGCGGCTGCGACGGCACCGTGCGATAGGTCACGGGCGCTTCGAACGTGACGGTGGTGCCCGACACGGTGCCCGAGATCAGGATGCCATAGCGGGATGCCCTGTCGGAATAGAAAACGATGACCTTTCCGGTTGATGCGTCATACGCCACCGCCGGATCGGAGAAAAGGTTGGATGCAAACTGCACCGGCGTTCCAAAGGTGATCGCCGAACCGGAAACCTTGCCGACCACGGCGTAACCGTAGTTCTGATCGGTGTAGCGGTAGACGAGTATAAAGCTTTTGGCCGAGGGCACATAGACGGCGCCGGAGCCGTGGCCGCCCCAATGCATTCCGAGCACATAGACAGCCTCGCTGCCGGCGGCCAGGGTCGTGCCCGACGCCGAAACCGCCACGGCGCCCTGGTAGCCGTTGGAATTCCATGAAGCCACCACCGTGCGCTGGGCGTCAGGGTCGTAGACCATGAAGACGCGGTCGCTGGGCGAAACATCGATCGGTGTTCCGAAATTGATGTTGTTGCCCGACAGGATGCCGGCGACGAGCTTCTGCTTGTCGGGCGATTTCTGGCGGTACATCACCACAACGCATCCCGCTGCCGCGTGATAGACGGTGCGGATGTTGCTGTAACCGGCATCGCCGGCGAAGACGGTGACCGGGGCGCCGAAGCTGATCGTGCTGCCCGAAACCGAGGTCACCACGGCGTGGACGGCATAGCCGCTGCCAAGCGCCACATAGGCGATGACCATCTTGTTGTTTACGCTGTCATAGCAGACGGCGGGCGAGCCGATGTTGCTGGCGAACTGGGCCGGGGTGCCGAAGATCACCGCATCGCCGGATACCGTACAGATGACGGCATAGCCGTTGCTTGCGGGATCAATATAGACGAACAGAAACTGGGTGCTGGAAAGGGCAACGCTGTTCCCGTCGGCAACCCCGCCCAACGCCGTCGGCGCGCCCGTGGACAGGCCGCCGGGGGCGATGGCCTCGACCGCGCCATCGGATCGCAAAGTCACGGCACGGCCTGCGGTGACGGCGCCCGCGGTGATGAAGGATCGGCTGGAACCGCTGCTCCCCGATCCGCTTCCCGTGCCGGTGGACGCGATGGTCAGGGTTCCGGCGGTGTCGTCGTAGGCCAGCGTGATGTTGGCCCCCGCGGTCAGCAGGCCGGCGACCCGGTCATCCACTGCTTCGGCAAAGCCGGTCACGTCGGCCACAGTGTGGGTGTGGGCGGCCGGAACTCGGGTGTTGGACAGGCGTACGTCGTCGGCGCGAACCAGTTCAGTGGCGCTGCTGGTGCCGCTGGCGGCGACGGGCAGACGCGCGATGTTGACGGTACCGGCGGTGATATCGGCGCCGTTGTGGGTGTGGACCGCGGCGGCCTTTCCATCGAGCGCGTTCTGAAGGCCGGTCACATCGGCCACGGTGTGGGCATGGGCCAGGGGAGCGCGCGGGTTGGACAGGCGCTCGTCGTCGGCGCGGACCAGTTCGGTGCTGCTGCTGGCGCCGCTCGTAGCGACGGGAAGGCGTTCGATGATGACGGTGCCGGTCGTGATGTCGGCGCCGTTGTGAGTGTGGACCGCGGCGGCCTTTCCGTCGAGCGCGTTCTGAAGGCCGGCAGTATCCGCAATGACATGGGTATGGGCCAAGGGGGCGCGGGCGCTGGACAGGCGCTCGTCGTCGGCACGGACCAATGCGGTGGCACTGACGATGCCGCTGGCGGCGACGGGGAGGCGCTCGATGCTGACGGTACCGTCGGTGATGTCGGCGCCGTTGTGGGTGTGGCCCGTGGCGGCCTTTCCGTCGAGCGCGTTCTGAAGGCCGGTCACGTCGGCCACGGCGTGGGCGTGGGCCAGGGGAGCGCGCGGGTTGGACAGGCGCTCGTCGTCGGCGCGGACCAGTTCGGTGGTGTTGCTGGCGCCGCTGGCGGCGACGGGCAGGCGGTCGATGGCGACGGTGCCGGCGGTGATGTCGGCGCCGTTGTGGGTGTGGACAGCGGCAGCCTTTCCGTCGAGGGAGGCCTGAAGGCCGGTCACGTCGGCCACGGCGTGGGCGTGAGGTGCCGGCGTGACCGCGGTCAGGGCCACGGGGCTGCCGGCGGCATCAAACCCCAGAACGGCGGAGGCGCGCACCGCCTTGGCCGGCAGGGTCATGTCCTGGGGCGTCTCGGCGTCGGGCTGGCGCAGGGCGCGGGTGCCGTCGTTGGCGACCTGCTGGATCAGGGCGGTCTGGCGGTCCAGCGCGCCGTTCAGCGTCTGGGCCAGGGCCGGGTCGTCGGCCAGAACCGGCTCGGCCCGTTCCAGCGGCATGCGGCGGGCGATGGTGACAAGGGTGTTGCTCAGGGGGACGGCGAAACGGATGCGCCCGCCATCGGGGTTGCCAAGGCCGCTCACCGAGTAGCCGGCACCCTGCGCGCGCACGATTCCACCGACGCTGACAGTCAGATCCGCCGCTGAGAAGAAGGGAAAGGGCACCTCGAACAGGCTCTGGGGATCGGTGCCGACGGTATGGTCGATGCGGGGGGTGATGGGATCGATCATGGAAGCTCCTGTGGGACATGCGAATAAGCTCGCCGCCCTCAATTAGGATTTAATTCCATGGTGTGTCAACGGTCGTCTCGGAAAATCGGATAAAAAACCTAACTATAATATTGCTTATCCGAAATAATCCTTATTTTATCATTATCTCCCATCACGATAGTTCCATAAAAAAGGAATGATAGCCGTTTTCCCCGCCCCTCCTGCCGGTTACCGCCGGGCTGGAGCACCGCGAATCGCAGCGGTCCAACCCGGTGATAGGAATAATTACATTTCCAGCACGTACACGCGCAGCCGGTGGCCGTCCGGGTCGGCGGCGGCGAAGGTGTAGCCGAAATCCATCCGCACCGGGGTTTGTAGGATGGGCAGGCCCTTGGCCGCCCAATCGGCGTGGAGCGCGTCCACCGCGGCGCGGTCGGCGACGGGGAAGCCCAGTTCGGCGGCGCCGGGGGCCACGGTGGGCATCGGTTCCACCCCGTCGCGTGCCCACAGCCCCAGCATCATGCCCGGCACCAGCTCGAACAGGGCGAAACCGGGGGAGGACTCCAGCGGGCCGCGGCCCAGGATCGTGCCATAAAACTCGGCGCTGGCCAGCGGGTCCTTGACGTACAGGAAGATGTTGGAAGCGGTGGTCATCGGTCTGTCTCCGGTGGGTTGCCGTTGTTTGGTGACACCCGTTCTACCCGTTTCCGGTGACAGTTTCCGTCAGCAGCGTTCCAGCCCGTCGAGCGGCGGCAGGTCCGCCCCTTCCGTTGCTTTCCACTCCTTCAGCAGGGTGGCGCGGCGGCGGGGATAGCGGCTGCCGGTGTCGGTCAGATGGGCGATGCGGTCGGTGCGGAAATGGCGGAAGCTCTGGCGCAGCGTGCACCACGCGATCACCACCCGCACCTGATCGAAAAAGGCCAGCCCCATGGGCCAGATGGTCCGCTCGGTCGCCGCCCCGCCCTTGTCGCTGTAGGCGATGGTCAGAGCGTGTTCCTGGCGGATGGCGCGGCGGATGGCCGACACGTCGATGCGGTCGGTCACCGCGGGCGTCGTCGGCGGAACGTACAGCCCGGCGCCGTCCAGGCCGGCGCGCACCTCGTCGGGCAGAACGGCGGCGATCTTGGTCAGGGCGGCACGGGCGGCATCGCCCAGCGGGCCGTCGGCGCGGTCGGCCACCCACCGCGACCCCAGAACCAGCGCCTCGATCTCTTCCACCGTGAACATCAGCGGCGGCAGCAGAAAGCCGGGACGCAGGACATAGCCCACCCCGGCTTCTCCCTCGATCCGCGCCCCTTGCGCCTGGAGCGTGGCGATGTCGCGGTAGAGCGTGCGCAGGCTGACGCCCAATTCCTGGGCCAGGGCAGCGCCGCGCACCGGACGGCGGTGACGGCGCAGCACCTGCAACAGGTCGAGCAGACGTTCGGCCCGCGACACGGGAGGGCCGCTTAGTGGCGGAAGTGACGCATGCCGGTGAAGACCATCGCCAGACCCTTTTCGTCGGCCGCGGCAATCACCTCGTTGTCACGGATCGAGCCGCCGGGCTGGATGACCGCGGTCACCCCCGCTTCCGCCGCCGCCAGCAGACCGTCGGCGAAGGGGAAGAAGGCGTCCGACGCCACCACCGAGCCTTGCGTCAGCGGCAGGGCGATGCCGGCGGCCTTCGACGCTTCCGCGGCCTTGATGGCGGCGATGCGGGCGCTGTCCACCCGGCTCATCTGCCCGGCACCGATGCCGGCGGTGGCCCCGTCCTTGGCATAGACGATGGCGTTCGACTTCACATGCTTGGCGATGCGGAAGGCGAAGATCAGATCCTTCAGTTCCTGCTCGGTGGGGGCGCGCTTGGTCACGACCTTCAGGTCGGCCGCCGCCACCCGGCCCGAATCACGGTTCTGCAGCAGGAAACCGCCCGACAGCATCTTGACCATCATGCCGGGGGCCGCCGGGTCGGGCATCTCGCGGGTCAGCAGAACGCGCAGGTTCTTCTTGGACGCCAGCACCGCACGGGCCTGTTCGTCGGCATCCGGGGCGATGATGACCTCGGCGAACAGCTTGGCGATCTCTTCCGCCGTGGCGCCGTCCAGCGGGCGGTTCAGGGCGATGATGCCGCCGAACGCGCTCACCGGGTCGCAGCGCAGCGCCAGATGATAGGCGTCGAGGATGTTGGCGCCCTGGGCGACACCGCAGGGGTTGGCGTGCTTGATGATGGCGACGGCGGGTTCCTCGAACTCGGCGACCAGTTCAAAGGCGGCGTCGGTGTCGTTCAGGTTGTTGTACGACAGTTCCTTGCCCTGAAGCTGGATGGCGGTCGCCACACCGGGGCGGTTGTCGCCGGTGGTGTAGAACGCCGCCTGCTGGTGCGGGTTCTCGCCATAGCGCAGGGTCTGGGCCAGGGTGCCGGCAAAGGCCACCCGCGGCGGGAAGGTCTCGCCCAACTGCCCGGCGAACCACGTGGAGATGGCGGCGTCGTAAGCCGCGGTGCGGGCATAGGCGCGCTGGGCCAGCGTGCGGCGCAGGGACAGGGTGGTCGCCCCCTCGTGACGGTCCAGTTCGCCCAGCAGTTCCTCGTAATCGGACGGGTCGGTGACCACGGCCACGAAGTCATGGTTCTTGGCGGCGGCGCGGATCATGCCGGGGCCGCCGATGTCGATGTTCTCGATGCAGTCGTCGAAGTCAGCACCCTTGGCCACCGTCGCTTCGAACGGGTAGAGGTTCACCACCACCAGATCGATGGGCGGAATGTCGTGGGTGGTCATGGCCTCCACATGGGATGCCGCGTCGCGGCGGGCCAGGATGCCGCCATGGATGCGGGGGTGCAGCGTCTTCACCCGCCCGTCCATGATTTCGGGGAAGCCGGTGTGGTCGGACACTTCCCGGACGGGGACGCCGGCTTCGGCCAGCCGCTGGGCGGAACCGCCGGTGGACAGGATTTCCACCCCGCGGGCGGCCAGCGCCTGACCCAGGGCCACGAGGCCGGTCTTATCGGAAACGGAAATCAGCGCGCGGGTGATATGGACGGTATCGGCGGTCATGGGGCGTTGTCCCTGGCAAGGCTGCAGCGAAAGCGGCGCCCGCCGGGTGCCCCGGCCGGGCGCAAAACGGGGTTTTAGGTCTTGCGCGGGGGTTTACCCCCCCTTGTGTTCGCGGCGCAAGGCCCATTTGACGGTCGCACCCTTGTGATCGGTGTGGCCGGTGATGGCGATCTGCCATGTGCGTTGCGGCTCGTCGCCGGTGCCGAGATAGACGCTTTCCGTCGTCTCCAGCACGCCCCCCGACGCCTGCAGCCGCCACACCGCCCCGCTGGGCAGGGTCAGCAGGGCCGACAGCCCGTTCTGGGCGACGGTGGCCTGCACCTTGGGGTGCAGGTGGAAGCGGCACAGGAAGTTCTGCGGCTCCGGGGTCGAACCCAGAACGGGTTCCAGCGTGTCCTCGCCGCGCACATCCTCCCCGTTCTCCGCCAGATAGACCCGGCGGCGGTGGAGATAGCCGAAGGCGCGGGCATAGCCGTTGTGGTTGGCCACCACCAGCACCGCCCCTTCCGCCTCCTGGCGTTCGCAACTGACATGGGTGGGGCGGCGGCCCAGACCGCCGTCGGGCAGCACCTCGGCGGAGTTGGTTTCGGCCAGGGTGACGGTGGAATGGGCGGCGGTGGCGGCCAGTGCCGCCCGCCATGCCCCGGTATCCGACACGTGGCTGCCGCAGTTGACGATCAGCCGCTCCTTGCCCACCGACACCTCCAGCGCCAGGGTGCCGGCGTGGGCGGTGGCGTCCAGGCCGGGGGCGGGCGGGGTGCCGGTGTCCATCAGCACCAGCGTGCGCCCGGCCATCAGCCGTTCATAGCCCACATGGGGCGCGCTTTTCAGCGGCCGCCCGCGCGCCTCCGCCTGGGCCAGAACGGCGTCGATCAGGCCGGGGTCTTCCTCGTGGCTGCCGTTGAACAGCGCCAGCCCGCCGTCGCCGTGGCGGAAGAAGCGCAGCGCCGGGGTCATGCGGTCGATGGCCGGCTGCAGCCCCTCCGGCGGGTCGAGCCGGGCAGTGCGCAGCAGGGTGCGGATGTCGATCAGGTCGCGCAGGATGCGCAGGTGGACCGAGGGGTTGCGTTCCAGATGCCCGCCGTCGGGCAGGATCTGGCGGGCCAGTTCGCGGTCGAGCAGCCGCAGCCCCTCCGCCCCCAGCTTTTCCATGCCGGGCAGACAGATGCCGCCATAGATCAGCCCCTTGAGCGCGAACAGCAGGGCCGCACCGTCCAGCTTGCCCGGCACCATGCGGGCCAGATGGCGGACTTGGCGGGCCATGCTGTCGAAGATGTGGGCGCGGAACTCGTCGTCGGCGGAGGCGCAGAAGAAATCATGCAGCGCGATCCAGTTCGCCACCCGTGTGCCCAGCACCGGCGGGTTCCAGGCGTGATCGGTCCAACTGGCGTGTTCGTACATCCACGACATCACCAGCCGGCGCGCCTGCCGCCGGGCGGCATCGCCGCCCACCGCGCGCAACTCGCGCAGCCAGTCGAAGCCGTGCATCCCGGCAATCCAGGCGGCGTTGACCCCCGGCGGCTTCCACCCCGGTTCCCCGGTCGGGCCGGCGGAAACGGTCTGCCCGCCGAAACGGAAGCTGCCGGCCAGGATGGCCTGTCCGCCGTCGGCATCGCCGGCCCAGGGGTCGGAGGGGATGACCGCCAGGGTGGTGGGTGCCTTGCCGCCGATCATCATGGAATAGAGCGGGTTGGCGTAAGCAAGCCGGGCCATGCCCAGACGGAACCGTCCGGGTTTGTCACGCGAACCGGACATGGCAACTCCTCCGCTCGCCAAGGTGGGAGCCGCCATGGCGCGCGGGCGGTGCGGGCACAGGGGCGGGAGACAACGGCATCAATTGTTCGTATCAACTCCTACGTCGCACCGCAAGAGCGACCGGGGCCGGGCACAGGATTATAGGGTCTGCACCCGTAGCGAGCGGGTCGGCACCCCCCATGGGGGGACCGCGGCCGGGGCAGGCTGGCCGCTCAACGGGGCAATGTCTGGAGTGTGTTTCTGCTAGGATGCCGGAAACAGTTCTCCACCGGGAGAATTTTCCAGATCAAGGCATTCCATGTTCAGAACGATTGTCAAGATTGCCGCGATACTGTCATTCCTCACGTCGCACCCCCTGAGCAAGAACCGCAAGCTGAAAGTCATTGGGTCCTTTGTCCGTTGGCAGATTGGCGAAAGAATTTTAAAGAATAAGGTGATTTTCCCATGGGTCGATGAGTCCCGATTTATAACGGGGCGGGGGGAAACAGGGCTGACCGGCAATATTTATGTCGGGTTGATGGAGTATGAGAGTATGGCTTTTCTGCTCCATACTCTGCGCCCGACCGATGTCTTTGTGGATGTCGGGGCAAACGCCGGTGCCTACACCATCCTTGCGTCCAAGGCGGTCGGGGCACGGAGCGTCGCTTTCGAGCCGCTTCCCGAAGCGGTCGGCCGGCTCGGGGATCAGCTTCGGATAAACGGGGTGGAATCCCTGGTCGATGTGCACGCGGCCGGCGTGGGCGACCGGAAAACCACCCTCTTTTTCACAAAAAACAACGACACCATGAACAAAGTCAGTGTGTCAGGAAATGACGCTGACAAGATCGAAATTGATGTGACCACGCTGGACGATGAGCTTGATACCAATACCAGCTATTTCATCAAAATCGATGTGGAGGGCTTTGAGCACCACGTCCTTGAAGGGGCCTCACGGATTCTGTCTTCAGGCAATGTTCTGGCGATGATTGTCGAGTTGAACGGCAGCACGGAAGCGTTCGGCCACAGCAATGAGGAGGTTCACCGGAAAATCGGCGCCTTCGGCTTCGTCCCCATCGCCTATGATCCCGAAACACGAACGGTCCGGCGGCTGGACGGATACAACCGCAACGACGGGAACACGCTCTACATCCGGGATGAGGCGGCGGTGTCGGACCGCTGCAAGACCGCCCGGCCGCGGGTGATCCACACGGCCGGCGGCATGGCGATCTGAGGCCGGCACCGGCGGCGGCGCGTCAGGCCACCCGCCGCAGCCGCGCCACGAAGAACCCGTCGATGCCGCCCAGATCGGCCAGCATCCCCGGCAGCGCCCGCACCTCGCCCCGGTTGTTGATGATCTCCGACAGGCCGTCCAGCTCGTCGGGGGTGACCGGCACCCGTTCCACCCGGCTGTCCTGGGACAGCAGGTGGTCGATGCGCTGTTCACCCTCTTCCGGCTGGATGGAGCAGGTGCAATAGACCAGCATCCCGCCGGGGCGCACCAGATCCACCGCATGGGCCAGCAGCCGGGCCTGCGCCCGCGACAGCTTGGCCACGTCGTCCGGCGATTTCAGCCGCGCCACGTCGGGGTGGCGGCGGATGGCGCCGGTGGCGGTGCAGGGGGCATCCAGCAGCACGGCGTCGGCGGGGGTGTCGGCGGTCCAGGCCGCGGCGTCGGCGGTCACCACCTCGGCCGTCAGGGACAGGCGGGCGAGGTTGGCCGTCACCCGCTCCAGCCGCTTGGCCGAACGGTCCAGCGCCGTCACATGGGCGCCGCGGGCGGCAAGCTGGGCGGTCTTGCCGCCGGGGGCGGCGCACAGGTCGAACACCCGCTTGCCCGCCAGATCCCCCATCAGCTTGACCGGCAGGGAGGCGGCCAGATCCTGCACCCACCATTCCCCATCGGCAAAGCCGGGAAGCTCGGTCACCGCCCCGCCGGTCCAGCGGCGGAGCGTGCCGGTGGGCAGGAGCGTGGCGTCCAGCGGCCCGGCCCACGGCGCGGGGTCGCCCTTGGTGGTGATGTCCAGCGGCGCTTCGCCCAGATGGGCGGTGACGGTGGCGCGGGTGCGGGCGGTGCCATAGGCCTGCCGCCACGACAGCCACAGCCAGTCCGGCGTGTTGAGCCGCCCGGCGTCCTGCCGTTCCACCTGTGCGGCCCCTTCCCGTGCCAGACGGCGCAGGACGGCGTTGATGAGACCCTTGTAGGGACCGGCCCCCACCTGTTCGGCCAGCGCCACGGTGGTGTCCACCGCCGCGTGGGCCGGGGTGCCCAGGAACAGCAACTGCACCGCCCCCAGCCGCAGCAGGTCGTGGACCAGCGCCTTGGGCTGGCCGGGGTTGGTCAGAGCGGCCAGGATCACCGCATCCACCTGCCCCAGCCGGCGCAGCAGGGTGGCGCACAGCATGCGCACGAAGCCGCGGTCGCGCGGTTCCAGTCCGGCGAGGCCCGGATGGGCGTCGAAGGAATCGTCGAAGGGGATGGCTTTGCGCAGCACGTCCCGCACGATGTCGAGTGCGGCCGCCCGCGCCTGGAGGGTGGCATCGGTCATACACGGGATGTAGCGCGGACCGCGGCGGGTGTCGATGGTCTTCCCGCCGCAGGGTCAAACGACCTCAGGTTCACGAACCGGGACAGCCCTCCTCTCCCCGCCGGGGAGAGGGCAGGGTGAGGGCCGATTTTCGCGCGTTAAGCCCGAAAATCGAGCCGTCAGGCTCTCGAAACATGAGATTTGGCGTTGCTTCGCAACGGATTTCGGGCTTATCGCGCGAAATCCGGCCCTCACCCTCACCCTCTCCCGGGGCGGGAGAGGGGACAGGACCTTTCCGCGCCCGGTCAGGCGCTTCCCATCGTCTCCGACAGGGCGTTCAGCAGCACCGGGGGGGTGATGGGCTTGTGCAGCACGCTGATGCCGCTGGCCTGCGCCTCGCGGATGCGTTCGGGGGCGGTGTCGCCGGTCAGGATGATGCTGGGGATGGCCCGATGGTACATGTCGCACAGGTCGCGGATGGCCTCGGTGCCCGTGCGCCCTTCCCGCAGGCGGTAGTCGGCCAGGATGATGGAGGGCGCTGCCTGCGGCGAGGCCTGGAGCCGCTGCATCGCCTCTTCCGCCGAGGTGGCGGCGATCACCTCGAACCCCCAACCCATCAGCAGGGCCTGAAGACTGCTCAGCACCACCGGCTCGTCGTCGATCAGCACGATGGTGCCGCGCGCCTCCGCCCCGATGGGGGTGTGCAGCGGCCGGGCGATGGCCCGGCGGGCGTGGGCGTCGGCGCGCTGGTACGGCACCGCCACCCGGAACACCGATCCCCGGCCGGGCATGGAATCGACCGTGACCGCGTGGTCCAGCAGGCGGGCCAGCCGCCGCACGATGGCCAGTCCCAGGCCAAGCCCCTGGTTGCGGTCGCGCTCGGGGTTGGCGAGCTGGGTGAACTCCTCGAAGATCTCGGTCAGATGGGCGGCGGGGATGCCGATGCCGGTGTCCCACACCTCGATGGTCAGGGTGTCGCCGCGGTGGCGGCAGCCCACCAGGATCTTGCCCCGTTCGGTGTAGCGCAGCGCGTTGTCCAGCAGGTTCTGCACCAGCCGCCCCAGCAGTGCGGGGTCGGAGCGCACCAGTGCTGTGGACGGCACGATGGTCAGGTCGATCCCCTTGGCGTCGGCCAGCGGCTGGTAATTGGCGCGCATGGTCGCCAGCAGGGTGTCCAGCGGGAACAGCATGGGCTTGGCCGATACCACCCCGGCGTCCAGCTTGGACACGTCCAGCAGCGAATCCAGCAGCATCTTCAGCGCCTCCACTGCCATTTCCATGTCGCGGACCATGGCCTGCGCCGGGCCGGGCGGCACGCGGGCGGCCAAGGCGGCGGTGAAGAACACCAGCGACTGCACCGGCTGGCGCAGGTCGTGGCTGGCGGCGGCCAGGAAGCGGGTCTTGCCCTGGTTGGCGCGTTCGGCGTCCTCCTTGGCTTCGCGCAGGGCATTTTCCGCCGCCTTGCGTTCGGAAATGTCGCGCACGGTGCCGGCGAAGATGCGCCGCCCGTCCAGATAGCCTTCGCCCACCGCTAGTTCCATGGGAAAGGTGGTGCCGTCCTTGCGCCGGCCGGTCACCTCACGCCCGATGCCGATGATGCGGGCGTGGCCGGTGGTGATGTAGTTGCGCAGGTAGCTGTCGTGCCGGCCGCGGTCGGGCTGGGGCATCAGCATGCTGACGTTGCGGCCCAGCACCTCGGCGGGGGTGTAGCCGAAGATGCGCTCGGCCGCGCGGTTGAAGCTTTCGATGATGCCGCGTTCGTTGATGGTGATGATGCCGTCCACCGCCGCTTCCAGGATGGCGCGGTTCTTGGTTTCGCTGTAGCGCAGCCGCTCTTCGGTTTCCTTGCGGGCGGCGATGTTGCGCACGATGCCGGTGAACAGCCGTTCGCCGTCCACCACCGATTCCCCCACCGCCAGATCCATGGGAAAGGTGGTGCCGTCCTTGCGCAGCCCCTCCACCTCGCGGCCGACGCCGATGATGCGGGCCTCCCCGGTCTCGATGTAGCGGCGCAGATAGGAATCGTGGCGGCTGCGGTGGGGTTCGGGCATCAGCATGCTGACGTTGCGCCCGATCACTTCATGGGCGGCATAGCCGAAGATCAGCTCGGCCGAACGGCTGAAGGCGCGGACGTGCCCATCGACGCCGATCATCACCATGCCGTCCACCGCGGCGTCGAGAACGGCCTGAACCGCCCCGTCGCCCGCCACGGTGATGGTGACGGGGGCCTTGCCACGGTGCCGGCGTGCGTGGGCGAACCACCCCGCCGCGGCCCCGCACACAAGGGCTGCGGCGGCCAGAAGCACCCACCCGACCTGATCCATGCCGCACCCCCGATCGCGGGAACATCCCAGAAAAGAAGGAGTTTTGGGCCGCACGCCAGCGGCGGCAAGCTGAGCAATGGATATAAAGCCACCCAGCAGGGGGAGGGACCCGACCGTCCGAACGGATAGGACCGATACCGCCGATGGACAGGGAGGGGCGGAAACCACATCTCTTGACCAACACCGCTCCAGCTTCATGAGAGCGTGTCAACGGCGGGGAAGGAAGAGATCATGGCTCTCAGGGCCGAACAGATGAAAGACGAGCTGACCGAAAACATCGTCCGGCAGGTGCACGGGCGGCTGGCCCATGGGCGGGCGGAGGCGGCGGAACGCTTCGTGCGGCAGTTCTACGCCAACGTTCCCCCCGACGACATCGTGCAGACCCCGGCGGATCAGCTTTACGGTGCCGCCCTGTCCATCTGGCAATGGGGGCAGGAACGCGACCCCGGCCAGGCCAAGGTGCGCGTGCTGTCGCCGCGGCTGGATTCCCACGGCTGGCAGTCCCCCCGCACGGTGGTGGAGATCGTCAACGACGACATGCCGTTCCTGGTGGATTCGGTGACGGCGGAACTGAACCGCCAGGGGCATACGGTGTCGCTGGTGATCCATCCGGTGGTGCGGGTGGTCCGCGACGGGGCGCTGCTGGCCGATATCGCATCCCCCGACACCATGGCCCAGGTATGCGGGCAGGAGGACGCCTGCCGCAAGGAATCCTGGATGCACATCCAGGTCAGCGCCGTCAGCGACGCCGCCGCCCTGGCCCGCATGACCGCGGGCGTGGAAGCGGTGCTGCGCGACGTGCGCGCGGCGGTGGGCGACTGGCCCGCCATGCGCGAGCGCGTGCGCGAGATCCTGGCCGAAGTGGCGCCCCCCGCCCCGGCGGGGGAACTGGCCGCCATCCCCGCCGGTGAGCGGGCGGAGGCGGAAGCCTTCCTGCGCTGGGTGGACGAGGATCATTTCACCTATCTCGGCTATCGGGATTATCGTTTCGAAACCGGAACAGATGAGCAGGCGGGCCTGCATCTGGTGGAAGACAGCGGGCTTGGCATCCTGCGCGACAGCACGGTGACGGTGTTCGACGGCCTGCGCTATTACAGCGCCCTGCCGCCGGAGGTGCGCGATTTCCTGCGCCAGCCGCGGGTGCTGATGGTGACCAAGGCCAACCACCAGTCCACCGTCCACCGCGCCGCCCCCATGGACGCGCTGCTGGTCAAGCGTTTCGGCCCCGACGGGCAGGTGGTGGGGGAACGGCTGATCGTCGGCCTGTTCACCTCCTCCGCCTACAACCGCCGGCCGCGGGAGATTCCCTTTGTCCGGCGCAAGGTGGCGGCGGTGCTGGCGCAGGCGGAGTTCGACCCCGGCAGCCACGACGGCAAGGCGCTGCAGAACATCCTGGAAACCTACCCCCGCGACGAGCTGTTCCAGATCGGCGAGCGGGAACTGTTCGACACCGCGCTGGGCATCCTGCACCTGCAGGACCGCCAGCGGCTGGCGCTGTTCGTGCGGCGCGACCCGTTTGAGCGTTTCGTGTCGTGTCTGGTCTTTGTTCCCAGGGATCGTTACGATACCGATTTGAGACGGCGGATGCAGAGCATCCTGGAACAGGCGTTCAACGGCACCTGCTCCGCCTTCTACACCCAGTTGGCCGAAAGCGTGCTGGCGCGCATCCACTTCATCATCCGCACCGATCCCGGCCATGTGCCGCCGGTGACGGTGGCCGATGTGGAAGCCCGGCTGGCCCAGGCGGCGCGGGACTGGACCGACCATCTGCGCTCGGCGCTGGCCGACGGCTTCGGCGACGAGCGGGGGGCGGCGCTGTTCGCCCGCTACGCCGACGCCTTTCCCGCCGGCTACCGCGAGGCCTTTGCCGCCGATGCCGCCGTCCACGACATCGCCCGCATCGAAGGCGTGCTGGGGGCGGGGCGGCTGGGCATCAACCTCTACCGCCCGCTGGAAGCCGAGCCGGCGGAAATCAGCCTGAAGATCTATCACGAGGGCCGCCCGGTGCCGCTGTCCGACGTGCTGCCCATGCTGGAGCGCATGGACCTGCGCGTCATCACCGAGCAGCCCTATGAGGTCACGCCCGCGGCCCGCGGCGATGCCCCCCCGGCGGCGGTGTGGATCCATGACTTCACCGCCCGCAGCCAGACCGGCGCCCCCATCGACTGCGTGCAGATCAAGGAGAAGTTCCAGGACACGCTGGCCGCCGTGTGGGACGGGCGGATGGAAAGCGACGGGTTCAACCGGCTGGTGCTGCGGGCCGGGCTGACGGCGGCGGAGGTCACCATCCTGCGCGCCCTGGCGAAGTATCTGAAACAGGCCCGCTTTGCCTATGGCCAGGACACCATCGAAGCCACCCTGGCCGCCCATCCCCAGACGGCGCGGCTGATCGTCCGGCTGTTCCACGCCCGTTTCGACCCCGACCATCCCGCCGACGAAGCGCCGATCCTGGCCGCCATCGCCCAGGCCCTGGACGCGGTGACCAATCTGGACGAGGACCGCATCCTGCGCCGGCTGGTCAATCTGGTGCAGGCGGCGCTGCGCACGAATGCCTATCAGAACAAGGGCTACGTGTCGTTCAAGCTGGACAGCGGTGCGGTGGAGGATCTGCCGCTGCCCCGGCCGTGGGTGGAGGTGTTCGTCTATTCCCCGCGGATGGAGGGCGTGCATCTGCGCGGCGGTCCGGTGGCCCGCGGCGGCATCCGCTGGTCCGACCGGCGGGAGGATTTCCGCACCGAGATCCTGGGGCTGATGAAGGCGCAGATGGTGAAGAACACCGTCATCGTGCCGGTCGGCTCCAAGGGCGGGTTCGTGGTCAAGCGGCCGCCGCCGCCGTCGGCCGGGCGCGACGCCCAGCAGGCCGAAGGGATCGAGTGCTACAAGACCCTGATGCGCGGCCTGCTGGACATCACCGACAACCTGGACGCCGAGGGGCGTGTGGTGCCGCCGGAACGGGTGGTGCGCCGGGACGGCGATGATCCCTATCTGGTGGTGGCGGCGGACAAGGGCACGGCCACCTTCTCCGACATCGCCAACGGGGTGTCGCTGGACTATGGGTTCTGGCTGGGCGATGCCTTCGCCTCCGGCGGGTCGGCGGGGTACGACCATAAGAAGATGGGCATCACCGCCCGCGGCGCGTGGGAATCGGTCAAGCGCCATTTCCGCGAGATCGGCACCGACATCCAGACCCAGGATTTCACCGTGGTCGGCGTCGGCGACATGTCGGGCGACGTGTTCGGCAACGGCATGCTGCTGTCCAAGCACATCCGGCTGGTGGGGGCGTTCGATCACCGGCACATCGTCTGCGACCCCGCCCCCGACGCCGCGGCAAGCTGGGCAGAGCGCCGGCGGCTGTTCGACCTGCCGCGCTCGTCGTGGGCGGATTACGACGCCGGGCTGCTGTCGCCGGGCGGGCGGATCTATGACCGTTCGGCCAAGGCGCTGACGCTGACGCCGGAAATCCAGGCGTGCTTCGGCCTGACCCGCGCCAGCGTCACCCCGGCGGAACTGATGCAGGCCATGCTGACGGCCCCGGTGGACCTGCTGTGGTTCGGCGGCATCGGCACCTATGTCAAGGCATCCGGCGAAACCAACGCCGATGTGGGCGACAAGGCCAACGACGCGCTGCGCATCGACGGGGCGCGCATCCGCGCCCGGGTGGTGGGCGAGGGGGCCAATCTGGGCATGACCCAGCGGGGCCGCATCGAGGCCGCCCGCCAGGGCGTGCGGCTCAACACCGACGCCATCGACAATTCGGCGGGCGTGGACACCTCCGACCATGAGGTGAACATCAAGATCCTGCTGAACGACGTGGTGGGCCGCGGCGACATGACCGTCAAGCAGCGCGACCAGTTGCTGGCGGCCATGACCGACGAGGTGGCGGCCCTGGTGCTGGCCGACAACTACCGCCAGACCCAGGCGCTGACGGTGGCCCAGGCGCTGGGCGCCGAACAGCTCGATCCCCAGATCCGCTTCATCCGCGCGCTGGAAAAGGCCGGGCGGCTGAACCGCCGCATCGAGTTCCTGCCCGGTGACGAGGAACTGGCCGCCCTGATGGCGGAGGGGCGGGGCCTGACCCGTCCCGAACTGGCGGTGCTGCTGGCCTATGGCAAGATCACGCTGTACGACGACCTGCTGGCCGGCGACCTGCCCGACGATCCCTTCATGGTGGCGGATCTGGTCCATTATTTCCCCGCCCCGGTCCATGACCGCTTCGCCGAGGCCATCGGCCGTCACCGGCTGCGGCGGGAGATCATCGCCACCGCCGTCACCAACTCGCTGGTCAACCGGGTGGGGCCGGTGTTCGTCAAGGAGATGATGGAAAAGACCGGCATGGGGCCGTCGGACGTGACGCGGGCCTATGCCATCGTGCGCGACGCCTTCGGCCTGCGGCCCCTGTGGATGGCGGTGGAGGGGCTGGACAACCGCGTTCCCGCCGCGGTGCAGACCTCCATGCTGGTGGAGACCGTGCGGCTGATGGAACGGACGGTGGCGTGGTTCCTGACCACCTGCCCGCAGCCCCTGGACATCGCCGCCCAGACCGAGGCGTTCCGCCCCGGCATCGGCGAACTGATCGCCGGGCTGGACACCGTGCTCGACGCCGAGGAGGGCGCGCGGCTGGATCAGCGCGCCGCCGCGCTGACGGGGCAGGGGGTGCCGGAGGATCTGGCCCGCCGGGTGGCGGCGCTGCCGGTGCTGGCGGCAGCGCCCGATCTGGTGCGGGTGGCCGGGCGCACCGGCCGCAGCGTGTCGTCGGTGGCGGCGGTCTATTTCCTGCTGGGCCGCCGGTTCGGGCTGGAATGGCTGCGCGACCGGGCGTTCACGGTGCGCACGGACACCCATTGGCAGAAGCAGGCGGTGGCCGCCATCGTGGACGACCTGTTCGCCCACCAGATGAACCTGACGGTGCGGGTGCTGGAAGCCGCCGACGGGCTGCCGGCGGAAAACCCGGTGGAAGCCTGGGCCGCACAGCGCCGTGCGGCGGTGGACCGGGTGGAACAGCTTCTGGCCGAACTGCGCGCCCAGCCGGCGGCGGATCTCGCCATGCTGGCGGTGGCGAACCGTCAGTTGCGCGGGCTGACGGCGGGGTGATCCGACCATCCTCTTTTCCCTCTCCCCACCGGGGAGAGGGACTTTCCGACCGCTGGCATCACTCGTGCAGCATCCGGCGGATGGCGTTGACCATCAGTTGCTGGCCCTGTTCATCGGCCAGCATCCGGGCGATCTTGTCGCGGAACAGCGCCACCGCCGGAGTCTTCTGGGCCGCCTTTTCGATGGCAAGCTGGGCCTGTTCGGGCGTCAGGTTCTCGTCTTCCTTGTCGGCGGCCATGGCGGGGTGACTCCTGTGGCTCGGCGCAGAGCGCCGGAAAACCATAATGAGAACCATAATACGGGAAAAGGGGCACATCCCCATAGACCGGAGTGCGCAACACTGTGATGGCCGGGCATGATCCGCCCGCCGTCCTTCAATGATACAGCCCGACGGATTCGAACATGGTGCCGCCGCTGCCCAGCTTGAACTCGGTCACGCCGGGGGCGGTGTCGGGGTTGATGCCGCCCAGGTCCAGCCAGTGGAACCCGCGGTCGCGCAGGTGCCCGATGGCTTTCCACAGCACCAGACGCATGGCGCTGGTCTTGCGGCCCGTGTCGTTGGACCAGCCCAACTGATAGGTGGCGGCCTTGCCGTGGCCAAGGAACAGGCCAGCGGCCACCGCCTGCGTGCCGTCCAGGGCCGCGGCCATCAGAACGCCGTCCTTGGTGTGCAGCGCGTTGCGCAGCCGCACCGCCAAGGCGCCCGACATTTCGCGGTAATGCTTCACCTGCGCCTGTTCATGTTCCTGTTTGGCCAGCCAGGGCAGGTTGTTGGCGGCGGGGTCCAGGTCCATCACCAGCCCGGCCTTTTCCGCCCCCTTCAGCCGCTGGCGCCAGTCGCGGGCCATGGCGGCGCGCAACTCCGCGTCGGGCCGGCGCAGGTCGATCCAGACGGTGCGGTAGCCGGGACCGAAGCGGCGGAATCCCGCCTCGGCCATCAGGGCGGCGTTGTCCGGCGTGTCGGGCAGTTCGGGCAGGAAGCTCAGCCGGGCGATGGGGTTGTCGGGGCAGGCGGCGCGCAGCAGGCGCAGGGCCGCCGCCACCGCCCCCGGCGGCGGGTCGCCGAACCACAGCGGCCCGCGGTGGATGCGGCGCAGGGTGAACAGCTTCAGGTGCCGGCGTTCCAGCACCTGCACCATGCCGATGGGGGCACCGTCCGCCTGGATCACCCCCAGCCGCGGCAGCCAGCCATAGGTTTTGCTCATGGCCTGGGCGTAGCCGAACGCCTGCGGCAGCGTCGATTGCGGCACGCGGGCGAACAGGCTGTCCCATTCGCCCACCGTGCCCTCGTTCCACTGGATGGTGACGGTCATGGCGGGATCGGGCCGGCGGTCAGGCGGGCGGCAGGGCGGCCGTCGCCTCTTCCACCTGGGCGAAGGTTGGTCGGTATTCCGGTTCCAGCACGTTGCGGGCGTATTCCACCGAAATGGCGGGCGCATAGCCCGACAGGTGGGCCAGCAGGCCGGTCTTCATCGCCTGATAATACCGCCCTTCGGCGTGATAGATGTGTTTCAGGCCCGACGCGATGGGGGCGAAGAAGCCATAGGCGAACAGCACGCCCGAGAAGGTGCCCACCAGTGCCGCACCGATCAGCTTGCCCAGCACTTCCGGCGGCTCGGTGATCGATCCCATGGTGTGAATCACGCCCAGCACCGCCGCCACGATGCCCAGTGCCGGCACGCCGTCGGCCATGCCCTGGATGGCGTCGGACACCCGCTGGTGCTCGTGGTGCATGGTTTCAATGTCTTCTTCCATCAGATCGACCAGTTCGTGGGGGTTGTCGGCCCCCAGCGACATCAGACGCAGGTACGTACACAAAAACGCGATGGCGTGATGGTCGCTGTAGAACTTGGGAAACTGCTGGAACAGAGGGGAATCTTCCGGCTTTTCGATGTGTTGTTCCAGCGCCAGCAGACCCTTGGTCTTGGCGATCTTGAACACCTGATACATCATGGTCAAAAGCTCAAGAAAATCCTCTTTCTTGTATTTTGGCCCTTTGAACAGGTGTCCGAGTTCGGCACCTGTGTGGGTGACTACGCTTTTTGGGTTGCCGATGAAATAGGCACCCACCGCCGCCCCCAGGATGATGAGGAACTCGTACGGCTGCCACAGCACCCCCAGATGCCCGCCGTTCAGCAGGTACCCGCCCAGCACGCACCCCAGCACGACACCGATGCCGATGATCACAAACATACGGTCGAACTCCCAACACCTGTCCCGCCCGGCTTCCGGTGGCCTGTTCCGGTGGCCGGTGCGCGGGTGTCACCATTGGGGACACAACGCATTAATGTTTTGCAAACGCTATCGTGCTGTCACGAAGAAATACTGCGGCGGATTGGTCGGGCCGGGGGTGGGGTAGCTCCAGGCGTCCACCATGAACGGCGGGATGTTGCGCATGTCCGACCGCAAGATGCCGAAACCGGGCGGCGGCAGCGACACGCCGATGGTGAAGAACTGGTCGGCGGCGATGTCCAGGATCTCGCGCATCAGCCGGGCCTGGGTGTCGGAATCGCTGGTTTCCCGGATGCGGTCGTACAGGTGCAACTGGTCCAGCACGCTCTGGGGCGGGCGTTCGGCCACGGCGTCGCCGCGCTCCTCGATCCAATGGACCCAGCCCAGGCCGAAGATGGAATCGTCGGTCAGCGCCATGAACAGGAACGGCTCGTTCACCGGGTCGATGCCGCCGTCGGGGGCGGCGGTGGTCATGTCGAAATCCACCCGGTCGCGGGCGGCGTTGATGTCGCCGCGGTCCAGCGCCCTGACCTGCGCGTCCACGCCGACGGCCCGCCAGTATTCGGCGATACGGATGACGGCGCGCACGTAATGGCCGCGGTCGCGCCGCACCAGAATGTCGAAACGCACGGGCTGCCCGTCGGCGCGCAGGCGGATGCCGTCCGGCCCCCGCTTGTTCAGCCCCGCGGCGTCAAGGCGGGCGTTGGCCGCCGCCGGGTCATAGGCGGTGTACTGCCGCGCCAGCCGTTCGTGGAAATAGCGGGATTCGGGCCGCGGTGCCGCCTGATACGGCTCGCCCTGGCCGAACAGCTCGGCCACCAGCGCCTTGCGGTCGATGGCTTCCGACAGGGCGATGCGGAAGTCCTTGGTGTTGAACAGCGCCCGCTTGGCCGGATCGGCATGCGTCAGGTTGAAGCCCAGAACCAGCGTGTTGCTTTCCGACGACAGGGTGCCGAAGCTGCGGAACCCCTTGCCCTGCAGCGCCGTCATGGCGTCGGCGGGCAGGGTGGTGGCGATGTGGCGGGCCTGCATGTCCACCCGGCCGGAGTCCACCAGCCGCCTCAATTCCTCGGCGGATTCCACGCGGTAGACCGCCAGCTCGTCGATGTAGGGAAGCTGCTGCCCCGCCGGGTCGATCTTCCAGTAATAGGGGTTGCGGGTGAAGATGTAACGGGGCGGGTCCCCCGGTTCCAGCCGGTTCAGCACCCAGGCGGACAGGCTGGGCACCGGGTCGGCCGGCAGCGGCGCGGCCCCCGGCTGCGGCACCCCCGCCGGCCGGCGCAGCAGCGCGTCGGGGCCGGAGGTGTAGTGGTTGATGTGGGATTTCAGCCGGAACAGTTCGGCGGCGTCCTTCACCTGCGCCCGCTCGATCTCCTCGCGGATGCCCATGGGGTTGTAGCGCGGGTGGTAGCGGGCCAGGACGTGCTTGGGGAAATCGGTCGGCCCCTTGGTGTCGGCGGCCGACGCCAGACGCTGCAGGAACAGGCTGTTGGGGGCGGCGAAGGTGAACTTCACCACATATGGCCCCTCGCTGCTGACCCGTCCCAATTGGCCGCCGGTCATCATCCAGCGGGTGTGCCGCGGGGTGAGGTCGGGGTTGAGCAGCACATCTTCGTACCAGAACAGGATGTCTTCGGCGGTGAAGGGTTCACCGTCGGACCACCGCAGATCGGGGCGCAGGTGAAAGGTGAATTCCCGCGCGTCGGCGCTGACCTCGAACGACTGGGCCAGATTGGGCACCACCCGGCGCCACTGCGGATCCCACCGCACCAACTGTTCGTAATCGACGGTGCGGTAGAGCATCAGCCCGTCGCCGTTGCCGATCATGCCCATGCCCCACGTCCCGCCGTAGGTGCCGATCTCTTCCAGCGGGCGCAGCAGCAGTGGGGTCCGCGGCAGACGCTGGGTGACCGGCGGCAACGCGCCACGGGCGACCTGTTCGGACAAAGAGGGGGCTTCCTTGTAAAGCGGCTGGGCATCCGCCGGCGCCATCGGCCCGGTTACCGCGGCAAGCAGCAGCAGCACCGCTTTCCAGGCAGCCTTCATCCCCCGTCTCCCCCCGCCCGGCCCAGCCCGATGGTGCATCCGGCTCTGTGGGCTGTGCTGTCATATTCGAATACACGCAGGTCTATCACACCCGTGTCTGCCGGCCAATCGGGGGAGGTGCGAAAAAACAAAGAACACAAAGAAAAAGGCCGCCCCCACGGGTGGGGACGGCCCTTTCCAGCAAACCGGCGGGGTGCGGATTACGCCGCCTTCCACACCTCGGGGATGGCTTCCACGGCCTGGGCCATCTTTTCACGCTCCTGCTCGATTTCCGCGGGCAGGTGCTTGCCGAAGCGGGTGAAATAGTCGCCCTGATCGGCCACTTCCGCCAGCGCCTCGCTGCGGGAGATGTCCATGATCTGGTGGTACTGCTGGGCCGAGAAGTTCAGCCCCTTCCAATTAATGTCCTCATAGTGCGGCATGTAGCCGAACGGACCTTCCAGCGGTGCCGGCGCCCGGTTGCGCACGCGGTCCACGATCCACTTCAGCACGCGCATGTTGTCGCCGAAGCCCGGCCACGCGAACTTGCCGTTGGCGTCCTTGCGGAACCAGTTGACGCGGTAGATGCGCGGCAGCTTGTCCACCTTGCCTTCCATGGCCAGCCAATGGTTCCAGTAATCGCCCATGTTGTAGCCGCAGAACGGCAGCATGGCGAACGGATCGCGGCGGATGGCGGCCTGACCCACCGCGGCGGCGGTGGCTTCCGACCCCATGGTCGCGGCCCAATAGACGCCCTGGCGCCAGTCGCGGGCTTCGAACACCAGCGGGAAGGTCTTGGACAGGCGGCCGCCGAAGATCATGGCCGAGATCGGCACGCCGGCGGGATCCTCCCACGCCGGATCGATGGACGGGCACTGGCTGGCGGGGGCGGTGAAGCGGGAGTTGGGGTGCGCCGCCTTGCGGCCGCAGCCCGGCGTCCAGTCCTTGCCCTGCCAGTCGATGAGGTGCGCCGGCTCCTCGTCGGTCATGCCTTCCCACCACACGTCACCGTCGTCGGTCAGCGCCACGTTGGTGAAGATGACGTTGGCGTCCAGCGTCCGCATGGCGTTGGGGTTGGACTTCAGGTTCGTGCCGGGGGCGACGCCGAAGAAGCCCGCTTCCGGGTTGATGGCGCGCAGCGTGCCGTCGGGCTGGGGCTTCAGCCACGCGATATCGTCGCCGATGGTCCGGACCTTCCAGCCTTCGAATTCCGCCGGCGGGACCAGCATGGCGAAGTTGGTCTTGCCGCAGGCCGAGGGGAAGGCGGCGGAGACATAGGTCTTTTCGCCCTCGGGGCTTTCCACGCCCAGGATCAGCATGTGCTCGGCCAGCCAGCCCTGTTCGCGGCCCATGGCCGACGCGATGCGCAGCGCAAAGCACTTCTTGCCCAACAGCGCGTTGCCGCCGTAGCCCGACCCGTAGGAGACGATCGCATGCTCTTCGGGGAAGTGGACGATGTACTTGTTGTCGGCGTTGCAGGGCCACGCCACGTCCGCCTGGCCGTCGGCCAGCGGGGCGCCCACCGAATGCAGGCACGGCACGAAATCGGAATCGCCCAGCTCGTCCAGCACCGCCTGACCCATGCGGGTCATGATGCGCATGTTGACGGCCACATAGGGGCTGTCGGACAGCTGCACGCCGATGTGGGAAATGGGCGACCCCAGCGGCCCCATGCTGAACGGCACCACATACATGGTGCGGCCCTTCATGCAACCCTCGAACAGGGTGTCCAGCTTGGCCTTCATCTCGGCCGGGGCCATCCAGTTGTTGGTCGGCCCGGCGTCTTCCTTGCGTTCGGAGCAGATGAAGGTCTGGTCCTCGACGCGCGCCACGTCGCCCGCATCGGAGCGGCAGAGGTACGAGTTGGGGCGCTTGGCCTCGTTCAGCTTGATGAAGGTGCCGGAAGCCACCATTTCGGCGCACAGGCGGTCATATTCCTCCTGCGAACCGTCGCACCAGTGAACCCGTTCCGGTTTGCACTTCGCCGCGATCTCCTCGACCCAATCGAGGAGCTTCTTGTTCCGAGTGCGCGTCAGTCCAGTCATATTACCTCTCAGCCTTTTCTTTGGGCGCTTTTCGCATTGTTTGCCGGAAAGCACTGTTTGCCGGAAAGCATGATTTGCCGGAAAACGAACCCCAGCCGCCGGGGATTATTCCGGCAGCCTCTTCTGTCTCGTTCCGGTCTTTTTTCATCACCTTAGGGACGGGCCGGCCCCGTGGGATACGCGGGCGCACGCCCGTGGGGTGTCTGGCTCACGCTCTGCCGGACCGCCGGAAAGGGCCGGTGCGGGATGGGGTGGAAAGGTGATCCACTGTGATGATCTCCTGGTGGTTTTTCAGAAGCGTGAAACCAGTGTCCGGCCGCTGTTTGCTGCGGCTTCTTGCGTATTTGTTGGAGGTAGTCAACCGCCCGATGCCTCACCATCGGTCCGAAGGATGCCCTCTTTCGACAGAAGGTCGGGCAGAAGAAGGGAAAGGCCGCCCGGATCGGCGGCGGGATGGGGAAAATCGGCGCGCCGGTGGTGCGCGCCACGGCGCAGGTCCAGCCCATCGGGATCGGCCCCGGTGACGGTCCAACCGTCCTCGGCCTGTCCTTCGGGGATGCCGGCGGCGGTCAGGACCGCCGCTTCGCCCTGTTCCCAGGCGGGCTGGGGGGCGGGGACCAGCAGGTCGTCGGCCGTCAGCCAATGCACCCGCCCGAAACCGGCGACCAGATGCGCCCGCTCCACGGCCATGGCATAGATGGCGAAGTCACCGAAGCCGAGATAGGTGGCGGCGTCCGGGTGGCGGGCCAGAAACCGCGCCCGGTGGCGGGGGATGTCGCTGCGGGCGACGCGCCCCAGGACCGACAGGCGCGGACCGGCCAGCGGCTGGTCGAGGCCGGCGGTGCCGTCGAACAGCAACCCGGCCCGGCTGTCGGCGGCCAGATTGCGGGTGTGGTCGGCCAGGGTGGACAGGCACAGAAGCGGCGTGCCGTCGTGATCGAAGGCGCACAGGACCAGAGAGGGGTAGGGGGTGCCGGCGCTGTCACCGCCGCCGCCCGCGGGGCGCTGCACGGTGGTGAGCGTGGCACGGCCGGCGGCGCGCAGGACACGGCGGGCGGCCAACCCCGAAGACCCGTGATCGGGTTTCCCGTCGTCCGGCGTTTCCGCCCCTTGCGGGGAGAGCGCTTCCGCCCCTTGCGGAGGGGATGTTTCCCCCGCGATGCCGGTCCCCCTTGCGGGGCCACGAGTCGATGTGTCCGAACTCATTTATTCGTTGCGCTCTGTCCAAACGGAGGTTGGTGCGCGTTCGGGTGCCGCTTGGGCGCCATATTGGCGCGGAGAATGCGCCGAAGAAAGGAAAAACTGACGTTGGCGCTGCGAAATCATCTTTTGGGATGTGTGGTAGGACCACAAGACATAAGATGTCGCGCGCGGAAATGCCGCATAGGAAAGCGGGCGGGGGCATGGTGGGTGGCGGGGCTGAGGGTCCGTTGCCGCGGGGGCCTTTTCCGGGCCGGATCCGGGGCCGCTTCGCTTCGACCCTATTTTCGCCCTTATCGTGCCGCAGATGCGCAATCTTGATCTGCCCCGGCCTCTTCGCCCATATGACAAGCCATGGTCCAGACCCCGCCCCGTCCCACCGCCCCTCCCGGCCCCGCCCCCTCCGGCTCCACCCCGGCGCTTGCCGCCGTCCCCACCATCGCCCTGGTGGATGACGACCGCAACATCCTGACCTCCGTCGCCATGGCGCTGGAGGCGGAGGGGTTCGAGGTGCGCTCCTATTCCGATGGGGCGGAGGCGCTGCGCGGCCTGACCCAGCGGCCCGCCGATCTGGCGGTGCTGGACATCAAGATGCCGCGGATGGACGGGCTGGAACTGCTGGGCCGCCTGCGCCAGACCACCACCATGCCGGTCATCTTCCTGACCAGCAAGGATGACGAGGTGGACGAGCTGATGGGCCTGCGCATGGGGGCCGACGACTACATCAAGAAGCCCTTTTCCCAGCGCCTGCTGATCGAGCGCATCCGCGCCCTGCTGCGGCGCGAGGCGCTGGCCCGCGACAAGACGGTGCCGGGGGCCGCCGCCGATCCGGGGCAGGTGCTGACCCGCGGCGGGCTGGTGCTGGACGGGGCGCGGCATTCCTGCACCTGGAACGGCCAGCCCATCGACCTGACCGTGACCGAATTCCTGCTGGTCAAGGCGCTGGCCCAGCGTCCGGGGCATGTGAAGAGCCGCGACCAGCTGATGGACGCGGCCTATGGCGAGCACGTCTATGTGGATGACCGGACCATCGACAGTCATATCAAGCGCCTTCGCAAGAAGTTTAAGGCGGTTGATCCTGGCTTTGCCCAGATCGAAACCCTCTACGGCGTCGGATACCGTTACCGGGAATCGTGACCTGTCTCCCGGCGGCGGGGCAGGGCGGCGGGGCGGGCAGCGGCTGGTGTCGCCGCTCACCTTGCGCATTCTGGCCGTCAACGTTCTGGCGCTGGCGCTGCTGGTCGGCGCCCTGCTGTACCTGGGCCGCTACCAGGACCGGCTGATCGGGGCGGAGCTGGAATCCCTCAGGACCGAGGCGCGCATCTTCGCGTCCGCGCTGGGCGAAGGGGCGGTGCAGCCGGCGGAGGACGGCTCGCAGGGCGAAGCTTATGTGCTGTCGCCGGAACTGGCGCGCCAGATGGTGCGCCGTCTGGTGGAAACCACCGAAACCCGCACCCGCCTGTTCGCCGGCGACGGGCGGGAACTGTCCGACAGCCGGGTGCTGACCGGCTCCCCCGGCACCATCCAGATCGAGATGCTGCCCCCGCCCCGCGAACCGGGGGCGGCCCCCGCCCTTGCCGACCGCCTGTATGCCTGGCTGACCGACGTGATGCCGGAGCGTGAGAAGCTGCCCCTCTACCGCGAGGCCGACGACCCCACCAGCGCCGATTATCCCGACGTGGAGCGGGCGCTGGCGGGCGAGGTGGCGGCGACCGTCTGGCGGGTGGAGCGCACGGCCTCCCCCCCCGGCCTGATGCTGACGGTGGCGGTGCCGGTGCAGCGGTACAAGGCGGTGCTGGGTGCTGTCCTGCTGTCCCGCGACGGTCGCCCCATCGAAGAGGCGATCCGCTCCGTCCGTTTCGACATTCTGCGGGTGTTCGCCGGGGCGCTGGCGGTGACGGTGCTGCTGTCCTTCTATCTCGCCAGCACCATCGCCCGCCCGGTGCGCAAGCTGGCGGTGGCGGCGGAGCGGGTGCGCTCCGGCCACCGGCCCGGCAAGCACCGCATGGGGGCCTTGCGGAAAGGCGGGCAGGGGGACGCCATCCCCGACTTCACCGCCCGCGGCGACGAGATCGGCGAGCTGTCGGGTGCGCTCCGGGCGATGACCGCTGCCTTGTGGGCGCGGATGGACGCCATCGAACGCTTTGCCGCCGATGTGGCCCACGAGATCAAGAACCCCCTGACCTCGCTGCGCAGCGCGGTGGAAACCGTGGGGCGGGTGGACGATCCCAGCCGCCGCGCCCGGCTGATGGCGGTGATCGCCGACGATGTGCAGCGGCTGGACCGTCTCATCACCGATATCTCCAACGCCTCGCGCCTCGACGCCGAACTCAGCCGCGCGGAATGGGAATCCCTTGATCTTGCCGCCATGCTGGCGATGCTGGGCGACCTCTACGCCGCCACCCGCGAAGAGGATGAAAGCGTCCCCGCCATCCCGCGGGTGGAGGTGACGCCGGCCAAGGAGCCGCTGACCGTTCTCGGGCTGGAAGGGCGGCTGACCCAGGTGTTCCAGAACCTGATCGCGAATGCCCTGTCGTTCTCTCCGCCGGGGGGTGTCGTGCGGGTGGAGGCCCGGCGCAGCGGCGCCATGGTGGAAATCACCGTCGCCGATGACGGCCCCGGCATTCCTCAAGGCAAAGAGGACGCTATTTTTGAACGTTTCTATACGGAGCGTCCGGCGGGAGAGAAATTCGGCACCCATTCCGGCCTGGGACTCAGCATTTCCCGCCAGATCGTCGAAGCTCACGGCGGTATTATCACTGCGGCAAACCGACGCGCCGCCGATGACCGTGTTATCGGCGCCTTGTTCGTCGTCCGGTTGCCATTTGCGTAAGGCACACCACCATTGTTGCAGTTTTGGGTGATCCGGGTGACAATGGCCCCCTCTTCCCCGCGTGGTGGCCTGTGACCGGGGGAGCGCCGGGATGTGCCGGCGTGCGACCGCGGTCCACACCCCAGTGGGGAGGATGTCCATGACCCATTCCAACGGCGCCGATCCCGATGGGGGGGATCGGGGGAAGGTCGTCGATCTCGGCCGCTACCGTCTGGCCCGTCTGATCCGCGACGCCGGCCAGCAGCAGGGTGAACTGGCCCGCATGATGCGCGCCGCCACCGCCGAACGCGCCCAGTTGGCCGAAGCCCTGAACGGTGCTCAGCGGCATCTGGCCCGGATCGCGGACTCTTACAAGGTGCTGTTGGGGCGTTTGCAGCAGGAAAAGGACTTCCGCGAAGCCTGTCAGGCCGCGGCGGAGTTGGATGATCTCGATGAGATGATCCGGCGGCGCGATGCGCTCGCCAAGCAGTTGGAAGACATCCGGCGGAACACGGCGGCGTCGCGTGAGGGGTGAGCGCGGGGCGCTCACGCGAAGGGGCCGGCCCCTTCGCGCATCCCGGCCAAGGGCCGGTCGGCCCTTGGATCCCATGGATATCAAAGAACGTCGCGGTTCTTCACCAGCCAGTGCTGCATCAGCGGCACCCGCAGGCGCCAGCGGCCGTTTTCTGCCACCGCCAGCTCGCGGCGGTGCAGGGAACGGGCCACCGCCGGATCGGCGGGGGGCGGCTGGTCCGGCGTCACGGCAAAGCCGCGCACATACTCTTCCTCGCCGGGGATCACGCTTTCCCGCAGCAGCAATTGCCGCAGCACCATTTCCCCGCGCTGGGCGGCCCGGTCCAGCAGATCGCCGCGCCAGCCGTTGTCGAACACCGCCGCCTGCCGGTCGTTCACCTCGTCCACCGCCGCCTCGGCCAGCAACTGCACCAGATGCGGCCAGCCCCCCGCCGTGGCGTGCAGCCACCCGATGCCGTCCGCGCCCCAGAATTCTGGCTTGATGTGCGGGCGCCGCGGATCGTCGCGCCCGCGGAACAGCGATGAATGGGCCAGTGGATCGGTCAGCAGCCGCTGCGTCTCGTCGCCCGTGAACATCCGCACCGGCACCATCCGCACGCTGATGAGGTGGGACGCCCAGTCGGGATGCTCCAACTCGTCGATGTGGTGCGACCCGGCGAACAGCCAGGTGATCCGCCGGTGCGTCTGGATCGATTCCCGCACCGCCCCCAGCACGTCGTGGGGGAACGCCCCGGCCATGATCCGCAGGTCCAGCGTCTCGTACTCGTCCAGTGCCAGCAACAGCCGCCGGTCGTCCGCACCCCCGGCCAGCGCTTTATCGGCCCGCGCCAGCGTGCGCATCAGATCGGGCAGAGTGGCGGTGTCGGGCAGATCCTCCGCCCATTCCAGCCGCTGGGCGATGCGCTGGCGCAGATGCCCGCAGAAATGCCCCAGATCCCCGCCGGCCAGAGGGTTTTGCAGCGACACCGTGACCGGCAGCACCGTGGCGGGGATCAGCCCCTCCAGCCCCTTGAGGATGGTGGTCTTCCCCACCCGCCGCCGGCCATAGAGCAGCAGCCCCGGACACCCCCCGGCCAGCAGCACCTGCCGCTCCAGCTCCGCCAGCACATCGGGGCGGGTGACGAAGGCCTCCCGTTCCCGGTCCACCGGATCGCCGGCCCGGAACAATTGCCGCACGGCATCGGTGCCCTGGGCCGCCTGCTCCGCCTCCCGTTGCAGCGCTTCGGCCTCCGCCAGCCAGTGGGACGATGCGGCGCGCAATGCGCTCGCCAGCGGCTCATGGAACCCGGACACCGTGCCCTGAAACGCCAGGATGCGGTTGACCAGTTGGGTGGCGTGCAGGCTGCGGAACAGTTTGCGGTTGTGCGCGTCGATGTCCCGCCGGGTCTGGGCGATGACGGCGGCCTCCCGCTTCACCTGGGCGGTCTGGGTCAGGAAATCCTTATCCCCTTCCGGCAGGTCGGCGAGCGTGTCGCCCAAGCGGACAAGGGGCTGTTCGGCCGCCGCCCAGATCAGCAACGCCGTCTTCGCCTTCAGCGCCGCGTGCCGCTGGCTGGGATAAGTGGCGATCAGCCGGTCAATTTCGGCGGCGGCCCCCTTGGGATCGTGCCGGTGGTAATCGAGCAGGAGCGCGTCGAGACGGGGAAAAGCCAGGAGACAAGCGGCATCCCAGGCAACGGGGTGGTAGCGGTAATGTTCCCCCCGGACGCGGGGCCAGACCCAGAGCCAATGCAGCGGGTAATAGTAAAGACGGAGGAAGAACAGGTAATAAGCGAGTATCCAGCTTATCCCTCCGGCCACCCCTCCGGCCACCCCGAAGGCCACCCCTCCGGCCACCCCTACGGCCACCCCGAAGGCCACCCCGAAGGCCACTCCTACGACCACCCCGAAGGCCACCCCTCCGGCCACCCCGAAGGCCACCCCGAAGGCCACCCCTCCGGCCACCCCTCCGGCCACCCCTCCGGCCACCCCTAAGGCCACCCCTCCGGCCACCCCGAAGGCCACCCCTACGGCCACCCCGAAGGCCACCCCTCCGGCCACCCCTACGGCCACCCCGAAGGCCAC
>CALBDS010000030.1 GCA_937927415.1 uncultured Rhodospirillaceae bacterium
GTACGCCTCCGGTGAGCGCCGCCTTGGCAAAGTAGGGTCCGGCGTCTGAGTTTTGCGTAGCGCGTCGTCGCGCGGACGCAAAAGAGTTGCAAACGTCATGGCTTATCAGCGTGTCGAGGTTCTGACGGGGACGGAACGGCGGCGGACTTACACGCCTGCGGAGAAGGTGCGGATGGTGGAGGAGGCGTTCCGCCCCGGCGTGGTGGTGACGGAGGCGGCCCGCCGGCTGGGCGTGCACGAAAGCCTGCTTTACCGTTGGCGAGGGCTGATGCAGTCCAGCGGGACCGTCGTGGCCGAACCGTCCGGTTTCGTCGCGGTGACCATCACGCCGGAGCCGACCGTAACGGAACCGCTGGTCGGAGAGCCCCCTGGAGCGTTGCTGCCACCGGCAAGGCCTGCGATAAGCCCGGCAGTCCTCGAGGTCATCCTGCCGAGCGGGGCACGCCTGCGTCTGGAAGGGCCGGTCGACCCGACCTTGGCGGCGGCCGTCATCGGTGCCCTGGCATGATCCCGGTGCCGAGTGGCGTGCGGGTGTGGCTGGCCACCGGACACACCGACATGCGCAAGGGCTGGGCGAGCTTGGCGTTGCTGGTGCAGGAACGCTTCGCCCAGGACCCGCACAGCGGCCATCTCTTCCTCTTCCGCGGACGCCGCGGCGATCTGGTGAAGATCATCTGGTATGACGGCCAGGGCAGTTGCCTGTTCATGAAGAGGTTGGAGCGGGGGCGCTTCATCTGGCCGACGCCGGCGGACGGCGCGGTGTCGATCTCGGTTGGGCAGATGGGCTATCTGCTCGAAGGCATCGACTGGCGCAACCCGCAGAAGACCTGGCGTCCCGAGGCCGCGGGGTGACTGCGACACGGTGAATCGACGCACCGGTTCAGGGGCGATTGCGGCGGTTCGACGGCGCGTTCCCAGGTAAACTGGCGCCATGACCGCCGCCCCGCTCCCCTCCACCTCGGCCGACGACGTCGCCAACTTGCGCGCTGCCTTGGCGCAGGCCGAGGCGCGGGCGGACGCGGCGGAAGCCGAAGCGGCGCGGGCCAAGGCGATGGCGTCGAATACCGAGGCGCTGATCGCCGGCCTGAAGCTGGAAATCGAGAAACTCCGGCGCGAACTCTATGGCACGCGCTCCGAGCGCAAGGCGCGTCTGCTGGACCAGTTGGAGTTCCAGCTCGAAGAGCTGGAAGCGACAGCCAGCGAGGACGAGCTGGCGGCTGAGCGGGCCGCTGCCAAAACCACCGCAGTGGCGGCCTTCACCCGCAAGCGGCCGTCGCGCCAGCCCTTTCCCGACCACCTGCCGCGCGAGCGCGTCGTTGTGCCGGCCCCGGCGAGCTGCCCGTGCTGCGGCTCGGACAAGCTGTGCAAGCTGGGCGAGACGATCACCGAGACGCTGGAGGTGATCCCGCGGCAATGGAAGGTGATCCAGACGGTGCGCGAGCGGTTCTCCTGCCGGGCCTGCGAGACGATCAGCCAGCCGCCGGCGCCGTTCCACGCCACGCCGCGCGGCTGGGCCGGCCCCAACCTGCTGGCCACCCTGCTGTTCGAGAAGTTCGGCCAGCACCAGCCGCTGAATCGGCAGGCCGAACGCTTCGCGCGGGAGGGCGTGCCGCTCAGCCTGTCCACCCTGGCCGACCAGGTGGGTACCGCCGCCGCGGTGCTGAAGCCGCTGCACGACCTGATCGCCGCGCATGTGATGGCAGCCGGGCGGCTGCATGGCGACGATACGCCGGTACCGGTGCTGGCCAAGGGCAAGACCGACACCGGGCGGCTGTGGGTGTATGTACGTGATGACCGGCCGTTCGCCGGCCAAGCCCCACCGGCGGCGCTGTTTCACTATTCGCGCGACCGTAAGGGCGAGCATCCCGAACGGCACCTGGCCGGCTTCACCGGCTGGCTGCAGGCCGATGCGTTCGCCGGCTACAACCGGCTGTACGAACCCGACCGTAAGCCGGGGCCGATCAGCGACGTGCTGTGCTGGGCGCATGCCCGGCGCGGCTTCTTCAAGCTGGCCGACATCGCCGCGAACACCAAACGCGGCAAGGACGCCCCGCCGATCTCACCGCTGGCGCTGGAAGCCGTGAGGCGCATCGACGCCCTCTTCGATCTCGAGCGTGCTTTGAATGGCAAGCCGGCGGCCGAGCGGCTGGCGGCCCGCCAGGAGCACGGCATCGCCCTGGTAGCCGCACTGGAGGACTGGATGCGGACGGAGCGCGCCCGGCTCTCCCGCCATGCCCCCGTGGCCAAGGCGATGGACTACATGCTGGCCCGCTGGGACGGCTTCACCCGCTTCCTCGCCGATGGCCGGCTGTGTCTCACAACGGATGATGTTGAGAAGTGCAAATCGTTGGGCCGACCGATGCGGTCGGCGCATGGCGTCGACCGCATGCTGGCCAGACGCCGGATGACGAAGCCGGGGTCAAGGCCGCAGCCGCGCGTCAGCGCGGGGCCGCGGAGCGGCCGCCTTGACGCCGGGGGCGTCATCCGGCACGCCCCGATGGTCGGTCCTTCCAGGCGTCCACCATCCGTTCATAGGCGCGTTCGGCGCGCTCGACATACTCCGCCTCGCGCTGCCGGATTTCCTTGATCCAGTAGTCACGGCCGGGGCCAGCCTTGCCGTATTCTCGCGAGGCGCCGGCCTTCAGGGAAGCTTTGCGCAGCTTCATGGCCGTGAACGCTGGGCGGGCGTAGGTGTAGTCCTTTTCCTCGGTCAGCACATGCCAGATGAGGACCGTCAGCTTGCGGGCGGTGGCCACCGCGGCCGCGCCGGCTCCGGCCTTCTTCTGCACCCGGTTGAAGAAGGCCCGCAGCGGCCCCGGGGCCATCTTCGCCGACCACGCGGCCTCGACCAGCATCGCGCGGGCCGCGGCATTGCCCTGTCGCGAGATATGCCCGTGGCGGGCCGGATGGTCGCCGGACTGGTGGGTGGTCGGGGTCAGGCCGAAGTAGCTGCTGAGCTTCTCGGGCGTCGGGAAGCGAGCGATTGTCCCGATCGACGCCAGGACGGTCAGAGCCACCACGGTGCCCACCCCAGGAATGGTCATCAACCGGCGCGCCTGCGGATCGTCGAGCGCCTGCTGGGCGATCCCCTTGTCGAGTTCGGCCAGTTGCACACTCACCCGCTCCAATTCCGCCACCAGCCGGGTGACCATGGCCTGCTCCTCGGGTGGCAACGGCAGGCCGGCCAGCCAAGTCCGACCAGCCTTGGTGAACAGGCGGCCTTCGTATTTTGGGATCAGGTTCCCGTGCAGGATGGCATGGATGCGGCTCTTCGTCCGCACCATGTGCTCGACAATCCCCATCCGTTCCGTGACCGTCCGCCGACGGCGGATCGTATCGTCGTCGGGAACCCAGACTTCCGGCAGGAAGCCTGCCGCATGGAGGCGCGCCAGGATCGCCGCGTCGATCTTGTCGGTCTTCACACGGGCAAAGGCGATGGCCCGCACGAGCCGGGGATTGGCCACGGCGACGCGCTTGACGAAGGGCCGCAGGACGCGCTCCACGGCCATGCTGTTGCCGGTTGCCTCGATGACCACCTCGTCCGTCTTCTCGAGGGTACTTGCGAATTTCAGAAAGCGATCACGGGCGAGATCGACCCTGGTTTCCTGTGTCACTTGGCCGTCCACCAGGAAGGCGACCTGGGCAAAGGAGCGGTGAATATCCATGCCGATGATGCGCATGCTCCCTCCTTACGGTGCTGGTTCGGGAGCTGGCGGGCTTGCACGACATCTACGGATCCGCGCTCGCAGCGCAACCGGGCAAGTCGTAGGGGCGGCCATGTAACAACGCGAGCTCGCAGCTCATGGTGAGGACGGCCTGCCGCCGTTTCATGCTCCCGGCGCCCCTATCCCGGTGGGCCATCGATACCGCAACCTCGGTCCGATCGCCAGCACCGGCCGGCGCCGGAAACAGCATGCCGGTTAACAACGCCGCCGAACGCAGCCTGCGCGGGATTGCCCTCGGGAGGAAGGCATGGCTGTTTTGCGGCTCCGATCGCGGCGGACAGCGGGCGGCGATCATGTACGGCCTGATCACCACGGCAAAGCTCAACGACGTCGATCCCCAAGCCTGGCTCGCTGATGTGCTGGCGCGCATCAACGACATGCCCCAAACCCGCCTGCGCGAACTCCTGCCCTGGGAATGGAAGGCAATCCGCGAGCAGACAAAAGCTGCCTGACCGCGGCACTCAGCGGATGCTTACGC
>CALBDS010000031.1 GCA_937927415.1 uncultured Rhodospirillaceae bacterium
CGGCGACCACCGAGATCTACACTCTTTCCCTACACGCCGCTCTTCCGATCTACGGCGGCGCCCCGGCCCGCCAGACCGCGGCACTGCCGCCGGCCCCGGCCCCGGCCGCGCCAGCGGCGCCGGTTCCCGGTGCCGAGCGCGGCGCCCTGGTGTTCGAGGTGAACGGGCCGGTGTCCATGGCGGTGTTCCCGCGGGCCGGCTACCTCTACGCCGTGTTCGACAAGCCGCTGCCCATCGGCGCCGGCAAGCTGATCGGCATTCCCCCCGAACAGGTGGGCGGGATCGAGCCGGTGCCGGCGACGGGCGGCAGCGCGTTCCGCATCCGCATCGGGCCGTTCGTCTGGCCGGCGGTGGAACGGCAGGGGGCGACGTGGCGTATCGTGCCCATGACCAACCTGACCGCCCCGCCGCCCCAGGAACTGCGCGTCGATCCCGAGCCGGAATTCCTGCTCGGCGCGCGGGTGCTGGTGCGCACCGGCGACGCCAACACCATCGTGCAGTTCACCGATCCCGAGGTGGGCGACCGGCTCTATGTGGTGCCGCTGCCGGTGGCGGCACAGGCGGTCTCCCAACCCCACCGCTACCCCGATGCCGAAATCCTGGGCGCGTTCCAGGGTGTTGCCGTGCGCCCCATCGCCGACGCCGTGACCGTGCGCCCGGTGAAGGAGGGGGTGGAGATCACCGCCGCCGGCGGGCTGCACCTGTCCAGCCCCGCCGACACCGGCCCCCGCACCCCGCCGCCCGGCCCGGTGGCCGAAGCGCCGCGCCCCGCCGCCCAGCAACAGGCGCTGATGCCGCCGCAGCCAGCCAGCCAGCCGAAAGGCCGGCGGCTGTTCTCGCCCGAAGTGTGGCAGCGTGGCGGGCTGGAAACCTTCACCGACAGCCGCCAGCAGCTTCAGATGAACATCGTCGAGGCGGCGGATGTGGACCGCCCGCGGGCGCAACTGGATCTGGCGCGGTTCTTCTTCGCCAACGGCTTCGGCCCGGAAACCCTGGGCATGCTGGAGATGCTGCAGAACGCCCAGCCGGACCTGGACGGCTGGCCGGAGTTCAAGGCGCTGCGCGGCGCCTCCCGCTTCCTGGCCGGGGATCTGGCGGGCGCGCGTGCGGACCTGAGCGATCCCGCCCTGCTGGACAATGGGGAGGCGGCCCTGTGGCGCGCCGCCATCGACGCCGAACAGCGCAACTGGCCGCAGGCCAGCCGCGGCTTCCGCGACAATGCGGCGATCCTGGCGAAATACCCCGAACCGCTGCTGTCGCGTCTGGGCTTCCTGGGCGCCGAAGCGGCGCTGCAGGCCGGGGACACCGCTGTTGCCAAGCGCATCCTCGACAAGGTCGAACAGAAGATCGGCATCGATTCCGAGGATATCCCGGCGCTCCATTTCCTGCGCGGCGAGCAGCTTCGGCAGGCCGGCGAAACCGACCGGGCGGCGGAGGAGCTGAAGATGGCCTACAGCGGCCTCGACCGGCTCTATCACGCCAAGGCCGGGCTGGCGCTGGTCAACCTGGAACTGGCGGAGGGCAAGATGTCCCCCGCCGTGGCGGTGGAGAAGCTGGCCGGGCTGACCTATCTCTGGCGCGGCGACGAGTTGGAAGCCGCCATCCGCCAGCGTCTGGCCGAGGTGCAGGTCGCCGCCGGCAACTACGCCGACGGCTTCAACACCATGAAGGAAAACGCCTCCCTCGCCAGCGACCCGGCCAAGGCCGAGCAGATCACCCAGGAGATGCAGCGCACCTTCGCCGAACTGTTCAAGGATGGTGCTGCCCGCCTGCCGACCATGGATGCGCTGGCGCTGTATGACCAGTTCCGCGAACTGACCCCGGTGGGGGCGGCGGGTGACGAGATGATCCGCCAGCTTGCCGAGCGGCTGATTCAGCTCGACCTGCTGGCCAAGGCCGCCGACCTGCTCCAGCATCAGGTGGCCTATCGCCTGTCGGGCATGGACAAGGCCAACATCGGCACCCGTCTGGCCTCTGTCCGTCTGCTGGACAACAAGCCGGAAGAGGCGATCCAGGCGCTGGAAATGAGCAACGTCCCCGGCATCCCCCCGGAAACCCAGGCCGAGCGCCGCATCATGCGCGCCAAGGCCCTGGCCGAGATGGGCAAGGCGTCGGAGGCGGTCCAGCTTCTGGCCCAGGACGACAGCCGGGAAGCCAACCTGCTGCGCATAGACATCGCGTGGCGGTCGCAGAACTGGGCGCAGGCGTCCACCGCTTTGGGCAAGATCGTCGGCCCGCCGCCGCCGCCCAACCAGCCCCTGAAGCCCGACACCTCGCAGATGGTGCTGAACCGCGCCGTCGCCATGGCGCTGGGCGGCGACAGCACGGGGCTTGGCATCCTGCGCCGTGAGTTCGGTGCGGTGATGGACAAGGGGCCGGATGCCGACGCCTTCCGCCTGCTGACCCGCCCGGAACAGGCCACCGGCCTGGTGGACGTGGGCACCATCCGCTCACGCGTGGCGGAGGTGGATATGTTCCAGAAATTCCTGAAGGATTATAAGGGCAGGCAGACCAATCTGGTTCCGGCCGGCAGCGCCGGTGGGACCGACAAGCCGGCCAACTGACGTCATTTTTTATCGGGCCGTCAGGTGGTGGATTTTCGCCGTGCCCGCCGCCATTGCCGGACCTCGCCCTCCACCCCGGCCATGTCGGGAAGCAGGAAGCGGCGGTAGGCCCGCCCCGTGGCGGGAAAGAACATCACCCGTCGCCCCAGCGTGCCGCCCAGATCGCGCCCGGTCAGCCGCACCCCCGCCTGCGTCACGTAATCCAGGGCGAAGGCGGCGTTTTCCGCGCCGATGTCATGACCGCTGTCGATCAGACGGGCGCCGCCGAACAGTTTGACCTCCAACCGTTCCCGCCACCCGCCGGCTTCGACCACCGCGGCCAGAAGCCCGTCCATCGCCACCGCACCGTAACGGGCAGCGACCCCGGTGTCGCCGTCGCCGGGTTTTCCCGGCAACAGGAAATGATTCATGCCGCCGACCCCGGCCACCGGGTCGTGGATGCAGGCGGCGATGCAGGACCCCAGCATGGTGGTCACCATGTCGTCCTGGCGCCGTCCCACCCGCCATTCCCCCAGGGTGATGGGAATGGCGTAGGCGTTGAAGTCGGGATCGAAAAAACTGCCGTCGGGGCGGAAGCCCTCGGCATCGGGGGGATGGCGGTGGTTTGACCCGTGGTTGCCGCTTTTGCCGGCCATCCCATCACCCTGGAAACGAAAACCGCCCTGAAACGAACAACGCCGCCCGGCGTCACCGGGCGGCGTGTCCTAATCTGTCACCGGAGACGGCCCCGAAGGGCCGCCCCCGCACCGATCCGCGAACGGGATCAGAGCAGGGAGATCCAGGTGGCTTCGCGGCCCTTCGGGGCCTCCTGCACGCGCATGTGAACGCGCTGGCCGGCTTCGAGCTGCATCAGGTTGCAGCGGCGCAGCACGCTCTTGTGGACGAAAACGTCCTTGCTGGCGTCGTCGGCGGTGACGAAACCAAAGCCTTTATCGGGCTTGAACCACTTCACGGTGCCCGACATTTCCAGCGACGGACCCGACGGTTCGGAATAGCCGCCGTGGTCATAGTCGTCGTGGCGGTCGTAGCCACCGCGATCATAGCCGCCGCGGTCGTAACCACCACGGTCATAGCCGCCGCGGTCGTAGCCGCCACGCTCATAACCGCCGCCACCGGCGCCGCGGGAATTGGACGAGGGAGCGGCTTCGTTCAAGACCTCGACGATCCGGGTCACCTGCGGACCCTTCGGCCCCTGGGTGATCTGGCAGAGGATTTCCGTGCCGTCACCCAGCTCCTGCAAGCCGGCGCGGTTCAGGACAGAGATGTGAAGAAAAGCATCCGGAGTGCCATCCACCGGAGCGACGAAACCAAATCCCTTCGTGACATTGAACCACTTCACGAGAGCCTTGGCCTGGACGCCATCATCATAGGACATGGCGTTGTGCTGATTGAAACGAGACAAGTGTCCGAAACCTTCGACCGAGCGCGGCGCGCAGTTAAGCCTAAGCGGCACCGGGCCTGCCGATCCGTCCCTCGACCCCATGGAAGGGGGACGTCACAAAGACCCTGCACCCGAGACGATATTAGGCACAGACGAAAGGGAGTCTCCAGTGTAATTTCGCCCCACAGGCCATGCTGCTGTGCGAAAGGTCATTTGGCCGCGGTGCTGCCGCGGCGGCGTGCCGCTTGCGCCTTGCCGCCCCGGCGGCGTGCCCCCATCTGCACGGGTATAAGGACACAATCCGACATCGAAACGATCGCGGAAAGCCGGGGCACGACCCGGCCCGCGCCGGTGGTGGAACGGATCGGACAAAGGGAGGGTTATGAAGATGGGCGAGGCCGTCACGCCGTTGGGCATACACCCCTGGGACCATTCCTATCCGCCCGAAATTTCGTGGAATGATCCGTTGCCGTTGCGCCCGCTGTTCGCCCTGCTGGACGACTCGGCGGCCCGCTTCGCCGACCGTCCGGCGCTGGATTTTCTCGGCAAGCGCACCGATTACCATACGCTGGTACGGATGGTGGACCGTGCCGCCCGTGGGTTGCAGGAGATGGGGGTGGTCAAGGGCACGCGAATCGGCCTGTTCCTGCCCAACACCCCTTATTACGTCTTCCTTTATTTCGCCGTGCTGAAGGCCGGCGGGATCGTGGTGAATTTCAACCCGCTCTACGCCGAACGCGAACTGGCGGCCCAGATCGCCGACAGCGGTGTGGACATCATGGTCACGCTGGACCTGGCCGTGCTGTACGGCAAGATGGCCCGCATGCTGGACGAGGGGCGGCTGAAACGCATCGTCGTCTGCCCCATGGCCGCCATCCTGCCGTTTCCGAAGAACTGGCTGTTTCCCATCGTCAAGCGGCGGGAGGTGGCGCGGATCCCCCGCGACGGCCGCCACATCCCCTTTGCCCGGCTGACCGCCAACGACGGGCGGTTCACCCCCGTTGCCATCGACCCGGCCAACGACGTGGCGGTGCTGCAATACACCGGCGGCACCACCGGCGTGCCTAAGGGTGCGATGCTGACCCACCACAACGTCGCCGCCAACGCCGAGCAATGTTGCCGCTGGTTCGTCGGTGCCCGGCCGGGTGAGGAAAAGATGCTGGGAGTGCTGCCGTTCTTCCACGTCTTCGCCATGACCGCGGTGATGAACCTCGCCATCCGTCTGGGCGGGGAGATCATCATGCTGCCGCGTTTCGATCTGGATCAGGTCATGCAGACCATCCACGACAAGAAGCCGACGCTGTTCCCGGCGGTGCCCACCATCTACACCGCCATCAACCATCACAAGGATCTCGCCCGCTACGACCTGTCGTCGATCCGCTACTGCCTGTCGGGCGGGGCCGCCCTGCCGGGGGATGTGCGGGAGGCGTTCGAGCGGCTGACCGGCTGCGTTCTGGTGGAGGGGTACGGGCTGTCGGAAGCCTCCCCCGTCGTCACCTGCAACCCCATCCGCCCGACCGGCAAGGACGGGACCATCGGCTTGCCGCTGCCGGGAACGGTGGTGGAGATCCTCAGCCTGGACGAACCCCGCCGGGTGCTGCCCATCGGCGAAAAGGGCGAGGTGTGCGTCCGTGGGCCGCAGGTGATGAAGGGTTATTGGAACAAACCCTATGAAACCGAGATTACACTGATCGACGGACGCCTTCACACCGGCGACGTCGGCGTGATGGACGCCGACGGCTATGTCACCATCGTCGATCGCATCAAGGACATGATCCTGTGCAGCGGTTTCAACGTCTATCCCCGCAATGTGGAGGAAGCCATCTATCTGCATCCGGCGGTCGCCGAATGCGTGGTGGCCGGGGTGCCCGACGACTACCGCGGGCAGACGGTCAAGGCCTATGTCCGCGTGGCCGATGGTCATTCCCTGACGGCGGAGGCGCTGCTGTCCTTCCTCAAGGACAAGTTGTCGCCCATCGAGATGCCCAAGATCGTGGAGTTCCGCAGCGAATTGCCCAAGACCATGATCGGCAAGCTCTCCCGCAAGGCTTTGCTGGACGAGGAGGAGGCGCGCCGCCGGTCCGGCTCGGCGTAGCCCCGCCGGGACCGGGCGGGGAGGGCCGCCTGTTCCGGCTGCATCTCGTCGCCTACACGGTTGCGCTGGTGGCGGCGGGTGCCGGTCTTGGGGGGCGGTGGTGGCCGGCGCTGGCCGGGTGGGGGGCCGCCCTGGTGCTTCTGGCCGCGGCGCAGGAACGGAGGCGGGGGCATGAGCGGTGCTGAAACAGGCCGGCGCACGGCGGTGCGGGTGGTGATCGTCGGGCGCGTTCAGGGCGTGTGGTATCGCGGCTGGGCGGTGGAACAGGCCACCGCCCGCGGCCTGTCCGGCTGGGTGCGCAACCGTTCCGACGGATCGGTGGAGGCGCTGTTCGCCGGCCCGGCCGATCGGGTTGAGTCCATGCTGGCCGCCTGCCGCAACGGCCCGCCCATGGCGGTGGTCCGCCATGTGGCGGCGGAGCCGGTGTCCGATCCCGGTCCCGGCCCGTTCGTTCAGCGCGGGACCTTATAACGCCGCCGCCGTCCTGTCATAACGGCTCCGCCGTTTCATCGAAGCACCCGGCCAGGAACACCCGCACGCACTGGCGGATGTAGGTCCGGGCCGCGTCCAGGTCCAGCGGCTCCCCCGGCAGGGTGAGCTGGCGCAGGAACCGCGATCCGATCACCATGCTGAAGAAGATTTCCGCCTTGGCGTCGGGGTCGTCCAGCGTCTGCCCGTTCACGTCGGCGACGAAGCGCAGGTAATCCGCGATCTTCTGGACCCCGCGTTCCTGCCCCATGGCCTGGAACTCGCGGGCGATGTCGGGGATCCGCCGCCCCTCCGACACCAGCGTGTTGATGATGGCGGTGGTCTTGGGATCGGCCAGGGTGCGGATGATGTGCAGCCCGATGCTGGCCAAGCCGTCGGCAAGGCCAAGCCGCGACAGGCCGGTGTTCTCCTCCAGGATCCGCACCATGTCGTCCTGGATCCGGTTGCAATGCTCCTTCATCAGGGCGCGGAACAGCCCGTCCTTGTCACCGAAACGGCTGTAGAGCGTGGTGCGCGACCCGCCCGCCCGCTCGATGATGTCGTTCAGGGACGTGGCTTCGAACCCCTTTTCCACGAACAGCGCCGCCGCCGCCTCCAACTGCACCTGGGCGCGCTCCTCCCCCCGCCGCTGGGGGCGTTTCGTGGGTCGCGTTTCGCTTTTGGTCATGGTGGGAATCCTTGTGTGCGCCGCGGTGCAGGTGTATTCTTGGCGCATATTGATACCGTACGGTATCATATCATCTTGCCCGGCGCCTCCTGTTTCTGGCGATGCCGGGCAGGGTCAGGGGTGGGCATCATGTCCGACAGCGCAACCGGCATGGACCGGCCAGTCATCATCAAACGCAGACGCAAGGGCGGGCACGAGGGCGGACACGGCGGTGCGTGGAAGGTGGCTTACGCCGACTTCGTGACCGCCATGTGGGCGTTCTTCATCCTGCTGTGGCTGCTGAACACCATCAATTCCGAACAGCGCAAGGGCATCGCCGAGTATTTCGCCCCGGTGTCGGTCAGTCAGGAATCCTCCGGTTCGGGCGGGCTTTTGGGCGGGCGGAGCATCACGGTGCCGGGGGCACAGATGTCGCCGTCGTCGCCGGTGTCCACCGACATGCCCACGACCAACGCGCCGACCGCGGCCTCCGACGACACCGGCGGCCAGGATGCTTCCGGACAGGCCGCGGCCGAGGAGCAGAGGCCGGACGAAAGCCGGTTCCAGTACCGTGCCCGCCTGGAGCAGGCCGCCGAGTCCCTGGGTGTCGCCGCCCAGCGGCCGGGCGAAGGGCTGGACGGCTTCGCCAAACGGGTGCAGGAGGCGGCCAAGCCGTCGCCGGAACCGCCGGCCCCGTCAGAGGCATCCGCCGCTGCGGAAACAGCGCCGACCGTCGCGCAAGAGGCGGGCCAGGCACAGGCCCAGGCCCAGGCTGAGGCCGAGGCGCGGGCCTTTCAGAGTGCCGCTGCCGAAATCCGCCAAGCGATCCAGTCGGTGCCGGAACTGGAGCCGCTGGCCCAGAATCTGGTGATGGACCAGACGGCGGAGGGGCTGCGCATCCAGATCGTCGATGGTGACCGGGTGGCGATGTTTCCCAGCGGGTCGGCGCAGATGTACCCCCAGACCCGCCAGCTTGTGCTGCTGCTGGCAAAGGCTCTGGCCAAGCTGCCCAACCGTCTGGTCATCACCGGACACACCGACGCCAGCGCCTTTTCCCCAGACGCCGGACGCGACAATTGGTCCCTGTCCTTCGAACGGGCCAACGCCATGAAACGGGTTCTGGTGGCCGGCGGCATCGGCGACAGCCGGGTGCAGGACATCGCCGGCCGGGCCGACCGCGACCTTCTGCTGCCCGATCAGCCCAATTCCCCGCGCAACCGGCGCGTCAGCATCGTCCTGCTGCGGGACAGGGAGGCCGGCACGGCGTCGGCGCCGGCCCCGGGCACGGTTACTCGCGGACCGCCTTAACCAGCGGCGACTCGTCGCCGGTGCTGAGCTGCTGATAGCGGTCCAGGACCCAGCGCAGATGGGTCGTTATGGCTTCCGCCGCCGCTTCGCCCTGATGGCTGGCGATGGCGTCGTAGATGGCCCGGTGATGCTGGAGCATCAGCGTCTCCTGCCCCTCGATGAAGGGGGGGGAGTGGTGGAACTCCACCATATGGCTCAGGATGTCGCGCACGGTGGCCAGGATGTGCAGATAGACCGGGCTGGCCGCGGCCTGGGCGATGGCGACGTGGAAATCCATGTCGTCGCGGCCGTGGTTGCGCCCCGGCTGGGCCATGGCCTCCACCGTCCGGCCGATGGCGTCCACCTGTTCGGGGGTGGCGCGCTCGGCGGCCCGGCGGGCGGCCCAGCTTTCCATGGCGATGCGCAGTTCCAGCAGGTCGTACAGATTGTCCAGCTTGGCCCGGACCATCTCGGTCAGGGCGCCGTCCATCACCCCCGCCGACGACACCACGCGGGTGCCGCCGCCCTGGACCGCGGTCAGAAAGCCCTGGGTTTTCAGCTTTTGCAGCGCCGCGCGCACCGACACGCGCGAAACGTGCAGTTGTTCGGCAAGCTGCCGTTCGCCGGGCAGACGCTGGCCGGGCACGAGATCGCCCCGGCCGATGCGGTCCAGCAACTGTTCGGCAACCCAATCGGAAATGCGCCGCGTCGGATCATGCCCCGCGGCCGGGCCAGCGTCGGCCACGCCCATTGTTTCACCTCTTTCCTTCGGCATAGGCTAACCCGCTGGTTTCGCAGCGTCAACGCGGATGCCGCCCGTGCGGCAAACCATGCAAAGGATGCACATTCTTATCGGTATGACCGGCTGTTGCGCAAGATTTCGGACGGCTGTGCCCTTTGGGGCGGAAAAGGGAGGCCGGATCCGGCCCGATGGTGCCCGCATCGGTCAGGAAGCGTCTTGACAGCGGCGCCGGTCGGTCTGATTTTGCGCCTCACCGGAGGGGTCATGATGTCCTGGTTTTCTGAAGTTCATCTAAGAATTTGATTTTGTTTATAAAAAGTGAAACGGCCGTGCTTTGGAATGGCGGTGCGGGAAAAGCCCGGTGAATCAGGGGGGCGGTTTGCCTTCTCTCTCCGGCCCCACGCACCCCGTTCCCACCGTCGTTGACGGTTCATTGCACCCCTGACGGCGTTTGGCGCGCGACAACGAGGAGAAGCAGTATGATCCCCCGCTACACCCGCCCCGAAATGGCGCGGATCTGGGAACCGGAGAACAAGTTCCGCATCTGGTTCGAGATCGAGGCGCATGCCTGCGACGCCCAGGCCGAGTTGGGGGTGATCCCCAAGGAAGCCGCTCAGGCCGTGTGGGAGCGCGGCCAGTGGGAGATCGACCGCATCGACGCCATCGAACGGGAAACCCGTCACGACGTCATCGCCTTCCTGACCAATCTGGCCGAGTATGTCGGGCCGGACGCGCGCTTCGTCCACCAGGGCATGACCTCCTCCGACGTGCTCGACACCTGTCTGGCGGTGCAGTTGAAGCAGGCCGCCGACCTGCTGCTGGAGGATCTGGACGCGCTGCTCGCCACGCTCAAGCGCCGGGCGTACGAGCACAAGAACACGGTGTGCATCGGCCGCAGCCACGGCATCCACGCCGAACCCACCACCTTCGGGCTGAAGCTGGCCGGGCACTACGCCGCGTTCGAACGCGCCCGCGCCCGTCTGGTGGCCGCCCGTGACGACATCGCCACCTGCGCCATTTCCGGCGCCGTCGGCACCTTCGCCAACATCGATCCCTTCGTCGAACGCCATGTGGCGGAAAAGCTGGGCCTGTCGGTGGAGCCGGTGTCCACCCAGGTGATCCCGCGCGACCGCCACGCCTTCTTCTTCTCGGTGCTGGGCGTGATCGCGGCGTCGGTGGAAAACCTGTCGGTGGAGATCCGCCACCTGCAGCGCACCGAGGTGCGCGAGGCGGAGGAGTATTTCCACCCCGGTCAGAAGGGGTCGTCGGCCATGCCGCACAAGCGCAACCCGGTCCTGTCGGAAAACCTGACGGGTCTGGCGCGCATCGTGCGTGCGGCGGTGGTTCCGGCCCTGGAAAACGTCGCCCTGTGGCACGAGCGCGATATTTCCCATTCGTCGGTCGAACGCATGATCGGCCCCGACGCCACCGTCACCCTGGACTTCGCGCTCGTCCGTCTGACCGGCATGATGGACAAGCTGGTGGTCTATCCCGACCGCATGGACAAGAACCTGAACGATCTGGGCGGTCTGGTGTTCTCCCAGCGGGTGCTGCTGGCCCTGACCCAGGCCGGCATGAGCCGCGAGGACGCCTATCGCGCCGTGCAGACCAACGCCATGCAGGTGTGGCACGAAGGCGGCAACCTGCTGGACAAGCTGTCGGCGGATGAGACGGTGACCAGGCACATCTCCCGCGAGACGCTGGCGCCCATGTTCGACATGACCTATCACACCAAGCATGTGGACACGATCTTCCGCCGCGTGTTCGGCGAATAAGGGATCGTCGGTAATGAAAAGGGCCGGTTCCCAGGCGGGGACCGGCCCTTTTGTTTGTGCGGCGGCTCCGATCAGTTGCGCGCGACCATGGCGCGGCGCGGCACGGTGGGGGCGGCGCGTTCCTCGCCCGTGCGGCGGCGGAAGGGGGAGGCCTGCGTCACCGGATTGACCGTCAGACCGGCCAGGGCGCTGGGGCGGATCTCCACCACCTCGAACCCGGCCTTGCGGGGGAAACGGGCGGAAACCCGTTCCCGCGCCTCCCGATCATTACCGGCGGCCAGCAGGTAGCGGCGGATGCCGGTCCAGGTGCGGTGGGGCAGGCGTTCTTCCTGCGCCTGGGGCAGATGGCGGACCGCCACCTCCCAGAACCGGCCCGGACGCGGCTCCAGCCGGTCGAAGACGTAGAGCCGGTTGCCGGGCAGGGTGCGGCTGGCTTCCAGTTGGGCCAGCGCCTGATTCATCTCCTGCTCCGCCCTGGCGGTGCGGTTCTGGGCTTCGGCGTGTTCCAGGCTGACCTGATGGTACAGGCGGGCGGCGGTTTCCAGCTCTTCGCCCAGGGCCTCCAGCTTTTCCCGCGCCTTGCGGGTGGTGCCGGTGGTGGTGGTGTGGCGTGCACGCCAGTAACGGTTGGAGACGACGGTCAGCACCATCAGGCCAAAGGCCAGATACAACAGCATTCCCGTCATCGGGCGGCTCCGTTGGCGGTGGAGACGGGAGCGGCGGGCGGGCTGACCGGCGTGCCGTCGGGCGCCAGGGCCAGCGGCAACACCTGGGTCGGCTGCACCCCGGAACGGGCGGGAAAGGTGGCGGCCAGCAGCGCCCCGGCCTGATCGCCGGTGGCGGCCCACACATGGGCGACGTTGCGGTAATCCCAGATCTGGCGGGAAAAGATGATGTCCTGCCGTTCGGTCTTGGCGAACGCCGGGGTGACGGCCAGTTGCGTCCAGAAGCCGGTGGGGCCGTCCCCCACCTCGTGCACCAGTTCGTTCTGGTTGAATTCGATGGCGCGCATCTCGGTCAGGGCCTTGTGCCGGCGTCCGGTGAATTCCGTGTGGCGGGCCTCCAGCGTCACCAGATCGGCGCGGAGCTGGCCGGTGCGGGTGGTCCAATCCTTCAGCGCCACCTTCCGCTTGTCGATCTGGCGTTCCAGCATCAGAAGGCGCGCCTGTTCCGCGCTGACCCGGCCGACGTCGATGACAAGCGAAAGCCCCAAAGCCGCCGCACTGGCGACCAGCAGGATCATACCGAAGAATTCCGCGGTAATGACCATGGGCGGTATTACCCCTATCCTGTGCAGGGTCGGGGGAAGTTCTGCCCCCCAACGCTGTGATGCCGGAGCATCTCAGCCGATTCCGCGGCAGACCGCCACGTTCTTTTCGTTCCCTTGATGGGGCACAATCCTTCGCAGTTGTGATTAAGACAGGGTAACCAAGATGAACGTCTTGAAATATAACGACCTTTCATACATCCGCGCGCATTGCGGCAAATAACCGCATAATGACTAAACAAATTGTCCTCAAGGGATCGGCACCCGTGTGCCGGGTGAGGGGGCGGAGACTCCGCCGGGCCAAGGACCCGCGTGCCGGCTTTCCCGCCGGTCCGGCAGGCCGGGATCGGGGGCGGCGCGTCGTCCGGCGTGACAGGGGACGGGGCTTTCCATTAGGCTGGCCTGCAGGACACAAGGGTATGCGGGGATGAGCGGCGGGCGGAGCGAACGGGAAGTGCGCGCGATCCGCGACGCGCTGATCCAGCATCAGAACTGGCTGAAGGGGCATGATCCGTCCACGGGGGCGCAGCGGGCCGATTTGAGCTTTTTCGACCTGTCCAATCTGGGGTTGAACCGCATCGCGCTGGCCGGCGCCCGGCTGGTGGGGGCCAGTCTGGCCGGCGCCCGGCTGGCGGGGGCCGACTTGCGGCAGGCGGATCTTTATTGCGCCGACATCTCGCGCGCCGATCTGACGGGGGTGCGCATGTCCACCTGCGACCTGCGCGGGCTGCGGGCCGACGGGGTGACCCTGGCCGGGGCCGACCTGCGCGGTTGCGACATGCGCCGCGGCGCCATGGTGGGGGGGCACCGCCGCCCCGCCGGCAATCAGGACGGCGCCACCACCTTCGTCAACGCCCGCATGCCCCGCGCCCTGCTGGCCCAGTGCCGGGCGCCGCAGGTGGATTTTTCCGGCAGCGATCTGGCGGGGGCCGACCTGTCGGGGGCGGATCTGTCGGGGGCCGTGCTGATCGCCGCCAACCTGACCGAGGCGAAGGTGCACAAGACCACCCTGGACGGTGCCCTGCTGCTGGGGGCGCAGATCGACCACGACCTGCGCCGGAACCTGGAGCGGCAGGGGGTGGATGTGGACGGCACCGGCCTGCACCCCTTTGCCGAGCGCATGGCCGACGCCATCGCCGCCCATCAATTGTGGGTCGATCACAACGGCAAGCTGGGGCAGCGGCTGGTCATGCAGCGGGCCGACCTGCGCGGCTATAATTTCACCAACAAACTGCTGTCGGGCAGCGTGCTGCGCTACAGCGGCCTGCGGGGGGCGGATTTTTCCGGCGCGCGGCTGGCGATGGCCGACCTGTCCTATTGCGACCTGCGCGAGGCGGATTTCACCAGCGCCGACCTGTCGGGGGCCAACCTCAGCGGTTCCAACATGGCCGGCGCCAAGCTGTGGCGGGCGCGGCTGGGGCCGGTGGATCTGAGCGGTGACGGCAACCGTCTGTGGCCGGCCAATCTGGAAGGGGCATCGTTGGTGGGGGCCGACCTGCGCCATGTGTCGCTGGCAAAGGCCCGGCTGGCCGGGGCCAATCTGGCCCAGATCCGCGTGAACGCCAGCACCCTGCTGGGGCCGGATGCCCCGCCGACGCCGGGACGGATCATTCTGTCGAACTGATCGGTTCAACGGAATGATTGCCATTAAAATTATCCCGGAAGTGGCATAATCCCTTCGCGTTGTTGTCCTGTCTGGGACTTGTGCTACCGTCGGAATACGGTACGGCGCGCAGACGTCTTTCCGATAGTTCCTTTTCTTCCGTGTCTCGTCTTGTCGGTCCCGGACGGTCCCATCGTTCCGGGCATGCCGGCGCATGACCGCGGGCGCTTTTCTCCCCAGGCCCGCCAACCCACGGTTTTTCAGGATCGCCGGCCTTTTTCAGGGCCGTCATCCGAACGCACCCCATGACGGATCGCACGCACCGGCGGCGCAACGGAACAGAAATGGGAGGGCGCTATGTTTGGTTCGCAAGTTCTTGAGGTCAGTATCGGATTGGTTCTGGTTTTTCTTGTCTTCAGCATTATTCTGACCTCCGCCCGCGAATTGTGGGAGGGCTTCCTGAAATCCCGCGCGGTGGACCTGGAAAAGGCGCTGAGGGAACTGTTCAAGGGCGGCAACGACGAGGTGCTTCGGGAATTCTACGACCACCCGCTGATCTATTCCCTTTATCAGGGCAACTTCACGCCGGCCGTGAAGCCGGGCACGGGAAGCGGGGGAGGGGGGATGGGTTTGTCCGCCCACACGGGGCCATCCTATATCCCCTCGCGCAATTTCGCCCTGGCGGTGATCGATCTGATGGGGACCGCTTCCAAGCTGAGCGCGCTGCCGGGGGTCCATCAGGTGTTCCAACAGGCGCGGCAGGTCAGCGGCGATGACATGGACCGGCTCCGCGCCGAACTGGAAGCCTGGTACGACGGCGCCATGGACCGGGCCGCCGGATGGTACCGGCGCCGCACCCAGCTCTGGTTGTTTATCACCAGCGTGGTCTTGAGCCTTGTGCTCAACATCAACGCCTTCACCATCGCCCGTCATCTGGCCGTCGATAAGGATGCGCAAGCGGCCCTGGTGACCGCTGCCAGCCGGATCCCGCCCCCGGCTGCCGGTGCTGAACAGCCGACCCCACCGCCCGGAGATGGCACGCAGCTGGTCACCGAGCTTTACAACGCCGGCCTGCCGATCGGCTGGAGCAAACACACCACCGCTCTGATCGTCCAGCGTTACGAGAAAGCGGGCGTTACCCGCGGCTTCCTGCTCACGCTGGAGGTGATCCTGGGCTACCTGACCGTCGGGTTGGCCGGCTGCCTGGGCGCCCCGTTCTGGTTCGACGTGCTGAACAAGCTGATGGTCATCCGATCGACCGTGAAGCCGAAGGAAAAAAGCCCGGTCGAACCCTCGAAGGATCCCCAGCCGCCCCTGGCACCCGCGGGGGTGACGGCCGGCACCCCGCCTGCACGGATGGCGGACAGCGCCCCGGATGCCGACCGTGCCGTTCTTCCCTTCATCTACGGGTGAGCGCCATGAGCATTGAAACGGCCTATGACGTGAGTCCCGATCTGGCGATCCTGGGGTCCGGCCGCCGGCCGGGCCGGGCCATCGTGCCCTTCGTCCGGTTCGTCGTCGCCCACGATACCGGCAACCCCGGCGCCAGCGCCCGCGCGCACGCCCACTGGTACCGCAACGATCCCAACCCGCCCTCCGGCACGGTGTCGTCGGCCCATCTGTTCGTCGATGACAAGGAGATCATCGAATGCATCCCGGCGCTGACCGGGGCGCCGGAACAGGCGCTGCACGTGTTGAACCGGCTGCCGAAGGACAATGAACTCTACGGCTATGACGCCAACCGCGCGGCCATCGGCGTGGAATATTGCTACGGCGGCGCCATCGACGCCGGGGCTGCGTACGAACGCTATGTCTGGGTGCTGGCCAAGCTGTGCCACACGTTCAAGCTCGATCCCGCCCATGATGTGGTGGGCCATCAGGTGTTGGACCCGGAACGCAAGAGCGACCCCGGACAGGGGCTGCAGGCCAGCGGGCGGAGCTATGCCGGGCTGCTGCGCGATGTGGTGGCGCGCTTCAATCAATTTCCGGCCAACGGCGTTGCCGCCGGCAGCCGTGCGCTGCAGCCCCAGCAACCGGCGCGGGCGACCGCCTATCTGCACATCCGGCCGGACCCCACCACGCAGCAGATGCCGATCGGCATGATGAAGCCCGGCGACCCGGTGGATGTGGTGAAACTGGTGTCCGGCGAAGCCGTGTTCGGCATCGATCAATGGTGCCAGTTGCAGCAAGGGGGCTTTTGCTGGAGCGGCGCCGTGCGGGCGGGCTGACGGGCCGGGGCCGCGTTCTCTACCCGGCGATGCCGCCGGCGGTGCATTCCCCGGCCAGGGAGGGGAAGCGGGCCGCCAGCGCCCCCAGCGCCAGAGTCAGGCGGGCGGGCAGGGCGGTGCGCAGGGTGGCCGCCGCTTCCCCCCGCCCATCCTGCAGCGCGTGTTCGATCCCTTCCGCCAGCGCCCGCAGGGACTCCAGCCCCAGGGTGGCGGAGGTGGATTTCAGGTCGTGGGCGGCGCAGCGGGCGGCGGCGGGATCGCTGTCCTGCATGGCGGCGGCGTATTTGGCGCGGGCGTCCTGGATGAAGGCGGCGACAAGCTGGATCAGGTCCCCTTCCCCCAGCACCTCGGACAGGGCGGTCAGCGGCCCCGGATCGAGCACCGGCAGGCCGCTCCCGAGAAGACCCTTTCCCAGGGCATCCGCCCCGGCGGGTACCGCCGGGAGCACGGGCGTGGACGAACCGGCCGGGGGGCTGGGCTGGCCCAAGGTGCTGCACTGGCGGAACAGGGCGGCGTGCAGGGATTCGGGCACGATCGGTTTGCTGACGTAATCGGTCATGCCGGCGGCGCGGCAACGGGCGTCATCGTCATCGGCCCCGCCCCCGGTGCGGGCGTTGGCGGTCAGGGCGATGATCGGCACCGACGCCGGGGTCTGCTGCGGGGCGGGGGGATCGGGCAGGGCGCGAATGCGGCGGGTGGCCTCCAGCCCGTCGAGGCGCGGCATCTGCATGTCCATCAACACCACGTCGAACCGCTGACGGGCGGCAAGATCCACCGCCTGTTCCCCATCGGCGGCGATGGTGACGCGGTGGCCGGCGCGGCCCAGCAGGGCCACCGCCACCTTCTGGTTGACCGGGTTGTCCTCGGCCAGCAGCACGGCCAGGGGCGGCAGGCGGACACCGGCGTCCGCCTCCGCCAGCGGTGCCGCCCGCGGGGTGTCGATGGCGGGGGACGCGGCGGCGGCCAGCGGCACGGTGAAGCGGAAACGGCTTCCCTCTCCCAGCCGGCTGTCGGCGTGGATGGTGCCGCCCATCAGCGACACCAGCCGCTTGCAGATGGCCAGCCCCAGCCCGGTGCCGCCGAACCGGCGGGTGATGGAACTGTCGGCCTGGAAGAACTCGGTGAACAGGTGGGGCATGGCGTCGTCGGCGATGCCGATGCCGGTGTCGGTGACGGCAAAGGCCAGCATCGGCCCGCAACCGCCCCCACCGTTACCGCTGCCGCCATCCTCCAGCGACACGGTGACGGTGATGCTGCCTGCGGGGGTGAATTTGATGGCGTTGGACACCAGATTGAGCAGCACCTGGCGGATGCGGGCCGGGTCGCCGCACACCCACGCCGGAACGTTGCGGGCCAGGGCGGTGGTCAGGCTCAGCCCCTTTTCCCCCGCCCGCGCGGACAGCAGCGCCACCACCCCGCGCACCAGCCGGGGCAGGTCGTAATCCACCCGTTCCAGCGTGACCCGCCCGGCTTCCAGCTTCGACATGTCCAGCACGTCGTTCAGGATCGCCAGCAACGCTTCGCCCGACGACAGCACGGTGTCGGCATAGTCGCGCTGCTGCGCGTCGAGCGGCGTGTCCAGCAGCAGCCGCACCATGCCCAGCACGCCGTTCATCGGGGTGCGGATCTCGTGGCTCATCATGGCCAGGAAATCGGCCTTGGCCTGGGCGGCGTCCTCGGCCCGGCGGCGGGCGGCTTCCAACTCCTGCGTGCGGTCGGCGACCCGTTGCTCCAGATAGAAATTGGCGTCCACCAGCGCCTGCTGGGCGCGCTTGCGTTCGGTGATGTCGCGGATGACGCCGGTGTAGAAGCAGCGGTTGTTCACCCGCACCTCGCTGACGCCCATCTCGATCAGCACCTCGCCGCCGTTCTTGTGGCGGGCCACCACCTCGCGCTGGCGGCCGACGACGGTGTAGTCGCCGTTGCGCAGGTTGGTGTGCATCAGTTCGTCATGATGCTGCCGGTAATGGGTGGGCAGCAGCATGTGGACGTTGCGCCCCACCATTTCCTCCGCCGTGTAGCCGAACAGCTTCAGGCAGGCGGGGTTGACCGAATGGATGATGCCGCGGTCGGTGATGGTGATGATGGCGTCCACCGCTTGATCCACCATCGCCTTGTTCCGCTCCTCGCTTTCCCGCAGGGTGTCGGCGTGGCGGCGGGCGGCGGTGATGTCGCTCAGGTGCAGTGCCGCCCCCATCCCCACCCCGTCCGGCAGGGGAAAGGCGTCGGCGCGGAACCAGCGGGCGGCGGGGGCGTAAAACCCTTCCAGCCGTTCCCGGATGCCGCGGCGCCGCACCCGCGCCAGCGGGCGGTGGAAGAAACTGACCAGTTCCGGTGCCACGTCCCACAGGTTCCGCCCCGTCACCGCCGCCGCCGTCCGTTCCAGCAGATCGGCTCCGGCGGCGTTGATGTAGGTGACGGTCCCGTGGCGGTCGGTGACGATGACGGGATCGTCCAGATGGGCCAGCACCGTGAGCGCCGGTGCGTCCGGGGCCGCCGTACCCGGTCCCGGCTCCTGGGATGGGCCGGTGCTCACGGTGTTCCCCCCGTGGCGGGGGGCAGGGTGTCGGCGACCGTGATGCGCCCCTGGACGATGGCGTCGCGCGCCGCGTCCAACTGCGCCAGCATGGCGGGGGTCAGCAGGGGGCGGTTGTTGTCGTCCATCGCCAGCCCCACCCCGTCCTCGGCCAGTCCCAGGGCGGCGGTGCCGGCGGTCCAGGTGCCGGTGCGGGCGGCCTGGAACGTGCCTTCGACCGCGCGGTCCACCCGCTTGAGCATGGACGTGAGGATGGTGCCGGGGTACAGCGGGTTCTGGTTGCTGTCCACGCCGATGGCCAGGCACCCCTTGTCCTTCGCCGCCCCGAACACCCCGAAGTTGGAGGTTCCGGCCCCGGCGAACAGCACGTCGGCCCCCCGCTCGATCTGGCTCAGCGCCACCTCCGCCCCAGTGGACGGATCGCTGAAGGCGGCTGGGGTGGTGCCGACGAAGTTGACCAGAACGCGCACATCGGGCCGGGCGTGGCGCGCCCCCTGGGTATAGCCGGCGATGAAGCGGCGGATCAGCGGAATGTCCAGCGCGCCGATGAACCCCACCGTCCCGGTTTTCGAGGCCAGCGCCGCCAGCACCCCGGCCAGGAAGGCCCCCTCGTGCTCCTTGAACACCACGGAGCGGACGTTGGCCGCTTCGACCACCGCGTCGATCAGGGTGAAGCGGATGTCGGGGTAACGCGGGGCCGCCTGCGCCAGCGGGGTGGCGTAATAGAACCCGATCACGGCGATGTCGGTCACCTTGCGCCGGGCCAGCCCCTGGATGCCCCGGTCGAATTCGGCCAGCGATTGGGGCAGGAATTCCACCAGGGGCGGACCGCCGGCGCGGGTGAACCGCTCCGCCCCGGCCAAGGCCCCTTCGTTGAAGCTGTGGTCGAATTTCTGCCCCACGGCGTACAGCAGGCCCGGCACCACCGCCGTCCCGGCCCCGGCCGCCGCCCCCGGCCAGACGGCGGCCGGCGGCATCAGGACGCCGATGGCGGCAAGGCGGAGGAGATTGCGGCGGGCGATGTGGGGCATGGGATGCTCCCCTTTTGGCTGTGACGGCGGAACCGCACGGGTGTGATTGTAGCCATGCCTTCCCCATCTTCGCCAAGCCCAAAGCGGTGCCGGGCCACCGTTGCGGCGTTCCGCCGGTTCGGAGCGCAGCGAAAACCCCAAGAGCGGAGGGGGTTTGGCATGACGCAAGCGTCAGTGCATCTGTCGCCCATCCGGTGGTCATGGTACGATCCGCCGGACCCCGCCGGGAATCGGGGCCGTCCGCCAAGAAGACACGCCGCTGATAAGGGAGGAACCGTCCGTGCCGTCATCCACCCCGTCCCCCGCCGCCCGCTCCCCCGCCGTCCGTTCGCTGGCCGGCAAGACCCTGTTCATCACCGGCGCCAGCCGCGGGATCGGCAAGGCCATCGCCCTGCGCGCCGCCCGCGACGGCGCCAACGTGGCCATCGCCGCCAAGACCACCGAACCGCATCCCACGCTGCCCGGCACCATCTTTTCCGCCGCCGAGGAGATCGAGGCGGCGGGGGGCCACGCCCTGCCGCTGGTCTGCGACATCCGCGACGAAACCCAGATCGCCGCCGCGGTGATGAGGGCCGAGGATGCCTTCGGCACCATCGACATCCTGGTGAACAACGCCAGCGCCATCAGCCTGACCGGCACCATCGACACGCCGATGAAACGCTGGGATCTGATGATGGGGGTCAACGGCCGCGGCACCTTCGCCACGTCGCAGGCGTGCATCCCGCTGTTGCTGAAGGCGTCGAACCCTCACATCCTGATGCTGTCCCCGCCTTTGAACATGAACCCCCGGTGGTTCAAGCACCACACCGCCTACACCATCGCCAAATACGCCATGAGCATGTGCGTTTTGGGCATGAGCGCGGAGTTCGAGGGGCGGATCGCCGTCAACGCCCTATGGCCGCGCACCATCATCGCCACGGCGGCGGTGGCGATGTTGAAAGGGGCGGCGGAATTCGACAACTGCCGCACCCCCGACATCCTGGCCGACGCCGCCCATGCGATCCTGACCCGTGACGCCAAGACCTGCACCGGCCATTTCTTCGTGGATGACGAGGTGCTGGCGGAAGAGGGGATCACCGATCTGGACCGCTACGCCGTCAAACCCGGCACACCGCTGGCCCCCGATATTTTCCTGGATTGAGAACCGCCCGCCACCCATGCCGAAGCGGGAAGCGTGACTTCCCGCTTCCCTGTTGGGTGAAAGGCAAAATTATTCCAGTCTTTTCCTTAAAAAAAGCAGCGATCAGGGCAAGAAAAAGGAAACATGACTGTCCGGTTCGGTGGATGCCCCCTCTTACTGACCGGATATCGCCTCAATGATATTTTTAGCGCCCTTATGGGTGAATTGATCCTTTCCCCGAAAACTCGATATTTTAACAGGTGCAATGGAGCATCCAAACGCTCCAGCCTGTTTTTGCCGTTGATGGTGCTTGCACCAGCCATCAGGAGCGGAAAGGCCATAAAAATGGAAAGGACAATCTGTCCCGCCATACCGTTCTTATCCGTGGCGATTCTCAACCTTGCGGATATTCGTCTTGACGGGGTGCGGGTATCTTTTCATCGGGAGCGGCAAAAAGTTTTCAAAGCTTTATCAATGCTTTGATGCGTTTTTTGTCACGACTCTGCGGCGAAAAATCCTAAGCGATTAACCTATGTTATGGCGACCGCAATCGGAAGTCGGGATCGTGGGGCACATTCCGGTGCCCCGCCGACCGTTCCGGTCATTTCCCCCGCATGACGCAACAGAACCGCGAGTAAGAGCCAAACATGAGCATTGTGGCGGCTGGGTCCGCACCGGACAGCCCTCTGTGTACCAAGCTTGGCAGCTACCTCGCTTTGACCAATGCCGAGCGCGATTTCCTTGTGAATCTGGAACGCAACGTTCAGCGCCGCCCGGCCAAGCACGACCTGCTCCAGCAGGGGGAACAGTACGGCGAGGTGCGGGTCTTGCGCAAAGGCTGGGCCGTGCGTCACAAGGCGCTGCCCGATGGCCGGCGCCAGATCATCAATTTCGTTCTGCCCGGCGACATCATCGGCATCTATTCCCATCTGTTCGAAATTGCTGACCATAGCGTCACCACCTTGACCAGTGTGGAGGTGGCGATCTTCTCCCTGGATCAGCTGGCCGAGCTGTTCCGTGGCTTTCCCCGGCTGGCGGCGGCCCTGGCCTGGTCGGGGGCGCGGGAAGAGGCGATGGTGGCCGAACGGCTGCTCAGCCTGGGCCGGCGCACGGCGCTGGAACGGGTGGCGCACCTGATCGTGGAAATGCTCCGCCGGCTGAGCGTGGTGCAATTGGCTAACCGCGGCCATTTCACCTTGCCGGTGACACAGGAGATTCTGGCCGACGCGCTGGGGCTGTCCATCGTCCACATAAACCGGACCCTGCGCCGCCTGCGCGAAGCGGGGCTGATCGAAATCAACGGGCAGCGGATCACGGTGATTGATGTGGCGCAGTTGGCGGAGATCGGCCAGTTCGATGAATTGTACCTTCACCTGATCCAGGCCCCCAAACGGCTGGAGCGGGCCATCGCATCCGAAAAAACAGCACCGGACAAAGAGGGCAAGAAAGCTCCCGCCTGACGGCCCGGCACCCATCCCTGGCATCATTGTCCGGATGAAACAATCTGGATTGGGACGGTATGACGTTCCGGTATGCCGCCAGCCTTGTCGGCTGGTGGACATAATGAAAGAGATAGTTGAGACTCACTAACGTTTTCATCATTTGACCCACGGAACATGATGGGCCGCCCCATACACCGTTTCCTGCGCTTTGACCGGGCCGTCGGCTGGGTGACCCTGGCCGTGGCTCTGGCCGTGCTGCTGCTGATCGGTGCGTTGAGCCAGCGGGTGCGCCAGGAGATCAATGCCACGGCGGAATCCGGGGCGGCCGCCGCCACCCGGCTGCTGTCGGAACACGCCGCCCGCCTGTTCGACACCGCCGATCAGGTGGTGCTCCGGGCCATGGAGCAGGTAGCCCCCTTGTCCTGGTCCGAAATCGCGGAGTCTCATGCCCTTTGGCTGAGGCTGGAGCAGGAACAGCAGCGTTACCCCTATCTGGGCGATCTGTGGATCAACGACGACGGCGGGCAGTTGCGTCTGACCACCACGGGGTTTCCGTCCCCGCCGTCCGACGCCAGGGACCGGCCCTTTTTCTCCGTGCACCGTGACCGGCCCGCCGGCCCGTACATCAGCGAAAGGTTCGTCGGGCGGGTCATCCCAACCCCCATGTTCCTGCTGAGCCGCCGGCTGGAGGATGCGGACGGAGGGTTCCGCGGGGTGGTCAGCGAAACGATCGAGACGCGGTATTTCTCCGACTTCTACAGCACGCTCGACCTGCCGTTCATGGCGTCCATCGCCATGATCCGCCCCGGCGACGCCCAGCCCATCGCCGCCTTCAGCCGCTCAGGCCTGGGGGAGGCCGACAGCGTGTCCGACGTGCCCGCGGCGGTGCGCGCCGCCCTGGCCGGTGGAGCATCGGAAGGAATCCTGCGTGTGGAAGGGGAAACGGTGGTTTATCGCCGGATCGCCCCCTGGGCGGTCTATGCCGTCGTCCGCATCGACGCCGACCTGATGGAACGGCAATGGCGCCAGGCGGTGCTGCCCTATGTCCTGGCCGGATTTGCGGTGGTGCTGGCGGTGTCGGGCATCGCCGCCGCCACCGTCCGCCGCATCCGGGCCGAAACCAGCGCCCGCCACCAACTGGAAGAGCGGGTGCAGGAACGCACCGCGACCCTTCAGATGGCGCTGGCCGCCATGGAAGATGCGGTGCGGCAGAAGGACCTGCTGATGCGGGAAAGCAACCACCGCATCAAGAACAGCCTGCAACTGGTGTGCAGCATCCTGACCATGCATGGGGTGGCGGTGAAGTCCCCCGAAACGCGCAGCCAGTTTGCCGAGGCCGGGCGCCGGGTGGCGGCCATCGCCGACGTCCATGAACTGCTGTACCGCGGCGACAGCCTGTCCAGCCTGTGTTTCGGCGACTATCTGGAAAACCTGTGCCGCAGCATGAGCGTTTCCAGCCTTCCCGCCGCCGAGGGGTGGGAGGTGCGGCTCGACGCCCAGCCGATCCATGTGTCCACCGATCAGGCGGTGGCGCTGGGCATCATCGTCGGCGAACTGCTGACCAACTGCGCCAAATACGCCTATCCCATGCCGGGGCCGAAGCCGGTGTCCATCGTCATGGCCCCCGACAGTGACGGGACCGTGCGCCTGAGCGTGGCAGACAAGGGGGTCGGGCTGCCCGATGGCCCCGCCGGTCTGAACGGGGACGGCCCCGCGCGGGGAACCGGGCTGGGGATGCGGGTGGTGAGGGCGCTGGGCGTTCAGATCGGTGCCCGCATCACCATCGACCGTACCCCGCCGGGGGTGTGCTACACCCTGACCTTCACCCCCCGGACCGCGTGATGCCGGACGCGCTCCGCCGCCGTCATTCCCGCGAAAGCGGGAATCCAGACATGAGCCGCGATCAGCGGCGACATGAGTCCCCAGACGTCCGGACTGAGAAACACCTTCTGGATCCCAGCCTTCGCTGGGATGACGATGAAATGTTCTTTTCTATCGGGACCGCGGCGTTACCCAGCGCCCCCATCAACTGGCGGGCATCAGATGATTGTCCCACCCATAGGCCGCGGTGGTGTGCTCCATCTCTCCCCGGCCGTCGCGGCCCATGGTCACCACCCCGCCGAAACCGCCGGTCAGGATGAAGCCGTTGCCATGGGTTGCCAGCCCGCAGCCGTCGGGCAGCGGGTGGCTGCCCAGGAAGGCGCCGGAGGCCGCGTCCCACAGGCCGGCGACCCCGCCGCGGGGGGACGATCCCGCCACCACCGAACCGTCGGCGTTGGCCGCCACGCTGCCGATGTAGCCGTCCAGCCGCGACAGCACATCGTCGGGAGTGTCGAACAGCGCGACCGGCCCGCCGGGGCGCGCACGGCCCATCAGCGGCTGGAGCATTCCGACCGGGTGTTCGTCCTGGCTGCCGAAGGCCACCGAGCCGTCGGGCAGGGCCACCAGATGGCGGATGCCCAGGTTGGCGTGCTCCTCGGGCAGACGCAGCTTGTCCACCAGCCGCCCGCTTGCCACCTCCACGAAGGTGAGGGAGGCGTCCATCTCGTCCAGGTTCAGCTTGGCCCGCCCGGTGTCGGGGTGGGTCAGCACACCGCCGTTGCCCACCGCCAGCATGGCCCCGCCGGGCATCAGCACCGCCTCGTGCGGGCCGATGCCGTGGGTGGGCAGGGTGCCGATGCGCTTCCAGGCGTCGGGATCGTCCGCCGCCGTGTCATAGACGGCGATCACGCCGACCTCGCCCGGCACGTCGTCCTCCACCACGAACAGGGTGCGGCCGTCGGCGGAAAACACTCCATGGCCGGTGACCCGGCGGTCGTCGGGCACCGTTTCCACCCGGCCAGCCCGCCCGGCGGACAGGTCGATGGGCACCAGCCAGCGGCCGGGACGCCGCTGGAACACCACCGCCAGCGGACGGGTGGGGTGGGGCATCACCGCATGGCCGCGGCCCGGCAGCGGGATGCGGAACAGCACCGTGCCGTCGTCGGCCAGCCCGGCCATGCCGTAACGGCCCGCCTCGCCGCTCGTCATGTCGCGGTAGGAGGTGAGATAGGCGGGCAGCCCCCCGCCCGGTGCTGCCGCACCGGCGGCACAGGGGCGGAACAGCCCCAGTGCGGCGAACCCCACGCCCAGCCCGGCCAGAACCGTGCGCCGGTTGATCGGATGGCGGTCGATGATGGGGGACATCTCAGTCACCATCGAGTTCGTTGAAGCCCAGCGTGATGCCGATCAGGGGGGGAAGCTTCTGGGTCAGCACGTCGCGGGCGGCCTTCACCGCCTTCAGCGCCGCATCCGCCGCGGCCCGCGGCTTGGCCTCGGAAATGGTGCGCTCGAAGGGGGCGGGGACGGCCGCCGCGGCCTTGGCGGCGTCGGCAAAGGCGGCGGTGGCGGTGCCGGCGGCGGCCTTGCCCTCCGCCGTGGCGGGGATCAGGCTGACGAAGCCGGGGCCGCCGTTCTCACCCGCCACCATGGCGCCCATGGCCTGGAGGTTGAGGGTGACGTTGCGCATGGTCCGCCCGCTGCGCAGGGATTCCGCCACCGCCGGCTTGGCGTCCGCCGCACCGGGACCCATGGGGGCCAGCAGCTTCTGGTCGGTCACGATTTGCGCGGCGGTCACCAGCGAGGAATAGAGGTTGCCCACCGCGTCGGTGGCGTTCTGCCCGACCGAGGTCGCCTCCCCCCGCACCAGGGCCGGGGTCAGCTCGTGCCATTCGGCCTTCACCTCGTCCGTCACGACGGCGACGTTGCGGCCGATGGCGGTGACGACGGCGCAGCGGCGGGCGTTGTCGCCGGTGAAGCGGGCGGGCGACACGTCGGTGTCCCACAACAGCCGTTCCAGGGCTGTCAGACCCTGCACCGCGGCACTCTGCTTGGCGATGCTTTCCGCCGTCACGGGGGCTGTGCCGCCCAGAAGCTGGCCCAACTGGCGGGCGACGATGCCGCGGCGTTCGGGCCAGAAGGCGATGCGCTCGTTGCGCAGATGCAGCAGCAGCGGGCCGGGGCGCAGGTGCTGGGCGTTCATCCAGGCATCCATGGCGCCGTTGAAGCCGTCGCGCGCACGCTCCAGCCCGGCGGCATCGGGGGCGGCGCAAAAACCGTCCAGCCGGGCGGCAAGCTCCGCCGATGCCGCCGCCAGCGCGTCGATGCGCGGCAGGATGTGGGTCTTGCTCAGGCCGTCGAGGAAGCTCTTGTCCTCCTCCACACTGCGGGCGGCGGCCGGGGTGGCGCTGGCGAGCGCACCGGCCAGAACCGCACCGGCCAGGGTGGCGGCGATGCGGCGGCGGATGGGGAGGGATGGGGGCAGGGGCATTGTCGTGTCGTCTCTAAAGAGAAAGAACGAAGCGGATCAGCCGGTCCCGGTCGGCCCTGGTCAGGGCGGCAAAGCGGTCGCGCGCACCCGCCGCCTCTCCACCATGCCACAGGATGGCCTCGGCCACGCTGCGCGCGCGGCCATCATGAAGCAGCGACAGGGACCCGTCACGGGCTTTCAGCCGGTGCAGGCCCCACAGCGGCGGCGTGCGCCATTCCCCGCCCGCCGCCTCGCCCGCCGCCAGATCGTCGCCCAGTTCCGGCCCCAGATCGTGCAGCAAAAGGTCGGTGTAGGGGAAGATCGCCCGCCGCGACAGTGACGGGTTGGCGGGATCGTCGCCGGTGGTGAAGGCGGGACGGTGGCAGGCAGCACAGCCGGCGGCGGCGAACAGCGCCCCTCCCGGCCCGTCCGGGGGCGTGGCGCCGGGGGCTTCGGTGTGGCTCATGTAGCGGTCGAGCAACCCCATCATGGAGGAGGGGATCTCCACCCCCTCGAACCGGGCCTGATCGCCGTGGGGGGCCGTGCGGCACGCGGCCTGTGCGGCGGTGCAGTCGCCCCACGGGGCGGGGAACAGCGCGGTGGAAAGGCCCAGATCCAGCATGGCCGCTTCGGCGTTCTGGGCGGCCAGCGTGGCGTTGGTGGCCTTCCACCCGAACCGGCCCAGGGCGCCGGCGGTGTTGCGGTTGGGCCGCCCGGAAACGCCGTCGCCGTCCCGGTCGTCGGGATCGGCGGCGGCGAGGAGGTCGGCCTCAGTGATGCGCTCCAGCAGCCCGGCCCCCAGCACCGGCGGCGCCACCCGCACCGACTGGCGGGTCGTGGCCGCCAGCGGGCCGAAGTTCAGGCCGACGGGCCGCACCTCCAGCCGCCGCAGCCGCACCGTGGGGCCGCCGGGCAGCCGGACCCGCCGCACCTCGTGGGCGGTGGCGGCGATGGTTCCCTCGGCGGTCTGTCCGGCGACGGCCTGCACCTGCAACTGCCGGCCATAGACGGGATCGCCGGTGGCCCCATCGGACCCCAGCCGCAGGGCCACGCCGATTCCCTGGTCGCCGGGCTTGGCGGGGTCGGGCGCCTCCCCCCGTCCGCCGCCGGGGTGGCAGGCGGCGCAGGAGCGGGCGTTGTAGAGCGGCCCCAACCCGTCCGCCGATTTGGTGGACGACGGCGCCTTGACCCACAGCCGTTCGAACACCGCCTGTCCGATGCTGTGGTCGAGATTTTCCTGATCGCTCAGCCCGGCGACCGGCTCGCTGTGGTAGGGCGGCGGGTCGGCGGCGAGTGCGGGGGCCGACAGGGCCAGCAAAAGGGCGGACAGGCGGGCGGCGGCGTTAGGCGACACGGAGATATCCCATCATGCCGTTGTCCTGATGCTCGATGATGTGGCAGTGGAACATCCAATCCCCCGGATTGTCGGCCCGGATGGCGACCTTCAGCCGTTCCTTGGGCTGCAGCAGCACGGTGTCGGCGTGGTGGCGCGGCACCGGGCGCTGGTCCGATTCCAGCACCAGGAAGGTGTAGCCGTGGATGTGGATCGGGTGCAGGTGCGGGGTCAGGTTGTTCAGTTCAAAGATATAGCTGCGCCCCTTTTCCAGCGTGGCGATGGGCGGGGGCAGGCGTCCGTGACCACCCTCGGGCCAGGATTGCTGATTGATGGCCCAGAAGGTCTTTTCCGACAGGCACAGGGAATCCGCCAGCGGCAGCCCGGCGCTCAGCACCGGATCGAACACCTGAGCCACCGCGGTGGCGGAAAACGCCATGGGGATGACGGGGGCGTTTTTCAGGTCGGGGGCGGGGATGGCGGCGGCGGGCAGGGCGCGGGGGCGGAAACGCCGGTTGGCCAGCGGTTCACCCACAGCGCGGAAGGTGGCGAGCGCCTTGGCCTCGCTGGAATAGACGTTGAGCAGCCGCAACTGGGCGCCGGGCGTGCGCGGGGCGCGGAACAGCACGTCGATGCGCATGGCCGGTCCCATCAGCCAGCCGTCCAGCGGGCGGGGCGTCAGCGGGTTGCCGTCCACGGCGATGATCCAGGCCTCCGCCCCTTCGATCTGGAAATCCACCACGCGGGTGCTGTCCACATTGTAAAGGCGCAGGCGCACGTCGCCGTTGGCGGGCACGTCGATCACCGGGGCGATGGCGCCGTTGACGGTGGTGACGCTGCCGAAGGTCCCGGCGCGCGAGGCGCCGCGGTCGGAGGTGATGGTGCCGAAGCTGCCGTCGGGGTTGAGCGCCCAGTCCTTGACCACCGCCACGATGTCGGCGTCGAAGCGGGGGGCGGATTCCTCTTCCACGATCAGGATGCCGGCCAGACCGCGGCCCAGAAGCTGGACCGTGTTGCAGTGGGGATGAAAGAAGAAGCTGCCGGCGTCGGGGGGCGTGAACGCGTACACGAACCGCTCGCCCGGCTTGACCGGCGGCTGGGTCAGGAACGGCACCCCGTCCACCGCGTTGGGCAGGCGGATGCCGTGCCAGTGGATGGAGGTGTGTTCGTCCAGCCCGTTGACCAGGGTGGCGCGCAGCGGCTGCCCGTGCTTCAGCCGGATCACCGGCGTGGTGTCGCCATAGGTGATGACGGGGCTTGGCCCTGCGGGTTCGGGCAGGATCCGTGCCTGCCGCGCCTGCGCCACCAGTTCCACCGCCAGCGGTTCGGGCGGGGAGGCCGGGGGCTTTGGGGTTCCCCTGGCCGCGGGTGGTGCGGCCAGGGGAGCGCCCGTGGCGGACCAGGAGGAAACGGCCAGCGGAGCGATCAGCGCCGCTCCGCCGCCGGCCAGAACGGCGCGGCGGGATGGCCCCGCACCGTTCCGCTTTCCATCCCTGGCCCGGTCCATCACTTTGCCACCGACGACGGGTCGTCCAGGCTCTTGGAGCCTTCGATGGCGATCTTCACGCCCAGGGCGGCGACCACGGTTTCCAGCGCCTTCTTCTGGTCCACCAGCTTATCGACCGCGGTCTGGATCAGGGCGTTGCCCTCGGCGTTGCCGGCCCCCAGCATCTGGTCGTACGCCATCTTGCCGCTGTCGCCGGTGCTCTTGATGGCGGTCATGGCGGCGGAGGTGTCGGCCAGGGCGGCCTTGACCCTGGCGTCGGCGTCGGCGTTCACCGCGGCCACATACTGCGACAGCGACGGCCCCTGAACCGTGCGCCCGTCCACGCGGGTGTAGTGACCGGTGTAGACGTTCACCATGCCCTGCTGGTCGTAGTAATGGGCGTTGTGGGTGTTGTCGGAGAAGCAATCATGCTCCTCTTCCGGGTCGTGCAGCATCAGGCCCAGCTTCATGCGCTCGCCCGCCAACTCGCCATAGCTCAGGCTGCCCAGGCCGGTCAGGATGCGGGCCACCGCCGCCTTGCCGCCGCTCTTGCCGGCGTCCTTTTCCAGGGAGGCGCGGGCCTTGCCGCCGGGCGCCCAATCCTTGGCCATTTCCGCCAGATCGTCGATCAGCAGGTCGGTGGCGACCTTCAGGTACTGGATGCGGCGGTCGCAATGGCCGCCGGTGCAGGCGGTGGTGGAAAAGTCGGTGGCCGGGCGGTTGCCGGCCCCGGCGTCGGTGCCGTTCAGATCCTGGCCCCACAGCAGGAATTCGATGGCGTGATAGCCGGTGGCGACGTTGGCTTCGATCTTGCCGGCTTCCTGGAGCTTGTCGGCCAGCAGCGCCTTGGTGATCTTGGTGGCGTCGATGGTCTTGCCGCCGGCCTTCAGCTTGGGATTGGCGATGACGTTCGCCTTGCCGAAGGGGTTGGCTTCGCTGGGTTCATAGGATTCGGCGGTGTAGTCGATCAGACCTTCGTCCAGCGGCCAGGCGTTCACCTTGCCTTCCCACTTGTCCACGATGGGGTTGCCGAAGCGGAACGCCTCGGTCTGCATATAGGGGACGCGGGCGTCGATCCACGCCTTGCGGGCCGCGGCCAGGGTGGCGTCGGACGGGTTGGCGACCAGGGCGGCGATGGCGGTCTTCAGCGCCTTGGCGGTGGTCAGGGAATCCTCATAGCCGGCCTGGGCCATGTCGGCATAGTTCTTCACCACCGCCTTCACATCGGGGGCCTTCGCGTCGGCGGCGAGCGCCGGGGTGCCGAGCGACAGGGCGGCAAGGGGCAGGGCAACAGCGGCCGTGGCGAGCAGACCGGAGAAACGCTTCAACATACGGACACTCCCGATGGACAGCGGGTGGGATGATCGTGGAGGCAAATGATAATGACTTGCATTTGCTGCATTTTCCCCGCGAGTGTCAAGCGTTATCACAACGGTGGGACGGGATTTGCGGCGCTGTTCCCCATGACGGTAAGGGCCGCGACCGCGGCCCCGCGGGCCTTGTCGTTATGTCCGGGATGGGAGGAGTGGGCGGGGGATCAGAGATCCACCACCGCGCCGCCGTTGCCATCCGGGTGGTGGTCGGGGTCGAAGGACACGCCCTTGACCAGGGCATAGACCATGGTGCCGGGCACAAGGTTCAACTGGTGGAAGGCGCGGCGGGTGACGCGGGCGGTGATCGACGACGAGCCGACGGCGATTTTCAGATCCACCGAGGTTTCGGCGTTCTGCGCCACCTCCACCACCGTCCCGCACAGGACGTTCTGGACACTGATGCCGGTGGGCGGCGACAGCGCCACGATCACGTCGCGCGCGTGGATGTGCAGGCGCACCGGCGACCCCAGCGGGCGGAGCAGGCGGGGAATCAGCAATTGCCCCGAATCGAAGCGGACCCGCGTCAGCCCGTCGGCGTCGTCGTGGGAATCGATCTGCGCTTCGATCACCGCACCGGCCTGGCGGAAACCGGCCGCCGCCGCGGTGTCCAGCCGGCCCAGCACATCCCGGACGGGGCCGAACGCCTGGAAACGCCCGCCGGCGACCAGCGCCACGCTGGAGGCCAGCCGCACCACCTCTTCCATGGCGTGGCTGACCAGCACCATGGGGATGCGCATCTCGTCGCGCAGCCGTTCGATGTAGGGCAGGATTTCCGCCTTGCGCGCCGAATCCAGGGCGGCCAGCGGTTCATCCAGCAGCAGCACCCGCGGCTGGGCCAGCAGTGCGCGGCCCAGCGCCACCCGCTGCTTTTCCCCGCCCGACAGGTTGCGCGGGCGGCGGTCCAGCAGATGGCCCAGCCCCAGCAACTCGATCACCGGATCGGGGGCGATGGGGCGGTCCCCCCGCACCCGGCGGTACCCGTACAGCAGATTGTCGCGCACCGTCATGTGGGGGAACAGGCGGGCCTCCTGGAACACATAGCCCACCCGCCGCTTTTCGGCGGGCAGATCGATCCGGCGGGCATGGTCGAAGAAGGTCACGTCATCGACGCGGATGTGCCCCTCGTCGGGAGAGGTCAGGCCGGCGATGGCGTTGATGATGGAGGTCTTACCCGACCCGGAGGGGCCGAACAGGGCGGTGATGCCCCGCTCCCCCGTCTGCAAGGAGACATCGAGCGTGAACGCGCCCAGGCGCTGGCGGATGGTCAGGTCGAGCATGGGGCGGCGTCCAAGGGTCAGCGTCCGATCATGGCTTTGACGCGGTTGGCCGCCAGCTCCGACGCCATCAGTGCGGCCAGCGCGATGACCAGTGCGATCAGCGACAGCCGCGCCGCCATGGCATCGCCGTCCGGCGTCTGGGTGGCGGCGTAGATTGCCAGCGGCAGGATCTGCGTCTGTCCGGGAATGTTGGAGGCGAAGGTGATGACCGCCCCGAATTCGCCCAGGGCGGCAGCGAAGGCGACGATCGACCCCGACAGCACCCCCGGCAGCATCAGCGGCAGGGTGATGGTGAAGAAGCGGTCGATGGAGCCGGCGCCCAGCGTGCGGGCCGCGGCTTCCAGCCCGGTGTCGATGGCCTCGATCGACAGGCGGATGGCCCGCACCATCAGCGGGAAGGAACACACCGCCACCGCCACGATGGCGCCGGTGGTGGTGAAGATCAGCCGGATGCCGAACCAGGAATAGAGCAGCGACCCCACCGGCCCCCGCGTGCCCAACGTCAGCAGCAGGATATAGCCCACCACCACCGGCGGCAGCACCAGCGGCAGATGGACCAGACCGTCGAACAGGGTTTTGCCGGGAAAGGAGCAGCGCGCCAGGATCCAGGCGGACAGGATGGCCGGCGGCAGGCTCCAGACCACCGCCCAGCCTGCCACGCGCAGGCTGAGCAGGATCACCGTCACCTCATCCGGCGTCAGGGCCAGGGAAAAACCGTCAAGCATCGTCGTCGGTACGGGGCACGGGTAGGGTCGGGGGCTGGTTTGCGGACCGGATCAGGGCTTGGCCGCGGTGATGAGCGGGACGAAGCCGAACTCCTCGAACACCGCCAAAGCCTCGCCGGACTTCAGATAGCTGAAGAAAAGCTGGGCGTTGGGGTTTTTGGTCGAGGCGGTGACGGCCGCCGGATAGATGATGGCAGGATGGGTGTCCTTGGGGAAGGTGGCGACGATCTTCACGCCCTTGTCCACCGCCGCATCGGTGCGGTAGACGATGCCCAGCGGCGCTTCCCCGCGGCTGACCAGGGCCAGGGCGGCGCGCACGTTGTCGGCGCGGGCCAGCTTCGGTTCCACCTTGTCCCACACGCCGAGCTTGGTCAGTGCCGCCTGGGCGTACTTGCCAACCGGCACGTTGGACGGATCGCCGGTCGCCAGGCGCCCGTCGCCCAGCAGCCCCGCCAGATCCACCCCCGGCTTCAGATCGACGGTGACGGTGGAATCCTTGGGCGCCACCACCACCAGATCGTTGCCCAGCAGGTTGATGCGGGTCTTCGGATCGATCAGCGAACGCTTTTCCAGGTAATCCATCCATTCCAGATCGGCGGACGCGAAGATGTCGGCGGGCGCACCGTTCTCGATCTGCTTGGCCAGGGCGGAGGAGGCGGCGAACGACGGCGTGACCTTGATCCCCGTCTTGGCCTGGAACTGGGTCCCGATCTTTTCCACCGCGTTCTTCATGCTGGCGGCGGCCATGACCAGCACGTCCTGGGCCTGGGCAGCGCCGGGGGCGCTCAGCATCACGGTGCCGGCCGTCAGCGCCCCGACCACCAGAGCCGCCGCCGCGCGGCGGGACACGGCGCGCAGAAAGATGGTATGGGTCGAAAAGCGCGATGGGGTGGCGGCGTGAAGGTGCTGCAAGCCGTTGCGGATCGCCATATCGGTTTCCTTTTTGCGATGGGGTTTTCGGTCGATGACGCTGCGGTCGGTGTGCGGATCTCCGCCGGCGGAGGAATAACTCTATATCCGGGAGGATATAACCAATGTTGCATGAGCGTAAAGCAGTTTCCGTACCCCCCGATTGGCGGTACCCCCGGGGGTGCGTCATCGTGCAGCATGGTGCGTAAAGGCTTTTTTGCGATCCGCGGCGTTAGAACGGGTTGTCGGTCGATGAATCTCTGGAGGGGCTTCGCATTGGCGAAGATTTGCGGCTCCACTGTGCCGATGGCGGCAGCCTCTTTGTCTGCTGTTGGAGGTGAGTTTCAGGATAAGAGCCGGGAGAAGGACTACCTTTCCGAGATTCTTCCGGAAACGATCCGTCATGCACGCCTTCTCTTTTTCTTGTCGGCGCTTCTGAACAGCCTGTTTCTGGTCAGCGACTGGCGGTTCCACGGAACGGCGCATTTCTTCGTCGCGGTTCCCGCCCGCATGGTGGTGGTGGCCGTGGCGCTGTGCTGCCTGTTCCTGCTTCGCGGGGTGGGGCGTGTCGGGGCCGTGCGCGGGATTCTGGGGTTCTGGCAGGCGGGAACCGCGGCGGCGGTGGCTCTGCTGGTCAGTTCCCAGAGCGATCTGGCCTTTCTGGTGGTTTTCATGCTGCCGGCCATCTTCTATCTGGCCGTCCCCACCTCGTTTCGGCAGACGGTGGCGGGTGGGGTGGGGTGCAGCGCGCTGATGCTGACCGGGTATCTGCTGCCGGGGCCGCCGTCGGCCACGCTGACCGGGCTGGTGCTGGGCATGGTGATGTTGAACGCGGCGCTGGTGCTGTCGGTGATCCGTTCCAACCGGCTGCGGCGGCTGGAATGGGCCGCCACCCAGGCCGAGCGCCGGGCCAAGGAGGAGTTGGCGGCCAACCGTACCCTGATGGAAACCATGTTCATGTCGGCGCCTCTGCCGCTGATCGTGACGGCACGGGCCGATGGCGCTGTCCGGCAGGTCAACCACGCGGCCTTGCGCTTCTTCGGCGGCGATCCGGCCGCACTGGGCATCCTGTCGGCCGAGCAGGTCTATTGCGACCCCCGCCAGCGCACCGCGCTGTTGCAGGAACTGGACCGCTGCGGGCGGGTGGACGGGTTCGAGGCGCGGGTGCGGCTGGCGGCCGGCGATGTGCGCGATGTGCTGATCGCCGCGTCGCCCCTGCTGATCGACGGCGAGGAACAGATGATGACGGGGGTGGTGGACATCACCAGCCGCAAGGAGATGGAAGCCTATCTGGAGCGTCTGGCCACCACCGACCCCCTGACCGGGCTGGCCAACCGCTACCGTTTCTTCACGGTGGCGGAACTGGAGATCCAGCGGGCGGTGCGCTATGGCCGTCCGCTGACGCTGGCCATGGCCGATATGGATCATTTCAAGCGCATCAACGACACCTGCGGTCACCAGACCGGCGACAGGGTGCTGACCGGCTTTGCCGCGCTGTGCCGGCAGATCCTGCGCCCCAACGACCTCATCGCCCGTTTCGGGGGAGAGGAATTCGCGCTTCTGCTGCCGGAAACCGACCTGGATGGGGCGATGGCGCTGGGCGAACGGCTGCGTGAGGCCACCCTGGCGCTGTCCATGCCCGACCGTTCTATGCGGACCAGCATCAGCATCGGCGTGACCGTCGTCCGCCCGTCCGAATCGTCGGTGGATGCCGCGCTGTCCCGCGCCGACCGGGCGCTCTACGCCGCCAAACAGGGCGGGCGCAACCGGGTCTGCGTTCTGGATGGGGAAACGGTGGCGGGGGAGTGAGCGCCCCCTGCCGGCAGGAAAAGAAAGACGAAGGATGGTGTCCGCGGCGGGATTCGAACCCACGGCCCCAGGATTCATACCACTTCGGCTTTCACCGCCGCCTGTCGGCGTTCGTGGTCTGGACTGTCCCTTCACCCTAGGCCCGATCAGCCCTTAGGCGCTGCCCATCCAGTCTCTACACCTTCCCCCGCGGGGGCTTGGCTCGGGATTGGCAAGGTGCCGTTGCTGCACCGTAGCGTTCCCCGACTTTGAGCAGATCCGTTGCGCCGTTTCCAAACGCAACGCCCAATTTGATTTAGGAATCCTGTGCTCTATCCTGCTGAGCTACGCGGACACAACCTTCGTCGCGCGGGCGGGTAATCCCATCCGTACGATGCGGCGCATCATACCGGGCGGCAGCGGCACCGGCAACCCCGGATCGGGGTGCCGGTGCCGTAATCCGCTACAACCAGCCCTCGGCCTGTCCATACAGCCGTTCGGCGGGGATGCCCATATCCTCGCACGCCGCCACCAGGGCGCTGGAATTGCGCATGGGCGGGGTGCTTTCGTCCGGCTCGATGCTGGAGATGAATTTCAGCCACGGCTCCATGCCCATGGCATAGACGAACACCTGATCGCAGCCCAGGCTGCGGATCGCCTGCATCGCCCGCGGAAAGTCGGAGCCGTTGAGCCGGCGCGACTGGTCCTTCGTCCGTTCCGGCGGCCACGGCAGCAGCGGCCCGTACAGCCAGCTCAGCGGCGCGCCCGCGCATTCCATGCCGATGAACAGCGCGTCCACCCGCGGAACCAGCGGGCGGATCAGGTCGTACAGGCGCGGTTCCAGATTGTTGCTGTCGGCGGCGAACAGCATCGTGCCGCCGCCCGCTTCCACCAGCCATGCCGCCTTGGTGCGGATGTCGAGGTCGGAATGCTCGCCCAGGAAGGGCATGGCGGTCAGCCGCAGGTCGCCGTGCCCGACGGACTCGAACGAATCCAGCTCCACCACATTGGCGAAGCCCGCCGCCCGCAGCGCCAGCTTCAAAGACGGATCGGCCAGCCCGCCGCCGCCCGCCGGCACCACGACGGTGCCGATCTTCCACCGCAGCGCCAGCAGGGTTTCCAGCAGCACATGGTCCTGATGGTTGTGGGTCAGCAGCACATAGTCGATGCGTTCGGGCAGGTCGGCCAGGGTGAAGCGTTCGGGATCGGCGCCGCATTCATAGGCGACGATGGGATCGACCAGGGCGTTGGTGCCGTCCGGCGCTTCGACCAGCACGCAGGCATGGCCGAAATAGCGCCAGCGGGTGGCCCCGGCGCGCGGTGGCGGCGGGGCGGTGGCGGGGGTTTCCACCAGAAAACCGCGGAACAGGTCGGCGTCGGCCCCGCTCAGCCCCAGCCGGTCGAGCACGGCCCCCGCCGGTTGCGGCTGGCTGCGCAGGCGGGCCAGCAGGTCATAGGCGTCGTCGGCGAAGGGCCGTTCCAACTCCACCGCGTCGGCCCGACGCAGGCGCGGCGTGCTGAGCGCGAAGGCCCGCAGGTCGCTGGCCGTGCGGTGGATCATCGCCCCCTGGACCGAGGGATCGTAAAGCGGCGTGCGGTACAGCAGCGGCTCGATCACCCGCAGGTCGGGGGCGCCGCCGATGGTGTAGGTCAGTTCCACGAACCCCCGCACCGGGTCGGGCAGGGCGGGGTAGAGGGATTCCATGGCGTGGCCGTCGGCGCGTTCCACCACCAGGCGCACGGCATCGCGCAGGGCTTCGCCGAACAGGATCGGACGCGCCTGCTTTTCCCGCGTTTCGGCGGCCAGGGCGCGGATGGCGTCCACGCAGCCCACGGGCAGGTCGAGGAAGGGACCGCCGCGTAAGGCGGGGTTCTGCGCCGCCGCCGCATGGACCTCCGGCGCCTCCAGAAAGGAGTCCATCAGCCGCAGGTGGCGGAAGGCGACGTTCATCGCCGTGGTCGCCGGGGAAATCAGGTGGGTCCAGGCGTACCAGCGCGCCACCAGCGGTTCGACCACCACGTCGGGGCGCAGGGTGACCAAGGCGTTGTTCATGGGTGATCGTCCTCCGGTCAGGGGGATGCGGGCAGGTGGTACGGTTCGATGCGGCCGTATTCCATCTTCACCAGCCGGTCGGCGTGGTGAAGGAAATGCTCGTCGTGGGTTACGGCGATCACCGTCTTGCCCTGGCGTTTCAGGTCGGGCAGCAGGGTTTCATAGAAGTAGCGGCGGAACTGCGGGTCCTGGTCGGCGGCCCATTCGTCGAAGATCATCACCGGGCGGTTTTCCAGCAGCGCCACCACCAGCGCCAGCCGCTTGCGCTGGCCGGTGGACAGGTCGAGCGTGCTGAACCCTTCCCCCTCGAACCGGGTCTTGTTCTCGATGCGCATCAGCTGGAGCAGCGATTCCACCATCGCCGGGTCGATGGCGTCGGCACCGTCCAGCGTCTTGAACAGGTAGAAGTCGGTGAAGATGGCCGAAAACAGGGAGCGGTAGGCCTGCACATCCACCGGCAGCACCGTCCGCCCGTCCACCAGAATGTGCCCGCCGTCGGGGTGGTAGAGCGCGCACAGCAGCTTCAGCAGCGTGCTCTTGCCGCTGCCGTTGCCGCCGGTGATGAACAGGATCTCCCCCCGCTGGACGGTCAGGTTCAGCGGCCCCACCTCGAACCGTTCGGCGGTGCCGCGGTACTGGAAATCCACGTTGCGCAGTTCGATGGTGGTGAAATCGGCAAAACGCCCCGGTTCCGGCGGCGACGGCGGCGGTGTCTGGCGGCGCAGCCGGTCCAGGTCGGCTTCCAGCCCGGCGATTTCGGTGGCGGCCAGCGTCGCCTTGGCCCACGCCGGAATGCCGGCCACCACGGTGGCGGTGGGGCCGATGACGAACAGCACGATGGCGGTCAGCCGCATGATGTCCGACGACGCGCTGGGCTGGTAATTGGGGCCGATGAACACCAGCACCCCCAACAGCGCGTAGAACAGGCTGTAGGCGAAGATGTAGTTGGTGTTGAACATGTCGGCGCTCAACACCTTCAACTTGCGCACCGCAGACGCCGCGGCGGCGATCCGCTCGAACAGGGCGTTGCTGCGGCCCAGATTGAGCTTCAGTTCCTTGAACCCGCCGATCAGGTCGCCGATGGCCTCGAAAAACGCCATCTCGTGGCCCGAGGCTTCGCGCATCCGGGCGTTCACCTCGCCCGAACGGTGGAAATAGGTCATCAGCCCGCCGCCGATCAGCAGCACCGTCAGGACGAAGGCGGGAATCGACACGCTGGCCAGATAAAGGGCGGTGAAGACCACCAGTGCCGCCGATTGCAGCGACGCCGCCAGCACCCCGGCGGCGTCGGAGATCACCGCCGTCTGCTGCGTCAGCCGGTTATAGACCGCGGTGTTGTCCATCTGGTTCAGGCCCATCAGGTCCAGTGACCGCAGCTTGCCGGCGATGCGCACGCGCGCACGTTCCACCGCATCCTCGAACATCACGGTCACGCGGTTGAAGCACGAGCGGAACCCGATGGCGTACAGGATGAACAGCAGGATGAACTGCAGCATGTCGAAAAAGCCGCCGCCCTTCACCGCCGCGGTGTTGGTCACCATCAGCAGCATGGCGTTGGCGATCCCCGATGCCGACGCGATCAGCAGAATGCTGCGCCGCTCGGCCCGCGTGGGACCGAGGAAGCGCAGCAACGGCGATCCGGTGGGCACCGGCGTTTCCACCAGAGCCGTCATTCGGTGCGGCCCCCGGCAACGGCGGCAAGGCGGTCGATGAAGCGGTCCAGAATTCCCTCCACGGTGGCGGCGTCGGCCAGGGCGGTGTCGTAGACGGCGGCCACCACCAGGGAGTCACCGGGCACCACCTCCAGATTGAGCGGATAGTGCCAGTCGTCGATCATGGTCACGTCGGCAAAGCGCAACGCCTCGCCATCCCCCTTGCCCGCCGGGTAGGTCTGGACGCGCAAGGTGGTGGTGAACGGGGCCTGTCCCGGCGGCAGCCCCGCGGCCTCCGCCACCGCCGCCAGCGGTGCGTGGGCGTGGGGAAGCTGGGCCGTCCGGCGGCGCTGCAACCCGGCCAGCCACGCCGGCAGCGGCGTGGCACCGGGCAGGGCGGTGCGCAGCGGCAGCGTGTTGATGAGCGGACCGATCATGGATTCCACCCCCGCCAGATCCGGCGGGCGCAGGGCGGCGGTCACGCCGAACACCACGTCGTCGCTGCCGGTGTGCTGCCCCAGCAGCAGCGCCCAGGCCCCCATCACCGTCACCGGCACCGTCAGCCGGTTGCGGCGGGCAAAGGCGGTCAGCGCCCGCCCGATGTCCGGCGGCGGGCGGCGCACCGCTTCGGCAAAGCGCCGGCCGGCACCCGCGGCGGTGGGGGGCCAGGACAGGGCGGCGGGCGCCAGCCCGGCCAGTTCGCCGGCCCAGAAGCCGCGGGCCGCCGCCCCGTCCTGGCGGGCCAGCCAGCCGAGGAAGTCGCGGAAATCGGGGGCGGGCTTGGACGACGGGCTGCCGGCGTAGGCCGTCCGCACCTCGTCCAGCAGCATCGGCATCGACCAGCCGTCCAGCAGCAGGTGATGGTGGGTCCACAGGAAGCGGTAACCGCCCTCCGGCATCCGCGCCAGGGTGAAGCGCATCAGCGGCGGGGTGGCGGGGTCGAACCCGGTGCTGCGGTCCTCGTCCTTCCACGCCGCGAAACGGGCCTCGGCCGCGGCGGGGGAAAGGCCGCTCCAATCCTCCAGCCGCCAGGGGGCTGTGATCCGGCCGGGGAAACGCTGGGCGCGGGTGCCGTCCGGCCCGGCGGCGAAACCGGCACGCAGGGCGGAATGGCGGTCCAGCACCCGCTGCCACGCCGCCTGAAACGCCGGGATGTCCAGATCCGCCGTCAGGGTGGCGGCAAGCTGGACCACATAGGCCACGCTGTCGGGGACGGCCAGGGCATGGGCCAGCATCGCCGCCTGCTGCGGGGCCACCGGATGGGGCGTGTCGCCGGCATCGGTCGCCGCCGGGTCGGGGGCATCCTCCACCAGGGCGGCAAGGGCCGTGTCGAAGGCGTCGGCCAGCCGCTCCACCACCGCGGGGTCGGTCTGGCGCGGGTCATAGGTCCAATCCACCCGCAACTGCCCGTCGATGACCAGGGCCGCCACCTCCAGCCGGTAGGGGCGGGGGGTGGTGGGGGCGAAGCCGGGGCCTTCGGATTCCGCCGCCGGGCGCACCGGCACCGCGGCGGGCCACGACTGGTCCCATTGGCCCAGATAGTTGAACACCACCTCCGCCGGTTCCAGGGCCGCCAGTGCATCGCGCACCGCCGGGGTCTTCGACAGGGCGCGCAGGGCGCCGAAGGCGAAACCGCGGCCCGGCTGGGCGGCCAGCGCGTCACGCACCGCCTTCAGCGTGGCGGGCAGGGCGGCGGTGGCCGGGGCGGGCAGCACCGCCGGGGCGATGGTGGTGAACCAGCCCACCGTGCGCGTCAGATCCACGCCCGGCACCGGGGCGTCGCGCCCGTGCCCTTCCAGATCCACCAGCAGCGCGTCACCGCCCAGGGTCCGGGTGGCGGCGGTGGCGAGCGCGGCCAGCAGCGCGTCCTGCGCCGCAGCCCCCGTGCGCTTGGGCAGGGTGCGCAGCAGCGCCTCGGTCAGCGGGGCGGGGTAGCGGCGTTCCAGCCGCACGGCGTCCCCCACCGTGCTGGTCACCCCGTCGGCCGCGTGGGGCAGGCGGGCCAGCGGCGGGCGCGGTTTCAGCCAGAAGGCGGCATCCCGCTCCAGCGCCGGGGTGGCGGCGGTGTCGGCCACCCGCTCCGCCCACTGGCGGAACGTGCTGGTGCGCGCCGGCAGGCGGATGGCGCCGGATGCCGCCTGCACATAGCCGTCGAACAGGTCGTCCAGCAGGAACCGCCACGACACCGCGTCGATGCCCAGATGATGGGCGGCGACCAGCAGCCGCGCCCGCTGCCCCGGCCCCAGCCGCAGCAGCGCCAGCCGCAGCAGCGGCCCGGTGGCGAGGTTGAAGCCGGTCTGGGCCGCCGCCGCCGCTTCGATGGCGTTGGTGGCCGCCGGGCCGGTCAGCGGCCCCAGATCCTGCACGCTCAGCAGGGGTGGGGCGGCATCCGCGGGCATCCGTTCCTGCACCCAGCCCGCCGGTGTGCGGCTGACGCGCAGGCGCAGCGCGTCGTGATGGCGCAGCACCGCCTGCGCCGCCCGTTCCAGCCGGTCGGGGTCGAGGTCGCCCGGCACATCGAGCAGGAAGGCCTGGTTGTAGTGCTGCGGGTCGGGGGCGCCGAGGTCGAAGAACCAGTGCTGGATCGGCGTCAGCGGCACCGGCACGGGGGCATCGCTTTCGGGGTCTTCCGCCACCGGACCGGCGTTGCCCGCCTCCCCGATCAGGGCGGCGAGGGAGGCGACCGTCTGCTGTCCGGTGGTGAGAAGCTGGTTGAGGGTGATCGGCAGCCCGGCCTGATTGGCGCGGGCCACCACCTGGATCGCCAGGATGGAATCGCCGCCCAGGTCGAAGAAGGTGTCGTCCGGCCCCACCGTCTTCACCCCCAGCACCTGCGCCCAGATGTCGGCCAGCGCCCGTTCGGCGGCGGTGCGCGGCTCCCTGGCTTCGCCGTCCGCGGATGGGCGGGCGGCGGCGTCGGGATCGGGCAGCGCCTTGCGGTCGGTCTTGCCGTTGGGGGTCAGCGGCAGCGCCGCCATCACGGTGATCCGTGCCGGGATCATGTGTTCGGGCAGCCGGTCGCGCAGATGGGCGCGCAGCGCCGCCTCGTCCGCACCGCCGTCGGGGACGGCGGCATAGGCCAGCAGCCGCCCGCCGCGCACCACCGCCGCGGCGTTGCGCACCGCCGGGTGGGCGGCCAGCACCGCTTCCACCTCGCCCAGTTCGATGCGGAAGCCGCGCAGCTTCACCTGATGGTCGGTGCGGCCGATGAACTGGATCCGCCCGTCCTCCAGCCGGTAGCCCAGATCGCCTGTGCGGTAGAGCCGTTCGCCGTTCCAGGGGGCGGTGACGAAGCGTTCCGCCGTCAGGTCCGGGCGGTTGCGGTAGCCGCGCGCCAGACCGGCGCCGCCGATGTGCAACTCGCCCGGCACCCCCACGGGCACCGGCTCGCCGCGGGCGTCCAGCAGATGCACGTCGATGTTGGGCAGGGACCGCCCGATGGGCAGGCGCACGCCGTCGCCGCCCCCCTCGTCGGCGGTGGCGCAGACCGAGGATTCCGTGGGGCCATAGGCGTTGACGAATCGCCGCCCGGCCGCCCAGCGCCGCGCCAGATCGGGGGCGCAGGCCTCCCCCGCCACCACCAGCAGCCGCAGGGCGGGCAGCCCGGCGTCGGGCATCACCCCCAGGGCCGTGGGCGGCAGGGTCGCCGCCGTCACCCGCGCCGTTTCCAGGAAGCGGGCCAGATCGGGACCGGGGCGCGTGGATTCGGCATCGGGCAGCAGCAGGGCCGCCCCGGCCCCCAGCGCCATGACGATTTCCCACACCGACGCATCGAAGGAGGGGGAGGCGAACTGCACCACCCGGTCCCCCGGCGTCAGGCCGAACAGGGTGCGCTGGGCCTGGATCAGGTTGCGCAGGCCCCCATGGGTGCTTTCCACCCCCTTGGGCGTGCCGGTCGAACCGGAGGTGTAGATGATATAGGCCACATCCGATTCCGCCACCGCCGGCGGCGTCCAGACGGGCGGCTCCGCGGCGGGCGTGCGGTTGAGGTCGATCACCGGCACCCCGGTGTCGGGCAGCGCCCCCATGGTGGAGGTGTCGGCCAGCACCAGCCGCGCGCCGCTGTCGGTCAGCATGAAGCGCAGCCGGTCCGCCGGATAGGCGGGGTCGAGCGGCACCACCGTCCCCCCCGCCTTCAGCACGGCGAGGAAGGCGACCGCCAGCCGGGCCGACCGGCGCAGGCACACGCCGACCGGCGTGCCCACCCCGACGCCCGCCGCCGCCAGCCGGGCGGCCAGCGCGTCGGCGGCCAGGGCCAGAGCGCGGTAATCCAGGGCGGCGTCGTGCCCTTCCAGCGCCGGGGCGCCGGGCTGCACCGCCGCCCAATGGCCGGGCAGATCATGGGCGAAGGGGGTGGTGACCGGCACCGTGGGGCCGCGTCCGGCCGCCAGCAGGGCGGCGCGCTCGTCCCACCCCAGAATGCCGTGACGGGCCAGCGGCGCTTCGGGTGCCGCGGCCAGCGATGCCAGCAGGGCGCGCAGATGCGCCATCATCCGGCGGATGGCCCAGCCGGCGAAGCGGTGGGTGTCGTAATGCAGCGACAGACCCAGCGCCGGGCCGGGTTGGCAGGCGAGCGTCAGGGGGAAGTTGGTCCGCTCATAGGCCTGCACGGCCGACAGGCGCAGCCCCCCCGCCTCCAGCGCCCCGGCGGTGGGGTAGTTCTGGAACAGGACCAGGCTTTGGAACAGTTCCGTCCCCGCCGGAACGGCGGAGGCGCGGGCGATCTCGGCCAGAGGCGTGGCGCCGAAGCGGTCGCGCTCCAGATGGCGGGCGAACAGTTGCTGCAGCCAGGGCAGGGCGCTGTCGTCCTCCGCCACCGCGACGCGGGCGGGCACGGTGTTGATGAGCATCCCCACCATGGTTTCCGCCCCCGCCAGTTCCGGCGGACGGCCCGAGACGGTGACCCCGAACACCACGTCCCGCTGCCCGGTGTAGCGGTGCAGCAGCAAGGCCCAGGCGCCCTGAACGATGGTGCCCAGGGTGATGCGGCCCCGCTGGGCCAGCGCGGTCAGGGCGGCGGTTTCCGCCTCCCCCAGGTGGGTGTGCAGCACCGCCCCGCCGTCGGCGGGAATGTCCGCCGGATCGGGGGCAAGGCCGGGCAGGGTGATGGGGGTGGCATCCTCGATCCCCGCCAGCTCGTCCCGCCAGAAGGCATCCGCCTCGGCGGCGGTGTGGGTGGACAGCCAGCGGATGTAATCGCTGAACCGCGGCGCCGGGGGCAGGCCGGCGGGCGTGCCCGTCGCCGCCGCGCGGTACAGCGCGAACAACTCGCCCACCAGCACCGACACCGACCAGCCGTCCAGCAACAGGTGATGGGCGCTCCACACCAGTTCGTGGGTGGTGTCGGTGGTGCGCACCAGATGCACCCGCATCAGCGGCGGCTGGTCTAGGCGGAAGCCCTCCGCCCGGTCGGCGGCCAGCAGCGTCTCCATGCGGGCGGCCTGTTCGTCCGCGCTCAACCCGCGCCAGTCCGCATCCCGCCAGGGCAGATCCGCATGGGCGGCAAAGACCTGCACCGGCTGCGGCACGTCCTGCCAGTGGAAGGCGGCGCGCAGGGATTCATGCCGTTCCAGCAGCGCCGCCCAGGCGGCGCGCAGCCGCCCCCCATCCAGCGGCCCGTCGAGGGTCAGGCGCAACTGGTCGAAATAGGTGTCGGGGTCGCGCAGGCTGTGGGCCAGCACTCCCTGTTGCAGCGGGGTCAGCGGCAGCGGGGCCGCCGCGGTTCCGGCGGCAGCGGCCAATTCCTCCAGTGCTGTGCGGGTGGCGTCGGCCAGGGCGTCCACCGCCGCGTCCGCCGCGGCCGGGAAGGTGAAATCGAGGCGCAGGCACCCACCCCACACCCCGGCGTTCAGTTCGATGGCGTGGCTGCGCCGGGCGCGCGGGCTGACCACCGTGCCCGCCGGCTCGTCCACCGGCACGAAGCCGGTATCCGCCGCCGGGCCGTCCATCACGCCGAGATAATTGACCAGCAGGTCCGCGGGCGGCACCGCGGCCAGCGCGTCGCGCACCGCGGCGTCGGGGGACAGCGCCCGCAACACCCCATAGCCCAGCCCGTCGCGCGGAGCCGCCCGCAGCGCCGCCGCCGCGGCATCCAGTTCGGCGCGGGCGTCGGGCCGTCCGGGATGGTCGAGCAGCACCGGCTGCACCGCGGTGAACCACCCCACCGTGCGCGACAGGTCCACGCCGTCGAACAGGTCGGCGCGCCCGTGCCGTTCCAGATCCACCCGCAGCCGGGTGCCGCCGGTCAGGCGCCACACCGCCCGCTGCAGGGCGGCCAGCAGGGCTTCGTCGGGCCGGGCGCCGAAGGCGGCGGGCACGCCGCGCAGCAGGGCCGCCGTCGCCGCCGCGTCCAGATCGATCACCCGCTGCCCGGCGTTCCCCACCGTGGCGGGTTCGGTGCCGGGGGGCAGCAGGGGCACCGCCGGGCCGTTCAGAGCATCCCGCCACCACGCGGCCTCCGCGGTCAGATCCGGCGTGGCGGCAAGAGCGGCCAGCCGTTCGGCCCACACCCGATAGGGGGTGGCGGCGGGGGGCAGAGCCGGTTCCTCGCCCCGGGCGGCCTGGGCGTAGGCGGAGGTCAGGTCGTCCAGCAGGATCCGCCACGACACCGCGTCCACCGCCAGATGATGCGCGGTCAGCAGCAACCGCCCCTCGGCGGGCACCAGCACGGCGCGCAGCAGCGGGCCGCGGGCCAGATCGAAGCCGGTGTGGGCGGCGGCGAAGGCAGCCTCCCGTTCCGCCGCGTGCTCCAGCCGCCGCAGCACCCCGGACGGTCCCGGTGCGGCGGGCGGAATGGTCTGGCTGACGGCAGCGCCGTCGCGCCGGGTCTGCAGCCGCAGCGCCCCATGATGGGCGACCAGCGCGTCCAGCGCCCGTTCCAGCGCGGCGGCGTCGATGTCGCCGGGCACCGCCAGCAGGACGGCCTGATTATAATGGTGGGGATCGTCGGTGATCGTCGCGTGGAACCACGCCTGGATCGGCGTCAGGGGCACCGGCCCGTCCGCCGGTTCCGCGGCGGCGGGGGCCGGTGCGGAGGCGGCGGTGCCGAGGGCGGCGGCCAGCGCCGCCACGGTCTGGTGCTGGAACAGGTGGCGCACCGTCATCGCCAGCGCCGCCTGCCGCGCGCGGGAGACGATTTGCAGGCTGCGGATGGAATCGCCGCCCAGATCGAAGAAATTGTCGAACACGCCCACCTGCGGCACGCCCAGCACGGCGGCGAAGATGGCGGCCAGCGTGTCTTCCGTCGCGGTGCGCGGGGCGGTGGGGGTGCCGGCGGGCGTGTCGGCGGGGGCCAGCGCCGCCAGGGTGCGGCGGTCCACCTTGCCCGCCGCGGTCTTGGGCAGGCCGGTCAGCGGCACCACCGCCGCCGGCACCATGAAGGCGGGCAGCGCGCCGCGCAGCCAGTCCTGAAGCTCGGCCCCCCCGGCCCCATCGGTCTGGGCGAAGGCCACCAGCCGCGTCTGGCCGCCGGGGCCGGGCAGGGCCAGCACCGCGGCGTCGGACACCCGCGGGTGGCGGGCCAGGGCGGCGGCGATGTCGCCCGGTTCGATGCGGAAGCCGCGGATCTTCACCTGATCGTCGCGGCGGCCCAGGAATTCCAGCGTGCCGTCGTCCCGCCGCCGGGCCAGATCGCGGGTCCAATAGGCACGGCCGCCGGGGGCGAAGGGATCGGGGCGGAAGCGCGCCGCCGTTTCCTCGGGCCGGTTGACGTAGCCGCGGGCCACACCGGGGCCGGTGATGACGATCTCACCCACCACGCCCGGCGGCACCGGCTGCCCGGCGCCGTCCAGCACATGGACGCCCACGTTGCCGATGGGGCGGCCGATGGGCACGGTGCCGCCGGTGGGGGTGCCGTCCACCGCCGGATCGAACAGGGTGGCGGTGATGGTGGCCTCGGTCGGGCCATAGGCGTTGCGCCAGCCCACCCGCGGTCCCGCCAGCGCCCGCCAGTCGGCCAGCCGCTCCGCCGACACCCGGTCGCTGCCGGTGACCACCAGCCGCAGGGCCGGGGGCAGGGGGGTGCCCGTCTCGGTCAGGTGACGGACCCAGGCGTGCCAGAAGGGGGCGGGCAGGTTGGCCACGGTGATGCCCTGCGCCGCGATGGCGGCGGTGAAGGCGTCCAAATCCTCGGCCGCACCGTCCGGGGGCCGCACCAGGGTGGCCCCGGCCGCCAGGGTGGGGACGATCTCCTCCAGCGCCACGTCGAATTCGGGGGCGGCGAACTGCAGAACCCGGTCGCCCGGTGCCAGCCCATAATCGCCGATGATGGACAGCGCGTGGTTCAGCAAGCCGCGGTGCTCCACCGCCACCCCCTTGGGCGCGCCCGTGGAGCCGGAGGTGAAGCAGATGTAGGCCAGCCCGTCCGGTCCCGGCGGGTGGGCGATGGCCGCTTCCGGCCCGTCGCCGTCGGGCAGCACCACCCGCACGCCGGGGGGCAGCCGTTCGGCCAGTGCCGCGGGGCCGATCGCCAGGGTCATGCCGGTGTCGGCGACGATGGCGGTGATGCGGGCCGCGGGCAGGGCGGGGTCGAACACCACGGGCGCCCCACCCGCCGTCTGCACGGCCAGCAGGGCGGCCACCAGATCCGGGCCGCCGCCGGTGGCGACACCCACGGCGGTTTCCGCCGTTACCCCCAGCGCGGCCAGCCGCCGCGCCAGGGCGGTGATGCGGCGGGTCAGCGCGGCATAAGTGATGACGTCCGTCCCATGGACCAGGGCCGGGGCATCGGGCGTGCGCGCCGCCTGTGCGGCGATCAAGGAAGGGGCCGTGGCATCGGGCAGGGGCATGGCCGGGCCGGTGCCCGCCGCGATCAGGCCGGGCCGCTCGTCGGGGGTGAACAGGGGCAGCGCCGTCACCGGGGTGTCCGGCCGCTCCGCCGCCGCCGCCGCCAGCCGCACCACGCTGGCGGCCAGCCGTTCCATGGTGGCGGCGTCGAACAGGTCGGCGTCGTATTCCAGATGACCGCGGAACCCGCCGTCCGCCGCCTCCAGGGACAGGTTGATGTCCAGCTCCGGCGCGCCGCCGGCGCTGTCCACCGCCTGCACCCGCACACCGTCGAGGGCCAGCGGCTCCACCGTGGCGGTCTGCAAAACGACCATCGCCTGGAACAGCGGGGCGCGGTTCAGGGCGCGTTCGGGGTTCAGCGCCTCCACCACCCGGTCGAACGGCACGTCCTGGCGGCTGAAGGCGTCCAGGCACACCGCGCGCAGCCGCCGCAGCAGGTCAACAAAGCCGGGATCGTCGGTCAGATCGGCGCGCAGCACCAGATTGTTGACGAAGAACCCGACGAGGTTCTGGGTTTCCAGCCGGTCGCGGCCACCGGCGGGGCAGCCGATGGTCAGTTCGTCCTGGCCGCTCCAGCGCGCCAGAACGGCGGCATAGACCGCCAGCAGCGCCATGAAGGGCGTGGCCTGTTCGGCGCGGGCCAGACGGATCAGCGCGTCCGCGGTTTCGGCGGGCAGAGTGAAACGAACCATGCCGCCATGCTCGCCGCGCACCGCCGGGCGGGGCCGGTCGAGCGGCAGGGCCAGATCGGCGGGGGCGCCCTGCAGCGTCCGCCGCCACGCCTCCACCTGTGCTACCATCCGGTCCTCGTCGGTGGCGGCGTGCTGCCAGGCGGCGAAATCGGCGTACTGCACCGGCAGCGGCGGCAGGTCGGCGGGGGTTCCGGTGCGCGCCGCGCGGTAAAGGGCGGCCAGATCGCGCATCAGCACGCCCATGGACCAGCGGTCGGACACGATGTGGTGCATGGACAGCAGCAGCAGCCGGCGGTCGTCGGCCAGCCGCACCAGCCGGGCGCGGAACGGCGGCTCGTCGGCCAGCCGGAAGGGGCGGCGGGCCTCATCCCCGGCCAGGGCGGCGGGATCGGCGCCGGGGGCCTCTTCGTCGCTCAGGGCGAAGGGGGCGGGGGGCAGCGGTTCCATCCGCGGGCCGTCGATCCCGTCGCGGATGACGGTGCGCAGGACCGTGTGCCGCGCCACCAGCCCGTCGAGGGCGCCGCGCAGGGCGCCGGTGTCGAGCGGCCCGTCGATCACCCAGCCCGCGGTCATGACAAAGGCGCTGCCGCCGCCGTCCAGCGTGTCGAGGAACCACAGGCGCCGCTGGTTGAACGCCAGCGGTGCCGGGGCCGACGGGTCGGGGCGGGGCGCCAGCGGCACCGGCTGCCCGGCCAGATGGGCCAGGATTTCGGCCTTGCGAGCGGCCATTTCGGCGCGCATCTCGGGCGGTACGGCACCCGCCGGACCGCGCACCTTCAGCCCGCCGCCGTCGCGGCTGACACTCACCCCACGGGCGGCCAGATCGGCCAGCAGATCCTGCACGCTTCTCACAGCACGAACTCCTCTTCACCCTCTTGGGGGGCGTTGACAGGCGGGGGCGGGGGGGACGCCGCGGCGTCGATGCGGGCGGACAGCGCCGCCAGCGTGGGGGATTCGAACAGGGCGGCCAGCCCGATCTCCGCCCCCAGCCGGTCGCGGATGAAGGCCAGCATCTGCATCGCCAGCAGCGAATGCCCGCCGAGGTCGAAGAAATTCGACGCTCCGTCCAGCCGCTCCACCCCCAACAGCGACCGCCAGCACGCCCCCAGCAGCGATTGGGTGGACCCGCCGCCGGACCCGCCGCCGTCGTCCGCGGCGATGTCCGGCGCCGCCGCGGGGACGGCGGGGGCGGTGTGGCGGGCCAGATCGTCCATCAGCCCGGTCCCGCGGGCCATCAGCGACGGCAGATCGCGGATCGACACGGCAAGGCGGGTGTGCCCCCCCTCCACCGCGCGGTGGAAGGCGGCAACCCCCTCCGCCGGGGTCAGCGCCGCGTCCGCCGCCGGGGCTTCGCGGCCCCAGCGGCGATAGGCGGCAACGGTCATGCCGCCGCCGGTCCAGTCGTCCCAGTTGACGGCCAGCGTGAACTGGCCGGTGCGCGCCGTCCGTTCGGCGGCGAACAGGTCGAGGAACTCGTTGCCCCCGGCATAGGCCACCTGCCCGAACTTGGCGGCGTGCAGGATCGACCCCAGCGTCGAGCACAGCAGCATGACATCCAGCGGCGGCCCGTCGGCCAGTAGCCGGTCGAGCGCCAGCGTTCCGGCGATTTTGGGCGCCAGCACCGCGTCGGTGTCGGCGCGGGCGCGGGTCTGGATCACCCCGGCCAGATCGGCCAGACCGGCGGTGTGGATGACGCCGTGGATGATGCCGAAACGTGCCCGCGCCGCCGCAATCACCGCGGCCATGGCCGCCTCGTCCGCCACATCGGCGGCGACGGCCAGGGCCTCGCCGCCCGCCGCCTCGATGGCCTGGATCAGGCGGATGCGCGGGGCGGCGGGATCGCCGTCCACCAGATGCTCCGGCCACGCCGCGCGGTCGGGCAGCGGCGTGCGCCCGACCAGGACCAGCCGGGCCTGCAGCGTTTCCGCCAGATCACGCGCGATGGCCGCCCCCATGCCGCCGAACCCGCCGGTCACCAGATAGACCCCGTGCCGCCGCAGCAGCACCACCCCCTGTCCGGCGGGGGGCAGCGGGGCCGGGACGATCACCGGCTGCCAGCGGTGGCGGCCGCGCAGGGCGGTGTGGGGGGCCGTGTCCTCCACCGCCAGTTCGTCCAGCAGGCGGGCCAGCGGCAGGGCGGGGTCGAGGTCGATGGCGCGGCAGCGCAGGTTGGCGTATTCCAGCGGGATGATCTTCACCGCCCCCAGCGCGGCGGCGGCCAGGGGGTTCAGCACCTCCTCGCCGGTCACGTCGGCGGTGCCGCTCATCACCACGTCGATGCGCACGGGCCGGACGGTGCCCAGCGCCCCCAGCGCACGGGCCAGCGCCGTCAGGCTGTGGAATCCCCGCTCCAGCGTGTCGGTGCGGTCCAGACAGCCCAGATGGACGATGCGCGCGGGCGCCTGCGCCAGCCCGGACAGCAGGGTGCGGCCGTCGCCGATGTCCGCCACCGGGGCCGTGGTTACCGCTTCCCCGCGGGCGGCCAGCGCCCCGGCCAGCCGGGCGCCCAGCCCGTCCGCGTCGGCCAGCACCAGCCACGGGCCGGTCAGCGGGGCGGCGGCGGGGGCCGGTGCCTGCCGCCACACCGGCTGATAGAACCAGGAATCGCGGTCGGCGCGCTTGGCGGGCAGGGCGGGTGCGGCCGTCTTCGCCGCCCGTTCCGGCCAGAACCGCCGCCGCTCGAACGGATAGGTGGGCAGGGCCACCCGGCGGCGCCCGGTGTCGGGCGGCAGTGTGACGGGCACCCCGGCGGTCCACAGCCGCCCCACCGCGTCCAGCGGGTCGCCGTCGAGGGTGGCGGCGGTGGCCCGGCTCCACCCGGCGCTGCGGGCCAGACCGCAGAGCGTGTGCCCCGGACCGGCTTCCAACAGCAGGCCGATGCCGCTGTCCCGCAGTGCCGCCACCCCATCGGCGAAGCGCACGCACCCGCGCAGGTGTGCCGCCCAATAGGCGGGGTCGGTGGCCTGGGCGTCGGTGATCCAGGTGCCGCTGACGTTGGAGACGAAACGCCGTTCCGGCGGCTGCAGCCGCAGGGCCGCCACCCGCTCGGCGAAGACCGGAACCACCGGGTCCAGCATGGCCGAGTGGAAGGCGTGGGAGGTGTCCAGCCGCCACGACGGCAGGCCGCGGGCGTTCAGGATGCCCTGCAGCTCCGCGATGGCCGGGATGGGGCCGGCGGCCACCACCTGACGCGGGCCGTTGACCGCGGCGATGGACAGGCCGGGCAGGCCGGTTTCGGCCAGCACCGCCGCCACTTCGGCCTCCGGCAGCGACAGGGCCAGCATGGCGCCGGGCGGCAGCGATTCCACCAGCCGCCCCCGCGCGGCGACCAGCCCCAGCGCGTCGTCCAGCGTGAACACCCCGGCCAGACAGGCGGCGGCGTATTCGCCGATGCTGTGGCCCAGCATGGCCAGCGGCTCCACCCCCAGCGCCAGCCAGTGGCAGGCGGTGGCGTAGCTGACCGCGAACAGCGCCGGTTGCGTCAGGGCCGTGCGGCGCAGGGCGGCGGCATCGGCCGCCTGTTCCGGCGGGCCGTAAAGCAGGGTGCGCAGATCCCGCCCCAGATGCGGCAGCAGCCCCCGCGCGCAGCGGTCGAAGGCGGTGCGGTAGGCATCGCTGGTGCGGTACAGCGATTCCCCCATGCGCGGCGACTGGCTGCCCTGGCCGGGAAACAGGAAGGCCACCGGCGGCGGCACCGCCGGGGCCGTGCCGCGGATCAGCGACGGGGCGGACAGCGCCCGCACCGCCGATTCCCCATCCTGCGCCACCACGGCGGCGCGGTGGGCGAAGACGGCGCGCCCGGCCCGCAGCGTGTGCGCCACGTCGGCCAGCGGCAGGGCGGGGTTGGCCGCCAGATGGGCGGACAGGTCCTTGACCGCCCGTTCCAGCGCCCCGTCGCTGCGGGCCGACAGCAGCAGCAGGTGCGGACCGTCCCCGTTGTCCTCTGTCGTCGTGGGGGTGGGCGGGGCCTCTTCCAGCACCACATGGGCGTTGGTGCCGCCGATGCCGAAGGCGCTGACCCCGGCGCGGCGCGGGTGGGGGCCGGCGGGCCAGGGCCGCGGCTCCGTCACCACGGCGAAGGGGCCGGCGGCGAAGTCGATGCGCGGGTTGGGCGTGGCGGCGTGCAGGCTGGGCGGCAGGATGCCGCGGTGGAGCGCCAGCACGGTCTTGATCAGCCCGGCCACCCCGGCGGCGGCGTCGGCGTGGCCGATGTTGCTCTTCACCGCCCCCAACATCAGCGGCGTGTTCCGCCCGCCGAACACGCGGGCCAGGGCCGACACCTCCACCGGGTCGCCCAGCGCGGTGCCGGTGCCGTGGGTTTCCACATAATCGACGGTGGCCGGATCGACACCGGCGTCGGCGATGGCGGCGGCGATGGCCGCGGCCTGCCCGTCGGCGCCGGGGGCGGTGTAGCCCACTTTGGCCGCCCCGTCGTTGGTCACGGCGCTGCCGCGGATCACCGCCAGGATGCGGTCGCCGTCGGCCCGGGCCAGATCCAGCGGTTTCAGCAGCACCAGCCCGGCCCCGCCGCCCGGCACCGTCCCGGCGGCGTCGGCGGCGAAGGCGCGGCAATGGCCGTCCGGCGACAGGATCATGCCCGGCTCGAAACCATAGCCCGCCGCCTGGGGGAAGCGGATCGCCACCCCGCCGGCCAGCGCCATGCGGCAGCGCCCGGCGCGCAGCGCCTGACACGCCAGATCCACCGCCACCAGCGAGGTGGAGCACGCCGTCTGCACCGCCACCGCCGGTCCGCGCAGGTCCAGGCGGTAGGCGATCTGGGTGGCGAGGAAATCCTTATCGTTGCCGGTCAGTTCGTGATAGGCGGCCGACCCGTCGGGCAGCGCGCCGTCCGGGTGCAGGACGCCGTGAAGATAGGTGTTCAGCCCCGCTCCCGCGAACACGCCCACCGGCCCGCCGGTGCGGCCGGGATCGTACCCCGCATCCTCCATCGCCTGCCACGCGCATTCCAGCAGGATGCGGTGCTGCGGGTCGAGGGTTTCGGCATCGCGCGGGCTGAACCCGAAAAAGGCGGCGTCGAACAGGTCGGCGCCGTCCACTACGCCGCGGGCCGGGACATAGCCGGGCCGGTCCAGCACCGCCGGGTCCAGCCCGTCGGCCTTCAGATCGGCGGCGTCCAGGCGGCGGATGCCCTCCCGTCCCTCCAGTAGCAGGCGCCAGAAGGCCTCCACGTCGGGCGCGCCGGGATAGCGGCAGGCCATGCCGATGACGGCCACCGGCCCGCCGGTGACGGACGGTGCGGCGGCGGTGGCCGGAGCCTCCTCCGTCCCGCCGGCCAGCCGGGCGGACAGGGTGCGGATGGTGGGGTAGCGGAACATCTCGCTGATGGGCAATTGGCAGCCGAACGCCTGCTCCACCAGCCCATGCACCCGCACCAGCCGCAGGGAATGCCCGCCCGCGTCGAAGAAATTCTCGTCCGGGCCGATGTCGTCGCGGCCCAGCACCTCCCGCCAGATGGCGGCGACGCGCTCCTGCACCGCCGACAGGGCGGCGGCGGACGCGGCGGGGGTGGCGGGGACCGGGGCCGGTTGCGGCGTCAGGGCGAGCAGGGCGTCCCAATCCACCTTGCCGTGAACGGTCAGCGGCACGGCGTCGATGACGGTCAGGCTGTCGGGAACCATGTGCGGCGGCAGGGTATCCCGCGCCGCCCGGCGGACGGCGGCAAGATCAAGGGCGGCCCCCGCCTCGGGCAGCACAAAGGCGGCAAGCGCGCGGTCGTCGGGGCCGCTCCCCCGCACGCCCACCAGCGCGCGGGCGATGCCGGGCTGGGCGGACAGGCAGGCCTCCACCTCGCCGGGTTCGATGCGGAAACCGCGCAGCTTGATCTGCCGGTCGATGCGGCCCAGGAACAGCAGGTGCCCGTCATCCCCCACCCGCGCCAGATCGCCGGTGCGGTAGAGACGCCCGCCGGGGGTAAAGGGATCGGGGATGAACCGCTCCCCCGTCCGGTCGGGCTGGCCGTAATAACCGGCGGTGACGCCGGGGCCGCCGATGCACAGTTCCCCCGCCACGCCCGCCGGCACCGGGCGGCCGTGGGGGTCCAGCACATGCACCCGCGCCCCCGCCACCGGACGCCCGATGCAGGCCGGGGACAGGCCGGGCGCGTAATCCGCCACCGTTGCCGTCACCGTGGTTTCGGTGGGGCCATAGGCGAAGAACAGCCGCCGCCCGGCGGCCCAGCGCGCCGCCACCTCGGGCGGGCAGCTTTCCCCACCCACCGCCAGCACCCGCAGGGCGGGCAGCGGTGCCGCCGGGGTGGCGGCCAGCAGGGCGGCGGGAATCTGCACATGGGTGGTTCCGCTCTGCGCCAGCGTGTCCACCAGCGTGCGTCCCGGCAGCAGCGCGTCGCGCGGCGCCAGACACAGCGCCGCCCCCGCCGTGAAGGCGATGGCGATGTCGGAGGCGGCGACGTCGAACCCCAGCGCCACCAGTTGCAGCATCCGGCTGTCCGGTCCCACCGCGTAGCGGTCGGCCAGTGCAGCACCCAGACGGCACAAGGCCCCGTGGCGGACCATCACCCCCTTGGGCCGCCCGGTCGAGCCGGAGGTGAAGATCAGGCAGGCGATGGAATCGCCGTCCGCCGTTTCGGACAGGGGCGTGTCGGAGTCCGCCCCGTCCCAGCCGCCGGCGGGATCGAGGGGCAGGTGGGGCACATCCACGCCCGGCACCGGATGGTCGCCCACCACGGCGGCGACCTCGGCATCGGTCAGCATGCCGGCGATCCGTTCCGCCGGATAGGCCGGATCGACGGGGACATAGGCGGCCCCGGCCTTCAGGATTCCCACCAGGGCGACGATCAGGCCGGGGCTGCGCTCGGCCACCAGCCCGACGCGGGCGCCGGGGGCGATGCCCGCCGCGGCCAGACGGCGGGCGAAGCGGTCGGACAGCCGGTCAAGCGCGCGGTAGGTGAGAACCCCATCGGCGCTCCACACCGCCACGGCCTCGGGCCGTGCCGCCGCCTGGGCGCCGACCAGGGCATGCACACGGTCCGCGGACGGGCGGGGGGAATCCTCCGCATCCGCGTTCAGGGCGGAATTCAGCCGGTGTTCCCCCGCACCCAGCAGATCCAGGCCGCTGACGGGGTGATGCGGCGCGTCGGTTACCGCCGCCAGGATCGCGGTGAAGCTTTCGGCCATGCGCCGCGCGGTGGCCTCGTCGAGCCAGGCGGTGGCGTATTCCAGTTCGGCGGCGAAGCCGTCGTCCCGTTCCACCACCACCAGGGTCACGTCGAAACGGGCCACGGGGGTGGGCACCGGCATCGCCGCCGCGGTGATGCCGGGCAGCGACAGCGACCAGGAACGGGCGTCCTGCTGCACGAACAGCGCCTGGACCAGCGGCGGGCAGCCGGGCAGCCGCGGCGCCTTCACCGCATCGACCACCAGCGGCAGCGGCACATGCTGGCGTTCCAGCGCCGTCAGCATCCGCTGGCGCACGCGGGCGACCAGATCGACGAAACCGGGGTTGCCGTCGAAGGTGATCCGCAGCGGCAGGGTGTTGACCAGAAAGCCGACGGTGTCTTCCATCTCGCGCCGGACGCGGGCCGCCGCCGGGATGCCGACCAGCAGGTCGTCCTGCCCGCTGTAGCGGGACAGCAGCAGCGCCCAGGCCGCCATCAGCGCCATGGGCAGGGTGGCCCGCCCCTCACGCGCGATGTCGGCCAGCCGGTCCAGGCGGGCGGGGGGCAGGTCCACCGGCACCCGTCCGGCCCGGTTATCCCCCGCATCGGCCGCCGGGACGGAGCGGTGCGGCAGGGTCAGCCGCATCGGCGCCCCGGCCAGATCCGCCCGCCACCCGTCGAGGGCCGCGTCCAGGGCGCCGCCGTCCAGGCACGCGCGCTGCCACAGGGCGATGTCGGCGGGCTGGACCGCGGGCACGCGCGGCACCGGGCCGCTGCCGGTGGCGAAGCGGCGGTAACCGGCCTCCAACTCCCGCGCCAGCAGAGTGCCGGACGCGCCGTCGCAGGCGGTGTGATGGATGACCAGCAGCAGCAGCCGTGATGTCCCCGATCCCGCCTTCAGGCTGAACAGCACGGCGCGGAACGGCGCCTCGGCTTCCAGGGCGAAGGGCCGGGCCGCTTCGGTGGTCAGCAGGGCGGTCACCGCATCGTCCCCCCCCACCTCCAGGGTGCGGCGCTCCAGGCGGAATCCGCCGGGGGGGATGATCTCCTGCACCGGCTCGCCGTCGCGTTCGGTCAGGCGGGTGCGCAGCGCCTCGTGACGGTCGGACAGGGCGGCAAGTGCCCGTTCCAGCGCATCCTCGTCCAGCGGGCCGTCCAGCCGGTAGGCGGTGGGGACGTTGTAGGCCGCGGCCCCCTGCGTCCGCTCCGCCAGCCAAAGCTGAAGCTGGTTGAACGACATGGGCAGGTGCGTGGGCCGTGCCCCGGACATCACCGGCGGCAGACCCGCCCCGCCCCCGGCGGCGCGCAGCCGTTCGGCCAGGGCGCGCGGGGTGGGGGCGTCGAACAGGGCGCCGACGGGAAGCGTGGCGGCGAAGGCGGCGTTCACCCGCGCCATCGCCCGCACGGCCAGCAGGGAATCGCCGCCGTGATCGAAGAAGTCGCACGCACCATCCACACCGGCGATGCCCAGAACCTCCGCCCACACCGCGGCGATCAGCGCCTCGTCGGGGGCCAGGGGGGCGGCGGGAGTGTCCCCGTCGCCACCGGCACCGTCATCGGTGGCAGCACCGGCGGCGGGATCGGGCAGGGCGGCCACGTCGGTCTTGCCGTTGGGGTTGAGCGGCAGCCGCTCCAGCGACACGAACGCCGCCGGCACCAGCGCCCCCGGCAGGCGGGCGCGCAGAAAACGGCGCAGATCCGCCGTTTCCGCTACCCCGCGCCACACCACATAGGCCACCAGCCCGGTTTCCCCCGACGGCAGCGGGCGGGCCACCACCGCGTTCTCGCGCACCGCGGGGTGGCCGGCGATCACCGCCTGCACCTCCCCCGGTTCGACGCGCACGCCGCGGATCTTCACCTGCCGGTCCAGCCGCCCGAGATAATCCAGCGTGCCGTCGGCCCGCCAGCGCCCCAGATCGCCGGTGCGGAACAGCCGCCCGCCCACCAGCCCGGTGGGATCGTCCAGGAACCGTTCCGCCGTCAGGTCCGGTTGCCCGGCGTAGCCGCGGGCCAGACCGACGCCGCCCACATGAATTTCCCCCGGCGCGCCCGGCGGCACCGGGTTGCCGCCGCCGTCCAGCAGCAAGATGCGGTTGCCGGGAATGGGCCGTCCGATGGGCACCAGCCCGGCCGTGCCCGGCTCCACCAGATGCCATGTGGCGTCCGCCGACACCTCCGACGAGCCGTAGAGGTTCAGCAGCCGGCACTGGGGCAGGGCGGCGGTGACGCGGGCGGCGAGATCGGCGGAGATCGCCTCCCCGCTGGTCACGCACAGCCGCAGCGGCGCCAGGGCCGCGGCGGGATCGGCCACGGCGTCGAGCAGGGCGCGCAGCAGCGACGGCACCAGCACCAGCCGGGTGACGCCAGCCCTGCCGAGCAGGGCGGCCAGGTGCACCGGGTCGCCCGCCACCCCCGGCGGCACGATCACCGACGGCACCCCGGCCAGCAGCGGCCCGAAAAACTCCCACACGAAATCGACGAAGGTGATGGTGGTCTTCTGACAGGCCACGTCGCCGGGGCCGAAGGGGAAGGCGGCGTCCATCCAGCGGATGCGGTTGACCGCCCCGCGGTGCAGCCCCATCACCCCCTTGGGCCGTCCGGTCGAACCGGAGGTGTAGATCAGATAGGCCAGATCGTCCGGCCCCACCCCGTCCTCGGGTGCGGCGGCGGCGGGCAACGCGGACAGGGTTGCGGCGTCCAGCACCGCCGGACCGTCCGGCGGCAGCCACGCGGGACGCCCGCGGGCGATCAGCACCGGCGCCCGGCTGTCGGCCACCATGAAGGCCAGCCGTTCGGGCGGATAGCCGGGGTCGAGCGGCAGCACCGCCCCCCCGGCCCGCAGCACCCCCAGCAGGGCCACGGCCAGATCCGCCGACCGTTCCAGGCACACGCCCACGGGCGTTTCATGTCCCACCCCCAGCGTGCGCAGATGGGAGGCCAGTGCCGCGGAACGCTGTTCCAACAGGCCATAGGTGATGGGGCGGTCGCCGTCGATCAGCGCCACCGCCGCCGGGTCGGCGTGGGCGCGCGTCACGAACAGCCCGTGCAGCGTGCCGTCCAGCGGGGCCGGCATCGGGCCGTTGGTCAGCGCCACCAGGGCCGCCGCCTGCGCCCCGGTCATCAGCGGCAGGGTGTCGAACGACCGGTCCGGCGCGTCCAGTGCCGCCGTCAGCACAGAGATCCAGGCGTCGGCCATGGCCTGCGCCGTTTCCGGCGCGATCAGCCCGGCGCGGTATTCCAGCCGTCCGCGCACGGCCCCGCCCTCGGCCTGAAGCTCCATGGCCAGATCGAAGCGGGCCACCGGCAGGTTCACCGCCGTGCCGGTGACGCGCAGGGCGCCGATGCGCTCCTCCCACGGCGGCAGGGTCAGCAGGTTGAACATCGCCTGGAACAGCGGCGTCGCCCCGGCCCGCCGCTCGGGCCGCAGCAGTGTCACCAACTCGCCGAAGGGCAGGTTCTGGTGGCGGAAATCCTCCAGGCAGGCATCGCGCATCCGCTCGACCAGCGTGCCGAAGCCCACCGTGCCGGACAGGTCGGCGCGCAGCACCAGCGTATCGACCAGAAAGCCCACCAGCCCTTCGGTTTCCACCCGGTCGCGGTTGGCGACCGGCGTGCCGATGGGCAGGTCGCGCGCACCCGTGAAGCGGGCCAGCATCGCGGCGTATCCGGCCAGCAGCACCATGAACAGCGTCGCCCCGCGCCCCTGCCCGAACCGCTCCAGCCGCGCCGTCAGGCCGGGATCAAGGGTCAGGGGGATGATCCCGCCCCGCCCGCCGGGGTCCGGTTCCCCCCCCCGGGGCAGGTCGAGGGCGGACGGCAGATCCGCCAGCCGCCGGGACCAATGGGCGCGTGCCGCGGCCCGGTCCGCCTGCCGGGCGGGGTCGGCCAGCCACGCCGCGTAATCGCGGTACCGGATGGGCAGCGGCGGCAGATCCGCCGCCCGCCCGCTGACGGCGGCGGCGTAGAGCCGCGCCAGATCGCGGATCAGCACGGCCACCGACCACCCGTCCACCGCCGCGTGATGGAAGGACAGCAGCAGCACCCCCGGCGCCCCCGCCACCGCGAACCAGCGGGCGCGGAACAGCGGCCCGCCGTCGAGCGCGAAGGGCGCCAGCGCCGCCCGCTCCAGGGCGTCGTCCAGGGCGTCGGGCGTGGTGTGCTCCACCGCCAGCGGCACGGGGGCCGGTGGGTGGATGCGCTGGACCGGGCGTCCGCCGCATTCCACCAGATCGGTGCGCAGCGGTTCGTGCCGCGCGCTCAGCCCGTCCAGCGCCCGCTGCAGGGCGGCATGGTCCACCGTGGCCCCGAACCGCAGGGCGAGCGCCAGATTGTACGCGGAAGACGGGCCATCCACCCGGTCGAGCACCCACAGCCGTTCCTGCGCCGGCGATGCCGGGGCATCCGCATCCGGCGGCAGTGCTGGAATGGGCGCCGGGCCATCGGCGGGCAGGTCGAACCCATCCTCCGCCAGCAGCAGGGCCAGAAGATCGTCCGGGATGTCGGCAGGTCCGGTCATGATGCGGTTCCGCCCCGCAGGGCGGCAATCTGTTCAGGGGTCATCCGCGCGATGTCGTCCAGCCGGCGGGCCAGAGCCTCGATAAAGCCGGGCTTGGGTTCCAGCGCGCGCAGGGATTCGGCCAGACCGGCGATGGTCGGGCTGGACAGCACCGTCATCACCGGCAGGTCGATGCGGAAGGTGTCGCGCACCCGCGCCGCCACCTGTGCCGCGCGCAGGGAGTTGCCGCCGAGCGCGAAGAAATCGTCGCGGCGGCTCTCCACCGCAACGCCCAGCACCGCTTCCCAGATCAGCGCCAGACGGCGTTCGGCATGGCCCTGGAGCGGTTCAACCGTCCCGCCGCCGGCCCCAAACAGGTTCCGCCGGTCCAGCGTCCCATCGGCGGTGCGGGGCAGGCTGTCCAGGGCGGTCACGGGGGCGGTAACGGCGGTGCCGAAACGGTCCTCCAGCACCGCCGTGCCGTCCAGGGCGGCGGGGCCGGCGATGTAGGCCGCGGGCGTTTCCAGCGGTTCGGCGGGGCCGAGGGTGCGGGGGCTGTGGCGCGGGTGGTCCCCGTCCATCCCCACCAGAAGATAGCCGCCCGGCAGTCCCAGGGCCGCTTCCAGCGAGGCCAGCCCCGCCGCGGCACCGATGGGGTGCAGCCCGGCGGACCGAATCTGGCCGGGGGTGGTGATCCCCCGGCTCATGCCGGTGTCGCGCCAGGAGGAAAAGGCCACGAAGCGCACCCGGCGGTCGCCACGGGCGGCCAGCCCGGCGGCCAGTGCCGCCTGTGCCGCACCCGCCGCGGCATAGGACGCCATGGCGGCCCCGCCCAGCGCGGCGGCGACGGTGCCGCCCACCAGCAGCGGCGTATCCGGCCGGTCGCCAAGCAACCCGTGCAGCACGCGGACGGCGGCGGTGCGGGCCTGAACCGCCGCGGCCAGCCGTTCCGGCGTTTCGTCGGCCAGCGGAAGCGGACGGCCTTCGCCCGCCAGATGGATGATCCCGGCCAGCGGCTGCCCCCAGCGGGTGCCGGCCGCGTTGACCACGGCCTGCATGGCATCGCCGTCGGTGGCGTCGGCGGCGGCGTAGACCACATCCCCCTGCTGGCGCAGCGCGGACAGGGCGGCGGCGCGTTCGGGGTCGAGGGCCGATTCCGCCGTCCGCCCGGTCAGCAGCAGGCGCACGCCGTGGCGGGTCAGCAGATGGCGGGCCACCAGCCGCCCGACACCACCCAGACCGCCGGTCACCAGCAGCACGGCCCCGGCGGGCAGCGGACGGGCAGCGCCGCGGGCGTCCACCGGCGCGAAACGGGCGGCCAGACGCCGGCCCCCGCGCACGGCGATTTCCGGTTCCGACGGTGCCGCCGCCCATTCCCGCAGCAGCGGCGACGGGTCGCCGCCGGACAGGTCGATCAGGCGGCAGGCCAGCCCCGGCACCTCCGCCCCCAAGGCGGCGACCAGGCCGGGCAGGGCGGTGTTGTCCCCCTCGATGGGGTCGTCGGGCATCACGGGCAGGCTGCCAGCGGCGACCACCGTCAGCTCCGCCGGGCAGGCCGTCGCCGGCAAACGCTGGAGCGCCTGTCCCAGCCGCAGCAGCGGCCCGGCCCCGAGGGACCAGAGGTAGAGAAGACGTGTGGGCCGGATCCCCTGTGCCGCCAGCGCCTCGAACAGGGCGTGGTAATGGGCGGGGTCGGCCGGGTCGATGCACCAGGAGTCCTCGCCCGTCGGGCCGAAGCCATCGCCCGCCGTGACGGTGATCCACGCCGCGTCGGGGGACGCTGCCCGCAACAATGCGGCGCGCCCATCCCCCCCGGCAAAGGCCAGCACGGTGTCGCCGTCATCCCGGATCAGGGCGGCGGGCGGGGGCAGCGGCACCCATCGCTTGTCATAAAACCAGTCGGGCAGGGTGGACCGGCCACCGGTCAGACGCTCCACCCGCCGCACCGCGGCGTCGAAGGCGCCGTCCTCGAACGCCGCTTTCAGCAGCGGGCGGCGGATCTTGCCGATGGAGGTGCGCGGCACCCGGTCGGGGGCGATGGGGATCAGAAAATCCGCGGCAACCCCCAGCTCGCCCGACAGACGCCGGCGGATCGCCCGCACCAGACCCGCCAGGGCGCGGTCTTCGCCGTGGCCGGGGGCGTGGAAGAAGACCGCCACCCGGTCGGTCGCCGAATCCGCGGTGCGCACCGCCACCGCCGCGGTGCAGGTGCGATCCAGGCCGGGCAGGGCGGACACCGCCGTCTCGATCTCGTGGCTGTAGAAATTGGCGCCGTTGACGATGATGGTGTCCTTGTCGCGCCCGGTGATGAACAGCCGCCCGTCGGCCAGATAGCCCAGGTCGCCCGACCGGAACCAGCCGTCGCGGAACGCCTCCTCCGTCAGGTCGGGGCGGGCGAAATAGCCGCGGAAGATCTGCGGCCCGGACATCTCCACCTGCCCGATCTCCCCCTCCCGCAGCAGGGCGCCATCGTCGCCGACGATGCGGACGGCGGCACTGGGCACCGGCGGTCCCAGATCGATGAAGGGGCGCGGGGTTTCCGCCGGATACCACGGTGCTGTGTTGATGGCCGACGCGGTTTCGGTCATGCCGAAGCTGGGATGGATGGCGCCGGGACGCAGCCCATGGCGGCTCAGCCGTCCATAGAACTCGGTCATGGTGCTGTTGGACACCGCCTCGCCCGCGTTGATGAGGAAGCGCATGGCCGACAGGTCCCAGGCACGCCCCTCCGCCGCCGCCACCGCCTGCGCGATCAGGCCATAGGCGAAATTGGGCGCCCAGCCGATGCTGGCGCGGTGGCGGCTCATCAGGTCCAGCCAGCGCAACGGCTCGCGCAGCACCGGATCGGGGCGCACGTGCACCTGACTGGCCCCGCAGGCCGTGGGCAGCAGGCCGAAGAACACGATGCCGCCCACATGGTCCAGCGGCATCCAGTTCAGGCTGGTGTCCTGCGGCCCGAATTCCTTGATCTGGACCATGGCCGCCACCATGCTCAACAGGCTGCGGTGGGATCCCACCACCCCCTTGGGCACCCCGGTGCTGCCGGACGTCAGCAGGATCAGCGCCGTTTCGTCCGGGTCGGTGGCGGGGGCGGGTTCCCCCGGCGCCCCCCCGCCCAGCCCGTCGGCATCGTAAAGGGGCAGCGCCTCCAGCCCATGGCGGGGCAGTTGCGGGGCCAGGGCCGCGGCGGCGGCACCGCCGGCCACCACCGGCGGACGGCCCAGAAAATCCCACACGGCGCGCAACCGCTCCACCCCGGCCCCGCCGGCGGTGTGCAGTTGCATGGGCACCGGCACCATGCCGCCCAGAACCGCCGCCCAGAACACGCCCAGCATGGTGGCGCTGCCGGACACGTCGATGATGACCCGCGCCCCCCGCTCCAGTCCCAGCCGCTGCAGCCCGCCCAGGATGCGCACCGCCCGGTCGCGCAAGGCGCCGTAGCTTTCCACGGTTTCGCTGAAATCATCGGCCACATGGACCACGCGCGCCGCCGGCACCGCCGCCGCCCGGTCGAGGGCTGCCGCCAGGGTCCAGGGAAAGCTGGGGGCCGGGGCCGGATCCGGCCCCCGCGCCAGGGCGGGACGGTCGGACAGCGCCTTGCCGATGGCCGCGCGCAGGGCCAGGGACGGATGGTCGCCGCCCGCCGGGGCGGTGCCGTCATGATCCGCCGGAGCGGAGCGGGCACTGTCGTCCGGATGGTCCGGCAGCAGGTCGGCCAGATGCAGGCGGGGGCGCTGGTTTTCCGCCGCCTGCATCACCACGGCGGCGTCGGTGATGCCGGGGGTGGCCATCAGCCGGGCCTGCCATCGCGCCGACCCGTCGTCATCCCACACCGGCACCCGCTCCAGGGCGCCGCGGTCGATGGCGCCGTCCGCACCGCGGGGCAGCCGCGCCAGCCGCACCACCGCGGCCAGCCCCTCCGCCGATGGCACCGCCGCCCCGTCCCGCAAAGTGACATACCCGATCCGTTCCGCGGTTCCGGCGGCGGTGCGGCGGGTCAGCACACAGGCATCGAGAACGCCGGGCGTGGCGCGCAGACTGGTTTCGGCCAGGATGGTGTCGGCGTCGTCCGGCGCGGCGGCGGTGGTCCCGGTCGTGGCGGCGTCGTGCATGGCGCGGTCCTTTGGCGTGCGAAAGCGGGTCGGGATCAGTGGAAGGGCTGGGGAACCGTCAGCCCCAGGTATGGGATGGTCAGCAGTGCGTTTTCGCCGGCGGCGTCCTTTTCGGTGGCGATTGCGGGAAGCGTCGGTTCGTTTTCCTGGACCTTGCGCGTCTGCTCCGGCAGCGGCTGGGCCTCTGGCGGGGCGTCCTTTTCCGGTTTGCGCAGGGGAATGGGCGATGTGGGGGAAGGTGTGGCGGCGGCGGACAGGGGCGTCGCCGCCGTTCCCCCATCCGGTGACGCCGGATGGGTCGTCGCCGCCGTCCCGCCGGACGTGACGCTGAGGCCGCCGCCGGTTTCCTGTCCGGTATTGAAGATGAGCGGCAGGCCGTTGGCGTTGTTGCCGATGATGACCACCTTGGCGTTGTTGGAGGTGGCGAGCTGCAGCGTCGCCTCGATCCCCCGCCACGCCAGATAGGTGTCGGAAATGCCCTGCTGCACCGTTTCCTGGAACTTGCGGATGCCTTCCGCCTCCACCGCCTTGCGTTCGCTTTCCAGCCGCTCGCGGGCCAGACGGTGCTGGTACTCCAGCGCCATTTCCTGCTGTTCGATCTTGCGCTGGATCGCCGATTGCACCTGTTGGGGCAGCGTCACCTCGCGGATCATCACCGAATCCAGCTCGAAATAATCGTCGTCCTGGCCGTCATCCGCGGCGTCCGCGGGGGCGGGAACCGTGGGGACCATCTTGCTGCTGGCGCGGATGTTGTTGAGGTTGGCACGGTCCACCAGCCGGTTGAAGATGTCGGTTTCGATCTTCGAGCGGTCGGGGCTGTACAGGGCGTCGGCGGGCCAGCGGGCGATGCTGTCGCGGGCCACCGTGCCGATCTGCGACATCAGCAGCACTTCCAGGTAATCGGGGCCGACCGCCTGATGCAGATTGCCCAGGGTTTCGGCCCGCAGGTGATAGATGAAGCCGATGTCCACATCGATCGACAGCCCGTTGCCGGCGATGGCGGAATATGTGCGCGTCTCTTCGTGCTGGCGCAGGTCGTACAGGAACACCTTGTCCCACGGCGCGATGATATGCACGCCCTCGCGCAAGGCCGGTCCCCGCACGGTGCCGCCGGCCAGCGCCCGCCACAGCACACCGCCGTGGCCGGGTGGAACCACGGCAACCATGCTGGGAGCGGCATAGGCGAACAGGGTCAGCCCGATCAGCAGGGCGATCAGCAGCGCCCGCGAATGCTCCCGAACCCAGCGCCGGATCCAGGCCAGCAGAACGGACCCGTGCCGTTTCAATGGATCTGCGGCAGACCCCGAGGATGCCGTCATTGTGGCAAAGGCTCCCTATCGGAACGCGGGTCCCGCGTTCCCCAAAACAGGACCGGCAAAAGACGGTGCGCCGGTTGGACGGTGCGCTGGTTACGCCGCCGGTTTCTTCGGGTGTTTGGGGCGTGGCGTCATCAGGATCATGACCAGCAGCGCGACAGGCGGCGTGGCGATGGTCGCCAGCAGGAAATACAGCACGAAGCCGCCCCGCCGGCTTTCCCCGATCAGCCCGATCAGCAGGCATATGCCCACATAGGCGAGCACGGGCATCATGATCGACCTCGCGGCGTCATGGGAATGATTCGGCCCTCAGCCCGACGCACCCACGGGGTTGCGGTGTCCGCAACCCCGCGAATCCGGCCTGTCATCAGATCGCCGCGGCCGCGTCCTTGGGAGCGTCGGCATCGGCCGTGGAGACGGCCTTCTCGCGCTCGAACTCCTGCAGGAAATAGGCGCGTGTCTTGTCGGGGTCGAAGTCCAGCAGCGTGCCGCCGGCTTCGAAATGCTGGGTGAAGACACGGCCCAGGGCCACGGTGGCCGCGGCGGCCAGGGCGGGCATCAGGGCGATGCCGGCCAGCGGACCGACCACCGGAACCGCCTTGACCAGCGAGAACACGCCGCTGGTCAGGGCCGAGGGCAGCGCCCCGCCGACGAGGGCCGCGATGAGAGCCTTCGCCCGGTCATGGGCGAACGGGATGCCATAAAGCTTGGCAAGGTCATTGACCAGCTTGAGCTGGACGCCCGACACGCCGGCCACATCAAGGAGCGGCACGGGGATCAATCCGGCCCCTGCCGACCACGCCGCTGCGGTGCGGGTGATTTTCTGTGCTTTTTCCGACCGTTCGCTCACTGTTGCCCCCTGTTTCGTGTCTCACAGCTTTGCATGTCGATTCGAAAGGAAATAAAACAGTAAGAATAAATTGCATTCATATATATAAGCATCGGCCCACATTATGCGCCGGTAATTTAGAAAGTCCAGGCCCTTATGGACTGCCGCCGGTTGTGTGGTTTTTCGGCGGACCTTGGGTGCGGTTGCCGAATCCCACTTCATGAGCGGTGGGAAATTTTTATGCGGGGGGATTTTCGCAACAGATAATAAGCGCGGGAGCGATCCGCACGGACGTATTCGTGAGCAGGCTGGCCGCACGGCGTGAAAAAAGGGGCGCCAGGGGCGGCGCACTCCGCCGGTTCATCGCAGGCGGTGGAAGAGGCATGCAACCGCTTGGCCGCTGTCAGGCGCAGAGGTGCCGCCGCCGGATTGCGGTCCTTGGAAACGCGAGCGGCGGCAAGGAATCCCTGCCGCCGCTCCGTATGAGGGAATTACCAGGTGCGGACGGGGCCGGTGTCCACGTGAACGAAATGGCTGCGGGGGTAATAGCCGACACCGCCGGCGTGCAGGGTCTTGGCTTCCTGCATCAGCCCTTTCAGGTCGCGGTCGGGCAGGAACACGTCGATGGCCATGGCGCGGGTGTGATAGCTGTCCTTCGCCACCCCACGCGACCGGCGGCGGGCGACCGCGTTGGTCTTGCGCGACCGGAACCCGCAAATGACCTGGAACGGCTGGGACGAATCCATCCGGTCATGCAACTGGGACAGGATGTCGAACAGCTTGGGGTCGAACCGATGCACCGCCCCGGCCCGATGATCGCGCAGCAGCACATCCAGCTTGCGCAGGGCATCCTGGCGATAGGCGCCGTTGGCCCAATAGACATCGTTGAACTGTTCGCCGGTGTTGATGTTGTGCAGCCGCAACCGGCGGGTCATGGACCCGGAGGGCAAGGCCGCTTCGGCGTTGCGGGGTGCGGCAAAGACCGTTGGAAGAGCAAGTGCGGCGGCAAGGCCGAGGCCAAGGGACAGAAAACGGCGGCGACCCGGTTCGGTCGCCTGGACATTCTCGTCGCAACACAGCATACCCAACCCCCAGTAAAGCCTGAACCAATGGTTAAAGTTTGAACCAAACCTGTTTCTGATTTGGACAAACCCGTGTTGTCGTTTGCCCCCGGCAGTGATTCGGTCCCCGCACCGGGGACCAACCACCCCTCCGCCGGAAGGCGTGCTGTTTAAAACCCGGCAAAGCCACTTTTTCTTATGGTCATACCGGGCCAGATGTTTCGTATAGGCGAGACGGCGAATCAGATCAACCTCTTTTGTCTTTCGCCGGTCGGGATGGGTGAAACGATCTATGTCTGTTCTTGCCCTTCGTCTGATCCTCTTTTGCGCGGGGGTGCCACCCAAGAGAACGCGCAAGCCTTTTTGCGATGGCTCATGTAAAGAAGGATTCGGGTGCGTTCATAAGGTCCCGGCCGGGATTATCGGCCGGGACAGTCGGCAAGAGTCGGGGATGAGAATGATGACGAAGGGGCTGAGGCCGTGGGTGGTTGCGATGGCGCTGACGGCGGTGGCCGTGTTGCCGGTGCCGTCGTGGGCGGCGGGGTTCCGTGACACGCTGGCCGCATGGGCCGAGCGGCTGGACACCGCGGCCGCAACGGCGGAATCGGCCCCGGCCGCCGCCGCCACCCGAATCGGCGGTGGAACATCCCTGAAGAAAGGCATGGACGGCGATCGGGTGATGGAGTTGACCCGGCGCCTGACCGAACTGGGCTATCTGACCGCCGCGCAGCAGACGGTGGTGTTCGACGACGCCGTCGATGCGGCGGTGCGGGCGTTCCAGCTTTCCCAGAACCTTACGGCCGACGGTGTGGTCGGCGGGGCCACCCGCACGGCGCTGAACCGCACGCCCGCCGACGCCGCCCGTTCCATGCGCCAGAGTGCGGCCAGCATGCGCAGCCTGCTGGCGTCGATGCCCGATTCGGTGCTGCTGGTCAACCTGCCCAGCCAGATGGTCACGCTGGTGCGTGACAACAACGAAGTGATGACCATGCGGTCGGTGGTGGGGCGCCCGTCGCGGGAAACCCCGCTGCTGAAGGACCGCATCACCCACATCATCGTCAACCCCACCTGGACCGTGCCGCCCACGGTGCTGAAGGAAGACAAGCTGCCCATCCTGCGGGCGCGCGGCACCCCCGGCATTTCCAACGCCATCGTCTATCTGGACGGCGAACCCGTCCCGCCCGAGGTGGTGGACTGGACCCAGGTGACGCCGGGCCGGGTGCGCATCGTCCAGCAGCCGGGCGACCACAACGCGCTGGGCCGGTTCCGCTTCAACCTGACCAACCCCTACAACATCTATCTGCACGGCACCAACGAGCCGCGGCTGTTCGACCGTGACCTGCGCACGGTCAGTTCCGGCTGCGTCCGCCTGCAGGACGCCCGCGCCCTGGCCGAGGTGCTGCTGGCCGAGGTGAACGTCACCCCCCAGCGCATCGACGCCATCCTGGCCAAGGGCGCCACGGAATGGATCAAGGTGAAGCCGCTGGAGGTGCGCTTCGTCTATTGGACCTCCACGGTCGCCCAGGACGGCAGCATCCAGTTGCACCCGGACGTGTACGACATGGTGGACGACGCTCCCCAGGCTGCGGCCCAGAGCACCGCTCCCCAAAGCAGCACGGGCAAGCACCTGACGCCCCAGCGCGCGGTGACGGCTCCGGTGTCCACCCCGGCGCCGGCACCCGCCCCGGCCCCGGCCCCCGCCCCGGCGTCCACTCCGGCGCCGGTTTCCGAAACTCCGCCGTCGGGGGCGTGACGGTGGGGCCTGTCTGAACGGGCCGGGTCAGAACGGTATCGCATGAAAACGGGCCGGGGTTTCCCCCGGCCCGTTCGTTTTATGCCGTGCTCCTCCAAGGGGTCAGGAAGCGGCCAGCGCCTCCCGCCGCTGTTCCACCGCGCGGTCGGCGGCCTTGCCGGTCAGTTCCTGGAGCCGGTCGAAGCTCCAGGTGTAGGTGCCGACCCCCAGCGACAGCGACCGCAGTTCCACGATCAGATCGTGGATTTCCGCCTGCGGCATATAGGCCTTCACCTCGTCCCAGCCCTGCCAGCCGGGGCGGGCGTCATAACCCAGGATCTGGCCGCGCCGGCCGCTGATGAGCCGCTGGACCTTGGGCGTGAAATCCGACGGTACGGCGATGGTGACCGTCAGGATGGGTTCCAGCAGGACCGGATCGCATTTCGGCATGGCCTCGCTCAGGGCCTGCCGCGCCACGGTCTTGAACGCCATTTCCGAGGAATCGACCGCGTGGAACTGCCCCCCCGTCAGGGTGACGGCAAAATCCACCAGCGGGAAACCCAGCGGCCCCTGGACCGCATAGTCACGCACCCCGGCTTCGACCGCCGGGATGAACTGCCGCGGCACGGTACCGCCGACCACGGCGTCGATGAAGGCGAAGCCCTCGCCGCGGCCCTGGGGCCGGATGTCGATCTGGATGTCGGCGAACTGCCCATGCCCGCCGGTCTGGCGTTTGTAGCGGGCGTGCTGGGATGTGCCCTTGCGGATGCTTTCCTTATAGGGGATCTGCGGCGCCTGTCCCTTGACCGCCACGTTGAACTTGCTGCGCAGCCGGTCCATGGCGATTTGCAGATGGATGTCGCCATGCCCCCACAGCACCATTTCGCCGGTGCCGGGGGTCTGCTCGAAACGCAAGGAGGGGTCTTCCTCCATCAGTTTCTGGATGGCGGCGGACAGCTTCACCTCGTCGTTGCGGTTTTCCGCGTGCAGGGCCAGACCGAACACCGGTGCTGGCACCTCCGGCCAATTGGCGGCCCGGCCCAGATTGGCCTTGTCGGTCAACAGATCGCCGGTGGCGGCCTTGTCCAGACGGCCCACGGCCACGACGTCGCCGGCCGACGCCTGGGTGATCTTCTGCTGCTCGCGGCCCATCAGGCGGTAGAGGCCCGACACCCGTTCGCCCCCCAGCGCCATGCCGTCGCTGACCACTCCCCGCCAGACGCGGGCCAGGCTGAGCTTGCCGGTGTGGGCGGCGTTCTGGGTCTTGAACGGCTGCACCGCGACGGTTTCGTCGGGGATGGCCAGACGGGCGGCGGTGGCGGCCACGTCGGGCGCCTCGTGCCGCAGGGCCTTCAGCAGCCGGCGGATGCCGCCGTCGTTCTCCGCCGAGCCGAGGAACACCGGCACCACCAGATCCTGCGACAGATCCTTGGCGAACTGGTCATAGACGGCATCGGGATCGGGCCGCACATCCTCCAGCAACTGTTCCAGCAGGGCGTCGTCGAAATCGGACAGCGCCTCCAGCATGTCCTGGCGGGCCTCGTCCTCGCGGTCCTTCACGGAATCGGGCAGGGCCACCAGATCGGACGGCTTGTGCGCGTTGAACTGATAGGCCCGCTCGCTGACCAGATCCACATAGCCGGTGATGCGGCCGCCGTCACGGATCGGCACTTCGCGCAAGACCAGCGGGCGGGACGACACCGCCTGATACGCCTGCACCACGTCGCGGATGCGCAGGTCGCCCAGCGTGTCCACCTTGTTGATGAACAGGATGTGGGGGATGCTGTTGTCGTCGAGAAACTTGAACAGCGGGGCCAGCAGCACCGCCTTTTCCGCCTGGGGTTCGGCCACCACCACCGCCACGTCGCAGGCCATCAGCGCGCACTGGCTCTCATAGCCCAGTTCCACCGAGCCGGGGCAGTCGAGGAACGACCAGCGTTCCCCCAGATAGTCGCAGCCCGCCACGTTGATTTCGACGCTCATCTGCCGGGCCTTTGCCTCCGGCGCTGAATCGCCCACGGTGTTGCCGTCCCGTACACTGCCCTTGCGGCCGATCGCGCCGGCGGCGGACAGCAGGCTTTCCAGCAGCGTGGTCTTGCCGCTGAGATAAGGGCCGGCCAGGGCAGCGCAGCGGGCCGTAGGTACTTGGGAATGGGGCATGGACACCTCCCGTCAGTCGTTTGCGGTTCGTTTTCGGCCGGTTGGCGCGTTTCTTTTCCCGCTGCCGCGGGAAGGAACGGCTGATGTCCGGGATATGGTCCACCCGTCCAGGCCATCCTGTCGATGGAAAAAGAGGCGGCATCCCGTCACGCGGGTGCAAAGGCGTGCCAGGGATGCGGGAACTGCATACGCTGGTGCGTCTATCCGCCGCAGCGCGCGAATTGCGGGACAGGAACGCCAAGCCGTTGATTTCTCTTGTGTCGGCTGGCGATGAAAACGCACTCTCAACCGATGCGATTGTTGCGCCGCGGTAATATCTTGTGACAGAGACAAAACTAGACTGACAAATTGCTGAAACCTGCGGGTCGTAAAACTTTTCGGCCGATAGGGGGTTGCCCCGCGGCTGTGCGGCCACGGTCTCGCATGACAACGGGCACCATCGTTTCAAGGGGGAATTTACGTCCATGCTGAACATCACCCGCACCCTGGCCGCCGGCCTGATGGCGCTGGCCCTATCCGGTGTGGTCCTGGCGGTTGCCGTGCCCGGTCCCGTCATGGCCCAGACCGCCCCGACCCAGGACGAGGCCAAGGCCCTGGCCCTGAAGGCCGCCGACCTCATCGCCGCCAAGGGGATGGAAGAGGCGGTGAAGGTCTTCAACGAAAAGGGCGAATACAATTACGGCGAGATCTATGTGAACGTCATCGATCTGGACGGTGTGTGGCGCGCCTATCCGCCGCGTCCCGCCGGTGTCGGGCAGAACGTCTTGAACGTGAAGGACCCCGACGGCCGGATGATCGTTCAGGAAATCCTCGCCGTCGCCAAGGACAAGGGCGAGGGGTGGGTGGAATACCGCTGGATGAATCCGACCACCAACAAGATCCAGCCCAAGGTTACCTTTGTGAAAAAGGTGCCTGGGCAGGATTACGTGGCCTATGTGGGTGTCTACAAGTAATCGTGGCGCGGCCCGGAACCCGTTTCCGGGCCGTTTCCATGGGGGGCCGGTCCAGGGAGCGCCTGGTCTGCATATCGGAAGAGGGGGATGACATGAACGGGGGATTTCTCGCGGGCCTGAGTGGAACCTCGGTGGCGGCGCGGGTCTTCGCCGCTCCGTTGATGGGCATTCTGCTGACGGTGGCGGCCCTGGCCCTGGCCGACCGGCAGGCGGAACAGTCGGTGGCCGCGGTGGACCAGATCCACCAGTCGGCCACCGCCCGCCGCGCCCAGATCGACCGGCTGGTCGCCACGGCCTATCTCATCCACAGCGATGTGTCCCGCCATCTGGCCCTGTCCGGGTCGGGGCTGGAGGATGCCAAGCTTCAGGAAATCCGCACCGCCATCACCAGCAGCACCGCCAAGGCGGGCAAGGCGCTGGAAACCCTGGGCGCGATGCCGCTGATGCCGGCGGAGCGCGCCATGCTGGCGGATGTGGAAAAGCGTCTGGCCGCCTATGCCAAGGCGGTGGACGAAATGAACCAGATGGCGATGATCGACCGGCTGATCGCCATTCCGCTGATGTCGCATGTGGACGACCAGTTCCGCGGCCTGACCGGCAAGGCGCTGGAAGCCCAGTCGGCCATCGAGGCATCGACCGAACGCGCGGTGCAGGACACCCGCGACAGCGCCGCCCGCGCCCGGATGGAATTCGCCCTGGTGATGGCGGCCCTGCTGGGCGGCATGCTGGTGGCCGGGCTGCTGCTGGCCCGCAGCATCACCCGCCCGCTGGGCACCCTGTCCGAACGCACCGCCGGTCTGGCGGCCGGCGACCTGAACAGCGAGGTTCACGGCACCTGGATGAAGAACGAGATCGGCGCCATGGCCCGCGCGCTCAAGATCTTCCAGGACAACGCCCGCGAGGTGGAACGGCTGAAGCTGGAGCAGGAGCACCAGAAGGCCGAGGCCGAGGAGGAACGCAAGCGCGTGGTCCATGAACTGGCCGACTTGTTCGAAGCCCGCGTCAGCGAGGTGGTCCAGCAGGTGGGCAGCGGCGCCCAGCAGGTGCGTTCCAACGCCCGCGGCATGCTGGATTGCGCCAACGACGCCAACCAGAAGGCGGCGGCCGTCGCCTCGGCCAGCCAGCAGGCGGGCATGAGCGTGCAGACCGCCGCCACCGCCGCGGAAGAGATGTCGGCCTCCATCGCCGAGATCGGGGTGCAGGTCCGCCGGTCCTTCGACATGGTGCGCAGCGCCGTGGCGGCGGTGGACGAAAGCAACGGCCATGTGGTCGGGCTGTCGGAGGCTGCGTCCAAGATCGGCGAGATCGTCAGCCTCATCAACTCCATCGCCGCCCAGACCAACCTGCTGGCGCTCAACGCCACCATCGAAGCGGCGCGGGCGGGGGAGGCCGGCAAGGGCTTCGCCGTGGTGGCGCAGGAGGTGAAGAACCTTGCCAGCCAGACCGCCAAGGCCACCGAGGAAATCTCCACCCAGATCGCCGGCATGCAGCAGGTGACCGGCTCCGCCGTCAGCGCCATCCGCGGCATGGGCGAGACGGTGGTGTCCATCGACACCATCATCGGCGCCATCGCCGCATCCATGGAACAGCAGGCCGCGGCCACCCAGGACATCGCCCGCCATGTGCAGGAGGCCGCCGCCGGCACCACCGAGGTCAGCCAGAACATCGCCGTGGTGTCCCATTCCGCCGGGGAAACCGGCACCGCGGCGGGCGAAGTGTTGCAGGCCGCCGAACTTCTGGACGGTCAGGCGGTCAAGCTGAACACCGAGGTCAAGCAGTTCATCGGACGCCTGCGCCACGGGTGATCCCGTCGGGCCGGGGCGCCGTCCCCGGTCCCGCTTATGGGGGTAACCCGATCGATCCGCTTGGCGGCGGCGGATCATGGCTGGCAGGAAAGGGGCGTGCGGCAATCGGCCTCGCTGCTTCTTAGAATAGTTCTAACAAGTCCTCTTGTGGAATGTTCGGCGAGGGGCTACGTTATGCCCATGAGTTCGATGGACCGGCGCCCCCGCGCGGGCGCCTGTGACAGGGAGTAGCAAAGCATGAAAATCGATATCGGCATCAGCGACGACAACCGCAAAGCCATTGCCGACGGACTGTCCGCCGTGCTGGCCGACACCTTTGCCCTGTACATCAAGACCCACGGTTTCCATTGGAACGTCACCGGGCCGATGTTCAACACGCTGCACACCATGTTCATGCAGCAGTACACCGAACTGTGGAACGCCCTGGACGAGATTGCCGAGCGCATCCGCGCCCTGGGCTATCCGGCTCCGGCCAGCTTCACCCAGTTCGCAAAGCTGACCTCGGTCTCTGAGGAAACCGGCGTGCCGCGCGCCGAAGACATGATCCGCCAGTTGGTGGAGGGGCATGAAACCGTGGCCCGCACCGCGCGCCGCATCTTCCCCCTGGCCGAAGAAGCCAACGACCAGCCCACCGCCGATCTGCTGACCCAGCGGTTGCAGATCCATGAAAAGACCGCGTGGATGCTGCGCAGCCTGTTGGAGTGATCCGCGGCCACAGGCACGTGTCTGGTTCTGCCGGCCCCGCTGCGGTTTGTCCGTGGCGGGGCTTTGCTTTTGGGGGCATAGGCAATATGGGGTGTCGCCCTTAACCCTTGCCCACGTTCCGCGGTTGCAGCGGCCGTGATATTTCCTGAGTACGGAGGCAACCATCGGTTTCCTCCCCGATGCTTTGGGTTACACTTCGGTTTACGAGGGCAGGCGGCTCATGCCGGATCGACGTTTCGACCGTAATTTTTCCGCATCCGGTAAGGATACGGAAACCCGCCATGCCCTGGCCTCCAGCCGTGACGAGCTGGAGGAACTGGTTGCCTGCCGCACCGCCCAGCTTGAGGAGGCCCACCGCCGCCTGATCGCCGAAATGGACGAACGGCGGCAGGCTGAAGCCGCCCTGCGCCAGGCCCAGAAGATGGAGGCCATCGGCCGGTTGACCGGCGGCGTGGCCCATGATTTCAACAATCTCCTCCAGGTCATTTCCGGTAATCTGCAATTGCTGGAACGGGACGCCGCCATGGACGAGAACGGTCGCCGCCGGCTGCAGACCGCTATTGCCGCCGTGTCGCGGGGGGGAAAGCTGGCGGCCCAGCTTCTGGCGTTTGCCCGCCGTCAGCCCCTGGAACCGCGGTCGGTGGATCTGTCCCGTCTGGTGGCGGGGATGGAGGATCTGCTGCACCGGGCGCTGGGGGAAACCGTTCACACCGTCATCAGCGCCGAACCGGGGCTGTGGCCGACCCTGGTCGATCCGGCGCAGTTGGAAAACGTCATCCTCAATCTGACGGTCAATGCCCGTGACGCCATGGCCGGCAGCGGCGCCCTGACCATCCGCCTGGAAAACGCGGCTCTGGACGAACGGGCCGCCGCCTGTCTGCCCGATGCGGTGCCGGTCGGGGATTATGTGGCGCTGTCGGTGGCCGATACCGGCTGTGGCATGGCGCCGGAGGTGCTGGAGCGGGTGTTCGAACCCTTTTTCACCACCAAGCCCGAAGGGCAGGGGACCGGGCTGGGCCTGTCCATGGTTTACGGCTTCGTCCGGCAATCGGGCGGCTGCGTGACCATCGACAGCCGGGTGGGGGAAGGCACGGTGGTGCGTCTGCTGCTGCCCCGCGCCGCGGTCGCCGCCGACGGCGCACCGGACGCGCTCAGCGGTCCGGTGGTTGGCGGCAGCGAAACCATTCTGGTGGTGGAGGATGATCCCGACGTCCGCGCCACCGTGGTCGATCTGTTGACCGATCTCGGCTATCGCGTGCTGAAGGCGCCGGATGCCCAAACCGCCCTGTCGCTCATCGAATCCGGGGCGCCCATCGACCTGCTGTTCACCGACGTGGTGATGCCGGGACCGCTGCGGTCCACCGAACTGGCCCGGCGGGCGCAGGAGAGAGTGCCCGGTCTGGCCGTGCTGTTCACCAGCGGCTACACCGACGGCGCCATCGTCCACGAGGGCCGCCTGGACCCCGGCATCAGCCTGTTGAGCAAGCCCTACAACCGCGAGGATCTGGCGCGTCAGTTGCGGCACATGCTGGGCCGGCGTCCGGGCGCCGCCCCTGTCGAAACGGGGGATTCGTCCCTGCGGATTCTGTTCGTCGAGGACGACGCCCTGATCCGCATGGCGACCACCGACCTGCTGCTGGAACTGGGGCATCAGGTGGTCGATGTGGCCGATGCCGAAAGCGCCATGACGATGCTGGAGACGGAGGAGGAATGGGATGTGCTGTTCACCGACGTCAGCTTGCCGGGACAATCGGGGATTGCGCTGGCGCGGCACGCCCTGGCCCGCCGGCCGGGGCTGACGGTGATCGTGTCCTCGGGCTATGGCCGGGATGTGACGGCGCTGGAAAGCGATGACCTGCCGCTTCTCTTCCTGCCCAAGCCCTATGACCTGGAGCGGGTCGAGCAGGTGCTTGCGGAAGCGGCGTCGGCACGAAAAGGGGGGGCTGGCTGACCCGCCAGCCCCTTATCCGTGCCCCGTCAATCGGCCGCGTCCATGGGAAGGGCGGAGGTCACCGTGGCTGCCCGCCGCCGGGCCAGCATGCTCTGGATCCGATGGATCAGGAACACCAGCCCGAACATCACCGCAAAGATGCCCAGCAGAACGAGGGTGAAGTACGAGGCCAGTTGGTCAAGGAAGGGACGCAGCAGGTTGCCGGCGGTGTAGCCCATGCCGACGAAGCCGATGGCCCACAAGCCGGCGGCGATGAAGTTCAGGTAGAAAAACCGCAGCCCCTGCAGCCGGCTCATCCCCAGGGCGAAGCTGGCGAAGTTGCGCACGCCATAGATCCAGCGAAAGCTGAGGATGAATTTCCAGTCATGTTTCTCCAGCCAGCTTGACGCGGTGTTCACCGGCTTTTGCCAGCGTGGGAACCGCCGCAGCAGTTTGGGGCCGAAGTAACGTCCTGTATAAAAATAGGTTTGGTCGCCGCAGAAGCTGCCCGCCCAGGCACAGGCCAGCAGCAACGGCCCGTCCAACAGCCCTTGCGCAATCAAGACACCGGCATAAATGACAAAAGTTTCACCTTCGACAAAAGTCCACAAGAAGGTGATGATGTAAAACCAGACTCCGTAATCCGCAATCAATTGTTGAAGCGAGTGGAGGTCCATGCCGGTCCTGCAAGGTTTGGTGCCAAATGGCGGGCGCGGCGAATGGTAACGCCGTTCCACCACACGGCGCAACGCTATTCCGGGAAAACCAGAGGAGGTGTCGGAATATTATTGGGACGGCGGGACGACCTCTGCCCTTCCATTGCACCGCAACCATGGGGATAGGTGCGGCGGCGTGGAATCAGGTGTCGTCCCCCGACAGGTCGCCGACAACCTGCCGGGCGGCGCGCAGCAGCAGGGGATTGGGTTCGCTGTCCCGTTCCCTGTCCGCTGCCGTGTCGTCGTCCCACTCGCTTCCCGCCGTCACCCGCTGTTTCAACTCGCGCGCCGCCTCGGTCAGCAGGTGGGCCAGCTTGGCATCGGGCAGCCCCTGCACCAGCGCCCGGATTTCCGCCGGCGACAGGCGGGCGGGATCGAAGGGGTCGGGCGGCGGGGGGGCGGCAGCGAACAGCGGCGGCAATGCCGCCGGGGCGGCGGCGTGGGGAGGAACCGGCTCGCACACCTGATCCACGGTGACGGTGGCGGCGGCGGTGCGCCGTGGCGACGACGCCTTGCGCCGCCGGCCGGCGGGTGGGGCCGCCTCGGGCAGGTGATCGAACAGCATGGCCTGTCCCGCCGGGGACGGGACGGCCGGGGGAGGGGCCGGAAAGGCTTCGCCGGTGTCGGTGTTCATGACCGCCGCTCGCGCTTGATCCGTTGAATGTTCCTGTTCCATTCTACGGATTGCGCGGCGGTTGTCGAGAGGAATGGTTCCGTTTTGTTCCCCTGCCTGCAGCGTGGCTGTTCTGTCGGAAAGCGATCCTTACAGAAGGTCGCGCAGCATCGCCACCAGGGGCACGTCGGCAGGCGGCATGGGGTAATCGCCCATGCGGTTGGGGGTGACCCAGGCCAGCTTCTGCCCTTCCAGCGGCCGGACCTCGCCATTCCACACCCGGCAGACGTAGAGCGGCATGAACAGGTGGAATTTTTCGTAGGAATGGGACGCGAAGGTGAAGGGGGCGAGGCAACTGGCCGCGGTGTCGATGTCCAGTTCCTCTTTCAGTTCGCGCACCAGGGCCGCTTCGGGCGTTTCGTCCGCATGCACCTTGCCGCCGGGGAATTCCCACAGACCGGCCAGTTCCTTGCCCGGCGGACGCTGGGCCAGCAGCACCCGCCCGTCCACATCGACCAAGGCGACGGCGACGACGAACAGAACCCGCTTGGACCCGGCGGGCGGGGTGGAGGTGGGATCGAAACAGGCCATGGATCACCCGTTCATAAAGGATGCGTGGTCAAGGGCGGCGGTGATGAAAAGAAAAAACCGTCCGCCCGGATGAACGGGCGGACGGCGTGTGCCGGAACGGGCACGGGATCAACTGCGGTAGCTGCCGTTGATGTCGATGTAGCCGTGGGTCAGGTCGCAGGTCCACACGGTGGCGCGGCCCTTGCCCAGACCGATGTCCACCAGGATGTCGATCTCCTTGCCCTTCATGTGGGCGGTGACGGGGGCCTCGTCATAACCGGGGACTTCCATGCCCTCGGCACAGATCAGCACACCGCCGACGGTGATCTTCAGCAGGTCGCGGTTGGCCCGTTCGCCGGCCCGGCCGACGGCGGCGACGATGCGGCCCCAGTTGGCATCCTCGCCCGCCACCGCAGTCTTGACCAGCGGGGAATTGGCGACGGTCAGCGCGATGCGCTTGGCCGCGGCGTCGCTGTCGGCCCCGGTGACGGTGACGGTGACGAACTTGGTCGCCCCTTCGCCGTCGCGGATGATCTGGTGGGCCAGATCGAGCATCACCGCTTCCAGGGCCGCACGGAAGCTGTCCAGGGCGGGATCGGCCCCGTGGGTCACGGCCGGGTTGCCGGCCTTGCCGGTGGCGAACAGCAGCAGCGTGTCGGAGGTGGAGGTGTCACCATCCACCGTGATGCTGTTGAAGGTGCGCTCCGTCAGTTCCGACAGCATGGTCTGGAGCGCCTGGGCCGGAATCGCCGCATCGGTGAAGATGAAGCCCAGCATGGTCGCCATGTCGGGGGCGATCATGCCCGACCCCTTGGCAAAGCCGGTGATGGTGACGGTGGTGGAACCGATGGTGGCGGTGCGGGTGGACGCCTTGGCGAAGGTATCGGTGGTCATGATCGCCCGCGCCCCGGCTTCCCAGTTGGGGCCAAGGGTGTCCGTCATGGCCGGCAGGGCCTTGGCGATGGCGTCGGATGCCAGCGGCTGGCCGATCACGCCGGTGGAGGCCACATAGACCTCTTCCGGGGCACAGCCGGCCAACGATGCCGCGGCGCGCACGGTGTCGCGCACGGTGGCGTCGCCGGCCTTGCCGGTGAAGGCGTTGGCGTTGCCGGCGTTGACCACCAGCGCGCGGGCCAGCCCATGGGGCAGGGCCATGCGGCACCATTCCACCGGCGCCGATGCCGTCAGCGAGCGGGTGAGCACCCCGGCCACCGTCGTGCCGGGATCCATCACCGCCAGCAACAGATCGTCACGCCCCTTGTATCGGATCCCGCTGTTGGCGGTGGCCAGACGCACGCCGCCCAGCGGCGGCAGCTCGGGAAACGCGGCGGGAGCAAGCGGAGAGACGGTCAAAGCCATTGGTCGCATTCCGTATCTGATGAAGCCGGCCGATGGGAACAATCGGCGGCAACCGTGACGCCCAAAGCCGCCGGACGGGTCGGTCCGGCGGCTTTGGGCGCATCATGCCAGCGTTGAAGCGGCAGGGGTAGCCTGGACGCAAGCAAGGGTGCCCCGCGGCGGCCAAAATGCGACCGCCGCGGGGCGGTGCCGCTTACTTCTTCGGCGGCTCGTCCTTCTTGGGGGCGGCGTCCTTCTTCGGCTCGGGCTTGGGCGCCGGGGTGCCGTCCATCTTGAAGGTTTCGATGGCGGCTCCGGCCTTCAGGTCGTCGATGACGCCGCTGATGATCTCCTTGGACAGCTGCTGTTCCAACTCGCCCTTCACCTCGTCCAGGGTGGGCTGGGGCTGGAGGCGCTTATCCTCGACCTTGATGATGTGATAGCCGAACTGGGTCTTGACGGGGGCCTTGCTGACCTCGCCCGGCTTCATGGCAAAGGCCGCCTCGGCGAAGGCGTCCACCATGGTGTCCTTGGTGAAATAGCCCAGATCGCCGCCCTGCTGCGCCGCCACGGTGTCCTTTGACTTTTCCTTGGCCAGCTTGGCAAAATCGGCGCCCTTGGCCAGTTCGTCGATGATGGCCTTGGCCTCGTCTTCCTTCTCCACCAGGATGTGCGAGGCCTTGACCTCTTCCTGCGCGGGGTTTTCGGCCAGATACTGCTTGTACTGCTCTTCCAGGGCTTCCGGGGTGATGCGGGCGTGCACCTGCTGCTGGATGTAGGCGCGCTGGACCGCACGCTCCTCGGCGCGCTTCAGCTCGTCCTTGACCTCCGGCGACTGATCCAGCTTTTCCTTGTAGCCGGCGGCCGACACCAGCTTCTGGCTGATGATCTGGTCGAGCAGCGGCTGGAACAGCATTTCCAGCGGCATCTGCTGCACCTGCGGCGGCAACTGGCCGACGGCGCGCATCACCTCCGCCAGCTTGACCTCTTCACCGTTGACGCGGGCCACCACGGTGTCGGGGTTCGGGGCTGCGGCCGGCGCCGGCGTGGCCGGGGCGGGAGCCGCCTGGGCCGGGGCGGGGGTGGCCGGCGCGGCGGGGGCCGGGGTGGCGGGCGGCGTCTGGGCCTGGGCGGCCAGCGCCAGCCCGGCGGCGGTCAGCGACAGAAGGGCGGCGCGAAACACTCGGATCACCTGGAGAACTCCATTTCCTGCGGGATGGCGGAGCATGTTGGGCACGGGCGCTCTCCGCCGCTGTCCCGTGCCGGTGTTGATGGGATTAAGCATGGCCGGCCCGCGCGGGGCAAGCCGCCACCCGCAGGACAACCGGCGGACGGTGCTTCAACCCGTTCCGCAAGGGGCTGTCGGGCGGGTTTTGCCGGTTGAACATGAAAACCCTGTCACAAACCCCAGACCCGTATGCCGGGCAGACGCCGAATCGGAACAAAAGCCGTGCTGCCCGGCCCGGCTGCACGGGATCCAAAAGGAACCCGAAAAGGCTGCGGCCTTTATTCCCGGCCGGCTTTGTTCTATGGTTCGGCCCCATCCGTTGACGCGGATCCGCCGCCCCCTTATCTGTGGGCGGTCGTTTCCCCGCCGGTTCCACCCAAGGCCGGTTCCGTTACGTTTCGAGGTTTTTCATGTTCGGTGCGCTCGCCCGCAAGATTTTCGGCACCGCCAACTCGCGCGCCGTCAAGGCGCTGCATAGGGACGTCCAGCGAATCAACGCGTTGGAGGCGGAGGTCTCGGCCCTGTCCGACGAGCTGCTGCGCGCCCGCACCGACTGGCTGCGCGACCGGCTCGCCAAGGGCGAAACCCTCGACGATATCCTGTGCGACGCCTTCGCCACCGTGCGCGAAGCGGCCAAGCGCGTTCTGGGCCAGCGGCATTTCGACGTTCAGCTCATGGGCGGCATGGTGCTGCACCAGGGCAAGATTTCCGAAATGCGCACCGGCGAAGGCAAGACGCTGGTCGCCACGCTGGCCACATACCTCAACGCGCTGGAGGGCAAGGGCGTCCACGTCGTCACCGTCAACGACTATCTGGCCAGCCGTGACAGCGGGTGGATGGGCCGCGTTTACGGATTCCTGGGGCTGACCACCGGCTGCATCGTCCACGGGCTGACCGACGACGAGCGCCGGGCCGCCTATCAGGCCGACATCACCTATGGCACCAACAACGAATTCGGTTTCGACTATCTGCGCGACAACATGAAGTTCCGCCACGAGGATCTCGCGCAGCGGGCCTTCAACTACGCCATCGTGGACGAGGTGGACTCGATCCTGATCGACGAGGCGCGCACCCCGCTCATCATCTCCGGCCCGTCCACCGATTCCTCCGAGATGTATGTGCAGGTGAACCGGCTGATCCCCCGCCTGACGCCCGATGATTTCGAGAAGGACGAGAAGCACCGCGCCGTCTCCTTCTCCGAGATCGGGCAGGAGCACATGGAACAGCTTCTGGCCGAAGCCGGCCTCCTGAAGTCGGGCGGCCTCTACGACATCCAGAACGTGGCGCTGGTCCACCACGCCCAGCAGGCGCTGCGCGCCCACACCCTGTTCCAGCGCGACAAGGATTACATCGTCAAGGATGACAAGGTCGTCATCATCGACGAGTTCACCGGCCGCATGATGGAGGGGCGCCGCTATTCCGAAGGGCTGCACCAGGCGCTGGAAGCCAAGGAAGGCGTCACCATCCAGCGGGAAAACCAGACGCTGGCCTCCATCACCTTCCAGAACTATTTCCGCCTCTATCCCAAGCTGGCCGGCATGACCGGCACCGCGATGACCGAGGCGGCGGAATTCGCCGAGATCTACGGGCTGGAAGTGGTGGACATCCCCACCAACGTCGCCGTCAAGCGCAAGGACCACGACGACGAGGTCTATCGCACCGCCACCGAGAAGTATAAGGCGATGATCGACCTGATCGGGGAATGCCGCGGGCGGAACCAGCCGGTTCTGGTCGGCACCACCTCGATCGAAAAGTCGGAACTGCTGTCGGACCTGCTGAAGAAGCGCGGCATCCCCCACAACGTCCTGAACGCCCGCCATCACGAACAGGAAGCCTACATCGTCGCCCAGGCCGGGCGTCCGGGGGCGGTGACGGTGGCCACCAACATGGCGGGCCGCGGCACCGACATCCAGTTGGGCGGCAACGTGGACATGCGGGTTCAGACCGAACTCCAGGATCTGCCGGACGGGCCGGAGCGCGACGCGCGCGTCGCCCAGATCCGCGCCGAGGTGGAGGAGGCCCGCCGTCTGGTGATGGAGGCCGGCGGCCTGTACGTCATCGGCACCGAGCGGCACGAGAGCCGCCGCATCGACAACCAGCTTCGCGGTCGCTCCGGCCGTCAGGGCGACCCCGGCGCGTCGAAGTTCTTCCTGTCGCTGGAAGACGACCTGATGCGCATCTTCGGGTCCGAGCGCATGGACGGCATGCTCCAGCGCCTGGGCCTGCAGGAAGGGGAGGCGATCATCCACCCCTGGATCAACAAGGCGCTGGAAAAGGCGCAGCAGAAGGTCGAAGCCCACCACTTCGAAACCCGCAAGAACCTGCTGCGCTTCGACAACGTGATGAACGACCAGCGCAAGGTCGTCTATGAACAGCGCCGCGAGATCATGGACAGCGACGACATTTCCGAAACCGTCACGGAAATGCGCCACCAGATCATCGCCGACATGGTGAACAAGGCGATTCCGCCCAACACCTATGCCGAACAGTGGGATCTGTCCGGCCTGTCCGAAGAGGTCAAGCGCCTGCTGGGCATGGACCTGCCGGTCATCGACTGGGCCAAGGAAGAGGGCATCGCCGAGGCCGAGGTGGAAGAGCGCGTCCGTGACGCCGCCGACGCCAAATACGCGCAGAAGGTGGCCGACTATGGCCCCGAGATGATGCGCTACGCCGAAAAGACCCTGCTGCTCCAGATCCTCGATCAGGAGTGGAAGGATCACCTGCTGCACCTGGATCACCTGCGCCAGGGCATCAGCCTGCGCGCCTACGCCCAGAAGGATCCGCTGAACGAGTACAAGCGCGAAGCCTTCGACATGTTCGAATCCATGCTGTCGGCGCTGCGGGAACAGACCACCTCGGTCCTGATGCATGTGGAAGTGCGGGTGGCGCCGCCGGCGGAAGATTTCTACCCGGCCCAGGACATGCAGGAAATCCATGCCGATCCGGCCCTGGCGGGGGACGATCAGCCGTTGCCCGACGGGATGGTTCGCCGCAGTGACAGCGCGGGTGGCAACCTCTGGCCGGAAACCCCGCGCAACGCTCTGTGCCCCTGCGGTTCGGGGAAGAAGTACAAGCATTGCCACGGGCGGATCGCCTGATGGGGTCGAGGGGCCAGCCCCTCGACGCTCCCCGGCAGGGGCGGGCGCCCCTGCACCCCGTCCGTTATCATTGGTCTTTCGTCTAGGATAACGGACGTCCGGTTGACGGCGGGCGGAGGGGTATTCACAGTTGGGGGATGCAGAATTCCGCATCCTCTTCCCCCCTCGCAGCGTCTCCCCTCGCATCGGCTTTGATGCTGACGGCGCTGGCGATGATGGCGTTCGCCGCCAATTCCATCCTCTGCCGGCTGGCGCTGAAGGGCACCGGCATCGATGCCGCCAGCTTCACCCTGCTGCGAATCGTCTCCGGTGCCGTGGTGCTGGGGATGCTTGCCCGGCGGGCGGGGCAGGGCGGGATCGGCGGGTCGTGGGCCTCGGCTCTGGCGCTGCTGGGCTATGCCGCGGCGTTTTCCTTTGCTTACATCACCTTGCCCGCGGGCAGCGGCGCCTTGCTGCTGTTCGGGGCGGTGCAGGTGACGATGATCGTCAGCGGGCTGCTGGCCGGGGAGCGTCCCGGCGTGGTTCAGGTGGTTGGGCTGGTGGTGGCGGCGGTGGGGCTGGTGGTGCTGGTGCTGCCGGGGGTGTCGGCGCCGCCGCCGGTGGGAGCGGCGCTGATGGTTGCCGCCGGCATCGCCTGGGGCCTCTACTCCCTGCGCGGACGCCGGAGCCGGGAGCCGGCGCTGATCGCCACCGCCGGCAACTTCATCCGCGCCGTGCCCATGGCGCTGGCGGTGATGGCGGCGGCGCTGGTGGTGGAGCCGGGCGGGGTGGGGGTGGATTCGGCGGGCGTTCTTTATGCCCTGCTGTCGGGGGCGGTGGCGTCGGGCATGGGCTATGCCCTGTGGTACGCCACCTTGCCGCGGCTGACCGCCACCCGTGCGGCGTCGGTGCAATTGAGCGTGCCCGTGATGACCGCGCTGGCCGGGGTGCCGTTGCTGGGCGAACCGCTGTCGCTGCGGTTGGTGCTGGCGTCGGTGGCGGTGCTGGGGGGGATCGCCCTGGTCATCGCCCCGCCCCGCCGCTCTTGACAGAGGCGGGTGGCATCGTGTCCACTCTTTCCCCATGAAGACGATGACGCACATCCTGACCCGCCGCTGGTGGTGGCCCGACTGACCGGGCCGGCCAAGGCGGGCGCGTGTGCGCCGTAAAACGAAACAGGCCGCCCCGGAGGGTTCCGGGCGGCCTTTTTGCTGTGTGGCACAGGCAAACCAGACTCTCCGCGGACGGCACGATATCCCCGGAGATGGTCCCATGGCTCTTGCCGATCCCCCGTTTCTCAGCACGGTCACCCGCATCACCCCCGCGGGGGTGGCCGTCACCCGCACCGGCACGGTGCTGGACCCGACCTATGCCCTTGACCCGCTGATCGACGCGCTCGACACTCGGCGGGGGCTGTTGATGCGCTGCGGCGTCGATGCGCCGGGGCGCTATCGCCAGGGGGCGGTGGGCTTCACCGATCCCATCCTGGCGGTGACCGCGCGGGCGCGCTCGGTGACGGTGGAGGCGCTCAATCCCCGCGGGCTGCTGCTGCTGCCGGTCATCGGGGCCATCCTGGCGCAGACCCCGGCGGTGGCCGGTCTGGACAGCACGGCCGGACGGCTGACCGCCCGCATCCAGCCCATGGCCGAGGGCTTCGCCGAAGAGGAGCGCAGCCGCCAGCCCTCCGTCTTTTCCGTGCTGCGGGCGCTGCGGGAGGCGCTGGCGTTTCCCGACGATCCCTATCTCGGCCTTTACGGCGCCTTCGGCTACGACCTCGCTTTTCAGTTCGAGCCGATTCGGCAAAGGCTGGAACGGGCCGACGATCAGCGGGATCTGGTGCTGTACCTGCCCGATGCGGTGACCGTCATCGACCCCGCCGCCGGGGTGGCGCGGCGGTTCGACTACAGCTTCACCACCGCCGCCGGCTCCACCGCCGATGTTGCCGGGGGCGGGGAGACGCACGGCTACCGCGCCACCACCAACGCCGGGGCCTATGGCGACCACGGGCCGGGGGAATACGCCGCGGTGGTGCGCACCGCCCTGGCGGCGTTCGGGCGCGGCGACCTGTTCGAAGCGGTGCCGGGGCAGGTGTTCGGCGAACCCTGCGCCGATTCCCCCGCCACCGTGTTCCGCCGGCTGATTCGCGCCAACCCCGCCCCCTATGAGGCGCTGGTCAACCTGGGGCATGGTGAATTCCTGGTGGCGGCCAGCCCGGAAATGTACGTGCGGGTCAGCGGACGGCGGGTGGAAACCTGCCCGATTTCCGGGACGGTGGCGCGCGGAGCCGATGCGCTGGGCGATGCGCGGCAGATCCTGACCCTGCTGACCAACGCCAAGGAGGAGGCCGAGCTGACCATGTGCACCGACGTGGACCGCAACGACAAGGCGCGGGTGTGCGAACCCGGTTCGGTGCGGGTGATCGGGCGGCGGCTGATCGAACTCTATTCCCGCCTGATCCACACGGTAGACCATGTGGAGGGGCGGCTGCGCGACGGATTCGACGCGCTGGACGCCTTTCTCACCCACACCTGGGCGGTGACGGTGACCGGCGCCCCCAAGCGCCACGCCATGCAGTTCGTCGAGGACCACGAGCGCACCCCGCGGCGGTGGTACGCCGGATCCTTCGGCCGGATCGGCTTCGACGGGGGGCTGGAAACCGGGCTGACGCTGCGCACCATCCGCATGAAGGACGGGGTTGCCGAGGTGCGGGCCGGTGCGACCCTGCTGTCGGACAGCGACCCGGACGCCGAAGATGCCGAATGCCGGCTGAAGGCCGCCGCTCTGCTGGGCGCCATCCGCGGTGAAGCCCCGCCCGCCGCTCAGGCCGCCGTCAGCCGCGCCGGGGCCGGGCGGCGGGTGCTGCTGGTGGACCATGACGACAGTTTCGTGCTGATGCTGGCCGATTACCTGCGCCAGACGGGAGCGGAGGTGACCACCCTGCGCCACACCCACGCCCGTGCGGCGGTGGCGGGCGGTGGCTATGATCTGGTGGTGCTGTCGCCGGGACCGGGCCGCCCGGCGGATTTCGACGTGGCGGGGACGGTGGATGCCGCGCTGGCGGCGGGATCGGCGGTGTTCGGCGTGTGTCTGGGGCTGCAGGGCATCGTCGAGCGATTCGGCGGTGCGCTGGACGTGCTGCCCCGGCCCATGCACGGCAAGCCGTCGGTGATTCGCGTGGAAAACGGCGGCGTGCTGTTCGCCGGCCTGCCGGACCGGGTGCGGGTGGGCCGCTACCACTCCTTGCACGCCCGCGCCTGCAGCATACCGGCTGCGCTGACGGTGACGGCGCGGACCGAGGACGGGGTGGTGATGGCGGTGGAGCACCGGACGCTGCCGGTCGCCGCCGTGCAGTTCCACCCCGAATCCCTGATGACGCTGGACGGCGGCACCGGCATGACCATCGTCGCCAACGTCCTGTCACGCCTCGTTCCCGGCGGTTCCGTAACGGAGGCGGCGGCGTGAGGGAGAGGCACCCCCCGCTCCCCGCCGGGGAGTGGGGGCCTGAATCAAGGAAAACGCCGCTTACTCCGCCATCCCCAGGGCCTGGAGGTACAGTTCCAGGATGGTTTCCTGTTCCTGGCGGTCGGCGTTGTCCATCTTCCGCAGGCGGATGATCTGGCGCATGATCTTGACGTCGAAGCCGGTGCCCTTGGCTTCGGCGTAGATTTCCTTGATGTCGTCCTGAATGCCCTTTTTCTCTTCCTCAAGCCGCTCGATGCGCTCGATGAAGGATCTCAGGCGGTCTGCGGCGATGCCGCCCACGTCGGACATGGCGGTGGTCCTTTCGGATTAAGCAAACGGAGGGATGATTGGCCGGGACGATATCGGGCTGTTCCGCGATCCGCAAGGGGGCCTCGCCGCACGGATCCGCTTGCGGGAAGTTGCCGTATACGTCATGTACTTTTGCCGCAGGAAAGATCCTACGCCTTCACAAAACCTCGCAAATACGGCAAAACTTCGCGTCCAAGGGCCAGCAGGTAAGACCACTTCCGGGAAACACCGGCAAACCATAGGCCCGTTCAAGGCAGGGGAGCACCACCATGAAAGTCGCCATACCCAAGGAGCGACGCCCCAACGAGGCGCGGGTTGCCGCCTCGCCCGAAACCGTCAAGAAGCTGAAAGCCCTTGGCCTGGACGTGACGGTGGAAACCGGGGCGGGCCTGGGCGCGTCCATCACCGACAAGGCCTATGCCGACGCCGGCGCCACCATCGCCGCCGACGAAGCGGCGGCCCTGGCCGATGCCGACATCGTGCTGAAGGTGCAGCGCCCGCTGCTGCCGGGCGAGGGGGACGTGGACGAGCTGGCGCTCATCAAGCGCGGCGCGCTGCTGTTCGGCATCCTCAATCCCTACAACAGCCGCGAGGCGGTGAAGGCCTACGCCGATGCCGGTGTCGATGCCTTCGCCATGGAATTCGTGCCGCGCATCACGCGCGCGCAGGTGATGGACGTGCTGTCGTCGCAGGCGAACCTGGCCGGCTACAAGGCCGTGGTGGACGCCGCCAGCGAATACACCCGCGCGTTCCCGATGATGATGACCGCCGCCGGCACCGTGCCGCCGGCCAAGGCCTTCATCATGGGCGTGGGCGTGGCGGGGCTGCAGGCCATCGCCACCGCCAAGCGTCTGGGCGCCATCGTGTCGGCCACCGACGTGCGCCCGGCGGTGAAGGAACAGGTGCAGTCCCTGGGCGGCAGCTTCGTCGCCGTGGAGAATGACGAGTTCAAACAGGCGGAAACCGCCGGCGGCTACGCCAAAGAGATGTCCGACGACTACAAGCGCCAGCAGGCAGCCCTGGTGGCCGAGCACATCAAGAAGCAGGACATCGTCATCACCACCGCGCTGATCCCCGGCCGCAAGGCCCCGCTGCTGGTGACGGCCGAGCATGTCGCCTCCATGAAGCCGGGATCGGTCATCATCGATCTGGCGGTGGAGCAGGGCGGCAACGTGGCCGGGTCGCAGGCGGGCAAGACCGTCATCACCGACAACGGCGTGAAGATCGTTGGTCACGTCAACTATCCCAGCCGCATCGCCGTCGATGCCTCGCTTCTGTACGCCAAGAACCTGCTGGCGCTGCTGACCATGCTCCACGACAAGGAGAAGGCGTCGGTGGCGGTCAATTGGGATGACGAGATCGTCAAGGCCATCGGGCTGACCCGCGGCGGCCAGATCGTCCACCCGGCCTTCCAGTCCGCCTGAGGAGACGCCCACCATGGAACAGACCCAACTGGCCGCCAAGGTCGCCGAGCTTCAGGCGAGCCTGTCCGTGCTGGCGCAAAAGGCCGACCTGCTGGCCGCTCAGGTGGCGCAGGCCGCCGGCACCGCCCCGGTGGCGGAAGCCGCGTCCCACGGCAATTTCTTCGTAACCGGGCTGACCGTGTTCATCCTGGCCTGCTTCGTCGGCTATTACGTGGTGTGGCGGGTCACCCCGGCCCTGCACAGCCCGCTGATGGCGGTGACGAACGCCGTGTCGTCGGTCATCATCGTCGGCGCTCTGATCGCCGCCGGTCCCGCCGGATTCGGATTTTCCAAAGTCATGGGCTTCCTGGCCGTGATTCTCGCCTCCGTCAATATTTTCGGCGGCTTCCTGGTGACGCAGCGGATGCTCGCCATGTTCAAGAAGAAGGGCAAGTAAGACCATGGAAACCCTTTCGGCCCTTCTGTATCTCGCGGCCTCGGTGTGCTTCATCATGGCGCTCCGCGGCCTGTCCAGCCCGGAAACCTCCCGCCAGGGCAATCTGTACGGCATGGTCGGCATGGCGATTGCCATCGGCACCACGCTGGCCCTGCCGGTCGTGCGGTCGTACTGGATGATCGTTCTGGGCATCGCCATCGGCGGCGCCATCGGCTATCTGATCGCCAAGCGCATCGTGATGACGGCCCTGCCGCAGCTTGTGGCGGCTTTCCACTCGCTGGTCGGTCTGGCGGCGGTGTGCGTGGCGCTGGCCGCGTACTACGCCCCCGACGCCTACGGCATCGGCGTGCGCGGCGCCATCGCCAAGGGATCGCTGGTGGAAATGGCGCTGGGCACCGCCATTGGTGCCATCACCTTCACCGGCTCGGTCGTCGCCTTCGCCAAGCTTCAGGGGCTGGTCACCGGCAAGCCGCTGGTCTTCCCCTTCCAGCACCATCTGAACGCCGCACTGGGGCTGATGACCGCGCTGTTCATCATCTGGCTGGTGCAGTCCAATTCCGACGCCGCCCTGTGGCTCATCATCGTGATGGCGCTGGCGCTGGGCTTCCTGCTGATCCTGCCCATCGGCGGGGCGGACATGCCGGTGGTGATCTCCATGCTGAACAGCTATTCCGGCTGGGCGGCGGCGGGCATCGGCTTCACGCTGCAGAACAACCTGCTCATCATCACCGGCGCGCTGGTCGGGTCGTCGGGTGCGATTCTGTCCTACATCATGTGCAAGGGCATGAACCGCTCGATCTTCAACGTGATCCTGGGCGGCTTCGGTGGCGAATCGGCCGTGGCGGCCGCGGGTGGCGGCGGCGAGCGCGGGACGGTCAAGGCCGGCTCGGCCGAAGACGCCGCCTATATCATGAAGAACGCCCAGTCGGTCATCATCGTTCCCGGCTACGGCATGGCGGTGGCGCAGGCGCAGCACGCGCTGCGCGAAATGGCCGACATGCTGAAGAAGGAAGGCGTTGAGGTCAAATACGCCATCCACCCGGTCGCGGGCCGCATGCCCGGCCATATGAACGTCCTGCTGGCCGAAGCCAACGTCCCCTATGACGAGGTGTTCGAGCTGGAGGACATCAACCGCGATTTCCAGACCGCGGACGTGGCCTTCGTCATCGGCGCCAACGACGTGACCAACCCGGCGGCCAAGACCGATCCGGCCTCGCCCATCTACGGCATGCCGATCCTGGACGTGGAAAAGGCCAAGACCGTGTTCTTCATCAAGCGGTCGATGGCGTCCGGCTATGCCGGTGTGGAAAACGAACTGTTCTTCCGCCCCAACACCATGATGCTGTTCGGTGACGCCAAGAAGGTCACCGAAGAGGTGGTGAAGGCGATGGAGCACGCCTGACCGCCGGATCATCCCGGTTGGGTTGTCGAATGCAGGGCCAGGGGCGGGGAGGGCATCTCCCCGCCCTTTGTCTTTTCCGGAAAAACACCGGATGCGGCCAATTCAAGACTTCTTTCACGATCCATGCTAGGGTACGAAATCCGTAAAACCGTGAGCGGCCCGTTCCCTGCCGGACGGTCCACGGCGCGCGACAGACAGCAACCACCGGAAAACCATGTCCATCAAGGTCATGACCTATCACCCGGCCTCCACCGTGGCGGATCGTCCGCCCGATGCGGCGCGGGAGGCCCCGGCGTCCGGGTCCGGTGAGTTCCAGGACACCATGGCACGGGTGCGGACGGCGGCGCAGGCCAACGCCGGGCGCCAGCCGACGGTGCCGCTGCCGATGAACAAGCCGCCGGTGCCGCTGGTGCTGGACAATGGTCAGACCGCCCCGCCGGTGCCGGAGGAAAAGCCGGTGCTGCTGGCCAATGGCCAGAGCATGCCGCCGGTGCCGGGCCAGAAGCCGACCCAGCTTGCCAACGGCCAATCCATGCCGCCGGTCCCCGACCAGAAGCCGGTGCTGCTTGCCAACGGCCAGGACACCCCCGTCGTGCCGGGCCGCAAGCCCGACGTGCCGCCCATCTCCACCGCGCAGAAGGACGCCGACCGCATCGCGCTGGCGTCGCGGCAGGTGGCCGGGCTGTCGGGGCACAGCTTCGCCGCCATCCTGGCGCAGGCGACGCAGGAAAGCGGCCTGAACCCCGGCATGAAGAACAGCGCCAGCACCGCCGCCGGCCCGTTCCAGTTCCTGGAGCGCACATGGCTGGGGCTGTTCCAGCGGTACGGTGCGGCCTATGGCCAGGCTGACCTGGCGTCGAAGATATCCGTCAAGAACGGCATCCCCCGTGTCGATGACCCGGCGGTGCGCAAAGAGATCCTCGACCTGCGCCATGATGTGGACCTGTCGGCCGGCATGGCCGCCCGCTATCTGGCCGAGGGGCGCGAGCGGCTGTCGCGCAACCTGAAGCGTCCGGTGACCGAAACCGAAAGCCGCATCGCCTATGTGTTGGGCGTGGGCGGGGCGGCGCAGTTGATCCGTGCGTCGCAGGCATCACCCAACGCGGTGGCCGCCGAACTCCTGCCCAAGGCGGCGGAGGCCAACCGAGGCCTGTTCTATGACCGCGGGTCGGGCCGGGCGCTGACGGCGGCGGAAACCGTGTCGCGGCTGTCGCGGCGGATGTCCAACGATCACAGCGAGATGTTCTCGGCCATCTCCCGCGCCGACGAACAACGGCAGCGACTCGATGGCGCTCCGTCGCCCCTCGCCGCCTTCCAGTCGGCGCAGGCGGGTGGCGTTGCGGGGACGGATGGGGGCGAAGCCCTCGCATAAACGGGGCCGGACTCCGCCCGCGGGCCTGCGCGGGCGGCGCATGGCTGCCGTTTGTTCATCTTTCCTGCGAATGCCCTTGACCGGCGGTGTCCGGATAGTCAGTTATTGCGCGACCTCATGGATGGACTTAAGGGCCTATGGCGAAGGAAGATCTGATCGAGTTCTCGGGCACGGTGGTTGAACTGTTGCCGAACGCGATGTTCCGGGTGAAGCTCGACAACGAGCACGAAGTGCTGGCGCACACCTCCGGCAAGATGCGCAAGAACCGTATCCGCGTGTTGGCGGGTGACCGGGTCAACGTGGAAATGACCCCCTATGATCTGACCAAGGGTCGGATCACCTTCCGCTTCAAGTAAGCGGACGGACCCGCGGGCGGGCGTCTTTTTGCACATGTGTGAAACTGTTCCGGTTAAGCGGTTGATCCTGGCGTCGGCTTCGCCGCGCCGGGTCGATTTGCTGCAGCAGATCGGCGTGACGGCGGATGCCGTCGATCCCGCCGACATCGACGAAACCCCGCTGCCCGACGAATTGCCGCCGCAGCACGCCGCCCGTCTGGCACGTGCCAAGGCGGACGCGGTGGCGGCTCGTCACCCGGATTCGCTGATCCTGGCCGCCGACACGGTGGTGGCCTGCGGCCGGCGTATCCTGCCCAAGGCGGAGACGGAGGCGCAGGCGCGCTTCTGCCTGGATCTGCTGTCGGGGCGGCGTCATCGGGTGCTGGGCGGGGTGACCCTGGCCGTCACCGACGAACGCGGGGCGGTGGTGCGGGGGCTGGAACGGCTGGTCCGCACCGACGTGACCTTCAAGCCGCTGTCGCGGCCGGAGGTCGAGTCCTACATCGCGTCCGGCGACTGGCACGGCAAGGCCGGCGGCTACGCCATCCAGGGACGGGCGGCGGCGTTCGTGCGGTGGATCGGCGGCTCGTACCCCAACGTGGTCGGCCTGCCGCTGTTCGAGGTATCGAACCTGCTGCAGGGTGTCGGCTGGCTGAAGCCGTGAGCGGCGGCACCCCGCTCCCCATCGATATTCTGGCCGACCGCCGCGGGGCCTTGACCCGCGTGGCGGTGCTGACCGGCGGGCGGCTGTCCGACCTGTACCTCGACCGCACCGACCGGCCGTCGCTGGTGGGGGCGGTGGTGGCCGGGCGGGTGGACCGCATCCAGGCGGGGCTGAACGCCGCCTTCGTCGATCTGGGCGGCGGCGTCATGGGCATGCTGGCGGCCCAGGATGTGCGTGGCGTCACAGCGGATGGGCCGCCGCGCATCGGGCGGCTGCTGCGCGCCGGACAGACCGTCGTCGTGCAGGTGAAGGCCGAGGGGGCGGGCGACAAGGCGGCCCCCCTGACCATGGACGTGTCCCTGCCGGGCCGTTTTCTCATTCACGTTCCCTATGCTGCCGGTCTCGGCCTGTCCAAACGGCTGGGCGAAGCGCGCGAGGCCCTGGCCCGCCGGGTGGAAACCCTGATCGGCGAGGCCGGGTGGATCGTGCGGGCCGCGGCCCTGACCGCCGACGATTCCACCCTGATTGCGGAGGCTCACGCCCTGGCCGCGCTCTGGCAGACGATCGGGCAGGGCGGGGCGGCCCCCGCCGTCCGGCTGCCGTCCCCCGGCGCCCTGACCCGCGCGCTGGTGGAGCACGGGGCGGGGCCGCTGCGGCGCGTGGCGGTGGAGGACGACGCCCTGTTCGCCGCGGCGGAAGGGTGGGTGTCGGCGTTTGCCCCCGGTCTGGCGGGGTGCCTTGAACGCTCCGGCCCCGGCCTGTTCGAAACGGTGGACCTCGATGCCGAACTGGCGGTGCTGGCGGGGCGGCGGGTGCCGCTGCCCGGCGGCGCGTCCCTGGTCATCGACCGGACGGAGGCGCTGACGGTCATCGACGTCAACGCCGGGGACCGCGGCAACCCCATGGACGTCAACCGCGACGCGGCGCTGGAGGTGGCCCGGCAACTGCGTTTGCGCAACATCGGCGGTATCGTTATCGTCGATTTCCTCAACATGCGCGGGCGGGGCGACGGGGACCGGCTGCTGCGCACTCTGTCGCACGCGGTCGCGGACGATCCCGTGCAGACGCAGGTGTATGGTGTTTCCAAGCTGGGGCTGGTGGAAATGACCCGCGCCCGCCGCGGGATCAGTCTGGCGGACGCGCTGGCGGGCACCGATCCGTTGGACGGGCCGCCCGCCCAAGGGTAGGAGCAGGCGGAGATGAACGGCTTTCGCACAGCGGTTTTGGCGCTGGTCGTGGCGATGGGGGGATGGGTGGCGGGGCAGGGCACGGCTCTTGCCGGCCCCGGCTGCACCCTGGTGGCGGAGGCCGACGGCGGGATGGTGCGCACGCGGCTGGGCGATGCCTGCGACACCCGCGTCAGCCCGGCGTCCAGCTTCAAGGTGCCGCTGGCGCTGATGGGCTATGACCTGGGCCTGCTGGTGGACGAGCACAACCCGGTGCTTCCCTACAAGGACGAATACAAGGCGTGGATGGAGGACTGGAAACAGCCCACCGACCCCACCGGCTGGATGCAGCGTTCCGTCGTCTGGTATTCCCAGGAACTGACCCGCGCCATGGGGATGGACCGCTTCGGCGCCTATGTGCAGGCGTTCGGCTACGGCAACGGCGACCTGTCCGGCGACGAGGGGATGGACAACGGGCTGACCAAGGCCTGGCTCAGCTCGTCCCTGGCCATTTCCCCCGACGAGCAGCTGGCCTTCCTCGGCAAGCTGTGGAAGCGGCAGTTGCCGGTGGCCGACATCGCCTATGACCGCACCCGCGCCATCATGCCGGTGTTCGAGGCGGCGGACGGCTGGCGGGTGTGGGGCAAGACCGGCACCGGATTCCAGCGGGCGCCCGATGGAACCAAGGACCGCAACCGACAGTTCGGCTGGTTCATCGGCTGGGCCGAGCGGGAGGGGGGCACTATCCTGTTCGTCCGGCTGATCCAGGACGACGGCCCCGAAGCCACCCCGGCGGGGCCGCGGGCGCGCGACGGTTTCCTGGCCGATCTGCCCGATCTGTTGAAGGCGCCGTAAGGCTGACGCGCTCCCGACGTGGTTGAGCGGGACCGGCGTTGCCGTTACAAGGGGCACCATCAACCGCCACCCCCCAAAAACGGGAGCCGCCGTCATGCCCACCGAACGCCTTGTCCTGCGCCGTCCCGACGACTGGCACGTGCATCTGCGCGACGGGGCCATGCTGGCGGCGGTGCTGCCGTTTACCGCGCGGCAGTTCGGGCGGGCGATCATCATGCCCAACCTGAAGCCCCCGGCCTCCACGGCGGCGGAGGCTGCGGCCTACCGCGCGCGGATTCTGGAGGCGCTGCCGGCGGATACCGATTTCACGCCGCTGATGACCGCCTATCTGACCGATGCCACCGATCCCGACGATCTGGCGGCGGGGGCGGCGGCGGGGATCTTCACCGCGGCCAAGCTCTACCCCGCCAACGCCACCACCAACAGCGCCCACGGCGTCACCGACATCAACCGCATCGCCCCGGTGCTGGAGCGCATGGCCGACATCGGCCTGCCCCTGCTGATCCATGGGGAGGTGACCGACACCGACGTGGACATCTTCGACCGCGAGGCGGTGTTCATCGACCGCACCCTGGCGCCGCTGCTGGAACGCCATCCCACCTTGCGCGTGGTGCTGGAACACACCACCACGCAGGAGGCGGTGGATTTCGTCCGTGCGCATGCGGATTCGGGCCGGGTGGGGGCGACCATCACCGCCCACCATCTGCTCATCAACCGCTCGCACATCTTCCAGGGCGGCATCCGCCCCCATCTTTATTGCCTGCCCATCGCCAAGCGGGAAAAGCACCGCCGGGCGCTGGTGGAAGCGGCGATTTCGGGCGAGGGGCCGTTTTTCCTGGGCACCGACACAGCACCGCACCCGATCACCGCCAAGGAGACCGCCTGCGGCTGCGCCGGCTGCTTCACCGCCGCCACCGCCCTGGAGCTGTACGCCGAAGCCTTTGACGAGGCCGGCGCGCTCGACCGGCTGGAAGCCTTCGCCAGCCTGAACGGCCCGCGTTTCTACGGCCTGCCGGTGGCCGAGGATCAGGTGGTGCTGGAGCGCAGCGGCACGGTGGTCCTGGATCTGGTGACCCTGCCCAACGGCGATGCGGTTCTGCCCTTCCGCAGCGGCGAGCGGCTGGCATGGCGGTTCATGGGCACGGTGTAACCCCCGATTCTTTGTTGATAAAACAAAAGGGGGTTTGGGGATTCACCCCAAACGGGTTTGGGCGGTAGCCCAATCGACCCAATCCCGGCGCCCCCCGCATCACTTCGGCTCATACCCCTTCCGGCGCATGCACTGAGCGAAGATTTCCTTGCGGTAACCTGCCTGTGGTGTTTCCGGCAGGGGCCGCAGGGGATAGCCGCGCAGGCGCATGGTGGCGTCCACCTCCACCCCGCATTCATCATAGGCGGCCATGGGGGTTTCCTCCGTGGATTTCCATTCGCGGTAACTGGGGGTGCCGGAACACCCTGCCAACAGCACGGCCGCGGCCAGCGCCGCGGCCTTTCCCATCGCCATCGCTTCACTCCCCGATGCGCTTCCCTCTTTTAGGGGATACGCGACGATAGCATGGCTCCGGCGGTGAATTCGTTAATGGGCGATCGTGCGCCCCACTGACCTTCGGCGGATTCCGTTTGCCTGCGTGCTGCGGCAGACTGGTGGAAAAGGGCGATCAACGACCCTTTGCATCAGGCCCCGTTTGTGGGGCGGGGGAGGAGCCATGGTCTGCTGGCTGGCGGCGGAGGATGTGGGGCGTGCGCCGTGGGATTCGCCGGACAACGGCTTTTCGGGGCTGAGTTTCTCGGTCCGCGGCGGCGAATGCGTGGCGCTGGAGGGACGGGCCGGGGCGGTTTCGGCGGCGCTGCGCATCCTGGCCGGCGACGAGCGGCCGGGGGGTGGCCGGGTGCGGGTGCTGCACGCCGGGGGGATGGCGGACCTGACCGATGCGCCGCCCGCCCGCCTGCTGGAGATCCGGCGGATTACGGTGGGGGTGATCGAGTCGGCCCCGCGCCTTCCGCCGCGCCTGACGGGACTGGAGGCGGTGGCCGGGCCGGGCTTGCGCGCAGGCCGGAGCGTGGAGTCGGCGGCGGGGACCGCCCGGCGGCTCTTGGGGTGTCTTGGCGTGCCGGAAGCCTTGTGGCTGCGGCCCATCCATCAGTGGCCGGCGGGGGACCGACGGCGGCTGGCGGTGGCGCTGGCCTTTGCCGTCGAATACCCGGTCGTTCTGGCCGACGATCCCTTTTGCGGGCTGGATGCGCCGGGGCGGCGAGCGGTCGGGCGGTTGCTGCGCCAAGCGGTGGACCGGGGCAGTGCCGTGATGCTGGCGGGGGAGGGAACGGCGGCGCTGGCCCGCCGCACGGTGCCGGTGGCTGTTGCGTCTGTGCCATCCCGTTCGGCGAAAGACAGGGACGCGAATTTCGCGTCCGAAGCGGCGCACGAAATCTGCTACCTAAATCCGTCATGAACCATCGCTGGCAGGAGGAAGACGGATGGCGGTCATGAACGGTCGGAAGATGCCGTGGGCGGTGCTGACGGTTCTGGCCGGGATGGCGGCGGCGCCCGCCCTGGCGAACGAGTCTTCGGCAGCGGACGTGCAGTGGGCGCAGATCATCCTGAAGGAAAAGGGCTTCAACATCGGTGGCCGTGCCAACGGCCAGATGACGCCCCAGACGCGCGCGGCGCTCAGCCAGTATCAGAAGGCCGCGGGCCTGCCCGTCACCGGCAATCTCGATTCCGCGACGGTCGCCAAGATGATGGGCGACCGCAAGGCGTCGGGCACCGTGGGCAACCTTGCCTCGCAGAAGCCGGGCAGCACGCCGAAACTGTCGGAGCGTGACGTGGCCCCCCGCGCCGCCACCCGCGCCGGTGACGTGCATTCCCAAGGCGGTGGTGGCGATGTCATGCTCGGCCCCATCGTGCGCCAGCCGCCGCCGGGGGTGACGATCCCGCCGCCGTCCGCGTCGGGCGGATCCTCTTCCGTGGCGTCGTCGTCCGGGGTGACCCAGCGATTCACGCCGCCACCGCCGGCGGCCAGTTCCGGCACATCCAGCCATGCCGCGGCTCCCTCCCACGCCGCTCCGGCGGTGCCGGCGGCTCCCCGGACGGCATCGGCTCCGTCCCACGCACCGACTCAGTCGATGGTCGCCGACGCCGGCCCGGCGGTTGCGGCTGCCCCGCGGGCCGCGGTGACCGCCACCACCGCCGACGGCAAGGAGGTTCCAACCACTCTGCTGTCCAAGGGCGACGAGGATGGCATGAGCCTGCCCGGCTGGTTGCGCTATGTGGTGATGGCGGTGCTGGCCGGGACGCTGGGCTTCGTCGGTTTCGGCTGGTGGCGCAGCGGCCGGACGGAAGGCCCCGGTTTTGCCCCGGCGCCGGCGGACAACGACGAGGATCGTGCCGTCAACCGCCGCGAACCCAGCTTTACCCCGTCGCGGGACGAGTTGATGACGGGGCCGCGTCTGGGGGCGGCCCGCAGCGGGCGGGCGCGCTGACCGGCCGGACCCTGATCAGCTTTCGGGGGCGGGGGATTACCCCGCCCGCCGCAGAATCTCCGCCGCCAGTTCCTGCATTTCCACCCCGGCCTGGGTCTTGCGCGGGCTTTCGGTCACCGACAGCCCGGTCAGCAGGGTTCCGGCATAGGCGGTGCGGTTGCCCACCTGGGTGAGTGCGATGGTGACGTCGGGCGGTGCGGCCAGCGCCTGCACCGCGGCGACCAGTTCATCGGCGATTTTCGCCCGCGGCGGCACGCGGTTCAGCACCAGCATCAGCGGGCGCTTTTCCTGTTTCGCCAGTTCCAGCGTCGGGCCGGTGGCCCACAGGTCCATGGGGCTGGGTTGCACCGGGGCCACCACCATATGCGCGGCGCGCACGGCGATGCGGGCTTCGGTCTGGGCGTGGGGCGGGCTGTCGATCACCACCACGTCGTGGCTGCGGGCCAGCTTTTCCACCTCGCCCTGGGTGCGCCAGCCGGTGATCCGGGCGTGGGTGAAGCCGGGATCGCCGCCGCGCGCCGCGGCCCGCACCTCCACCCAGCGGGACAGGCTGCCCTGGGGATCGATGTCCACGGTGGCGACCCGATGGCCCAACTGCGCCCAGGCGATGGCAAGATGGGCGGTCAGGGTGGTTTTGCCCGCTCCCCCCTTTTGCTGCGCCACGGTGAAGATCCTGCCGGCCATGGGTTCCCTTTCCTTTTTGTGGGGGCGGGGCATTTTGATGGTGTGTGGAACCGGATAACCGTCATAAAGCGTGGGGCAGCCATGCGCAACCCGGCGCTTTGCCCCATGCGCTTTGACCCCGCCCGAACGATCCGCTAGAACCCCGCCCGTGACCGACCAAGCATCCTCCCCCACGCCCCCCGAGGCCCCGCGCCCGTTGCAGATCCAGCCGCCGACCGCCGCCTCCCTGGCGCGGGCGGGCGAGTTGCTGCGCGCCGGTTCGCTGGTGGCCTTTCCTACCGAAACCGTGTACGGGCTGGGGGCCGACGCCACCAACGATCAGGCGGTGGCCGCCATCTTCGCCGCCAAGGGGCGGCCGCATTTCAACCCGCTGATCGTGCATGTGCCCTCGCTGGCCGAGGCGCAGGTGTTCGCCGAGTTCGATTCCCGCGCTATCGCCCTGGCGGAACAATACTGGCCGGGGCCGCTGACCCTGGTGCTGCCGCGCAAGGCGGGGGCAGGGCTGTCGCTGCTGGTGTCGGCGGGGCTGGATACGGTGGCGGTGCGCGTGCCCGGCCATCCGGTGGCGCAGGCGTTGCTGCACGCCGCCCGCCGTCCGGTCGCCGCCCCCAGCGCCAACCGCTCAGGCTCGGTCAGCCCGACCACGCCGCTGCATGTGGTGGAAAGCCTGGGGGAACGGGTGCCGCTGGTGCTGGCCGGCGGGCGCTGCCCGGTGGGGGTGGAATCGACGGTGCTCGACCTGACGGGGGACGAGCCGGTGCTGCTGCGCCCCGGTGCCGTGCTGCGGGAGGATATGGAGCGGCTGCTGGGCCAGCCCATCGCCACCGCCGGTCACGACGGCAGCGAGGCGCCGAAGAAATCGCCGGGCCAGATGCTCAGCCATTACGCCCCCGCCGCCGGGGTGCGGCTGAACGCCCACGACGTGGCGGCGGACGAGGCGCTGCTGGCCTTCGGCCCCGACCAGTTGATCCGCGGCGGGGCGGCGCGGCTGAACCTGTCGCCGACCGGCGACCTGAACGAGGCGGCGGCCAACCTGTTCGCGTTCCTGCGGCAATTGGACCGCCCGGACGTGCGGGCTATCGCCGTCATGCCCATCCCCGACACCGGGCTGGGCAGCGCCATCAACGACCGGCTGCGCCGCGCCGCCACCCCGCGGTAGGGGGTTCTCCCGTCAAGGTGTGGAAATCGCGGACGTGACGGGATAGGGTGCTGGTCCCTAGCACCTCATTTCCCGATTCGTCCGATCGAAAGCTTGCCGCCATGACCAGCACCGCCGCTCTGCTCGACCGCATCCTGTCCATCGTCGGCCCCAAGGGCATCCTGACCGATCCGGCGGACATGCAGCCCTATCTGGCCGAGGCGCGCGGGCGCTTCGTCGGCGGCAGCCCGGCGGTGGTCCGCCCCGCCACGGTGGAGGAGGTGGCCGCGGTGGTGGCGGCCTGTGCCGAAGCGGGTCAGCCCATCGTGCCCCAGGGCGGCAACACCAGCCTTGTGGGCGGCTCGATCCCGTACGAGAACGGCCATGACATCGTGCTCAGCCTGTCGCGGCTGAACCGGGTGCGCGACATCGACCCGCTGAACTACACCATGACGGTGGACGCCGGGTGCGTGCTCCAGACCCTCCAGCAGGTGGCGGCGGATCAGGACCGGCTGCTGCCGCTCAGCCTGGGGGCGGAGGGGACGGCGCAGATCGGCGGGCTGGTCTCCACCAACGCCGGCGGCACCATGACCATCCGCTACGGCAACACCCGTGATCTGGTGCTGGGGCTGGAGGTGGTGCTGCCCGACGGGCGGGTGTGGGACGGCCTGCGCCGCCTGCGCAAGAACAACACCGGCTATGATCTGAAGCACCTGTTCATCGGTGCGGAAGGCACGCTGGGCATCATCACCGGCGCGGTGCTGAAGCTCTATCCCCGCCCGCGGCAGGTGGAAACCGCCTTCGTGGCCGTGCCCAGCCCGGTTGCCGCCATCGAACTGCTGGCCCGCCTGCGCGCTGCGTCCGGCGACGGGGTGACGGCGTTCGAGCTGATGGCCCGCCGCGCCCTGGATTTCGCGCTCAAGCATGTTCCCGGCACCATCGACCCGCTGTCGGAGCCGTCGCCGTGGTATGCGCTGGTGGAAATGACCGCTGGCACCCGTTCCGACGCCTTCCGCGACAATTTCGAAGCCGCCCTGGGCGAGGCGTTCGAAGAGGGGCTGGCCACCGACGCCACCATCGCCGCGTCGGAGGGGCAGTCCAAGCAGCTCTGGTTCATCCGCGAAGCCATCGTGGAAGCGCAGAAGCACGCCGGCGGCTCCATCAAGAACGACGTGTCGGTCCCCGTCTCCAAGGTGGCCGAGTTCATCGAGCGCGCCACCGCAGCGGTGGAGGCGGTGTGCCCCGGCATCCGCCCGGTGCCCTTCGGCCACGTGGGCGACGGCAACATCCACTTCAACCTGACCCAGCCCGAAGGGGCCGATACCGCGGCCTATCTCGCCCGCTGGGACGAGATCTGCCATGTGGTGAACGCGATCATCCTGGACCTGGACGGTTCCATCTCCGCCGAACATGGGGTGGGGCGGTTCAAGAAGGACGACATGCCGCATATCAAAAGCGCGGTCGAAATGGACATGCTGCGCGCCGTGAAGGCGGCGCTGGACCCGCGGGGGCTGATGAACCCCGGCAAGATGCTGCCCTGATCCCCCCATCGTCGCTCTGGGAAATCCGCTCTTGGGCACTTATCTGTGGATAGCACTGGGCAGCGCCCTGGGGGGCGTTGCCCGGTACGGGTGTTCCAATTGGGCGGCGGCGGTGTTCGGCTACCGTTTCCCGTTGGGGACGCTGCTGATCAACATCCTTGGTTCCTTCGTGATCGGGGCGGCGGCCACTCTGACCGCACCCGGATCGCGCTTCGCCATTCCCGGCGATGCCCGGTTGTTCATCACGGTGGGGTTGTGTGGCGGCTACACCACCTTTTCCAGCTTCAGCCTGCAGACCCTCGAACTGCTGCGGGAGGGGGATTGGCTGGCGGCGGGAATGAATGTGGTGTCGTCGGTTGTTCTTTGTCTTGTAGCGGTGTGGGCGGGCCATATGCTCGCCACGCTGCTGGAGCCCGTGACCTGAAAGAAAAGCGCACAGGTGAGATGATCGCCCTGAAACGCCGGCCCCGCGACCAATACGCGGCCCTTCCGTACCGTGACATCGACGGCGTGCGTCAGGTGATGCTCATCACCTCGCGGGACACCGGGCGCTGGATCATTCCCAAAGGCTGGCCGGAAAAGCACACCAAGCCCCACGAGATGGCCGCCCGCGAGGCGTTTGAGGAGGCGGGCCTGCTGGGGCGCATCGCCACGGTTCCCTGTGGACTTTACCATTACGACAAGCGGATGAAATCGGGCAAGGCGCGGGCCTGCGCCGTGCAGGTTTTTCTGATGTCCGTGGAACAGGAATTGGACTCCTGGCCGGAAAAGGGCCAGCGGGAACGCCGCTGGATGGACCCGCTGGAGGCCGCGTCCCTGGTCAATGAAGGGGATCTGGCCGACCTGCTGCGCGCTTTCGCCACCGATTCCGTCATCCTCCCGGCCGTGGGGGCGGATGAGGTGGGGGCTTAGTCCCGGTGACGGGCGGCGCGGGAGCCGCCGTCCATTGACTTGCCGCAAGGCGGCGGATGTTCGGCCCGTGTAGGGTCGGGTTCGCCAATTCCGTTCTCCGGGTGTCTGCCGTGGATCTGTCGTCCGCTCTGTCGCTGCTTCATGATGGTTTGAACCAGTGCGCCGTGGTCATCGACCGCGACTCCGGCTTTCTCGTCGCGCTGCTGTCGGCGGGGCTGGTGGGCGGCGTGACCCATTGCGCCGGCATGTGCGGCCCCTTCGTGCTGGCGCAGGTGACGGCCAAGCTGGAACGGGTGTCCATCGACCGGATGAGCGAATTCCACCGTCTGGCCGGGGCGGCGGCTCTGCCCTATCACCTGGGCCGTGCCACCACCTATGCCGGCATCGGTGCGGCGGCGGCGGCCATGGCCGGGCATGTGGGGGCCTTGCCGGGCTTGCGCTGGCTGTCGGCGGGGTTGCTGCTGTTCGCCGCCCTGTTCTTCCTGGGCTATGCGGTGCGCGGTCTGGCGGTGTGGCTGCCCCGTGGCGGCGGCTGGACCCGCGGCTGGGGCGATGCGGTGGCGCGGCTGGCCCGTCCGCTGTTCGGCAACCCCACCGGCTGGCGCGGCTATGGGCTGGGGCTGGCGCTGGGCTTCATTCCCTGCGGCCTGCTCTATGGCGCGGTGGCGGTGGCGGCGGCCAGCGGCAGCGCCCTGACCGGGGCGCTGGGCATGGGGGCCTTTGCGTTGGGCACCGTGCCCAGCCTGATCGCGGTGGGGCTGGCCGGGCACATGGCCGGGCGGGTCTGGCGCGGCGCCGTCGCGCGGGTGGCGCCGTTCATCATGGTGGTGAACGCCGGCGTGCTGGGGTGGATGGCGTGGCGGCTGGCGGCGGGGGGCGCCTGAGTCAGCCGCACCCGTCGGATTTGATCGGGCCGGATGTGATCGCGTCCGACAGGGGAATCTGACCGCTGCCGGGGGCCAGCGGCTGCTGCTGGCTTTCATGGGGCGCCCAGCCGGCCAGATAGAGGATCTGGAAGGTGGCGGGGATGCGTCCGTCCTCTTCCGCGTAATGCTCGGCATAGCGGCGGGCGGCGTCGAACAGCAGTTCACGGCGGGCCGGAACCTTGCGGCGGGCCAGCACGGTGTTGGTTTCCCCCATGCCGCGCAGGTCGCGCATCAGGGCGAGCGCGTCGCTGTAGGTCACCGTCAGCGTGTCGGAATCCACCACCGGCAGGGCAAAGCCCGCCCGCTGGAGCAGCCGCCCGGCATCGCGGATCTCGGCAAAGGGTGACACCCGCGGACTCATCCCGCCGTACAGTTCCAGCTCGGCATCGATCAGGCAGCGGCGCAGCTCCATCAGCGTTTCCCCGCCCAGCATGGCGGCGCAGAAGAAACCGTCCGGCTTCAGGCTGCGTCGGATCTGCAGCAGCGTCCCCGGCAGGTCGTTGACCCAATGCAGGTCCAGCGCGCTGACCACCAGATCGAACACGCCCTCGGCGAAGGGCAACGCCTCTTCATCCGCGGCCACCGCCGGGCATGAGGCCTGTGCGGCAAAGGCGGGCGACAGGTCGCACGACACCATCGTCTCGATGCCCTTGCGTCCCGCCAGCACCCGCCCCAGCGTGCCGTCGCGGCATCCCAGGTCAAGGGCGGTGGGGAAATCGCGGCGCACATCCTCCAGCCGGTCGGCCAGACGCTCGGCCACCTCTTCCATCAGGAAATTGAAGCCGGCGAAGCCGGGGGCGGCACGGTCGCGGCGCCGGCGGACCAGCGCGCGGTCGAAGACGGTCATGATGTCGGTGTCGGTCATGGGGGCAGATTAATCGGTAAGGCTTGGCCGCTCAATGGCTGCGGCGTTATGGTTGTTCCCGAACGCGAACGGGGGAGGGCGCGCCATCATGGGAATCGAAGACGCCATCAGCGTCACCTATGACGCCCTGATGATCATCATCAAGATTTCGCTGCCCACGCTGCTCATCACCACGGCCATCGGTCTGGTGGTGACCCTGTTCCAGTCGGTGACCCACATTCAGGACGCCACCATCCAGCAAAATCTGAAGATGGCGGCGACCATCGCCATCCTGTTCATCACCGCCCCGGTCATTTTCATGGCGTTGCGGGATTTCACCCTGCTGATCTTCGACCGGCTGATGCATCTTCCGTAAGAGGAAGGGGGGAGGGGGCCATAACGGGAAGCGATACGTGGTCCGGCACCTTGGCCCGTGCGGGGGTGCTGCTGATCGACACGCTGCTGCCGCCCCGCTGCCTGGTCTGCGGCACGGTGGTTGCGCGGCAGGGGGGATTGTGCGCCGGCTGCTGGCGGGGGCTGACCTTCATCGCCTCTCCATACTGCACCTGCTGCGGCCTTCCCTTTGCCTACCGGGTGGAGGGGACGGCCCTGTGCGCCGCCTGCATGGCCGATCCGCCGCCGTTCGGGCGGGCGCGGTCGGTGCTGGTCTATGACGACGGCAGCCGGCCGCTGGTGCTGGCCTTCAAGCATGCCGACCGCACCCACGCCGCCCGGCCCTTCGGCGCGTGGCTGGCGCGGGCGGGGGCGGATATCCTGCGCGATGCCGACCTGCTGGCCCCGGTGCCGCTGCACCGCTGGCGTCTGCTGATGCGCCGCTACAACCAGTCGGCGCTGCTGGCCCAGGCGGTGGGGCGGGAAGCCGGGGTGCCGGTGATCCCGGACCTGCTGCTCCGCCGCCGCCGCACCCGCACCCAGGGCGGGCTGGACGGCGCCGGGCGCCGCCGCAACGTGGCCGGGGCCTTTGCCGTGCGGGCGGGGGCCAGACCCGCGCTGGCCGGGCGGCGGGTGGTGCTGGTGGACGATGTGCTGACCACCGGCGCCACGGTGGCCGAATGCGCCCGTGCCCTGCTGGCCGGTGGGGCTGCGGGGGTGGACGTGCTGACCATCGCCCGCGTGGTGAAGGCGGTGTGATGATGGCGCGCCAGTGGTGTTCAAACGATAACGTTTTCAAACTGTGGAGTGTCCGCTATGGCTCATGTCGAGATCTACACCTCGCCCTTCTGCCCCTATTGCGTCCGCGCCAAGCGGCTGCTGGACAGCAAGGGGGTGTCGTACGAGGAGGTCGATGTCTACCAGCACCCCAACCGCCGCGATGAAATGGTCGAACGGGCCGGCGGGCGGACCACGGTGCCGCAGGTGTTCATCGACGGCCAGTCGCTGGGCGGCTGCGACGACATCCACGCGCTGGAACATCAGGGCAAGCTCGATCCGCTGCTGGGGCTGGCGTGATGAGCGCCGGTGCCGGGCGGGTGCGGGCTGCCTGCATCCAGGTCAACGCCGGGCCTGAGATCCAGCCGAACCTCGACGCGGCGGCGGTGCTGGTCCGGCGGGCGCGGGACGCGGGGGCGGAATTTATAACGCTGCCCGAAAACGTCTCGATGATCGTGCAGGGGCGGGACAATGTGCTTGCCCGCGTGCGGGGGGAGGATGAGCATCCCGGCGTTCCCGCCTTCGCCGCATTGGCGCGGGAAACGGGGGCGTGGATCCTGGCGGGGACGCTGGGCATCCTGCTGGACGAGGGTCGGGTCGCCAACCGCAGCCTGCTGTTTGCCCCCGACGGGCGCATCGCCGCCCGCTACGACAAGATCCACATGTTCGACGTGGATCTGGCCGCCGGGGAAAGCTACCGCGAATCCTCCACCTTCCGTCCCGGCGAACGGGCGGTGGTGGCTGAAACGCCGTGGGGTGGGGTGGGGATGACCGTCTGCTACGACGTTCGGTTCCCCCACCTGTATCGGGCGTTGGCAAAGGTCGGGGCGTCGTTCCTGACGGTGCCCGCGGCCTTCACCGTTCCCACCGGCAAGGCGCATTGGCACGTTCTGCTGCGGGCGCGGGCGATCGAGACGGGGTGCTTCGTCCTGGCCCCGGCCCAGACCGGCACCCATGACCAGGGGCGGCGCACCTACGGCCATTCCCTGATCGTGTCGCCGTGGGGCGAGGTGCTTGCCGATGGCGGGGAGGAGGTGGGGTTCATCACCGCCGACCTGGACCTGTCGGCGGTGGCGGAGGCACGGCGGATGATCCCTTCCCTAACCCACCACCGCCCGTTCGCGCTGGACGGTTAAAGCCCCTTCAGCCAGCGGCGCACCGGCGTCAGCCGGCTCAGGGCAAAACAGCCCAGGGTGGCTGCCGCCAGGGCCGGAAGGCGGTGGGGGGCGTGTGTCAGCCCCGCCGCCGCCGGTGCGGCAAAGCATGCCAGCAGCATCACCCGGTCTGCACGCCACTCCCCGTACGTGTCCCCGTATGGGCGGGGTTCCGGCGCCGGTTCGGCCCAGGCGCGTACGGTCAGGACCAGCCAGGCGGGATAGGCGTACAGCGCCAGGGTCACCGCCTGCTTGATCCAGGTTTCGGTGGGGCGGTACAGCCAGTCGCCGTACGTGTGGGTGCCCAGCGCCAGCGCCGCCGCTCCCAGCAGCACCGGAAGGGGGCCGCGCGGGGTTCGCCGCGCCTCGGCACAGGCGGCCAGTGCCGCCATCAGGGCGAGGTTGGCATACGTGCCTTCCTCCGTCCGCGGGTTGAACAGCGCCAGATAGGCGAAGGCCAGCCACAGGACCGTCAGCGCCGCACCGCGCCCGTCCAGCCGCCGCACCACCACCCAGCACGCCGCCAGCGTTGCCAGCGCCGCCGCCGCCCGCACCGCCGTCATGGCGCCGTAGGAGGGGTGAAGGCCCAGGGTGTTCACCAGCATGGCCATGTTGAACCAGCGCCCGCTGTCGGGTTCGGCGGCGGTCAGCAGCTTGCCGGCCATGGCGCCGTACTGCTGCCACACATAAGCGGGATCGGGGTGGAGAAAGGGCAGGGTGAAGGCCGCCGCCAGTCCCAGCACCAGCGGGGGGATCAGCCGGGGCCGTACGGCGGCGAACAGCAGTGCCGGCACCAGCGCCAGCGGCTTCACCGCCACCGCCAGCGCCAGCAGCAGCCCGCCGCGCCCCCAGCGCCCCCAGGCGACATCCACCGCCGCGTGCAGCAGCACCGCCGCCATGATGAGTTCCCATTGCCCGCGCAGCAGGTTGATGGACACGGCGGGAATCATCAGCGCCAGCACCCGCGGGGTCAGGCGGTTTTCGTCGTCGGGCAGCAGCAGCCGCACCGCCCGCCACACAGCCCACGCCAGCACCCCCGCCTGGATCAGCCGCCAGACCTGATCCAGCAGCGGCAGCGGCAGCAGCGCCAACGGCCCGAAGAGAAAGGCGCTGGACGGAAAATAGAGGAAGCCGTGAATGCCCCCGGTGTAGACCGGAATCCCGGCCCACCAGTCGAGGGTGGAGGCCTGATAGATGCGGGTGATGGGGCGCAGGGGCTTGAGCGCCGCCAGAACCGCGGTCACCGCCAGGAACACCCCGCACAGCCATATCATGGGGTCACGCGGCCATGCGAAACGCGGCGCGTGCGCAGCGGCCCCGCGCCCGTATGGAAATGATACGCTCACACCGATCCCCCCGGTTTCCCGATCCGGCCCTAGAGATGCTGGAAAAAGAGAGGTAAGGCAAACGTCATATGAGCGGGAGGGAATCCCGCCGCGGGTCCACCGCCGCGATCCGCTGGATGACCGCCGGGTGCGGGATATCGATCAGCCCGTGCTCATACGCAACCACCGTCAGCCGCCCCTGCACCCGGTCCAGCAATTCGCCGGGCCGGAGCAGGAAATCGGGGCGGGAGGGACGTCCGTAGCGTTCGTTTCCCAGGGCGAAGGTTTCGTACAGCAGCACCCCGCCGGGGGCCAGCGCCTCCAGCAGCCGGGGAAACAGCGGGCGGTGCAAATAGTTCGTCACCACCACCGCGGCGAACCGCGCATCCGCCGGCAGGGGCCAGGGGGAGCCATCCTCCAGATCGGCGGTGACGACCGTCACCCCGTCCCGCCCGGCCAGATCGGCCACCCCCTCGGTCGCCCGGTCGATGCCGGTGACCGGGTGGCCCAGCCGCAGGAAATGGCGCAGGTGCCGCCCCCCGCCGCACGCCACATCCAGCACCGGCCCCTCCGCCGCCACCAGGGGGGCGAAGCGGGCAATCCACGGTGACGGCTGCCCGCCGCAGCCGGCGGCGGGGGTGGCGGACGGGGGGCAGGCGGTCATGGCGGCTCCGGCGAAAGCGGGCGGGGCGGCTCCGGCGGAAGCGGGTTTGACGCCGCCGGGCCGTCGTGGTGAAGTAGGGAAACTATAGGTATGATCGGCGTGGTGTGCGAGGTTCTTTCGGTCGATGATTCTCTACCAGTTGAAATGCCCGTCCGACCATCGCTTTGAAGCATGGTTCCGTGACGGCGCAACCTATGATGCCCAGGCTGAGGCGGGACTCCTGACCTGCCCCGTGTGCGGTGACACCCGCATCGGCAAGGCGCCGATGGCTCCCCGCATTGCGAAATCACATCGCAGCAAAACCGAGGAGGCCCACCCCCCCGCCGTCCGGGCGGATCCCCCGGCGGAAACCGGGGCGGCACCGGCCGCCGCCGTCCCCGCCCTCACGGACGAAAAAGCCGCAGCCCTTCACCGCGAGGTGCTGCGCCAACTCACCGAATTGCGCCGCGCGGTAGAGACGAAGTGCGATTACGTCGGTGACCGTTTTGCCGAAGAAGCGCGAAAGATTCATTATGGGGAAGCCGATCCCCGTGGAATCTATGGCGAGGCCAGCGCCCGAGAGGCGGAGGAGCTGCAGGAAGAGGGTGTGACATTCCACCGCATCCCCTGGCTACCCCGCACAAATTCCTAAGGACGCGACGTTTCCGAGTTTGTGTGCAGTGCGACATAAATCGGTAAGCAAATCCGGAAATTCGGTTTGGAACGATCGTTTCCTGATTCGTCAAGGCACAATTTCGCAAGCCACACGCATCAAAACGGTTGACGTCCCCCGCCCAGGTAAAGACCATAGCCCCCGAGTGTCTTCCAACGACCTTACAAAACTCTCTGGCACTCGCGAGGGGACGCACTATGCAAGACAGAAACACTCGGATTCTCCAGAATCCGAAATTCAAGGAGCTGGTGGCCAAGCGTGACGCATTCGCGCTCACGCTTTCGGTCGTCATGCTCGTCATCTACTTCGGCTTCATCCTTCTGGTGGCGTTCGCCAAGGGCTTCCTGGGCACGTCGATTTCCGGCGGCACCATGACCTGGGGCATCCCGGTGGGCGTTTTCACCATCGTTTCCGCCTTTATCCTGACGGGGATCTACGTGCAGCGGGCCAACGGCGAATTCGACGAGCTGAACCGTCAGATCCTTGAGGAGACGAAGTGATGAGCCGTCTGACGACCCGTATCGCCGGCACCGCGGCGGCCCTCACCTCCTTCGCGCCGCTGGCCGCCCTGGCGGCGTCCGTTGACGGCGCCGTGCAGAAGCAATCGACGAACTACGAAGCCATCGGCATGTTCCTGGCGTTCGTTCTGCTGACGCTGGGCATTACCTATTGGGCTGCCAAGCAGACCAAATCGGCCAAGGACTTCTATGCGGCCGGCGGCGGCATCACCGGCTTCCAGAACGGTCTGGCGATCGCGGGTGACTACATGTCCGCGGCGTCGTTCCTGGGCATTGCCGGTCTGGTGTACACCTCGGGCTTCGACGGTCTGATCTATTCGGTGGGCTGGCTGGTCGGCTGGCCGATCATCCTGTTCCTGATCGCCGAACGCCTGCGCAACCTGGGCAAGTACACCTTCGCCGACGTGGCGTCGTACCGCTTCCAGCAGACCCCGATCCGCACGCTGGCCGCCTGCGGCTCGCTGGCCACCGTGACCTTCTATCTGATCGCGCAGATGGTGGGTGCGGGCAAGCTGATCCAGCTGCTGTTCGGTCTGGACTATTTCGTCGCTCTGATCATCGTCGGCGTCATCATGATCGCCTACGTGACCTTCGGCGGCATGCTGGCCACCACCTGGGTGCAGATCATCAAGGCGGTGATGCTGCTGTCGGGTGCGTCGTTCATGGCCATCATGATCCTGGCCCAGTTCGGCTTCTCGCCCGAAGCCCTGTTCACCAAGGCCACGCAGCTCCATGCCAAGGGTGGCTCGATCATGGCCCCCGGCTCGCTCATCCATGACCCGATCTCGGCGATCTCGCTGGGTATGGCGCTCATGTTCGGCACCGCCGGCCTGCCGCACATCCTGATGCGCTTCTTCACCGTGGCCGACGCCAAGGAAGCCCGCAAGTCGGTGTTCTACGCCACCGGCTTCATCGGCTACTTCTACATCCTGACCTTCATCATCGGCTTCGGCGCCATCGTGCTGCTGCTGGTGCCCGATGCCAACGGCGTCTATCCGTTCCTCGATGCCGCCAAGGTGGCCGCTGCCAACGGCGTCGTGAACCCGTCGATGATTATCGGTGGCTCCAACATGGCCGCCATCCACACCGCCAACGCGGTGGGCGGGTCGCTGTTCCTGGGCTTCATCGCCGCCGTGGCCTTTGCCACCATCCTGGCGGTGGTTGCGGGCCTGACGCTGGCCGGCGCCTCGGCCGTGTCGCATGACCTGTACGCATCCGTCATCGCCAAGGGCCGCGTCAACGAACAGGACGAAATCCGCGTGTCGAAGATCACCACCGTGGTGATCGGCATCCTGGCGATCTTCCTGGGCGTGGCCTTCGAAAACCAGAACGTGGCCTTCATGGTCGGTTTGGCCTTCGTCATCGCCGCCTCGGCCAACTTCCCGATCCTGGTGATGTCGATGTTCTGGGGCAAGATGACCACCCGCGGCGCCGTCCTGGGCGGTGCCCTTGGTCTGGTCTCGGCGGTGGTGATGCTGGTCCTGGGTCCGACGGTGTGGGTTGCGGTGCTGGGCAACAAGGCCGCGATCATCCCCTACGACAACCCCGGCCTGTTCTCCATCACCCTGTCGTTCCTCGGGATCTGGTTCTTCTCGATCACCGACAACAGCCCGCAGGCGGCTGAAGAACGCGAGAAGTTCAAGGCCCAGTACATCCGGTCGCAGACCGGCCTGGGTGCCGAAGGCGCTTCGGCCCACTAACCGGCACCAAAAGCCGCACCACCTTCCGCGTCGCGTTGCGGTGGTGTAGTCTTCGGGCGCCCCAAGATCCATGGATCTTGGGGCGCCTTTTCTTTTGCCCCTGTCCGTGCCGTTTGGCATTCGCGTTCCGGAGCCGGCCTTGCCCGAAGCCTTCGATTTTTCCGTCCCGCCCTTCGACCGGCTGACGCCGGCGGAACAGCAGCGGCTGACCCGTTCCCTCGACATCGGCGTCTACAGCCCCGGCGATGCCCTGATCGAATGCGACCACACCAGCGATTGCCTGTTCGTGGTGTTGAGCGGGCTGGTGCACGAGCGGTCGGCGGGGACGGTGGTGGCCGCCTATGGTCCCAAGGACACCTTCGACATCCGCGCCCTGTTCACCGGGCCGGAACATGTGTTCGAAGCGGCGGACGATACGCTGTGCTACCTGCTGCCCCGCGACGTGCTGCTGGAACTGGCGCGGGTGAATGAATCCTTCGGCGCCTATGTCTACCGTGATTTTGCCGAACGGCTGCAGGCGCTGGCCAGCCGCCGCGACACGCGGGAAATGGCGGCGCTGACCATGGCGACCATCCGCCAGGCCTACCTCCACCCGCCGGTGTTCCTGCCGTCCACCGCCAGCCTGCGCGACGCCGCCGTCGCCATGAAGGAGCAGCGGGCCACCGCCGTTCTGATCCGCCCCGACCAGGATGGGGGGCGCACCGGCATCGTCACCGGCACCGACCTGCGCGAACGGGTGATCGTGGACGGCTGCCCGGTCACCGATCCGGTGGGGCCGGTGGCGCGGTACGATCTGGTGTCGCTGGACCGGGATGATCTGCTGTTCAACGCGCTGGTGCTGATGACCAAGCATTCGGTGCGCCGGGTGGTCATCACCGAAAACGACGTCATCGTCGGGCTGTTGGAACAGGCGGACCTGCTGGGGGCGCTGTCCAACCATTCGCAGGTGGTGGCGCTGCAGGTGGAAAAGGCCGCCACCACCGATGATCTGGCCCGCGCCAGCGCCGACATGCTGACGCTGATCCGCACCCTGCACGCCACCGGGGTGAAGGTGCCGTTCATCGCCGAGCTGGTCACGGAGCTGAACCGCAAGATCTTCCGCCGCCTGTTCGAACTGCTGGCCCCGCCGGATCTGGTCGCCAACTCCTGCCTGATCGTCATGGGCAGCGAGGGGCGCGGGGAGCAGATCCTGAAAACCGATCAGGACAACGGCCTGATCCTGCGCGACGGCTACACCTGCCCGGATCTGGAGCGGGTGACGGCGGAGTTCACCCGCATCCTGGTGTCGTTCGGCTATCCGCCGTGCCCCGGCAACATCATGGTGTCGAATCCGGAATGGACGCGCCCCCTGGCCGCCTACAAGGACGCGCTGTTCCATTGGATTCATCGGCCGGACGAGGCGGCACAGCTCAATCTGGCGATCTTCTTCGACGCCGAGGCGGTGGCCGGCGACCCGTCCCTGCTGACGGAGGCCAAGCATTACCTGTTGGACCGGCTGTCGGACAACCAGGGCTTCTTTTCCCATTTCGCCCGGCCGGTGCTGGCGTTCGACACGCCGACCGGCCTGTTCGGCGGGCTGTTCGAGCGCAAGAACGCCCAGCCCATCGATATCAAGAAGGCGGCGATCTTCCCCATCGTCCACGGCATCCGCGCGCTGGCGTTGGAAAAGCATCTGGTGCCCACCAACACCACACAGCGCATCTGGACCCTGGCCGACAAGGGGCTGATGGAGCGTGATTTCGCGGGCGATCTGGCGGAAGCCTTCGCCTTCCTCTCCACCCTGCGGCTCAAGGCGCGGGTGGACAGCGACGGGGCGGAGGACGGCACCATCGACAATTCGGTCCGGCCCGCCGAAATGTCGAAGATGGACCGCGATCAGTTCAATGATTGTCTGGCGCTGGTCAAGAAGTTCAAGGAGTTCATTTCCTATCACTTTCATCTCAACATGCATTGACGGGGGTGGCGATGCTGAGCGATCTGAAGGCGCGGCTGAAGGGCCAGCACCTGACCGATCCCGAATACGCTTTTCTGCTGTCCGACGAGGCGTTGGACGAGTGCGTCGTCATCCAGTGCGAGGCCACGTCGTTCGACGCGGCCAAGGCGGATCTGCGGACGGTGGCGGCGGTGCGGGTGCGGGGCAACCGCATCCTGACCAGCCAGCATATCCAGGAATCCTTCTGGCCCACCGAACCGGCGGAACCGGCCCTGGGGCGGGTGCTGCACTTCATCGGCAACCGGCCGCTGGTGGGCTTTGTGGTCGGTTTTTCCGGTGATCTGCTGGACCGCTATGTGCAGCCGATGATCGGCATCCCGCTTCCCAACCGCCGCATCGACGTGTCGGAGCTGTATTACAGCAGCCGGACCCGGGTGCCGGGCAAGAACGCCGTCGATCTGCGGCTGGATTCCATTCTGAGCGCCTTGGGGCTGCCGGAACGCACCTCCCCCGGCGCCTATGGCACGGCGGTGGCGGTGGCCATGGCCTATGTGCGGCTGCGGGCGGTTTAAGAGCGGCGTGCCTCCATCGGAGGCACGGCCGCTCTTGGCGGTCATTGAGGCCGCGGCCAAGGGCGCGGATGCGCCCGCCCGGCGAGGGCTGAATAAAAGCGAGACGATTGTGCCTCACATCTGAGGCGCAATCGTCTCGGGGGCGTAACCGCCGTTACGCGGCGTGCGCTTTTGCCGCCGGGGGTGGCAGGCTGATGAGGAAGGCGGTGCCGCCGTTCCGTTCGATGGTCAGGGTCGCCCCCGCCTGGGTGGCCAGCGACTGCACCAGAATCAGGCCCAGCCCCTTTTCCTGGGCCGTCACCGCCCCCCGTCCGACGCCGAGGTGGGCGGGCAGGCCGATGCCGTCATCCTCCACCCGCAAGATCACGCCCCCCTCCGGCCCCGGCGGGGCCAGGGTGACGCCGATGTGCCCTTCGCCCCCATCGGGGTGGGTGCCGTTGGGATAGCCGTGGCGCAGGGCGTTCGACACCAGTTCGCTGGCGATCATCGCCAGCGGCATGGCCCGGTCCACGTCCATGGTCCAGGGTTCGGCCGCCACCGTCAGCCGCACGGCGCTGGGACCGGCGGACCGCAGCAGCCGGCCGCACAGGTGCTGCAGATAATCGGCAAGATCGATCCGCGCCGGCTCTTCCGAGCGGTAGAGCAGTTCATGAACCAGGCTCATGGACTGGATGCGCCGCAGGCTTTCGTCGAAGACGTCGCGCATGGACCCGTCCAGACGCCCCGCCTGAAGCCGCAGCAGGCTGCAAATGACCTGAAGATTGTTTTTGACCCGGTGCTGCACCTCTTTCAGCAGGATTTCCTTGTCGGCCAGGGCGTGTTCCAGACGGGCGTTCGCTTCGGTCAGTTCCGCCGTGCGCCGGGCAACCCGTTCGCCCAGCGAATCATAAGCCCGTTGCAGCGCGTCTTCGGCCTCCTGCTCCCGGCGGGCGCGGTGCAGGGCGACCAGACCGATGGCGGCGGTCATCAGGATCGTGCCGGCGCCATAGGTGATGTATTCCGCCAACCGACCGCGCCATGGTGCCAGCACCGCATCCCGGTCAACGCTCATCCGCACGGTCAGGGGATATCCGGGAACCTCGCGGCTGGCGGTCAGACCGGCCTCGCCGTCGGTGGCGGTGTCCGGCGGCGATTGCGTGGACACGCGGGCCAGCAGGGCGCCGCCGGGGCCGGTCAGTTCCACCGTTCCCGGTGCTGCCGGCGGCGGGTGCAGTGCCGCTTCCACCGCCGCCCCGGTCAGGGCGACCGCGGCATAGCCGTTGCCGAAACCGTCGGGTCCGGTCCGCGGGCGGGCCAGAATCAGCGGCGGCTCGGTCCCTGCCGGGCTTGCCGCGGCCCGCAACACAACCGGCTGACCATTGGCCGCCCGCAGCGCGGCCAGCAGGGTGCCGCCATCAACCGGGGGGGGGCGGGGCGAGGGCGGCCGGGGGCGGCCGGAGTCGTCGCCGCTCCAGACCCCTTCCACCGGGGCGGCCGGCGGCGTGGAGGGGAGCGATGGGTCGTGCAGCGCCCCGTCGCCGGTCATCAGCAGCCGGGCGGTCCGCTCGGCCAGCAGGCGGCTGCCGGTGTCGGCAGCCAGCCGGGCGGCGGCCAGGGTCTGTTCGCGGTCGCGCAGCACCACCAGCCCCAACAGGGCGATGGTCACCAGAAAGGCGATGGTGCAGGCCAGCAGGATCAGCACCCCACCGGGCACGCGGTAGAACAGGCGGGAACGCAAGGTGCGCAGGGGCATCGGGACGGCACGGAAAACGGTCGCGGGAACGGTGCTTCACAGGTGAGCATCCGCCCGGATCCCGCCAATCCCCCCGTTGGAAGGGGCATGGGGCAAAGGGTTGATCTCTTTCGGGGCGCTGGTAATGTCGGGGCGGAACAGGCCGGACAGGAAGCGGATCATCATGAAAATCAACGGCGTCCCCTATCGCACCATCTGGCTGGCCGCCGATGGGCGGACGGTGGAGATTATCGACCAGACCCGGCTTCCCCACGCCTTTGCCGTGGTTGCCCTGCGCACGCTGGACGAGGCCGCCCACGCCATCCGCGCCATGCTGGTGCGCGGCGCGCCGCTGATCGGCGCCACCGCGGCCTATGGCGTGGCGCTGGCGATGGCGGCGGACGGGTCAGATGGGGCACTGAACTCCGCGTGCGCCCTCCTGTTGCAAACCCGCCCGACCGCGGTCAACCTGCGCTGGGCGCTGGAGCGGATGCACGCCTGTCTGGCCCCGCTGCCGGCCGCTGGCCGGGCGGAGGCCGCCTATGCCGAAGCGGCGGCGGTGGCCGACGAGGATGTCGCCATCAACCGCGCCATCGGCGAGCACGGCGCTGCGGTGATCGAAGCCATCGCCGCCCGCAAGCCGGGGCAGGTGGTCAACGTGCTGACCCACTGCAACGCCGGCTGGCTGGCGACGGTGGATTGGGGCACGGCCCTGGCCCCGGTCTATGTGGCGGCGGAACGCGGCGTGCCGTTGCATGTGTGGGTGGATGAAACCCGCCCGCGCAACCAGGGCGCCAGCCTGACCGCGTGGGAACTGAACAGCCACGGCATCCCCCATACGGTGATCGTGGACAATGTGGGCGGTCACCTGATGCAGCACGGACAGGTGGATCTGTGCATCGTCGGCACCGACCGCACCACCGCCACCGGCGATGTGTGCAACAAGATCGGCACCTACCTCAAGGCGCTGGCGGCCCATGACAACGGGGTGCCGTTCTATGTCGGGCTGCCGTCCCCCACCATCGACTGGGGCATGTCCGACGGGGTGCGCGAAATTCCCATTGAGGAGCGTGACCCGGCGGAGGTGAGCGACATGACCGGCCGCACCGCCGACGGGCGGATCGAAACGGTGCGCATCACCCCCGCCGGCAGCCCGGCGGTCAATTACGGATTCGACGTGACCCCGGCCCGGCTGGTCACCGGGCTGATAACCGAACGCGGCGTCTGCCCGGCCAGCCGGGACGGCCTGCGCCGTCTGTTCCCCGACCGGGCCTGAACAGGTTTTAGCCTTTCAGGAAGCGGGCGACCTCGGCGGGCAGGGCGCCCGCCTGGGCCAGCAGCCGCGCCTTCAGAATCAGGGTCACCGCCAGAGCGTCGGTGATCCGCCCGTCCATCGCCATGGCGAAGGCCTCGGAAAAGGGAACGCGGCGGATCTGCAGCTCCTCGGTGTCGTCGGGGCTGGCGATTCCCTCCTCCAGATCCCAGGCCAGGAAGCCATGAGCCACCTCGTCCGTCACGCTGTTGGACAGGTGCAGGGTGGCCAGCGGGTGCCAATGGCGGGCGTTCAGGCCGGTTTCTTCCGCCAGTTCGCGCTGGGCCGATTCGACCGGCGGAACACCCAGCTTGCCGCCCCCCTCGGGGATTTCCCAGCTATAGGCCTTCAGGGGAAAACGGTACTGCCCCACCAGCAGGGTGTTGCCCTGCTCATCGATGGGCAGGATGCCGGTGGCCACGCTTTTCATGTGGACCACGCCATAGATGCCGGGCTTGCCCGCCGGGTTCAGAACATCGTGTTCGGTGACGGCGATCCAGGGATTGTCATAGATCGGCTTGCTCAGCAGAACGGTCCAGGGATTGCCGGTCTTGGATGTCGGCACGGCCATGTTCCTTTTGAAAAGCCCCCCTTGGTGGGGCGCGGGGTGTCGCCGGCCTTATCATAAGGGATCGGATGACAGCCCGGCAACGTGCCGTGGTCTGCGTGTTTCATTTTCATAAAATTGTCGAAAAACAAGAGGAGCTATCAAGGTTAATCGAGATCAAATGGTTAAAATACCGTTTATTGACGGGCGGCGGGGGTGGGTGTAACACTCTCTATCAAGGTAAAGTGTCACGTTCGATTTGGTTGTTTTGTGACGGCTTTGCGTGATTGACGGCGGGGTGGCTTTTTGACTTGTCCTATGCGCGACAATTTGCCGCTTCTGGGGGACGCGGGTGGTGCCGGGCGCAGGACATACGCCGTTTCAGGGGTGAAAGGGGGCAACCGTGCATCCGCGTGAGATCGAACGGTGGCTGAACCCCGACTGGCGGGCGAAGCTGCTGGCATGGTGGGAGGGGTACGACCTTTCCGTCCTGCAAAAAAAGGCGCGCGTCGCCCGGCAATCCGTGAACGACCGCCGCTCTTACCTGCGCCGTGGCGGGGTGGGTGCCCACGCCGATCTGGCCCTGGCCGCGGCCGGGGGGGCCGCCGTTGCCGCGGCTGCCCAACCCGCCGCCCCGCCCCTATCCCCGGAAGAGGCGGAGGAGCGCGGGCTGGAAGGGCAGCAGCTTGACCGCCGCGGCTGGCCGGTGTGGTCGGTGGAACGGGTGCGCGGCGCACAGATGCTGTGGGGGGAGGGGTTCACCGGCCCCGGTGATGCCCACTGGATGGTCGATGCGGTGCGCCCCTTCGGCCTCAACCCGTCCAAATCGGTTCTCGATCTGGCCGCCGGGCTGGGCGGGGTGGCGCGGGCCATCGTGAACGCCTTCGACACCTGGGTCACGGGGCTGGAGCCGTCGCCGCTGCTGGCGCGCATGGCCATGCGCCGGTCGCAGACCCAGGGGATGGACCGCAAGGCGCCGGTCATCCATTACGATCCCGAACATTTCCGCCCGGCCGGCACCTATGATCTGGTCCTGGCCGACCGCATCATTCACCGGGTTCGGGACAAGGATTTCTTCCTGGACAATGTGTCGGAATGCCTGAAGCCCAAGGGCAGCGCCCTGTTCATGGATTATGTGATCGACGGCACTCCGAATTCCTGGGATTCCTGGAACGCGTGGAAGGAGGAGGAACCCCTCGACCTCTTTCCCTGGACCACCAAGCGCATGGTGGATGAACTGACCCAGCGCAATCTGGATGTCCGCATCGGGGAGGATCTGACCCAGATCCATCGGGCGCAGGTGCTGGAACGGGTGCGGCAATTGTCGGAGCGCATCGAACACACCCCCCCGGACGGACGGCTGTTCGCCGGTCTGGCGCGCGAGTTGTCCCTGTGGTGGGCGCGTCTGCAGGTTCTGGGCCGGGGTTTGAGCTTTTACCGTTTCGTGGCGCTCAAGCCGTCGTAAGTCCCCGTCGTAAGACCCGGGCCGGGGGCCGGATCACGGGCAGGTCCGCAGGGGCAGTTTCCGGTCGGCGGCGTAGGCGGCGGCGGATTTTTCCACCAGGGCGCGGATGATGTCCCGGTTCGGCTCGATCCAGCCGGAGACGGGAGTCCAGGCGCTGCCGGTCCATTGCTGGACGCGAATCGGGGTCATTCCTTCGTGATCGGCGCAGGTGATGCGCAGCGGCGCCATGAAGCCGTCCAGCCCCAGGGCGCGGATGGTGTCGGCGGTCAGGTCCAGGGATTCGAAGCCCCAGCGCACCTCTTCCCCCGTCAGCGGGCGGGCGCCGAAACGGCGCTGGGCGGTGCGGATGGCCTCGACCACCACCACGGCGTTGTAAAGGCCGCGGTTGTAGAGCACCGATCCCACATGGCTGCCGTCGCCGGCCCCCCGCCCACGCTCCAGCACATGGCGGCGGATGGCGTCGATCACCGGGAAACGGTCGCCGGTGGCGTGGAAGGACAGCGCCTTGTACCCCCGCGCGGCATCGCCGGCGGGCAGCACGTCCTGTTCCGATCCGGCCCACCAGACGCCGATAATATGGTCAGCGGGAAAGCCGACCGCCGCCGCTTCCTTGAGGGCGGCGCTGTTCAGCACCCCCCATCCCCACAGCAGAACGTCGTCGGCGCGGAACTGGCGGACGGCGCGCAGCCACGCCGCCTTCTGCTCCAGCCCCGGCGGGGCGACGGGGATGGTTTCCAGGACGAAGCCGTAGCGGCCGCTCAATTCCTCCAGCAGCGGGATCGGTTCCCGCCCGAACGCGCTGTCGTGGTGGACCAGGGCGATCCGCCGGCCCTTGAGCGCCGGGATGCCGCCCAGCCCCTCGGCAATGTGGGTGATGGCGGCGTCGGCGCCGGTCCAATAGCTGGCGGGCAGGGTGAAGACATACGGAAACACCCGGCCGTCGCCGCCGTCGGCCCGGCCATAGCCCGACGAGAACAGCGGGATGCGGTCGGTCCGCGTGCGCTCGATCAGGGCATAGGTGATGCCGGTGGACAGAGGCAGGACCACCGCCGCCCCCGTCGGCCCCTTGTTCTTCAGCGCCTCGTAACAGGCGATGCCGCGCTCGGTGCTGTAGGCGGTGTCGCACTCCTCGAACGCCAGACGCACGCCGCCGACCCCGCCGTCGCGTTCGTTGATGAGGGTGAAGTAATCGGCCATGCCGTCGGCCAGCGGAATGCCGGTGGGGGCATAAGGCCCGGTGCGGTAGACCAGATGGGGGATGAACTGCGCCGGGGGTGGTGCCGTCGTGATGGCGCCCGCCTGCGCCCGCGCCGGAAGAGGGGGGATGAGGGCGGCAAACGAAACCGCGGCGGCCATAGCCGCCGTCAGCGCACGCGCACGGCGTCCGCCCATGGCCTGTTCCCCCCTGTTTTTGGACCGTCGTTCTGTCGGTTTCGCGCCGCCGGTCGGGCGGCGGAGCCGGCTTATCCCGCCGCGGCCAGTATAAAAGCTCGGTGGGGGAAGAGGAAGCGCGGGGTTCTTGCGTGGGCGCGGCCATTTTCCGCCGGAGCAGCCGTTGACCGGCAGGGGGGCGCGACATAGCCTCATGATCCGGTATTGACCAGATAAGGACCGCTGCGGTGACCGACGACACTCCTTTCGACCGTGATGCGCTGGGCGGGCTGCTGGCGGATGGTGGCGCCACCGTGACCGTCGAGGGGGTAGCGGCTCTGGTGCGGGGTGTTCTGGCGGCGCCGGAGGGGGCGGACCCCGACTCCTGGATGGATCTGGTGGCCGTCGAGCGGTCCCCGGCGCTGACCGCGGCCCTGCGGGCGGTCAAGGACGCGCTGGCCGCCGAGCCGGCGCCCGCTCCGCCCCCCCCGGCGGAGCGGCTGGAGCGGCTGCGGGCGGAACTGCGCCGCCGGTCGCTGGACGGTTTCCTGGTTCCCCGCGCCGACGAGCATCAGGGGGAATATGTGCCGGCGGGGGCGCAGCGGCTGGGCTGGCTGACCGGCTTCACCGGCTCCGCCGGGCTGGCGGTGGTGGGGTTGGCGTCGGCGGCGGTGTTCGTCGATGGCCGCTACACCCTCCAGGTCCGGGCCGAGGTGGACGAGGCCCTGTATGATTTCCGTCATCTGATGGACGATTCCCTCGCCGATTGGGTGGCGGGGGAGGTGCCCCGCGGCGGGCGGTTGGGATACGATCCCTGGCTGCATCCCGTCGGATGGGTGGAAAAGACCCGCCCCACGCTGGAACGGTTGGGCATCGATCTGGTGCCGTGCGACGGCAACCCGGTGGACGCGGTGTGGCCGCACCAGCCGCCGGCCCCGCTGGCGCCGGTGGAGCCGCACGACATCGCCTTTGCCGGGGTGGCGGCGGTGGAAAAGCGGGCGACGGTGGCCGAGGCCCTGCGCCGCGACGGCATCGGCGCCGCCATCCTGACCCAGCCCGATTCCATCGCGTGGCTGCTGAACATCCGCGGCGGCGATGTGCCGTGCACGCCGCTGCCCCTGTCGTTCGCCATCATCGACGACGCGGGGGCGGTGGACCTGTTCATCGATCAGCGCAAGCTGGCCCCCGGCACCGCCGCCCATCTGGGCGATGGGGTGGGGGTGCACCCGCCGGCGGGGCTGGGAGAGGCGCTGGACCGGCTGGGGCGCGGCGGGCGGCGGGTGCTGGCCGATCCGGCGACGGCGGCGGCGTGGATCTTCGACCGGCTGCATCTGGCCGGGGCGCATGTGGTGCGGCAGGCCGACCCCTGCACCCTGCCCAAGGCGTGCAAGAACCCGGTGGAGATGGCGGGCACGCGGGCGGCCCACCGCCGCGACGGGGTGGCCATGGTCCGCTTTCTCCATTGGCTGTCCCAAACCGTCGGCAGCGGCACCCTGACGGAGTCCCAGGCCGCCGACCGGCTGCAGGGCTTCCGGGCGGACGGTGCGCTTTTCCGCGGCCTCAGCTTCGAGACGATTTCCGGGGCGGGGCCGAACGGCGCCATCGTCCATTACCGGGTGTCGCCGGCCACCGACCGGCGGCTGGAGCCGGGAAGCCTCTATCTGCTGGACAGCGGGGCGCAGTACCGCGACGGCACCACCGACGTTACCCGCACCATCGCCATCGGCACCCCCACGGATGCCATGCGCCGTCACGCCACCCTGGTGCTGAAAGGGCACATCGCCCTGTCGCGCGCCCGCTTTCCCAAGGGCACCAGCGGGTCGCAGCTCGACGTGCTGGCGCGCATGGCGCTGTGGCAGGCGGGGCTGGATTACGACCACGGCACCGGCCATGGCGTGGGCAGCTATCTGTCGGTGCACGAAGGGCCGCAGCGGGTGGCCAAGGTTCCCAACACGGTGGCGCTGACCCCCGGCATGATCCTGTCCAACGAGCCGGGCTATTACCGCACCGGGGAATACGGCATCCGCATCGAAAATCTGGTGGCGGTGACCGAAGCGGACCCCATCCCCGGCGGCGAGCGCCCGATGCTGGGGTTCGAGGTGCTGACGCTGGTGCCCATCGACCGGGCGCTCATCGACCCGGCGCTGCTGAGTCTGGATGAAACCGCGTGGCTCGATTCTTATCACAGCCGGGTTTACAAGGCTCTGGCCCCCTTTTTGGAGGCGGAAGAAGCGGCATGGTTGCTTCGTGCGACAACCCCGCTGGCGGCGGATGGCCGATGATTCGGCCATGGTCCGCCATCCTGCCCACCCGCGGGCTTTGCAGGAAATCTATGCGTGCGTTCGCCGGTGAAATCTGGCACCGTCCGGCCCGTGCCGCCATGCCACGGGATGCGGTGGGAGCAGGGTGGCGATGCAGCTGAACCCGGACCCCATCTAACGTGACCGGCAGCCGCCGGATTAAATGAGTTCTTTACCAAGCCTGCTGCAGACTGTCTCACCACGGTGGGGTTTTGTCCAAATGGATGACTTTTCGTCGGAGTTGAGGCATCAACAGTCGGACCAGCACACCAGACGCGGCACCCCCAAGCCCACATGTTGATATGCGCGGGGACGGCCCTGCCAACGTTAAGAATGCGGAGACGCTTAGATGAAGATTCTTGTCGTCGATGACTACGCCACCATGCGGCGCATCGTGCGCAACCTGCTGACCCAGATCGGCTACACCGATATCGAGGAAGCGGGTGATGGCGTCGGCGCACTCCAGAAGCTGCGGGAGAACAAGTTCGGTCTGGTGATCTCCGACTGGAACATGGAGCCGATGACCGGCCTCCAGCTTCTCAAGGAAATCCGCGCGGACGCCAAGCTGGCGGGCACGCCCTTCATCATGGTGACGGCCGAAAGCAAGACGGAAAACGTCATCGCCGCCAAACAGGCCGGTGTGAACAACTACATCGTCAAGCCGTTCAACGCCGAAACCCTGAAGCAGAAGATCCAGTCCGTGCTGGGCACCAGCTGATAGGGAGCCGTCGCGGTGGAGCAACTGCCGCAATTGACCGAGGAAGAGTTCGAGCAGATCGAAGAAGCGGTCGCTCGAACCGCCAAGGGTCGCGCGTTCCTGCGCCGCTATCACCGTCGGGCCATGGGAGCCGCTGCGGAGGAAATCCGCGCCATGCTCCAGGATTTCCGCCGCTCCTGGGACCAGAACGCCCAGGCGGTGGAAACGGTGAAGCGGGTGGATGTGCTCCGCCGTGAACTGATGGAAATGGCTGCGTCCATCGAGCGGGCGCGGCGCGAGGTTGCCGCACTGCGCCCGCCGGACACCTCCAACAACAAGATCGTGACGGCGACCAGCGAGTTGGACGCCATCGTCACCTCCACCGAGCGGGCATCCTTCGAAATCCTGAACGCCGCCGAACGGCTGATGGATCTGTCGTCGCGGCTGCGCGCCGACGGGGCCAGCTCCGATCTGTGCAGCGACATCGAATCGGAAGTCACCAACATCTTCACCGCCTGCTCGTTCCAGGATCTGACCGGGCAGCGCACCAGCAAGGTCATCAACGCGTTGCGCTATATCGAACAGCGCGTCAACGCCATGATCGGCATCTGGGGCGACGACGGTCTGAAGGGGCTGGATGTTCAGGACGAGATCACCGACCGCCGTCCCGACGCCCATCTGCTGAACGGCCCGCAGCTTGAAGGCAGGGGCGTCAGTCAGGCCGATGTGGACAGCCTGTTCGACAGCCCCGCCCCGAAACCGGCTCCCCCACCGCCGCCTCCGCCCCCGGTTGCGATGCCGCAGGTGCAGAGCCAGGCCGATATCGACAGCCTGTTCGACAGCCCGGCCCCACCCCCGCCGGCCCCGGCCCCAAGCCCGGCTCCGGTGGCCATGGCCAGTCAGGCGGACATCGACAGCCTGTTCGACGGGCCGGTCACCACATCCCCCGTCACCACCTCTCCGGTCACGGGAACGAATCCGCCCAAGCTGGGAAGCAAGCCGTTGCCCAAGCTGGGGGCCAAACCGGGGGGGGCGCCCAAGCCCGCCGCGGCGCCGAAGCCCGCGGCAGCGCCCAAGCCCCCCCCACCGCCACCGCCCGCTGCCGCCCCCAAGCCGGAAGAGGACGACGGCACGCCGGCCCTGGACCAGTCGGCCATCGACGCCCTGTTCGGATAGGGGCGGAGTTCGGTGCGATGCGGCACATTGGCAGGACCCGGAAATTTGACAGACATGTAAGCATTTCTTCGTAAAGTCTCCGATAGACTGGCGCCTCCCCTCGGTGGCGCCGAAAACCGGACAACGGATGATTTGGGCCACGGGTGTGGCCGTTGCGAAAATGAGGCAGGAACAGCATGACGCAGTTGCAAAAGCCTTTCATGGCCGAGCTGCAAAAGGCCAAGCGCAACGGAAATCCCTACCACGCGGTAGCGGCAGATGCCGTGCCGGCGATCAGCGCCCCCGCGGCCCCGGTGGCCGCCACCATGGTCACCGTGGACAATCAGGAGGTTTTGCGGGCCATTCACGACCTGGGCAACCGGCTCGACCGCTTCCTGTCCATGGATGCCCAGCAGATCGACCAGATCCAGACGGAAATCGCCGACATCTCCGGCCGCATCAAGGCCACCAAGGTGGAAATGGCAGCCCTGCGCCACCCCTTGGCCGGTGAAGACAAGTTTCAGCAGGCATCGGAAGAGCTGACCGCGGTGGTGTCGGCCACCGAAGCCGCCACCAACACCATCATGGCCTGCTCGGAAGAATTGGAAGAGGTCGTTCACGAACTGCGCGCCTCCATGCCGGAGGGGTACCAGTCCGACCGCGTGAACGACATGCAGGAAATCATCGTCCGCATTTACGAAGCCTGTAACTTCCAGGATCTGACCGGCCAGCGCATCACCAAGGTCGTGCGCGCCCTGTCCTTCATCGAAGAGCGTGTGGACGCCATGATGGGCCTGTGGAACCGGCGGGAATTCGAAGCGATGCCGCTGCCGCCTTCGGTCACCAAAAAGGATGGGGAACTGGATCTGCACGGCCCCTCCACCGAAGAGATTCCCGGCAACATCAGCCAGTCGGACATCGACGCTCTGTTTGCCTGACGCCTTTCGGCCCGGCGCCGGGATTGCATTGCCTGCGGGACCGCCGCCGGGGATGGCGGCCAATCCGTGGCGTTTTGGGACGGGAGATTGCGTGGCATGGCGTTCCTCACCTCGCTTTCCATTCGCACGCGCCTGCGCCTGATCGGCGCCTTGTCTTTGGTGGCGCTGGGCGGACTTACCCTCACGGCCGTGGTGACAAACGGTCAGGTTGCCGATGCGGTGGCCGAAAACGGCCGGCGGCACGACCAGTTGCAGTTGCTCACCGATTTGCGGGTGGTGCGCGCCAACGTGATCCTGGCGGCGATGGACACCATCGTTGACCGCAACGAAGGGACTGTGCAGCCGGAACGGCGCCGCACCATGGACGAGGGCGTCGCGGCCCTGACCGCCGCTGTGCCCAAGCTGCGCCAACTGGCCGATTCCCCGGCCGAGCGTGAGGAGGTGGTGCGCCTGGAAGGCGGTCTCGCCACGCTCAAGGCCGCGCTGGGCGATCTGGTGGCCGCGGTGTCGGGGCGGGCGGATGCGCCGGTTTTCGATGCCCTGGACGACCGCATCGATCAGGCCGGTGATGTCGAGGACAAGGCCCTGTCGGCCCTGGAAGCCTCGGTCAGCGCCGAGGTGAAGGATGTGAACGCCGCCATGGAAAGTTCCCTGTCCAGGGCGACGGTGCTGGCTACCGCCGGGGCCGGAGGCATGGCGCTGGTTCTGGTGCTGCTGCTGGCGTGGATCGGCGAAAGCATCGTGGTCCCTCTGCGCGCCCTGCGCGATTGCATGGAGCGGCTGGCCGGCGGCAGCCATGACGTGACGGTGCCCGCCACCGGCGGAAGTGACGAGGTGGCGGCGATGGCCCGCACGGTGGAGGTGTTCCGTGCCCAGGCCCAGGAAAAGGAACGGCTGGAACGCGATGCCCAGCGGGTCAAGGACGAGGCCGAACGGTCCCGTCGGGAAGCCCTGCGGTCCCTGGCGGATTCCCTGGAGGGGGCCGTGAAGCAGACCATGACGGCGGTGGCCGACGCCGCTCAGCGCATGAACGGCACCGCCCGCAACCTCACCTCGTCCGCCGAGGATGCCCACACCCAGGCGACGTCAGCGGCCAGCGCCTCGCAACAGGCGTCGGCCAATCTGGAAACGGTCACCGCGACCACCGGCACGCTGACCGATGCCATCGGTTCCATCGCCCGGCAGGTTTCCGCCTCCGCCGAAATATCCCGTGATGCGGTGACCCAGGCCGCTCAGGTCAGCGGGCGCATGGATGAACTGACCGGGGCCGCCAACCGCATCGGCGACGTGGTGCAACTCATCACCGACATCGCCGGCCAGACCAATCTGCTGGCGCTCAACGCCACCATCGAAGCGGCGCGGGCGGGAGAGGCCGGCAAGGGGTTCGCCGTGGTGGCGACCGAGGTCAAGAATCTGGCCAACCAGACGGCCAAGGCCACCGAGGATATTGCCGCCCAGGTGGGCGACATGCAGCGGGCCACGGGGGAAACCGCGGCGGTGATCGACGCCATCGTCGCCACCATCCGCCGCATCGACGGAATCGCCGCCGAAATTGCCGCGGCGGTGGACCAGCAGGGTACGGCCACCCGCGACATTGCCCGCAATGTGGATCAGGCGGCAGCCGGGGCGAAAGCGGTCACCGGCAGCATCGGGCGGGTGAACGACGCCGCCCGTGTCACCGGCACCGCCGCCCGCGACGTGCAGACGCTGGCGGAAACCCTGTCCGGCCACGCCGCCACCTTGCGGCGGGATGTGGAGGGTTTCATCCAAACCCTGCGGCGCGCCTGAAGCCCTTTCCCAATCCCGTATCCCCGATGGCGCCGTTGCCAAACGGCGCCATCCCTGTTTAGGGTGCGGAAAAAGCCTGAACGGCGCGCTCGGCAAAACCAGGGAAGGGATGGCAGCGATGACGACACCGGCAGCCCGCGGGTTCCGCATGCCCGGCGAATGGGCACCTCACACCCGTTGCTGGATGGCGTGGCCCTGCCGTCCGGAAACCTGGCCGGAGGGCCAGTTCGACGCCGCCTGTCAGGCCTATGCCGATGTGGCCCGCGCCATCGCCGATTTCGAACCCGTGACCATGGTCTGCGACCCCGCCGACGTGGCCGAAGCTTCCCTGGCCTGCGGGCCGGCGGCGGGGGGCAGCGGCATCCAGATCCTGCCGGTTCCCCTGTCGGATTCCTGGATCCGCGATACCGGCCCCAGCTTCGTCACCGACGGGCGCGGCGGGCTGGCTGGGGTGCATTGGGGCTTCAACGCCTGGGGCGGCAATTACGCCGAGTGCGGCAAGGACCGCGAGGTCGGGCGGCTGGTGCTGGAGCATCTGGAACTGGAACGGTTCCGCGCGCCGCTGGTGATGGAGGGCGGGTCCTTCCATGTGGACGGGGAGGGCACGCTCATCACCACCGAGCAGTGCCTGTTGAACCCCAACCGCAACCCGCACCTGTCCCGTGACGAGATCGAACGGCACCTGAAGGACCACCTTGGCGTCAGCACGATCATCTGGCTGGGCGGGGGGTATCAGGACGACGAGACGGATGGTCACATCGACGAGATCGCCTGTTTCGTGCGCCCCGGCGTTGTGCTGGCCCTGACCACCGACGACCCGGCCGACGCCAATTTCAAGGTGTTTCAGGACAATCTCGACCGGTTGAGCCGCGCCCGCGACGCCCAGGGCCGTACGCTGGAGGTCATCCCCCTTCCGCAACCCGCCCGGCGGGATGAGAACGGGGTGCGGCTGACGCTCTCCTACACCAACCTTTACATCGCCAACGGCGGGGTGGTGGCGCCGTCGTTCGAGGATCCCCGCGACGACGAGGCGTTCCGCATCCTGCGCAAAGCCTTCCCCGACCGGGAGGTGATCCAGATCCCCGCCCTGGACATCGTGCGGGGCGGGGGCGGGATCCACTGCATTACCCAGCAGCAGCCGGCCCCCTGACGGGGGTGGCTTTGCCGTCAGGCCAGCCGTTTCAGCCGGCGCTGAAGGCCGCGGCCGTACTTGACCGCGGTGGCCGCCCAAAGCCGATGCGGCCATCCCACCGCGGCCCGGCGGTTCAGGAACAGAACGTCGGTGTTGTCGAGCGAGAACGGCAGCGTATGGAACCCCAGGGTCCCCATGCGCCGTTTCACCGCTTCGACCGCCGGGCGGGTTGCGGGATAAACGAAATCGTGGAATTCCACGGTGATCTGATCGATATCGGCGAACTCGGCATCGGCGGCGGCGGCGAACATGTCCAGTTCAGCCCCCTCGATGTCGATTTTCAGCAGGTTGATCCGGCCGATGCCGGCCCGGCGCCGAAACTCCGCCAGGGTCACGGTGTCGGTGTCGATGGTGCGGGCCGCCCTTTCCCCCTCGAACCGATCGAAACCGCTGGCGCAGTCGGGGTAGATGTTGATCCGCATCGTACCGATGGCGCCGGAAATGGCCCATGGCAGCACGGTCAGGTTCGGGTGCGGCTCGATCCGTTCAACAAGCTCCGGCACCGGTTCGGCGGCGAAGACCCGGCAACCGTAGCGTTGAATGATGGAATGTGAAAACTCGCCATGATTGGCCCCGAAATCCACAACAACACTGCTCTCATCAAGCCGCGTGAAAAAAGAATGGCTGTGGATATTGTCAATCATCATGCGTTACCCGTTTAATCCCGTCATATCTTATGCGTGCATTATCCATATGGCAGGCGGGTAGGACCGATGCCTCCATGGCAGCATCATAGCGTCATGCTGCCATGGCCGGGCATATTTCCGTTTGCAGCACACCCTTGGCTGCAATCGATAAAGAAAAAGGGGGTTTGGGGATCGCCCCAAACGGGTTTGGGCGGTAGCCCAATGGCTCCGGGATCGGCTTACCGGCGGCTCAACGCTTCCACGAACTTCCAGATGATGCGGATCTGCGGCGCGTCCTTGCGCCAGTAACCGGCACCATTATACCCCCACCAGTCCCAGCAGCCGCTGGGGTTGCCGCTGATTCCCGAGACGCCTTCGGTGTTCTGCGCCTGCGGGTACAGCACAATGATGTTGTTCCGCTCGGCATAGTCGTTGTAGCCGGCATCGGCGGCAAAGAGATAGGTGTGCTTGGGATCGTAGCTTTCCAGGTTGATCTGGTCCTGGTTCTGGTGGCAGCCGTGCAGCGCGATGTGCAAGGCGCACGACGCTCCGTTCTTGCAGGCTTCCGGCACATAGACATAGCCGTACTTGTGCATCCGCCACGTCGGATTGCCGGGGCCGATCACCGCGTGCTGGTCGAAGCGGATCAGGTTGTTGGGATCGGCGGGGCGGTTGGCCTGGGGGGTGTTTTCCCGGCGGTGCAGATACGCCATCATGTCCGCCGCCCCGTCCATGCCGCAGTTGGCGATATAGGGCGACCCGGCCACACAGCCGGTCTGATTGGGGGAGGCGGTGGTGGGCATGGTGTGCGGCATGCCGGGAACCACCTTGGACACGATCTGCTGGCCCGCACTCTTGTCGGCGCAGGCCCCCAGCAGGGTTTCATACAGCGCCTTGGTGGCGTTGGTGACGTTGGCGGGCACCGTCTGGTCGTCGCCGCCGGCGATCAGATACACCCGGTCGCCGCACAGCCCCGATTGCGGGTCCACCGCCCGCCGGTCGAAGGCGTCCTTGGCCAGATAGCTCAGACGCGACAGTTCGATGGGGCGCCCGGCGACACCGGGAACCTCCAGCGCCGGGATCTTCTTGTAATAGGCCGTGCACATGTTGGTGGCGGTGATGTCGGAGGTCACCGGCGGAGTCTGCCCCTGCATCAGGTCGGCGCACCGGAACGGCGGACCGGCGACCAGCCCGGCCCCCACCAGATCCTTGGAATGGGCGACATGAAGCTGAAAGGCCATGGCGGCGCCCGATGAAATACCGGATACCGACACGTCGGCGCGGTTGATCGACAGCGCGATGTTGTTCTTGCGCAATTCGGCGATCTGGGCCTGTGCCCCAGCTGCCAGGGAGAAGAAAGACAGCCCGGCAAGAAGCGGCAATGCGATTTTGAATACTCGCGTATTCATCATTATGATTCCTTATAATTATCGATATGCTGACTGTTGTCTGCTATCAGAGAAATATTATCTTGTCATGTCATCAATTGACGCGATGCAGCATCATTGAACGGCGTGATTCGGGACGCGTGATGACAGATCGGGGAGGGGGCCGCCACCGTCTGACGCGCTTTCGGCTTTAAACGATAGGTTTATCCGATTACTCTGCGGCAGACGCGGGGTGTGGTCGCCCGGCCCTATCAGATGGATCGACCGTGCGGATCATCTTCCGGCGCCGTGAGAACGGCGAGCATGTTTCCCTGAGCTTCCCGGTGGTGGTGGCGGGCGTTCTGCTGCTGCTGGCCGTGCTGGGCGGGGTGACCGCCGTGGTCGCCAACAAACCGCGCGGCCCTTCCATGTCCGTTCCCGGCTCGCAGAAGAACTATGCCCGCCTGCCGCAGATGTCCTTTGCCGTCGGTGGCGACCGGCAGGTGGTGGATATCAAGGCGCTGATCGAGCTTGATCCCGGCGTGGACCCGACGGTCGCCCTGCCTTACCTCGACCGCATCTCCGACCGGCTGTCGGACCGCATCCGCCAGATCGACCCGGCGCAACTGTCGGGGGCGGAAGGGGCGAAGCTGGTCAAGAGCACCATCGCCCAGGTGCTGGACCGGGAAATGAAGACGGTGAAGGTGCGCGACGTGCTGCTGGACCGCTTCGTCATTCACTGAGGTTTTTTTCCGCTGCGCTCTCGGATGCCCGCCGGTTCTGGCGGCGCTCGCGCCATTGCCACAGGCGAAAGGCGATGGCCGCCCGCCAGCGCCCGAAGGCCCGGCGCATCAAGGTGGCGGGATTCTCGAACAGGGCGATGCGCGGCTGCGACACCGGGGTCGGCTCCAGCGCCAGCCCGACCGAGGTGATGGCGGCCCCCTCCATATCCCGGACGATTAACTCCACCCCGCCCATGCGCAGACGGTCGCCGATTTCGACGGCGGCCCCGAATTCCTTGGCGAACAGGGCGTGCAGGGTCAGGTCGGCGTTGGGCAGGGCCAGGGGCAGGCCATAGAGTTCCGCCACCTGCACCACCGTCACGTCGGGGTTGAGCACCAGATCGCCGAAGAACTGGTGATCGTCCTGATCCAGCGGGCGGGTGCCGCCGTACAGCCGGTCCAGCAGCGGCAGCCGTGACGGTGCGGCGAACACATAGATATGGTCACCCCCCTGCAGGGGCTTGGCGCGGTAGATGGGAACCACGACGCCGTTGCGGATCACCAGCGACGGGCGCGCCCAGCGCGGCACCTTCTGCCCGCGGGCGGCGGGGCTTTTGGCGTGAACGGTGTAGGCCACCAGCTCGTGATTGGCTTCCCCCGGCAACTCCAGCTCCACACGATCGACGGGGCCGGTGCGCGGCGGGATGATCAGACCCAGCCAGCGGGCCATCGGGCGGATGGTCCAGCCCTGGACCACCAGCGACAGCACCACCACCAGAAAGGCGGTGTTGAAGATCACCTGCCCATTTTCCAGCCCGCCCAGAATGGGCACCAGCGCCAGCAGGATCGACACCGCCCCGCGCAGCCCCACCCAGGCGACGAAGGTGGTTTCGTTGGCGGTGAAGCGGAACGGGATCAGGCACAGCCACACCGCCAGCGGCCGGGCCACCAGGGTCAGCAGGGCCGCCAGGGCGGCGGCGGGCAGGGCGATGTCGATGAAATTCCGCGGGGTGGCGAACATGCCCAGCAGCACGAACATCACGATCTGGCTGAGCCACGTCAGCCCGCTGTGGAAACGCCGCAACCCCTGGGCGCCGCGCAGATGCACGTTGCCCGCCACCAGCCCGGCGACATAGACGGCCAGGAAACCGCTGGCCCCCACCTGTGCCGTGGCGCCGAAGATGAACAGGGCCAGCGTCAGGGAAATCACCGGGTAGAGGTCGCTGTCCAGCTTCATGCCGTTGATGCAGGCGACCAGCAGCACCCCGCCCAGCATCCCGGCGATCACCCCGCCGCCCATCTGCAGCAGGAATTCCAGGGCAATGGACCCGGCCCCCATCACATGGCCGGAGGTGGCCATCTCCACCAGCAGGATGGTCAGCAGGATCGCCATGGGATCGTTGCTGCCGGATTCGATTTCCAGGGCCGACCGCACCCGCTCGCGGATGGTGATGCCGCCCACCCGCAACAGCATGAACACCGCCGCCGCGTCGGTGGAACTGACCACCGATCCTAGCAGAAACGCCTCCACCCACGGCAGGTTCAGCAGATAATGGGCGGCCAGCCCGACCACGCCGGTGGTCACCCCGACGCCGACGGTGGCAAGCGTCATCGCCGGCCAGGCAGCAGCACGGTAGGCCGACAGCCGGGTGTCGAACCCGCTTTCGAACAGGATCACCGCCAGCGCCGCCGACCCGACCAGAAAGGCCATGGGCGCGTCGCTGAAGGCGATGCCCAGCAACCCGTCCTCTCCGGCGATCAGCCCCACCCCCAGAAAGATCAGCAGCAGCGGCGCGCCCATCCGGATCGCCAGCGCCCCCGACAGAATGCTGACGACGAGCAGCGCCGAGCCGACCAGAATGATGCTGTAGGCCGCTTCCATAGGCGTGGACTTTTCTCCGCCGGACCGGGGCGGGGTGGGGATGGATCAGGAACGAAAATGTGCCGGAAAGGATGTGTCCGGTGCAATCCTGACCGTTGCGGCAGGGTTCACTTTTTCCACCCCAAGCGCGGCCGTGACCGGCCGCAAGGGGCGCGGGGCTATTCCAGCCCCGCCTTTTTGCGCACGTCGTAGCTGCGGGTGCGCGCCCATTTTTCCATGAACTCGATCAGTTCGGTGTCGGGCGGATCGGGAAGGACCACCTTCAGCTTCACATACTGGTCGCCGGGGGTCTTGGTGGTCTGGTTCATCACCCCCTTGCCGCGCAGGCGCAGCACCGATCCGGTGTTCGACCCCGGCGGCACCTTCACCGCGACCGGCCCGGCCACCGTCGGCACGCGGATGGTGGCCCCCAGGATCGCTTCGTTCAGGGTGATCGGCACGTCCAGATGGATGTCGGCGTCCTGGCGGGTGAACAGCGGGTGCGGTTCCACATGAACTTCGATGATGGCGTCACCGGCGGCCCCACCACCCATGCCGGGCAGCCCCTGGCCCTTCAGGCGCAGTTTCTGTTCGTTCTCGGTGCCGGGGGGAATGGTGACGTCGATGCTCTTGCCGCTGGACAGGCTGATGCGCCGCTTGGTGCCCTGGGCCGCCTCCAGAAAAGGGATGGTGACGGAATAGGCGATGTCGGTTCCCTTGGCCTTCACCCCGGCGCTGCCGCCGGTGCCGCCACCCGCACCTGTCCGGCGGCGCCCGCCGCCGCCGAACAGGTCGGAGAACCAGAAATCATCGGCGAATCCGCCGTCGTCGGCCCCGGCCGCCCCGGCGGTGCCGCCCGTCCGCCCGCGGGTGGACCAGCGGCCCCCGCGGTCGGGCCGTTCGGCCCCGCTGGCGTCGATCTCGCCCCGGTCGAAGCGGGCACGCTTGTCGGCATCGGACAGCAAGGAATAGGCGGAGGAGATTTCCTTGAACCGTTCCTCGTTGCCGCCGTTCCCCTGGTCGGGGTGGTACTGCTTGGCCAGCTTCCGATAGGCTTTCTTGATATCGTCGGCGCTGGCGCTGCGCGGAACGCCAAGGACCGTGTACGGATCACGCATGGGCTGCCCGGTTCCGCCCCTCAACCGCGGGGCATGACAATAGTGTTAGGAGTTCTTGACGATTTTCCAACCGCCGTCAGCCTGTTTGCAAGCGGTTCCATAGGCCAGCTCCGTCTTTCCTTTCACGGTGACGGTCTGGCGGAATTCACGGCAATAGGTGTTGGCGGTGGTATAGCCTTCCCGCGTGGTGGTGATGGTGCCGGAATTGCCCGACTTCGGGTTGCTCCACTGGGTCACTTCGCCCAGGGGGATGGCGTAGGCGCGGGTCATGGCCTTGGATGCCGCCTGCTGGTCCTCGGCGTCCAGGGAACCGGCGATGTCGCGGCCGACGAAGGCGCCGAGCAGGGTGCCCACGCCGGTGGCGCTCAGCTTTTCGCTTCCCGCCCCCACCTGGGTGTTGATGACCGGGCCGCCGGACGCGGAGCCGCCGTCCTTGGAGCCGGAAGTGGAGCAGCCGGCCAGCAGGACCACGGCCACCGCCACGGGGGCAAACGTCTTTGCGAACATGAAAACCAAACCTCGACAGTTGATGCACCGCCGCCGGTCCGTCACCATGCAAGGGATCGGAAAGATGGGTTCGGGCGCGCCGGTCGCCCTGATATACGAAAACCGATGCCCGCTGTGAATTGCGACGTGACGCGGGTGGCCCTGCGCGCCATTCTTTTCTCCCACCCCGGGCCCCTTGGGACCGCCGGGGACGGCACGACCTGAGGAAATCATGTCCGACCTGACCGAACGCGACCCCTTCGACGTCTTCGCCGCGTGGATGGCGGAGGCTGAACAGAGCGAACCCAACGACCCCAACGCCATGGCGCTGGCCACCGCCGACGCGGCCGGCGTGCCGTCGGTGCGGATGGTGCTGCTGAAGGGAGTCGATCCCCGCGGCTTCGTTTTCTACACCAACACCGAAAGCCGCAAGGGCGAACAGCTTCTGACCAACGCCAACGCCGCCCTGTGCTTTCATTGGAAGACGCTGAAGCGCCAGATACGGGTGGAAGGAGCGGTGGAAACCGTCACCGACGCCGAGGCGGACGCCTATTTCAACAGCCGCCCGCGCGACAGCCGCATCGGTGCCTGGGCCTCGCAGCAGTCGCGCCCCATGGAAGGGCGGTGGGAACTGGAAAAGCGCGTGGCCCAGTTCGCCACCAAATTCGCCCTGGGTCATGTGCCGCGCCCGCCCCATTGGACCGGGTTCCGCATCGTTCCCCGCCGCATCGAATTCTGGCAGGACCGCCCCTTCCGCCTGCATGAGCGGGTGCTGTTCATCCGGGAGGTGGTGCCCGGTCAGACTCCCGGCGGCTGGACAACCGAACGGCTGTTCCCATAAGACTTCGGTGATGAACATCACCATGGGCAACGCCGGATCATGATCCCCCCCCCGTTGGCGGAACGCGGCTCTCCGGCCGAGGTGGAGCGGCTGCGCCATTGGGCCACGCTGGCCAGCGTGGCGGTGGCGATGACGCTCATCGCCACCAAGCTGGCGGCCTATCTGCTGACGGGGGCGGTCAGCATCCTGTCCTCGCTGGTGGATTCCTGCACCGACCTCATGGCGTCGCTGGTCACGCTGTACGGTGTGCGCCACGCCATGAAGCCCGCCGATCCGTCCCACCGCTACGGCCACGGCAAGGCCGAACCGCTGGCGGCCCTGACCCAGGCGGCCTTCGTCGCCGGTTCGGCGGCGTTCCTCAGCGTCGAGGCGGTCCACCGCTTCACCGCCCCCCAGCCGGTGACGGAGGGGATGGTGGGCGTCGGCGTGATGGTGCTGTCGATCGTGCTGACGGCGGCGCTGATCGCCTTTCAGCGCCATGTGGTCAACCGCACCGGCTCCATCGCCATCGGGGCCGACCGGCTGCACTATTCCGGCGACCTGCTGATGAACAGCGCCGTCATCATCGCCCTGCTGCTGAGCGAGTGGAGCGGGCTGCCGGCGGTGGACCCGCTGTTCGCGCTGGGCATTGCCGCCTTTCTGGTCCACGGCGCCTTCGGCATCGCGAAGGCGGCGCTGAACGTGCTGATGGACCGCGAATTGCCGGAAGAGGAGCGGCAGCGCATCACCGCCGCCGTGCTGGAGCATCGGCCGGTGCGCGGGATGCACGACCTGCGGACCCGCAGCACCGGCACCGGCATCTTCATCGAACTGCATCTGGAACTGGATCCCGCCCTGCCGTTGGTGCGGGCGCACGAGATCACCGATGCGGTGGAGCGGGATCTGCTGACCCGTTTCCATCCGGCGGAGGTGCTGATCCATCAGGAACCGGCCGGTCTGCGCGACGAGCGGCTGGACGAGCGCATCCAGGGCGCCTGACCGTTCCCGGCCGCAGGACCCTCGCGGACTTTGCATCGGGGGGCGTTCTTTTGCGTATTTTCCGCAATTATTTTTGATAATTACGACACATTGCGCATTTTGTCGCACCCTGCCGGGCGGGAGCGCGACAGGGTACCATCTCTGCTTTATGATCTGTTTGATGGGATTTTGGCAAAAGAGCCGTGGTTCTGCGGGGTTCCTGCCGGTGAAAACGGTCTGAAGCGGGCGTTTTGACGCGCGGCAATCGGCCCTGTCCGGTTCGCACATGCGTACGATCCGTTAATTCTTTGAGAGCTAAACTGTCCCGCAGTATCGTTCCTTCGTACCAAGAATGTCCCGGCGATATTGCAGTCTCGCAAGAAAAGGGCAATATATGGTTCGGGGAGTGAACGATCCCAACACGCGAACATAAAACAGCAAAAAGCGGCGGACGCAATGGACAGCACCTTCGGCAACCGGGCTTACCTCATCGCGGACATAGCAACAGAGGCGGGAACTCTCGGCATCGAAATTGCCGATGTCGCAGGACATGTCGAAGACGTCAGTGGCCGGATCAACAAGCAGGCGGAAGTATTCGCACAGCTTCGCGAAACCGGTTCCCGCATGACCAGCAGCACCGAGCGCATCGCGGCGGCCTCGACCATTGCCCGGCAGGTGACCGACCGTGCCCGGCAGGATGTGGAAGCTTCCCACGACCGTGTGCAGCAATCTCTGGATGATATTCACGCCTTGGTCGATTCCGTGGCCGGCATTGAAACCCAGGTTGTCGGCCTGCGCGAGGCGCTGGAGCGGGTGGGCAAGGTCGCCAAGGAAATCTACGCCATCGCCAAGCAGACCAACCTGCTGGCGCTCAACGCCACCATCGAGGCGGCGCGCGCGGGCGAGGCGGGCCGCGGTTTCGCCGTGGTGGCGGGGGAGGTGAAGGCCCTGTCCACCAAGACCAGCGAGGCGACGGCGGAAATCGATTCCACCCTCAAGTACCTCAACGAGCAGGCCCATCGCCTGATGGGCGAGAGTGCCGCCAGCGCCAACCGTGCCCGCGCGGTCAGCGAGGGCACCACCGCCATCGGCGCCGTCATCGACACCGTGGGCCGGGCCATGGCCGAACTGCACAACGAAACTGACAAGATCGACGGCGCGTCGTCCGACATCGCCCAGAACTGCCGCGAACTGGAACGGGAAATCGGCGATCTGGCGGTGGGCGTCCAGCTTTCCAACGAAAACCTGGCCCAGGCCCGCGACCGCATCCACAACCTGCTGGGCATGAGCGAACGGCTGATCGGTGTGACCGCCGAGCTGGATGTGGAAACGGTGGACACCCCCTTCATCCGCATGGCGAAGGAGGCGGCGGCCCGCATCGCCACCCGTTTCGAAGACGGGCTGGCCCGCGGCGAGGTGTCGGAAAGCGACCTGTTCGACCGCCGGTACCAGCCGGTCACGGGGTCCGACCCGCAGCAGTTCATGGCCCGTTTCACCACCTTCTGCGACCGGGTGCTGCCGGAGGTGCAGGAAGACACCCTGAACCGCAGCGAACGGGTGGTGTTCTGCGTGGCGGTGGATGAAAACGGCTATCTGCCCACCCACAACCGCAAATTCAGCCAGCCCCAGGGCAAGGACCCGGTGTGGAACGCCGCCAACTGCCGCAACCGCCGCATCTTCAACGACCGGGTGGGGCTGGCCGCCGGCAAGAACGTCAAGCCCTTCCTGCTACAGACCTACCGCCGCGACATGGGGGGCGGGAAATTCGCCTTGATGAAGGATGTGTCGGCCCCGATCATGATCCGCGGCCGGCATTGGGGGGGCTTGCGCATCGCTTATAAGGTCTGAGCCATGTGTGTCGAGGGGCCTGCCCCTCGACGCTCCCCGATAGGGGCCGGTTGGCCCCTGTACCCCCCTGCCTTTATTGGCGGTAGCAGCGGGCGGTGGTTGTTTCGATGGATTGGCAGGCATAGCCGTTGTTGAACACGAAACGGCTGCCACGGGCATCCATCCGGCGCACGGAAATCAGCGTGGCGCCATCCTTCTGGAACTGCGCCCAGGCGGAGGCGTCCAGATGCACCTGGATGCCGTTGCTGAAAATCAGTTCGCGGTTGCGGCCGCGGGTGACGGTGACGCCGGTGTTGAAACGCACCCCGTCTTCGGGCAGCGGATCGGCCGCCAGACCGTTGGTGCAATTCACACCCTGCGGCTGCACTTCCACGCATTCGAAGGGCCGCGGCTGGGATGCGCTCAAGACCATCGCATAGACGGCGATTTCAATGACGCTGACCGGCATCTCCCCCTCTCTTCTTTCCGTCGGATTGCTGCCCCGGTACAGGAATAATCCGGAATACGAAAGAGTATAACCGGAATGGCCGGGCTTGTCTTAATTTCAGCCATGCGGCCGCACGGCCTTTCCGGTTGCCGGGTGCTGTCCTATCATCGGTTCCTCTGGCGGCAGACTGCGGCCATCAAGGAGACGAACGATGATCCGTTTGGAAGGGGTGACGCGCCGTTCCTACAGCGCCGTGCTGCTTGAGGTGGCGGAAGCCATCGGGGGATGCGGCGGCTGGGTCGTGTCCCACCAGCTTTTTTCCAACGTCATGATTATGGTGTCCTTTGAAATTCCCGGCGACCAGATGGGGGCACTGGCCGACGCTCTCACGCAGCGGCAGGTGTCCATCACCGACCAGAGCGATCCGGCCGCTCCCACCGGGACCGGCGACGTGCGCGGGCAATTGACCATTACCGTTATGAACGAAGGGCCGGACATGCGCCGCACGGTCCCGGCGTTTGGTTAAACCTCCTCATCCGCCGCGTGCCCGGCCTGGGTGAACAGGTAGGGCACGAAGCTGCGGTGGTTCTCGTTCACCGACAGCTTGCTGCCGATGGGCGGGAAGGCGCGCTGCTGGCAATCCGTGCGCTCGCAGATGCGGCAGTTGACGCCGATCGGCACCGCCGCCTCTTCGTTGGCGATGTCGATGCCGGCGGAATAAACCAGTTCGCTGGCATAGGTGGCCTCGCACCCCAGACCGATGGCGAATTGCCGCGACGGGCGCATATAGGCGCCGCCGCGCTTGGTCACCGTGCGGGCGATGCCGATGTAGGTGGTGCGGTCGGGCATCTGGGCGAACTGCACCAGGATCTTGCCCGGCTGGGCGAAGGCCTCGTGCACGTTCCACAGCGGGCAGGCGCCGCCGAAACGGGCGAAGTGGAAGCGGGTGGCCGAATGGCGCTTGGTGATGTTGCCGGCCATGTCCACCCGCACGAAATAGAACGGCACCCCGCGCGCACCGGGCCGCTGGAGCGTGGACAGCCGGTGGCACACCTGCTCGAAATTGGCGTTGAAGCGGCTTTGCAGCTTCTCCACGTCGTGGCGCAGCGCGCGGGCCTGATGCAGGAACGGGCGGTAGGGCATGACCAGCGCGCCCGCGAAATAGTTCGCCAGCCCCACCCGGCAGATGGAACGGGCGTTGTCGCTGGCGAACCCGGCCTCGAAGATCAGCCCCTCGATCACATCGCGGAACCCCAGCAGGGCGATCTGGTGGGCCATGTGAAAGGCCCGTGACGGCTCCGACAGCATGGACGACAGCCGCAGCGTGCCGGTGCGCGCGTCGTACGAACGCATGGCCGTCGTGCCCTCGTCATCGTCGGTCGCCAGCGTCACCCGCACGTCATGGCGCCGCTTCAGATAAGCCGCCAGATCGTTGGTGAGATCGGCGGAGCGGAAGCCCTCCGTCTCCCACAGCCGTTCGGCGGCCTCGTCCAGCGGGCCGATGTAATTATTGCAGTAGTGGAAATAGTCGCGCACTTCTTCATAGGGAAATTGCGCGCTGGCCGGGTCGCCGCTGCGCTCCTGGCTCGACAGGCTGTCGGCTAGGGACTGGACCCGTTCATGGAGCTTCTGGTACGCCTGATGCAACGCCAGCACCCGGCGGGCCAGTTCGGGCGAGGCGCCCACCACCCCGCGCAATTCCGCCATGCCCAGCGGTGCCCCGGCGAACATGGGATCGGCCAGGGCTTCGCGCAGGTCCGACACCAGCCGGGCTTCGTCATCCTCGATGAAGTTGGTCAGCTCCACCTCGAACACGGCGCTGACCTTGAGGAGGACGGCCAGGGTCAGCGGGCGCTGGTTGTTTTCCAACTGGTTGAGGTAGCTGGGCGACAACTCCAGCGTCTTGGCCAGGGCGGCCTGGGTCAGGCCGCGCTGTTCGCGCAAACGGCGGAGCTTGTAGCCGAGAAAGAGTTTCTTTTGCATCGGGCCGGCGGGCTGGGAAGGGTATCGGAAGCGATATCGGGAGCGATAGGGTTTGCAACTGTTGCAAATCAACCCCTGTGTTGGCAAAGCTATTTGCAAGTTCGCACGATTTTGCCCCTCTTACCCCCCGGCGCAATTGCCCACATTCTAACTTTGTGAATAATTCGGGCCGTCTGAAGGTAACATCCGCTGCGGCTTACAGTGCTGCGTGGGATGGCCGGTCATCGTGGGATACGCCTGATGCAAGAGATTCTCGCCAAGTTGGATTCGATGCGCAAAGGTGCGCGGCTGGGGGGCGGTGAGAAGCGCATCGCCAGCCAGCACAAGAAGGGCAAGCTGACGGCGCGCGAGCGCATCCAACTGCTCCTGGACGAAGGGTCGTTCGAAGAATTCGACATGTTCGTCGAACACCGCTGCATCGATTTCGGGATGGAGGAACAGAAGGTTCCCGGCGACGGCGTGGTCACCGGCCACGGCACCATCAACGGGCGCCTCGTCTTCGTCTTCAGCCAGGACTTCACCGTCTTCGGCGGCTCCCTGTCGGAATCCCATGCCGAAAAGATCTGTAAGATCATGGACATGGCGATGAAGGTCGGCGCTCCCGTCATCGGCCTCAACGATTCCGGCGGCGCGCGCATCCAGGAAGGTGTGGCGTCGCTGGGTGGCTATGCCGAGGTGTTCCAGCGCAACGTCCTGGCGTCGGGCGTCATCCCGCAGATCTCGCTCATCATGGGACCGTGCGCCGGTGGTGCGGTGTATTCGCCGGCCATGACCGACTTCATCTTCATGGTGAAGGACAGCTCCTATATGTTCGTCACCGGCCCCGACGTGGTGAAGACGGTGACGCACGAGGTGGTGACCGCCGAAGAGCTGGGTGGCGCCATCACCCACACCACCAAGTCGTCGGTGGCCGATCTGGCCTTTGAAAACGACGTGGAAGCGATCCTGCAGATCCGTCGTTTCATGGATTTCCTGCCCTCGTCCAACCGCGAGAAGGCGCCGGAGCGCCCGGTGGTGGACGCCTGGAACCGCGAGGACTTCTCCCTCGACACCCTGGTGCCCGACAACCCCAACAAGCCCTATGACATGAAGGAGCTGATCCTGAAGGTCGTGGACGAAGGGGACTTCTTCGAGCTTCAGGCCGAGCACGCCAAGAACATCATCACCGGCTTCGGCCGCATGAACGGCCAGACCGTGGGCTTCGTCGCCAACCAGCCGCTGGTGCTCGCCGGCTGCCTGGACATCGACAGCTCGATCAAGGCCGCGCGCTTCGTGCGGTTCTGCGACTGCTACAACATTCCGATCGTGACCTTCGTGGACGTCCCCGGCTTCATGCCCGGCACCGCGCAGGAATACGGCGGGATCATCAAGCACGGTGCGAAGCTGCTGTTCGCCTATGCCGAAGCCACGGTGCCGAAGGTGACGCTCATCACCCGCAAGGCCTATGGCGGTGCGTACGACGTGATGTCGTCCAAGCATCTGCGCGGCGACATGAACTATGCCTGGCCGTCGGCGGAAATCGCGGTGATGGGGCCGAAGGGTGCGGTGGAGATCATCTTCCGCTCCGACATCGGCGACACCGCCGCCATCGAGGCGCGCACCGAGGAATACCGCCGCAAGTTCGCCAACCCCTTCGTGGCGGCATCGCGCGGGTATCTGGACGATGTGGTCATGCCCCACGGCACCCGCCGCCGCATCTGCCAGGCGCTGGCGATGCTGAAGAACAAGTCGCTGGAAAACCCCTGGCGCAAGCACGACAACATCCCGCTCTGAAGGCTGGCGAACCATGTTTTCCAAGATCCTGATTGCCAACCGTGGCGAAATCGCCTGCCGCGTCATCAAGACGGCGCGCCGCATGGGCATCAAGACGGTTGCCGTCTACTCCGACGCCGACCGCAACGCGCTGCACGTGGAAATGGCCGACGAGGCCGTGCACATCGGTGCCGCCCCGTCCGCCCAGAGCTACCTGCTGATCGACCGCATCGTCGATGCGTGCAAGAAGACCGGCGCCCAGGCCGTCCATCCCGGCTACGGCTTCCTGTCGGAAAAGCGCGACTTCCAGGAAGCCCTGGCCAAGGAAGGCATCACCTTCATCGGTCCCGACGCCCACGCCATCCAGGCCATGGGCGACAAGATCGAATCCAAGAAGCTGGCCAAGGAAGCCGGCGTGTCCACCGTTCCCGGCTACCTCGGCGTCATCGCCGACGGTGACGAGGCGGTGAAGATCGCCCGCGACATCGGCTATCCGGTGATGATCAAGGCGTCGGCCGGCGGCGGCGGCAAGGGCATGCGCGTGGCCTGGAACGACGAGGAAGCCCGCGAAGGCTTCATCTCGGCCCAGAACGAGGCCCGCAACAGCTTCGCCGACGACCGGGTGTTCGTCGAGAAGTACATCCAGCAGCCGCGCCACATCGAAATCCAGGTCATCGCCGACGGCCAGGGCAACACGCTCTATCTGGGCGAGCGTGAATGCTCGATCCAGCGTCGTCACCAGAAGGTGATCGAGGAAGCCCCGTCGCCGTTCCTGGACGAGGCCACCCGCAAGGCCATGGGCGAGCAGGCCTGTGCGCTGGCCAACGCGGTGCAGTACAAGTCCGCCGGCACGGTCGAGTTCATCGTGGACGCCGACCGCAACTTCTACTTCCTGGAGATGAACACCCGTCTTCAGGTGGAACATCCGGTGACCGAACTCATCACCGGCCTCGATCTGGTGGAACTGATGATCCGCATCGCCAACGGCGAGAAGCTGACCATCAAACAGGAAGACGTGCGCCTGCATGGCTGGGCGCTCGAAGCCCGCGTCTACGCCGAGGATCCGTTCCGCAACTTCCTGCCGTCCACCGGCCGTCTGACCCACTATCAGCCGCCGGAAGCCGATCCCCATGTGCGCGTCGATACCGGCGTGTACGACGGCGGCGAAATCTCCATGTACTACGACCCCATGATCGCCAAGCTGTGCACCTGGGGTTCGACCCGCGACGCCGCCATCGCGCGGATGCGGGAGGCGCTGGACCAGTATTACATCCGCGGCGTCAGCCACAACATTCCGTTCCTGGCGTCGCTGATGGCGAACCAGCGGTTCGTCGATGGCCGTCTGACCACCAACTTCATCGCCGAAGAGTATCCCAAGGGCTTCCATGCCGCCGACCTGCCGCCCGATGATCCGGCGGTGCTGGTGTCGGTGGCGGCGGTGGCCCACCGGGTGCTCAACGACCGCGACATCCAGATCAGCGGCAAGATCCCGGCGGCCCCGACCACCGTCCGCAGCGACTGGGTGGTGGTGGTGGAAGGCAACGCCCACCCGGTCCATCTGCACCCGCTGGCCGATTGCCCGCAGCGCGTCGGCTATGGCGTGGAGATCGCCGGCAAGGTCCATCAGGTGTGGAGCGACTGGCAGATCGGCCAGCCCCTGTTCCGCGGCACCATCGACGGGCGTCCGGTCTGCGTGCAGATCGACCGCCACGGCATCGGCTACCGCCTGTTCCACTCCGGCTCTCAGGCCAATGTGAAGGTCCTGACGCCGCGGGCGGCGGAACTGGACGCCCTGATGCCGTTCAAGGCGCCGCCGGACATGTCCAAGTTCCTGCTGTCGCCCATGCCGGGCCTGCTGGTGTCGGTCGCGGTGACCGAAGGCCAGGAGGTGAAGGCCGGCGAGGTGCTGGCGGTGGTCGAGGCCATGAAGATGGAAAACATCCTGCGCGCCGTGCAGGACGGGACCGTCGGCAAGATCCACGCCCAGGCCGGTTCCAGCCTGGCGGTGGACCAGAAGATCATCGAGTTCGCGTAAAGCCTGACAAAAAGCCTCAAGCGGACGCCGGTCACGGCACGCCGCAGAAAAAACGAACGGATCAGGCGGCCCCGGCCTTTAAATGAGGGCCGCCGGTTCATCAAAGGATTGGGACGCTTCCTATGGTGCAAGAAACCGCCGCCACCGCCACGCCGCCGCTGCTGACCACGCTGCGCCCGCGGGGCGGGGTGGTTGCCACGGCCGCGGCGGTGGTGCTGGGCAGCCTGCTGCTCGTCGCCTCGGCCAAGGTCCAGGTGCCGTTCTGGCCGGTGCCCATGACCATGCAGAGCATGGTCGTGCTGCTGCTGGGCATGGCCTATGGCAGCCGGCTGGGGGTGGCGGCGGTTTTGCTCTATCTGGCCGAAGGTCTGGCGGGTTTGCCGGTCTTCGCCGGATCGGGCGCCGGTCCGGCCTATATGGCGGGGCCGACGGCGGGCTATCTGGTGGGGTTCGTGGCTTCGGCCTTCCTCACCGGCTGGCTGGCCGAACGCGGTTGGGACCGTTCGCCGCTGAAGGCCCTGTCGGCCATGTTCCTCGGCCACGGGGTCATCCTGGCGGCGGGTGTGGCGTGGCTGTCCACCCTGTTCGGCCCGGATAAGGCGGTGGCGGTGGGGCTGGTGCCTTTTCTGGCCGCAACGGTGCTGAAAACCGCACTGGGTGCTGCCATCATGCAGGCCGCGTGGTGGGGCGTGGGGCGCAGCACCGCTTCCTGACCCCGATAATGTGACGATATATTTGCGACAGGCTTGACCGCCGGTGCCGTATCCTGGCCGGCGGCGGACGTTCAAGGAGAGGTGTCATGACCGACTTCCCGAAGAAGACGATCGCGGACTGGGAAGCCCTCGCGGCCAAGGATATCGGGGCCAAAGGCTCGCTTCAGGATCTGGTCTGGCACACGCCGGAAGGGATCGACGTCAAGGCGCTCTACACCGCCGCCGATCTGGAAAGCCTGGAGCTGGACACGCTGCCGGGCTTTGCGCCGTTTACCCGCGGCCCCCGCGCCACCATGTACGCGGTCAAGCCCTGGACCATCCGCCAGTACGCCGGCTTCTCCACCGCGGAAGAGTCGAACCGCTTCTACAAGGCGAACCTGAAGGCCGGTCAGATGGGCCTGTCGGTGGCCTTCGACCTTGCCACCCACCGCGGCTACGACAGCGACCACCCGCGCGTGGTCGGCGACGTGGGCAAGGCCGGTGTCGCCATCGACAGCGTTGAGGACATGAAGATCCTCTTCGACGGCATCCCGCTCGACAAGATGTCGGTGTCGATGACCATGAACGGCGCTGTGCTGCCGATCCTGGCCGGTTACATCGTCGCGGCCGAAGAACAGGGCGTCTCTCAGGACAAGCTGTCGGGCACCATTCAGAACGACATTCTGAAGGAGTTCATGGTCCGCAACACCTACATCTATCCGCCCGAACCCTCGATGCGGATCATTGCGGACATCATCGAGTACACGGCACTGAACATGCCGAAGTTCAACTCGATCTCCATCTCCGGCTACCACATGCAGGAAGCCGGCGCCACGGCGGTGCAGGAACTGGCCTTCACCATTGCCGACGGCCTGGAATACGTGCGCGCCGCGCTGTCCAAGGGGCTGCCGGTCGATAAGTTCGCGCCGCGCCTGTCGTTCTTCTTCTCCATCGGCATGAATTTCTTCATGGAAATCGCCAAGCTGCGCGCCGCGCGCCTGCTGTGGTCGAGCCTGATGGAAAAGAACTTCCAGCCCAAGGACGCGCGTTCGCTGGCGCTGCGCACCCACTGCCAGACCTCGGGCGTGTCGCTGACGGAACAGGATCCGCACAACAACGTCATCCGCACCACCATCGAGGCGATGGCCGCGGTGCTGGGCGGCACCCAGTCGCTGCACACCAACGCGCTGGACGAGGCGCTGGGCCTGCCCACCGCGTTTTCCGCCCGCATCGCCCGCAACACCCAGCTCATCATCGCCGAAGAGTCGGGCATCACCAAGGTGGTCGATCCGCTGGGCGGCTCCTACTACATCGAACACCTGACCCACAGCCTGGCCACCCAGGCGCTGGACCTCATCAAGAAGGTCGAGGAACTGGGCGGCATGACCAAGGCCGTGGATTCCGGCATGCCCAAGCTGCTGATCGAGGAAGCCGCCGCCCGCCGGCAGGCCGCCATCGACCGCGGCGAGGAAGTCATCGTCGGCGTCAACAAGTACAAGGTGGAGCAGCCGGAACAGGTCGATGTGCTGGACATCGACAACACCGCCGTCCGCGAAGCCCAGATCGCCCGGCTGAAGCAGATCCGCGCCACCCGCGACGAGGCCAAGTGCCGCGCCGCCCTGGACGCCCTGACCAAGGCCGCCGCCGAGAAGTCCGGCAACCTGCTGGGGCTGGCGGTGGATGCCACCCGCGCCCGCGCCACCATCGGCGAAATCTCCGACGCGCTGGAAACGGTGTTTTCCCGCCACGTTGCTCAGATCCGCTCGGTGTCGGGCGTCTATGGTGCGGCGTACGAGGGGGATGAGGGCTTCAAGGCCATCCAGAAGGACATCGACGCCTTTGCCGAGGAAGAGGGCCGCCGCCCGCGCATCCTGGTGGTGAAGATGGGCCAGGACGGTCACGACCGCGGTGCGAAGGTGATCGCCACCTCCTTCGCCGACATCGGTTTCGACGTGGACATCGGGCCGCTGTTCCAGACCCCGGACGAAGCCGCCCGTCAGGCCATCGAAAACGACGTGCATGTGATCGGCGTGTCGTCGCAGGCCGCCGGCCACAAGACCCTGGTGCCGCAGCTCATCGACGAGTTGAAGAAGCAGGGGGCCGGCGACATCATCGTTGTGTGCGGCGGCGTCATTCCGCCCCAGGACTATGATTACCTCTACAAGGCCGGTGCCGCCGCCATCTACGGCCCCGGCACCAACATCCCCAAGGCCGCCGCCGACATCCTGTCGATCCTGCGCAAGCAGAAGGCCGCGGCGTAAGGCAGGCGGGCACGTTTTGCTGACGGGGGCGTCCGGGCATCAAAGCCGGGGCGCCCCCGCTGCGTTTGGGAGCTTCCCGTCATGCGCAAAAAAGTGCAATGGCATGCTTTTGGACTCCGCCATATCATCGTTGCGTTCCTTATGGAGGCACCGATGCCCAACTGTGACGACGAAGCCCTCATTAAGCTCAATCGCATTCTGGCAACCCAGCAACGGCACGGGGAACTGCTGGCTATGCTGGACGCCCGGCTTACAAGGCTGGAAAAAAGCTCTTACCAGACGGAAGGCGAAATCAGCGTCATGCGGCTGTGGTTGGGAGCCATCGATCAGCGGCGAGGTTGTGACGCTATCGTGTCCTGACGGGCATAACGAAAAACCCCCGCCGGACGGGCATCCGGCGGGGGTTTTGCCGTGTCGGCGGACGGCTCAGGCTCAGGCCTTGGCGAGCTGTTCGGCAACGAAGTCCCAGTTGACGAGGCTGTCCAGGAACGCCTTGACGAAGTCGGGGCGGCGGTTCTGGAAATCGACGTAATAGGCGTGTTCCCACACGTCCACCGTCAGCAGCGGGGTGTGGCCGTGGGCCAGCGGGCTGTCGGCGTTGGCGGTCTTGCCGACCTTCAGCTTGCCGCCGTCCACATAGAGCCACGCCCAGCCGGAGCCGAACTGGGTCAGGGCGGCCTGGGTGAATTCTTCCCGGAACTTTTCGACGCTGCCGAAATCGGCGACGATGCGCTTTTCCAGATCGGCCGGCATCGCCCCGCCGCCGTTCTGCTTCATACAGTTCCAGTAGAAGGTGTGGTTCCACACCTGGCCGGCGTTGTTGAACAGGCCGACCTTGGAAGCGTCACCGACGGTCTGCTTGATGATGTCTTCCAGCGACGCATCAGCGAGCGGGGTGTCCTTGGTCAGGTTGTTCAGGTTGGTGACGTAGGTCTGGTGATGCTTGTCGTGGTGCAGATGCAGGGTCTGCGCCGACATCACGGGTTCCAGAGCGTCATAGCCGTAGGGGAGCGGCGGAAGTTCGAACGCCATCAGTCCTATCCCTTGTTCGAGTTTGATTAGCCTGTTTGGACACACTTGGGTGGGCGCCGGAGCGCCCCCGTGGGTGAAATATGTCCTGACCCCGGCGAAGGAAAGGGGGGAAATCGCAACCTTGGCTGTTTTCTCTACTTGCCAGGATCGATTATGGCCTGGGCCGCCCGGTTGCCGGACACAATGGCACCCTCCATCGTGGCGGGCAGGCCGGTGGCGGTCCAGTCGCCGGCAATCGTCAGCCCAGCGAACGGTCCGTGCGGCCCCGGCCGCAGCGACTCGTGCGCGGGGGTCTGGGCAAAGGTGGCCCGCCGTTCCTTCACCACCCGGAACAGCGGCAGGGGGGCCGTGGTTCCCAATGCCGCCCCCGCATCCGCCCACACGCGGGCGGCGATGGTCCCGGCGGCGTCATGGGTAAGGGGGGCTGCGTTGCTGACGGTGGCCGACAGCACATCGCCGCGCTGGAACAGCCATTCCGCCGTGCCACCGATCATCCCCAAAAGCGGCGCTTCGGCGGGCAGGGCGACACCCGGCGGCAGCCGCAGATGAACGTTGACGATGGGTGCCCCCGGCGGCGGCACCGCCGTGCCGGGCAGAAGACGGGCGACGGCCCATGGCGGCAGCGCCAACACCACGGCGTCGGCGGACACCGCCGCGCCCGCCACCCGCACGCCGGTCACCCGGCCACCGTCGCGCACCAGCGACTCCACCCGCGCACCGCACCGCACCGGCACGCCCCAACCGGCCAGCCGGGCCAGGGCCGGTTCGATCAGCGCGTGGGACAGGCCCTTGACCGGCAGCAGCGGGCGGCAGGCGCGTTCCCCCCGCAGCAGGGTCAGGCGCAGCACGGCCCCCAGCAGCCGGGCGGGCACGCGGTCCGGCGGGCCGTTCAGCACCGACACCGCCAGCGGCTCCCACAGGCGGGCGAACAGCGGTCCGTCCGGCGGCAGCACGTCGGCCACGGTGGCGGCGGGGGTGGCGGCCAGCAGCCGTAGGGCGGCCAGATGCGCCCACGCCCCGGCCCCCGGCACCCGCCGACGGGGATCGAGAAACCACAGCCCGCCGGGCCGCAGCGCCCAGCGGGCGCCGTCCCGCCGGTCGAAAAAGGGGAAACAGGCCGGACGCACCGCCCGCATCCGGTCTTCCGCCCCGCACAGCCGCAGATGGTCCAGCAGGGCACGGTTGCCGCTCAGCGCCAGATGGCTGCCGTTGTCGAGGGTGCGGTCCAGATGGGGATCGTGGAAGGAGCGGGCGCGCCCGCCCGCCTGTGCTGCGGCCTCGAACACCGTGACAGTGATCCCCGCCGCCGCCAGCCGCAGGGCGCAGGACAACCCCGCCAGACCGGCCCCGGCGACGATGACGGACCGCACAGGCCGCATTCAGCGGGCCGGCGGGTGGCCGAGGCAGCAGCGGATGGTCACCCACGCCGCTTCCCGCTTGCCGATGCGCACACCACGGCCCCGGTCGGTCCAGCCGCGGGTCACCAGCCGGGCCAGCAGACGGCGATACAGGATCATCATCGCCACCGCCGCCCACAGCCGCCCCTGGCGGCAGCGCAGCAACGCCCGTTCCGCCGCCCCGAAACATCCCTCCGCCCGTTTGGCAAGCGTGGTGCAGGCCGCTCCCAGGTTGGGGTGGGCCAGCACCGTCGCCGGGTCCGACGCGCGGATGCCCGCGGCGTCCAGCATCTCCCGCGGCAGGTAGAGGCGTCCCATGGCGGCGTCCTCGTCCAGATCGCGCAGGATGTTGGTGAGTTGCAGCGCCTCGCCCAAGGAGGTGGCGAAGATTTCGGTGTCGGAATCGGCGCGGTCGAAAACCCGGATCGCCAGATGTCCCACCGCCCCCGCCACCCGCCGGCAATAGAGCCGCAGGGTGGACAGCGCCGGGGCGCGCATCCCCGCATCCCCGGCGGCGGTGGGCAGGTCCATGGCCATGCCGTCGATCAGCGCGTCGAATTCCGCCCGCGGCAGGCCGTAACGCTCGATGGCACCCTTCAGCGCCGCCAGCATCGGGCTGGTGGGGGCATCGCCCACATACAGGCCGTGGATGTCCCGGCGCCACTGGTCCAGATCCCGGCGCTTGTCCATCGGGTCACCGGGGGTATCGGCGATGTCGTCCAGCCGCCGGCAATAGGCGTAGATGGCGAACATCGCCGCCCGCTTGGACCGCGGCAGCAGCAGCATCGGCCAGTAGAACGTGCTGCCCGACGCCCCGGCGCTGGGGGCCGGGGCGGCAAGAGGGCCGGAAAGGCCGGATGGGGGGATCAGGGGGTGGGCCATGATCCCGTGATCTTAACGCGTGCGCAGCCCTTGGGCGATACCTCTGACCGTGGCGAACAGCTTCTGATGCAGCGGCAGAGTGACCCGTGCCCGCAGCGGGTCGCGGGTGCGCAGGCGCCGGGACAGGGCGTGGGCAAGGCTGAGGATCACCGCCGCCTCCATCCGCAGGTTGGGATGGCGGATCAGGCCGGGCAGGCCGGCGGCCCGTTCCAGCAGCCGGTCCACATTGTCCAGAACCCGGTCGAACAGGGCGCGCATCTTGGGGTCGCTGCTGGTTTCCACCAGCCGCTCGATGCTGACGCCCGCCTCGTCGAACCACGACTGCGGGATGTAGCAGCGGCCCAGCGTCACCCAGTCGTCGCGGGCGTCCTGCACATGGTTGAGCACCTGCAGCGCCGACGACAGCGCGTCCGCCGCCGGGCCGGCTTCGCCCCCTTCGCCGTGAAGCTCCAGCAGGTAGCGGCCCACGGGGTTGGCGGAAAAACGGCAATAGAGGATCAGGTCGCTCCAGGTCTGGCAGCGTGCCCCCGCCGAATCGCGGCGGAACGCCCGCAGCACCTGACGCGCGTGGCGGTCGGAAATGCCGGTGGCGATCAGGCTCTGCCGCAAATCCAGCGCCGGGCGCAGATAGGGGTGCTTGGCCTGTCCGCTGCCCAGGGATTTTTCCAGGGAATCGAGATAGGCCAGCTTGCTTTCCGGTTCCAGATCGGGATCGTCGGCGATGTCGTCGGCCAGCCGGACAAAGCGGTAGAAGGCCATGATGTGGGGTCGCAGATGCCGCGGAAGCAGGCGGGAGGCGACGGGGAAATTCTCCTCATCCGCCGACTTGCGGGCAAAGGGACCGGGCTTTACGGTGGTCGGCGGGGCGATGTTGAAATCGGCCATGGGGTGGGAGCCTGCTCGTTGACGCTGCAATGGGCTGGCACTGCGGCCCTTGAGTCTTAATATAAGCCGCGTGTGCGGATTTCCCGTCTCTCCGCACGTCTGAACCCCCTTTTTTCCGACCGGATTGCCGATGGTCAAAGACGCTCCCGCCCTGTCTTATTGCGGACAGGAGGTGAGGAAATACGACAACGACCGTTTTCTCACCGCCCTTTTCGCCCCCGCCGATCGGAGGGAGGCACTGTTCGCCCTCTATGCCTTCAATGTGGAGGTGGCAAAAACCCGTGAGGTGGTGAGTGAACCGCTGCTGGGGCAGATCCGCCTGCAATGGTGGCGCGACGCCGTGGCCGCCCTCTATGGCGAAGGTGCTATGCCCGAGCATGGGGTGGTTCGGGCGCTGCATGAGGCCGTCACCGCCCACGGGCTGAGCCGCGAGGCCTTCGACGCCCTGATCGAGGCGCGGGACGCCGACCTCGACGACGAGCCGCCGGCCACCCTGGACGCTCTGGAACGTTATGCCGAGGCCACGGCCGCCCCGCTGGCCCAACTGGCGCTGGAGGTGTTGGGCGTGCGCGATGCGGCGGCGCAGGAGGCCGGGCGGCGGGCCGCCACCGGCTATGCGCTGGCCGGATTGCTGCGGGCGGTGCCGTTCCACGCGCGCCAGGGGCGGACCATGCTGCCCGCCGACCGGATGGGCGCCCATGGGGCAACCGCGCGCGAGATTCTGGATTTCAAGCCCACCCCGGCCTTGCGCCCGGTGGTGGCGGAGGTCGCCGGTGCCGCACGCAGGCATTTGGATCAGGCCCGCGCCGCCCGCCGGGGCGTGCCGAAGGAGGCGCTGCCGGCGCTGTTGCCGGCGGTGCTGGCCTCGATCCATCTGGGAGTCTTGCGGCGGGAGGGGAACGATGTGTTCGCCGCGCGGCTGCACATGCCCAACCCCTTCCGGCATGTGCGGCTGGCGTGGGCGGCGTTCGTCGGGCGGTACTGAAGCGAAGGGGCATCCTGCCCCTTCGCGCTTCCCCAGCCAAGGGCCGGATGGCCCTTGGATCCCGCCTTTATGAGTTCAGCCAGGTGGTCAGGTCGGCGGTGGCGCGGCGGGTGTAGGCCAGTTTGCGTTCCTTGCCGCGGATCGCGTCGTCGATCGGGGGGAACAGGCCGAAGTTGACGTTCATCGGCTGATAGGTGTCGGCCATCGCCCCGCCGGTGATGTGGGACAGGATGGCGCCCAGGGCGGTGGTGGCGGGCGGGGGCGTGGTGGCCCGGCCCAGACGATCCGCGGCGGCGAAACGCCCGGCCAGCAGACCGACGGCGGCACTTTCCACATAGCCCTCGCAGCCGGTGATCTGACCGGCAAAGCGCAGGCGGGGCAGGACCTTCAGCCGCAACGCGCCGTCCAGCAGCCGCGGGCTGTTGAGGAAGGTGTTGCGGTGCAGGCCGCCCAGCCGGGCGAACTCGGCGTTTTCCAGGCCGGGGATCATGCGGAACACCCGAAGCTGTTCGGCGTGACGCAGCTTGGTCTGGAAGCCGACGAGGTTGTAGAGGGTGCCCAGCGCATTGTCCTGGCGCAACTGCACCACGGCATAGGGGCGCCGCCCGTCATGGGGATTGGTCAGCCCGACCGGCTTCATGGGGCCGTAACGCAGGGTGTCGCGCCCGCGCTCGGCCATCACCTCGATGGGCAGGCAGCCTTCGAAATAGGGGGTGTTCTTCTCCCACTCCTTGAAGTCCACCTTTTCGGCGGCCAGCAGGGCGTCGATGAAGTCGTTGTACGGGATCTTGTCGAAACCGCAGTTGATGTAATCCTTGCCGGTGCCGCCGGGGCCGGGCTTGTCGTAGCGGGACTGGAACCACGCCTTGGACATGTCCACGCTGTCGATATAGACGATGGGGGCGATGGCGTCGAAGAACGACAGCGACGCCTCCCCCGTCAGATCCCGCACGGCATCCGCCAGGGTGGGGGAGGTGAGCGGGCCGGTGGCAACGATCACGCTGTCCCACTCCTCGGGCGGGATGGCCGGCACCTCTTCACGAACCAGGGTGACCAGCGGGTGCTGGGCTAGGGCCTGGGTGACGGCCTGGGCAAAGCCGTCGCGGTCCACCGCCAGCGCGCCGCCGGCGGGCACCTTGTGCGCATCGGCACACGACAGGATCAGCGAGCCGGTGCGGCGCATCTCCGCGTGCAGCAGGCCGACGGCGTTGTAGTCCGCATCGTCGGAGCGGAGCGAGTTGGAGCACACCAGCTCGGCCAGAGAGTCGGTCTGGTGCGCCTCGGTGCTGCGCACGGGGCGCATTTCGTGAAGGATGACGGGGACACCGGCCGTTGCGAGCTGCCAAGCCGCTTCGCTGCCGGCCAGCCCACCGCCGATGACATGAACAGGACGAATCTCGGACATGCCGCGACAATGGCGCGGCGCGGGGCCGGGGTCAACCGGGGAAGGGGGCCGCCCATGGATCCCCTATGATGACGAGACGCTGGTCCCCGGTCATGCGGCCCGTGGCTGGATGTCCCGCTCGATTTCATCGCCGCGTTCAGCCGCGACGACGGACAGGTCATAAGCCTGTTGCAGATTCAGCCAGAACTCCGGGGTGGTGCCAAAGTACCGCGCCAGGCGCAGGGCGGTGTCGGCGGTGATGGAGCGGCGTTCGTTGACAATCTCCCCGATCCGGGTCGCCGGTACACGCAAAGCGATGGCAAGGGTGTTGGCGGACAGGGAGAGGGGAACCATGAATTCTTCCCGAAGCACCTCTCCCGGATGGGTCTTGATACGCATGTTTCCCTCCACCCCAGAGTGGTCAGTGATAATCGACAATTTCCACATCATGGGCGGCGCCGTCTTCCCAACGGAAGCAGATGCGCCATTGATCGTTGATGCGGATGCTGTGTTGCCCGGCCCGGTCGCCCCGCAGTGTTTCCAGCCGGTTGCCCGGCGGAACACGCAGATCATCCAGGGCTTTGGCCGCAGCAATCATGTCAAGCTTGCGAACGGCGACCTTGGCAATGGCAGCGAACCGTTTGACGGCGCCGTCGCGGTATAATGCCTCGGTATCCTTGTCCCGGAAGCTGATAATCATCCGGCAACGATATAACGCCCGACGTTATACGTCAAACATTCAAACGGGATGCCTCAAATGGGATGCAAGGGCCGCCGCCCTTGCCGGGTGGTCCGGAGGGCGGCGCCCTCCGGCCCGTCCCCGTCACTCGGACGTTGTGGTATTGCGCTCGATGGTGGTGGTGGACGACCCCGACGGCGCCGGAGGCACGATGGTGGTGCCGTACCCCGGCGAGGCGCCATACCCCGGCGTGGTGGTGGTCGTGGTGGTGGTGGTCGAGGTGCGGCGGCTGGCGGTGGTCTCATCGGACCCGCAGGCCGCCAGCACCAGACCCGTCCCAAGCGCCAGGACAATACCCGTCAGATGATGCGCTTTCATCGCGCCGCTCTCCCTTGGCAGATTTCCGATGGGGCGGAAACGCTGCCGTGGGGAGGGTTGTTTCTCTCACGCCCGTTTGCGTGCCGTCCGGGCGCTTTCGAGGTAGGGGGCGAGATACCGTCCGGTGTAGCTGCGCGCCACCTTCGCCACCTCTTCCGGGGTGCCGGCGGCAACGATCTCGCCGCCGCCGGTGCCGCCCTCGGGGCCGAGGTCGATGATCCAGTCGGCGGTCTTGATGACCTCCAGATTGTGTTCGATCACCAGCACGGTGTTCCCCTGGTCCACCAGGGCGTGCAGCACCTCCAACAGCTTTTCCACGTCGGCGAAGTGCAGGCCGGTGGTGGGTTCGTCCAGAATATAGAGCGTCCGTCCGGTGGCCCGGCGGCTCAGTTCCTTGGACAGCTTGACGCGCTGGGCCTCGCCGCCCGACAGCGTGGTGGCCGCCTGCCCGATGTGGATGTAGCCCAGCCCGACCCGTTCCAGGGTTTCCAGCTTGTCGCGGATGGAGGGAACGGCCTTGAAGAACTCCTTGCCCTCTTCCACGGTCATGTCGAGCACGTCGGCGATGCTCTTGTCGCGGTAGAGGATTTCCAGGGTTTCGCGGTTGTAGCGTTTGCCGTGGCAGACGTCGCAGGTAACGTAGACGTCGGGCAGGAAGTGCATCTCGATCTTGATGACGCCGTCGCCCTGGC
>CALBDS010000032.1 GCA_937927415.1 uncultured Rhodospirillaceae bacterium
ACTGGGCGATGACCCAGAACAACCTCGGCACCGCGCTACAGACGCTCGGGGAGCGTGAGTCCGGTACCGTCCGTCTGGAGGAGGCTGTCGCTGCCTTCCGCGCCGCCCTGGAAGAATGCACCCGCGAGCGCACGCCGCTCGACTGGGCGATGACCCAGAACAACCTCGGCACCGCGCTACAGACGCTCGGGGAGCGCGAGTCCGGTACGGTCCGTCTGGAGGAGGCCGTCGCCGCCTACCGCGCCGCTCTGGAGGAATACACCCGCGAGCGCACGCCGCTCCAATGGGCGACGACCCAGAACAACCTCGGCAACGCGCTACAGACGCTCGGGGAGCGTGAGTCCGGTACGGTCCGTCTGGAGGAGGCCGTCGCCGCCTACCGCGCCGCCCTGGAGGAGCGGACCCGCGCCCGCACGCCGCTCGACTGGGCGATGAGTCTTGGAAACCAGGGCGTTGCGTTGGCAAGCCTTGCCGAACGGCGGCACGACGCCGACACCGCCCGGCGGGCTTTGGCGCAGATCGAGCAAGCCCACGCAACCTTCCAAGACGCGGGGCATTTCGATGCCGCCTATTATGCGGCCCGCTTGCGGGAGACGCGGGAACTGGTCGAGCGTCTGGCCGGCAGGGCGGCCCGCTGAGGCGGGGGCCGCGACGGGTGGGCGCTGGCTGCCTCCGTCACCCGGTACCCCCGGGCGCCGGGGTGCCCGGACGGGGGGAGGACGGGCGATGATTGCCGGGGGTGCTGCCGCCGCTCTGCTGGTTCTTGCCGGCCGGGCGGTGTAGCATCCCTCCTCGAGAGTCATGAAGGCCGTAACCGCCTGTAGTCCCGATGAGTGATCCCAAACGTCCCCCCCAGCCGCCCGCCCTGTCCCCCGCCGAGGGGCTGGGCATGGTGCTCGACGAGCATCTGCGGTGGATCGGCCAGTGGCACCGCGCCGCTTTCTACCGCGAAGGCCAGGGGGGTGAGAGCATGTCGGCCCCGGCGTCGTTCGCCGCCTGGTGCGCCGCCGCCCGCCGTGACGATCTGGCCCACCAGCCGGCGGTGGAAAAGCTCGCCACCGTTCACGAGCAGATGCACCGCCAGGCCAAGCTTTTGCTGATGAAGGCCGCCGGCGGCGAGCCGCCCGACGAGGACGAGTATGAATCCGTCATGGGCCGGTTCGAGGAGTTCGTCACCCTGCTGCGGCGGGTGGAGCGCGCCTTTGGTGCCGCGGCGTCGGCGCTCGACCCGCTGACCGGCCTGCGGTCCCGCCGCGGGATGCAGGAGGCGCTGGAGCGGGAAATGAACCGCTTCCTGCGGTCCGGCAGCCCCTTCTGTCTGGTGCTGAGCGACATCGACAAGTTCAAATCGGTCAACGACACCTATGGCCACGACATCGGCGACCGGGTGCTGTCGCTGTTCGCCGCCGTCATCAGCCGCGGCATCCGCAGCTTTGACGAGGCGTTCCGCATGGGCGGCGAGGAATTCATCGTCTGCCTGAAGGAAACCACCCTGGACGAAGGCTTCCGGGTCATCGACCGGCTGCGCGCCGACCTGATGGACACCCCCATCCCCCTGCCCGACGGGCGGGTCATCGGCATCACCTCGTCGTTCGGCATCGTGGAGACGCAGCCGGGCGTGAGCGTGGACGAGATGATCATCCGTGCCGACAAGGCGCTGTACCACGCCAAGCATTCGGGGCGGAACCGGGTGGTCCGCTACGGTGCCGATATGCCCATGGGGGACGAGGCGGCCCCGGCTCCTGCCGCCCCCGCCCCCGTTCCGGCCCCACGCCGCACCGCACCGCGGACGACCCGATGACCGGGGGTGGAGAGACGGGGATCCGCGTGCGGGCCGCGGGCGGACGACGATTCGCCTTTCGCTGCGGGGCACACCTCTTTACACTCCGGCCGCTCCCTGTGCGTGTGACCCGCGCCCTGCCCGCTTTCCCCGTTCAGGCCCGATGACCGCTTCCCCATCCCACGACGCCCGGAAATTCGCCGACCTCGGTCCCGTCCGCCACATCTGGGCGGTGGCGGCGGTCCATGCCGACCTCGACCGGCTGTCGGCGGTGCATCAGACCATCTGGCGCTATTTCCGCCCCGGCGACCGGCTGGTCTATCTGGGCAACCTGATCGGCCACGGCGGGCGGGCGGTGGACACCATCAACACCATCCTTGCCTTCCGCCGGGCGCTCATCAGCCTGCCGGGGATGAAGGCCGACGACATCATCTATCTGCGCGGGGCGCAGGAAGAGATGTGGCAGAAGCTGTTGCAGCTTCAGTTCGCCCCCAACCCCCGCGACGTGCTGGAATGGATGCTGAACCAGGGGGTGGAAGGCACGCTGGCGTCCTATGGCGGGGCGGCGGATCAGGGGATGGCGGCGGCCCGCGGCGGCACCATGACGCTGGGCCGCTGGACCCAGGCCCTGCGCACCGCCATGCAGTCGTGCCCCGGCCATTCCGAACTGTTCTCCGCCCTGCGCCGGGCCGCCTACACCCATCCCCCCATCGACGATGCGGCGGAGGGCGAGGGGGCCGGGGTGCTGCTGGTCAGCGCCGGGGTGGACCCGTCCCGCCCCTTCGGCCAGCAGGGGGACCGCTTCTGGTGGGGCGGCAGCGGCTTCGCCCGCCTGGACCGGCCCTATGCCGGTTTCCATCGGGTGGTGCGCGGCTGGGATCCCGCCGGCGGCGGGGTGGTCACCGACCGCATGGCGGTGACCCTGGATGCCGGCTGCGGGCGCGGCGGGCCGCTGATGTGCGCCATCCTCGCCCCCGATGGCAGCCTTCTGGAAACTTTCCACGCCTGAACGGCGGGGATGCCGTCCCCTCGACCGGATGTTTCGTACGCTCCGGGATTTTTGTTCGTATCACCTTCCCGTCCGTCTGTTGCGGCCTATGTGACATCCTGTTGCCGCTGGCACCACGCGTCCCGGAGGAATCCGGGGCCGATCCTCTTTCCTGACTTTTTTCGTCGGTTACAGTGAACCGGACGCCCTTTGCTTTCGTATGAAACGGTAACAGGGCGTGCGGATGGCTGTTGTGTCTTGGGCGGAAAACCGCACGGGCCGCTGGGACGGAAGGAAAGGGTGACGGCATGGCCTACATCGACGATCCCGAAACGCAGAAAGCCAACCTGAGCTTCATCAAGGCGTCCATGCGCGAACCCCTGCTGTCGCGCGACCACGAATTCGATCTGGCCCGCAAATGGCGGGAGGACGGAAACGAACGGGCGCTGCACGAGCTGGTCCGCGCCTACACCCGGCTGGTGGTGGCGACCGCCGCGCGTTTCCGCAACTACGGCCTGCCCATGGGCGATCTGGTGCAGGAAGGCAACGTCGGCCTGATGCAGGCGGCCAGCCGGTTCGAGCCGGACCGCGAGGTGCGCTTCTCCACCTATGCCGCGTGGTGGATCCGGTCAGCGATGCAGGATTACATCCTGCGCAACTGGTCGATCGTGCGCACCGGCACCACCGCGGCGCAGAAATCGCTGTTCTTCAACCTGCGCCGCCTGCGCGCCCGCATCGAAGGCTCCGGCCAGGGCGGCAACGGCCTGACCACCGAGGGCCGCGCCTGGATCGCCGAGGAGCTTCAGGTGGACGTGGCCGAGGTGGAAGCCATGGAAATGCGTCTGGCCGCTTCCGACCAGTCGCTGAACGCCCCGGTCGCCGACGGTTCGGACGATGATTGGCAGGATTTCCTCGCCGACCAGCGGCCCAGCCCGGAAGAGGTGGTCATCGGCATGCGCGACGCCGACACCCGGTCGCAATGGCTGGCCGAGGCGCTGGGCGAGCTGTCCCCGCGCGAACGCACCATCATCCAGGAACGCCGCCTGCGCGAAGAGGGGGCGACCCTGGAGGAACTGGGCCGTGAACTGGGCGTCAGCAAGGAACGGGTGCGCCAGCTTGAGCACCGGGCGATGATGAAGCTGCGCCAGTCGATGCTGAAACGGGTGGAAGGGCACGAAGACCTGCTGGTTGACGCCTGATCCCTGCCCTCCCTTTTCCGTCCATCCGCCCATGAAAAAGGCGGGCGCCGGTTCCCCGGCGCCCGCCTGTCCATCCCTCCCATAGAGGGAAGCAGGGAGGCCGTCAGGCCGCCCGCACGTCCTCCAGGAAGCGGCCCACTTCCGAGCGCAGCGATTCCGCCTGCCCCGTCAGCAGCCGGGCGGCGGTCAGCACGTCGCCCGCCGCGTGGCTGGTGGTTTCCGCCCCGCCGTGAATGCTGGTGACGTTGCGCGCCACCTCTTCGGTGCCGGCCACCGCTTCCATGGTGTTGCGGCCGATTTCCTGGGTGGCGATGGACTGTTGCTCCACCGCCCCGGCCACGCTGGTGGACAGTTGCTCCAGCCGGCGGATGATGTCCGAGACGTCGTGAATGGCGGTGCCGGTTTCCAGGGCGACGCGCTGCACCTCGGCGATCTGTTCCTCGATCTGCTCGGTGGCCTGGGCCGTCTGGTTGGCCAGCGTCTTCACCTCCGACGCCACCACGGCGAAGCCCTTGCCGGCCTCCCCGGCGCGGGCCGCTTCGATGGTGGCGTTGAGCGCCAAAAGGTTGGTCTGCTGGGCGATGGAGGAAATCAGCTTCACCACGTCGCCGATGGACTGGCTGACCCCTTCCAGCCCCTTGACCAGTTCGGTGGTGCGCAGCGCGCGGGCGATGGCCTCGGCCCCGATGTCGCGGGACACGGCGGCGGTGGTGCTGACCTCGCGCAGGGATGCGCTCAACTCCTCGGTGGCCGATGCCACGGACTGGACGTTGGCGGTGGTCTGCTCCGTCGCCGCCGCGACGGTGGAGGCGCGTTCGGTGGTGTCTTCGGCCATGCCGGTCAGGGATTGCGCGGTGTCGCGCAGACGCACGGCGGCCCGGACCTGTTCTTCCAGCAGCGAACGGACCTGAGCCTCGAAGCGGGCGGTGGTCTGTTCGATGCGCTGGGCGCGCTGTTCACGGGCGCGGCTTTCCTGCATCTGTGCCTCTTCCAACTGCACGCGCGCCTGCGCGTTCTCGCGGAAGGTTTCCAGGGCGGCGGCCATGGCACCGATCTCGTCGCGGCGATCACGGTCGGGCACGGTCACCGACAGGTTGCCGCCGGCCAGTTCCTTCATCGATCCCACCAGATGCGCCAGCGGCACGGTGATGCTGCGCCCGATCAGGGTGGCGGCGACCAGCAGGACGATGCCGATGGCGACGATGCCGCTCCCGGCGGTCCAACCGGTGGCCCACAGGGCCGCTTCCACGTCGGTGAAATAGAGGCCGGAGCCGATCACCCAGCCCCACGGTTCGAACTGACGGACGTAGGAGATCTTTTCCTGCCGCTTGTCGCTGTTGGGCAGCTTTTGCGAATAGGACAGGAACCCCGCCTTCCCCGGCCCCGATGCCGCCTCGACGAACATGCGGTAGACGGGATCGCCGTCGGGGGTTTTGAAATCCCACATGCTTTTGCCCACGTCGCCGGGGCGTTTGGGATGGGCGACCAGGGTGGCGTTGCCGGTGGTGTTGATCCAGAAATACTCATCGCCTTCATAGCGCAGGCCGGTGATAAGGTCGCGGGCGGCTTTCTGCGCCTGATCGCGGGTCATCTCGCCGGCCCGTTCCTTGGCCTCCAGCCCGGCGGCGATGCCGGCGGCCACCTCCACCACATTGCGCAGCTTGGTCCGGCGGTCCTCCATCATCCGGGTGTGGATGGACAACAGAACCACCAGAAGAATCATCCCCAAGCCCACCAGCGCCAGAACCGTCGGCAGGTGGACCCGCAGGCTGACCTGAATGTCACGAAAGCGCATGACCGTCCCAATTCATGTCCGCAAAAGCGTTTGTGACGGTCTTATGACGTATCGGGAGGGATATCAAGAAGTTGCGTAAAATGCGACGAAATGACGTATCACTCAAATTCCCCTGAAGATAAATAATGCAACCATAAAATTATCAAGCGCGCGGGAAATGCGACATTATCATTCGCTGATATAAAAACAATGTGATAAAAAGCGGATCCAAGGGCCATACGGCCCTTGGCCGGGGATGGTGAAGGGGCGGGACAGCCCCTTCGCGGGCGCCCAAGGGGCGCCCCTCTTTACAGAATGAACTTCGACAGATCGGTGTTCTTGGCCAGCCCGCCCACATGATCGCGGACATAGGCGGCGTCGATGGTCACCGTCTGCCCCGACTGGTCGGAGGCGGTGAAGCTGATGTCCTCCAGCAGCCGTTCCAGCACCGTGTGCAGGCGGCGTGCGCCGATGTTCTCCACGGTGGTGTTGATCTCCACCGCCAGCCGGGCCAACTCGTCGATGGCCTCGTCGGTGAAGGAGAGCGTCACGTCCTCGGTCCCCAGCAGCGCCACGTACTGTTTGATGAGGCTGGCTTCCGGCTCGGTCAGGATGCGCTTGAAATCGTCCTGGGTCAGCGGCTTCAGCTCCACCCGGATGGGCAGGCGTCCCTGAAGCTCGGGCAGCAGGTCCGACGGCTTGGCGACGTGGAAGGCGCCGGATGCGATGAACAGGATGTGGTCGGTCTTCACCGCCCCGTGCTTGGTGCTGACGGTGGTGCCCTCGATCAGCGGCAGCAGGTCGCGCTGCACGCCCTCGCGGCTGACGTCGGCCCCGCCCTTGTACTCCGACCGGGCGGTGATCTTGTCGATTTCGTCCAGGAAGACGATGCCGTTCTGCTCCACCGCGCGGATGGCCTCGCCCACCACCTTTTCCTGGTCCAGCAGCTTGTCGGATTCCTCGGCCATCAGGACGGCGTAGCTTTCCGATACGGTCATGCGGCGGGATTTGGTGCGCCCGCCCAGGGCTTTGCCGAACAGGTCGTTGAGGTTCATCATGCCCATCTGTGCCCCCGGCATGCCGGGAATGTCGAAGGTGGGCAGTCCCCCGCCGGTGTCGGCCACCTGGACCTCGATCTCGGCGTCGTTGAGGGAGCCTTCGCGCAGCTTCTTGCGGAACTTCTGGCGGGTGTCGGCGCCGGCGGTGTCGCCGCACAGCGCGTCGAGCACCCGTTCCTCGGCCCGCCCTTCGGCTTTGGCCGCCACTTCCTTGCGCAGGCGTTCGCGGGTCATGGAGATGGAAATCTCCACCAGATCGCGGACGATCTGTTCCACGTCGCGGCCGACGTAGCCGACTTCGGTGAATTTGGTGGCTTCCACCTTCAGGAACGGCGCCTGGGCCAGCCGGGCCAGCCGGCGGGCGATTTCGGTCTTGCCGACGCCGGTCGGGCCGATCATCAGGATGTTCTTGGGCTGCACCTCTTCGCGCAGACCCTCGGGCAGTTGCTGGCGGCGCCAGCGGTTGCGCAGCGCGATGGCGACGGCGCGCTTGGCCTCGCCCTGGCCGACGATGTAGCGGTCGAGTTCGGAAACGATCTCACGGGGGCTGAAGGAGGTCATGGCTGCAACCGCTCTCACAGGGATTCCAGGGTGACGTTCTCGTTGGTGTAGACGCAGATGCCGGCGGCGATCTTCATCGCCTTGCGGGCGATGGCCTCGGCGTCCAGCCCGTCCACGTCGATCAGCGCGCGGGCCGCCGACAGGGCATAGGACCCGCCCGATCCGATGCCGATGATGCCGTCCTCCGGCTCCAGCACGTCGCCGTTGCCGGTCAGCACCAGGCTGACGCTGGTGTCCGCCACCGCCATCATCGCTTCCAGCCGCCGCAGATAGCGGTCGGTGCGCCAGTCCTTGGCCAGTTCGACGCAGGCGCGGGTCAGTTGGCCGGGGTGCTGTTCCAGCTTGGCTTCCAGCCGCTCGAACAGGGTGAAGGCGTCCGCCGTCGCCCCGGCGAAGCCGGCCAGAACCGAACCGCCGGCCAGCGGGCGCACCTTGCGGGCGTTGGATTTCATCACCGTCTGTCCGAACGACACCTGTCCGTCGCCGGCCACCACCACGCGGCCCCCCTTGCGGACGCACAGAATGGTCGTGCCGTGCCACTGGATGGGGTCGTGGGGGGAGGAATGTGTGGTCATCTGATCCGCCTGTTGTGGCCGGACACCGCGGGCGCCGCCATGGCCGCCCGTCGTATGGTCCGCCGGATTAGGTGAGAACGTACCTTAACAAAACGATGCCGGTCTATGTGGGGGGCGGGGGGACCGGATCAAGGGTTTTGGGGGGGCCGGTTTCGCTCCCTCCGTCGTCCGGGGGGCCGTCCAGCCGCACGCCCAGCGCGGCGAGCGCCCGGCGGACGGGCACGGCGGGCACCAGTCCCACCCCGTCGGGCGGGCCGGTGACGACGGCCAGAACGGCACCGCTGCCGTCCAGCAGCGGCGTCCCCGGCACAGCGTCCCGCCGGTGTCCGCCGAGATCGGCCATCAGCCGGAGGCCGCCGTCCTGCCCGCGCCATTCGGCCAGCAGGCCGGGCACCCGCCCGCCCCCGGTACCCGCCGCCGAGAGCGGCGTGCTGACCGGCGGACGGGGCCGGGTGGACAGGGCCGGGGCGGGCAAGGGCCGATCGTCGGCCAGCCGAACGAGCATCAGGCCCAGCGCCGGGGCGGTGCGCTCCACCACCCCCGGCACGCGGCTCCCGCCGATGCCCACCGCCACCTCGGCCTGCGCGCCGGTGCCCGCGGCCACCAGCACCGGGCGTCCGTTGAGCCGGCCCACCACCACGCCGCGCCCGTTGCCGACCGGCACCACCGCGTCGGCGGCATCGGCGGTGCGGTCCGGGGTTTCCAGCCGCGGCGCCCGATCCAGCGGCGGCGGCAGGGCGGCGGCGGTGCGGGCCAAGGCCCGGCGGAACCCGGCGTCGGCGGCCAGCATCCCGGCGGCGTCGGCCACCGCGTTTTCCAGCAGCACCGCGTCGCCTTCCGGCGTGGCGCCCACCTCGGCCCGTCCGCGGGTGACGGTCTGGTGCAGCGGGCCGTGGGGACCGGCCAGGGTCCAGGCAACCGTGACCTCCGCCACGCCGCTTTCCCCCAGCGGGCTGCCGGTCAGCCAGCTCTTGCGCCGGCACAACTCCAGGAACAGCCCCGACACCCGTCCGGTCAGCGTCAAGGGCGCGGCGACGGGGCTGTCCGGGCCGGCAAGGGTCATTCCGGATTCGGTCAAGGCATCGTTGACCACCCGCAACAAAGACGTTCCGTCACCGAAACGGCTTTGCGTCCACAAAATCCGGTCATAGGGCGGGGCGCAGTCCAACCCGAACACCGCCCGGCCCACCAGCGCCCCGCGGCGGATGCCGGTCAGGGAGATGGGCGCCAGCCGCACCGGCACCGCCGCCGGTTCCGGTGCGGATTCCAGGAGGACCGGATCGCCGCCGGGGGGCAAGGCGGGGCCGCAGGCGGCGAGCAGCAGGGCAACCGCCGGTCCCCAGCCCCCTCCCCTCATGGCCCTTCTCCCTTTACGGCCTGTCCTTGGGCGTCAGAGCGCCGCCACGGCGTCGAGGAAGGCGCGGATCCGGGCCGGATCCTTGTGGCCCGGCCGGTCCTCCACGCCCGATGACACGTCCACCGCGGGGGCGCCGGTGGTGCGCACCGCCTCGGCCACGTTGCCGGGGTTGAGGCCGCCTGACAGCATCCACGGCAGCGGCCACGTCCGGCCCCGCAGCAGCGTCCAGTCGAACGCCACCCCGTTGCCGCCGGGCAGGACCGACGCGGCCGGCGGCGGCGCGTCGAACAGCAGCCGGTCGGCCGCCCCGGCGAAGGTCAGGGCATGATCCAGATCGGCCGGGGATCCGACCTTGAGCGCCTTCATCACCGGGATGGCGAAGCGCGCCTTGATGGCCGCCACCCGCTCCGGCGTTTCTTTGCCGTGCACCTGGATCAGGTCCAGCGGCACCACGCCCGTCACCGCGTCCAGCACGTCGTCGGTGGGGTCCACGAACAGCCCCACCGTGCGCACGCCGGTGGGCACCAGCCGGGCCATTTCCCCGGCCATGGCCGGGGCGACGTTGCGCGGCGAGCGGGGGAAGAACACGAAGCCCACCCAGCGGGCGCCGCCGTCCACCGCCGCCCTCAGCGACACCGGCTCGCTGATGCCGCAGATCTTGGCCTGGACGCTCACAGCCCCAGCTCCGCGTTGATGCGGCGGGCGGCGTCGGCTGGGGTGGGGTCGGCGGTGATGGGACGCCCGATCACCAGTTGGCTCGCCCCCGCCGCCATGGCCTGGGCCGGGGTCATGATGCGCTTCTGGTCGTTGACCGCGGACCAGGCGGGGCGGATGCCCGGCACCATCAGGATGAAATCCGGGCCGCAGGCGGCGCGCAGGGCCGCCACCTCGTTGGGGGAGCACACCACACCGTCCAGCCCGCAGTCGCGGGCCAGCCGGGCCAGCCGCTCCACCTGTGCGGCCACGGGCGTGGACTGTCCCACGGCTTCCAGGTCGCCGTCGTCCAGGCTGGTCAGCACCGTCACCCCCAGAATGCGCGGGCGGCCGGCCCCGCCGGCGGCGGCGGCTTCCGCCGCGGCGCGCATCATCGCCGGCCCGCCGGAGGTGTGGATGGTCATGAACGCCGGCTTCAGCGGCAGGGCGGCGCGCACGCCCGCCCCCACCGTGTTGGGGATGTCGTGCAGCTTGAGGTCGAGGAAGAACGGCACCTCCGAGTCGCCGCCCAGAACGGCGCGCACGCCCGCCGGCCCCTGGGCCACGAAGAACTCCAGCCCCAGCTTGACCCCGCCGACCAGCCCGGCCAGCCCCTGGGCCAGCGTGCGGGCGGTGTCCACCGCGGTGGTGTCGATGGAAACGAAGACGGGGTTGGCGGCGGTCATGGCGCGTCACACATGGGTTGATGGATAGGGGTGCGCCACCCTATCAGCGCGCGCGGCGGATGGGGAGGGTGTATGCTGCAACGTCCCTACCAACTGTCTTTTTGGGAGGCCGCGCCATGCCCGATCCGACCTTTCCCCCCGGCTTCCTGTGGGGAGCCTCCACCTCCGCCTATCAGATCGAGGGGGCGGCGGCCGCGGACGGGCGCGCACCCAGCATCTGGGACAGCTTTTGCCGGCTGAAAGGGCGGGTGGACAACGGCGACACCGGCGATGTGGCGTGCGACCATTACCACCGCTGGGCGGAGGATGTGGCGCTGATGGCACGGCTGGGGCTGGGGGCCTACCGCTTTTCCATCGCGTGGCCGCGGGTGCTGCCGCGCGGGCGGGGGCTGGTGAACGGGCCGGGGCTGGATTTCTATGACCGGCTGGTGGATGGTCTGCTGGACAAGGGCATCGAGCCGTGGGCCTGCCTCTACCACTGGGATCTGCCGCAGGCGCTGGACGATCTCGGCGGCTGGCTCAGCCGCGACGCGGCGGGGTGGTTCGCCGACTACGCCACCGTCGTTGCCCGCCGCCTGGGGGACCGGGTGCGCCACTGGGCGACCGTCAACGAGGCGTCGGTCCACACGCTGTTTGGCTACGCGCTGGGCTGGGGTGCCCCCAGCATCGCCGACAAGGCGGCGCACCTGAAGGCGATCCACCACATCAACCTTGCCCACGGCGACGCGGTGGCGGTGCTGCGCGCCCATGTGCCGGGGGCACGGCTGGGCGCCATCCACAGTTGGCAGCCCTGCCGCGCGGAGGGGCCGGAGCACGCCGAGGCCGCCGCCCTGTTCGATGAGCTGTGGAACCGCTGCTTTCCCGATCCGCAGATCCTGGGCCATTACCCGCCGCGCATCGCGCAGGCCATCGAACCCTTTGTGCAGGCGGGCGACATGGCGCGCATCGCCCGGCGGCTGGACTGGTTCGGAGTCAACCATTACGCCCCGGTCTATGCTGCGGGCAACGACTGGTCGGTGTGGCGCTGCGGCTTCGGGTCGCCGCCGCCGGAGATGCCTCGCACGGACGTGGGGTGGCCGCTGGACCACAGCGCCCTGTACGAGACGCTGACGGTGCTGACCCGCACCTACGGCCTGCCGGTCTATGTCACGGAGAACGGTTACGGCAGCAAGCAGCCGGAAGCCCCCGACGCGCAGGGCCGCGTCCACGATCCCGCCCGTCTGTCCTATCTGCAGGGGGCTGTGGCGGAAATGGCCCGTGCGCTGGGCGACGGGGCCGATGTGCGGGGGTATTTCGTGTGGTCGCTGCTGGACAATTTCGAATGGGGCGGCGGCTACGGCAACCGGTTCGGCATCGTCCACGTGGATTTCGCCACCCAGGCCCGGACCGTGAAGGAATCGGGCCTGTGGTACGCGGAGCTGATCCGGCGGGCGGGGCAGGCACCCGCCGGATGAGGGGGGTTACCGCTCGACGAACGCCTTTTCGATCACATAGTCGCCGGGTTCGCCGTGGTTGCCCATGACGTAGCCGCGGTCGTCGAGGATGTTGCACGTCTCGTCCAGCATGGCGGGGCTGCCGCAGATCATCACGCGGTCGGTTTCGCGGTTCAGGTCCGGCAGGCCGGTCAGCCGCGCCAGCTCGCCCGAGCGGATCAGGTCGGTGATGCGGCCCTGGGTGTGATAGGCCTCGCGCGTCACGCTGGGCACATAGATCAGCTTGTCCCGCACCACCTCGCCGAAGAACTCGTTTTGCGGCAGATGGCTGGTGATCATCTCCTGATAGGCCAGTTCGTTGACGAAGCGGCAGGTGTGGGTCAGCACCACCTTGTCGAACCGCTCATAAACCTCGGGATCCTTGATGATGCTCAGGAACGGGGCCAGCCCGGTGCCGGTGCTGAACAGGTAGAGGTGCTTGCCCGGCAGCAGGTTGTCGGCCACCAGCGTGCCCGTGGGCTTGCGGTTGACCAGAACCGTGTCGCCTTCCTTCAGGTGCTGCAGGCGCGAGGTCAGGGGGCCGTTGGGCACCTTGATGCTGAAGAATTCCAGATGTTCTTCGTAATTGGCGCTGGCGATGCTGTAGGCGCGCAGCAGCGGGCGGCCGTCCACCTCCAGCCCGATCATGGTGAAATGACCGTTGTGGAAGCGGAAAGAGGGGTCGCGGGTGGTCTGGAACGTGAACAGAGTGTCGTTCCAGTGGTGAACCCGCAGCACGCGTTCCTTGATCAGATTGCTCATGATGCCCTTCGCCAGTCGCTCCGAAACCTCGGCCGATGCCTTATCACGGTCCTATCGGCATCGTGGGATTACCCTGTCCGCCCGTCCGCTGCCAATGAAAATCGACAATGCCAGACATGTGAATTCAGGATAATCACATGATTAGTGCGTTAAACAGTGGGGACTTTCCCCGATGCGGTCCCGTTTTCCGTGCCGGGCGGCTCTCTACGCCAGCGGGCGGCGGCGGGCTTTGACAGAAGTCATTTTGCCCGCACCTTTTTCATTCGCCGGGCGCGGGGGCGAACAGATAGGGCGACAGACCGCGCAGGTTCTCATCGACGATCAGCCGGTGGTTGAGCGGCGGGAAGGCCCGCTGGGAACAGTCGTGGCGCGGGCACAGCCGGCAATTGACGCCGATGGGCGTGGCCGCTTCGGTGTGTTCCAGGTCGATGCCGTCGGCATAGGTCAACAGCCCGGCGTGCGCAATGTCACAGCCCAGCGCGATGGCGAAATGCTGCGGCGGGCTGCGGTGGCTGCCACCCGCCTTGACCGCCGTGCGGGCCAGCGAGAAATAGGTGGTGCCGTCGGGCATCTGCGCCACCTGGGTGTGGATCTTGCCCGGCGTGCGGAACGCCTCGTACACGATCCAGCGGGGGCAGCCGCCGCCAAAACGGGCGAAATGAAAGCCCGCCCCGGAAAAACGCTTGGACACGTTGCCCGCACTGTCCACCCGGATCAGGAAGAACGGCACGCCCTTGGCGCCCGGCCGCTGCAAGGTGGTCAGCCGGTGGCACACCTGCTCGAACGAGGCGTCGAACCGACGCCGCAGAATATCGATGTCGTAGCGGACCTGCCGCGCGCCCTCCAGGAAGCGGTCATAAGGCATCAGCACCGCCCCGGCGAAGTAATTGGTCAGGCCGATGCGGGCCAGCCGTTTGGATTCGTCCCCCGACAGCGCCGCCCCATCCACGATGGCGTTCAGGATGTCGCGGTGGCGCAGCAGCGCCAGTTGCCCGGCCAACTGGAAGATGCGCCCCGACGGCGCCAGCATTTCCGACAGCAGGATGCGGCGCCCGTGGCGGTCGAAACGGCGGACGGCGTAGCCCATCACCTCCTGCGGCATCAGGCGCACGCGCACCCCGTGTTCGGCGTGCAGCCACGCCACCAGCCCGCTGTATAGGTCGCCGCGCTCCAGCTTGGCGTCCTTCCACAACGCCTCCGCCGCTTCCTCCAGGTCGGGGAAGTGGTTGTGGTGGGCGTGGAAGAAATCCCGCGCCTCGTCCACCGGAAAGGCCGCGGCCCCGGTCAGGGCGGGCTTGTCGCGGTCGGCCATGCGCTCGGTCAGGGCCTGGAAATCGTCGCGCTGGCCGCGGAAGGCACGGTAGAGCGTGACCACCGCCTGCCCCAGCGTCGGGGCCACGGCGGCCAGTTCCTTGAAATCCTGGTTCTTGATGTCGGAACCGTCGAACAGCGGGTCGGCGAACACCTCGCGCAGGCCCGCCACCAGCCGGCTTTCCTCGTCCTCGGCGAACGACTGGAGATCGACGCCGAAGCTTTGCCCCAGCTTCAAGAGCAGCGTCACCGTCACCGGGCGCTGGTTGTGTTCGATGAGGTTGAGATAGCTGGGGGAGATGCCCAACTGCTCGGCCATCTGCGCCTGGGTCAGCCCGTGGTCGCGGCGCAGCCGCCGCACCTTCGGCCCCAGCATCGCCTTTTTCTCCGCCACGCCGGCCATATCGTCCGCCGGGGGATCGCCCGGCCCTTTTCTTTACAGGATTTACGGATTTACAAGAGTCACGCACAGGTACTTTACAAACAGACTACTTTACAAACAAGCACTTATTGCGTCTGCGTCCGCCCACCTCTACCTTGTCAATCAAGCACTGCGACGCAAAACGCAGACCTCCCAAAGACAGCTTCAGCACAAGGACATTGCCATGTCGCTCGACGAAAAGACCAAGGCCGCCCTGCGCGCCGCCCGTTTCGAAGGCATCAAGCGCGATTACACCGAAGCCGATGTGAAGCGCCTCAGCGGTTCGGTCAAGATCGAGTACACGCTGGCTGAACTGGGCGCGCAGCGCCTGTGGGAGCTGCTGAACACCGAACCCTACATCAACACCCTGGGCGCCCTGACCGGCAACCAGGCGATGCAGGCGGTGAAGGCCGGTCTGAAGGCGATCTATCTGTCCGGCTGGCAGGTGGCGGGCGACGCCAACCTCGCCGGGCAGATGTACCCCGACCAGTCGCTGTACCCGGCCAACTCGGTGCCGGCGGTGGTCGAGCGCATCAACAACACCTTCAAGCGCGCCGACGAGATCCAGACCGCCGAAGGCAAGGGTGACACCTACTGGTTCGCGCCGATCATCGCCGACGCCGAAGCCGGCTTCGGCGGCCCGCTGAACGCGTTCGAACTGATGAAGGCCATGATCAAGGCCGGTGCCGCCGGTGTGCACTGGGAAGATCAGCTGGCGTCGGAAAAGAAGTGCGGCCATCTGGGCGGCAAGGTGCTGATCCCCACCCAGCAGCACATCCGCACCCTGAACGCCGCCCGTCTGGCCGCCGACACCTGCGGCACCAGCACCCTGGTGATCGCCCGTACCGACGCCGAGAGCGCGCAGCTCATCACCTCGGACATCGATGAGCGCGACCATCCGTTCATCGACTTCGACAGCGGCCGCACCTCCGAAGGCTTCTACCGCCTGAAGAGCGGCGTGGGCGTCGAGCATTGCATCGCCCGCGGCCTGTCGTACGCCCCGTACTCGGATCTGCTGTGGTGGGAAACCTCCAAGCCGAACCTGGACGACGCCCGCAAGTTCGCGGAAGCCATCAAGAAGGAATTCCCGAACAAGCTGCTGGCCTACAACTGCTCGCCGTCCTTCAACTGGAAGGCGAACCTGGACGAAGCCACCATCGCCAAGTACCAGCAGGAACTGGGCGCCATGGGCTACAAGTTCCAGTTCGTCACCCTGGCGGGCTTCCACTCGCTGAACTACGCGGCCTTCAAGCTGGCCAAGGGCTACGCCGCCCGCGGCATGGCCGCCTACTCCGAACTCCAGCAGGCGGAATTCGCGGCGGAAGCCGAAGGCTACACCGCGACCAAGCACCAGCGCGAAGTGGGCACCGGCTACTTCGACGCCGTTGCCACCGCGATCTCGGCCGGTCAGTCCTCGACCACCGCGTACAAGGACTCCACCGAAGCCGACCAGTTCCATTGATGTCATCACCGGCCGGTCCCGCCTCAAGGACCGGCCGGGCCTCCATCCTGAGATGATGGCAAAGGCCGGACCCGATGGGCGCGTCGGGTCCGGTTCCTTATGCCCGACGGTCTCACGCCGGTGGGCGCTCCATATGGCGTGAGAGGCGGAAACTTGAGGCTGACGCTTTTGACTTGACGGCCAGGGGGGCACCCCTGGCCGTTTTTTCGTCCGGCGAAGCCGCGTTTTTGCCGGACTTGCGGCAAATGCCCTGCGTCTGGAACATGGCAACATTGCGTCAAAACGGAAATTACCGCGCTGTCAAGCGTATTCTTTTGTTATAAATCAGTGCTTTAGTTCCTATTCGCGTCCGTGGTGGCATCACCAAAGACCCTTTGCACCGCACCAATCGGGTGTTGACAGAGCGCAGTGTTACAGCCACTTCTTACCCATGCTGAAAACACGCCATTCGGGGCGCGTCCGCCCCTTTACCGACAGCGCCGCCCGGCGCCGGTGAAGGATCTGCGCGTTCGCCCGCGTGCTCTCTGTCCGGTGCTGCTTGCTGCGGCTCGCGGATGCCGGGTGCGCGCCGGATGACACTTCCGACCTTGACGGGCTGGTATGGGCTTGCCGCGGTTTTTCGCGCAGGTTCCGTGTCTGCCTCCCCAGGATCAACCATTAAGGACAGACACGCATGGATCACTACCTCACCGGAAAGACGATTGCCATCCTCGTTGCCAACGGCTTCGAGGAAACCGAGATGACCGAACCGCAGCGCGCCCTGCTGAAGGCCGGTGCTACCCTGCGGACCATCTCGACCGAATCGGGTCTGGTGAACGGTTGGATGGGCAAGGGCTGGGGCCATTATTTCCCGGTCGATAAGCTGCTGGGCGAAGCCCTGGGGTCCGACTTCGACATGCTGCTTCTGCCGGGCGGCGAACGCTCCATCGCCAAGCTGCAGCAGTCGGCGCACACCCGCCGCATCGTCGGTCACTTCCTCGATGCCGGCAAGCCGATCGCCGCCATCAACCACGGCATCCAGCTCATGGCGGTGCCGGGCAAGATGCGCGGGCGTCAGGTGACGGCCATGGACATCTCCAAGGACGCGGTGGAAGCCGCCGGCGGCCAGACCGTCGATGAAGCCGTGGTGGTGGATGCCAACACCGTGAGCGCCCGTTCGGTCGAGGATCTGCCGGTGTTCATCGAACAGATGCTCAAGCTGTTCGGCGACGCGGCCCAGGTTAGCAAGGCAGCCTGACCGCTCCATCCAGCGGTTTCCAGGTTGACGAAGAAAAGGGGCGGTCCCATCGGGGGCCGCCCCTTTTTGCTGTGCGGGATGGCGTTTTTATAGGGAAGACGGCGGCGTCAGCGTCAGCCGGACATGCACGCCGCGGTCCTGCATGTCGCGCCGCCCCGGCACCTCCACCCGGCGGAAACCGTGGCCGTAATAAAGGGCGGTCTGCGCCCAGCCGGTGGGCGCCCAAAGAACGCCGGTGCCGGCACTGGCGATCCAGCCGGGGCCGGTGCTGTCGCGGCCGCTGTTGAACGACCGGCCGTAATCGGCGAACAGCGCCAGCCGCACGGTTCCCGCCGCCTCGCTGTCCAGGGCCAGATGGGCGACGGGCAGCCGCACCTCCACCGACGACACCACGGCGTTGTCGGCGGTCAGCAAATTTTCGCGGTAGCCGCGCACGCTGGCCATGCCGCCCACCGCGTACTGCTCGATGGCGGGCAAGGGGCCGTTGGCGAACTGGGCGTCGGTGCGGAAAATCGCCTCCGCCCCGCCGTCGCCGGTGGTGTCGCCGAAACGGTGGGCCACCTGCACCTGCCCCAGCCAGGCGGAAAAGCGCCCGTCGGGGGTGCCGGGGCGGCGGGTGTTGCCGAACAGCGGCACGCCCAGCGACCACACGGACCGGGCGGCCCATACGGTGGTGTCGCCGCGGCGGGTCCAGTCCTGCGACAGGCGCAGAACGGTGAAGCGGGTGATGCCGTCGTCGGATTCGGGGGAAAAGGCGAAGCGTTCGCCCAACAGCCAGTTTTCGCTGAACCGCCGCCCCAGGGACGCCCCCACCGACACGGTTTCCCGGCCGGTGCGGTAGAGCGGCTGGGTCACGCCCGCCTCCACCGTGGTGGTGCGGGCGGTGATGTCCAGGGCGGAATAGGGGGCTTCGACGATGCGGGACCGCTGGTGGTCCACCGACAGGCGCAGGCGGGTGTCGCCGGCGCTGACCGGCACCTCCACCGCGGCGGCCCCGTTGGTCAGGCCGCGGGACCGGGCCAGCCGCAGGCTGGTGACCTCCCCCCAGCCGGTGGCGTTGCGGATCACCCCGTCGCCGCGGGCCAGCAGGCCGCCCACCGCCGGGGACCGCTCGTTGGACAGGGTGAGGGTGCCGCCCAGCAGCGGCGCTTCCTCCACCGTCATGTCCAGGGCACCGCCCCCCGGACGGGCACCGGGGCCGAGGCGGGCGTCCAGCCGATCGACCAGCGGGTCCTGCAACAGCACCTCGATGCGGTCGCGCAGGCTGGCCACGTCCAGCGGCGGCCCGGCAGCGGGTTCCAGCCGGCGGGCGACATAGGCGGGGTCCAGGCGCGACAGCCCGTTCACCGTCACGGTGTCGAGCCGCCCCTCCACCGCCTGCAGGGTGACGATGCCGTCGGCGACCGTCTGGTCGGGCAGAGTGACGCCGCTGTTGACGTAGCCCCGCTGCACATACAGCCCCGTCAGGGCGCGGCGCAGCTCGTCCAGCTCGGCGGCCCCCACGGCGCGGCCCAGATAGGGGGCGGCGGCGCTGCGCACCTCCGCTTCGCTCAGCACCGTGCTGCCGGTCAGCCGCACCCCGGCCAGCCGGAACAGCGGCCCGGCGCCGATGGCGGGCGGGCGGGTGGCCGGCGGTGGCGGGGGCAGGGCCAGCGGCGCCCGGTCGTCGCCGAATCGGGGCAGGGATGGACGTTCGTCGCCCGGACGCACGGGGGCCGCCGGTGACGCCGCCGTCTGGGCCGCCGCGGTGGCGGCTCCCACCAGCAGGGCGGCAAGGCACAGGGCTATCGTCGGCAGCGGACGGGCGGGGGTATGCGGCGGCATGGGCCAACCATACCGGGGCACCGGTTGTCTGGGAAGCTATTCCACCTGTTTTACGCCCGCCCCCACATGGGTGAAGGCGAAGCGGGCGTCGATGGCAACCGGCGGAAGGGGAACGCCGTGGCGTGGGTGCACGCTGTCGTGGACCAGACAGCGGCGGCGGATGCGCGGCCACACCACATGGCGCAGGAACCGCTGGTCCAGCAGCCGGTCGCCGCCGTCGCGGGTGTAGACGGCGATCAGCGGTGCCAGCGGCGGCAGCGCCCCGCCGGTTCCCCCCCACAGGCCGGCAAGCATCACTTCGGTGTGCAGCACATGGTCGCGCAGCACGTGGAAAGGCAGGCCGGAGTCCTCCCACGCCGCCACCGCCGCCCGTTCGCGGCTGTTCAGGCGGGAATCGGCGTCGCGGCACAGAAAGCGGGCGACCGTGGGATCGTCGGCGGCGAGAAAGCGCCACAGGGTACCGCCGCCGTCGGCACCGTCGCCGGGCATGACCACCCGTTCGGCCCCGGCCCGGTCCAGCGCGTCCAGCACCGCCCCCGGCACCGAACCGTCGTGATAGATGCGGCAGACCCAGCCGGGATAGAACTCCGCCGCCAGCCGGACGTTTTCCACCGCGCCGCGGGTGTATTCCCGCCGGTCCCCCCACAGGCTGAAGGCGATCACCCGGCGGGTGCGCTCCCCGCCCGACGCCGGGGCGGGATCGGCATCCCGCGGCTGAGCGGCCAGCGCGTCCTTGATGTCCAGCAATTCGGCCCCGGCGGCGGCGGCCTCAACCAGCCGGTGGGCGGCGTGCAGCACCGCCACGCGGTATTCGGCGGCGTCCAGCCGGTCGGGGCGCAGGGCAAAGGCATGGGCGAAGGCGCGCTGGGCGGCGTCCGGCTGCCCGGCGGTGAAGGCGGCCACCCCCCGGTTGTAAAAACCGTGATAGGAGGCGGGCGCCAGGGCCAGGGCGGCGGCGAAGGCCGTTACCGCCGCCGCCGGTAATCCGGCGTCCAGCCGGGCGTTTCCCAGCGCGAACAGGGTGTCGGCATCGCTGGCCCCCGCCGCCACCGCGTCGGTCAGCGCGACCAGTGCCGCCGCCACATCCCCCTGCTCCAGACAGCGTGTGCCGGCGGCGGCCAGATCCGCGGCCCGATGGCCCTGCCCCAGCCGGACCAGACGGCGCAGAGCGGCGACGGGATCCAGCCCCGCCATTTCCTCCCACGCTTCAACGGCGGCAGGATCGAGGGCCAGTGCGCGCCGCAGCCCGGCCGCGGCCTCGTCCCGCTTACCGGCGGCCATGGCCAGCCGGGCGCGGTTGACATGGAACGTCAACCGGCCGGGGGCCAGCGCCAGGGCCTGATCCACCAGCGCCAGGGCTTCGGGGACACAGCCCCTCTGCCCGCGCAGCAATCCCAGAAGATGAAGAGCGTCGGCCTGTTCGGGATCGGCTTCCAAAATCCTCCCATAAAGGATTTCGGCCTCGTCCAGCCGCCCGTTTCCATGGAGATCCACCGCGACCGTCAACGCTTCCCGCACGGTGGCCATCGCCTACCCCCTTTGATGGGTTCCAAGGGCCGCCGGCCCTTGGCGGGGGCGGCGGGGCAGCGCCCCGCCTTCTTCTTTACGCTGCGTTGCGGATCCCGCTCAAGAACTGCTGGACCTCGTGACGCAGGGCGGCGGCCTGCTGCTGGAGCGCCCCGGCGGCGTCGAGCACCTGGGCGGCTTCGGCACCGCTGCGGGCGGCGGCGTCGGACAGGGTGGTGATGTCGTCGTTGACCTGCTCGGTGCCGGCGGCGGCTTCCTGGACGCTGCGGGCGATTTCGGCGGTGGCGGCACTCTGCTCCTCGACGGCGGAGGCGATGGCGGTGCTGATGTCGTTCACCTGATCAATGGTGGTGCCGATGCTCTGGATGGCGCCGACGGCGGAGCCGGTGGCCTGCTGGATGGCGGTGACCTGGGCGGCGATGTCCTCGGTCGCCTTGGCGGTCTGGGCGGCGAGGTTCTTCACCTCCGACGCCACCACGGCGAAGCCCTTGCCGGCCTCGCCCGCGCGGGCCGCTTCGATGGTGGCGTTCAGCGCCAAAAGGTTGGTCTGCCCGGCGATGTTCTGGATCAGGGTGACGATCTCGCCGATGCGGCCGGCGGCTTCGGCCAGGCTGGTGACGATGGCGTCGGTGTCGCGGGCCTGCTGGGCGGCGGTGCCGGCGATGCGGGTGGATTGGGCGATCTGGCGGCCGATGTCGGCGACCGACGCGGCCATCTGTTCGGCGGCGGCGGCCACGGTCTGCACGTTGCTGGAGGTCTGCGACGAAGCGGCGGCGGCACTTTCGGCGCGGCGGTTGGTTTCGTCGGTGTTGCCGGTCAGGGTCTGGGCGCTGGTGCGCAACTGGACGGCGGAGGCGGCGACGGTTTCGACCACGCCCTGCACCGTGCTTTCCAGGTGGTCGGCCATCTCGGCCATGGCGGCGCGGCGCTGCTGTTCGCCGCGGGCCTGGGCCTGGGCGGCGTCTTCCTGCAGGCGGAGCATTTCCTCGTTGTTGCGGCGGAACACGTCGGCGGCGCGGGCCAGGGCGCCGATCTCGTCCTGCTTGTCCAGGCTGGGGATGGTCAGGCCGCGGCGGCCGGCGGCCAGATCCTCGATCACGGCGGTGATGGCGCCCATCGGTCCGGTGATGGTCCGGCGGACCATGACGGTGGCGATGGCCATGACGATCAGGACCACGGCGACGGTGCCGCCGCCGAAAATGGCGTCAAGCCGGTCCTGGAACGTGTGCAGATCGGTGACCGTGGCAACGATGTCGCCCCGGTTGGTGACGGCGATCTCGTCGATCCGGCTGGTCAGGGACTGGCGGCTGGCGCGGTTGGTGTCGTTCTCCAGGAACGCGCGGGCGGCGTCGGGACCCTGGGTGCGGGCGATCTCCGTCAACTGGGTGCGTCCGGCGATGAATTCCCGCACCGCGGCTTTGACACCCTGGAACACGGCCAGATGGTCGGCGGGCACGACCTTTTCCCATTTGGTCATGACGTCGTTCAGGGCCGTCATGCTGGCGCGCAGGTTTTTGATGTAGGTGTCCGCCTCGGCGGCGGAGCGGGGGATGTACAGGCCGCGGGAATCCGCCACGATGCCCATGATGAGGCCGTTGGCCTTTTCCCCGTAAAGCGCCCGTTCCGCGGCGTTCTCGATGGCGGTGGCCTTGGTCTGGTAAACACCGACCCCGTACCAGGCGATCACCGACACCCCCAGCGCGGTTGCCGCCAGAAGCCCCAAAACAAGATAAATGCGCAATGCCAGGCCGGATTTGCTGCGTATCATTGCCATGACCCTTCGTCACAGGACTGGGCGCCCCGGATGTGGTTCGTTTCCTCACCATCAACGGGAAATATTATTACACCGATACGGAACGCATGGTTACCAGATGCGCTAAAATATTACCTTCGTAAAGGGTCTTCGCCGAATGGCAGGTATTTGCGAGGGTGCCATTGATAACGGATACACGGACAACGCCCCTTTGTTCCTGCGCCATCCCTGCGCTGCCGTGCCGCTGGCCGAAAGCGGTGGCGGTTGAAAGGCTTACCTTGACGGCGACAGGCGGCTTTGGCACGCTTGGACCGACCAAGGCGCGGGAGCCGGCAAGCGTGTGCGGCAACCCGCGTCGGCCATCCGGGGGGGGACCGACGGCGCCATGACCAAATCCGAGCTGATCCAGCGGCTCGCGGAACGCAACCCGCACCTTTACCAGCGCGATATCGAACGGATCGTCGGCACGATCTTCGATGAAATCTCCGATGCCCTGTCCCGTGGGGACCGGGTGGAATTGCGCGGGTTCGGTGCCTTTTCCGTCAAGCGGCGCGATGCGCGCCAGGGCCGCAACCCGCGCACCGGCGAATCGGTGGCGGTGGGCGAGAAATACGTGCCTTTCTTCAAGACGGGCAAGCAACTCCGCGAGCGGCTGAACACGGATGAATAAGCGTGGACGACCGATGAGCGGGCCGGCGGCCCGGCTGCGATGATCCTGTTTCGATAAGGAAACCCCTTCCCGTGCGTTACCTCAGCCTGATTCTGACCATCCCCGTTGCGCTTCTGGCGGTCCTGTTCGCCGTATCCAACCGCGGGGTCGTGACCTTTTCCCTGTGGCCCACGCCGTTCACGGTGGATGCGCCGGTGTATCTGGCGACGCTGCTGTTCCTGGTGGTGGGCTTCGTGCTCGGCGGGGCCATCACCTGGCTGGGACAGGGGCGTCACCGCCGCCGCGGGCGGGTGATGGCCGACCGGGTGGCGATCCTGGAACGGGATCTGAAGGACGCGCAGGTGCGCGCCGCCGCCGCCGAAAAGCGTCTGGCCGAACTGAACAAGCCGGTGTCGGGCCAGCCGCGCGCCCCGGCGGCGGCACCCGCGGCGGTGACCGCCGCCCCGGCGCCCGCGGCCCTGCCGTCCTCCACCACCGTCCACTGACGGGGCCTGCCTCGCCAGGACGATCGAACAAAGGGGGTGCCGGAGCGATCCGGCGCCCCCATCGTCTTTTTGGGCCTTCTTTCCCGCGGACTTCAAGGAGCCTTGTCCCATGCGCACCATCACCGGCGCCGAACTGCGGTCCGTCCTGCATCACCGGATGCTGATCGAGCGGCTGCGCCAGAGTTTCCGCGCCGGGGTGGAGGTGCCGCTGCGCCATCACCACACGGTCCCCACCTATGGCGAGCACGACTCGACCCTGCTGCTGATGCCGGCGTGGGAGGTGGGGCGCAGCATCGGCATCAAGGTGGTGACGGTGTTCCCCGACAACGCCGCCAGCGATCTGCCGGCGGTGCAGGGGGTTTATCTGCTGCTGGACGGCAAGACCGGTGTGCCGCAGGCGCTGATCGACGGGCAGGCGCTGACCAAGCGGCGCACCGCCGCGGCCTCGGCCCTGGCGGCCAGCTATCTGGCGCGGCCCGACGCCGAACGGCTGCTGGTGGTGGGTACCGGCGCTCTGGCCCCGGAACTGGTGGAAGCCTATGCCGCCGTGCGCCCCATCCGCCATGTGCTGGTGTGGGGCCGGAACCTGGAAAAAGCCCGGAAGGTCGCATCCCGTTTCCACCGGCCGAAATTCCGCATCGAAGCCACCGACGATCTGGAAGAGGCGGTGCGCGGGGCGGACATCATCACCTGCGCCACCCTGGCGAAGGAACCGCTGATCCGCGGCGACTGGCTGCAGCCGGGCCAGCACCTGGACCTGATCGGCGGCTTCACGCCCGAAATGCGCGAAGCCGACGACGAATGCATCCGCCGCGCCCGTGTCTTCGTCGATACCCGCGAGGGTGCCTGCACGGAGGCGGGCGACATCACCCAGCCCCTGGCCGCGGGCATCCTGACGCCCGACGACATCGCCGGCGACCTTTACGACCTGACCCGCGGCGACCGGGCGGGGCGGCGGTTCCACGACCAGATCACCCTGTTCAAATCGGTGGGCACCGCCCTGGAAGACCTGTGCGCCGCCCAGTTGGCGGTGGAGATGGTCATCCACAACGAGACGATCCGCTGATGCTGGGAGCGTGAATCACACGGAAAAAAGGACTCTAAACCGGCGGATCGCTGAACGCGCCGTATCGCTGGCAGGTGCCCTCCAACACTTCCACAGCGCCGTTGGTCCGTTCCAGGATCAGCTTGCGGTGGTGGTGGCGTTCCAGGGCGTCGTGGTTGCCGATGCTCATCACCGTCGCCTTGGGCAGTTCCTCGTCCAGCAGATGGAGCATGGCCTCCTCGCTCACCGGGTCCAGGGCGTCGGTGGTGTTTTCCATGAAGATCCAGTCGGGGCGCCGCACCAGCAGGCGGGCGAAGTTCAGCCGCTGCTTTTCCGTCACCGCCAGCGCCTCGTGCCAGGCGGTCACCTCGTCCAGTTGGGAAATCAGGTGGTTCAGCCCGACGCGGTTCAGGGCGGCCACCGCCTTGACGTCGCTGACCGCCGCCGCTTCGGCGGGATAGGCCAGCACCGTGCGCAGCGTCGCCCGCGGCAGGTAGGGGCGTTCGGGCATGAAGAACACCCGCGTGTGGGCCGGAAGCGCGATGCGCCCCGATCCCCACGGCCACACACGGGCCAGGGCGCGGAACAGGCGGATGGCCGCCAACGGGTCGCCGGTGATGAGCACCCGTTCGCCGGGGGCGATCTCGATGGAGAAGGGCCGCACCACCACCTCCCCATCCGGTTCGGTGATGGTGACGTCGGTGAAGGTCAGGGTGTGTTCCTGGTCGTTGCGGTCCACCACGATGCGCGCCGTGCCCTCGCCGCCGATTTCGCGGTCAAGCTGATCCAGCGCGTCGCGCAGCCCCAGCACCCGTTCCACCGACGCCTTCCATTCAGCGGCGCGGGCCAGATTGTCGATGGGCCAGGACAGGGCCTGCACCGTCTGCTGGAACGCCTGCGCCGTCTGCATCAGCACGCCCAGGGTGATGGCGCCGGAAATGTAGCGCGGGGCCGTCACCAGGATGGGAAAGGCGGTGGTCAGCACCGAATAGCTGGCGCTGAAGATCATCATGTTGCTCAGCGCCTGGGTCTGGATGTGCCAGCCCTGGCGCACCCCGGCGAACAGGGCGCTCAGCCGGTTGCGTTCCCCCGATTCCCCGTGCAGCAGGGCGATGGGCTGGGCGTTTTCCCGCACCTCCGCCAGACCGAAGCGGAAATCCGCCTCGTACCCCTGGCGGCGGTTGGCCGCCCGGACCAGCGGGCGCCCCATGATGAGGGCGATGGTGGTGCCCATCGCCGCATAGGCCAGCGCGATGTACAGAAGGTGCCCCGGCACCGCGATGGTTGTCGTCCCCAGATCGATGGTCACCGTGCCCGACAGGTGCCACAGGATGCTGGTGAAGCTGACCAGCAGCAGCACGCAATAGGAAAAGGACAGCGCCAGATCGATGGCGTATTCGGTGGCGATGCGGATGTCTTCGGCGATGCGGCCGTCGGGGTTGTCGTGGTCGCCGTCCAGGTAGGTGATCTGGTGTTGCCGCCCGCGGGCCAGCCAGCCGTCGAGGATCTTGGCCGTCAGCCATTGCCGCCAGCCGAGTTGAAGCTGACGCTTGACCCACAGATGACCCAGCGTGTTGGCGATGTTGAAGGCGATGATCCCGAACACCGCGGCGATCATGACCATGAAACGGTCCATGGATCGCTGTTCCAGGGCGTCGAAGAAGCGTTCGCTCCACAGGTTCAGCAGAATGGGAACGACCACCCCGCCCATGGTCAGCAACCCCAGCAGGATCGCCAGCAGCCGCACCCCCCAGCGGTCCTTCCCTGACCAATAACCGCCGGACAGGTCGAGAAAGCGCCGGGCAAAGCCGACGAGCGCCTTGGACTTGGCTGTTGACGGTCTGGCTTTTGAACGAACTCTGAAGGTCATTTCCGTCAAATTCCACCGAACTCGCCCGACACCCTATACCAACGGCCATACGGCCCAAACAGGGGAATGGCCTTTGGTGTACGAATGTTGCGCCGCAACCGGAAGAAAGGGGGGCCGGCAACCATTTTTGCTCCGGTATCCGGGATCAAGAATGGCTGCCGACGACGGAAGATGTGGTTTATGCCGGTGAACGGTCACCGGAAAACCACAGCCGTGTCATCACACCTTCCGGGGGGACACCTCCCGGGGGTCTTACACCTCCACCCGGCCGCTTCCGGCGACCGCACTCATGAAGCGGTAGCTGTCCTTGGGCGTGCGGACCAGGGTGTCGTAATCGACGCGCACGATGCCGAACCGCTTGGACAGGCCGAAGCCCCATTCGAAATTGTCCAGCAGGCTCCAGCACAGATAGCCCTTGACGTTGCAGCCCTCGGCCAGCGCCGTGCCCACCGCCGCCACATGGTCGCGCAGGAAGGCCACGCGCTCGGCATCATGGATCTGTCCGTCCGCCGCCACCACGTCGTCATAGGCGGCACCGTTTTCGGCCACATAGACCGCGGGGTTGCCGTAATCGTCGCGGAAGTGCGTCAACAGGTCATACAGCCCGTCCGGCTGCACCGGCCATGCCATGCCGGTCCAACGGTCGCAATGGGCATCGCCCCACCACACATCGAACAGCCGCCCCGCCTCGTGCTTCATGGTCATGCGGGAGTAGTAGTTGATGCCCAGCAGGTCGATGGGATAGCGCACCGCCTCCAGATCGCCGGGCTGGACGATGCCCTCGGCATAGGGGGCCAGGATCGCCGGGAATTCGCCTTTCAACAGGCCGTCCAGCGCCACCCGGTTCCACACCGCGTCCCAGCGGCGGGCGGCGGCGATGTTCTCGGGCGCGTCGTCCTCGGCCCGGCAGGGCTGCAGGTTGATGACGGTGCCCAGCGTCAGGCCGGCATGCTCGGCGGCGATGGCGCGCAGCGCCGACCCTTGCGCCAGATTTTGATGGTGGATCGCCTTCAGGATGCCCGCCTCGCCCAGCTTGCGGCCGGGGGCGTGCTCGCCGGTGCCATAGCCGTGGGTGGCGACCACGTTCGGCTCGTTCAGCATCATCCAGTCCTTCACCCGGTCGGCCAGACGGGCGGTGACGATGCGGGCGTAGTCGGTGAAGGGGCCAACGATGTCCCGGCTTTGCCAGCCGCCCCGGTCTTCCAGCGGCTGCGGCAGATCCCAATGGTAGAGGCAGGCCATGGGACGGATGCCGGCTTCGAGGATGCCATCGACCAGCCGGTCGTAGAAATCCAGCCCCGCCGCGTTCACCGCCCCGGAGCCGGTGGGCAGGATGCGCGGCCACGCGATGGAAAAGCGATAGGCGTTGAAGCCCGCGGCCTTCATCAGCGCGATGTCTTCCGGCCAGCGGTGATAGTGGTCGCAGGCGACGGCGGCGCTGCTGCCATCCTGGATGTGGCCTGCCTGGGTGAAGGTATCCCACACGCACGGCCCGCGCCCGTCGGCGTGGATGGCTCCTTCGATCTGATAGGAGGCGGTGGAGGCACCCCACAGGAAGCCCGGGGGAAAGGTGATGACGGCCATGGTCGGATGTCCCTCTGACGGTCGGCGGTGGGACGGGGAATCATGCCTGAAAGATGGTGGGTCCGCCATGGGTGGAAAAGCCGCGGGGGACGGCCGGGCGTTGCGTGACGGGTGTTGACCATTCCGTTGGGGTGGATGATGCTTTGTCCAAGCAAACAAAAAATATTAACACGACTTAACTGATCGCATTACTTCGTTTATTAAAATTAACCGTCCACCGTTAACAGTAAAAATATTATCCTGGAAAGTTCACTATAACAAATTCGTTGAAAACTTTTTATATTTGTCATATTTGATAAATTACAAAGAGCGGGTGGTTTTGAGCTTCCTGCCCCAGTTTTCCTGATGGAAAGTAATATGCCTAAGCGAATTTTATTTGTGATGGCTCCTGTGCTTTTGTGCGCTCTGCCCGCGGCGGCCGATGAGCTGCTGGCGCGGGCCAGGACGATTTTTCAGCCGGTGCCGGTGGCAGCGGAGCCGGCGGTGCATGAGGGGAATGCCCGTGTCCGCCTGGGCCGGGTGCTGTTCTTCGACCCGCGGCTGTCGGGCAGCGGAGTTCTGTCGTGCAACGGCTGCCATAATCTGGGGCTGTCGGGCGGCGACCTGCACCCCACGGCGCTGGACGACACCTGGACCCCCACCCCGCGCAACGTGCCCACGGTGCTGAACGCCGCGTTGAACGGGGCGCTGGGCTGGGACGGGCGGGCGGCGGACCTGACGGCGCACACCGCCGCCGCGCTGCTGTCCCCGGTGGAGATGAACGGCACCCGCGACGGGGTGGAGGGGCTGGTCCGTGCCCTGCCCGGCTACCGGGTGATGTTCCGGCAGGCGTTCCCCCGCGATGCGGAACCGGCGACCCTGGACAACGCCGCCGCCGCGCTGGCCGCGTTCCAGGCCACGCTGGTCACCCCGGATTCGCCCTTCGACCGCTATCTGGCGGGTGACGCGGCGGCGCTGGGCGCGCGGGAACGCGACGGGCTGGCGCTGTTCATCGACAAGGGCTGTGCCGGCTGCCACGGCGGCGTCGCTCTGGGCGGGGCCACCTTCTACCCCTTCGGTGTGGTGGGGAAACCGGCGGCGGCGCTGCTGCCCCCCGCCGACCGCGGGCGGGAGGCGGTGACCCGCGATCCCACCGACGCCTATTTCTTCCGCACCGCCCCGCTGCGCAACGTCGCCCTGACCGCCCCTTATTTCCACTCCGGCGCGGTGGCGACGTTGGAAGAAGCGGTGACGGTGATGGCCGCCACCCAACTGGGCCTGACCCTCAGCGGTGACGAGGTGCAGGCGCTCACCGCCTTTCTCGGCACGCTGACCGGCACCCCGCCGTCGGTCGGCGTGCCCCGCCTGCCCTCCCCCGCCGGCCCGCCGGCCGACGGCTGACCGGCGCGTTCCGTTCCCCGTTTCCCCACAGGTTTCCGCCATGCCCCGCCTGCGTGCCCTTCCCCGCTCCGTCCCGTTCCTGGGGGCCGTGCTGCTGCCGGCCATCACCCGCGCGTTCAGTGCCTGGATGTGCGTTCCGGGGCCGCTGATGGACGGCCCCGCCGGGGTGCCCGTCCCGTCCCGCCGCCGGATCACCGCCGACGCGCCGTTACCAAAGGAAAAACAACAATGAAGCTGCCCGCCGTCCTCACCCTGTCCTGCCTGACGCTGGCCGTGGCCGCCGGGGCCGTTCAGGCCGCCGATCCCGCCCCGGCCCCCGTTCCGGACCGGGCCGCGCTCAAGACCCGGTACCAGCGCCCCGACACCATCCCGTTCCCCGCCGACAACCCCTTCAGCCTGGACCGCGCCCGGCTGGGCGAAACCCTGTTCTTCGATCCGCGGCTGTCGGGGTCGAACTGGATTTCCTGCGCCACCTGCCACAACCCGGCCCTGTCGTGGGGCGACGGGCTGCCCAAGGGGCGCGGGCACGGCATGGGCGAACTGGGCCGCCGGTCGCCCACGGTGATGAATCTGGCCTGGGCCGGGCGGCTGTTCTGGGACGGGCGGGCGCGCAGCCTGGAGGAACAGGCCCTCGGCCCCATCGCATCGGATGTGGAAATGCGCCAGGACCTGGATTCCCTGGTGGCGGAGCTGAAGGCGATCCCCGGCTACGTGGTCCGCTTCAACGGCGTGTTCCCCGGCGAAGGGCTGACCAAGGACACCATCGCCAAGGCCATCGCCACCTATGAACGCACCATCGTGTCGGGCACCGCTCCCTTCGACCGCTGGATCGCGGGGGATGAGAACGCGGTTTCCGATCAGGCCAAGCGCGGTTTCGACCTGTTCAACGGCAAGGGCAACTGTGCGGCCTGTCACGTGGGCTGGTCGTTCACCAACCATGGTTTCGCCGACATCGGCCTGCCCGACGCCGACGTGGGCCGCGGGGCCTTCTCGACGGTGGAGAGCATGCAGCACGCCTTCAAAACCCCGACCCTGCGCAACATCGCCCAGCGCGGCCCCTACATGCACGACGGCTCCGTCCCGACGCTGGACGCGGTGGTGCGCCACTACGACACCGGCTTCGTCCAGCGCCCCAGCCTGTCGGCCGACATCCGCCGGCTGGACCTGACCGATGGGGAGGTCGGGGATCTGGTGGCCTTCATGGAAACCCTGACCGGCGACGACGCGCCGGTGATCCTGCCCGTGCTGCCCGCCGCGCAGCACTGATCCCCCCGCCGTTCCCTTTTTCCTTTCCATCACCGTGCCAAGGAAGACAGACACGATGAAGCGCCGTGATTTTCTCAAGACCTCCACCGCCGCGGCCGCCCTGGCCGCCGGCATGGCCGGCCTCGCCACCCGTGCGGCGGTGGCCGAGGATGCGGTCATCACCATCAAGGGCGCGCGCATGACGCCCGACAGCCTGACCGTCAAGGTGGGCCAGACCATCACCATCGTGGACAAGGACGCCACCTCCCACTCGATCTTCTCCGAAACCCCCGGCATGGAGGTGCAGAGCAGGATCACCCCCAGCGGCACCGGCGCCATCACCTTCGGCACCGCCGGGGTGGCCACCGTCGAATGCGCCGAGCATCCCACCGAGATCGCCAAGGTCACCGTGGTTGCATAAGCATCGGGCGCCGGACCGGAGCGGACGGGCCAGTGGGGAGGATTTCGCATGTTCGCAGGGCTTCAACACCGCTTGAGCGTGTCCGGCCGGGTTTACGGCGGATTCGCCTTTGTGATCGTCCTTCTCGTCCTGCTGGAGGTGTCGGCGGTCATCGGGCTTCAGGCCGGCAGCCGGGGCTTTGCCGACTATTCCGCCACCGCCAACGTGGCCGGGCGGGTGGCGGCCATCGGGCGGGACGTGGTGGACCTGGACCGCCATGTGCTGATGTTCGTCGCCGATGGTGACGAGGCGGCGCTGAAACGGGCCGGGGCGCTGCAGCAGGCCATCGCCGCCACCATCGCCGATGTCCGCACCATGACCGACCTGCCGGCCCTGCACGCCGATCTCGACCGCATGGCCGGGCTGCTGTCGGCCTATGGCGCCGATCTGGCCCGCGTGGTGACGGCCCGCAAGGAACGCGAGGACCTCATCAACTGGAAACTCAACGGGCTGGGGGTCCAGGGGCGGCGGGTGCTGATGCAGGTGGTGCGCGAAGCGTCGGCCGCCGGCAACACCGCCGATGCCACCCAGGCCGGGCTGGCGGTGGATATGATGCAGGGGGCGCGGCTCAACTCCTACAAGTTCGTCGCCACCCCCAGCGACACGCTGGCCGGTGCCGCCCACACCCAGATCGACGCCTTCATCGCCGCCACCCAGGCCCTGGCGGCCAAGGCGGCGGAACCGTCCCACCGCGCCCTGGCGGAGGAGGCGCGCGCCACCGGCCAAGCCTTCAAGGCCGCCTTCACCGAGGTGGTGGCCGCCACCGGGCGGCTGGACCATCTGGTCCGCACGGCCATGCGCACGGGTGGGGAGGACATCGCCCGCACCGCCGCCGCCATCACCGAAGGCCGCATGACCGCCATGGCGGCGGTGGAGCGTGACACCGTGGCCGACATGGGCCGGACCCGCAGCGTTTCCCTGGGTGCTGCCGGGCTGGCGGTGCTGGCGGGCGGGCTGATCGCCTTTCTGGTGATCCGCGCGGTGGTGGCGCCGCTGCATCATGTGGTCGATCTGGTGACCCGGCTCAGCCAGGGGGACACCAGCCTGACCGTGGACGGCACCGGGCGCCGGGACGAAATCGGCCTGCTGGCCCGCGCGCTGGAGCGGTTCCGCCAGGGCATGATCGAGGCGGAAGCCCTGCGCCAGTCCCAGCGCCGGGCCGAGGAGGAGGGAAAGGCCCGCCGCAAGGCCGAGATGATGGCGCTGGCCCAGCGGTTCGAGGAGCGGGTGAACGGCGTGGTCAACAGCCTGATGAGCGCCATCGGCCAGTTGCACACCCGCTCCGACGTGCTGACCGGCTCGGCCAAGGACGCCCAGAGCCGCAGTTCGGCCGTCGCCAGCGCCAGCCATCAGGCGGCGGCGGGGGTGGAAGCGGTGTCGGCGGCGGGCAACGAGCTGTCGGCGTCGGTGCAGGAGATCGCCCGGCAGGTGCACCATGCGGTGGACATGGCCGGCAGCGCGTCGCGCGGGGTGGACACCGCCACCCGCCGCATCGGCGGTCTGGCCGACGCCGCCCGCCGCATCGGCGACATCGTGACCCTGATCAACGACATCGCGTCCCAGACCAACCTTTTGGCGCTGAACGCCACCATCGAGGCGGCCCGCGCGGGTGAGGCCGGCAAGGGCTTCGCCGTGGTGGCGGGGGAGGTGAAGACGCTGGCCAGCCAGACCGCGCGGGCGACCGAGGAGATTTCCCAGCAGATCACCGGCGTCCAGACGGAAACCCAGGCGGCGGTGGACGCGGTGCAGGGTATTGCCGCCACCGTCGCCGGCATCAACGACCTGTCCATGACCATCGCATCGGCGGTGGAACAGCAGGGAACCGCCACCCGCGACATCGCCCGCAACGCCGATCAGGTGCTGACCGCCGCCCGCGACGTGTCCCACAACATCGGCGAGGTGGCGAACGCCGCCACCGCCGCCGGCGACATGGCCGCGGGCGTGTTCCAGATCGCCGACACCCTGCTGACCGGCGGCCGGACGCTGGAACGGGAGGTCACCCGCTTCCTGTCCGAGGTGCGGGAGGGCTGAACACCTCTGTTCCCGGCCCCTGTCCCCAGCCCCCGGCGTGTTTCCGTTGCACTGGCCGCCAAGCGGCGTATCATCGGGGAAAATGCAGTGAAATCATTATGTTGCAGTGCACCAGCCCTGCAGCAGCGCATGGGGGGAGGTGCGGCATGACCCGCTCGCTCAACACCGGCAAGATCGTCTTCCTCGGGGCCGGCAGCGCCGCCTTCGGCCTCAGCATGTACAAGGATATGTTCACCTGCGGGGAGCTGGCCGGCTCCACCATCGTCCTGGTGGACACCAACCCCGAGGCCTTGGAACGCATGGTCGCCCTGGCCCGCCGCATGAACGCGGTGTCGGGGGCGGGGATCGTCATCGAACACACCACCGACCGCCGGGCGGCCCTGCCGGGGGCGGATTTCGTGGTCAACGCCGTCGCCATCGACCGCAACCGCCTGTGGAAGCTGGATTTCGACATTCCCAAGAAGCACGGCGTCCGCCACACGCTGGGGGAAAACGGCGGTCCCGGCGGGCTGTTCTTCACGCTGCGCACCCTGCCGCTGATCTTCGACATCGCCCGCGACATTCACGAGCTTTGCCCCAACGCCCTGTTCATCAACCTGTCCAACCCGGAAAGCCGGGTGGTGCTGGCGCTGAACCGCTACAGCCCCATCCGTTCCATGGGCATGTGCCACGGCATCTTCCTGGCCCGCTGGTTCATCTGCCAGATCCTGGGCATGGCCGAGCGGGAGGTGGAATGCTGGGGGGCGGGCCTCAACCATTTCCAATGGCTGCTGCACATCCGGGAAAGCGGCACCGGCCGCGACCTCTACCCCCTGCTGCGGGAGCGGGAAAAGGACCATGACCCAACCTTCACGCCGCTGACCCGCAAGCTGTTCCGCAGCTTCGGCCTGTGGCCCACCTGCTCCGACGATCATATGGGCGAATACCTGCCCTATGGCTGGGAGGGGGGCGAGCACGGCTTCAACTTCGAACAGGACGCCCGCGACCGCGGCGGCCTGATGGGCCACATGGACAAGGTGATCCGCGAAGAAATCCCGGTGCCGGAGGACTGGCTGCAACCGTCGTGGGGTGACCGGGCCATCCATCTCATCACCGGCATCCTGCACAACCGCAAACGCTTCATCGAATCGGGTGTGGTCTACAACCGCGGTGCCATCCCCAACCTTCCCGCCGATCTGGCGGTGGAGGTGCCGGTGGTGGCCGACGCCGCCGGGGCGCATCCGGTGTCGCTGGGGCCGCTGCCCGATCCCTGCGCCCGGCTTTTGACGGTGCAGGCCGGGGTGCAGCAGATGGCGGTGGAAGCGGCGGTCCACGGGTCGAAGGAGATGGCGTTGCAGGCGCTGCTGCTCGATCCGGTCATCACCTCGACCGATGCCGCCGTGGCTCTGCTGGACGAGTTGTGGGAGATCAACCGGCCCTACATCCGTCCCTGCATCTGATACCGTCGAGCGTTTACGCTCGACGGTAAGGGCCGCGACCGCGGCCCCGCGGGCACATGCCCGCGCAGGCAAGCGGCCGGATGGCCGCGCCCGCCGACTGAGGGCGGGGGCGTAAAGCCTGATGTGTCAGGCTTTACGCTGGATGGTGTAACCCAGCAGCGGAACCAGGGCCGCCAGCAGCATTCCCCAGGCGGCCGGCGGCTTTGGTTTCGTCAGGCGGGGGGGCGGGGACGAAGGGGGTGGCGCTTCGCGCGCCGGTTCCGGCAGGCGGGCGGCCAGGGTGGTCACCGTGGTCAGGGCGTTGAGGAGCATGGCCGTTTCCTTCCCCAGAGTGGGCGTGATGTGTCGTTGGGGACAGGCTGACGGGACGGCCGCGGTTTTTGAAACGAATAGGTCTAATGACCCCATCAGGGGATGTGATGACGGGGGAATGGCCTGCTCAGGCCAATCGCCTGGAGGTTATCCAGCTTTCTGGAAGATGGCTTTTCGGAAGCACCGACAGAATGCCCGGCAGCGGATAAACGACTTTCCAAGCTTGGCGCGGATCGGCCAGCGCCGAAAAATGATCCAAAGCGACCGTGTCTGCATGGGCGAGCTTCCCCCCCATCTTTGCGCTGCGGCATTGCCCGGCGGGCCAGGATCCTGATAGGAAGGGGGCCTTCCGCTTGACCGTTGCAGGGCCAGCCCCCGATGCCCCAAGGACCGCTTTCGCTGTACCGCGCCCGCCGGGGCACCGGCACCCTGCGCCCCGATCCCGACCAGGAACTGGCGGCGGAAAAGCTGGAAAGCCTTTACCACGCCATCAAGGGCTATCGCCCGCAGCCCGCCGGCGACGGCGGCAAGACCTCCGCCGGGGGATGGCTGGAGCGGTTCGGCCTGGGACGCCGCCGCCCTGCCCCGCCGCCGCCCGACATCGCCGCCACCGCACCGCAGGGGCTGTACCTCTACGGCAGCGTCGGGCGCGGCAAGTCCATGCTGATGGACCTGTTCTTCGAAACCGCCCCAGCCGACAGGAAACGCCGCGTCCATTTCCACGAATTCATGCTGGAGGTCCACCAGCGCATCCACGATTACCGCCAGAGCGGCAAGAGCAAGGGCGACGGCCCCGACGAGGCGCTGCCCGACCTGGCCCGTGCCCTGGCGGACGAGGCATGGCTTCTGTGCTTCGACGAATTCCACGTGACCAACATCGTCGATGCGATGATCCTGGGCCGGCTGTTCACCAACCTGTTCGACCTGGGCGTGGTGGTGGTGGCCACATCCAACTGGCCGCCTGACATGCTGTACAAGGACGGGCTGCAGCGCGACCTGTTCCTGCCCTTCATCGCACTGCTGAAGGAAAAGCTGGACATCCTGTCCCTGGACGGCCCCACCGATTACCGCCTGGACCGTTTGAAGGGTGTACCGATCTACCACCATCCCCTGGGGCCTGCCGCCACCGCGGCCCTGGACCGCGCCTTTGCCGCCCTGACCGGCGGGGCGGCGGGCGAGCCGACCCACCTGCTGGTGCAGGGCCGCCGGGTGGAGATCGCCCACGCCGCCAAATCGGTGGCCCGCGTCGATTTCTGGGATCTGTGCGGCAAGCCACTGGGGGCGGCGGACTATCTCGGCATCGCCACCCATTTCCACACGGTGCTGATCGACAACGTGCCCACCATGAGGGACGAGTTGCGCAACGAGGCCAAACGCTTCATGACCCTGATCGACGCGCTCTATGAGCACAAGGTCAACGTGGTCATCGCCGCCGACGGCCCCCCTGAGCGTTTGTATCCCGAAGGCACCCATGCGTTCGAGTTCGAACGCACCGTGTCGCGCCTGATGGAGATGCAGAGCGAGGATTATCTGAACAAGCAGCATCTGACGTGATGTTTTCGGGATACGCGCGGGCGTTGCGGCTGGACCCCGATCCCCCAGCGGCTACAATACGTCTCCACTCCCCGCCGCCACCATATACCGTTGCGGCTGGACCCCGATCCCCCAGCGGCTACAATGCCTGCAACGCTCTGTTCAACGCCTACATGTTGCGGCTGGACCCCGATCCCCCAGCGGCTACAATGCCTCCACCTTGCGGAAGTCATGGAGCACAGTTGCGGCTGGACCCCGATCCCCCAGCGGCTACAATGGGTGCACCGGGGTGCAGGATGACCTTTACCGTTGCGGCTGGACCCCGATCCCCCAGCGGCTACAATAGGTCCCCAGGTAAGGCATTGAAATCAAATGCCTTATCTGGGGATTTTTGTTCGCCTTTCTCCATAAATCGCCCGCTAAAACAGCTTGAACTGCTCATAACGCGCAGCAGGTTCCTGTTTTGTCCGTGCTTCCAGGCACACCATCGTCTGATATTGCCGGTCGGTAAAGGTCAGGATCTGCACCTTTCCCCTTTTCGGGAGGTTCGTTCGGATGCGTCCGATTCGCGCCTCGACCTGTGGCGTGCCGGCGCAAAAGCGCAGGTAGACGCTGAATTGGGACATCTCGAACCCCTCATCGAGCAGAAAATTCCGGAATTTGGCCGCGGCTTTCCGGTCGGCCTTCGTCACCGTGGGCAAGTCAAACATCACCATCATCCACATCAGGCGATACGCGCTGAGCACCATGCGCGCCCTCCTTGCGAGTGTGTGGGGAAACCAGATCGAGCGGCAGCGGCGACAGCGGCAGGTCCAGCACCTGCCGCTCGCCCAACAGCAGGTGCGCCAGCGAAGACGCCAGCCGAAACAGGCAGATTCCCAAGGGGGTGACGCCGGCCTCCGTCCTCAGATCCTGCACCAGAATGCCGGCCAGCACGCGCTTGGTGTCCCGGTCCACCTCCCGTTGCCCGGCGGCGGCAAGGCGATGGACCAGGATATCGACCAACGGCCGGAACGGCTCCATCAGGTCATCCACAAGGCACATGGGGTTCGAGCGGTTGGAATGTTTCAGCCCGAGCGTCGGGTGGAGACCGGCCGCCGTCACCGCCCGCGCCGTGCCGCCCCGCAAGACCGCGTAGCCATAGTTCAGCAGCCCGTTGATGCCCGGCTCGTCGCTGTCGCGCCGGAAATCGGGGCCGAACAGCAAGGGCCAGTAGCGGCGCGCCGCCTGCGCCTCGATGTTCTCGGGATCGCCCGAGCGCAAACGCCGCGCAAGCTCGACGAAGGCCCCGGCCGGCTGGCCCAGCGCCTCCAGCACCGCGCCCTGGTTGCGGACCTTGGCCCGCGCGATGGCCTGCCAGAGCCGGTTTTTGAAAGCGTCGGTGATCTCCGCCTGCGCCCGCATCCGCTGGGCCTGGACATGATGCCCGTCCACCGGCCACAGAATCGCCGCCGGGCTGAAGTTGCGCCCGCACAGGACGACCGCGCATTCCCGTTCCAGCAGGGCCAACAGCAGGTTGTTGGAATAGGTCAGCCCATGGGCGGTGGCGATCAGCACGGCGATGTCGTCGAGCGGCACCCGGCCGATTTCGGCCCCCCGAGTCGAGACGACCATGAACCCACGGTCGAGCGACAGATGCCGCCCGTCCTCCGCCACCTCGATGACGATTCCCGCCGCGCTTGCCATTGGTTACTCCATAAGGTGTTTACTCCATCGGGCCTTTGTCGTGGACATAGCCGAGCGGATCGACGCCGGCCGGGCGCGCCTGTGCCTTGCGCAGCGCATCCGGGGAACAGGTGCGGTACTTGAAGGGGTCGTCCGGATCGGCATCACGTTTTTTCAGGTTTCCGGCCTCGTGATGGGGCGCCAGCACGATCTGGCCTTCGGAGAACTTGACCACCCGCATGATCTGGCGGTCGGGGGCCGTGCCCAGCGCCAGCATATCGCCCTTGAACAGCCGGAACAGCGGCGTGCCCGCGCCGCCGGCCACCCGCCGCGCCGCCCAATCCAGGAAGGGGCGGCCGTCCTCGGCCCGCGCAGCCCCCGTTTCGGCCACCCATGCCCGGTGAAGCTGGTAGGCCTCATAGGTGCTGACGATCCGGCCGATCCAGCGCCCCCGCCCGTTGCGCAGGATCTCGTACCAGGCGTTGCTGTCGCCCTTGTAGAGTTTGAACACCGTCCCGGCGGGGTCGCGGACCGGAACGGGGCTGCCCAGCCTGTCCAGCATCCGCACCCGGCGCACGGTGCCGTTCGTCCATTCGAACCCGCTCATCGCCTCGGCAAAGCTGCGGCCCTGCGCGGCCTGCTCCGCGGCGTGAGCTTCCAGCGCCGCCGCCAGTTTCCGGTCGCGGATGTTCGGCAGATCCTTGGCGGTCAGGCCGGCCAGCGGCTTGCGCGTCACCACCAGATGGGTGCCGTCCGGCTCAACCCCGACCGGGCCATAGGCGGTGTCGTTGTGCATGCGGGCCTGCCAGCCGTGTTCCGCCTTGTGCGAGACGACGATCCCGCGCACCTTGTCCCGCACCTGATCGCCGAAGGACGCGCCCCCCAGCCCGTCGAACGGATCGGGCAGGCCGTCGAACAGGCGCTCCAGTTCGTTGGCTTCGGCCCGCTCCGCCGCCTTGGCCACCAGTTGGACGAGCCGCTGATCGATGACGCCCAGCACCGCGGCGTCGATGGCATGATGCCGATGGTCGCCCCGGTTCTTGAGGTTCGAGTCGGACAGGATCCTGTTCAGCCCCCAGCGCGCCCGCAGCAGCGCCGTCAGCCGGCCGGGCGCCACCCGGACCTTTTCCAGCGGCAGGATGCAGCCGAGATACTGCCGGGCGATGCGCGACAGATGCCGGGTTTCGACAAGCTGGCGGGCCAGGAAGCCCTTCTCGCCGTCGAATCGCTCCATGGCGTCGGGCAGGAAGCGCCAGCGTTTGTTCGGGGGCAACTGCGCCGCCCGTTCGGTGATGCCGGCCCAGTCGTACCCGTCCACCGGAACGGCGCCGAAGGCCTCCCACGGCGAGCGGTTGCGCTTGAAGCGGTTGGCGGCGCGCACGCAGACGATCTTGTTGTCGGCGCCGTCGCTCAGCGTCCGGCTGAAGGGCAGGATATGGTCGATGTCCACGTCGCCGTGGAACAGACGGGTCAGGCTGATGACCTCGCCGCTGTAGACGCACACGCGGGCCAGACCCTGTTGCGGCAACTCCTCCCACAGCCGCAGGCGCAGCAGCGACTCGGCCTTCACCTCGACGCCGAGTTCGTGGAGTTTCCGCGCCCGTTCCTCGTTCTTCCGCTGGTTCTGCGCCTGTTCGCGCTGGGTCCGGTCGCGTTCGTCGCGGCTTTGCTTCAGGTCGCGGGCCAGCTCGACGACGATCTCGTCCGGCTTGCCCCAGCGTTCGATGATGCGGTTGACCAGCTTGCGCAACTCGTTCAGGCCGATGTGAACGGTCGGGTTGGGAAAGCGCCCGAGCCGCAGTTCCGGCGGGTCGTCCGGCTCGCCGGTGCCGAAGGCGATGAAGCGTTCCAGCGGCTCGCCATAATAGGGCAGGGCGTCGAGCAGCCTGTCCGGTCGGAAGTCCGAATGGTGGAGGCCCAGCGCCTCGACCGCCTCGCTGTAGGTCAGGTGGCGGTCGCGCATCAGGGGAACGATCGCCTCCAGCGCCTTTTCACTGAGGCGGCAATAGCCATCGGGCAGGCCCGGCCGCTCCGCCGTGATGGCGGCGGCCTCCGCGCTCAGGCCCAGGTCGGACACCAGCCAGGCGGCCAGTTCCCCCTCGTCCTCGCTGTCGAGCAGGCGGCCGACGACGGCGCGCTGACGGTCCGACGGCAGCGCGTGCCACGCGGCACCGATGCGCCGCCTCTTGCCCTTGTCGGCCGACAGGGCATCGGCAACGGCATCGCCCTTCAGCCGGTCGCGCTTGCCGTCATCCAGGTTGATCGCCACGTCGGGCGGCAGCTTCAACTCCTTGGCCAGGGTCTTGAAGGGCAGGTCGCCCTTGCGGCACAGCCGTTCGAACAGGCGGGCGGTCTGGTCGGGCGTCAGGCCCCAAGAGGCTTCGCCCGGCCGGCTGAAGCGCAGGTTGGCGAGTTCCGTCAGGATGCGGAACTGCTGGGCGATGGGCAGCGCCCAGGGTGCGCGCTCCTCGGTCGGGAAGAGGGTGCATTTGCCGGGCCGCACCGGGCGCAGCGGGCGCTGGTGGAAGATGATCGCCTCGATCCGGTCCCACTGTGCCGCCGACAGATCCGGGTGGTGCGGAGCCTGCGCGGCGCGGATCGCCTGGAACTCCTCATGCACCAGCGCGCGGTCGGGGTAGAAGCCATAGAAGGCCTTGGCGCCGCTGCCGGTCAGCCGCGCCCGCACCGGCTGGCGCTTTGCGTGCCGTTCCGCCAGCCACGCCCCCAGGGTTTTCGCTCCGCTTTCCTGAAGCTGGGCTTTCAGGGCGCCGACGCCGGTCTTGATCTTGCCGGCCTCGGACTCCTCGCCGCCGGCCTTGCGATTGCTCTTGAAGCCGCGCCGCTGGTTCAGGTGGAACAGGGCGCGGCCGAGTTCCGATGCCGTCAGAGGCCTCACCAAGGCTTGCGCGCGCAGTGGATAGGGATCATCGTGTTCCACGGCCTTGCGCGCGTCCCTGTCCGCCGGCATCAGGCCGGCGGCGACCAGCGCGGTCATCAGGGCCGAGCGCCGCCGCAGATAGCGGTCGCGCCGCCGCCGCATGGAGCGGGCCAGCCGGCGGTCGGCGGCCAGCGACTCCTGGGATTGCGGATCGCGCCCGTCGGGAAAGATCCGCACGCCCATCCGGCGCACCGCGCAGGGCCGTCCGTCGCCGTTCAGGTCCAGCAGGCAGAAGCCGATGCTGTTGGTGCCGAGATCCAGGGCAAGGCGGTAGCGGAGACGTTCGGACATAGCGGGCCTTCTCCAAAATGCGACATCAGGAAAGATTTTTCCCCTTATAATAGAATTTGTCTCAGAGAATTTGTCGGAAGTCTATTTTTGCAATACCAGACACAGTCTTGACGTGTGAATGGTTTCGTGAGACTCTCGGAATGGATAGACAATTTCCTTGCTTAGCCGCTGGGGGATCGGGGTCCGTCCGTTAACACGTCGCAGGGGTTCGCCCCTGACGGCAAAAGATGTGCGGCGGGCTTCGGCCCGCCGCGTTCTTTTCCGGCATCGGCGGGTGATGGTGGCGGGATTGCCTGCGCCGTGCTGTTTTTGCAACATATCCCTGCGTTCCCCTGGACAAGACGGGGGTGGGCAGGCCACTTTAGCCGGCATCGTCCGCATCCAGTGTTCGGCAATTTTTCCGTGCTGACCGCCATCCGCCCCGCCGCGCTTGCGGCTTTGCTGCTGCTCGCCACCACCGGAGCGGGGTTGCCCGCCGCCGCCGCGGAAACGCATCCCGGTTCAGGGACCGATCCGCGCCTGACCCCCGTCTCCTGTTGGTTCAGCGTGCCGGAGGGTGAGGCCGCCACCTGCGCCACCCTGGCGGTGCCGGAACGGCGCGACCGTCCCCAGGGGCGGATGCTGCACCTGCCGGTCGCCATCCTCCACGCATCCGAAAGCCCCACCCAGCCCGACCCGGTGATCTATGTGGAGGGTGGCCCCGGCGCCTCGGTGTTCGGGGTGGGGGAACCGGCGGAAGAGCGGATGGAAGGCTGGTGGGATGCCCTGGCCCCCCTCCGCCGCACCCGCGACGTGGTGCTGTTCGACCCGCGCGGGGTGGGCCGGGCCGAGCCGGACACCAATTGCCCGGAACTGGACATCCTGTCGGGACGGAACGCGGCCACCGGCAACGGCGCAGACGATGCCGAACGGGCGGCCCTGACCGCCTGTGCCCGCCGCCTGCAGGGGGCCGGGGTGGATCTGGCGCAGTTTTCCACCCCCACCGCCGCCGACGATCTGGCCGATCTGGCCCGCGCGGTCACCGCCGCGCGCGGCGGGGGACGGGTCAATCTGCTGGCGGTGTCCTATGGCACCCGCGTGGTTCTGGACCTGCTGCGCCGGCATGGCGGGGTGGTGCGGGCGGCGGTTCTGGATTCCGTCTATCCCCCCGATGTGAACGCGCGCGAGGATGAGGCCTGGCTGGCCTACCGCGCGTTCCGCCGGCTGTTCGACGATTGCGCCGCCAGCCGCCCCTGTCGCGCCGCTTTCCCCGATCTGGAAAAGCGGATGCTGTCCCTGATCGCCGCGCTGGAACGCAGCCCCGTCTCGGTGGCGGTGGGCGATGACATGGTGCCGCGCACTCTGATCCTGGACGGGCGGCGGCTGCTGACCGCCACCCTGGAGGTCATGGCCGAAGGGGACGGGCTGTCCCGTCTGCCGCTGGCGCTGGACCGCGCCACCCGCGGACGGCCGGAACGGCTGGCCCGCGATGCCCCGCCGCTGGCGCTGGGCGACCCCGACACGGCGGAGGGCATGGCGTTTGCCGTGGAATGCCGTGAAACCGTCAACACGGCGGACCCCGTGCGGGTGGCCGCCAACCGCCAACGCTGGACACCCTATGGCATCGTGGGGGCGGGCGACACAGGGCAGCGGGTGTGCGCCGTATGGCCCGCCGGGGTGCAGGACGCCGCCGAACGGCTGCCGGTCGCCAGCACGGTGCCGGTGCTGCTGGTGTCGGGCGCCTATGATCCGGTGACACCGCCGGAATGGGGGGAGCGCGCCGCCGCCACCTTGCCCAACAGCCGGCATCTGGTGTTCCGCGCCGCCGGCCACGGCGTCACCGCCACCGACGCCTGCGCGCTGGAAACCGCCGCCGGTTTCATCGAGCGGCCGGAACCGGCCCGCGTCTCCGCCTGCCCGTCCGCGGCACCGCCGCCCCGCTTCGAAACACGGTGAGCGGGGCGGCAGCCCTCATAACTGCCGCACCGTCTCCTCAACCATCAGGAAGGCGTCAACCACCGCCGGGTCGAACCGGATGCCCGCCTGGGCACGGAGTTGGGCCACCGCTTCATCATGCGCCAGCGCCGGACGGTGCGGACGGGGGGAGGTCATGGCATCATAGGCGTCCGCCACCGCGACGATGCGGGCGGACAGCGGGATATCGGCCCCGGCCAGCCCCTCGGGATAGCCGGTGCCGTCCCAGTTTTCATGATGGTGGCGGGCGATATCCACCGCCAGATGCAGGTATGTCCGGCTTTCCGTCAGCATCGAGGCCCGCTCCAGCAGGCGCCAGCCGTGGTTGACGTGGGCGCGCATGGCCTGGCGCTCCTCGTCGGTGAAGCATCCGGCCTTGCCCAGAATGGCCGGGTCCACCGCGGCGTTGCCCACATCATGCATGATCGCCGCCAGCCCGATGGTTTCCACCATATTGGTGTCGAGAACACCGGTATAGACACCACCCTCTGCCATATGGCGGGTGATGGTTTCGGCCACCGCGGCGATGCGCAGGGTGGGTTCGCTGCGGCCCGCCGGGGGAACCGGCGCACCGCCGGGGGGCGGGTCATGGCGCTCGGCCATTTCGGCCAGCAGCAGCAGCGTCCCTTCCTGGGCGCGGCGAAGCTGCTCGAAGGCATAGAGGTTGTCGAACCCGACGGAGATCTTGCCGCAAAACACCTCGATCAACCGGCGGTCCAGATCGGACAGGGGGCGGTCGGACCGCAGATAGACCACGTTTTCCCGATCGTTGGGCGTGCGGATGTAAAGGGTGCAGTGGTCGGGTTCGTAGATGTTCGAACGGGTTTCCAGGCACCGCACCACCGACACCATCACCGGCTCGTCGATGTGGTCCAGGGCGGGTTCGTTGATGAGCGATTCGAAGCGCCCCGACCCGGCCAGCACATACAGCCCGTCGCGGGTGCCGCCGATGACCGAGCCGCGCTGAACGCACAGGATCGCATCGGGGCCGACGCCCAGGATGGCCGACAACTGGGTCAGCACCCCGGCGGCGAACAGCTTCATCGAGCGCGCCTTGAACAGGGACGACGACGCCTCGATGATCTTTTCCAGGCCGCGGCGGTTGGTTTCCAGCGCCGTGATGTCCTCGTACGAGCGCAGCGCCGCCACCGTGGTGGTGAAGAGCTGCTGGGCGGTCAGCTGGGTCTTGGCCTTGTAGTCGTTGATGTCGTAGTCGAGGATCACCGCCCGCTCCGGCGCCTGTCCCGGCTGGCCGGTGCGCAGGATGATGCGCACGTGCCGGTTGCGCAGTTCCTCGCGGATGTGATGGACCAGCTTCAGGCCGGCGTCGTCGGTTTCCATCACCACATCCAGCAGGATGATGGCGATGTCGTCCTCCCGCGCCAGGATGGCTCGCGCCTCGGCCGCCGAATAGGCCGAGATGAAATGGGCCGGGCGGCCCTTGTATTCGAAATCGGCGAGCACGAGCTTGGTGATGGAATGGACTTCCGGCTCGTCGTCCACAATCAGCATCTTCCAGCGTGGCGCCTGATAGGCGCAGGGCCGCTCCTGGCCCGGATCCTGATCGTCAAGAAACAGAAGGTCGTCGTCGCCGTTCATTCTCATCGCCCCGATCTGCCGGTTCATCCGCCGTTTCATGGGTGGGCCGGTTCACGGGCGCAACGCTACCATGATATGTGCGATTATTCGACCTTTCCGCGGGAAAAACGGGGCGCCCCCATGGAGCGCCCCCGCCTTTTTCCCCGATCCCGAGTGCCGGCCGCTTATGCCGAGCCGGACCGTCTCAGCTTGCCGGCGGTCTCATTGATGATGACCGTGACCTTCTGGGTTTCGGTGACCACCTGCTGGACGCTGAAGGCGATTTCCCGCGTGGCCGCATCCTGCTGCGTCACCGCGGCGGAAATGGCGGCGGAGATTTCGCCCACCTTGCGGATCACGGTGCTGATGGTCTTGATGGCGGCGACGGCGTTCTTCGCCTCCTCCTGCACCGCCGACACCTGGGCGGTGATGTCCTCGGTGGCGGTGGCGGTCTGCTTGGCCAGGGTCTTGACCTCGTTGGCCACCACGGCGAAGCCCTTGCCCGCCTCGCCGGCACGGGCCGCTTCGATGGTGGCGTTGAGCGCCAGCAGATTGGTTTGAGCCGCGATGGAGTTGATGAGCTGCACCACCTCCCCGATGCGGTCGGCGGCGACCACCAGGGCCTGCACCGTGGTGTTGGTGCGCTCGGCTTCCGCCGAGGCCGAGGCCGAGGCCTGGGCGGAATCGGTCACGCGGTGGCTGATGTCGCTGATGGACGCCGCCAGTTCCTCGGCGGCGGAGGCGACGGTCTGGGCGGTGCCGGTCGCTCCCTGGGCCACGGCGGCCACATCGGCCTCCAGGGTGTTGGTCAACTGGCTGATGTCCTGGCGCCGCTGGGCTTCGGCCCGCAGGCGGTTCTCCTCCGCCTCCTTCTGGGCGTGAACGTCGATCAGCGAGCCGCAGGCCCGAAGCGCCGTGCCGTTGGCATCGCGGGCGACGCCGCCGATGGCGCGGAACCAGCGATACGACCCATCCTTCACCCGCAGGCGATAGGTGACGTCATAGCCCGTACGCCCCGTACGGTCCCCCAGACAGGCCCCGAACGCCTGGAAGGTCGGCTGGGCATCGTCGGGGTGCAGCCGGTCGGCCCACGATCCCACCACGTCGGGAAACCCCCGGGTGTCGCCGTGGGCAAAGCCCATCAGCCGGCGGAACTCGTCCGACCAGTGCCAGATGCTCTTGGGGTGCATGGGATCGCCGTTGTGGAGCCGGGCATCCCACAGCCCGACACCGGCGTGGATGGCCAGCAGGGCCGCCCCCTCCGCCTCGTTCTTTTGCGTGTCCACGTCGATCAGGGCACCGCAGGCCCGGTGCGCCATGCCGCTGGCGTCACGGGCGACGCCGCCGACGGCGCGGAACCAGCGATACTGCCCGTCCTTCATCTTCAGGCGATAGGTGACGTCGTACTGGCGCTGCCCCGTGCGGTCGGCCAGACAGGCGCTGAACGCCTCGAACGCCGGCTTGGCATCGTCGGGATGCAGCCGGTCGGCCCACGACCCCATCACATTGGGAAAGCCCTGGGTGTCACCACGCTCGAACCCCACCAGCCGGCGGAACTCGTCCGACCAGCGCCATTCGCTCTTTGGATGTGCCGGATCACCACTAAACAACCTGGCATCCCAAAGCCCGACGCCCGCGTAATGCCCCAACAGCTCCAGCAATTCGCGGTCGTTGCTCCGCTGCCCTTCGCCGCTGCGCTTGAAGAACATGTTCGCCCCCCTCTTGATACTTTTCTTGCCCCGACCCGGTTGAAATACCTTCAACAAATGGACGGATTATTTCCCAAAAGAAATAACAAAGCTCAAGATGAGTTACAAATTGATCGAATTCGAATTATTTCAAAATTTCGAAACGAATTTCAAAATAAGCTTGAGGCAAGAACGCTGCACGGTATCCCGATACGCTTGCATGATATCAAGCGCATTTCAAGAGAAAACGGATGCAGTGGAGAGATTGGCAAATATCACTTGCCGATCTCAATGACCCCCGGATGTTTAAGCGTCTGAACCAAATGGAAATCAGGCCCCGAATGGAAATCAGAACTGGGCGAGGGACAGCAAGGTACACCCTCGCCCCCGCTTCGCCAGTTCAGCGCAGGCAGTGGCCGTCTGGGCACGGGTGAACGGCCCGATGCCGGTGGCGAAGCTGACGGTGCGGCCCGTCACCTTGGGCCATACCATGGGCGGCACCTCGCGGAACTGCAGCCCCGGCCCGGCGACAAACTCGTTCCAGGCGTTCACCGCCTCTTCATAGGTGGGATATTCGCCGATGCGGATGGCGACCTGCGGCCCCTTTTCCATGGGCGGCAGGGTCGGTTGGGGATAGGCCGACGCCACCCCCATCAGCCCCGCCGCGGGGGCCGAGGCGGTGCCCACCCCCGGCACGATCAGGTCCACCTGACCGGACGAGAACCCCAGGAATCCGGCGACATCGCCCTTGCGCAGCGCCACCGTGGGCTTTTTCGTCTCCACGCTGGGCAGGGTCGCCTTCAGATTGCGGGTGGCGACCATATAGCCGCGCACTGGCATTCCCGCCCCGCCGTTGCTGGACACCGCGCGGGTCCAGGCGTCCAACGGCACCAGGGCGCCGCCGGTGCCGGCGGCGGCGGGCGTCTCCTTGCCGGCCTCTTTGGCGGCGGCCTTGTCGGCGGCGGCGGCGCGGCGCTGTTCGGCCTTTTCCTCCCGTTCCACCCCGGTGATGACGAAGGCGGGGTCCAGCGCATCCCACGGCACATAGCCGATGGGCTGGCCGCCGATGGCCACCTTGGTCCAGGTGGTGCCGCGCGGGGTGTCCAGGGCGTTGAGGCGCTTGCCCTCCTTCAGCGTCATGATGATGCGGGCATCCTCGCGCGGCTGGATGCGCACCTCCACATCGCGGTTCAGCACCGCCTCGCCCTCGATGGGGGCGGTGATGGCGGCGGGGCTTTCCGCCCGCACCGGCGCCACGGAAAACGCCATGGGGAACGCCACGGGGGCAAGGGGCAGGGCGGCCAGCACGGCCAGCGCCCAGCGTGACGGGGTTCTCATGCCGCCAGCACCGCCAACAGGGTTTCCCCCAGCGCACGGGCCGGGGGCGGGGCGGCGTCCAGCCCCAGCAGCACGATGTCCACCGGCGGCAGCGGCGGCAGGCCGCTGTCGGCCCCCAGGACCAGCAGGCCGGGGGGCACGGTGCAGGCTTCCAGCGGCGTCAGGGCCATCCCGCCCAGCACCGCTCCATGGATCGCCACCACGCTGTCGGAGATGAAGGCCGGGCGCCACGTCCGCCCGGCGGCGGTCAGGGCGGCGATGGTGACGGTGCGGCAGACGCAGCCCTCGGCAAAGACCGCCAGCGGCAACGGATCGGCCGTGCTGAGAGCGGCCGCCCCCGGTGCGGCGGTCCACACCAGCGGTTCCCGCCGCACCCGGATTCCCTCCCCCGTGCTCACCCCACCGTCCAGCACCGGACGGGTGATGAGGGCCAGGTCATAGGCGCCATCCTCGACCGCGGCGGCGAGGTCGTCGGAATTGTCGCACACCACCTCCACCGGCTGGTCGGGGTGGCTGGCGGCGAAGCGGGCCAGAACCGGCGGCAACAGGAGATAGGCGTAATCGTCGGGGGTGCCCAGCCGCAGGGGCCGGCGCGGCGTCCGCCCGACCGCCCCCAGATTGGCCATCACCTCGTCGTTGAGGGACAGCATCCGCCGGGCATAGGCCAGCAGCGTTTCCCCTTCCCCCGTCAGGCGCACGCCGCGGGTGTCGCGGGCGAACACACGGCAGCCCAGCGTCTCCTCCAGCCGGCGGATCTGCTGGCTGACGGCGCTTTGGGTGCGGAACAGGACGTCGGCGGCGCGGGTGAAACTGCGCGTTTCCGCGACGGCGACAAAGGCCCGCAGCAGATCCGTGTCGAGATTGGCCACCATGGCCGCCATTCTTGCCAGAGCGGTGAAGAGACGGCAAGGCTTCATACGAGACACAAACGAAACGGCCCCGGATGCCGCGCGCATCCGGGGCCGCTTGAGGCGGATCGGTGGTCAGTTCTGGGGGAGCATACGCACCCGCAACTCATGCACCGACATGCCGACATCGCCGGCGAACCACACCCGGAATTGATACTGTTGCGGGGATGCGCCGGGCGACACGGTGAACTCCTTCGACAGGGTATGCTTGCCCTGCACACAGGGGACCGTTTCCTTCCACACGGATTGGGCCGGCGTATGAATGTCCCAATAGGACCGGCAGCCTTCCGCCCGCCCGTCGATCGACAGATCCATCTCGGCCCGATAGGTCCCTGCCGGCAGATCGACGAACGGTCCGTACACCAGCCAACCGTTCGGATTCACCCCCGGCAGCGCGCTGATGATGCTTTCCACCCGGTTTTCCGGCCCGATATCCCTGTACATGATGCTGCCGGGCAGCATAAAGGCGTAACGGCTCAAAAAGCGTTTCCGGTGCTTTTCGTATTTGCCCATATTAAAGGCCAGCATCGTCTTCAGACGGTCCGGTGAAAAGATGTCGCCGGTGATGATCGTCTCCAGCGCCTTTTGATAGACGCGCAGATCGGGATCTTCGATGTCGCCGGTTCCCCGCAGCCGATCGACATAGCCAATCGGCAGCATCCGCTGGAAGTGACCGATGCGCCACAGCGACCCCCGCAGGATCGGCAGGCGGGCCAGAAGCGCATCACTCAGCGCGTAGACGTCGATCAGATGGACCTTGGGGGACGAAAAATAGCCCCCGATGCCGATGCTGGAGCGGTACAGTGCGTAACGGCGACCGGGTTCCTGCCGGTCGGCGAAAATGGCCATCTGCCGTCCTTCTTGCGCCCAGAACGTTTGGTCGATCTTCGTACCGCCCAGATAGTTGCCTATCAGGCTCATATCGGGCCAGCCGCTCAGGGCTTTCTGCACGACCACTTGGCGGAAGAAACTTTCCCCGCGCAGCGCGCGCACCTCGGCCGCACCTGCCGCCGTGGTGACCCCGGCAAACACGATCACCAGATGCGCCTTGGCCGGCTGCATGTCGGCCAGCAGGAAGAAGGTCAGGAAGACCGCACCAAACGCCACCGGCGCTAACAGGCGGGTGGACTGGTAATCCCCGCCGACGCTGATGATATAAAGGGTGTAGAGCACGAAACCGGCCGCCATCAGGGCCGCCACCCCCTCACGCTCGCCAAACCGGCGGCGGATCAGCCGGATCGTCAGCATGACCGCAATGGCGGTTGCGAACACCAGCGTTTGCGGTTCGGTCATCATCAGGTCCAGAACGTAATTCACGCCCTGGCTCAGAATCTCGGCCCGCGGCACTCCCACCGTCACCTTGGCGTAAAAGGTGTTGGGGAAGGGAAAGCCGTAATAGATCCAGTGCGCTCCGATGAAGACCGCCATCAGGGCAACCGCCGGCAGCACCTCCACCGCCAGGCTTTTCACGGCGGGGATCGCCCCGTCGCGCCGGATTCGGCTGAACAGCACAAAAGCGAAGAAGGGAACGTAGATCAGGGCCGTGTCGTACCGGCCCATGGCGCACACCACCGCCACCACCGCCAGCCACCGCACGCTCTGGTTCCACCGCTGCAAAGCCAGAACGGTGAATCCCATGCCAGCCAGCAGGATATGGGGCGTGGCGAAGCCGGAAACCGAATAGGTCGTGAAGGCGTAGGAAAGCGACAGCGGGATCAGAAAGAACACCAGCACCGTGATGATGCTGCGTGCGATGGAAAACGCGATGGCGGCCATGCCGGCCACCACCAGAGACGACGCAAGAACCGCGGTCAGGAGAGGATTCCGCAGAACCCCGTAAAGGGGAATCTGCAAATACATCCACAAAGGCTCTGTAATCACCATAACCCGCTCGGGCGGGTTGAACGTCATCCCGTACCCTTTGAACAGGTTTTCCAAGACACGGAATGAGATGTAGATATCCTCATCACACCATCCTCCCGCGGCAATGTACACCACGAAGATCACCCCCAAGATGATCTTGAGTATCGTGTCGTATGCAAATCTATCAAGCGAAGAGACTGCCTTGAGAGTCTCGGTATGACTGGTGGAAGACATGCGCCCCTCGTAAAGACCGTATGGTGTCCATCCCCGAATCATGAACACCACACATGACGGCAGAAACTGCACAGGCCGCTTCGCTTCCCAACACGAACAGGCGCGGCCAGTGCTTATATCGGTTCAAACCTAGAAAAGAAGGTTGAGTGAGAAAAATACTGGAAAACAAATCCCTCGGTAATCTCAAAAACTTCATTCATTTCAACCGTAGATCATAAGAATGAAAGCAAAACCAGTCAAGCCGATACCTAAACAGGCAGGGCAATCGCGTAAACGGTCGCTTGACGAGTGGGTAGGGAAGAGGGGTGGGGACCGTGTCCGTGATTCATAGGAGCCTTCCGCGACGGGGGGTGATGATGGCTGAAGAAGAGCGGCCTTTGCTGGCTGACGCAAAGATGGGGGATCCAAGGGCCGGGGGGCCGAAGGGGGCGGCACCGCCTTCGATTACGCTTTTGCCGAAACGGACTCTTGGCAAGACCCGTGCGCGCGGTTAACCCTAGACGGGAACGAGCGACCAGACCCGGAGCGTGTCCGTCATGGCCTACGCCTTTCCCCTGTGGCCCCACCCCGCCGTGCCGGTGGCGGGCAGCGATCCCTTCCCCGTGCGCCGGATCTATTGCGTCGGGCGCAACTATGCCGCCCACGCCCGCGAGATGGGCGCCGACCCGGACAAGGAGCCGCCGTTCTTCTTCATGAAGCCGGCGGACGCCATCGTGACCGACGGCGGCGTGGTGCCCTACCCGCCCGCCACCGCCAACCTCCACCATGAGGTGGAACTGGTGGTCGCCATCGGCCGCGGTGGCAGCAACATCCCGGTCGAACGCGCGCTGGACGCGGTGTTCGGCTATGCGGTCGGGCTGGACATGACCCGCCGCGACCTGCAGAACGCCGCCAAGAAGGACGGCAAGCCCTGGGACATGGGCAAGGGCTTCGACCGTTCCGCCCCGTGCGGCTGCATCCAGCGCGCCGCCGCCATCGGCCACCCGTCCAAGGGCGTCATCCGCCTGACGGTGAACGGGCAGGAGCGGCAGCACGGCGACCTGTCGGATATGATCTGGTCGGTGGCCGGCACCATTGCGTACCTGTCGGGGCTGGTGGAGTTGCAGCCGGGCGACCTGATCTACACCGGCACCCCGGAAGGGGTGGGGCCGGTGGTGGCTGGCGACGTGCTGGAAGCGTCCGTCGAGGGCGTGGGCACCCTGACGGTCACCATCGGGTAAGCCGGTTTCATGCGCATCGCCACCTGGAACATCAATTCCGTCCGCCTGCGGATGCCGCTGCTGCTGCGCCTGATCGACCAGGAACAGCCCGATGTCATCTGTCTTCAGGAAACCAAGTGCGTGGACGCGGATTTCCCCTTCGCACCCTTGGAAGAGAAGGGGTATGTCCACAACCACGTGCACGGCATGAAGTCCTACAACGGCGTCGCCATTCTGTCGCGGCTGCCGCTGGAGACGCGCGACGTGCAGCACTGGTGCGACAAACAGGACTGCCGGCACGCGCTGGGCGTGCTGGCCGGCGGGGTTGAGGTGCATTGCCTGTACATCCCGGCGGGCGGAGATGTTCCGGACCCGGAACAAAATGACAAGTTCGCCCACAAACTTCGTTTCTTGGACGAAATGACCGCGTGGTGGGCGGACTGTCGCAGCGCCGACCGTCTGATGGTGCTGGTGGGGGATCTGAACATCGCCCCATTGGAACAGGATGTGTGGAATCACAAGGCGTTGCTGGATGTGGTGTCCCACACGCCGATCGAGGTGGACAAGCTGGGCGCCATGCAGCGGTCGCTGGGCTGGGTCGATGTCCTGCGACGTTACGTTCCCGAAACGGAAAAGCTCTACACGTGGTGGAGCTATCGGGCCAAGGATTGGGCGGCGGCGGACCGCGGGCGGCGGCTGGATCACATCTGGGTGACCCCGCCCCTGGAGGGTAAGCTCACGGGAATCAAGGTGTTGCGTGAGGCCCGCGGATGGGAGCCGAAGCCGTCGGACCATGTGCCGGTGCTGGTGGATCTTGATCTGTAAGCGTAATTATTGCTGAACCGAAACAAAACTGCCGGTGCCGGCGGGTTTTGTTTCGGAATCGTAATATCGGCAAGGCGCCCTCCCCTTATCACCGCGGTGGCGCGGACGGGGGCGGGGCGGAAAATCGCTTGCAGTGCCCTGCGGAACGTCTATAGTCATCGGACGAACTCCCATACGTCGTGGCGGGCCGCTGGTTTGGTGGCCCGTCAGGATGCTTTGCGGGTGGGCCTTGGCCCACTCATTTTTTTATCGGCATGTGGAATATCCGGCCCGGACCCGGTTCCCCGGCACCATCTTCCTTTAAGGATGGCGGGGTGGGCAGGCTGGCAGGCTAGGTGGAATGGACGCAGCAGGTCGGATCGAACAGATCGTTACCCCTTCGATTGAAGCCATGGGCTATGAGGTCGTGCGGGTTCAGATCTCGGGGGGTCAGCGGCCCGGAGTTCAGATCATGGCGGAGCGCGCCGACGGCGCGCCCATGACCGTGGACGATTGCGCGGACATCAGTCATGCCGTGTCGGCCCTGCTGGACGTCGAAGATCCCATCGCCGGAGCCTACACGCTGGAGATCAGCTCGCCCGGCATCGACCGGCCGCTGACCCGGCTGAAGGATTTCGAACGTTTCGCCGGTTTCGAGGCGAAGCTGGAATCGCGCGTTTCGGTCGATGGGCGCAAACGCTTCAAGGGCCGGCTGGGCGGGGTTGAGGATGGCGAGATCCTCATCGACACCGAACAGGGGGCGGCGCGGGTGCCCTTCGACACGGTTCTGCGGGCCAAGCTGGTGCTGACGGACGACTTGATCCGCGCCAGCGCGGAAACCCAGGGCTGACCCGCCAAGCGCCTGGAAAAACCGGGCCTTGATCCTAAGGCAACGAAGAACCAAGTTCGGAAGAGTGTGACGGATGGAACTGCTGCAAGTCGCTGATGCGGTCGCCCGCGAAAAGAACATCGACCGGGACGAGGTCCTGGAGGCGATGGAGCAGGCGATTCAAAAGGCCGGGCGGTCCAAGTACGGCCATGAGCATGACATCCGCGCCCGCATCGACCGCAAGTCGGGCGAGATCCAGCTTGCCCGCTTCATGGAAGTGGTCGAAGAGGTGGAGAACGAGGCGACCCAGGTCACCTTGGCCTACGCTCAGCGCCGCCGTCCGAACGTGAAGCTCGGCGATTTCCTGGTCGATCCGCTGCCCCCTATCGATTTCGGCCGCATCGCCGCCCAGACCGCCAAGCAGGTGATCGTGCAGAAGGTGCGCGACGCCGAACGCAAGCGCCAGTACAACGAGTACAAGGACCGCCAGGGCGAGATCGTCAACGGGCTGGTCAAGCGCGTGGAATACGGCAACGTCACCGTGGACCTGGGCCGGGCCGAAGCCATCCTGCGCCGCGACGAACTGCTGCCGCGCGAGCACTTCAAGAACGGCGACCGCGTGCGCGCCTATATCTATGATGTGCGCGAGGAAAGCCGCGGGCCGCAGATCTTCCTGTCGCGCACCCATCCCATGTTCATGGCCAAGCTGTTCGAACAGGAAGTGCCGGAAATCTACGACGGCATCATCGAGATCAAGGCGGTGGCCCGCGACCCCGGCAGCCGTGCCAAGATCGCCGTCAGCTCCAAGGACAGCTCCATCGATCCGGTCGGCGCGTGCGTGGGCATGCGCGGCAGCCGCGTTCAGGCGGTGGTCGGCGAACTGCAGGGCGAGAAGATCGACATCATCCCGTGGAACAGCGACAATGCCACCTTCGTGGTGAACGCGCTGGCGCCCGCCGAAGTGGCGAAGGTGGTGATGGACGAGGAAGGCCGGCGCATCGAGGTGGTGGTGCCGGACGATCAGCTGTCGCTGGCCATCGGGCGGCGCGGGCAGAACGTGCGACTGGCCACCCAGCTCACCGGCTGGGACATCGACATCCTGACCGAACAGGAAGAATCCGAACGCCGGTCGGAAGAGATCCGGTCGCGCACGCAGCTTTTCATCGACGCGCTGGACGTGGACGACGTGATCGCCCACCTGTTGGTGGCCGAGGGCTTCACGACGGTCGAGGAAATCGCCTACGCCGAGATCGAGGAATTGTCGGAGATCGAAGGCTTCGACGAGGACGTGGCGGCGGAACTGCGCGAACGCGCCCTGCACTATCTGGATCAGGTGGACACCCAGATGGCGGAACGCCGCCGTCAGTTGGGGGTCACCGACGATGTGGCGGGGTTGACCGGCTTCAGCCCGGCCATTCTGGTCAAGCTGGGCGAGAACGGCGTCAAGACCATGGACGATCTGGCCGATCTGGCCGCCGACGAGCTGATCGAGATCCTGGGCAAGGAAGCGCCGTCGGAAGACGAGTGCAATGAGATCATTATGGCCGCCCGTGCTCATTGGTATGAGAGCGAGAACGGTGGTGCAGCCGCCGATGCGGCGGACGGACAGGCTGCCGCATCCTAACGGTGGGGTGCCATTACAGTTTGCGCATTGACGCGGACCGGTGGAAGGCGGCATAGGAACGGATGGCTGAGTCGAACGAGGCGGAGAACGGCAGTGCCAGCGGCGAGGGAGAGGATTTCGATCCCGCGCCCGCATTGCCCGACGAGCCGGAAGAGACGGGACCGAACCGGCGGTGTATCATCACCGGGACGGTCCAGCCGAAAGACGGCATGATCCGCTTTGTGGTCGGGCCGGATGGTGAGATAGTGCCGGATCTTGACGAATGCCTGCCGGGCCGTGGCCTGTGGGTATCGGCGGATCGGGCGGCGCTGGCGAAAGCCGGGGCCAAAGGGCTGTTTGCCCGTGCGGCGCGTCGTGCCGTGCGGGTGCCAGCCGATTTGATGGAGCGGCTGGAGCGCCTGTTGGAGCGCCGCTGTCTCGACCGAATCGGATTGGCGCGCCGTGCCGGACAGGCGCTGGCGGGGTATGAGAAGGTTCGTGAGGCGCTGCGCGCCGGCCGTGTCGGCCGGGAAGGCGGTCCGCCGGCCCTTCTTGTGGAGGCGGCGGACGGATCGGAAGACCAGCGGGCCAAGGTGGCCGCTCTGGCCCCCGATCTACCCGTGATCTGCCTTTTCGACTCGGGGTCGCTTGCTGCGGCTCTGGGCCGGGACCACGCCGTGCACACCGTCGTCGCTCGTGGGAAGCTGGGAACCCAGCTTTTGCGCGATGCGGCCCGGCTCACGGGCATCAGAGGCTTTGACGTCGGCGCCGCCGGCGGGCCAGGGAAACCAACGACTGAGATCAACCGGAACCGATGACCGACAGCAACGACCAGGACCAAAAGAAAGTCTTGCATCTCTCCGGCTCTGGCAAAGGGAAGCTGGAGTTGAAGAAGCCGGTCGATACCACGGTCCGGCAAAGCTTTTCCCATGGCCGCTCCAAGACCGTCACTGTTGAAGTGAAGCGCAAGCGCGCGGTGGAAAAGGGTGCCGTTCCCGGCGTCGCCGACGGCGGTGCTGCGGCGCGTCAGGCAGCCCAAGGCATCCCCGTGCGTGGTGGTCAGGGCGGACGCCCGGCCCGTGGCAGCGGCGGTGCCGCTCGCCAGCTCACCAAGGAAGAGCGGGAAGCCCGTCTGCGCGCTCTGCGCGGTGCGGTGGAGGAAGAGGCGCAACGCCGCGAGGCGGAAGCCGAGGCGGAAGCCGAAGCCGCCGCCGTGGAGGCCGCGCCGGTTGAGGCTGTCGCCGATGCCGCGGACGCCGCCGTGTCGGCCGCTCCGGCCGAGCCGGAAATCCTCGACGCCGAGACTCTGCGCCGGCGCGAAATGGAAGAGCTGCGGCTGATCCAGGAAGAGGAAAACCGGATCAAAGCCGCCGCCGAGGAGCGCCGCCGCCAGGAAGAGGAGGCCAAGCGCAAGGACGAAGAGGCGCGCAAGGCCGAGGAGACCCGCAAGAAGACCGAAGAGCCGCGCGGCCCCCGTTCGGCGTCGTCGGCCCCGGCCGGCGGTCGTCCGGCTCCCAGCGACGGTGTTGCGGCGCAGGTGCCCCCGGCTCTGCGCCCCGCCGACGAGGAAGAGGACGCCGGTGCCCGCGGCGGTGCCCGTGGCAAGCCCAGCACCAAGGGCAAGGCCGCTCCGGCTGCCGCCCCGCGCAAGACCAGCGGTCCCGCCACCGCCGACCGCCGCCGCGGTTCGAGCAAGCTCACCGTGTCCCAGGCGCTGTCGAGCGACGGCTCCGAGCGGACGCGCAGCCTTGCCGCCGTGCGCCGGGCGCGCGAACGTGAACGCCTGCGCATGATGGGGCGCCAGGAAACCCAGAAGATCACCCGCGACGTCATCCTGCCCGAAGTCATCACGGTGCAGGAACTGGCCAACCGTATGGCCGAGCGTGGTGCGGACGTCATCAAGTCGCTGATGCGCATGGGCGTGATGGCGACCATCAACCAGACCATCGACGCCGACACCGCCGAACTGGTGGTGACGGAATTCGGTCACCGCATCCGCCGTGTGTCCGAAGCCGACGTGGAACTGGGCCTGCGCGGCGATGCCGACTCGCCGGAAGCCCTGACGCCGCGTCCGCCGGTGGTGACCGTGATGGGTCACGTCGATCACGGCAAGACCTCGCTGCTGGATGCGCTGCGCAAGACCGACGTGGTGTCGGGCGAAGCCGGCGGCATCACCCAGCATATCGGTGCCTATCAGGTGAACCTGCCCTCGGGCGCGAAGATCACCTTCATCGACACCCCCGGCCACGCGGCGTTCACCGAAATGCGTGCCCGCGGCGCCAACGTCACCGACGTGGTGGTGCTGGTGGTGGCGGCCAACGACGGCGTGATGCCGCAGACCATCGAAGCCATCCATCACGCGAAGGCGGCGAAGGTTCCGATCATCGTCGCCATCAACAAGATCGACCTGCCCGACGCCAAGCCCGAACGGGTGCGCCAGGAACTGCTCCAGCATGATCTGGTGGTGGAAGGCATGGGCGGTGACGTGCTCGACGTGGAAGTGTCGGCCAAGGGCCGCATCAACCTCGCCAAGCTCGAAGAGGCGATCCTGCTCCAGGCCGAAATCCTGGAACTGCGGTCCAACCCCAACCGCACCGCCGAGGGCGTGGTCATCGAAGCCAAGCTGGAGCGTGGCCGTGGTTCGGTCGCCACCGTTCTGGTCCAGCGCGGCACGCTGAACGTCGGTGACGTGTTCGTCACCGGCGCCGAATGGGGCCGTGTCCGCGCCCTGGTCAACGACCGCGGCCAGACCGTGCAGTCCGCCGCCCCCGCCACCCCGGTGGAGGTGCTGGGCCTGAATGGCACGCCGATGGCCGGCGACGATTTCACCGTGGTGGAATCGGAAGCCCGTGCCCGCGAAATCGCCGAGTTCCGCCAGCGCAAGAAGCGCGAAGCGGCGGTGGCGGCCAGCGCGCGCGGCTCGCTCCAGGACATGTTCAACCGCATCCAGGCTGGCGAGGCCAAGGAACTGCCGGTTGTCATCAAGGGCGACGTGCAGGGGTCGATCGAGGCGATCTCCGGTGCGCTGGAAAAGCTCACCGCCGAGAACACCGAGGTCAAGGTCCGCGTGCTGCACGCCTCGGTGGGTGCGATCAACGAATCCGACGTGACGCTGGCGAACGCTTCCAACGCCATGATCATCGGCTTCAACGTCCGCGCCAACCCGCAGGCCCGCGATCTGGCCAAGCGCGACAGCGTTGAGATCCGCTACTACTCGATCATTTACAACGTGATCGACGACGTGAAGGCGGCCCTGACCGGCATGCTGGCTCCGACGCTGCGCGAACGCTTCATCGGCTACGCCGAAATCCGCGAGGTGTTCAACATCACCCGCGTCGGCAAGGTGGCCGGTTGTATGGTCACCCAGGGCACCGTCAAGCGCGGTGCGGGTGTCCGCCTTCTGCGCGACAACGTGGTGATCCACGAGGGCACGCTGAAGACGCTGAAACGCTTCAAGGACGAAGTGAAGGAAGTCCGCGAAGGGTACGAGTGCGGTATGGCCTTCGAGAACTACGACAACATCGAAGCCGGCGACGTCATCGAAGCCTTCGAGATCGAAGAAATCGCCCGCGCCCTGTAATGAGAAAGGGGCCTTATCGGCCCCTTGCTTCCAAAGGATGCAAGGATCTGCGATCCTTGCCGGGGAGAGCGCGAGAGGGCCAGCGGCCCTCTCGCTTCCTTTTTGGCGAAAGCACGTTCCCATGTCGAACAAACACCACGGCGCCGACCGCGCCGGCAAAGCCCCGTCCCAGCGTCAGTTGCGCGTGGGCGAGGAAATCCGCCATGCCCTGGCTGCCGTGTTCCAGCGCGGTGATTTTCGTGATCCCGCGCTTCAGGATCTGACGGTCACGGTGACCGAGGTGCGGATCAGCCCCGATCTGAACAACGCCACCGCTTTCGTCACCACGCTGGGCGGCGGGAACATGGAGGAGGCGCTGGCCGCCCTGCGCCGTGCCCGTGCCTTCCTGCGCTCCCAGATCGCGCGGGCGGTGAACCTGCGCCACGCACCGAACCTGTTCTTCGAAGCCGACACATCGTTCGACTATGCCGGGCGCATCGGTACGATTCTGCACAGCCCGGAAGTGGCGCGCGACCTGCTGCCCCACGAGCGGGACGAACTGGACGAAGAGGACGATTCCGACACCCGCGACGAGCCGCCCGCCCATGGCGCGTAAGCGGAAGGGTCTGCCGATTCACGGCTGGCTGGTGCTGGACAAGCCCGAAGGCATGACCTCCACCCAGGCGTTGGGCAAGGTGCGCTGGATGCTGAAGGCGGAAAAGGCCGGGCACGGCGGGACGCTGGACCCGCTGGCGACCGGCATCCTGCCCATCGCGTTCGGCGAGGCGACCAAGACCGTGGCCTATGCCATGGACGGCACCAAGGTGTACCACGTCACCCTGAAATGGGGGGAGCGGACCACCACCGACGACCGGGAAGGCCCGGTGGTCGAACAATCCGACGTGCGCCCGACGCGCGAGGACATCGAGCGGGCGCTCGGCGGTTTTTTGGGCGAGATCCAGCAGGTGCCGCCGCAGTTCTCGGCCATCAAGATCGACGGCGAACGGGCCTATGACATGGCCCGCGACGGCGAAACGGTGGAACTGGCGCCGCGCACGGTGCGCATCGACCGTTTCGATCTGGTGTCCCTGCCCGACGATGACCACGCCGCGTTCGAGGTCCAGTGCGGCAAGGGCACCTATATCCGCGCGCTGGCCCGCGATCTGGCGGCGGCGTTGGGCACGGTTGCCCATGTGACGGTGCTGCGCCGTGTGCGTGTCGGGCGTTTCACCCTTGAGAATGCGATTTCTCTGGACGATCTGGCGGCGTTGGAGCAAGGTGCCGCCGTCGAAAGACTTCTGCTGCCGATTGAAACCGCGCTGGACGACATCCCGGCGCTGGCTCTGACGGACGCGGAAGCGCAGCGGCTGAGACACGGGCAGGCGGTGATCCTCCTCACCCGGCATGATCGCGAACGTCTGAAGGGCGTTCAGGATCATGTTGGCGGGGACGGCATCGTCTTGACGCTTTTTGCCGGGAAGCCGGTGGCGTTGGCCCGTGTGGAAGGTGCGGAGGTCCGCCCGGTGCGCCTGTTCAACATTTCGTGACTTTGGGAGACCCCGATGTCGATTACTGCTGAACGCAAGCAGGAACTCATTAAGGAATACGCCCGTGGTGAAGCCGACACCGGCTCGCCCGAGGTGCAGGTTGCCATCCTGACGGAGCGCATCCGCAACCTGACCGAACACCTCCAGACCCACAAGAAGGACTTCCACTCCCGCCGTGGTCTTCTGGTGATGGTCGGTCAGCGCCGCAGCCTGCTGGACTATCTGAAGAAGAAGAGCCAGGAGCGTTACGCAACCCTGATCGAACGTCTGGGTCTGCGCCGCTAAGGCACGTGAATCGCCCCGCCGGTCCTTGCCGGCGGGGCGTTTCGTATCCGGCCCATGGGGCCGGGAGCGTTCCGGCCGATTGCGATGTTGTAAGGTTCGCAGGCGGTTCGCATCGTCGCTTTCGGATAAGAGCTTGGCCTGCCATTGGCCCTATCCGTTATTGCGCGCTTCTGGAAACAATTTGTCATCCCCCTCCCTTTTGCCGTGCCGTGCTTGACCTTTAACAAAGGCCACGTAGCGCGTGACGATTGTTTGGGGTATTGAAGAACGCATCAATCGACGACAGACGAGATTTTACGACGTCATCGTCACATAGGCGGGGTCGAAACGACTGGTGGCCCCGGCCCTGGGCAGACAATCCGGTCTGACGGGGTGTCGGATGGAAGGAAGAAAACGCATGTTCAAAGTGTTCCGTAAGGAAATCGAATGGGGTGGGCGCAAGCTGACCCTGGAAACCGGCCACATCGCGCGGCAGGCCGACGGCGCCGTTCTCGTGACGTACGGTGAAACCACCGTTCTGTGCACCGCCGTTGGCGCCAAATCGCCCAAGCCCGGCATCGATTTCTTTCCGCTGACGGTCAATTATCAGGAAAAGACGTTTGCGGCGGGCAAGATCCCCGGCGGCTTTTTCAAGCGCGAAGGGCGCCCGACGGAAAAGGAAACTCTGGTCAGCCGTCTGATCGACCGGCCGATCCGCCCGCTGTTCGCCGATGGTTTCCGCAACGAGACGCAGATCGTCTGCACCGTGCTGAGCCATGATCTGGAAAACGACAGCGACATCGTGTCGATGGTCGGCACCTCCGCTGCCCTCACCCTGTCGGGCATCCCCTTCCTGGGGCCGATCGGTGCGGCGCGCGTGGGCCTGATCGACGGCCAGTATGTGCTGAACCCGACCATGGACCAGATCGCCAAGTCCGACCTGGAACTGGTGGTCGCCGGCACCATCGACGGCGTTCTGATGGTCGAGTCGGAAGCCAAGGAACTGACCGAAGAGGTCATGCTGGGTGCCGTGACCTTCGGTCACAAGAGCTTCCAGCCGGTGATCCAGGCCATCATCGACCTGGCCGAGGAAGCCGCGAAGGAGCCGTGGGATCTGCCGCCGGCCTCTTATGACGCCAAGGCGGTCATGACCCGTCTGCGCGCCGCCGTCGGCGCCGATGTGGAAGCGGCCTACACCGAAACCGTCAAGCAGGTCCGTTACGGCAAGCTCGACGCCGCCAAGGCCAAGGCCATCGAGGTCCTGACCGCCGAAGGCATCGACGAATCCGCCGTTTCCAGCGAATTCAAGGAACTGGAAGCCCAGATCCTGCGCGGTGCGGTGCTGAAGACCGGCCGCCGCATCGATGGCCGCGACACCAAGACCGTCCGCCCGATCGTGTCGGAAGTGGGCATCCTGCCCCGCGCCCACGGGTCGGCCCTGTTCACCCGCGGCGAAACCCAGGCGCTGGTCGTCGCCACCCTGGGCACCAGCCAGGATGAGCAGATCATCGACGCGCTGGAAGGCGAATACCGCGAACACTTCATGCTGCACTACAACTTCCCCCCCTACTCGGTGGGTGAAGCCGGCCGCATGGGCAGCCCCGGCCGCCGTGAAATCGGCCATGGCAAGCTGGCGTGGCGCGCGGTCCATCCGCTGCTGCCGAAGAAGGAAGATTTCCCCTACACCCTGCGCGTGGTGTCGGAAATCACCGAGTCGAACGGTTCGTCGTCGATGGCCACCGTCTGCGGCACCTCGCTGGCGCTGATGGATGCCGGTGTGCCGCTGCCGCGCCCGGTGGCCGGCATCGCCATGGGTCTTATCAAGGAAGACGACGGCTTTGCCGTGCTGTCCGACATCCTGGGTGACGAAGATCACCTGGGCGATATGGACTTCAAGGTGGCGGGCACCGATAAGGGCGTCACCGCGCTGCAGATGGACATCAAGATCACCTCGATCACCGAGGAGATCATGAAGATCGCCCTGGCCCAGGCCAAGGACGGCCGTCTGCACATCCTGGGCGAAATGGCCAAGGCTCTGCCCGACGCCCGTGAATCGGTCAACCAGAACGCCCCGCGCATCACCGTCATCAACATTCCGAAGGAAAAGATCCGCGACGTGATCGGTTCCGGCGGCAAGGTGATCCGTGAGATTGTGGAGCAGACCGGCGCCAAGATCGACATCGAAGACGACGGCACCGTGAAGGTGGCGGCTGTGGATTCCAAGGCGGCTCAGGCGGCCATCGATTGGATCCGCGGCATCGTTGCGGAACCGGAAATGGGCGTGATCTACCTGGGCAAGGTGGTGAAGGTGGTCGATTTCGGCGCCTTCGTGAACTTCCTCGGCTCGCGTGACGGTCTGGTCCACATCTCCGAACTCTCGCAGCAGCGCGTCGGCAAGGTGTCCGACGTGGTGAAGCAGGGCGACGAGGTGAAGGTGAAGGTCATCGGCTTCGACGACCGCGGCAAGGTCAAGCTGTCGATGAAGCAGGTGGATCAGGCCACCGGCGAAGACCTGAGCAAGAAGGCAGACTAAGGCAAAGGGGGCATTGCCCCCTTTGATCCCTCACCAGGGGCCACCGGCCCCTGGACCCCATCGATGGGATGCAAGGGCCGTCGGCCCTTGCTGGGGGCGCCGGGGGCAAAGCCCCTGGCTGGGTTAATCCCTATAGTGATGCTTCCGACCGCGGAAATCCGCCGCCTCCCACCCGTCGTCCGTTGCCGTGATCCACTCCGCCGCCGCGGGTGCCTTGCCGTGGCCGCCGGGGATATCCAGGACATAGGTGGGCTGACACAGCCCCGAGATCGTTCCGCGTAGGGAACGAACCAGCGCGCGCCCCTCGTCGAGCGTGGGGCGGAAATGGCTGGTGCCGGGGGCCATATCGGGATGGTGCAGGTAATAGGGCTTCACCCGATGCCGCACCAGGGCGCGGAACAGGTTTCCCAGCGCCTCCGCCGTGTCGTTGATCCCTTTGAGCAGCACCGTCTGGCTCACCAGCGGAATGCCGGCGTCGGCCAGCCGGGCCAGGGCGCCCGTGCTCTCGGGCGTCAGTTCATCGGCGTGGTTCACATGCACCGCCACCCAGGTGGCAAGGCCGGGCGCGCGCAGGGCGTCCACCAGTTCCGGCGTCACCCGCGCCGGATCGGCCATGGGCACCCGGCTGTGGAAGCGCACCACCCCCACATGCTCCATCGCGGCCAGCGCCTGCACGATCTCCGTCACACGGCGGGGGGTGAGCAGGAAGGGATCGCCGCCGGTGACCACCACCTCCCACACTTCGGGATGTTCCCGCACGTACGCCAGGGCGGCGGCGAGTTCATCCGGCGACAGGGCGTCGCCGCCGGGGCCGACCATCTCCCGCCGGAAGCAGAATCGGCAATAAACCGCACAGGCATGCAGTGGTTTCAGCAACACCCGGTCGGGATAGCGGTGGACGATGCCCTTGACGGGGGAGTGTACGTCATCCCCGATGGGGTCGCCGTTCTCGCCGGGGGCGGTGTACGCCTCTTCCGCGGTGGGGATGTACTGGGCGTACACCGGGCCGCCGGGCGCCTGGACCGCCTGTTCCAGCACGTACGGGGTGAGGGACACCGCGTAGCGGCGGGTCACGGCCTCCACCGCGGCGGCGTCGTCGGGCGACAGCAGCCCGGCGGCGGCCAGATCGGCGGTGCTGCGGGCAGGCTTCACCGGAACATCACTGGCGCAAACCGCGGCTTTGGGCAAAATAGGGGTCATCGTCTCGATGGGGGTTGGTCGGTCCCGTTCTCTGGCCCGTTCATATAGGGGGAAAGCCGATGCTGTCGATGATTCCACGTCTGATCGGTCACCGGGGGGCGAAGGAATCCGCGCCGGAAAACACCCTCGCCTCGATCCGGGAGGCGGCGGCCCAGGGCGCGCCGTGGATCGAATTCGACGTCATGCTGACCCGCGACGGTGCGGCGGTGGTGATTCACGACGACACGCTCGACCGCACCACCAATGGCCGCGGCCCGATGAACGCCATCGACCGGGAGGATCTGCGCCGTCTGGACGCCGGGTCGTGGTTCGATTCGCGCTTCGCCGGCGAACGGGTTCCCGACTTCACCGAGGCGCTGGATCTGGCCCAATCCCTTGGCCTCGGCATCAATGTGGAAATCAAGCCCTTCCCCGGACAGGAGGTGGCGACGGCGGAAACTATCGTTTCGATCCTGCAACGGCATTGGCCTGACAACGCCCGGCTTTTGGTGTCCAGCTTCGAGGTGCCCAGCCTGGACACCGTGCGCCGTCTGGCGCCGGCCCTGCCACTGGGCTATCTGCTGTGGGATCCCCCCGCCGACTGGGCCGGGATCGCCGACCGGCTGCGTGCCGACACCTTGAATGTGGATCAGGAACGCCAGACCGCTGACACCGTGGCCGCGTACCGGGCGACCGGGCGCCCGGTGCTGGCCTACACCGTCAACGATGCGGAACGGGCGGCAGACCTGTTCGCGTGGGGTGTCAGTGCGGTCTTTACCGATGCGCCGGGCCGTCTGGGCCGGGAATTGGGGGTGTTGTGACGGTTCCGTGTCGCAGCCCATGCAAATCCACTCGAAGGATGGCGCGAATACACTTATATATGGCCCGTCAGGAGCGGAACATCGGAGCTGGCGGGGATGCCCGGCGGCGCCTTTCTTTGCATCCCGCTTCCCGGCACATCCGTCTTGTGGGGCAGCCGTCAGCCGGCTCCGCCCTCTTGTGTGAAACACGGTCGATTTGGGGTTGGAGGGTTCGTTGAAGGCGCTGAAGCCACTGGTCATGTCGGGCCGGGAAGTGCTGCCCCTGGTGGAAGGCGGCAAGGGTGTCGCGGTGTCGAACGGCGAAAGCTCCGGCGCCTGGGCGGCCGCCGGCGGTATCGGCACATTTTCGGGCGTCAACGCCGACAGCTACGATGAAAACGGCACGATCGTTCCCCAGCTTTATCACGGCAAGACCCGCCGCGAACGGCATGAGGAACTGATCGCCTACGGCATCCGCGGCGCCATCAGCCAGGCCCAGATCGCGCACGAGCGGTCCAACGGCCAGGGCCGTATCCATATGAACGTTCTGTGGGAAATGGGCGGTGCCGAGGAAATCCTGCACGGCGCGCTGGAAGGGGCCAAGGGCCTGATCCATGGCGTGACCTGTGGCGCCGGCATGCCCTATCGCATCGCCGAGATCACCGCCAGCTACGGCTGCTATTACTATCCCATCGTGTCGTCGGCCCGCGCCTTCCGTGCGCTGTGGCTGCGCGCGTACCAGAAATTCCGCGCCAATCTGGGCGGCGTGGTCTATGAGGATCCGTGGCTGGCCGGCGGCCACAACGGCCTGTCCAATTCCGAAGACCCGCGCAAGCCGGAGGATCCGTTCCCCCGCGTGCTGGCGCTGCGCCAGATGATGAACAGTTTCGGGCTGAACGACACCCCGATCATCATGGCCGGCGGGGTGTGGTGGCTGTCGGAATGGGAAGACTGGCTCGACAATCCCGACCTTGGCCCCGTGGCATTCCAGTACGGCACCCGCCCGCTGCTGACCCAGGAAAGCCCGATTTCCGCGGCGTGGAAGCACCGGCTGCTGACCCTGAAGGACGGGGACGTGCTGCTGAACCGCTTTTCCCCCACCGGCTTCTATTCCTCGGGCGTGAAGAACCCCTTCATGCTGGAGCTGATGGCCCGGTCGGCGCGGCAGGTGGCCTATATGTCCAAGCCGGTCGGCGAGCATTCGGCGGAACTGCAGATCGGCCCCCGCGGGCGTCCGGTCTATCTGTCGGAAACCGACCGCCAGCGCGCCCAGGGCTGGATCGCCGCCGGGTACACCACGGCGCTGAAGACCCCGGACAACACCCTGATCTTCGTCGAGCCGGAACGGGCCGAGCAGATCCTGACCGATCAGATCGACTGTATGGGCTGTCTGTCGGCGTGCCTGTTCTCCAACTGGTCCCAGAACGAGGAAGGCACCACCGGCAAGCGCGCCGATCCGCGGTCCTACTGCATTCAGAAGACGCTCCAGGCCGTCAGCCATTCCGACGACTGCGAGAATCAACTGATGTTCGCCGGGCACAACGCCTACCGCTTCGGCTCCGATCCCTTCTACGCCAACGGGTTCATTCCCACGGTCAAAGAACTGATCGACCGGATCCTCACCGGCTACTGACCGGGGCGGGCGGGGAATGCGTTGCGCGTGTTCCCCGCGGTCCCTTGTCGGCTGTCTGGTTTCGTTCTAAATTGTCTTTTTGCGACCCGTTGTCGCAGGCTGTTCCGGTTTTTCCCCCTGGTGCAGCCGGACACAGCAGCCGATGATGGACGCCATGACCGGAAACCGCCCTTACAAGCGCGCGCTCGACCGTCTGCACGCTGCCGGTTTGCGCCCCACCCGCCAGCGTCTGGGACTGGCCCGCCTGCTGTTCGATGCGGGCGACCGCCACGTCACCGCCGAACAGCTTCATGACGAAGCCATGCAGGCCAGCCTGCGGGTGTCGCTGGCGACCGTCTACAACACGTTGAATCAGTTCACCGACGCCGGCCTGCTGCGCGAAGTGGTGGTGGAGGCGGGGAAGTCGTATTTCGACACCAACACGTCGGACCATCATCATTTCTTCCTGGAAGAAACCGGGCATCTGGCCGATATCCCCGGCGATGCGCTGGTGGTCAGCAATCTGCCGGCCCCGCCGCCCGGCACCGCGGTGGCGCGTGTCGATGTGATCGTCCGCCTGGCCCCGGCGCCGGCCGGCCCCGGTTCGGCGTGAGCGCGCACGGAATCGGCTAAATTTAGAAGACTTCTAAAACTTGACCGTGCCAACAATTGGTGCGATAAAGCGTGTCCACGCCTGCCCGTGAAGGGAAGACCGGATCCAAGACCACCGGGCATGGGATCACCTCACGGAGGGAAGCACCATGACTGCGCTGAAGGGGTCGAAGACCGAAGAGAACCTCAAGGCGGCCTTCGCCGGGGAAAGTCAGGCCAACCGCCGTTACCTCTATTTCGCCCAGAAGGCGGATGTGGAAGGGTACAACGACATCGCGGCGGTGTTCCGTTCGACGGCGGAGGGGGAAACCGGCCACGCCCACGGCCATCTGGAATTCCTGGAAGAGGTGGGCGACCCCACCACCGGCCTGCCCATCGGCGAAACCGCCCTGAACCTGAAGGCGGCGATTGCCGGGGAAACCCATGAATACACCGACATGTATCCCAGCATGGCCCGCACCGCGCGCGAAGAGGGCTTCGACGAGGTGGCCGACTGGTTCGAGACGCTGGCGAAAGCGGAACGATCCCACGCCGGGCGCTTCCAGAAGGCTTTGGACCAGATATCCTGATCCCGCTGTGGGCCGTCCGGCATGACCCCGCGGAAAACCGAAATCACCCGCGACGATATCCTGCCCATGGAGGTTTATGGCCGGGAGCGGGTGGAGCGCCGCCGCGCCCTGGTGGCGATGAAACGGGACCGGCGGGTTCCGGTCGGCCCCTACGCCATGTTCCTGTTCGAGAACTACGCCACCATGTGGCAGCAGATCCACGAGATGCTGTTCATCGAACGGGGCGGGGAGGCGCAGATCGAGGGCGAATTGTCCGCCTACAACCCTCTGATCCCCCAAGGGCGGGAACTGGTGGCGACGGTGATGTTCGAGATTGCTGCCCCTGCCCTTCGCCAGCGGATGCTGAGCCGTCTGAGCGGCATCGAGCGTCACATGGAACTGCGGGTCGGTCCCCACCGTATTGCGGGCCGCCCCGAGGACGACGCGGAACGCACCACGGCGGACGGAAAGACATCGGCCGTCCATTTCATCCATTTTGATTTCACGGACGCGCAGGTCGCCGCCTTCCACAACCCCGCGGTGCCGGCTCTGGTGGCTCTGACCCATCCCGACTACAGCCACATGGCCGAGATTTCCCCCGCCGTGCGGGCATCGCTGTGCGGGGATTTTTCACCAACGCCTTTGTTCTGAGAGCCTTTATCCCCATGTCCATGTCGCTCGTTCGGAAGATTATTGCTGGCGATACATGCCGTTACACGCGGTTTCACGATGAGAAGGGGAACTTCCTCGATCGTGACGAATGGGGGCAGGCGCCGGTCGCCCTTTACCGCTGCCTGCGGCGAAAGCTGACGGGACGGGTGCCGGTCGAGCCATGGTGGACCGCCGGTGTCATCCGCCGGGTCAGCGGACTTTTGACCCCCAACGCCTCGGTGATCGAGTTCGGGTCCGGTCTTTCGACGATCTGGCTGGCCCGGCGTTGTTCCAGCCTGCTGTCCGTCGAGCATCAGCCGTCGTGGCACCAGACCGTCACCGCCATGATCGCCGAACACGGCCTGTCCAATGTGCGGCTGGAACTGCGCCCGCGGGAAACCTATCCCGATTGCCGGGATATCCCCGACCGATCCATTGATTTTGCCGTGATTGATGGGGAGCGCCGCGCGCCGTGCCTGCGTGCGGTCTGGCCGAAGATGAAGCCGGGGGGCTGGGTCTATCTCGATAACTCCGACAAGGATATGACCGCGGCTCCCGATGGGGAAAATCTGCGGTCGGCGGAAGCGTTCCTGCGGGAACACTGCGCGCCCGAAGACATCGAATGCTATACCGGCTTCACCATCAATTCCTTCAACACCCACCAGGGGATGCTGTGCCGGGTCCGGCCCGGCTCCGAGGGGTGATGGTTGGGGACCCGTGATACCGTCGGGCGTCAGTCTTGACTGACGCCCGACGGTAAGGGCCGCGACCGCGGCCCCGTGGGCACATGCCCACGAAGGCAAGCGGCCGGATGGCCGCGCCCGCCGTCTGAGGGCGGGCGTAAAGCCTGATGGGTCAGGCTTTACGCTGGATGGTATGATGCCCTTTGGGCATGATGCGAAAAGGGCGGCCCGTGAGGGCCGCCCTTTCGTCGTTTGAGCCTGTGGAAAGACACTGCGGGCGTCAGGTCCGCGCCGCCTCCACCGGAACCGGCAGCGCCACGGCCCCGTCGGGAACCGTGTGCACGGCCACCTGGGGCGTCTTCCATTCCAGCGTGTCGAAGGCGCCGCAGTGGCCGCACAGGCCCGTCCAGTCGTGGCTGACAGCACCGCAGGGGCGGCAGGTCCAGGCGGGGTCGGCGGGGGCATCGGCGGCCTTGGCCAGCCACGCGGACGCCGCGTCCTCGTTGCTGTGCTCGGCCCGCTCCAATTCCGCCAGCAGGCGGTAGATGCGGGGCGACGGCTGGAGTTCCAGGGCGCGGGTCAGGTGGGCGCGGGCCTCGCTCCACGTCTGGGCGTCCAGGGCGGCGCGGGCCATGGCCACATGCCCTTCCACATTGCCCTGGCTGAGCCGGGTCAGATTCTCGAAGGTCTTCAGCCGGGTCACGGCGTCGTACCGTTCCAGAAGCTGGCGGTAGGCATCGGCCAGTTCGGGGTGGGGCTGGAGCTTCCACGCCTTTTCCACCACGCGGGTGGCCTTGCGGGTCTTGCCGGCCAGATGAAGCTGGCGGGCGTAGCGGGCCGCGGCGGGGGCGAAGGCGGGCGCCAGCTCAAAGGCCGTCTGGGCGTGGTAGAGGGACGAATCGGCCCGTCCCCGCCGTTCGGCGTCGAAGCTGCGCTCCAGCAGCAGGGCGGCGCGGTGCTGGCGGGCCTCCTCCGCCGGAATCGCACCGGCGCGGACCGCGGCCTGGAGCGTGCGCTCCGCCGCCGCCCATTCACCGGCGCGGGCTTCCAGATCGTAAAGGGTGGTCAGCACCCACGGCGTGGTCGGCTGAAGCTGCTGGGCGCGGCGGGCGAGGTTCAGCGCGTCCACCTTGTCGCCGTTCTTGATCGCCATCATCAGCAGCCCGCGGACGCCGAGGAAGGCGGTTTCCGGCTGGTCGAGCATGGCGGTGAAATATTCCCGCGCGCCGCGCTCGTCGCCGGTCAACTGGGCGGCCTGGGCCGACAGCAGCATGGTCAAGGGCGGTTCGTGCAGCAGTTCGTCGGCCTTGCGGGCCATGCGCCGGGCGGTCTGGGGATCGCCGGCGGCCACCGCCACCAGCCCCTGGGTCAGGGCGCGGTAGCCCTTTTCCCGGCGGCGGGACCGGCTGTAACCGGCCAGGGTGGACGGGGCGTAACGGATCGCCCGGTACAGGCGGTACAGGATCGCCGCGGCCCCCAGCGCCACCACCGTCACCAGGACGGCCATGGCGACGGAGGTGTTCACGACGAAGCCTTCCCATTCGATGGTCAGGGTGCCGGGACGTTCGGCGAGCCAGATGGCGATGGCAATGACCACCGCCACCTTGGCCATGAACCACAGGGCGCGGATCATTGGGCCACCGCCTGGCCCTTGGCGGCCGCGTTGAGAAGGGCGATGGAGCGGTCGGTCAGGGTCTTGCCGGCGGCGTCGGCGCCCAGACGGGCCTTGGCGTCGGCCAGCCAGCCGGCGGCGGCCTGGGCGGCGGGGCCGGTCAGGGCCGACAGTTCGCTGACCGCACCCGTCAGGTTCCCCTGGCGGACGGCGGCTTCGGCGCGGGCGGTCACGGCTTCGGCGGTGTCGCCGACGATGCCGCCGCCCTGGCGGCGGACGGTGACCAGGGTGGACAGGGTGCCGGTGACCTGATCGACCCAGGTGGCACCGCTGCCCTTGATGTCGGCCTTGACGATCTCATCGGCCAGCGGGCCGAAACGGTCGGCAAGCTGGGTGCGGGTGGGCACGCCCTTGCCCGCCAGCGGGGCCAGGGTGTCGAGCGCCTGGACCACGGCGGCATCGCTGCCGGCGACGGCGCGGGCGGTCTTCAACTCCGCCTCGAACGGCTGGCCGGTGGCGACGGTGGCGCTCAACTGACCGGCGGCGAGCACCAGCGACTGGGCCTGAGCCTGGGCGTTGGCGATCTTCTGCACGGTGTCGGCGAGGGAGGCGACCTCGCCCTTCACGCCCGACACCTCTTGCTGGACCTGTTCGGCGGCCTGGGCGGCGGCACCGGCGGTCTTGGCGGCGGCGGCGACCTGGGCCGGGTCAACGGCGGGGCGCTGCTCCAGTGCGGCCAGACGCCCGGCGAGGGCGGCCACCTGCGCATCCGCAGCCCCGCCCGAGGGGGCGGCGCTGGTGGTGACGGAGGCGGTCGGCTGGGCGGCCACCTTCTTTTCCACGGCGTCGAGGCGGGCGGTCAGGGCCGCGGTGTCGCCCGACGGCGCGGCGGCGGCGGGGCGCTGTTCCAGCTTGCCCACCCGTTCGGCCAGTTGCTGGATCTGGGTGCGCAGGGCGGAATCGGCGGCCGGCGCCGGGGCGGCGGCGGGCTGCGGCCAGCCGGGCACCTTGGGACCCCAGAAGGGTTCCGACAGGGCGGCGGCACCGACGATCAGAGCCGCCAGCGACACCACGGTGGCGAAACCGGCGCCGCTGGCCCGCTGCTCCACCACCACCGGCGCGGGGGTGTAGGTGGAATAGGAGCTTCCCGCCGGCTTGTCGCCCGGCTTGGATGCCTCCGGCTTCGGCGCATCGCTCTTGGCCGGTTCGCTCTTGGACGGGGCGGCGGCGGATGCGGCGGGCTTGGTGTCCGCCGGCTTCGCGCCCGCAGGGGCGGCGGCGGCCGGGGTTCCCGGCTTGGGCGTGTCGGCGGGCTTGGGCGTGCCGGCCACGCTGGTGGGGGCGGCGGGCTTCACCTCGGCCGGCTTGGCCGCGTCGGCGGCCTTGGCCGGGGGCGGGGGCACGGGTTTCGCCGCTTCCGGCTTGGGCGTGTCGGCGACGCTGACCGGCTTCGCCTCGGCCGGCTTCACATCCGCGGGCTTGGTGCCGGATGCTGCGGGCGGCGGGGTGACCACGGTCTTGGGCGTGTCGGCGACCGAGGTCGGCGGCACCGGGGTGCCGGTGGGCTTCACCTCGGCGGGTTTCACGATCTCGCCGGGCTTGGGCGTTTCGGCGGTGCTGACCGGCTTCCCGTCCGCGGGCTTCGGCTCGGCGGCTTTGGCGGCATCAGCCTTCGCGGGTTCGGTCTTCGCGGGTTCGGTCTTGGTGGAATCCGGCGCCTTGGCGGCAGCCGGCTTTTCCTCGGGCGTCTTCATCGGTGCGGCCTTCCCATCGGCGGCTTTGGCCTCGGTTGCGGAACGGTCTTCGGCGGGGGTGGCGGCTTCCAGGTCCGCCTCGTCCAGTTTGATCCGGAGCTTTGCGGCGGTCGCGCGCAGATCGGCGTGGCGGGACAGCGGGATGGCGCCCCGCTTCTTCCAGCCCTGCACCGTCGTGACCGGGGTTTTCAGCTTGTTGGCCATGGGCCGGATGCCGCCGAATCGCTGGATGATGCGCTCGGTGGCGGTCATGGAGGAAGCGGACCCTTCCGCCGTCTGGGCGTCGGGTTCGGCTTCGGGGGTGTCGGAGCCTGGACGAAAGGTCATGGAAAGCCTTCTTGGTCGCTTTTCTCGGGTCTGGAAGCCGGTTGTGTCGGTCGTGACCTTCTTGTTTGCGCGTGTGAACGGTGACAGGCAAAAACGGCCCGCACCGCCGCTCCCGATCCGTCGGACAGCGGATCTGTCAGACGGGGGCGAGAAGGGCGAGCAAGGCATCCTGATCGGGCCGCGCCGCCACCTGTACGCTTCGCCAGGACACCGGCCCTGAGGGGGACGTACACACGGCCTCCGCGACCGCGGGGCTGAGGCAGTACGCATCCACCGTACGGCAACGGGAGGTGAGTCCTGCTTCGGCCACCAAACTAACAAACGAACGGGCGGTACGGGGAGAGAAAATCAACACGCCGTCCAGCCGATGATCCGGTTGCGCACCCGTCAGGGCGGCGGCGGTGGCGGCGGTCAGGGTGCGGGCCGGGCGGGCATCGTACAGCGATACCCGCCGCACGCTGAAACCCTGTCCCGCCAACAGCCCGGACAGGTCGCCGGCCACCGTGGTTCCTGCGACATGAAGCAGCACCCCGGCCGCTGGATCCAGGGTCCGGGCGGCCAGGGCGGCCAGGGCGTTCACGTCGCCGGCGGCACTGTCCACATCCTGGAAACCGGCCGCCCGCGCGGCGGCGGCGGTGGCGTTTCCCACCGCCAGGACCGGGCGGTCCCGCCGGGGTGTACGTCTGGCATAGGCACGTACACCGTTGGCGCTGGTGAACAGCAGCGCCTGTACGTCTTCGATGGCGGGAGGCGGGCCGTCCAGCCACACCATGTCCAGCATCGGTTCCACCAGCGGGACGAATCCCGCGGCGGCCAGCCGGGCGGCCAGGGGGGCCGCATCCTCCGCCGGGCGGGTGATGAGCAGCCGGCGGCCCGGCCCGGCGGCGGGGGCGCTGCCGGTCACGGCAGGAAGAAACCGGCCGGCAGCAGCGCCTTGATCTCGGCGCCGGCATCGGCCCCCATGGCGGCCCCGTCCGGCGCCGGGCCGGTGCGCTGCGCCCGGAACACCTGCCGCCCGTCGGTGGACAGCACCTTGGCGTCCAGCGTCAGGGTGCCGCCGTCCAGCCGGGCCAGGGCCGCGATGGGCGTGCGGCACGAACCGTCCAGGGCGGCCAGCAGGGCGCGTTCGGCCGTCACCCGCTGGGCGGTGTCGGGGCAGTGCAGCGCCTGGAGATAGCCGCGGGTGCGGTCGTCGCCGCTGCGGATTTCGATGCCGATGGCGCCCTGGGCCACGGCGGGCAGCATCTCGTCCGGCTCGAACACGGCGGTGATGCGGTCGGCCATTCCCAGACGGCGCAGCCCGGCGAGCGCCAGCAGGGTGGCGTCCACCTCGCCCGCCTCCAGCTTGGACAGGCGGGTCTGCACGTTGCCGCGCAAGGGCACGACGGTCAGGTCGGGGCGGCGCTCCAGAATCTGTGCCTGCCGCCGCAGCCCCGCCGTGCCGATCACCGACCCGGCGGGCAGGCTGTCCAGCCCGGCCCCGGTGCGGGAGAAGAAGGCGTCGCGCGGATCCTCGCGGGGCAGCAGACAGGCGATCTCCAGCCCGTCGGGCAGCCAGGTGGGGACGTCCTTCATGGAATGGACGGCCAGATCGGCGCGCCCGTCCAGCAGGGCTTCCTCCAACTCTTTGGTGAACAGCCCCTTGCCGCCGGCCTCGGCCAGGGTGCGGTCGAGGATGCGGTCCCCGGTGGTCTTGAAGACCACGATCTCGATCATGCCGGGGGCGGCCAGTTCGGGATGGGCCGCGGCCAGACGGTCGCGGGTTTCGTGGGCCTGCGCCAGCGCCAGCGGGCTGCCGCGCGTGCCGATGCGGAGCGGTGTTGTCATGGAATGTGTTTGTACGGCTTCCGCCGCCGCTTTTCAAACGGCGCCGGAAGCCGCAGGAGGGTTAGAGCGGTTTTCGGTTGACCGGAAACCGCTCCGGCGGCGACTGCCGCCGCGCGGCGCGTGCCGCGTAAGCCCGGCGAGGGCAAAAACAAAGACCAGACCGTCGGATCACAGCTTGCGCTTGCCGGGGGCGGGGGGCGCGTCCGCCTCCTCGTCGTCCTGCTCGTCGGTGCCCTCGCCGCCGCCCAGCCCCAGCAGGCCGCTCATGTCGGTGCCGTTCAGCAGAAGCTGGCCCTCGGGGGTGATGTCGATCTTGTAGACGCGGGCGTCCTTGCCCTGCGCGTCCTTGCCCGGCTGGCCCAGAGCCTGGATCATGGTCAGCCCGGCCAGGGTTTCCTGCTCGTCCTTGGTGGGTTTCTTGCCCTGGGCCGGCTGCAGCGCCTTGATGGTGTTGTCCAGCCCGGTCAGGGTGACGGTGAAGGCCCCGGTGGTCCCGAACGCCGCCCCCGAGTTGAAGGTGGTGCCGCCGGTGGCAAGCCCGCTGGTGGCCGGGGTGACCACCGCCAGCTTTTCCAGGCGGATTTCGCTGGCGGCCTGTCCCAGCGCGCCCATCAGCAGGCCGGCGACCAGCGCGCCGGTGCTGTCGTCGGTCTTGCCCGAGGCGACGGTCAGCGCCTGGGAAAAGGCGTCGGTGGGCAGCTTCAGCGCGGCGATGGACAGGCCGGCGCTGCCGGGCATGAAATCGGCCGGACCCGGCGGCGGGACCATGGACAGCCCGTCGTGGTCATAGGCGAACCGCACCGAGGTGCTGGGGCTGTCCAGCCCGTCGATCCCCATGGACAGGGTGAAGTTCTTGATGCCGATGCGCATCTTGTCCTTCGGATCGAAGAACGAGGAATCGCCCATGGCGATCTTTACGCCCATCCCGCCGAACAGGCCGCGGAAATCGGCGGGTGTCAGGGCGGCGGGGGCAGCACCGGTACCAGCGGCGGCGGCGTTGGCCTGCGCCACCTGTCCCAGCTTGCGCGTCTTGTCCAGATCGACGCGGGTGTAGGTGAAATTGGTGTTCAGCGTGCCGATGGTCGCCAGGGTGGTCCCCGCCTCGTCCTGGACCGACAGGCCGGACACGCCGAAGGCGCCGGGGCCGCTGTACAGATGGCCGCCGCCGTCGGGCCGCAGGTCCATGGTGCCGGTGATGGCACCCATCTTGACCACCGTCTGGTTCTTGCCGTTGACGCCGGTCAGGCCGTTCAACGCCAAATTCAGCCCGGTGAGGGTCTGGTAGGCCGGCGACCACACGCCGGAAATGTTCTGGCTGCCGATGGTCAGGGCGCCGTCGGCGGCGCTTTGGGTGTCGAAGATGGGCATGGAGGCCGGAAGCTGGGCGGTGAACGCTTGGCTGCCATCCGCCTGCGGGCGCAGACGCAGGGTGATGACGCCCACGTCCATGCGCGCCCCGTCGTCACCGACGAAGGACAGCGCCGGCCACGTGATCTTGTAAGCATCGCCGTCCGGAACCGCGGTCACCACGCCGGTCCACCGTGGACCGGCCCCCTGGGTGGTGTGGGGCAGCAGCGCCTTCAACTCGGTTTCCATGCCGGCGGCCAGAGTCTTGGCGCCGGCCTCGTCCACGGTGGTGATGGCGGCGGCGGGGGCTGCCGCCGGGGCGGCCGGCACCGGAGCCGTCTGGGCCAGCAGGGGGGATGCCGTCAGCGCCGTGACCAGCAGGGCGGCGGCAAAGGTCGAACGGGAATGGGAACGGCCCATGGTTGTCTCAGGCTCCGGTTGTTTGGGCGTCGGGTTGTTGTTCTGAAAAGAAATGACACCGTGGTCCCGACTTTCCCACGTTCCGGCCTTTGCGTCTATTGGCCCGAATGATACCCATTCCGGTCAAGGCGGTGCTTGCAAAACAGCGCGGTCCTGCCGATTCTCTACCCATGCCCGACGCCCGCCCCCTTTCCGTCTCGTACAATCCCCAGGGTGTCGAAGGCCGTCTGGTCGCCGTCCTTGGGCCGACCAACACCGGCAAGACCCATCTGGCCATCGAACGCATGCTGGGCCACCGCACCGGCATGATCGGCTTTCCGCTGCGCCTGCTGGCGCGCGAGAACTACGACCGCATCGTCGCCCAAAAGGGGCGCGAGGCGGTGGCGCTGGTGACGGGGGAGGAAAAGATCCTGCCCCGCCATCCCCGCTATTGGGTGTGCACGGTGGAATCCATGCCGCTGGACCGCCCGGTCGATTTCCTGGCGGTGGACGAGATCCAGCTGTGCGCCGACCCCGAACGCGGCCACATCTTCACCGACCGGCTGTTGAACGCGCGGGGGCTGCTGGAAACCATGGTGCTGGGGTCCGACAGCATCCAGCCGCTGATCCGCAAACTCGTTCCGCGGGCGGAATTCATCAGCCGCCCCCGCTTTTCCCAGCTTTCCTATGCCGGGTACAAGAAGCTGACGCGCCTGCCGCCGCGCTCGGCGGTGGTGGCGTTCTCGGCCACCGACGTCTATGCCATGGCCGAGCTTCTGCGCCGCCAGCGCGGCGGCACGGCGGTGGTTCTGGGCGCGCTCAGCCCCCGCACCCGCAACGCCCAGGTGGGCCTCTATCAGGCGGGGGAGGTGGATTACCTCGTCGCCACCGACGCCATCGGCATGGGGCTGAACATGGATGTGGACCATGTGGCCTTTGCCCGCATGGTGAAGTTCGACGGCCAGCAGCCCCGCCGTCTGCGCGCCGCCGAGGTGGCGCAGATCGCCGGCCGCGCCGGCCGCCACATGCGCGACGGCACCTTCGGCATCACCGACGAGGTGGAGGGGCTGGAACCCGATCTGGTGGACCGGGTGGAAAACCACCGTTTCGAGACGCTGAAAACCCTGACGTGGCGCAACAGCGCCCTGCGGTTCGACACGCCGGGCTATCTGCTGCAATCGCTGGAGGCCCGCCCGCCGATCCCCGAACTGGTGCGGGTGCGCGACGCCGACGACCACCTGGCGCTGCAGACGCTGGTCCGCGACGCCGACGTCATGGCGCTGGCCAAGGGCCGCGCCGCCGTCTCCCTGCTGTGGGAGGTGTGCCAGGTTCCCGACTTCCGCAAGGTGCTGTCGGACGCCCACACCCGCCTGTTGGGCCAGATGTTCCGGCACCTGCGCGCCCCCGCCGGGCGGCTGCCCGCCGATTGGGTGGCGCAGCAGGTGGCCCGCCTGGACCGCACCGAAGGCGACATCGACGCGCTGGTGGCCCGCATTGCCCATGTGCGCACCTGGACCTACATCTCCAACCGCCCGGCGTGGCTGGCCGATCCGCTGGAATGGCAGGAGCGCACCCGCGCCATCGAGGACAAGCTGTCCGACGCTCTGCACGAACGGTTGACCGAGCGGTTCATCGACCGCCGTTCCGCCGTGCTGGTCCGCACGCTGCAGGAGGGCCGCGCCCTGGCCGCCGGGGTGCGCGCCGACGGCGAGGTGGTGGTGGAAGGGCATCCCGTGGGACGGCTGGAGGGTTTCCGCTTCTCCCCCGACACCGCCGCCCGGCCCGAGGAGACCCGCGCCCTGCTGACCGCCGCCCGCCGGGCGTTGGGGCCGGAATTGAGCAAACGCCTTGTTCGTTTCGAGAAGGAAACGGATGAAGCGTTCGTTCTTCGCCCCGATGGGGTGCTGGCGTGGGGCGGGTTGCCGGTGGCGCGGCTGACGCCCGGACCGTCGGTGCTGATGCCGGTGGTGGCCCCCGATCCCGACACCCTGCTGGATCAGGCGCAGCAGGAACGGTTGCGCGCCCGTCTGGTCCGCTTCGTTCAGGACCGGGTGGCGCGGCTGCTGAAACCGCTGCTGGCCCTGCGCGATGCCGCCGACCTGACCGGCAGCGCCCGCGGGCTGGCGTTCCAGATCGTCGAGGGGCTGGGGGTGCTGGACCGCCCGTCGGTTGCCGGCCTGATGGACGGGCTGGAGCGCGACGGACGCCGGGCGCTGTCCCGCCATGGCGTGCGGCTGGGGGTGCGGCACCTCTACCTGACAGCCCTGACCAAACCGGGGGCGGTGGAGTTGCGGGCGCTTTTGTGGGCGGTGCGCCATGGCATGGCGCTGCCCGCCCCGGTACCGCCGCCGGGCCGGGTGTCGGTGGAGCGCGTTGATGGCCCGCCGCCCGGCTTCTGGCAGGCCATCGGCTATCCGGTGGCCGGGCCGCGGGTGGTGCGGGTGGACATGCTCGACCGGCTGGAGGTGGAGGTGATGACGCCCCCCGCCGCCGCTTCTGCTTCCGGCCCCGGCGCGCCGCCGCGCACCGATGCGGATCTCGCCCGCATCATCGGCCTGTCCCCGGCCGACCTGCCGCCGGTGCTGGAGGCGCTGGGCTATACCCGCAAGCCCGCGGGGGAGGGGGCGGAAACCGGCCCCTGGCGCCGCCGCCCGCCCCGAAAGCCCAAGGCCCGCGACCGGCATCCGGTGTCCGACGACCACCCCTTCGCCAAGCTGGCCCACCTGCGGGAACGCTGAGGTCCGCCGGGGGCGGTCCCAAGGCCGGGATCGGGCGGCCGGTCGAATCCCCCTCTCCCGCCCCGGGAGAGGGTCGGGGTGAGGGCCGATTGTCGCGGATAAGCCCGACAATCGAGCCGTCAGGCTCTCGAAACCTCAGATTTGGAGTTGCTTCGCAACGGATGTCGGGCTTATCGCGCGACATCCGGCCCTCACCCGGCCCTTCGGGCCACCCTCTCCCCGGCGGGGCGAGGGGAGCTGTCCCGGTTCGTTAACCCGAGGTCGTTGCCTTGCGAACATCACCCCCGGCTTGACCGCCGGGAGCGGGGGGGATAACACGGGGGCTTCGCGTTTGTTTCGTCCAGACCCCGTGACTTGCGAGGCGTTCCCGTGAACCGCATCTTTTCCGGCATGCAGCCGACCCGGCAGCTTCATCTCGGCAATTATCTCGGGGCGCTGCGCAATTGGGTGGCGCTTCAGGATCAGTACGAATGCGTCTTCTGCGTGGTGGATCTGCACGCGCTGACCATCACCCAGGAGCCGGAGGTCCTGCGCAACAACATCCGCGAGGTTACCGCCGCCTACATCGCCGCCGGCATCGACCCGCAGAAGAACATCCTGTTCAACCAGTCCTTCGTGCCCGCCCATTCGGAACTGGCGTGGATCCTGTCGTGCTACACGCCGCTGGGCTGGCTGAACCGCATGACCCAGTTCAAGGAAAAGGCCGGCAAGCAGAAGGATCAGGCCAATCTGGGTCTTTATTCCTATCCCGTGCTGATGGCCGCCGACATCCTGCTCTACAAGGCCACCCACGTGCCGGTGGGCGAGGACCAGAAGCAGCACCTGGAGCTGGCCCGCGACATCGCCGGGGCCTTCAACCGCCATTACGGGGTGGATTATTTCCCCCTGCCCGAGCCGCAGATCCTGGGCGAGGCCACCCGCGTCATGTCGCTGCGTGACGGCCGGAAGAAGATGAGCAAGTCCGACGAGTCGGAATACTCGCGCATCAACATGACCGACGACGCCGACACCATCGCCCAGAAGATCCGCAAGGCCAAGACCGACCCCGAACCCCTGCCGGAAACGGTGGAGGCGCTGGAAGCCCGGCCGGAAGCCGCCAATCTGGTCACCATCTACGCCGCCCTGGCCGGGGAAAGTCGGGAAAAGGTGCTGGCGTCGTTCGCCGGTGCCCAGTTCTCCGGCTTCAAGACGGCGCTGGTCGATCTGGCGGTGGACAAGCTGGCCCCCATCACCCGCCGCATGAACGAACTGATGGCCGACAAGGGCGAGATCGACCGGCTGCTGCGCCAGGGTGGTGAGCGCGCCGCCGCGATTGGCGAACGCCATCTGACGGAGGTCAAGGACATCCTCGGCCTGCTGCGCCCCTGACGGCCTGCTTTCGTCTGATAGAAGGACCGCATCCATGACAGCCCCCCCCGTTCTGTTGACGGGTTTTGAGCCGTTCGACGGGGGGAGCGTCAACCCGACCGCCCTGCTGATGGAGCGCATGGCGGCGGTGGAGGGGGTGGCGACCGCGGTCCTGCCGGTGGAGTACGGCACCTGCGCCGCCGCCTTCCGTGCGGCGGTGGCGCAGCACCAGCCCATGGCCGCCCTGTGCTTCGGCATGGCCGCGCGCAGCGATTTCCTGCTGGTGGAACAGATCGCCTGGAACCGCGACGAAAGCGACCGGCCCGACAACGCCGGGGTGGTCCGGCCCGGCGACATCATCGCCGAGGACGGCCCCACCGCCTATGGCACCGGGATGCCGGTGCGCTTTCTGGTCCGCACCCTGGCCATGGCCGGGCTGCCGGTGGCGATGAGCGAGCATGCCGGCGGCTTCGTCTGCAACCACCTGTTCTATCAGGTCCGCCATTGGATCGAGACGGAGGGGCTGGACCTGCCCATGGCCTTTCTCCACGTGCCGCCGCTGCCCGAGCAGGTGGCGGGGGAGGCCGGGCGCCGCGGCTTGTCGCTGGACCGGCTGGAAGCCGGGGCCATGGCCCTGGTCACCACCCTGCGCCAAGCCCTGACCGGGGAATCATGAAAAGGTAATACATCTGTGGCAAGGCGTGCGCCTTGTCCCCCGGCATGTTTTCCCGGTAGAATTCTTCAGCGTGTCCTGCCGTGATGATTGCTGAAATGCCGGGGTCTTTCCGTTCTAAATTTAAGACTTTCTTTACGCTACAGCTTGGCGTCATCCTTTTGACCGGGGTGGCCTTCGCCGCTCTTTGGACCGGTCTTGCCTGGGCGGTGGCGGAGGGGGGGCGAAGCTCCACCCGCAGCAGCCGGGCGCTGGTCCACAACCTGTCCCTGGCGCTGGAAGAGCACGCCCGCCGCACCATCCATTCGGTGGATCAGGCGCTGGTGTTCCTGCTGCACCGCTATGCACAGGATCCCGACGGTTTCGACCCGGCGGCCCTTCTGCGGCATGAATTGCAGCCGACCGGGCTTCCCATCTCCATCTCGCTGCTGGACAGCGACGGCTGGCTGGTGCGCAGCAGCGAACCCTTGGCCGGGCATATCAATTATGCCGACCGGCAGCATTTCCGCTTCCACCGCAGCAACCCCGGCAACCGCCTGTTCATCGGCGAGCCGGTGGTGACCCGCCGTACCGGGAAAATCCGCATGCGGTTTTCCCGCAGCGTGGTGGACGACCAGGGCCGGTTTGCCGGGGTGATGACCATCCTGCTGGACCCCGCCTATTTCGTCCGGCTCTACGAAGGGATGGACGTGGGGAGTGACGGCATCATCAGCCTGTTCAGCCGCGATGGAGAGGAGTTCGTCCGCCGCACCGGCACCGGCGTGACCTTTGGCGGCACGCTGCGCGACGGGCCGCTGTTCGATCTGGTCAGCCGCTATTTCAACGGCGAGGTCTTTGAGGGCACGGTGCCCGGCAGCGGGCCGCTGCTCATCAGCGCGCACCGGCTTGATGACCTGCCCGTGGGGGTGATGCTGGGGTTGAGCCGCGACGGGGTTCTGGCCGATGGGCGGGACGAGGTGTGGTGGACGTTGCTGGTCGGGGCGATGCTGTCCGGCGCGCTGCTGGCATTGGGCGCCTTTCTGCTGCATCGCATCCGGGCCGATGCCGCGGCGGCGGAATCGCTGAAGCGCACGGCCCAGGCGGCAGAAGCGGCCAACACCGCCGCGACCTCCCTGTTGCTGGCCGTCACCCGCGATCAGCGCGGGCCTTTGACCGCCATCCTCGACTGTTCCGAGGTGATGGTCCGCCAGATGTCCGGCCCGCTGGACGAGCGTTATCGCCGCGGCGCCGGCCTGATCCATCACAGCGGCGTCCAGGTGCTGGAGATGGGGGCCAGCGTGCTCGACGTTGCCGGCCTGGATCAAGGGGACCTTGTGGTCGCGCAGGAGCGGGTGGACCTGTCCCCCCTGCTCGATGCCTGTGTGGAGCAGGTGCGCGGCCTGCCCGGCGCTCAGGGGCTGGAGGTGTCGGCGTCGGTGCCGCGGGATCTGCCGGCGGTCCGCGCCGATGGGGTGCGTCTGCATCGGGTGGTGATGCACCTGCTGTCCGACGCGGTGACCGCCGCCCCGCCCGGCGGAACGGTGGCCCTGAAGGCCGCCGCCGGCCTGTCGGGGGTGGCGGTGACGGTGCAGGGAGGCGGGGAAAGCGGCGGGGCCGGGGTGATGCTGGCCCGCACGCTGGCCGGGCTGATGGGGGGCACACTGCACATCGACGATTCCCCCGCCCATGGCCGGACGATCACCCTGCTGTTTCCGCCCGATCGGGTGCTGCCGCCGATAGATGAAGCCTGAGCGGGGCAGCATCCCCGACCCCGCTTGGGGAGATCCCCAAACCCCCTTTGATTTTATTGATAAAAAATAGCGGTGGTTTGGAGGTGCAACCTCCAAGCGGGGTCGGGGCGGCAGCCCCGCGCTTACCTCAGGGTCTTGAACCGCTCGGTGGCCTGGACCAGGGCGGCACGGATGCCGGGTTCCATGGCCGAATGGCCGGCGTCGTGGATGATGCGGTAATCGGCTTCGGGCCAGGCGCGGTGCAGTTCGTCGGCGGTGACGATGGGGCACACGATGTCATAGCGTCCCTGGACGATCACCGCGGGTATGTGGCGGATGCGGTCCACGTTGCGCAGCAGTTGGTCTTCCGGGGTCAGGATGCCGGTGCGGAAGTAATGCGCCTCGATCCGCGCCAGCCCCAGGGCGTGGCGGTCCTCCCCCGACGCGGCCACCAGATCGGGGGCGGGCATCAGCGACGAACAGGCCCCCTCGTACATGCTCCAGGCCCGCGCGGCGGCCATGCGCACCCGCGGGTCGGTGGAATCCAGCCGCCGCCAATAGGCTTCCAACAGATCGTGCCGTTCCTCGGCCGGGATGTGGGCGGTGAAGGTGGCCCAGGCTTCGGGGAAGATCATCCGCATGTGATGAAGGAACCAGTCGATTTCCGACCGGCGCAGCAGGAAGATCCCGCGCAGGATCAGCCCCAGGCAGCGGTCGGGGTGGGCCTGGGCATAGGCCAGCGCCAGCGTCGAGCCCCACGATCCGCCGAACAGGTGCCAGCGTTCCACCGACAGGTGCCGGCGCAGCCGCTCCATATCCTCCACCAGCAGGTCGGTGGTGTTGCGCCGCACCTCGCCCAGCGGACGGGACCGGCCCGAGCCGCGCTGATCGAAGATGATGATGCGGTAATGGCGGGGATCGAAGAAGCGCCGGTGGGTGGGGGACGCCCCGGCCCCCGGCCCGCCGTGCAGGAACACGACCGGCGCGCCGCCGGGATTGCCGCACTGTTCCCAGTAGAGCGTGTGGATCTCATCGACCGGCAGGATTCCGGTTTCGTAGGGTTCCAGGGGCGGAAAAATCTCGCTGCGGGGCATCGGAGGTCCTTGTTCGGCGGCCGTGGGGCGGCGGATCAGCCGGCATCCGGCAGGGTGAGGGTGACCGTGGTGCCGCCGCCGGGGGTGGGCGCCACGGCCACCCGGCCGCCCAGCGGCCCGCACACGGTGTTGTAGACGATGGTCAACCCCAGCCCCTTGTGCCCGCGGTTGCGGGCGGTGGTGAAGAAGGCATCGAACAGCTTGGGCATCGCTTCGGGGGGGATGCCGATGCCGTGGTCGGCCACCTGCACGGTCCAGGGGTCGGGGTCGGTGCCGCTCCGCCCGTCCCCCGCGCGGGTGATGGTGATGATGACCCGTCCCCCCGTCTGGCCGGGATAGGCGTGGCTGGCGCAATTGTCGAACAGGGCGCCCAGCGCCCGTTCCAGCGGCCCGCGCAGGCCCCGCCAGAGCCGTGCCCCATCCCGGTTCGCCCCATCCCGGTCCGTCAGGGTCACGGCCAGGGGGCGGGCGGGATGCTCCATGGCGTAGAGGGCGGCGGCCTGCTCGCACACATCGGCCAGATCCAGCCATTGGGGCTGTTCGCCGGCGGGTGGGGCGGCGATGGCGGTGAAGGCCTCCACCAGCGCCACCGCCCGGCCCAGATTGGCGCGCAGCAGGGCTGCCGGCTCCTTCATCGCCTCGTCCCCGGCCTCGGCCAGGATTTCCATGTGGCTGGCGGTGGTGACGCAGATGCCCAGCGGCGTGTTCATCTCGTGCGCCAGCCCGGTCACCGCCTGCACGATGGCGCGGTGGCGGGCCAGTTCCGCTTCCGCCGCGCGCAGGCGGGCGTTCATATCCTCCCGCACCAGCCGTTCCGAGGCGTCGCGGATCTTGCGCGACAATTCCCGCAGCAGCTTCGACAGCAGCACCGGCGACGGGGCCACCACCTCCAGAAACACGTCGCGCTTCAGCTCGAACAGGCGGACGGGCGTGGCGGTGATGACGGTGGCCGACCGCAGCCCGCCGTCGATCAGCGCCATTTCGCCGAAGCATTCCCCGGCGTGGCGGCGGGCCAGTTCGACCTGATTGCCCGCCGGGTCGCGGCGCAGGATGCGCACGCTCCCCTCGGCCAGGACATAGAGGGTGTCGCCCGGCTCCCCCTCGCGCATCAGCATGTGGCCGGCGGGCGCCTCGGTCATCCGGCCCCGCACGGCCATGGCTGTCCGCTCCAGGGTGGTGAAACCCTCGAACAGCGGGATACCGTCCAGAATCGTGCCGGAAGGGATGTGCAACGGCGGCAAGCTCCACAGGGCGGGAAACAGGATGTCCGGCAGACTACCCTATCGGGCAAGCCGCGGGGAGGGGGGATTGCCGTTTCTGACCCTTCCCCCCGTCCGCGCCGTCACGAACGCCCGCCGAACAGGGCGGTCAGGGTGCGCAGGTCGATGTCGCTGCGGTCGTCGGTCAGCACCGGCTGCCCGGCGGTGACGGCAACCTCCAGGGTGCGGGCCAGCGGGTTGCCGGCCGGCAACCGGGCGCGCACCGTCTCCAGCGCGGCGGTGCCGGCGGTGGCGATCAGGAAATGGTTGCCCCGCCCGGCATCGGCCAGGAACACCCCCAGCGGTCCCCCGCCGTCCAGCCCGTCCGCCGCGGCCGCGGTGACGGTGGCGGCCAGCGGACCGGTCAGCGCGTCGCGGTTCGCCGGGGCGGCGATGTTCATCACCACCGCCCCGCCGGGGGCCAGACGGCGCAGCACCGCGGTGAAGAATTCCCGAGTCGCGGTGTAGAACGGGATGCTGGCCCCGCTGTAAAGATCGATGATGATAAGGTCATAGCGCCCCTGGTCCCGCGTGACGAAGCCGCGGGCCTCCGCCACCACCGGGCGCACGCCCGCCGCCTGTCCCAGCCCGAAATGGCTGTAGGCCACCGCCACCACCGCCGGGTCCAGTTCCACCCCGGTGATGACGGCCCCCGGCCAGTGGGCGGCGATGCCGCTGGCCGCCGCCCCGCCGGCCAGCCCCAGAATCAGCACCCGCGGCGGCGTGCCCGGCGTCACCCCGGCGGCCAGCGCCGGGGTGACGGGGAACAGGTCGTAATAAAGCCCGGTGGGCAGGCCGTCGCGGCGGATGCGGGTCTGGGTGGCGTTCAGCAGGTTCAGGTGCAGCCGCACCTCCGGCCCCGATTCGCGGACATAGATGGTGTTGTGGGCGGTTTCACGGTACAGCGCGAAACCGTCCCCCGCCCGCAGGGCCGCCGGTCCCGTCGCCACCGCCAGCAGTGCGGCCACCCCGGCGAACAGCCGTCCGCCCGCCAGCACCGCCAGACCCGCGGCCAGCACCGCGGCGGCAGCACCATAGCCGGCGGACACCCCCATGTGGGGAATGGCGGCGAAGGCGGCGAAGAAGGTGCCGCCGATGCTGCCCACCGTGCTGACGGCGGACATCCGCCCGGCGGCGGATGCGGTGCCGCTGCCGGCCCCGCCCGCGTTCAGAATGCCGGCGCACAGGGGCGACACCATGGCCAGTGCGAAGGACGGCACCCCCAGCAGCACGGCGGCGGCCAGGATCGACCCCTCGTCGGGCGGGTTGGCGGCGGCGATGCGGGCCAGTGCGGCGGGACCGGCCCACGGCGTCAGCCCCGCCCACACCGCCCCGGCCAGCAGCGCCCCGGTCAGCCAGCGCGGCGCCTCCTCCCCGTCGCCGACGCGGCCCCCGGCCCAATAGCCCGCGGCCATGAACGCCATCACCACGCCGATGATGGCGCCCCACTGGTAGACGGAATAGCCGAAGTGCGGCGCCATCAGCCGCCCGCCCAGGATTTCCAGCATCATCAGCGACCAGCCGCCGGCAAAGGCGGCGACCCCCAGGGTCAGCGGCGGGCGGGCGGTCATGGGCGTGGGGGCCATCATATTACGGACAGACAACGATGCTTATGTGTTGCGGTTTTCATTCCTCCCGCTCGGCGGTGTGGATGTTGCGGCCGCCGGCGGTGTCCAGGACGGTGGCGGCGTGGGCTTCCTCTTCCGCGGTGGCGGTGCGCACCCACAAGACCACGCCCCCTTCCTCCAGCGCGTTGGCGAAGGCGCCGGGATCGGGGTGGGCGGTCACCTCGTCCAGATAGTCCTTGATCGCCAGCCCGCCGACCCCGGCGGCGACGGCGGCGGCGATGGTGGCGGTCAGCGGGCCGCCGACGATGGCGATCAGCCCGGCGGTCGCCAGGGGAAAGGCGTATTTCAGCTCGCCCACCAGCCCGGCCAGCGCCTCGTCGGCGGGGGGCGTGGCGTCGGCGGCGTCGAGGGTGGTGTGGCTGGCCAGGACGCTGATGTCCTCGCGGTCGAAGCCGGCGTCGAGAAGTCCGGCCACGGCACGGTCGAAGGTGGTGCGGGTTTCGAACAGGGCGACCACCTCGCGCACGGTCGTCTGGCTGTCGGTCACGCGGTCGGTCATGGTGTGTCTCCCCGGTGTGTCGGTTGATTCGTCTTATGCTGTTGGTTCAGCTTACGCCCCGGCGGGGGCGGTGCGCCAGAGCCTCGCCCGTGCTAGGGTCTGCCCCGCCCGGTTTCAATAACGCTCAAACCCTGTGGTTGTCCCCCCGTGTCCGACGCTGCCTCCCCCGCTTCCGCCGCCGTCACCCCGATGATGGTCCAGTATCTGGAGATCAAGAAGGCGCATCCCGACTGCCTGCTGTTCTACCGGATGGGCGATTTCTACGAGATGTTCTTCGACGATGCGGTGGCGGCGGCGCAGGCGCTGGACATCGCCCTGACCAAGCGCGGCCAGCATCTGGGCGACGACATTCCCATGTGCGGCGTGCCGGTGCATTCCCATGAATCCTATCTGCTGCGGCTGATCCGCCAGGGATTCCGCGTTGCCATCTGCGAACAGATGGAAGACCCGGCGGAAGCGAAGAAGCGCGGCTCCAAATCGGTGGTGCGGCGCGACGTGATCCGCATCGTCACCCCCGGCACCCTGACCGAGGACAGCTTGCTGGACTCCCGCTCGTCCAACTGGCTGGCGGCGGTGGCGGAAGCATCCGGCGGCGTGGGGCTGGCGTGGCTGGAATTGTCCACGGGTGAGGTGGCGGTGGCGCCGGTGGAGCGCGCCGGGCTGGCCGCGGCGCTGGGCCGGCTTGACCCGCAGGAAGTTCTGATCTCGGAACGATTGGCTCAGAACCCCGATCTTTTCGATGTGTGGGGGGAATGGAAATCCCGCCTGACCGTCCAGCCCAACCCCCGTTTCGACAGCGAGAACGGGCGGCAGCGGCTGTTGACGCTCTATGGGGTGGGCACGCTGGACGCCTTCGGCGCCTTCACCCGGGCGGAAATCGCGGCGGCGGGCGCCCTGGTCGGCTATGTGGAACTGACCCAGAAGGGGCGGGTTCCCCGGCTGGGGGCGCCGCGCCGGGTGGGGCCGGGGGCGGTGATGGAGATCGACGCCGCCACCCGCCGCAATCTGGAATTGACCCGCACCCTGACCGGGGACCGGCGCGGCAGCCTTTTGGCGACCATCGACCGCACGGTCACGGGGGCGGGGGCGCGGCTGCTGTCGGTGCATCTGTCGGCGCCGCTGACCGATCCGGCGGCGATTGCCCGGCGGCTGGACATGGTGGAATTCGCGCTGGGCGACGAGCGGTTGCGCGGCGACGTGCGGGCGATGCTGGCCCGCTGCCCTGATCTGGAGCGGGCGCTGTCGCGGCTGACGCTGGGCCGCGGGGGACCGCGGGATCTGGCGGCGGTGCGCGACGGGCTGGAACGGGCGGGGGAGGTGCGGGGGCGGCTGAACGCGGTTGCCGACCCGCTGCCCGAGGGGCTGGCCGCCATCGCCCGCGGTCTGGGCGAGCATTCGGCGCGGGTGGCCCGGCTGGGCGAGGCGCTGGCCGCCGACCTGCCGCTGCTGGCTCGCGACGGCGGGTTCATCGCCCCCGGCTTTTCCCCCGCGCTGGACGAGTTGCGCACGCTGCGCGACGAAAGCCGCCGCCTGATCGCGGGATTGCAGGCGAAATACGCCGATGCCGCCGGGGTGCCGACGCTGAAGATCAAGCACAACAACGTGTTGGGCTTCCACATCGAGGTGACGGCCACCCACGCCGACAAGCTGCTGTCGGGCAAGAACCGCGAGTTGTTCATGCACCGCCAGACCATGGCGAACGCCGTGCGGTTCGGCACGGTGGAACTGTCGGATCTGGAGCGCCGCATCTCCGAGGCGGGGGACAAGGCGCTGGCCATCGAACTCGGCCTGTTCGAGACGCTGGTGGAGGAGGTGGTGGGGGCCGCCGACCCCATCGCCGCCGCCGCCCGTTCCCTGGCCGCGGCGGATGTGGCGCTGGGGCTGGCCGAACTGGCGGCGGAGCGCGGCTATTGCCGCCCCCGCGTGGACGACAGCACCGCCTTTCTGATCCGCGGCGGGCGCCATCCGGTGGTGGAGGCGGTGCTCGACGCCGCCCACGCCGGGCCGTTCGTCGCCAACGACTGCGACCTTGCCCCCGACAACCGGCTGTGGCTGCTGACCGGCCCCAACATGGCGGGTAAATCCACCTTTCTGCGCCAGAACGCCCTGATTGCGGTGATGGCGCAGATGGGATCCTTCGTCCCTGCCCAAGACGCCCACATCGGGGCGGTGGACCGGCTGTTCAGCCGCGTCGGGGCGGCGGATGACCTGGCCCGCGGGCGGTCCACCTTCATGGTGGAGATGGTGGAGACGGCGGCGATCCTCAATCAGGCGGGGCCGCGCGCCCTGGTGATCCTGGACGAGATCGGGCGGGGCACGGCGACCTTCGACGGCCTGTCCATCGCCTGGGCCTGCGTGGAAAACCTGCACGACGTCAACCGCTGCCGCGCGCTGTTCGCCACCCATTACCACGAACTGACCATGCTGGCGTCCAAGCTGCCGGCCCTGTCCTGCCACACCATGCGCATCAAGGAATGGCAGGGCGACGTGGTGTTCCTGCACGAGGTGGCGGCGGGGGCGGCGGACCGCAGCTATGGCATCCATGTGGCCAAGCTGGCCGGGCTGCCGCCGCCGGTGGTGTCGCGGGCGGAAGAGGTGCTGAAGATCCTGGAATCCGGCGACCAGAACGCCGCCATCCACCGTCTGGCTGAAGACCTGCCGCTGTTCAGCGCCGCGCTGAAGCGGTCGGCCCCCACCCCGGCCGCCGTTTCGGCCCCGGCGGGGCCGTCGCCGCTCGAAAGCGCCCTGCGCGCCGTCAACCCCGACGACCTGACCCCGCGGCAGGCGCTGGAGGAGCTTTACCGGCTGCGGGCGCTGCTGGGGTGACGGTCTTCCCCCGCCGCTTCCGAGGGACGGGGGAGGGGGACCGCCCCCACACCGATGACCGCGCGCACCGGCAGATGGTCGCTGGCGTGGCGGGTGGCCTTGGTGCGGATCACCTCGAAGGCGGCAAGGTGGGCGTGGCGCACATAGATGCGGTCCAGCCGCAGCGTCGGCAGCCGGGCGTGGAAGCTGCGCGGGCTGGCCACATCCTCGAACGCCTGCGCCAGACGGCGCAGGCGGGGGGAATTGCGGGTCCATTCGTTCAGGTCGCCCATGAACACCGTGGGCAGGCCGGGTTTGCCGTCCACCTCGGCTAGGATGCGCTCCACCTGCTGGGCGCGTTCCCACGGGTCCAGGCCCAGATGGGCGGCGATGACGCGGACGGGGTGCCCGCCGGCCTCCACCACCGCCTCCACCGCCCCGCGGGGCTCCCGGTGCGGCCCGACGCTGATGTCGAAGGGGTGGAACGCGATCAGCGGCAGCCGCGACAGGATGCAGTTGCCGTAATGGGCGCGCGGGTTGTGCTTGGTCGGGCCGGCATAGGCGCTCATGCCCGTCGCCTCGGCCAGAAAGGCGAACTGGTCCAGGCCGATTTCGCCGCGGTGGTGCCATCCCACCTCCTGCAGCGCGATCACGTCCACGTCCAGGGAACGGATGACCTCGGCGATGCGGGCGGGGTCGAAACGGGCATCGGTGCCGACGCTGGAATGGATGTTCCAGGTGGCGATGCGCAGAGGCGCCATGCCCTCCGGCACGGCACCGTCGCGGCGGTCGCGCAGGCGGCGCTCCTGGCGCCGTGCCCGGCGGCGGTCGCGGGCCTCGCGGAAGACGCCGGCCAGACGGACCATCCGCTCACGGCTCAATCGAATCACGGCCCTTGCTCCCCCCGTTGCGGATGCGGTTCACCAGCCGCCCGGCGCTCCAGCCAAGGCCGATGGCCACCGCCCCCAGCCCCACCGACAGGGCGACGCTGCCCGCCGTGGGATCGGCGATGGTCTGTTCCAACTGGTGTCCCAGCAGGCTGAACGCCAGGATGCCCGGCGCCAGCCCCAGGATCGTTCCGGTTACATAGTCCCAGAACCGGATGGGCGTAGCCCCCGCCACCAGATTGACCACGGTGAAGGGGGCGACCGGCACCACCCGGATGGTGGCGACCGCGACAATACCGCTGTCGGCCAGCCGATGGGAGAGTTTGTGCAGGTGCGCACCCGCCAGCCGCTCCATCATCCGCCGCCCGGTCAGCCGCCCGATGAGGAACAGCGTGGCGGCCGAGGCCACGGCCCCCGTCATCGCCACCGCGAACCCCTCCACCGGCCCCAGGGCCATGGCCGTCGCCGCCACCAGCAGCAGCAGGGGAAAGGCGATGAAGCCGGCCGCCACATACACCCCCACCAGCGCCAGCGGCCCCAGCGGCATGGCCCGCACCTGTTCGATCAGCGCCAGGGCGTTGCCCAGCGTGGCCCAGTCCTTCAGCGCCGTGCCGTTCCACAGCAGGTAAAGCCCGAGCATCGCCGCCGCCAGCCCCAGCCCGGCCAGCCAGTGGTGCAGCCGCCCCGGAATGAGCGAGGGCAGCACCCGGTCCACCAGTTCCGCCGTCGTCACCGGCCGTTCGGGGTCGAGGAAGCGGGCGTCCAGCAGGGCGGCGGCGAACGGCGTCGGCTCGGGCGATTCCAGGTCGATCAACGTGCGCCCTCCCTCCCCGTTCGCCTCTCTCAGCGCATCGATGGCCCCGATCAGTGACCCGCCATGCCCGGCCACCGCCGCGGCCACCGCCTCGGGCGTGGTGCCCAGATGCTCGGCCACCAGATCGTGGCGCACGCCGCGGATGGCGGCGGCGGTGGCGTGGTCCCCCGGTGCCGCCTCCAGCGCCAGATCGCATTCGCTGTCCAGCCCCATGGAGCGGTTGTTGAGGTTGGCCGAGCCGATGCGCAGAATCCGGTCGTCCACGATCATCACCTTGGCGTGCACGGTGATGCAGCGCCCGCCGTCGGTGACGGCGGCGACGATGCGGAACCGCCCGTGGTGGTCGGCGTTGCGCAACAGGGTGGTCAGCCGGTTGCGGGCGCCGATCATCACCTGGTTTTCCAGCCAGCTCGACGTGCGGATGGGGTTGACCACCACCACCTCCGGCCCGTCCGGCTCCTCCAGCCGGGCCTTCAGGGCCTGGGCCACGGCGTCGCTGGCGAAATACTGGCTTTCCAGATAGATGGTCCTGCGGGCCGTGGCGATGGCGGCGCGGTAGAGTGCCTCCACCTCCCGCACCTCCGCCCGGCCGTCGGCGGCGGGGTCGGTGCGGGCGATGGCGATGTCCTGCCCGGTCAGCAGCGGTTTCAGGATGGCGGGCCAGGGATCGGCCCCCATGGCGCCGCGGGTGGGGGGCGTGGGGGACAGCTCCTCGCCCGTGGCGCGGCGCCAGCGTTCGCGGAACAGATCGCCCAGCGCGCGGGCGGCATCGCCGTCCACCGCCATCATCAGGTCGTGGAACGGCTCGTAACAGGATCCGTCGGGCTGGCGGCGGGCCGGTTCCTCGGCCCGGTGGGCGCGGGTGTCCCAGCGGTTGGCGGTCAGGTCCAGCCCGCCGCAAAACGCCAGCGCATCGTCGATCACCAGCATCTTCTGATGGTGGCAGGCCCCGGCGGGGTGATCGCTGTCCAACTGGTAATGCAGGTGCGGGTGGCTGAACAGCCGGCGGATCAACAGGGGCTGCTGGCGGCGCTTGATGTCGAACAGCTCGGCATAATCCCATTTCAGCACATGGATGTGCAGGCCGGGCCGCCGCGCCGCCAGCCAGTTGAGGAACAGCCCCAGCCGGTCGGGGCGGCTGGGGTGGCGCTTCTGCGGGGTTAGCCGCACGCGGCTGTCGTAATCCCAGGCGGTCAGCAGGATGGAACGGCGCGCCCGCTGCATGGCGGCCTTGGCGACGGCGAAATAATCCTCGGCGTCGATGATGACGCCCACCCGCCCGGCCCGCTCCACCCGCCAGCAGGTTTCCCCCGGCACGAACAGGGGCGGTGCGGCCCCCCGGCCGTCGGGCGGGGAGAAGGGGAAGGACAGGGGCGGGATCGGCAATGCGGCCATCGGCAGACCTCGGGGGGGACGGGCACAGGGGTGCCGTTCGGGGTGTGTGTCTGTGCAACGTCTGATAGGGGGGGCTGGGTTCCCCGCCGGCTCTCTTCCTCCGGGTCCATTTTCCCTCTCCCGCCTCGGGAGAGGGGTGGGGTGAGGGCCGGATTTCGCGCCGTAGGCCCGAAATCCGTTGCGAAGCAACGCCAAATCTCATGTTTCCAGAGCCTGACGGCTCAATTTTCGAGCTTATCGCGCGAAAATCGGCCCTCACCCTATCCCTCTCCCCGGCGGGGAGAGGGGAACTGTCCCGGTTCGTTAACCTGAATCCATTGCCCTGCGGGTAGGGCGAAAGCCTTGCCCTGGGGGCGGTAACCCGCTTACCGTCGATGGCCTCCCCATCCCTTGGGAATATGGGGCTTGTCCCCGTCCTGTCGCCTCCTGTCCCGGAATGATGCTGCGTTTTGCCCTGCGCCGATGTGCCGGACTTGTTTTGCCGCTGCTGCTGCTGGCGGGGCTGGTGCTGGCCATTGCCCCCGATCCCGCCGATGCCGCCGCCCGTGCGCTGGGCGGGCTGCCGCGCACGGTGGGGCTGGTGGTGCTGGTGCTGGCGCTGGGCTACGGCGCCGGGGTGCCGCTGGGGCTGGCGGCGGCCATGCCCGCGGGCGGCCCGCTGCCGTTGCGGCTGATGGGCCGGCTGGGGCACGGGCTGGCGGCGGTGTCCGGCGGGGTGCCGGGTTTTCTGGCGGTGGCCGTGGGGGTGGTGCTGGCCGGCGGGGTGGAAGCGGCCCCGCGGATGCCGGCCGCGGCCCTGCTGCTGGTGCTGGCGCCGCTGGCGGAGTCGGCGCGTCTGGCCCGCAACGCCCTGGCGGTGCAGGCGGACAGTGGCTTTCTCCTGACCGCCCGCAGCCGCGGGCTGGACGAGCGCGCGGCCCTGGCCCGTTACGCCCGCCCCCTGGCGCTGGCGGCCGTGCTGGCGACGCTGGGTCCGGTGGGCACCGCCATCCTCTGCGGGGCGGTGGCGGCGGAGGTTCTGTTCGGCCTTCCGGGTGCGGGGGCGGTGCTGGTGGGGGCGCTGCATGGGGGCGACGGGGGAACGGCAACGGCGGCGCTGTCGGCGCTGTCGGCCCTGGCCCTGGCGCTGCATGTGGGGGGATCGGTGGCGGCGGCCGGTCTCGATCCCCGGCGGCGGACGCTCTGACGGGTGGGCCGAAGGGGAAGAACGGGAGAACCGATGGACGGGTTGGCCGGTGACGGATTCGGGGTATCCCCCTGGCGGGTGGCGTGGCGCGGCTTCCGCGCCAGCCGGGCCGGGGTGCACGGGCTGGGGGCGCTGGCGGCGGTGTGCTGCGGCGGCCTGCTGGAGCCGGTGCTGAGCGCCGGCAACCCCACCCCCGGCGGTGCGGCGAAAGCGGCGGTGGCGGCGCTGGACGCCGTGGCCGCCTCCCTCCTTCTGGGAGGGTCGGCGGCGGTTCTGGCCGCGGTGGTGGCGCTGGTTTGGGGCGGGGGGGCGGCCCTGGCCGGCGGGCGGGCCGGGCCGCGGCTGGTGACGCTGGCCGGGGTGGCCGGGGCGCTGCCGCTGCCGTTGCTGCCGCTGATGGCCGGCGGCTTGCTGGATCCCGATCTGGGGCTGTTCGCCGTGGTGCTGGGGCTGGCGGCGGCTCCGGCCCCGGCGGTGGCGGCGCACGGGGTTCTGGCCGCACTCCTGCGGTCGGACATGGCGACGGCGGCGGATGCCGCCGGGCTGACGCGGGGGGCGGTGCTGCTCCGCCGTGTGCTGCCGGCGGCGGCGGTGCCGCTGCTGGCGGCGTGCTGGAGCGCGCTGCCCCGCGTCCTGGCCATGGAGGGGCTGGCCGGGCTGGTCCATCTGGGGCCGGGCCATGGCCCGGCGGGCGAGGGGGCGACCTGGGGATCCCTGCTGGGCGATGCGGTGGCGGGCGGCGGTCCGGCGGACCTGCTGGGGCCGGGGCTGCTGCTGGCGGTGACCCTGTGGGCGCTGGGCGCCATCGGCGACGGGCTGGCGCAGGCCGCGGCCACCCTGATTCCCGGCGGGCGGCGGGGGGCGCCATGACCTCTGTGACCGCCGCGGTTCCCCATCCCGATCACCGTATCCTGACCGCCGAGGGGGTGGGCGTGTTCCGTCCCCGCCGCGGCGGCGGAGCGGGGACGGATCTTCTGTCCGGCATCCACCTGTCCCTCGACGCGGCGGAGGTGGTGGCCGTGGTGGGCGACGAGGGCAGCGGAAAGACCCTGCTGCTGCGGGCACTGGCCGGTCTGCTGCCGCCGGGGGTGGAGCGCGTGGGCCGGGTGGCCGCGGGGCGGGCGGTGCTGGTGCCGGCGGACGGCGGGCTGTGGCCCGGCGCGCCGCTGGCCGAACAGTTCGCCGCCGCTCTTGCCCCGTTCGGCCTGGGCCGGGGGGCGGCGCTGCGGCGGGCCGAGCGGCTGTTGACGCGGCTGCATCTGGACAATCCCGCCCGCTGGCTGCCCCTCTGCCCCCATCAGATGGGGGAGGGGAACCGCTGGCGGGCGGCGCTGGCGCTGGGCATGGCCGCACTGAACGGCGGCACCGGCACCGAGGAGACGGGCGGGCTGTTCCTGGCCGACGCGCCGGGGGCCGGGCTGGACCCGACGGTGCGGGCGCGGCTGTTGCATCTGCTGGCCGACTGGGCGCGGGAGAGCGGGGCGGCGGTGCTGCTGGCGGGCCGGGCGGGCGATGGGCTGGACGGCCCGGCCGACCGGGTTCTGCGGCTGTCCGGCGGCTCCCTCGGTCCCGCACCCGAGCGGGACGAGGCTGTCGCCGCCCCCCTGGTCCCGTCCGGCCCGCCGGTGCTGTCGGTGCGCGGCCTGCGGGTGGCGGTGCCGCTGGTGCGGGGCGGCGGCGGCCCGCTGGTGGTGGATGACGTCAGCTTCGACGTGGGGCCAGGGGAAACCGTGGTCCTGCTGGGCGAAAGCGGCAGCGGCAAGGCCGTGCTGCTGCGCGCCCTGGCCCGGCTGATGCCGGCGGTGTCGGGGCGGGCGGCGTGGATGGGGCACGACCTGCTGACCCTGGACGATGGCGCCGTGCGGGCGGCGCGGGGCGACGTGCAGATGCTGTTCCCCGACCCGCGCGCAGCATTGGCCCCCACGGTGACCCTGGGCGACCAGATGACGGAGGCGCTGGACGCCCTTCAGCCCGGCTTCACCCCGGCGGAACAGGCGGCACGGGCGGCGGCGGCGCTGGAGTTGGCGGGATTGCCGCTGGCCGCCACCGGCTATTACCCCGCCCGTCTGCCGCCCGAACTGGCGGCGGCGGCGGGGCTGGCCCGCGCGCTGGTCACCGGGCCGCGGCTGCTGCTGGCCGACGACCCCTTCGCCGCGCTCGACGACGGCGGGCGGGGGCGGTTCCTGGAACGGTTGCTGCGGGTGCAGCAGGCGCGGTCCCTGGCGCTGGTGGTGGCGACGGCGGACGCCGATGCCGCGTGCCGGCTGGCCCACCGGGTGCTGGTGATGCTGAACGGGCGGGTGGTGGAAGAGGCGCCGGCGGCGGATCTGGTCCGCGACCCCCGCCACCCCTTCACCCGCGCCCTGCTGGCGGCGGCGGAGGGGCACCGCCCGGCCCTGGACGGCGATCCGCCCGGCCTGTTCGCGGTGCCGTCGGGATGCCCGGTGCGGCGGCGCTGCCCGCGGGTGCGGGATTTCTGCGCCCAGGCTGTGCCGGAACCGGAGGTGGTGCGCCCCGGCCATCGGGTGTCCTGCCATTATTGGGACGTGGCCGACGATGGGGACGCCGGGACCGGATGACGGGGTGCCGGGGATGAATTCTGGCGGCTTATTAAGCCCGGTGTTTGCCCGAGGCCGCATGGGCGGTCCGGGAGCGCAACTCCAGGCGCAGGGCCGCGACCACTTCGCCGATCTGGATCAGGCGCTCGTCGGGGTCGTCGATCTCGGCCACGATGCGGTTGTGCTCTTCCACGGCCCGCTCCGCCGCCTGATGCAGGGCGATGGCGACGCCCATTTCCTTATAAAGGGTCATGATCTTTTCCGTCAGGCGGCCGATCAGGCGTCCGTCGGTTTCGGCCCGGCCCAGGCCGGCACCGGACGGCTCGGCCGCTTGCCGCCGGCGCATCGGCCCGGTCCCGGCCAGGAGCCAATCAAGGCTGACATCGGTTTTCCGGGCGATCCCCATGATGTCCGATGCCCGTGGTTCCCGTTCGCCGGCCACGTATCCAGCCATTGTACGCTGGGGTATTCCGCACATTCGCGCTAGGGCGGACACGCTTCCCGCTTCACGCGCCAGAATGGCAAGCCGCTTGAAAAGGCTGTCGGCATCAGGCGTCATGGGCACAGGTCAGATGGTGGGGTCGGAGCGTCGAAGTGCGCAGAAATATTTTAAATACACGACACATACAGAAATTATCTTGCTTACGGTAAAGTTGAGATGGGTGTGTGCTTTGCAGCGAAAAAATGCTTGAGCAATTAGCCAATTTTCGCCAGAATACCCGTACGACAGGCCCACCTGCTGCTTCAGGAAATCTTCTGGTTGTTCCGGCAGCCTCCGCTGCCTGGAATTGCGAGCGCATTCCTACGGCTCCTTAGGAGTGATGTCCGGGTGCAGGGGGCGAGAGGGAGACGAACATGCCCTTAGCCTCGCGTCACACCCGTACGGCCAGAACCGCCGAGCCGCCGCCATGATTGCCCCGGCCCGGTGCTCCCAACCTGACAGACCTTGATGGCTGAGCCGCGGGCCTGGCGGGAGGCCCGTACTCTTTTCCCAAACGCCAGCACCGATGCCCCGGCGTGTTCGCGCCGGGGACCGTCTGACACTTCCCACCATGATAGCGGGGAGCATCCTCCCCGCAATCCTGAAGATTGCCGGCGGAACGTGTGAAAACATAAAGTAAGCGGGCCGGGGCCGCCTTTGGCCTGCCGCCCCATTTCCCCCCATGCTGTCCGTCGTTCCGAGCGTAATGGTGTATTGAAAAACCGGCGCGTCCCGCCTAATGGGACCAAGTGCCGCACAGTGGTGGTGCCGCTGGCCCCATTCCCGGCCTCTGCTACAAAGAAACCCGTCTTGTGATACACTCTTTCCCTCCCTTGATCCGTGAGCCGTCGTGCCATGACTGCCCTCCAGCTTGACAAGGCCGCAGCCGGTGGGCTGGCTTTGCTGGACGCCTTGTCGTCCCCAGTATGGGTGTGCGATGGCGGTGGTTGCATCGTATGGTTGAACAGGGCAGGAGTTGACTTTCTCGATCTGCCCGACGCGGCGGCGGCCCGCCGTGTGCGTCTTCATTGCCCCCGCCCGGCGGCCGGGCGGGCGGAGGGGGAACTGTCCTTCGCCATCGACCGGGACGGACGCTCCGCCACCTTGACGGTGGAGGGGGTGGTGACGGTGGTGGAGGACGGGGGGGACCTGTGGCTGGTGGAGGCGCCGGCCGACACCGCCGCCCGGCAGGATGTGATCCGGCTGACCGAACAGTTGATCGCCCTGTCCTATGCCTATCCCGACATGCGGTTCGAACTGCGCGTGGACGGCACCATCCTGGATTTCGCCGCCGCCTGTCCGGCGGAACTGAACGTTCCCGCCGAACGCTTCCTCGAAGCCCGCGTGCAGGAGGTGCTGCCCGAACCGGCGGGTTCCCTGGTCGATGCGGCGCTGGGGCGGGTGGCGGCGGGGGAAACGGTGGTGGGGTTTGATTTCTCGCTGCCCGACCCGGCGGGCGGGGCGGGGGGCGAACGTTTCTTCGAAGCCCGGCTGGTGGCGCTCTACGACGGCCAGCGGATCATGTGCAGCGTGCGCAACGTCACCGACCGCGTTCTGGCCGAGCGGGAGGCGCGCCGGATGCACGAACGGCTGATCGACGCCATCGAAAGCATCTCCGATGGTTTCGTGCTCTATGACGCCGACGACCGGCTGGTCTTGTGCAATTCCAAATACCGCGACCTGTTCGACGTCAGCCGGGAACTGGCGCAGCCGGGTACCCCCTTTGCCGATGTGCTGCGGGCCGGTGTGCGCCATGGGCTGTACGTTCTTTCCCCGACCCAGGACGAGGATTCCTGGATCGCCGAGCGCATCGCCCGCCACGAAACCCCCGGCGAACCGTTCGAGGTGGAACTGGCCGATGGGCGTTGGGTGCGGGTGCAGGAACGCCGCACCAGCGAGGGCGGGGTGGTCGGTGTGCGCACCGAGATCACCGACCTGAAACGCCGGGAAGCCCAGCTTCGCGCCGCCCGAGATGAGGCGGAGCGGGCCAACGCCGGCAAATCCGATTACGTCCACCATCTGAGCCACGAGCTGCGCACGCCGCTGAACGCGGTGATGGGCTTTGCCCAGATCGTCGCCGACGAGATGATGGGGCCGCTGGGCAATCCCCGTTACCGCGACTATGCCGGGCAGATCGCTTCGGCTGGCGCCTATATGCTGAACCTCATCAACAACCTGCTCGACCTTGCCAAGATCGAGGCGGGGCGGATGCCGTTGAACGAGGAGATGTGCGACCTGCACCTGCTGGTGGACATGACCTTTTCCATGCTGCACACCCGCGCCGACGAACGCGGGGTGCGGCTGGTGGCGGACTTGCCCGACAACCTGCCGCCGCTGCTGGCCGACGTGTCGCAACTGCGCCAGATGTTGACCAATCTGGTGGGCAACGGCATCAAGTTCGCCCGCCCCCCGGCCGAGGTGGCGGAGGGGCCGCAGGTCCGCATTGCCGTGACGCTGGCGGACGACGGCACCCTGACCGTCACCGTGCGCGACAACGGCATCGGCATCGCGCCCGAGATGGTGCCGCGGGCGCTGGATGCCTTTGGTCAGGTGCACGACCGCACCGTGACGTCCGACCGCGGGTCGGGGCTGGGGCTGCCGCTGACCCGTGCGCTGGTGGAACTGCACGGCGGGCGCTTCGCCATCGACAGCGCGCCGGGGGTGGGCACGGAAATCCGCCTGATCTTCCCGCGCGACCGGGTGATGGGGTAGGGTGGCGGCCGCCCATCCCGCCCAACAGCCCCGCCGGTTCCGCTCATGAGCATCGACGATCTGCGCGCCCAGTACGAAGCCTATCCCTATCCCGCGCGCGACCCGAAGGACGAGGCCAAGCGGCTGGTCACCGGCTCCCCCAGCCATCTGGACGAGGTGAACCATTTCGTGTTCGGCGGGCGGCTGGGGGCGGTGGGCCGTCCCCTGTCAGTGCTGGTGGCCGGCGGCGGCACCGGCGACGCCGCCATCATGATCGCCCAGCAGATGGCCGATGCCGGGCTGCCCGGCACCGTCACCTATCTGGACCTGTCCACCGCCTCCCGCGCGGTGGCGGAGGCGCGGGCGGCGGCCCGCGGGCTGACCAACCTGCGCTTCGTCACCGGCTCGCTGCTCGACGCCGCGGCGCTGGGAACCTTCGATTACATCGACTGCTGCGGGGTGCTGCACCATCTGGACGATCCGCCGGCGGGGCTGCGGGCGTTGGTGGCGGCACTGGCCCCCGGCGGCGGCATGGGCATCATGGTTTATGCCCCCTATGGCCGCGAAGGGGTCTATCCGCTTCAGCAGGCGCTGCGCACCATCGGCCGGGATCTGCCGCCGGCCGAACAGGTGGCGCTGGCCCGCCGGCTGGTGACCCATCTGCCGCCCACCAACGGTCTGCGCCGCAACCCGTTCATGACCGATCACCGGGGACCGGACGCGGCCCTGTACGACCTGCTGCTGCATTCCTGCGACCGCCCCTATACGGTGGAGGAACTGGCGGAACTGGCCGCTGCCGGGGGCATGACCATCACCGCGCTGGTGGACCCCATGCGCTACGACCCCGCCCTGTGGGTGAAGGATCCGCGCATCCTGAAACGGCTGGACGGCCTGCCCTGGCTGGAGCGGGCCGCGTGGGCCGAGCGGGTGGCGGGGAGCCTGCCCAAGCACATCGCCTATCTGACCCGCCCCGCCGATGCCGCCCTGGCGGTGGCGGTGGCCGACGACCCGTCGGTGATCCCGGTGCTGCGCGACCTGGACGGCACGGCGATGGCCCGCGGCCTGACACCAGGGGCGATGATGGACGTGGATCTGGCGGGCATCACGGTGTCCCTGCCGCTGCCGCGTCTGGCCGGGCCGTTGCTGGCGCGCATCGACGGCCGAACCGACCTGGCCACTCTCCACACCCAAGTGCAGGAGGTTGCCGGATCGGTGCCGTGGGATACCTTCAAGAGCCAGTTCGACCAGTTGTTCAAGATCCTCAACGGCATCGGCAAACTGTACCTGCGCCGCTGTCTTTTATCTTAGCCCTCGCCGGGCGGGCGCATCCGCGCCCTTGGCCGCGGCCTCAATGGCCGCTCTAGATCAAAGGGATACAAGGGCCTCCCGGCCCTTGTTGGGGGCGTCGGGGGCAAAGCCCCCGACATCATGGAGGCACCCGATGGCTGACACCCACTTCGGTTGCACGATCTGCGGCAAGTGCTGCCGCGACCTGCGCCTGCCTCTGTCGCTGGCAGAGGCCGACTCGTGGCTTGGCCGCGGCCACCGGGTCGAGGTGCTGTGCAAGGCGATTCCCTGGCCGGACGGACCGGCGTCCCAGGAGCCGCTGGCCCGCTACGAGGAAAGCCTGAGCGTCGCCGCATCCAGCGGTGCGCTGCCGGTGCGGATCGGCGTGATCCTGGCTGCCCCCCACGGTGATCCCCAAACCGGCGGCCCCTGCCCCAATCTGGGACCGGACAGGCTGTGCAGCATCTACGACGACCGCCCGATGGTCTGCCGGATCTACCCGGCGGAGTTCAACCCCTTCATTCCCTTCGACCCCGCGGGCAAGCTGTGCCCGCCCGAGGCGTGGGCGCCCACCAACCCGGTGCGCTTCGCCGACGGCCAGCCGTTGGAATCGGACCTGTCCAGCCTGATCGCCCGCTACCGCGCCACGGCGGCGGCCGAGGCCGCGGCCAAGGCGGCGCTGTGCGCCCGGCTGGGCATCCGCGCGGCGGGTCTGTCCAACGAGGGTTTCGTGGTCCATCGCCCCGACCCGGACGCCCTGCGCCGGGCGGTGCGCGACGGCCTGGACGGGCGGGGCGGTGAAGCGGCGGTGGGCGGCTGGGAGATCGTCAGCAACCGCGCCTCCACCCTGAACGCCCTGCGGGTGGTGCAGGCGTCGGCCATCGCGGCCCGGTCGGGCGGGACCGGGGGGGACGGCTGGCTCTACCTGGGCCTGTTCCCCGACGGATAAGTTATTCCAACGCCTGCCGCAGGGCGGCGGCTCCGGCGAAGGGGGCCAGCGGCAGGGCGGCGGCCAGGATGCCGCCCAGCAGCAGCAGGTGCGGGCGCGGCGTCATCCCGGTGATGGCGGCGTCGATGGCCCCGGCGCCGAAGATCAGCACCGGAATGTACAGCGGTAGGATCAGCAGCGACAGCAGCACCCCCCCGCGCCGCGCCCCCAGCGTCAGACCGGCGCCGATGGCTCCGATCAGGCTGAGAATCGGGGTGCCCACCGCCAGCGTCAACACCAGCACGCCGAATCCCCCCGCTTCCATGTTCAGCAGCAGCGCCAGGATGGGGGCGGCGACGATCAACGGCACGCCGGTCACCAGCCAGTGGGCCAGCACCTTGGCCAGCACCACCGCTTCCAGCGGCAGGGGCGTGAGGGAGAGAAGCTCCAGCGAGCCGTCCTCGTAATCGTTCTGGAACAGCCGCTCCAGCGACAGGAGCGAGGCCAGGAGTGCGGCCACCCAGATCACGCCCGCGGCGATGCGGGCCAGGATGTTCGGTTCCGGCCCCACGCCGAACGGGAACAGCACCACGCACAGCACGAAGAACATCACGGCGATGGTGGCATCCGACCCCTGGCGCAGCGCCAGCCGCAGGTCGCGCATCACCAGGGTGCGAAAGCGGTTCACGATGCCGTCTCCCTTGCGTGCGGGGTGTCGTCCCGGTCCCCGTCGTCCTCATCCCCATCATCGGAGCCGTCGTCGGGACCGGCGGGGGTGAAATCGTCCAGATGCAGCGTGCGCGCCCCGTCCATGGCGATGTCGGTGTGGGTGGACAGAACCACCATGCCGCCGCCCGCCCGGTGTTCGGCGATGATCTCTTCCAGCAGGCGCACCGCCGCGCGGTCCAGCGCCACCGTCGGTTCGTCCAGCAGCCACAGCCGGGCCGGGGCCGCCAGGATGCGCGCCAGATTGAGCCGCCGCTTCTGCCCCGCCGACAGATACCGCCCCGGCACGCCCGCGATGTGCGGCACGCCCAGCCGTTCCAGGGCGGCCCGGGCGCGCTGGGCGGGATCGTCGGCCCCGCCCAGGGCGGCCCAGAAGGCCAGATTCTCGGCGGCGGTCAGCACCGGCTTCACCGCGTCCTGGTGGCCGACGTAATGGGTGCGGCGGCGGTGGACGTCGGGATCTTCGGACAGGGCCGCATCCTCCCACGCCAGGGTGCCGCGGAACGGCTTCAGCAGCCCGGCCATGATGCGCAGCAGGCTGGATTTGCCCGACCCGTTCGGCCCCAGCAGCGTCAGCGCATCCCCCGGAGCAACGCGGAAGGTCAGGCCGGTGAACACCAGCCGCCCCCCGCGCAGGCACGTCAGTTCGGAACCGGCAAAGGCGGACATGGGCGGGACCGCAGCCTCGATGATGGGTGACAGGACGGTGTGCTATAGCACAGGCGGCGGGCGGGGAAAAAAGAAACGGCCACCGCAGGGGGTTCTGCGCGGTGGCCGTAAAAACCCAGCCGGGGTCTGGCTGGATGACGCCCCACGGACACCCTCGTCTGAGGTCTGGCGTCCGAGGCATCCCGTTACTGGTTTGTAAGATGCCGTTCTCTTATGTCCGGGGTACGTCGAGAAAATGGCGAAATTTTGATTTGTGGGCCTGCCGCCGGACTCAGGACGTGTGCCCCGTATCGACGCTGGGCAGGGGATAGGGCGCGGTGTCCGGCAGGGCGCCGATCAGCGTGTGATAGACCGGCGGGAAGTGCTGGTATTCCAGTTGCTCCACCCACGACAGGGCACCCGTCTTGACCGCGCCCGGCAACTCTACCGCCCCCCGCGACGGCTGGGCAAAGGGCGGAACGGTCCAGCCCAGCCCCTTGATGATGGTGGCCAGCCAGCCGGGGCAGGGTGCTCCCGCCGGATTCTGGTGCGCCCACAATTGCAGGATGGCGTTGACGTTGCCATAGGCATAGGGAACCAGATCCATGCTGTTGGCCCAGATCCCGGCGTTGGTGAAGCCGGCGTCGAACACGCCGGACGCGAACAGGGTGTTGCCGGCGGTGGGCGGGGCGAAGGCCTGCGGCACGATGGTAGCACCGCTCAACTGTGCTGCCAGCCACGGCGCCAGAACGGTGGCGAGGCAGCCGCCCAGGCTGTGCCCGGTCACCACCACCGGCGTGCCGGGATTGGCCGCCAGATAGGTGGCGACACAGGCGGCGATGCCCATGCTTTCCTGCTGCCCGGCCATCACGGCGGAGAGCTTCGTCAGCGTCGCCAGCGCCGAACAGGTGCCTTGGGCGATCTTCGGCTCCACGGTCAGGGACGGCAGCAGGCAATCGTGCTTCTGGGCATTGTTCCAACCGACCTGAATGAAATCGCCCAGATCCTGGAACAGTTGCTGCGCCAGCCCCAGACCGCCCGCATAGATGTCGGTGCCGCGGGCGACCACGGCGGCGAACACCGGCGACCCTTCGGCATCCACATAATCGCAGACGTACAGCAGGTTGCTGTTGTCGGCATCCACCACCGGCCCCCACACCATCCGCCACGACCCGGCGACCGTCTGCTGCGGGGCGCCGGTCTGGGGAAGCGGGGGCAGTTTGGCGATGGCCGCCGGAAGGTCGGTGCCCACCCTGGCAATCGCGGTCTTGGCCGAATCCGTATAGGCGATCGTCGCCAGCGCCAGATAGACAAGAGAATAATAAGCGTTCTGCGTGACGCTCTGCTGTGCCGACAGGCCCGCCGGTGAAAGAGCCATTCGCGTATCCTCCCGATCGTTTTTGTGTTCCGCCACGGTATCGGGGAAAACAGCAGGGCATCAAAACAATCGCTGATGGCGCCGCCGGATGGGAGAAAAAGCCGCAGCGGGTGTCAAAGAGTCCATACTGAGAATTGTATGTTTCTGGTAAAACCCGATGAAAATCACGTATTGAGTGTACCGCGCCGGTGCAATGGGGTTGTTTTCTTTCGTTATTTCGGACGAATCGGAGGTTTCGATGAATAATTTAAGCAATATTTGTATTGTTGCGCAAGGATGACCTATTTCCCCGCCGCTCCGGCCGGACAGACGGCGTAGCGGCGGGCGGGCGGACAAAAAAGATCCACAAATTCCGTGTTGCGATGCACACAGGCGGCAGGCATTCATGACCGCCTTCAGGCTATGGGGATGGGGTATGCTCGAACTGTTCAACGGCCTGCCCGACGTGGCGCGCATCATGCTGGTGCTGAGCGTGGTCGCCATCACCGGCCTGGGGCTGGGGCACATCAAGGTGAAGGGAATCGGGCTTGGCATCGGCGGGGTGCTGTTCGCCGGGCTGGCGGCGGGGCATCTGGCGGCGATGGCCGGCATCACCTTCGACGCGCATGCGATGCATTTCGTCCGTGAATTCGGGCTGATCCTGTTCGTCTATACCATCGGCGTGCAGGTCGGCCCCGGCTTCTTCGCGGCGCTGAAGCGCCAGGGGCTGGGGCTGAACCTGATGGCGGCGGCCATCGTGGTGCTGGGCGGGGTGACGGCGGCGCTGATCCATCTGGTGATGGGGGTGCCGCTGCCGGCCATTCTGGGCGTGTTCTCCGGGGCGGTGACCAACACCCCGTCCCTGGGGGCGGCACAGGAAATCCTGGCGGCGGTGGGGGCGTCGGCGGACCAGCAGGTGCTGCCCAGCCTGGGCTATGCCGTGGCCTATCCCTTCGGCATCGCCGGCATCCTGATCGCCATGACCGTGGTGCGGGCGGTGTTCCGGCTGGACATCGGGCAGGAGGCGGCGGCCTTCGACCGCCAGCGGCGCGAACAGGTGGCGGCGCTGGAAAAGCTCGACGTCGCCATCCGCAACCCCGGCGTGATCGGCACCTCGCTGAAGGACATCCAGCTTTTCGGCGAGTTGGGGGTGGTGGCGTCCCGGCTGCTGCGCGGCGGGCAGCTGATGGTGCCCCATCCCGACACCCGCATCGCGGCGGGCGACGTGCTGCATCTGGTGGGGCCGCGCCCCAATCTGGAGCGGATGAAGCGTTTCCTGGGCCAGGAAGCCGACGTCACCCTGACCACCAAGGGCACGGATGTGCGCTGGGACCGGCTGGTGGTGACCAACGAGCATGTCCTGGGCAAGACCATCGCCCAGTTGGACATGGCCGACGGCTATGATGTCGTCATCAGCCGCGTCAACCGCGCGGGCGTGGAACTGGTCCCCGCCCCGGCGCTGCATCTGCTGTTCGGCGACATCCTGACCGCCATCGGCAAGCCGGACGATCTGGCCCGCGCCGCGGCGGTGATCGGCAATTCCCAGCGGCGGCTGCAGCAGGTGGAATTCATCCCCGTGTTCATCGGCATCCTGCTGGGGATCATCATCGGCTCGATTCCGCTTTACCTGCCGGGGATGCCGGCGGCCATGAAGCTGGGGCTGGCCGGCGGGCCGCTGGTGGCGGCCATCGTGCTGGCCCGCATCGGCCACCTGGGGCCGCTGGTGTGGTTCATGCCGCCCGCCGCCAACCTGGCCCTGCGCGAAATCGGCATCGTGCTGTTCCTGGCGGTGGTGGGGGTGCTGTCGGGGGGCAAGTTCCTCGACACCCTGATCCACGGCGACGGGATGCTGTGGATGGTCTATGGCACCATCATCACCCTGGTGCCGTTGCTGCTGGTGGGGTTCTACGCGCGGGTGGTGGCGAAGCAGAACTATCTGACCATCTGCGGCCTGCTGTCGGGCAGCATGACCGACCCGCCGGCCCTGGCCTTTGCCAATGGTCTTAGCCCGTCGGAGGCGCCGGCGCTGGCCTATGCCACCGTTTACCCGCTGGTGATGTGCCTGCGCATCCTGGCGCCCCAGATCCTGGTGCTGCTGTTGTGGTAGTGCCGCGTGCGTCGAGACGGCCAACCGGGAAGAGGCCATGGACCAGATCGCCCATCTGATTGCAAACGCCCTTCTGGCCATGCCGCCCATAGCGCGGGTGATTCTGGTGCTGGGGCTGGTGTCGGCCGCCGGGCTGGCGCTGGGCAACATCAAGATCCGCGGCGTGGGGCTGGGCATCGGCGGGGTCTTGTTCGCCGGTCTTGCCGGCGGGCATCTGGCGAAGGAAGCCGGGGTTCATTTCAACACCGAAATGATGGAGTTCATCCGTGATTTCGGCCTTGTGCTGTTCGTCTACACCATCGGCATCCAGGTTGGCCCCGGCTTCTTCGCGGCGCTGAAGCGGCAGGGGCTGGCGCTCAACGCGCTGGCCCTGGTGGCGGTGCTGGGCAGCATGGCGGTTGCCGCCCTTCTGGATGTGACGGGGGCCTTGCCGCTGGGGGCGGCGCTGGGGGTGTTCGCCGGCGGGGTGACCAACGCGCCGGCCCTGGCCGCCACCCAGCAGGTGCTGGCCGAGGTGCACGCCGACGCCCTGACGCTGGCCCTGCCGGGGCTGGCGTTTGCCGTGACCTATCCGTTCGGCATCGCCGGGAACCTGCTGGCCATGGGGCTGGTGCGGCTGGGGTTCCGCATCAACCCGCAGGACGAGGCCGCCGCCTTCGACGCCCAGCGGCGGGCGGAAGCGGCGGCGGTGGACACCCTGAACGTCACCGTCACCAATCCGGGGGTGGATGGCGTGCGGCTGGGCGACCTGCACATGCTGGCGCAGATGGGGGTGGTGGCGTCGCGCCTGCTGCGCGACGGCCGGCTGGAGGTGGCAGCGCCGGGTGTCGCCTTGCGCTGCGGCGACGTGCTGCATCTGGTCGGCCCCCGCCCGCGGCTGGAGGAGGTGAGCCGCCTGCTCGGCGCCGAATCGGCGGCGGTGATGACCACCAAGGGCACGGACGTGCGGTGGGAACGGGTGGTGGTGACCGCCAACGCCGTGCTGGGCAAGCCCATTGCCACCATCGTCGCCGCCATCGAGGCGCGCACCGCCCAGGCCATCGTCATCAGCCGCGTCACCCGCGCCGGTGTGGAACTGGTGCCCGACGCCGCCCTGAAGCTTCAGTTCGGCGACATCCTGACCATCATCGGCCACCCGCCCGACGTGGCGGTGGCCGCCGGGGTGATCGGCAACTCCGCCCGCCGCCTGCAGCAGGTGGAACTGGTGCCGGCGTTCCTGGGGATGGCGCTGGGCGCCATCGTCGGGTCGATCCCGCTGTTCCTGCCGGGGATGCCGGCGCCGCTGCGGCTGGGGCTGGCCGGCGGGCCGCTGATCGTCGCCATCCTGCTGGGGCGGCTGGGGCATCTGGGGCCGCTGGTGTGGTTCATGCCGCCCGCGGCCAATCTGGTCCTGCGGGAAATCGGCATCGTGCTGTTCCTGGCGGTGCTGGGGGTGGCGTCGGGCGACCGCTTCGTCGAAACGCTGGCCAGCGGGGCCGGGTGGCCGTGGATGGCGTGGGGCGTGCTGGTGACGCTGGTGCCGCTGCTGGTCACCGGGGTTCTGGCGCGGGCGGTGTTCCGGCTGAACTTCCTGTCGATCTGCGGCCTGCTGGCCGGGGCGCAGACCAACCCGCCGGGGTTGTCCTATGCCAACGCGGTGGCATCGTCGGAGGCGCCGGCGCTGGCCTACGCCACCGTCTATCCGCTGTCCATGTGTCTGCGCATCCTGGCGCCGCAGGTGATGGTGCTGCTACTGACGTGATGGTGGGAAAGGGCAACAAAAAGACTTTGTTCCCGCCGGGGTGTCGGTCTAGCCTGTGGCTGAGACCGTGATTCCCGCCACCATCGCCAGACCCGATGCATCGACACCCCCCGATCAACCCCGGTGCCCCCGACGCCGTCGTCGTCCACGACCTGCACAAGAGTTTTGGTCCCCTGGAGGTGTTGAAGGGCGTCTCCCTGACCGCCAAGGAGGGCAGCGTGGTCACCCTGATCGGCTCGTCCGGGTCGGGAAAGAGCACGCTTTTGCGCTGCATCAACCTCCTGGAGGTGCCCGACCGCGGGCGCATCGTCATCGGCGGTGAGGAAATCGGGCTGACGACCAAACGGGGCCGCACCATTCCCGCCGACCAGCGGCAGGTGGAGCGCATCCGCACCCGGCTGGGCATGGTGTTCCAGAGCTTCAACCTGTGGACCCACATGACGATCCTGGAGAACGTCATCGAGGCGCCCATCCACGTGCTGGGCGTCCCGCGGGCCGAGGCGGTGGACCGTGCCCGCAAGCTTCTGGACAAGGTGGGCATCCTGTCCAAGGCCGACGCCTACCCGGTCCAGCTCTCCGGCGGGCAGCAGCAGCGCGCCGCCATTGCGCGGGCACTGGCGATGCAGCCCAAGGTGATGCTGTTCGACGAACCCACCTCCGCCCTCGACCCCGAACTGGTGGGGGAGGTGCTGCTGGTCATCCGCCAACTGGCGGACGAGGGCAACACCATGGTCATGGTCACCCACGAAATGGGCTTCGCGCGCGAGGTGTCCACCGAGGTGGTCTTCCTCCACCAGGGCCGGATCGAGGAGCAGGGACCGCCCGACAGGGTGCTGGTCACGCCCGAGTCGGAGCGGGTGCGGCAATTCCTCTCGCGCCATTTGGGAACCGCGTGAACGGAACCGGCGAATTTCGCTTGACCGGCTGACCCAATGGGCAATGCTGGAGGGCCGGATTCTCCGGCTGTGTAACAAAAAAATGGTCGGAACAACCGGCGCCCTCCGGGGTGCCGGGTGAAAGAGCGAATCAAAGCAGCTCGAAAAAGAGCGAATTCAAGGAGGGTGGTTCCTGTGAAAAAGACGTTTGCGTCCCTGATGATCGGCCTGGGCGTGACGGCCCTGTCCCTGGGTCTGGCGGCCGGCGGTGCCGAAGCCAAGGAATGGAAGAAGGTCCGCATCGCGACCGAGGGCGCCTATGCCCCGTGGAACGCCACCGATGCGTCGGGCAAGCTGGTCGGGTTCGAGGTCGATCTGGCCGCCGACCTCTGCCGCCGCATGAAGGTGGAATGCGAGGTGGTGGGCCAGGATTGGGACGGCATGATCCCCGCCCTGCAGCAGGGCAAGTACGACGCCATCATGGCCGCCATGTCCATCAACGAGGAACGGCTGAAGGTCATCGACTTCGGCGGTCCCTACGCCAACGAGCCGACCGCTTTCGCGGCACCCAAGGCCTCGCCGCTGGTCAAGTTCGACGCCAAGACCGACCGTGTTGACCTGGCCAAGGACACCGCGGAGGGCAAGGCGGCGCTGGAGGCTCTGGCCAAGGCGCTGGACGGCAAGACGGTGGGCGCCCAGACCTCCACCCTGCAGGCGGCGTTCGTGGAACGCTACCTGAAGAAGTCCAGCCTGCGCACCTATGACAAGCTGGACAGCGCCGGTGTGGACCTGTCGGCGGGCCGCCTGGACGCCATTATCGGTGACCGTTCGGCGGCCGAGGCGGTGGTGAAGACCGATGCGGCCAACATCGTCATGTTCGGCCCCAACTTCGTCAACGGCGTGCTGGGCCAGGGCATGGGGGTGGGCCTGCGCAAGGCCGACGGCGACCTGAAGGCCCTGTTCAACAAGGCCATCGCCGAGGCGAACAAGGACGGCACCATCGCCAAGCTGTCCACCCAGTGGTTCGGCTACGACATCTCCGTCAAGTGATGACGGGGTGCCGGTATCCGGTGCGGGGGCCTTTCGGCCCCCGTCTTCTTTCCAGCCGTTCCATGGGGAAGCCGCACGATGCTTGAGGTGCTGTCCTTTGGGCCGCAGGGCTGGGGCTGGCAGCTTCTGTCCGGGACGCTGATGACCCTGGCGGTGGCGGTGTCGGCCTTTGGCACCGGCGTTGTGTTCGGGGCGGCGGGGGCGGCGGCCAAGCTGTCCGGCAACCTGCCGGTGCGGCTGGTGGCGGAGGTCTACACCACCGTCATCCGCGGCATTCCCGAACTGCTGGTCATCTATCTGCTGTTCTTCGGCGGGAACGAGGCGGTGACGGCGGTCGCCCAGCTGTTCGGCTATGACGGGCGGGTGGATCTCAACGCCTTCACGGTCGGGGTGCTGGCGGTGGGGCTGATTTCCGGCGCCTATTCCACCGAGGTGATCCGCGGCGCCGTGCGGTCGGTGCCGCCGGGGCAGATCGAGGCGGCGCGGGCCTGCGGCATGGGCCGGTTCCTGACCCTGCGGCGCATTCTGGTGCCGCAGACGCTGCGCTATGCCTTGCCGGGGCTGGGCAACGTGTGGCAGTTGACGCTGAAGGACACCTCGCTGGTGTCGGTGACGGCGCTGGCCGAGATCATGCGCATCGCCCACACCGGGGCCGGGTCCACGCGGCAGTATTTCGTGTTCTACACCACCGCGGCCGTGCTTTATCTGCTGCTCACCTCCCTGTCCACGGCGGTGTTCGAGCGGGCGGAGCGGCGTGCCATGCGCGGCGCGGTCCGGGTGTGACGGGGGCGGGGATGAACTGGGACATCATGATTTCGTCGGTGCCCACCCTGCTGTCGGGGGTGCCGCTGACGGTGCAGCTGGTCGGGCTGGGGGAAATTCTGGGGCTGGTCATCGCCTGCCTCGCCACCTGGGGGCGGCTGTCGGGCAATCTGGCCGCGGTCGGGGTGTCGCGCCTGTACGTCTTCGTGTTCCGCGGCACGCCGCTTCTGGTGCAGATCTACCTGATCTATTACGGGCTGGGGCAGTTCCCGGCGGTGCGGGAAAGCGTCCTGTGGCCGATCCTGCGTGAACCCTATTGGTGCGCCATCCTGGCGCTGGCGCTCAACACCGGCGCCTACACCAGCGAGATCCTGCGCGGCGCCATCCTGACCATCCCGCACGGGCAGGTGGAGGCGGCGCGGGCCTGCGGCATGGGGCGGTGGCTGACGTTCCGCCGCATCATCGTGCCCATCGCCATCCGTCAGGCGCTGCCGGCCTATGGCAACGAGATCATCCTGATGGTCAAGGCCAGTTCGCTCGCCAGCATCATCACGCTCTTGGAAATCACCGGGCTGGCCCGGCGGCTGATCCCCCAGACCTACGCCGTTTTCGAAATCTTCATCGTTGCCGGTCTTATCTATCTGGGCTTGAACTTTGCCATTGCCCAGGCGGTGCGCTGGGCCGAATGGCGGCTGACCCCGCATCTGCGGGCGCGGGCCTGATCCCCGCGGCCGGGCGGGTTTCCCTTGATTGAGGCGCAAGAGGCGGGCGGCATCCATGGAGCAGACGGGACTTGGGGTGCTGCTGGCGGTGGCGGGCGGTGCCGCGGCCGGTGCCGGGCTGACCGCCGCCGCGCTGATGCGCTGGCGCCGTCAGCGCGACACGGCGCTGGCCGAGCGGGACCGGCTGCGGGGTGAGGCGGGGCGGCTGGCCGCCGATCTCGCCACCGCCCGAACCAATGCCGACAGCGACCGCCAGTCCAAGGCCCAGTTCATCGCCACCATCAGCCACGAGTTGCGCACGCCGCTCAACGCCATCATCGGCTTTTCCGAAATCATCGAGGCGGAGGTGATGGGGCCGGTGGGGGAAAAGCTCTACGTCAGCTATGCCGGCGACATCCGCGAAAGTGCGGTGCATCTGCTGGAACTCATCAACACCATCCTCGACATCGCCAACGCCGACGGCGGCGGGGGGCACATGACCGAACGGCCGGTGTCGCCCGCCGCCCTGGTCACCGCCTGCCTGCGGCTGATGCGCGACCGGGCGGACCGGGGCGGGGTGACGCTGACCGCGGTGGTGGACGACGCCACCCCGGCGGTGATGGCCGACGAGGGGATGGTCATGCGGATGATGGACAACGTGCTGTCCAACGCCGTCAAATTCACCCCCGCCGGCGGCACCGTCACCGTGACGGTGGCCGACGATGCGGGCGGCGGGCTGGTGGTGCGCGTTGCCGACACCGGCATCGGCATCCCGGCCGAAGCGCAGGAACGCATCTTCGACCCCTTCTTCCAGGTCGATGGGCGGCTGAACCGCCATTACGAAGGAGCCGGGCTGGGATTGCCGCTGACCCGTGCGCTGGTGCAGCGCCATGGCGGCACCATCACCCTGGACAGCACCCCCGGTCAGGGTACCACCGTCAGCCTGCGGTTCCCCCCCGAACGGGTTCTGCGATAGGCGGGTGCGTTTTCCCGCCGATTTCTGCTGTGGTGTCCCGGACCCATAGAGTATCGTCGTCGGGACATACCCTTTTATTCCGGCTGCCCTTTTATTCCGTTTTCATGACACCGGCGGCATTTCTGATGCTCACAATCACCCACCGCCCATGACCCTGGCCGATCCATCCGCCCCCGTCCCGCCACCCGTTCCGCCCGCCGCCCCCCCGTCCACGGCGCCGGTGGTGCGTTTCGGCATCCGCGGGCGGCTGTTCATCGCGGTGATGGGGGTGGCGGGGATGATCCTGCTGGGCAGTGCCGTGTCGTGGCTGGGGTACGGCACGGTGCAGGGGCTGCTGGACGGGATGCTGGGGCAGAGCTTCCCGCGCGTCACCGCCGCCCTGAAGCTGGCCGAAGCCTCCAGCCGCCTGATCGCCACCCTGCCCAGCCTGGACGTGGCGGAAAACCATTTGCAGCGGGAAAGCACCGCCTTTGCCCTTCAGCAGCAGGCGCAGCGGCTCAAACGTCTGCTGGACCAGCTTGGCCGCGGCGACGGGCGGGAGGAGTTGCCGGAACTCCGCCAGCTTGTGGACGCCCTAGCCGCCACCGTGCCGCAGCAGGACACCCTGGCCGAACGGCGGCTGGAACTGGGGCAACGGCTGTCCAGCGCCGGGGAAACCCTCCAGATCCTGCGCCGCGACTACCGCGGGGTTTTGGGCGACCTGCTGCCGCGGGCCATGCCGGGGGTGCCCGGCGCCGCGGTGCTGCCGCCCGCCCCCGACCGTCCGCCCGCGGACGCGCCGCCCGATCCGTTGATGGAGGCGCTGCGCGGGGTGGACGGGCTGCTGGACCAGTTGTCGCGGGTCGAAGCGACGGTGCGGGCGGAGTCGGTGGCCGACGACCGCCGCGCCTTCGTCCAGGGGGCGGCGCGTCTGGACGCGGCCGTCGCCCATCTGCCGCCCGATCCGTCGCTGGTGGCGCTGCGCGCCGTGGCCCACGGGGTGGTGGCGCTGGGCAGCGGCGAGGGCAGCCTGTTCGACATCCGCGAATCACAGCTTCGGCTGATCCCCGAGATCGCCGCCCTGACCCGTCAGACCCACCGCATGGCCGCCCGCCTGTCGATCATCGTCGGACGGCTGGTGGATTCGGCGGAGGCCGAGGCCCAGCGCGCCGGCGCCACCGCCGCCGCGGAACTGTCCGCCGGGCGCCGGCTGGTGCTGCTGATCGCGCTGGCCACCGTGCTGGGGCCGGTGCTGTTCCTGTGGACCTGGATCGGGCGGGGGATGGTGTCGCGGCTGAAGGCGCTGGCCGGGGCCATGCACGCCATCGCCGACGGGCGGCTGGACACCCCGATTCCCGCCTCGCGCAGTCATTTTTCCGGCGCCGACGAGATCACCGGCATGGCCGGCGCGCTGGAGGTGTTCCGTGACGCCACCGTCCAGCTTCGCGCCCAGGGGGAGGTGCTGCGTCGCAGCCGCGCCGAACTGGAACGGGCCAAGGAAACCGCGGAAGCCTCAAGCCAGGCCAAGAGCGAGTTTCTGGCGGTGATGAGCCACGAAATCCGCACGCCGATGAACGGCATCATCGGCATGGCCCATCTGCTGCTGGACACCGGGCTGACCGCCCAGCAGCGCGACTATGCCGACACCGTGCGGCAGTCGGGCGAAGCGTTGCTGGCGATCCTGAACGACGTGCTGGATTTCTCCAAGCTGGAAGCCGGGCGGCTGGAATTCGACGACGCCCCCTTCGACCTGCACCGCACGCTGGCCGGCATCATGTCGCTGATGGGCGCGCGGGCGGAGGAAAAGGGGCTGGGGCTGTCGCTGTCGGTGGATGAGAGCGTGCCCACGGCGGTGGCCGGCGATGCGGTGCGGCTGCGGCAGGTGCTGCTGAACCTGATCGGCAACGCCATCAAATTCACCGAAACCGGTGGCGTGACCGTCAGCGTCACCGTCACCCAGCGGGATTCCGCGCGTGTGCGCCTGTCCTTTGCCGTGGCCGACACCGGCATCGGCATCCCCGCCGACGCCATGGGCAAGCTGTTCCGGTCCTTTTCCCAGGCCGACAGTTCCATCACCCGCCGGTTCGGCGGCACCGGGCTGGGGCTGGCCATCTGCAAGCGGCTGGTGGAACTGCAAGGCGGGCTGATCGGGGCGGAGAGCGAACCGGGGCAGGGCAGCCGGTTCTGGTTCGAACTGCCGTTCCGGGTGGCGCGGGTGTCGGTCCCCGACTCCGGAGCCGCCCCCGCCGCAGCCCGCGTGTGCGCTCCGCTGCAGGTGCTGCTGGCCGAAGACACGCTGGTCAACCAGCGGGTGGCGGTGGCGCTGCTGGAACGCCAGGGCCACAGCGTCCGGGTGGTGTCCGACGGTGCCGCGGCGGTGGAGGCGGTGAAGCGCGAACGCTATGACCTGATCCTGATGGACGTGCACATGCCGGTGATGGACGGGCTGACGGCGACGCGGGCCATCCGTGACTTGCCCGGCCCGCAAGGCGCGCTGCCCATCGTCGCCCTGACCGCCGCCGCCAGCCTGTCGGAGAATCAGGCCTGCCGCGATGCCGGCATGGACGATGTGGTCGCCAAGCCCTTCCGGCCCGAGGATCTTTATGCCGCCCTGGCCCGCTGGGCGCCCGACCGGGCGGTGATGCCGCTTTCGTCGGCGCGGGCGCCCGTCGGCGGGGTTCTGGTGCCGGCCATGGCGGCGGACACCGACAGCGAGCCGCCGGTGTTCGACCCGTCCATCGTCGAATTCGCCTTCGGCGGTATGTCCACCGAGGTCCGCATGATGCTGACCGAATTCCACGGCTCCATCGCCGGGATGACGGCGCAGATCCGCCGGTCGCTCGACACCATGTCCGGCGTGGATGGCGACTCGGCGTCCTCCCTGGATGCCGCCCGCCGCACCGCCCACGCCGCCGCCGGCAGTGCCGGCAGCATGGGGGCCTTGCGCCTGCGCCGCCGTTTGTCGGATGTGGAAAGCCACCTGCTGGCCGGTCGCTCTGACGAGGCCGCCGCCGCCCTGACCGCCGCCGAAGCCGCCTTGCGCGAACTGTCCGCCGCCCTGGCCGGGCAGGGCGTGCCGATGGAAGCGTGAGACGCCGCTTCGCAACTCTCGGACAACGAACGCGGGTTCATTTGCTCTCCCCTCACCGGGGAGAGGGGGGTGTCCCAACAAGAAAGGCCCCCGTCCGCAGGGACGGGGGCCTTTCTTGCATCGGGCCGGTGTTATGGGGCCGGATCCGGTCAGGCCGGCTCGACCGACACCGCTTCCGGTCCCTTTTCGCCCTGGCGAACGGTCACATGGACGCGCTGCTTTTCGCTCAGCGTCGCCATGCCGGACCGTTCCACCGCGCGCACGTGCACGAAGATGTCGCGCCCGCCGGTGTCGGGGGTGATGAAACCATAGCCCTTGCCGGCATCAAACCACTTCACGGTGCCGTCGGTGGCGGTGGTTTCGCCGCTGTCGGCGAAGCCGCCGCGGCGCTGACCGCCGCCGAAGCCGCCGCGGTCACCACCGAAACGGTCGCCGCCCCGGTCGCGGTCGCCGCCCCGGTCGCCGCCGAAACGGTCGCCCCCGAAGCCGCCGCGCCCGCCGTCGCGGTTACCGAAACCGCCCCGGTCGCTTCCGAAACGGTCACCGCCCCGGTCGCCGAAGCCGCCGCGTTCGGGCCGCGGACCGCGGGGGGTGGAGGGACGGGCGGTGGAGGTATCGACCGAATGCAGGGCGCTGACCTGGGCACCCTTGCGCCCTTCGGTCAGATCCACCACGACGGTGGTGCCTTCGGGAAGGGAATCATGGCCGGCGCCGGCCACGATCGACGCGGGCAGCAGGGCATCGGGCGACCCGTCGGACGGACGGACGAATCCAAAGCCACGGTTGGGATCGAACCACTTGACGGTGGCGGTGAGTTCCGTTGCCAGCACATTGGGCTGGCGGAAAACATGACGGGGCGGTTGACTGTTGCGCATGGGAAGATGTGCTCGGCTCAAGTGCACGGAAGGCGTCGGGTATGAGGCGACGTGTAGCACAAATCGCCCCGTTGTGCCGCTGGCGCAAGTCTTAAACCCGAAAAATAGCGCATGCCCCCCTTGATTCCGGTCAAGCCCCCGGCTGGGAGGTGGTGCTTAGGTGGCGGGAGAGGCACCCTTTGGTGTTTGGGCTGGTGCGGCTGTGGACGGGTACCCGCGATGATGTCCGCTCTCGATGGTTTTTTCGGCTTGACCGTTGCCTATCCCGTGGCGGCCCTGGTGCTGGTCGTCAGCCACGCGGTCCCCTCCTGGCCGGGGGTGCGGCCGTGGCTGGTGGCGCGGCTGGGGCGGGCGGGGTTCGTGACGCTCTATTCCCTGCTGTCGCTGGCGGCCCTGGCGCTGTTCGTGGGCGCCTATGGCCGGGCGGATACGGCGGTGGTGTTCCGGCCGCCCGCCTGGGCGGCACCGCTGGCGGTGGCGCTGATGCCGCTGGTCTTCACCCTGGTGGTCTGCCGCATCACCACGCCGTTCGGCCCGGCCGGCGACCCCCATCCGCCGCGCGGCGTCTACCGCATCACCCGCGCGCCGGGGTCGCTGGGGCTTTTGCTGTGGGCCGGGCTGCACCTGCTGGCGACGGGCGACAGCCGCCGGCTGGTGCTGTTCGCCACCATGGCGGTGATCGCCGTGATCGCCATCGTCAAGAACGGCTGGCTTCTGCGCCGTGCCGCGACCGATGGCGCCCGGCGGATGCGGGCCGTCCCTGTGATTCCCAGCACCACCCCGTCCGGCCGCCGCCCGGCAACCTGGATGGCGGCGGTGCGGGAAACCGGCCCCTGGCGCCCGCTGGCCGGGGTGGCGGCGTGGGCGGCGATGCTGGCCGTCCATCCTCACCTGTTCGGTGTCGATCCCCTGTTCTGGCTGTCTTGAGCGTTTTCCCCCCGGAGGCTTCCCCATCATGACCCATCCCCCCGCCCCTGCTCCCGTCACCGGGACCAACGACTGGTTCGCCCAGGCGGACTCCGCCGCCGGAACCGTGTGCATCGACGTGCGCCCGCTGCTGACGGCGGGCACCGATCCGTTCGTGACGGTGATGGCGGTCACCACCCAGGTGGAACCGGGCGGATTTCTGGTGATCGACGCGCCGTTCGATCCGGCACCGCTGCGCCGGGTGCTGGCCGGCAAGGGCTTCGCATCCCAGGGGCGGGAGGTGGCGCCCGGCCATTGGCGCATTTGCTGCCGGCGCGAGGGCGGCACCGACGCCCCCATCCCGTCCCCCCGCCTGCCGGGGGAGGTGTGGCGGGAAGGGGCGGTGGTTCACATCGACGTGCGCGGCATGGTCCCGCCCGGTCCGCTCAACGCCGTTCTGCGGCTGATGGAGCAGGAGCCGGACCGGGTGCTGATCGCCCATCTGGACCGAGACCCAGTGCTGCTCTACGCCGAGGCCGAAGCCCGCGGGTGGGAGCGGGTGGGGGTATCCACCATCGACGGCGAGGTGCGGGTGGTTCTGCGCCGCACCCCGTCGGCGGAGGACGGCGCGCCCGCCGAGGGGCGCGCCGGGTAATCAGCCCTCGGCGCGGTTGCTGACGCCGGCTTGGGCAAAGGTCGCCATGCCGGCATGGCACACGGCGGCGGCGCGCAGCAGCGGAATCGCCAGCGTGGCGCCCGACGCCTCGCCCAGCCGCATGTCGAAATCCAGCAGCGGGCGCTTGCCCAGGATGTCGAGCAGGCGGGTGTGCCCCGGCTCCACCGAACGGTGCGACACCACGCAATGGTCCAGCGCCCGGCGGTCGGCCTTGAACAGCACGGCGGCGGCGACGGTGCAGGCGAAGCCGTCCAGCACGACCGGAACGCGGGCCATGCGCGCGGCCAGGATGGCCCCGGCGATGGCCGCCAGCTCATACCCGCCCAGGCAGCGCAGCGCCTCGAACGGATCGTCCTTGGCCGAGGGGTTGGCGGCAAGGCCGGCGTTCACCGCGTCGATCTTGCGGGCCAGACCGGCATCGTCCACGCCGGTGCCGCGGCCCACCCAGTCGGCGGCCTCCCCGCCGAACAGGGCGCAGGCGATGGCGGCGGCGGCGGTGGAGTTGCCGATCCCCATCTCCCCCAGCCCCAGCAGGGAAATCCCCATCTCGCACGCCATCATGCCATAGGCCATGGCGCGGCAGCATTCATCCTCGTCCATGGCCGGACCCTGGGTGAAATCCCGCGTGGGGTTGTCCAGGTCCAGTTCATAGACGCGCAGGTCGGCGTCGGCCACCCGGCAGATCTGGTTCACCGACGCACCGCCGTTCTGGAAATTGGCGACCATCTGGGCGGTGACCTCGGTGGGATAGGCCGACACCCCGCGGGCGGCCACGCCATGGTTGCCGGCGAACACCGCCACCCGCGGCGCGCGCACCACCGGCGGGTGCTGACCCTGCCAGGTGGACAGCCATTCCGCCAGCTCCTCCAGCCGGCCCAGCGATCCCGGCGGCTTGGTCAGCGTGCGTTCACGCGACACGGCGGCGGTGGCGGCCCCCAGATCGGGACCGGGCAGGTTGCGCACCAGGGCGCGCATTTCCTCGAACGACAGGGCGGGTTCGGGCGTGCTCATGGACAACGGACCTTGGCAGGAGAAGAGAGAGAAAAGCGCCAGGGGAAACCAAGCGGCGTGATGGGAAAACGGCGGGACATTGGCAGGATTTCCGCCCGCCGTCAAAGCGGTTGGCGGCTTTGTTCCAGGCATGGGGCCGCCGGCTTCCGGCCCCTTCCGGCGCGGCTCTCTTGCGCCGTGCGGTGCGGGGCCGTACACCCGGTTCATGGACGGTCTTTCCCCACCCCCCCACCCGCGTTCCCGCCTTATGGGCTGGCGCGCCGAACTGATCCTGGCGGTGATCTTTCTGACCCGCCTGCCCCTGTCGCTGCGCCACGGCCCCGACCCGGCCATGCACGCCCGCTGCATGGGCTGGTTCCCGCTGGTGGGGGCGGGAATCGGGCTGGCCGGCGGCGGGGTGCTGGCAACGGCGCTGGCGCTGCACCTGCCGCCGTTGGCGGGCGGGCTGCTGGCGCTGGGGGCCATGGCGCTGCTGACCGGCGCCCTGCACGAAGACGGGCTGGCCGATCTGGCCGATGGGCTGGGCGGCGGGCGCACCCGTGAACGCGCGCTGGAGATCATGCGCGACAGCCGGGTCGGTTCGTTCGGGGCGCTGGCGCTGGTGCTGGTGGTCGGGCTGCGGGCGGCGGCGCTGGCAGCGTTCCTGTCGCCCGCGGTGGCGCTGGCGGTGCCGGCGGTGGCCGCGTCGGTGTCGCGCGCCCTGCTGCCGGTCATCGCCTGGATCATGGAGCCGGCGCGCAAGGATGGGCTGGCGGCATCCCAGGGCAGCCCGCCGGGCCGCCGGGTGGTGCTGGCGCTGATGCTGGCGGGCGGGGTGACGCTGGCGGGGGTGGCCGCGGCGGGGCTGCCGTGGGCCATGCTGGCGCTGGTGCCGGCGGCGGGGGCGCTGGGGGCCGGGGTGGTGGCGCTGATGGCCCTGCGCCGGCTGAAGGGCTACACCGGCGACGTGTTCGGTGCCGCCCAGCAGGTGGCGGAAACCGCGATTCTCCTGGCGTTCTCGGCGCTGGCGGCGGTGCCATGACCGTCACCCGCTGGTGGCTGATCCGCCACGCCCCGGTCATCAACCCCGACCACCGCGTTTATGGCCGGAGCGAGGTGCCCGCCGACCTGTCCGGCACCGCCGCCCTGGCCGCGCTGCGCGCGGTGCTGCCGGCGGGGGCGCGGTGGCTGACGACGGCGCTGTCCCGCACCCGCGATACCGCCGTCGCGTTGGGCGGCGTCGATCCCGTGGTCGAACCGGACCTGCTGGAGCAGGATTTCGGTGTGTGGCAGGGCATGACGTGGGACGCCATCGCCACCGTCCATCCCCAGACTTCCGCCCGGTTCTGGGACGATCCGGTCGCGTCGGCGCCCGCCGGCGGGGAAAGCTTCGAATCGGTGGTTCGCCGGGCGCAAGCGGCGCTGCTGCGTCATTCCCACGAACCGGGGGATGTGGTGGCGGTCATCCACGCCGGCCCCATCCGGGCGGCGGTGGCGGTGGCGCTGGGCATTCCGGCGGCCCATGTGCTGCCGGTGCGCATCGATCCCCTGTCCCTGACCCGGCTGGACCGGGTGTCGGTGGCGGGGGGGAATCCCGTCTGGCGCCTGTGTGGGATCAACCTGCCGCCGGGGGCTGCGCTGTCGCCGCCCTAAGTTTTATTAATATTTGTTTTATTGCTGCACCCGATAATTTTCGATTTTGACATGGTGGGGAAAAGATAAAATGCAAAACAGCCAAGGCGATGATTGACGTGTGAATGGACGTTATCAACGAAAAGAGCTAATCTTCCAAGGAGCGCGTCCTTCTTTTCCTTGGGTGGCCATGCTGTCTCCAGAGGCCCGGATTTCCGGGGCTTATGCCCTGGCTTCGGGGATATGGATTTTGTGCTCCGATTGGGCGCTGGCGTTCATTCCTGGCGGCTCCGCCCCTTTTGTGCAGAGCAGCAAGGGGTTGGCGTTCGTTCTGTTCACCGCCACGGTTCTGTATGCCGGTCTGCGGCGGGAATTCCGCCGGCGTTCGGCGGTGACGGCGGCCTTGCGGGCCGCGTATGACCGGGTGGAACAGGCCAACGCCGAACTGCAGTCCCTGGTCGATCACTTGCCGGATGTGTTTCTGCGCACCACCCTCGATGGGCGGGTGGAGATGGCCTCGGTCCATTGCCTGGCGGAATTCGGCTACAGCGCCGATGAACTGATCGGGCAGTCACTTGCCATTCTCGATGCCGAACCCGGCCGGCACGATCGGTTCATGAAGGCGCTGCGCCGGGACGGCGGGCGGGTCAACCATCATGAAGCGCCCTTCCGCCGCAAGGACGGCACGCTGGTGTGGATGTCGATCAACGCCTATCTGCGCTACGGCCCCGATGGGCACCCGGTCGGCATCGATGCCATCGCCCGCAACGTCACCCGCCGCCGTGCGCTGGAGGAACGCTTGCGCCATCTGGCCGGACATGACGCCCTGACGGGCCTGTGCAACCGGATGCGGCTGGAAGACCGGCTGGGCCACGCCATCCGCCGGTCCCGCCGCGACGGGCGCGGGCTGGCGCTGCTGTACATGGATCTGGACGGCTTCAAGGCGGTCAACGACACCTATGGCCACCACAGCGGCGACCATCTGCTGGTGACGGTGGCGGAACGGCTGCGCTCGGTCTTGCGCGAAAGCGACACCATCGCCCGCATGGGCGGCGATGAATTCGCCGTGGTGCTGGAAGGCGGGGTGACCGTCGAGGGGGCGGTGGTGGTGGCGGAAAAGCTGATCGCCCTGGCCGCCACCCCTTATCCCGGCATCGCGCTGGGGGTGACGGCCAGCATCGGCATCGCGCTGTTTCCCGGCGATGCCGATTCCACCGAAGCCCTGCTGCGCGCCGCCGATGCCGCCATGTATCAGGCCAAGCACGACGGCAAGAACCGCTACACCCTGGCCGCTCCGTCCTCCGTGCCGGCGGTGGTTTCTCCGCCGGATCCGTAAGGCCCGCCGCTCTATTCGCCCGTCTGCAGCAGGGCGCCGCGCATCCGTGCATCGCGGAAGGCGATCAGGAACACGCCGCCGCACAGGGCGATCAGCACCATGTTCAGCCCGACAGCCATCCCCATGCTGTCCCACCGCAAGGTGCCGTCGAAGATCAGCGCCCGCATGCCTTCGAACACATGGGCGGTGGGCAGCGACAGCGCGACGGGCTGCAACCACCCCGGCAGCACCGCCACCGGGTAATAGACGCAGGCGATGGGCGACAGCAGGAACACCAGCAGCCACGCCAGCACCTCCGCCCCCAGGCCGTAGCGCAGGATCAGCGCCACCACCAGAATGCCCAAGGCCCAGCCCATGACCATCAGGTTGGCGAAGAACAGCCCCAGCGGCAACCCCATGCCCCAGACGGAATAGCCGAACAGCGGTCCCGCCAGCAGCGCCGCCGGCACCACGCCGATGATGGTGCGGATCAGGCTCATGGTCATCATCGCCACCACCCATTCGCCGGGGCGCAGGGGGCTGACGAACAGATGGCCCAGGTTGCGCGACCACATCTCTTCCAGGAACGAGATCGACACGCCCAGTTGCGCGCGGAACAGCACATCCCACAGCAGCACCGCCGCCACCAGCACACCGGCCCCTTGCGCCACCCAATGGCTTTGCTGGGCCATGAACTGGTTGATGAAGCCCCATAAAATCATCTGCATGGTCGGCCAATAGGCCAGTTCCAGCAGCCGCGGCCACGACCCGCGCAGCAGGTACCAATAGCGCAGGACCATGGCGTACACGCGCCGGGGGGAAAAGCCGCTCATTCCGCCGCCTCCGGCTTGCTGGTGGGATCGTCGTTGGCCCGCGCGATGTCGAGGAACACCTCCTCCAGCGTGTCGCGGCGGTAACGGGCCAGCAGGGCGGAGGGGGTGCCGCGGTCCACGATGCGCCCGCGCCGCATCATCAGCACCGAATCGCACAGCCGCTCCACCTCCGGCATGTTGTGGGAGGCGAGCAGGATGGTGGCGCCGCTGGCGTGGCGGTAACGCTCCAGATAAGTGCGGATCCAGTCGGCGGTGTCGGGGTCCAGCGATGCCGTGGGTTCGTCCAGCAGCAGAAGGTCGGGGCGGTTCAGCAACGCCTTGGCCAGCGCCACCCGCGTCTTCTGTCCCGCCGACAGCTTGCCCGCCGCCCGGTCGAGGAAGCCGGTCATGTCCAGTTCCTCCGCCAGTTCGCCGATGCGCCGCCCCACATGGTCCAGGCCATAGAGGTGGGCGTAAACGGTCAGATTCTCCCGCACGCTCAGCCGGTGGGGCAATTCCACGTAAGGGGAGGAGAAGTTCATCCGCGCCAGGGCGGCGTAACGGTCGCATGCCATGTCATGGCCCAGCACCGTGATGCGCCCCGCGGTGGGAATCAGCAGCCCCAGCAGCATGGAGATGGTCGTGGTCTTCCCCGCCCCGTTACCACCCAGAAGAGCGGTGACGGAGCCGCGTTCGACCGTGAAATCCAGGGAATCGACCGCGGTGACGGCTTGATATCGCTTCGTCAGCCCTTCGGCCTTGATGGCGGGTTGGCTCATGGGCCAAGAATATGGATATTAGCAGGGGCTGCGCCAGCGGGAACGCGGCCATGGTATAAGAATGATTCAAAATCCACAAGCCGCCGGCCAAGGCGGCACCCGCCGCGGGAAACCGTTCCAGGGAGGAAACGGAATGGAAGATATCCACCGATCATGACCGTCACCCCATCCCCATCCGCCGTCACCGGGGCCGCTGCGGCGTCCGGTGCTCCGGCCTTGCCGCCGTTCGCCATGGCTCCGGCCATCTGGTCGGCCCAGGACGGGCGCGTCACGCTGCGCACGCTGATCCTGATCCGCTGGGTGGCGGTGGTGGGGCAGCTGGCGACCGTGGTCGCCGTGCGCACCATGCCGGGGTTTGAGTTGCCGATGGGGCCGGTGCTGGCCGCCATCGGCGCATCGATCCTGCTCAACCTCATCGCCATGGCCCAGCGGGGCGGGCGGCTGCGTCTGGCCGACCGCGACGCGGCGCTGTATCTGGCCTATGACACGCTGCAGCTGTCGCTGCTGCTGTACCTGACCGGCGGACTGTCCAACCCCTTCGCCATCCTGCTGCTGGCGCCGATGACGGTGGGTGCGGCGGTGCTGTCGCGCTACAGCGCGGTGCTGCTGACCGGCCTCAATCTGGTGTGCCTGACGGTGCTGGCGCTGTGGCATTTCCCGCTGCCGTGGCCCAAGCCGCAGCCGGCGGTGGAACCGCTGTACGCCTTTGGCATGTGGCTGTCGCTGTCGGTGTCGTCGGTGTTCATCGCGGCGTACGTCTTCCGCGTGGCGGCGGAGGCACGGCGCTTTGCCGAGGCTTTTTACGCCGCCCAGGTGGCCCTGGCCCGCGAACAGCGGCTGGGGGCGCTGGGGGCGCTGGCGGCGGCGGCGGCGCACGAACTGGGATCGCCCCTGGGCACCATCGCCGTGGTCGCCAAGGAACTGGCCCACGACCTGCCCCCCGACAGCCCGTTTACCGAGGATGTGGCGCTGCTGCTGAGCCAGGTGATGCGGTGCCGCGAGATCCTGGCCGATCTGGCCCGCAAGCCCGAAGCCGACGGCGGCGCCCCGTTCCAGCGGCTGCCGCTGACGGCGCTGGTGGAGGCGGCGGCCGCCCCTCACCGGCTGGGCAGCGTCGATTTCGCCGTCGAACCCATGGGGGAGGACGGGGTGGAGGAGCCGGTGGTCCGCCGCAGCCCGGAAATCATCCACGGCATCGGCAATTTCGTGCAGAACGCCCACCAGTTCGCCCATCGCCGGGTGACGACGGCGGTGTCGTGGGACGACAACACGGTGGCGGTGGTGGTCACCGACGACGGGCCGGGATTCCCGCCCCATGTGCTCAACCGCATCGGCGAGCCTTACATTTCCTCGCGTCAGGAAAAGGGAGGCCATATGGGGCTGGGTATCTTCATTGCGCAAACGCTGCTGGAAAAGACAGGAGCGGTTGTGACTTACAGCAATAATCGTGGCGGCGGCGCGCGCATTGTCGTACGCTGGACCCGCGCGGTTCTTGAGCCGAGGGACTAGTGGTGGAAAATTCAACAGTTTCGGACGACAACACGGCAACCGAAACGGTCAAGCTGACGTTTACCGGGGACGTCACCCGCAGCCTTCTGATCGTCGATGATGATGCACCCTTTCGCATCCGTCTGGCCCGCGCCATGGAAAAACGCGGGTTCAACGTGGTGGCCGTGGAAAGCGTGCAGTTGGGGATCGAGGTCGCCCAGGAATCCGCCCCGGCCTTTGCCGTGGTTGACCTGCGCCTTGCCGACGGCAGCGGGCTTGACGTGGTGAAGGCTCTGCGCGACGCCCGGCCCGACGCCCGCATCGTGATGCTCACCGGCTACGGCAACATCGCCACCGCCGTGGCGGCGGTGAAGGCGGGGGCGGTGGATTACCTGCCCAAGCCCGCCGACGCCGACGCGGTGGAATCGGCGCTGCTGGCCGACGGCCGCCCGCTGCCCGCCCCGCCGGAAAACCCCATGTCCGCCGACCGCGTGCGGTGGGAACACATCCAGCGCGTGTTCGAACAGTGCGACCGCAACGTGTCGGAAACGGCCCGCCGGCTCAAGATGCACCGCCGCACCCTTCAGCGCATCCTGAACAAGCACGCCCCGCGCGGCTGATCCCGCCACGACGGCGTGAACGAACGGAACAGGCAAACAGGCGGAGAGCATCGGCTCTTTCCGCCTGTTTTGTTTGCGGCCTTTGTGGTCAACTCGCCCAACAGGTCAGTCCTTCAGGCTGTTCGACAGCCGATCCAGAAGGTCCAGAACCTGATGGGATGCCTCGTTGAGCTTTTGCAACTCGGCCAGGGCTTCCTCCTCCCGTTTTTCGGCGTGAAGGCGCAGCGCCTGTTTGCCGTGCTCGTGGAAACGGGCATGGGGTTCGGCAAGCTGGCCATAGGCGGGGTGGGCGCGGATGCGGTCGTCGTTCAGGGCGTCGTACCACTTGCCCAGACGGCAGTTGTGATGATTGGCCACCTCGTCGGGGCCAAGGCGCAGGCGGTCCATCAGCGCGTCCACGATGCGCTTCTTGAACACCACATGATCCACCTTCGCCACCTCGCACAGGGAGCGGGCGGTCTTCAGGGAAGCGAACTGCTCCACCCGTTCGGCCAGGGCGGCGTTGGAACGGTCCACCGACTGGATCACCGTGCCGATGCGGGTGTCGTTGTGGGCGGCCTTGTCGGCGATGGTGTTGATGCCGTGGGAAATCTGGCCCGACGCGGATGACTGCTGGGTCAGGATGCCGGCGATGTCGTGCATCCGTTCGGTGACGCTGCCCACCTGGGCCGCCACCTGTTCCATTTCGTTGCCGGTGGCGGCGATCACCTCCTGCCCGTGGGCGACGGCCTGGCCGTTCTCGCGCATGGCGGTGACGATGGCGGCCATTTCGCTGCGCAGGGTGTCGATGCGCCCGCGGATGTCCTCGGTGGCGCGGGCGGTCTGGTTGGCCAGGGCCTTCACCTCGCCGGCCACCACGGCGAAGCCCTTGCCGGCCTCCCCGGCCCGTGCCGCCTCGATGGTGGCGTTGAGCGCCAGCAGGTTGGTCTGCTTGGAAATGGCGTCGATGGACACCAGGATCTCGCCGATGCGGTCGGATGCGGCGGCCAGATCGTCGATCTTGCCCACCGTGGCATCCACCGCGTCGGCGATGGCGCGCATGGTGGTCACGGCGTCGGCGGCGGCACGGCGGCCGCGCTCCACCGCTTCCCCCGCGGTGCGGGCGTCGTCGGACGCGCTCTGGCTGTTGCGGGCGATCACATCCACCGAGGCCACCAGTTCCGCCGCCGCCGCCGCGACGGTCTGGCCCTGGTCCTTGACGATGCGCGAATCGCGGCTGAGTTCGGCCAGGGTGACCATCGCCTCGTTGGAGTTGATGGCGAACTGCACGAAGCTGTGCAGGTTCTCGTTCATGTCGCGGCTGAGCTGGCCCAGGCGGTTGTTCTGGTCGTGGGCGCTTTCATAGGCCGACAGGGTCAGTTCCATGTCGGCCATCACCAGCCGGGTCAGCGCCGCCGCCACCGACCCGCCCGCCCGTTTGCCCCCGAACAGCCCGCGGCCCGTTGCCGACTCCGCCGTTTCGATCAGCCGGGCCAGCATGAACATGTAGGCGACGATGTAGGCGTGCGGCGGCAGCCCGATGCGGGCGTGGGTTTCGCCGACCCGGCGGGCATGCTCCGCGTAATCGGCGGCCACCCGCCCGGTCAGCAGGTTTTCCCAATGGCGCCGCTGCCCGGCCTTCAACTGCGGCAGGCGTTTTTCGTCGCCGATGTGGCTCCACAGCGCCGGCGTGCGGCGGATGAAGCCGTAGAAATCCTCCACCAGCCGGTCCAGGCTGGCGGTCAGAAGCGGGGCAACACGGGCCAGCACCGCCCGGTCGGCATCCCCCATCAAGGCCTGGCTGACGGTGCCCCGGTCGGCCGTGGCGTGTGTCGCTGCTCCCTGCATGTCCCCCCCGGCGGTGCGATACGCGATATAATGATATGCGGATCAGTAATTTGCCTTATCGAAACGGCATGTTTGTTGCCGCGTTCGCGCATGAAGACAATTCGCACCGGGTAATCTATAAAAAACGTTAAACGTGCGAACGAACAGGATGTGCTAAACGGTCGCACAAGCGGGAAAGGGGTGCTTTATCCGCGCCACCGCTTGCGCTACCGTCGCGCCACCGCTGACGGAGGGTTCAAGCGATGCTGTACATGTTCTATTGCGTGGACAAGGACGGGGCTGCCGAGGTGCGCACGGGCAACCGCGCCGCCCATCTGGCCTATCTGGAATCCCAGGGCGACCGGCTGTTCGCCGCCGGGCCGCTGCTGTCCGACGACGGGGCCGCCATGGTCGGCAGCCTGCTGGTGGTGGACTGCGCCGACCGCGCCGCGGCGCAGGATTTCGCCGTCAACGATCCCTATGCCAAGGCCGGGCTGTTCCAGTCGGTGACCATCCGTCCCTGGCGCCGCGTGTTCCCCAAGGCTTGAGCGCACGGGAGGAGGGGGACAGGCCATGGCCCGCTGGCTGGTGAAGTCGGAACCGTTCAAATACTCCTGGGATCGCATGGTGGCCGATGGCGTCACCCATTGGGATGGGGTGCGCAACCATCAGGCATCCAACAACCTCAAGGCCATGCGCACCGGCGACCGGGTGTTCTTCTACCACTCCAACGAAGGGCTGGCGGTGGTGGGGGTGGTCGCGGTGGATCGGGAATACTACCCCGACCCCAGCGACCCCGCCGGGCGTTTCGGCATGGTGGACGTGCGGGCTCTGGCCCCGGTGCCGGTGCCGGTGACCTTGAAGCAGATGAAGGCCGACCCGGCGCTGCAGGGCATGGCCCTGGTCCGGCAATCCCGCCTGTCGGTTTGTCCGGTGAGTGACGAGGAATGGGCGCGGGTCTGCGAGCTGGGCGGGATCGATCCCGCCCTGTGATCCGGAAACGAAAAAGCGCCGTGCGGTCCCGGCCGGACCCACGGCGCTTTTCGCTGTCATTACGGTGTCGGGGCCGGTCCTACGGCCGGTCTGCCAGCATGGCGGCGTGAAAGCCCAGAGCCGCTTCGCGCATGGTGCGGGTCAGAAGCGCCATCTGGTGGGCCGTGCCGGCGTATCCGTTCACCGCCGCCTCCCCCACCGCCATCAGGGCGGCGTCGAGCAGGGCGGCGGTGTCGTGGTCGGCGGCCTGGCTGATCCGGGCCGCGGCGTGGGGGCAAAGACCGTCCGATTCCGGCGTGCCATGGCCGGGGGGCTGGGTGGCGGGCATGAGCCTTGTTCCATCAGGGTTTGTCAAATCAACCGCCAATGGTAATACCGCTTTTTTAAACTTTGGTTAAACAAGCCCGCCGGAGAGACGGGCATAAGAGGGGTAAAAACTGCGACATTATGTCGCATATAACGTCCCCTTGTCTCTGCCGCACTGCGGCATTGCGCAAAAATCACTTGCTTACAAAGCGTTCCTTTGACCGTACGGCACCGTCTGCTGCTTGTCACCCACCGGACTTCTGTGGATAATGCGCGCCAAAGGATCGGCAGCATCGCCGCCTCAAACGGTCCCACGGGGCCAGATCAGAATGATAAGCGGGGGAATCGCAAACCAATGTCGGACAACACCTATTTTCCGGTGAAACCTGAGGTTGCGGAAACGGCTCTGGTGAATGAGGCCGCCTATGCTCGGATGTACGAGCAGTCGGTGAAGGACCCCGAGGCTTTTTGGGGCGAGCATGGCAAGCGTATCGACTGGATCAAGCCCTACACCAAGGTGAAGGACGTCGATTACACCAACGACGTTCATATCCGCTGGTTCCAGGACGGCACCTTGAACGTGTCGGCGAACTGCATCGACCGCCATCTGGAAAAGCGCGGCGACCAGACCGCCATCCTGTTCGAAGGGGATGATCCCGGCGTTTCCAAGGCCATCACCTACAAGGAACTGCATGAGAAGGTCTGCCGTCTGGCGAACGTTCTGAAGAAGAACGGCGTCAAGAAGGGCGACCGGGTGACCATCTACCTGCCGATGATCCCGGAAGCGGCCTATGCCATGCTGGCCTGCACCCGCATCGGTGCCATCCATTCCATCGTGTTCGGCGGCTTCTCGCCGGACAGCCTCAAGGACCGCATCGTCGATTGCGACAGCCACTTCGTCATCACCGCCGACGAGGGGCTGCGCGGTGGGCGCCGGGTGCCGCTGAAGGCCAACGCCGACAAGGCCGTGGCCGACGCCGCCGTGGTCAAGCACGTCCTGGTGGTCAAGCACACCGGCGGCAACGTCGCGTGGACCGAGGGCCGCGACCTCTGGTACCACGAGGAAATGGACACGGTGTCCGCCGATTGCCCGCCGGAAGAGATGAGCGCGGAAGACCCGCTGTTCATCCTCTACACCTCCGGCTCGACCGGCAAGCCCAAGGGCGTGCTGCACACCACCGGCGGCTATCTGGTCTATGCGTCGATGACGCACCAGTACGTCTTCGACTACAAGGACGGTGACGTTTACTGGTGCACCGCCGACGTGGGCTGGGTCACCGGGCACAGCTACATCGTCTATGGCCCGCTGGCCAACGGCGCCACCACCCTGATGTTCGAAGGTGTTCCGACCTACCCGTCGGTGTCGCGCTTCTGGGATGTGGTTGACAAGCACAAGGTCAACATCTTCTACACCGCCCCCACCGCCATCCGCTCGCTGATGCGCGAAGGCGAAGGCCCGGTGAAGAAGACCTCGCGCGCCAGCCTGCGCATCCTGGGGTCGGTGGGTGAGCCGATCAACCCCGAGGCGTGGCTGTGGTACTACAACGTGGTCGGCGAAGGCCGTTGCCCGATCGTCGATACGTGGTGGCAGACGGAAACCGGCGGCATCCTCATCACCCCGCTGCCCGGCGCCATCGGCCTGAAGCCCGGTTCGGCCACCAAGCCGTTCTTCGGCGTGCAGCCGGTCGTGGTGGACAACGACGGCAACATCCTGGACGGCGAGACCGAGGGTAACCTGTGCATCGCCGACAGCTGGCCGGGCCAGATGCGCACCGTGTTCGGCGACCACGAGCGTTTCGTCCAGACCTACTTCTCCACCTTCCCCGGCAAGTACTTCACGGGTGACGGCTGCCGCCGTGACGCCGACGGGTACTATTGGATCACCGGCCGCGTGGACGACGTGATCAACGTGTCCGGCCACCGCATGGGCACGGCGGAAGTGGAAAGCGCGCTGGTGGCGCACCCCAAGGTCGCCGAGGCCGCGGTGGTGGGCTATCCGCACGACCTGAAGGGTCAGGGCATCTATGCCTACGTCACGCTCAACGCCGGCGAGGAGCCGACCGAAGAGCTGCGCAAGGAACTGGTGGCCTGGGTCCGCAAGGAAATCGGCCCCATCGCCTCGCCCGACCTGATCCAGTGGGCGCCGGGCCTGCCGAAGACCCGTTCGGGCAAGATCATGCGCCGCATCCTGCGCAAGATCGCCGCCAACGAACACGACAGCCTGGGCGACACCTCGACCCTGGCCGATCCGACCGTGGTCAACGATCTGATCGACAACCGCATGAACCAGGCCTGAGCCGCACGCTCGGCGCCGTCATTCTGCGACGAGGGGAGGGGGCCGGTTTCGGCCCCCTCTTTTCATGTGCGCCCTGTCCCGCCGAGCGGGTCCCGGCAGGAATCACCACCCGGTAAAAGATTCCGTCCCAAACCCAGGCCAGCAAACCGGAGAAATCCTCCTCTCCCCGACGGGAAGAGGAAAAATGAACCGGAACTCGTGCCCCGGCCCCGATGCAAAGCTGGCACGCTACTTGCTTGATGCCTTGGCAGCCCCTGGCCTGCCTGAAAGGACCGCCGCCATGGCCATCGCCCCCGCCGCCAACTCGTCGTTCGACGCCGCCCGCACCTCGTCGGTTGCGTCGCCTTCGGTGTTTGGCATGTCGGGGGATGACCCGATGGTCCAGCCCTACCGCCAGGAAGAAACCATGAGCTTTGGTGACTTCCTCGACATCATCAACCCGCTCCAGCACATTCCGCTGGTCAGCACCCTCTACCGGGAAATCACCGGCGATACCATCAATCAGTCGTCGCGGGTGATGGGGGGGTTCCTGTACGGCGGGCCGCTGGGGGGCATGGGGGCGGTGGTCAATGTGATGGTGGAGGATGCGACCGGCAAGGACATCGGCGGACAGCTTCTGTCGGCGGTGTCCGGCGGCAACGGGGCGGAAACCGCCCAACGCCTGTCCTCCCAGCCCATCGCCCTGACCCCGCAAGGGGCTGCGCAACAGGCCGCTCAGCGGCAAGCCGCCCAACAGCCCCCTTTGCAACAGGCGGTCGTGGCTCAGGCGCCCGCGGCAGCCCCATCGCCGGCCACCGCATCCGGCGCGCCTGCCGCCGGGGCCGCATCGTCCCCGGCCGGCAATGCCCAGAGTGTTCCCAATCAGGGTGCTCCCGTTCAGGGTGCTTCGTCCCCGGCGGCTCCGGCCCATGGGGCAGGGGGAGCGACCTCGGCCCTGATGACGGCGCGCAATCAGCCGCCGGCCCCGATCAACCCGGAACGGGCACAGGAACTCCAGCAGCAGCTTTTGAACGGGCAATATCACCCGTCGCGCATGCCGTCGCGCGATACCACCCCGGCCAGCACGGTTCAGGCCAAGCACGCCGCCACCCTGGCTGCCCGCCAGTGGTCGGCCCATGACGGCGCGGTTCCGGCCTCCGTTGCGGCGGCGGCCAATGCCCCGCCGGCAGCAAACGCGGCCCGCCGCCCGCCGCCGGCTCCGGCGTACCCTTCGGTGCCCTCCCAATCCCAGTCTCAATCCCAGCCGCAACCGGCCGCCGCCGCGGTGCCGTCCACCACGGCCGGGGCCGCAGGGGACCAGCCTGCCGCCGCCGGTCCGACGCCGGTGCCGCCCGCGATGCTGTCCGATGTGATGATGCGCAATCTGGCGAAGTACGAAGCGGCCAAGAAGGCCCTGAACCCGACCCCGCCGGTCATCCGCACCGCTCAGTGATCGAGAGGCATCATGGACATCACCGTGCATCCCGACGGCCCGTCCCAGGGGCGGGTGGTGTGGCCGGGGCATACCGCCCGTTGCGCCTTGGGGCGTGGCGGGGTGCGGCTGAGCAAGCGTGAAGGGGACGGGGCGACACCGGTCGGGTGCTTTCCCCTGCGCCGGGTGCTGTGGCGGGCCGACCGCCTGCCGCAGCCGGTGACCGGCCTGCCCATCGCCCCCATCGCCCCTGATGACGGCTGGTGCGACGACCCTGCCGACCCCGCCTACAACCGGCCGGTCCGCCGCCCCTATCCCGCCAGCCACGAAGCCCTGTGGCGGGACGATGGGGTGTACGACGTGATTTTGGTGATGGGGCACAACGACGATCCGCCGGTGCCGGGGCAGGGCAGCGCCGTTTTCATCCACCTCGCCCGCCCGGATTGGGAACCGACCGCCGGCTGCATGGCCCTGGCCCTGCCGGATCTGCTGGCGCTGCTGGCCGGCTGCGGCCCCGGCAGCACTCTGGCCATTCGGAATCCGGCCACATAGGGGCCGGACAGCCGCGGGTGACACCAAAGGGCGGGGCCACACGGCCGCCGCCCTTTTTCATGGCGCGTCTTGACGCCGATACAGTTTCGATATATCTAAGTCACGTTATATCGAAACTGTATCGGCAAAACATCGGACCGTGGGCATCTATGCCGCGGACCCGAGCGCAAGGAGACGGATCATGATGAAATTCTGGGGGTGCAAAGGGCACGAGGATGGCGATTTCTCCCACCACGGGCGCCGTTTTGCGCGCGGTGGCTTCTGGGGCGGGGGCGAGCGCCACGGCGGTGGTCATGGCCCCGGTGGTCATGGCCGCGGCGGTGGGCTGGGGCGCCTGTTCGCTCACGGCGACCTGCACTTCATCGTTCTGCACCTGATCGCGGAAAAGCCCCGCCATGGCTATGAGGCCATCAAAGCCATCGCCGACATGGTGGCCGGTGTCTACAGCCCCAGTCCCGGCGCCGTTTATCCCACCCTCACCATGCTGGAGGAGCAGGGGTACGTGACGGTCGAAGCGTCGTCGGGCACCAAAAAGCTCTACAGCATCACCGAGGACGGCCGGGCCTACCTCGACACCAACCGCGGGGCGGTGGATGCGCTGCTGGCGCGGCTGAAGCAGGCCGGGGCCGAGCATGGGGGCCAGCCGTCGCCGCAGGTCGTGCGGGCGGTGGAAAACCTGAAACTGGCCCTGCGGCTGAAGGTCGGATCGGGTGGTTTGAGCGAGGAACAGGCCTGCATCATCGTCGATGCGCTGGACGCTGCCGCCCGCACCATCGAACGCTGCTGACGGGGCGTTGGGCTACCGCCCAAACCCGTTCGGGGCGATGCCCCATAGGCGCTAACATG
>CALBDS010000033.1 GCA_937927415.1 uncultured Rhodospirillaceae bacterium
GCAAGAGGGCGATGGAGGCCGGCGTCGGCGGCTGGAGCCGCAAGGAGGATACGGGTGCCGTGACCGCAGCCCAGGCCGGGGTATCGGACTTCGCCGCCACCGGGTCCGACTGCTTCGTGCCGCCCGGCACGCCGATCCCCCTGCTGACGGTGAACCGGGTGGTGACCGAGCGCGGCGGCATCGTCACCGCGCGGGTGACGCAGGACGTCTGGGACGCCGGCTTCTCCTGCCTGGCGGTGCCGGCCGGCTCGGTGGTGACGCTGGACGTGGGGAGCGGTGTCACCAAGGGCCAGAAACGTATCGAGGTGGCCAACCCGGTGATCACCCGGCCCTGGCCGCGCAACGACACAGTGCGCGTCGTTGCCATCGGGACGGACGCCACTGGCGCGGCGGGGCTGGCCGGCTCAGTGGAGGTGCCGTGGCTCCAGACCGGTCTGCTGATCGCCGCCAGCACGGCGGTGGACGTCGCGGCGGCGGCGCTGACCGGCGGCGGCAGCCTGATCGGCGGCATCCTCGGGCACAGCATCGATCGTCCGCTCGACAAGACGGCCAAGGACTTGCTCGACCGGGCCCCTGTCATCACGCTCGACGCCGGGGAACCGGTGCTGCTGCTGTTGCGGGGCCGCCTCAAAGCTGATGACTTCGGCGGAGCCCACTGAGCGGCTGTGCGGCTACCGGCGCCGGTTGCTCACCCGCTGTGACGTCGCTGATGAGGTCGAGGTGGTGGCCATGGCCGAGCGGACCGTCTCCACCTTCGGACGGCTGGATGCGGCGTTCAACAATGTTGGCGTGCAGAGCGCCGCCGTGGGAACTGCCGATCTCGACGGCGAAGAATACGACCGCGTGAATGCAACCAGTCTTCGGGGCGTCTGGAACTGCATGAAGTGTGAACCGCGCCGGATGCGCGAGCAGGGAAGCGGTGCAATCATCAACTGATCGTCGCTCGGCGGGCTCGTCGGCACCAGCTTCATGATCGGTCAGGGCCTCGCTGTGGACGGCGGCTACACGGCACGGTGGCGAGCGGCCCTCACAATCACCCGTTCCTTTCTCGCATCTCAGAATGATGACCATGAAGACCATCAGTTATGCCGCTGAGACGGCGGGCTGGCCGCTCAAGCCCTACGCTTTCGAACGGCGAGCATTGCGCGCCAACGACGTTGTCATGGAGATACTCTACTGCGGTGTCTGTCATTCGGACTTGCACATGGCGGGCAACGATTGGGGCAGCAACGTTTATCGAAACCACGCCCCAGAGCGGACCGCGGCAGCGAGCACCAATCCGTAGACCGCAAGACCAAGCGCGAGCGCGACGAACAGCCCATCTAATGAGTTCGTCAAACGCAGCGCCAGCCACCCGCCGCCGAGGGCCACGACCATGCGCAATGTTCCGCCTAAAAGAGGCCAGAACAACCGCCCCGCTCCCTGCGAAGCGAAATACAAAGATAATCCGAGCCCGAAGAAGCCATAGACTGGCCCGACGATCCGCAGATAAGCGGCGCCTGTTTCGATTATATGTGGTTCGACGCTGAAAAGGAGCAGCCATTTGTCTGGCCAAATTGCAGCTGCAACGCCAATGGCTTCGGTCAAGGCAAAGGCAAGGGCCGCGCCAATCAGCGCGATATGCAGAGCTCGGTGGTGCAACCCTGCACCGATGTTCACCCCCACCAACGCGACCATTGGAGCGCCCAGGCCGAATGTGATTGGAATCAAGAAATATTCGAGGCGCGCTCCGGTTCCGAAACCGGCGACAGCATCGGCACCAGCGATAGACGCCACCAGAGCCGTCGCCAGCGCGATGGTCACGTTCGTCTGAAGTGAATTGATCGCGGAGAATGCGCCGACCCGCAGGATGCCCAGCAACATCGACCAGCGCAATGCCACCCAGCGGAAACGGGTCAGATTCCGTCCGGACACGACATACCAAGCCAGCGTTGCCGTACCAGCTGCGTAGAAGACCAGCAATGCCACACCGCCGCCTGCGATGCCGAGGGCCGGGATGGGACCCCAACCGAAGATCAGCAGGGGCGAGAGTGGTATCAAGCCGACCACGCCGCAGCAGATCACCACGGCCGGTACCAGCATGTTGCCGGTGCCCCGGATCACACTGGCCAGGGCATTCATCGCCCACAACAGGACATTGCCAGAGAAGACGATGTTGGAGTAGGTCAGCGCCGCGTCGAGTTCTCCCCCTCTCCCGCCCAATCCCTGGTAAATCGGCCTGCCAAAGGCAAGCATCACGATGGAAACGATGAGCCCGCACCCGACGTTGATGGCGACCGCGTGGAGAACCAGGGCATCAGCATCCTCCCGGCGACCGCTACCGAGAGCACGGGCAATGGCCGAAGAGATTCCGCCGCCCAGGGCGCCGGCCGAGATCATCTGGACCAGCATCACGGGCGGAAACACGAGCGCCATTCCCGCCAGCGCATGTGTGCCGAGATGCGATAGCCACCAAGTTTCGATCAGGCCAGTCGATGCCTGGGCCACCATGATCAGCACATTGGGCCAAGCCATGCGCAGTAACATTGGGACGATAGGGGCAACCAGGAGCCGATGGGTTTGCGGGTTTAGACCTGTTGTGGACTGATGGTCCATCGATGTGCCGGCTGGATCTATGGCTTCTGTGTTTTTCATAACCGTTCCATTTGCGATACGTCATCAGATGTTGCTTGAGTTCGGCGACATACTATCCACCTATCCAATGACCGCGCTTGATCTCGGCGGATTAAACGTTGAAGCCGCTGACTACGTTGATATCCTTGCGGCGATTGACGATGTACAGGCACCTTCGCGCACTAGTTTCATTACTCCGAATGGCATAACGATTGTCGCCTGAATATCCGTAGAGTCTGCTCCGGCGCCTTAGGGTCGAAGCCCGTGAGGACGTACATTGGGGCGCTATTGGATAGATCGTTTTGGATATACTAAAAGTAAAATAGATCGATTATATGAAATCGCTATCAGCATGACACAGAATACAAGGCGAATTTTATATTCTATACTAATATAATGTGCCTAAATGCATATAATATATTTTCATGGCGATATTATGGATTCGTGATTCGACTTCGATAAGTGTGCGATTTCAATAAACTGTTGCGCCAAGGAGCTCATTCCAGATCTTGGCCATGCGGCAGCTATTTCAATAGATAATGGCGGCACTGTTGGCCGCGTTACAATTCTAGTGACCGCAAAGAAGCACTGATTGGAAGCGGCCTGCACCGTCACGCCGATTCCGGCACCAACCAATGCCAACCGAACTTCTTGGTGCAGCAATGCTGCTACCCTACTTAGGTTAATGCCTGAGATCCGGCACGCGTTAAAAAACAAATCAGCGATACTATCTCTGTCTCGCGGTCCAATAACAATAAGCTCATCAGAAAGACTGCAAATGTCGACGGCGACTTTTTGGGCAAGCCGATGGTTGGCTGCTAGTGCTACATGTATTTCTTCTATCCACAATTTTTCAATAGCTACAGAGGATCGGTTGGTTGAAGACGGTATCAGTAAAAGGTCTAGTCGTCCGTCATCAAGCATGGAGAGAAGATGTGATGGCGAATCATCGCACACAGCAATCCTACAATCAGTTTTCCTCGAAAATGCTTGTAGTATATTCATTGTTTGTCCAGTTGCAATATCAGCGGAAACACCAAGGCGAAATGGTTCTGAATCTTCGATAGATGAAGCTCGGGCAGTCACAACAGCTGAATCAAGTGCCGCGAGAATGCGCTGAGCTTCATTTAAGAACGCGCTTCCGGCTCGTGTCAGATGGCTTCCTGAGCTGCTTCTTAAGACAAGATCTACGCCAATATACGACTCAAGTGACCGGATCGACTGGCTGAGCGCAGGTTGACGCAGTCCAAGCTGGCGGGCTGCTTTGTGAAAGCTACCTGTTTCAGCCAAGACTGTTAAGTGGCGTAAGTGCCGCAATTCCATAATATGCCTCAGATATAGTTATATTGAATATTTCGAGAATTTAGTATCCACAGCACACTCCTTTATTTTTCAGAAAACTAATAAGTATCTGCTCCAATACAACACCGAAGTTCTCCGCATCGCAATCAGCTGTCGCGATCCGACAACATCTCGGCGAGCGGAACACCTGACATGTCATGTTTCCGCTCCCCTCAAACGCAGGGCGACCCCTATTCTCGGGCATTGGCTTTGAGGCCAATGAACCCGCTTCAACCACTGCCGTGCTTTCAGTCGCTTAGGGCGACGAAGCGCCCCAAATGGTGGTCGACGTCGCCGAGATGGTGGTCGATCATCACCAAGCGCTTGGCCAAGTGCGACACCATCGCCTCGTCGGTCATGCCCATGCCACCATGCAACTGGATCGCCTGCTCCGCCACGAAGCGACCGCTGTTGCCGATCACCACCTTGGCCGCGGCGATGCGGCGGTCGCGTTCTGCCCCTGGCAGGCCGAGGCTGCACGCGGCGAAAATTGCCATGGACTGCGCCTGTTCCAAGGCGATGCGCATGTCCACCATCCGGTGCTGGAGCGCCTGAAACCGTCCGATGGGAGCGCCGAATTGCTGGCGGGTCTTCAGGTAGTCAAGCGTCAACTCGCACGCCGCCTCCATAACGCCCACCGCCTCGGCGCACAGCGCGGCGCAGCCCAGGGTTAGCACCGTCTCCAGCGCGTCCGCTGCACCGCCCTCCGGCCCTAGTAGAGCGTCGGCGCCGACACGCACATCATCCAGCCGAATCTCGGCGGCGCGCAGCCCGTCAATGGTGGCATAGCCGCGCACACCTACCCCTGGCTGAGCGGAATCGACCAGGAAGACCGACAACCCGGCGCGGCCGGTCGGGCCGCCAGCCGTGCGTGCGGTGACCAGCAGCCGGTCGGCGCTGTCGCCATGCAGCACCACTGCCTTGAGGCCCGACAGGCGGTAGCCGTCGCTGTCGCGCTCTGCCCGCGTGGCGACCGCGAGGTGGTCGTAGCGTCCCTCCGGCTCTGCCCAAGCGAGCGCCAAGCGGGATTTGCCGGCCAGCAGCGGAGAGAGGAGGCGTTCGCGCTGCGCCGGACTGCCCAACTGTTCCACCAGTCCGCCCCCCAGCACCACTGAGGCGAGATAGGGTTCCAGAACCAGACCGCGGCCAAAGGCGCGCTGCACGATCATCAGTTCGACCCCGCCGCCACCAAAGCCGCCGTTCTCCTCCGCAAAGGGAATCGCCAGCAGGCCCAGTTCGGCGAACAGCGACCAGTTCGCGGCGCTGAATCCATCGGGTTCGCCGGCGAAACCCCGACGCTGCTCAAAACCGTACTCCTCCCTGATCACACGGCTCACCGTCTCGTCGAGCATGCGCTGCTCGTCATTGAGCGAGAAGTCCATTCCCCTACTCCTCACAGGCCAAGGATCATCTTGGCGATGATGTTCTTCTGGATCTCATTGGAGCCGCCGTAGATCGACAGCTTGCGGCGGTTGAAGTACTGGGCCGACAGAGGGGCGGCGTAGTCCGGCCCGACCGGTTCGCCGTCCCAGCCGCCCTCCAGCGCCTCGGGCAGGAAGGGCAGGGCGTAGGGGCCAACGGCGCGCCGCAACAAATCCGTTATGGCCTGCCGGATCTCCGTCCCGCGCACCTTCAACATCGAGCTTTCGGCCCCCGGCACGCCGCCGTTCTGGGCGGCAGAGATGACACGCAGGTTGGTCATTTCCAGCGCCATCAGATCCACTTCCACTTCGGCGATGCGAGCGCGGAACAGCGGATCCTCGTACAGCGGGCGACCGTTGGCAGTCTGGTGCCGAGCCACGTCCTTCAGGTGCGCCAACGCCTGCTTGGCATGGCCGACGCCAGCGATACCCGTGCGCTCGTAGGTCAGCAGGAACTTGGCGCAGGTCCAGCCCTTGCCTTCCTCGCCCACCCGGTCCTCCACCGGGACGCGCACGTCGTCGAGGAACACCTCATTGACCTCGTGCGCACCGTCCAGCGTGATGATCGGGCGCACGGTGACGCCCGGCGTGTCCATGTCGATCAGCAGGAAGCTGATGCCCTCCTGCTGTTTGGCCGTCGGATCGGTGCGCGCCAAGCAGAACATCATATTGGCGTACTGGCCCAGCGTGGTCCACGTCTTCTGGCCGTTCACCACGTAATGGTCGCCGTCGCGCACCGCGCGGGTCTTGACCGAGGCGAGGTCGGAGCCGGCGCCCGGTTCCGAATAGCCCTGGCACCACCAATCCTCCTGCGACAGGATGCGGGGCAGGTAGCGGCGCTTCTGCTCCTCCGTGCCGAACTTGATGATGACCGGCCCGACCATACTGACACCGAACGGCACCAAATAAGGGGCGTGGGCGCTTGCGTATTCCTCGTCGAAGATGTGGCGCTGGATGGGCGTCCAGCCGGTGCCGCCGTACTGTTTCGGCCAATGCACCGCGAACCAGCCCTGTTCGGCCAGGATCGACTGCCAGCGCACATGGTCCTCGCGTGTCACGCGCTTGCCCTCGCGGACCTTGGCGGCGATGTCGGCCGGCAGCCGGTCGTGCAGGAAGCGGCGGACCTCGTCGCGAAATGCGCGCTCCTCCGCCGTGTAGGTGATGTCCATTCGTATTCTCCACACCAGAATTGTCATGCGACGCGGACGGCCGTCCCCCGCAGGGGCGCGAGTAATGGCGCGCGCCGGATCAAGATCGTGCCTCCCGAAAGGCGCGGTTAAAGGTCGCGGAATCCCCTGCCCTCAGCGGCAAGCCGCTCCAAAAGCGGCGCTGGGCGCCAGTGGGTACCCCCGAGGCGGTCGTGGAAGCCCCGCACCGCCTCCAGGATCCCCGGCAGCCCCACTTGGTCCGCCCAGAACATCGGGCCACCGCGGTAGGCCGGGAAGCCGTAGCCGTGGATCCAGATCATATCGATGTCGAGCGGGCGGGCCGCGATCCCCTCCTCCAGGATCCGGGCGCCCTCGTTGACCATGGCGTACAGACAGCGCTCCTGGATCTCCTGATCGCTGACGGGGCGGGGCGTGATGCCACGCGCATGGCGGTGCTCCTCGACCAGCGCCTCCACCGCAGGATCGGGCAGCGGCGTGTGCCCGCCTGGCTCATAGCGGTAAACGCCCGCGCCCGTCTTCTGGCCAAAGCGCCCCCCCTCGGCCAGCCGGTCCAGCCAAGTGACGGGCAGGGAGTCCGAATCGCCGGCCTTGCGCCGTTCCTCCCGGATGCGCCAGCCGACGTCCAGTCCGGCTAAGTCGTTCATGGCGAAGGGGCCCATGGGGAACCCGAAGCCGGTCAACACCGCGTCCACGTGTTGCGGGCTGGCGCCTTCGTCCACCAGGGCAATTGCCTCGCGCCCGCGCTGGTGCAGCATGCGGTTGCCGACGAAGCCGTAGCAGACGCCCACCGGTACGCCGACCTTCCCGATCCGCTTCGCCAGCGCCATGGCCGTCGCCAGCACGTCATCGGCGGTATGCTCAGCGCGCACGACCTCCAGCAGGCGCATCACATTGGCTGGGCTGAAGAAATGCAGGCCGACCACGTCCTGCGGGCGGTGCGTTGCCGCAACGATGGCGTTGACATCAAGCGTCGAGGTGTTGGTCGCCAGGATGGCGCCGGGTTTGCACACGGCGTCCAAGCGGGCGAAGATTTCCCGTTTGACGGCCAAGTCCTCGAACACCGCCTCCACGATCACATCGGCCTCGGCCAGGGCCTGTTCGGAATCCGCCTGACCGGAAAGAGCCGGGCGGATCAGGGTGAGCCGCGAGTCCATCTCCACCGAGGTTAGACGGTCCTTGCGGATCATGCCCTCATAGGCGCGGCGGATGGCGGCCTCGCTCTTGTCCAGCGCTTCCCGCCCGCTGTCCAGCAGGGTCACGGGTATGCCGATGTTGGCGAAGCACATGGCGATGCCGCCGCCCATGGTGCCGGCGCCGATCACCGCCACGCTCCGCAGCGGGCGTATCGGCGTGCCGGCCGGGAGGCCAGGAACCTTGGCGACCTCGCGCTCGCCTAAGAAGGCGTGGATCAGGCCTGCGCGCTGGGGTGACGCCATGCATTCCAGGAACAGCGCGCGTTCGCGTTTCAGCCCGTCCTCGAATGGCAGCGTGCACGCCGCCTCCACCGCGTCGACGCAGCGGAATGGGGAGAACAGGTTGCGTACCCGTGCGCCCAACTCCTCGCGGAAGGCGGCGAATAGGGTGGGGTCGGTGCCGGCGATCCGCTCGCTCCGTTCTCGCGCTGGTCGAACTGGCCGCTTTTCCGCCAGCACCTGCCGGGCAAAGTGCAACCCGGCCTCCAGCGCCGAAGGGGCGTCCATCACCGCGTCGATGATTCCGAGTTCGAGCGCCTCGGCGGCATCCACGGGATCACCGCTGGTTATCATTTCCAACGCCTTCCGCACTCCAGCCAAACGGGGCAGTCGCTGCGTGCCACCGGCGCCGGGCAGCAGGCCCAACTTGACCTCCGGGAGGCCCAACTTGGTACCGGGCAAGGCCACGCGGAAGGCGCAGCCCAGTGCAAGCTCCAGCCCGCCGCCCAGCGCCGTGCCGTGCAGGGCCGCCACCACGGGCTTGGGACTGGCCTCGAACCGAGCAATCACGTCACCCAGAATCGGAGATTGCGGCGGCTTGCCGAACTCACGGATGTCGGCGCCGGCGATGAAGGTGCGGCCGGCGGTGGTGAGCACCAGCGCCTCGGCGTCCGCATCCTCCAGTCCGGCCTCCAGTGCCTCCAGCAAGCCAGCGCGCACCGCCACGCTCAGCGCGTTGACAGGCGGGAAGTTCACCGTGATGACGCCCGTCCGTCCTTCCCGCGCGTACCGAACCTCGTTGTTCATGTCGACCCTCTGTCGGTGTTCGTTCTTTTGGTCGGCGTGCCGCCAGCGGCCGCCCGGTCGGCGACCGTCGTTCCCGACGGCAGCCCCAGTTCCGGCAGCGACCACCTATTCCCGGTAACGGTATGTGCCTTCCCCCACCGCGATAATCTGGCCGGTCGCGTCCGTCACCTCGATGGTCGAAGCGAAGATCCGCCGCCCGCCGCCGCGCTTGCGGGCGATCGCCCGCACCACCCCGTTGGAGGCCTGGCCGATGAAGCTGGTGGTCAGCGACAGGGTCAGGACCAGCCGCCCCGAACTGAACTCGCCGGTGTAGGCACCGGCGAAACCGCCGGCCGCGTCGATCAGCGTGGCGACAACGCCGCCATGCAGGATGTCCGACCGGTTCAGCAGGTCGGGGCGTGCCGTGGCTTCGAGGACGGCGTGGGCCTCCGACCATTCCACCAGGCGGAAGCCCAGCGCCTTATTGAAGCCGACCATTTCGATCAGCGACGCGGGTTCGGAATTGTCCACCGTTACCTCCGGCACCGGCTCAATGAGCCATCAGGATGGGCACGGTCATGTGCCGCAGGATGAAGCGCGTCCCCACGCCGCTGCGGGCGAACAGGGACTCGTGCTCGCCGTGTGCGCCCATGACGATCAGGTCGCTTCCGTGGTCGGCGGCGCGCGAGAGCAGCATGTCCATGACCCCGATGTCGTCGCCGGCCATGTCCTCGCGGGTCGCGACAACGCCGTGGCTGTCCAGATGTTCGAGGATGCCGGGCCAGTGGTCGTGCGTATGATCGCGGCTGTCGGCAGGCCGGCGAGACAGCACAACAACTTCTACGCTGTCGCGCAGCAGTGGAAGTGCGTCACCGAGCGCGCGCGCGGCTTCACGGCTGGCGTTCCAGGCCAGCAGGACGCGTTTGCCCAGCGTTCCCGTCCAGCCGGTCGCCGGCAGCACCAGTACGGGGCGGCCGGAATGGCGGACGATGTCCTCCACCAGACTGTTCGGTACGTCGGGCAGCCAATGCTCGCTGTCCGGCTGCGAGACGATGGCAATGTCCGAGAAGCGCGCAGCCACAACCAACTCGCGCACCATATCTCCGGGGTGGCCGCTGGACGCCTCCAGCCACGCAATAGGGACACCAGCGGCGGCGGCGCGTTCCTCTGCGCCTGCCCTGGCCTGTGCGGCCTCCTGTCGAAGTGCCTCGCTGGGTGTGCGGGCGACCATGGCGGCGCGGTCGTGGTCACGGCGGGCGAAGACGGCCTTGAGCCGGCCGCCGAAGGTGCCGGCCAGCGCGAGCGCGGCGCCCAGCCGGTGTGCGCACGCCGGGGAACCGTCGACGTGCAGCAGGATGTCTTTGTACATGATCTCCTCCGGACGGCGTGGGGAGTGGCCGATGTCGGCCGTCCTCAGGCCGCCTCTTCATGGGCGAAGTAGAGGGCGTGCAGGCGGTCCAGGTTGACGGCGTCGCCGCGTTCCGACAGGACGACCTTACCGGACTGCATCAGGTAGACGTGGTCGGCCACCTTAAGCGCGCGGTTGGTGTTCTGTTCCACCAGGACAATGGTCAGTCCCTGCGCCTTCAGGTGCTCGACGATGCGGAAGATCTCGTCCACCATCACGGGGGCGAGGCCGAGCGAGGGTTCGTCGATCAGGCAGACGCGAGGCTGTTCCATCAGGCCGCGTCCGATCGCCAGCATCTGCGCCTCGCCACCCGACAGGGTGCCGGCGATCTGGTCGTGGCGCTGGGCCAAGCGCGGGAACAGGTCGAACACCATCTGCCGGTTGGCCTTCCAGTTCCGCCGGCAGGCCGGCGGGAAGGCCCCCATCATCAGATTGTCCTCCACCGTCATGTCGGGGAAGATCATGCGTCCCTCGGGGATCATGACCAGCCCGTCCTTGACCGTGTCCCAGGTGGCGCGGTTGCGGATGCTGGCGCCGTTCAGGCGGATGTCGCCCGACGCCACCGGAACCAGCCCCATGATGGCGCGCAGCAGCGTCGTTTTGCCGGCACCGTTCGGCCCGACGATGACGGTGGTCTGTCCCTCCGCGATGGTCAGCGAGACGTTCCAGAGGATGTTGATGGCGCCGTAGCCGGCGCGCAGGGTCGCAATCTCCAGGAGCGGGGCCATCCGCGTTCCTTTCTGTTCGATTGAGTGCAGTCAGGCCGCGGCCTCGCCGGTGTAACTGCGGACCACGTTGGGGTCCCGGAACACGGCGCCGGGGTTCCCTTCGGCAATGATCTCGCCGAAGTTCAGCACCACCACGCGCGGGCAAAGTGCCGAGATGGTGGGAATGTCGTGCTCGATGACGACCATGGCGAGATTGAAGCGGTCGCGCACAAGGGCGAGCTGTTCCATGAAAGCCCGCTTGCCGTTGGTCTCCAACCCGGCCAGCACCTCGTCCAGCAGGAGCAGGTGCGGGTTGGTGGCGAGCGCCTTGCCGACCTCCAGCGCCTTGTGCTCGGTCAGAGCCAGTTCGCTCACCGCATCGCGGTCGGCCTTGTGGCCGAGCTTCAGCAGGTCGAGGATCTCGTCAATGCGCTCGTGGTCGACGCGGCCCGCACCGAAACGCTGGGCGACGATCAGGTTCTCGCGCACCGTGCAGTGGTGTAGTGGCCGTGCGATCTGGAAGCTGCGCCCGATGCCCAGGCGCGCCCGCTTCCATTCCGGCGCCTTCAGGACCGAGTGGCCGCGGAAGGTGATATCCCCCGCGGTCGGGCGGACGATGCCGGAGATCACGTTGAACAGCGTCGTCTTGCCGGCTCCGTTGGGGCCGACGAGCCCGACCGTCTCGCCCGCGCTCACCGTCATCGACACACCCTTCAGCGCGGACACGCCACCAAAGCTGACCTGCACTCCGTCAAGCGTGAGCATGGCGTTGCCCTCCTTCCAGACGGCGGCCCAGGATCGGCGCGAGACCGCCGGGGCTCAACAGGATCATGCCAACCAGCAGCATGCCCAGGACGAACTGGTGGCCGTGCGGCATCAGTTCCTTGAAGACGAGTTGATCCAGCAGGTAGATGGTCAGCGCCCCGATCACCGGCCCCCACACCGTGCGGTAGCCGCCGAAGATGGCCGCTGCGATGGGCAGCACCGTCCATGCGCCGCTGAAAGCGTAGTCCGGTTCCAGAAAATTGATGAAATGGGCGTTGAAGGCACCCACCACCCCAGTGATGAAGGCCGACAGGGCCAGCATCGCCGCTTTCAGGTGGGTGCTGGGCACGCCGATGACGCGGGTGGCGATTTCGGTGTCGTGCATCGCCTTCAGCGCCAGCCCCCAGGCGCTGCGCCGGATGGCGGCGTAGGCCGCGGCCGACAGAACCACGATGGTCAGGATGATGATATAGCCGCCCGTCTTGGACCCCAGATCGACCCCCAGCAGGGTGGGGAAGCGCGGAATGCTGAGCAGGCCGCCGGCGCCGCCGGTGACGCCGGTCATCTCGGTCGCCAGGATCTGGAAGATGTGGGCATAGGCCAGGATGGCGAGCGCGAAGTACGGCCCCTTCAGCCGCAGCGCCGGCATGGTGGCGATGGAGGCGATGGCCGCCCCCAGCCCGCCCAGCAGCAGCCCGGCCAGGGGCGGCACCCCCAGCTTCATGGACAGCACCGCCGAGGTGTAGGATCCCACGCCGAAGAACGCCGCGTGCCCGAAGCTGACCATGCCGCCCAGATTGCCCAGCAGCGCCCAGGCCACCGCGATCCCGCCGATGGTCAGGGCGGCGACGATCAGCCCCATGACGTAAGGGTTGCCGCCGAAGGCCAGCGGTACAGCCACATAGGCCACCGCCAGCGCGGCGGGGACGAGAAACCGTTTCATCGGGCGATCGCCTTTCTGCCGCCGAACAGGCCCGAAGGCATGACGAACAGCACGACGAGGAACAGGATCATCCCGGCCAGCTCCTGAAGCGAGGCGGAGACGTAGGTGACGGTCAGGGATTCGATGCACCCGATCATCACGGCGCCGATCAGCACGCCGGGGATCGACCCCATGCCGGCCAGCACCGTGATGATGAAGGCCTTCACCGTCATCACATGACCCAGGGATGGAAAGATGGTCTTGCCCGTGTAGATCGCGATGCCGGCAAAGGTGGCGAGCAGGGCCGCGACCAGAAAGGACAGGATCTCCGTCCGGCGCGGGTTGACGCCCATCAGCTTGGCGGCGTTGCGGTTGGACGACAGGGCGCGCACCGCACGCCCCTGCCAGGAATGGTTCAGCCACCCGTGGACGCCGGCCATCAGCACCAGCCCGCCGACGAAGAACACCACCTCGCTGCGCATGGCGAACAGCGTGTCGGCGACCACCACCGATTCCTGGAACCAGGGTGCGGTGGTGGAATGGATGTCGGCGGCCCAGATCATCAGCACCGCGTTGGTCAGGATGATGCCAAGCCCGAAGGTGAGGATGAGGGAATTGATCTCCCGGTCCTGGTCGATCCGGCTGAGCAGCGCATAGACCAGTGCCGCACTGGCCCCGACGATGACCAGCGCGAAGGGGATCGCCATCACCGGGTTCAGCCCGTACTGGGATTCCGCGGCATAGGCGACATAGGCCGCCAGCAGAACCAGTTCGCCGTGGGCCAGATTGATGATGCGCATGGTGCCGAACACCAGCGCCAGACCGACGGCCACCATGGCGTAGTAGCCGCCGGCCAGAACGCCGGAAAAGAGGGCTTGCAGGGTCAGGGACAGCATGCCGTTCACCACGGCCTGGCGGGGAAGTTCATCTTTCCGTTTGCCGCTTCCGGCGGCCAGACCAGCACGACCTTGCCCTGCTGGTGCTGGCCCATGCGGTGGGAGAAATTGGGGTTGTCGCCCTTTTCGTCGAAGGTGACGCGGCCGATCAGGGTCTGGGCGTCGGTCTTGCGCAACTCGTCGGCCAGACCGCCCTTGTCGAGCGTGCCGGCCTCGTCGGCGCGCAGCACGGCTTCGATCAGCAGTTTCGTCTGCACATAGCCGAACTGGCCCAGATAGTCCGGTTCCTTATTGAACAGCCGAGCGTAGGTCTTGGAAAACTCGATGGCTTCGGGCTGGGTGAATTCCACCGGGTAGGGGAGCATGGAGGTGCCGTAGACGTTCTCCATCAAATCGGGAAATTCTTTTGCCATCTGCGCGGTGGCCAGCGACCAGACACCGACCACCGCCTTGACGTCCGGCTTCAGCACCTTGGCGGCGCGCAGAACGCCCACATAATCGTTCTCGTAGCCGACCATAGCGATGGCGTCGGGGCGGTCCTGCAGCTTGACCTTGTTCAGCAGCGGCTTGAAATCGCTGGTGGCCCCGTCGAATTCGTGCATGCCGACCGTCACGCCCTTGGCGGACAGGTCCGCCTGCACCTGCTTGGCAAGGTTGCTGGTGGCTTCCTTGTTCAGATAGACGACCGACACCTTCTTCACCTGCATGTCGCCCAGCAGGCCAATCATCGCCTTGGCGTAGCCTTCGGTGTTGTTGATGCGGAAGAAGGTCTTGTAGCCGCGCCCGGTCAGGTCGGGCGTCACCCCGCCGGAGGTCATGTAGACCATGCCGGCCTTCTGCGCCGCTTCCGACGCCGGGCCGATGATGTTGGAGCCGTAGCCGCCGGTGAGTGCAACGACACCCTGCGCGATCAGCTTTTCCACCGCCGCCACGCCCTTGGCTGGCGAGGTTTCGTCGTCGATGGTCGTGACTTTGAAGGTATGCTTGCCGGCGTACTGCTTGTTCGCCAAGTCGACAGCGACGGCGATGCCCTCACTCATGCCCTGGCCGACGCGGGCGAGATTGCCGCTGAGCGGCAGTTGCGATCCCAGCAGGTAGTCCTTCGCGTCCGCAACGCCGGGCGCACCCAGCGCCAGTGTCAGGGCGACGGCCGCGGTCATAAGGCCAGTCATTCGCACCATAGATTGTTTCCTCCTGGGTTTCGTTGGCGGCTTCTTGGTATCAAGGGACCGACGGGGCGTCGGCGGTCAGGAGCGTGTCGCCATCACTTGGCTGGCAACCGTGCGCAGGTCGTTCTTCTTCAGCTTGCCGGTCGAACTGGCGGGCAGAGCCGGCACGACCACGACGCGTGCGGGGCGTTTGTAGGGAGCCAGCCGTTCGGCGGCGAACGCCTTCAACTCCTCTTCGGTGGCCGTGCGGCCGGGGGCAAGCTGGACGAAGGCGACCACCGACTCGTTGCCGGCCTCCGAATGGCCGACCACCGCCGCCAAGGTCACGGCGGGATGGCTGCACAGCACGCCCTCCACCTCCTCCGGGTAGACGTTGAAGCCGGAATGAATGATGATCTCGCGGAGGCGGCCGATCACGCTGAGGCACCCGTCCGGTTCCATCCGGGCGAGGTCGCCGGTCTTCAGCCAGCCGTCGGGCGTGATGATCTCGGCCGTCAGGCCCGGCTCGCGATAATAGCCCAGCATGACGTTGGGCGCGCGCACCCACAGCTCGCCGGAGCCACCCGCCGGGACGTCGACACCGGTGGCGTGGTCGACGAAGCGCACCTCGACCAGGGGGAGCGGCGGTCCGATGGAGGTGTCGGCGCGCGGCGCGTCCAGGCGGGTCTGTGTGATGGTGGGCGAGCATTCGGTGAGGCCGTAGCCGTTGTGGAGCGGCAACCCGAAGGTGGCCTCCACCGCCTGCTTCAGCGCCAAGTCCAGCACCGAACCGCCCGACGAGAGATAGCGCAGGTGTGGGGCGGCCGGCGCCTGCCCAGTGACCTTGCCGTGCTCGATCAGCTTGGCGTACATGACCGGCACGCCCTGGAAGACGGTGACGCCGTCGTGCGCCAGCGCGTCCCATACGGCCTTCGGGTCGAAGCGCGCGATGGCATGCAGGCAGCCGCCGGCGTACAGCGTGCCGAGGCAGGTGGAGGCCAGTCCGAACACATGGCTGATCGGCAGCACGCCGTAGGTCCGGTCGTTGCGGTTCAGCCCGCGCATGTGGCCGGAGATGCACGCCACGAACAGCAGTCCGCGATGGGACAGCATCACACCCTTGGGGTGCCCCGTGGTGCCCGAGGTGTAAATGACGGCGCCGACCTGCTTCGCCGCATCGGCATGCACCGGCTCCGGATCGGCCTCCAGCAGCGGGCCGACCGCCATGGGCGGAAGCTCCGGATCATCCAGCGCCGTGGCCCCGTGACAGGCGGCGTGCGCCGCCGCGTCGCGGGAAATGGCGTCGGTGTAGACGATCCGGCGCGGCAGGCAGTGGTTACGGATCGTATCGACCTCGCGCTCCGACAGGCGGGCGTTGACGATGACCGGCCAAGCGTCCAGCTCGCTGGCGGCCATCACCAGGGTGGCGACGGCCAGACCGTTCTCGCAGACGATCATCACCCGGTCGCCACCGCGCACGCCCAGCGCGGAAAGGTGCTGCTGCATCCGGCGGATCGCCGCGCCGAAGCGGCCGTAGCTCCATTCGGTGTCGTCTTCGCGCAGCGCGGGGGCATCGGGGGTGCGCTCGGCCCAGTCCAGGACCGGATGGCTGATGCGGGCGGGCAGCGCTGCAATCATGCTCGCAAAACGGTCCATCGTCACGCCGCCTCGCGGATCATGTTGCGGGCGATGACGAGCTGCTGGACCTGGGTCGTCCCCTCGTAGATGCGGAACAGGCGCACATCACGGTAGAATCGCTCGATCCCGTAATCGGCGATGTAGCCGGCACCGCCGTGAATCTGCACGGCGCGGTCGGCGACGCGCCCGACCATCTCGGACGCGAACATCTTGCAGCAGGCCGCGTCGGTGGAGACGTCCGTCCCCGCATCCTTCCTGCGCGCCGTTTCCAGCACCATGCAGCGCGCCGCGTAGGCTTCCGCCCGGCTGTCGGCCAGCATCGCCTGGATGAGCTGGAACTCGGCGATGGGCTGGCCGAACTGCTTGCGCTCCATGGAGTAGGCCAAGCTGTCGCGGATCAGCCGCTCGGCGGCGCCGACGCATACCGCGGAAATGTGCAAACGCCCGCGGTCCAGCACCTTCATCGCCGTCTTGAAGCCCTGGCCTTCCCGGCCACCGAGCACGGCGGTGGCGGGAACCCGGCAATCCTCAAAAATGACGTCGCAGCTGTGGGCGCCCTTCTGGCCCATCTTCTTGTCCAGCGGCCCGAGCGTGATGCCGGGTGTGCCGGCCTCCACCAGGAAGGCAGTGACGCCACGCGCGCCCTCTTCCTGAGTGCCCGTGCGGGCGAAGACGGTGAACAGGCCGGCATGCGGCGCATTGGTGATGAAGCGCTTGGTACCGTTCAGCACGTAATGGTCGCCGTTGCGCCGCGCGGTGGTGCGCAGCGAACCGGCGTCGGAACCGGCCTCCGGCTCCGTCAAGGCGAAAGAACCGACGATTTCGCCACTGGCGAGCCGGGGCAGGTAGGCGCGCTTCTGCTCGTCGGTGCCGTCGATGACGATGCCCTGCGACCCGATCCCGTTGTTGGTTCCGATCAGCGAACGGAAAGCGGGGGAGGTCTGGCCCAGTTCGAAGGCCACCTGAACCTCCTCGGCCATGGACAAGCCGATGCCGCCGTATTCCTCGGGGATGGACAGGCCGAACAGGCCCATCTCACGCATGGCTGCGACGACCGACGGCGGGATGGCGTCGTCGTCCGCGACCTTGTGTTCAAGCGGGATCAACTGCTCGCGCACGAAGCGCGACACCGTGCCGACCAGTTGGCCGAGCGTCTCCGGATCCAATGGCATTCGTGTCTCCTCGGGGAGAGAATTTGTTCAGGAATTGAAGAGGACGGCGTCGATGCGGCGGACCAACTCCACCAGCCGCGGGGCGTGGTCCTCTTCCAGCGTCTTGCGGTGCAGCAGGAACGACGGGCCACCACAGTTGAAAGCCAGCACGGGAGAGCCGTCGCGCGGCACGTAGGGCACGCCGGCCGCGTTCACCTCGGTCTTCCAGGCACCGAGCGACAGGCAATACCCCTTCATCCGGTATTCCTCGACCGCCTGCAGGATGCCGTCCCGGATTCCCGGCCAGCGGCCGGGGGACCGTTCGTTCTCGTGGGCTTCCAGCTTGTCCATCAGCGCCGCCCGCTCGGTGTCGGGCAGGCCTGCCAGATAGGCGCGCCCCATGGCGCTGGTGGTCAGTTTCAGGTGCGAGCCGACGTCGAGCTGCAACGTGACCGGGCTGTCGCCGCGGCAGCATTCCAGATAGATCATGCTGAACCGGTCCCGCCCGCCCAGCGCCACCGACAGACCGGTGTGGTCGGCCAGTTCCTGCATCAGCGGGCGCGCCACCTGCCGGACGCCCATGCCCGACAGGCAGGTGTAGCCCAGCGATAGCACCGGCGTGCCCAGCCGGTACTTCCCGGACGCGGCGTTGTAGACCAGATAGCCCTGTTTTCCCAAGGTGTAAGTCAGACGCGACACCGTCGCCTTGGGCAATCCGGTACGAGCTGCCAAGTCTTGATTGCCAAGTTCGATCTCATTCCGCCGGAACGAGCGCAGAATGTCGAGTCCTCTGGCCAGGGCCGTCACGAATCGAGGGTCTTTATCCTCGTCAATATCATGATCGTCGACGGCAAGGCCTTCATCCCGCTTGCGCATGGATTTCTTCCCTCGGGCGTTTTGTTGATGCTCCGCAAGAATGCGGGGCGAAAGATTTCATTGAAAGACACTCTGGCAGCGTTTATGGTCGGCGTCAAGAGAATGAAATTTGGTTCCGCACAACGGAATTTGATCGGGAAGAGAGGTGGCTGGCGTAGCCGGCACCGAACGGAAGGGCGCGGTGGTGCGCACCGCCGGCCGACTCCCGATTGCGACGAAAGGGGACAGGATGAGCTTCGATCCACAAAACGGCGCGCTCGTGCTGGGCGTCGTAGGAACCGGCACCATGGGGCGTGGCATCGCCCAGATCGCGGCTGTGGCCGGCATCGATGTTCTGCTGCACGACGCCCGCGAAGGCGCGGCGGGTGAGGCCGTGGCCGCGGTGGCTGATACCTTCCGTACTCTGGCCCGCAAGGGACGCATGAGCGACGCGGCGGCCGACTCGGCCGCGGCGCGGCTGTGCCCGGTGGGCGGACTGGACGGTCTCGCCCCATGCCATCTGGTCGTTGAGGCCATCGTGGAGGATCTGGAGGCCAAGCGCGCGCTGTTCGCCGCGCTGGAGGCTGTGGTGTCGCCGGACTGCGTGCTGGCGACCAACACCTCCTCGCTCTCCGTCACCGCCATTGCAGCCGGGGTCGATCGATCGGACCGGGTGGCCGGCTTCCACTTCTTCAATCCCGTTCCGTTGATGAAGATTGTCGAGGTGGCACCGGGCGTGCTGACCGACCCGGCGGTCACCGACGCCCTGGTGGGGCTTGGCACGCGCATGGGCCATGCCGCGGTGGAGACGCGCGACACGCCCGGTTTCCTGGTCAACCACGCCGGACGCGGTTACGGCACCGAGGCGCTGCGCGTGGTTGGTGAGGGGGTGGCGGATCCCGCCACCGTGGATCGCGTTCTGGTGCAGCAGGCCGGCTTCCGCATGGGGCCGTTCGAGTTGCTGGACCTCATCGGCATCGACGTGTCGCAGTCGGTGATGGAGTCGATCTACGGTCAGTTCTTCCACGAGACACGTTTCCGCCCCTCGGTGCTGCCGCGACAGTATGTCGCTGCCGGGCTGCTGGGCCGCAAGACCGGTCGCGGCTTCTACCGCTACGCCGACGGCAAGCCGGTGGTGGACCCCGAACCCGAAGTGCCGGCTGCCGCCCGCCGGCCACTGTGGGTCAGCCGTCGTGACCCGACGGCGCATATGGCGCTGACGGAGCGGCTGGCCGCTGGCGGCGCCGCACTGGACCATGGCGAGCGGCCGGCCGCCGGGTCGGTGTGCTTGGTGACGCCGCTGGGCGAGGACGCCACCACCGCCGCTCTGACGGCGGGGTTGGACCCGACTCTCACGCTGGCGGTGGACACGCTGTTCGGGTTGCAGGGGCGCCGGGTGCTGATGACCACGCCGGTCACCAGCACCGAGGCGCGCGACGCGGCTTGGGCCGCTTTGGCTGCGGACGGCGTGCCGGTCACCGTGATCCACGACAGCCCCGGCTTTGTGTCGCAGCGGGTCGTCGCCTGCATCGTCAACATCGGCTGTGACATCGCCCAGCAGCGAATCGCCGCCCCCGCCGACATCGACAAGGCCGTGCCGCTGGGGCTCGGCTACCCGCAGGGGCCGCTTGCCATGGGCGACCGGCTGGGGCCCGCACGGGTTTTGGCCGTTCTGGAAGCGCTTCTCGCGCAGACCGGCGACCCCCGTTATCGCCCCAGCCCGTGGCTCAAGCGCCGCGCCATGCTCGGCGTCTCCCTGTCCACCCCGGAAGCTTGATTGGATCTGCCCCCATGACCGACGCCTTTCTTTACGACGGACTGCGTTCCCCCTTCGGGCGCCATGCCGGTGCCCTGTCCAGAATCCGCCCCGACGACCTCCTGGGCGTCGTGATCACCGCGCTTGTCAAGCGCACTCCTTTGGCTGCGGCCGGGATCGAGGACGTGATCGCCGGCTGCACCAACCAGGCCGGCGAGGACAGCCGCAACGTGGCGCGCCATGCCGGCCTGCTGGCCGGGCTTCCCATCGAAACCGGAGGACTGACGGTCAACCGGCTGTGCGGCAGCGGCCTCGCCGCGGTGCTGGACGCGGCACGTTGCGTGCGCGCCGGCGAGGGCACGCTGTTCGTTGCCGGCGGGGTGGAGAGCATGACGCGCGCTCCCTTCGTGCTGGCGAAGACGGAGACGCCCTTCAGCCGCAGCGCCGAGATCTACGACACAACCATGGGAGCGCGCTTCCCCAACCCGAAGATCACCAAGGACTTCGGTGCCGACACCATGCCGCAGACCGCCGACAATGTCGCCCGGGACCTGGGCATCGGGCGGGAAGAGAGCGACCGTTTCGCCGCGCGCTCTCAGGCCCGGTTCCACGCTGCCCAAGGGGAGGGCTTCTTCACCGGCGAGATCTTGCCCATCGAACTGCCGACCCGCGGCAAGGCCGCACCGGTGGTGGTGTCGGAGGATGAGCACCCCCGGCCGGACACCGACATGGACACGCTGGCGAAGCTGCGCCCGCTGTTCGAAGGCGGCGTGGTTACCGCCGGCAATGCGTCGGGCATCAACGACGGCGCGGCGGCGGTTCTGATCGGCAGCCGTGCACAGGGCGAGGCGGTGGGTGTGGCTCCGCGTGCGCGTATTCTGGCCGGCGCCATCGCCGGCGTGGAGCCGCGCACCATGGGCCTCGGTCCCGTCCCGGCCATTCGCAAAGCGCTGGAGCGTGCCGGCCTTGCCCTCAAGGACATGGACGTTATCGAGATCAACGAGGCCTTCGCCGTCCAGGTGCTGGGCTGCGCCAAGTTGCTGGAGCTGTCGGCGGAGGACAGCCGGCTGAACCCCAACGGCGGCGCCATTGCGGTTGGGCATCCGCTGGGCGCCAGCGGCGCGCGCCTGACGTTGACGGCGTTGCGCCAGTTGGAGCGGTCCGGCGGGCGTTACGCGCTGGTCAGCATGTGCATAGGCATCGGTCAGGGCATCGCCGCGGTGATCGAGCGGGTCTGAGGACGGGAGAGAAAATCATGGTGACCAAGACCGGCCCTTCCTCGGCCAAGCTGGGGTCCTTCGCGTGGGACGACCCGCTTCTGCTTGACGACCAGTTGACCGAAGACGAGCGGATGATTCGCGACGCCGCACGCGCCTATTGCCAGGACCATCTGTTGCCGCGTGTCGTCGAGGCAAACCGCTACGAGGTCTTCCACCGGGAGATCATGAACGAGATGGGCGAGTTGGGCTTCCTCGGCTCCACCATCGAGGGATACGGCTGTGCGGGGGTGAACTACGTCTCATACGGGCTGGTCGCCCGCGAAGTGGAGCGGGTGGACAGCGGCTACCGCTCGGCCATGTCGGTGCAGTCCTCGCTGGTCATGCACCCCATCCACGCTTACGGCAGCGAGGCCCAACGGGAAAAATACCTGCCGAAGCTCGCCACCGGCGAATGGGTGGGCTGCTTCGGCCTGACCGAGCCGGACGCCGGCTCCGACCCCGCAGGCATGAAGACGCGCGCGCGATCGGCGGACGGCGGTTACATTCTCACGGGATCCAAGATGTGGATCACCAACGCCCCCATTTCGGACGTCTTCGTCGTCTGGGCGAAGAACGACGCCGGGCGGATCAATGGCTTCGTTCTGGAAAAGGGCATGAAGGGCCTGTCGGCGCCGAAGATCGAAGGCAAGTTCAGCCTCCGCGCCTCAATCACCGGCGAGATCGTCATGGACGAGGTGTTCGTGCCGGAGGAGAACCGCTTGCCCAACGCCGACGGCCTGAGCGGCCCGTTCGGCTGCCTGAACCGGGCGCGCTACGGCATCGCCTGGGGCGCTATGGGAGCGGCGGAGTTCTGCTTTCATCAGGCGCGCCAGTATCAGCTCGACCGCAAGCAGTTCGGTCGGCCGTTGGCGGCCAATCAGATCCCGCAGCTCAAGCTCGCCAACATGGAGACGGAGATCGCGCTGGGCCTTCAGGCGGCGCTGCGCGTCGGCCGGCTGATGGACGAAGGCCGGGCGGCACCGGAGATGATCTCGCTGATCAAGCGCAACAACTGCGGCAAGGCGCTGGACATCGCGCGGGTCGCCCGCGACATGCATGGCGGCAACGGCATCGCCGACGAGTTCCATGTCATCCGCCACGCCATGAACCTGGAGGCGGTCAACACCTACGAGGGCACGCATGACGTGCACGCCCTGATCCTTGGCCGGGCCATCACCGGCCTACAAGCCTTTGCTCCGTGAGGTCGTCGTGAAGATCCTTGTGCCCGTGAAGCGGGTGGTCGACTACAACGTGAAGATCCGCGTGAAGGCGGACGGCACGGGCGTCGAAACCGCCAGCGTGAAGTTCTCTATGAACCCCTTCGACGAGATCGCCGTCGAGGAGGCCGTCCGCCTGAAGGAGGCCGGCAAGGCCACCGAGGTGGTCGTGGTCAGCCTCGGCCCGTCCGCCGCACAGGAAACCCTGCGCACGGCGCTGGCGATGGGCGCCGACCGTGCCATCCTTGTGCAGACCGACGCCGAGGTGCAGCCGCTCGCTGTCGCCAAGGTGTTGAAGGCGTTGGTGGACAAAGAGCAGCCGCGGATCGCCCTGCTCGGCAAGCAGGCGATTGACGACGACTGCAACCAGACCGGCCAGATGCTGGCTGCCCTACTGGGCTGGCCGCAGGGAACCTTCGCCTCCAAGGTCGCCGTGGGCGACGACGCACTGACCGTGACGCGCGAGATCGACGGTGGCCTGGAGACCATCGAACTCACGCTGCCGGCCGTGGTCACCGCCGATCTGCGCCTGAACGAGCCGCGCTACGCCTCCCTGCCCAACATCATGAAGGCGAAGAAGAAGCCCTTCGAAACCCTCACGCCGGGCAGCCTGGGCGTGGACGTGACGCCGCGCCTGACGACGCTCAAGGTGGTTGAGCCCCCCAGGCGTAAGGCCGGTGTGAAGGTGGCCGACGTCGCCGCGCTGGTCGATAAGCTGAAGAACGACGCACGGGTGATCTGACATGACCAGTTCCAACGGGGCTATTCTCGTCCTCGCCGACCATGACAACGCGACGCTGAAGCCCGCCACGCTGAACGCCGTGGCCGCCGCGTCCAGGATCGGATCCGACATCCATGTGCTGGTCGCGGGCAAGGGTGCCCGAGCTGTGGCCGATACGGCTGCCGAGGTGGCCGGCGTCACTAGGGTGCTGCTGGCCGATGCGGCCGAGTACGAGCACCGCCTGCCGGAGCCCGTGGCGGCGCTGGTACTCTCCCTCGTACCCGCCTACGGCCATGTGCTGGCCGCCGCCACTTCGGAGGGGAAGAACGTCATGCCGCGTGTGGCGGCGCTGCTGGACGTGGCGCAGATTTCCGACATCACCGGCATCGTGTCGGCCGATACCTTCGAGCGCCCGGTTTACGCTGGCAACGCCATCGCCACCGTGCAGTCCCGCGATCCCGTCAAGATCATCACCGTGCGTGCCACCGCCTTTGAGGCCGCCGCCGCCACGGGCGGTGCGGCGGCGGTGGAGAGCGTGGCCGCCGCGGGCGGCGGCGGCCTGTCCAAACTGCTGGGCCAGGAGCTGACGAAGTCGGAACGGCCGGAACTGACCCAGGCACGCGTCGTCGTGTCAGGCGGGCGTGGCATGCAGTCGGGCGAGAACTTCACGCTTCTGGAAGCGCTGGCCGACAAGCTGGGTGCGGCGGTGGGTGCGTCGCGCGCCGCGGTGGACGCCGGCTTCGTGCCGAACGACTACCAGGTCGGCCAGACGGGCAAGATCGTGGCGCCCGAGCTGTACATCGCGGTCGGCATCTCCGGTGCCATCCAGCACCTCGCCGGCATGAAGGACAGCAAGGTCATCGTCGCGATCAACAAGGACGAGGAGGCGCCGATCTTCCAGGTCGCCGACTACGGCTTGGTCGCCGACCTGTTCAAGGCGGTGCCGGAGCTGGTCGCTGCCCTTTAGTGTCTCCTTTGTCGCCACCTTTGATGCCGGACGCAGCCGCCAAGCCGGCGACTCGGTATCGAACGAAGCGTTCCCCCGCACTTGGGTAGTTCCTCTCGGGTGTGGAACCTTGGACCGGGCGTTCGCGCGCCCGGTCCCTCTTTCTCCAACACCGGTCCTTCTCCCAGCAAAGGCGCACATGCCGTCGATCAGGACGATTGCTGTCATCGGTGCCGGCCAGATGGGTGGCGGCATTGCCCAGCTCTGCGCACAATCGGGCTTCCCGGTGGTGCTGTTGGACGTGGGAGACGAGATTCTCAACACCGCCATCACCCGGATCTCCGGGGGGCTGGAAGGTCGGGTCGCCAAGGGCCGCATGGGCGAGGCTGAGGCCGCCGCCGCGTTCGCCCGCATCAGCATCGGTACCGATCCTTCGATTATCGACGGGGTCGATCTGGTGATCGAGGCCGCGACCGAGTCCGAGGCGGTGAAGCGCGCCGTCTTCGCCGCGCTGGCGGCACATCTGCAGCCAGCGACGCTGATCGTTACCACCACCTCGTCGCTGTCGGTCACCAATCTGGCTGCCGCGACAGACCGCCCATCCAAATTCATGGGCATGCATTTCCTGAACCCCGCGCTGGCCGTGCCGCTGGTCGAGCTGGTACGCGGTCTCGCCACGGATGAGGAGACTTTCGCCGCGATCCGCGGCTTGGCCAGGCAACTCGGCAAGACCACGGTGGTGGCTGAGGACGTTCCGGCCTTTCTCGTGAACCGCACCTTGCTGGTGATGATCAACGAAGCCGTCACCACGTTGCACAAGGGGATCGGAACGGCGCGGAGCATCGATGCGGCGCTGACGCTGGGCGCGGGCCATTCCATGGGTCCCCTGGAACTGGCGGACTTGATCGGCTTGGATACTTGCCTGATCGGGTTGCAGGCACTGTACGAAAAGCTGGCGCACGGCAAGTACCGCCCGTGTCCACTGCTGGTGAAGCATGTGGAAGCCGGCTGGCTCGGCCGCAAGACCGGCCGCGGTTTCTATGACTATTCCAAGAGCTTGGGCAGTCCCGCTCAGCGCTTCCCCATTCCCTGGTCGGGCGGTGAGCAGCCCGGCCCTGTTGCCGGAGATCTGTGATGTCGCTTGTGCGCGAGGTGATGGAGTACGACGTCCTCGTGGTCGGCGCCGGCCCCTCGGGCCTGAGCGCGGCCATCCGTTTGAAGCAGCGCGCCCGCGCCGCCGGGCAGGAGGTGAGCGTCTGTGTGATCGAGAAGGGTTCGGAGGTCGGCGCACACCTGCTGTCGGGTGCTGTGTTCGAGCCGCGCGCCCTGGATGAGTTGATTCCGGATTGGCGTGACCATGGCGCGCCGCTGGCCACGCCCGCCTGCGAGGACCGGTTCATCCATCTGACCCGGACGGGCGCGTACCGCCTGCCGGTGATTCCGCCACAGATGCGCAACCACGGCAACTTCATCATCAGCTTGGGCAATCTGGCCCGCTGGCTGGCCGTCCAGGCTGAGGAACTAGGGGTGGAGATTTATCCCGGCTTCGCAGCGGCCGAGGTGTTGTACGACGAGTGCGGGACGGTGACTGGCGTGGCGACCGGTGACATGGGCATCGGCAAGGACGGCCAGCCCACCGGCAACTTCACGCGCGGTGTCGAACTGCACGCTCGTCAGACGATCTTCGCCGAGGGCTGTCGAGGCTCGCTGACCAAGGCCCTGATGGAGCGCTTCAACCTGCGTGACGACGTTGACCCGCAGACCTACGGCATCGGCATCAAGGAGCTGTGGGAGATCGACCCGGCCAAATCGCAGCCGGGCCTGATCGTCCACACCATCGGTTGGCCGCTCGATCAGAAGACCTATGGTGGGTCCTGGCTGTACCATATGGATGGCAATCTGGTGTCAGTGGGCTTCGTGGTCGGGCTGGATTATAGCAACCCGCATCTCTCGCCGTTTGAAGAGTTCCAACGCTACAAGACGCATCCGGCGATCCGACCGACCTTCAAAGGTGGCCGGCGAATCGCCTACGGCGCGCGGACGCTCAGCGAGGGCGGGTTCCAGTCCATCCCCAGGCTGACCTTCCCCGGCGGGCTGATCGTCGGCGATGCCGCGGGCTTCCTGAACGTGCCGAAAATCAAGGGCAACCATACCGCCATGAAGTCGGGCACGGTGGCCGCGGAGGCGGTGTTCGACCATCTGGTTGGCGGCGCCGATGGCCCCGAGGTCACCGCCTATCCGGAGCGGCTGAAGGACTCCTGGCTGTGGAAGGAGCTGTGGGAGGTGCGCAACATCCGCCCCGGCTTCCAGAAGGGTTTGTGGGCCGGGCTGGCGAACGCGGCTTATGAGACCGCTATTAAAGGTCGGTCGCCCTGGACGCTGCATCACCGCCACGCCGACAACGAGACGCTGGTGAAGGCCAGTGAGGCGCCGAAGATCGCGTACCCCAAGCCGGACGGTGTGGTGTCGTTCGACCGGCTGTCGTCGGTGTACCTGTCCAACACCAATCACGAAGAAAACCAGCCGGCGCACCTTCAGTTGAAGGACAAGGAGACGCCGATCCGCGTCAATTTGGCGCTCTACGACGCGCCGGAGACGCTCTACTGCCCGGCCGGCGTGTACGAGATCGTCCGCAGCGGGGATGGCACCGATCCGCACCTGCAGATCAACGCGCAGAACTGCGTCCACTGCAAGACCTGCGACATCAAGGACCCAGCCCAGAACATCACCTGGACCGTGCCGGAGGGCGGCGGCGGGCCGAACTATCCGGGTATGTGATGTCGGCGAGCGTAGCTCGGCGAACGGAAGTCAATATCGAACAGGGAGTGAAGCATGGCGGTACTGCACGGGGAACGGCGGGGGCGGGTGCTCGTTCTCACCATCGACGACCCGACGACACGCAACGCGCTGGGGCCGGACATCTACGAAGCGGGAGCGGAGGCGCTGCGGCGTGCCGGTGAGGATCCCGGCATCGGCGCTGTGGTGCTGACCGGTGCCGGCGCGACCTTCAGCAGCGGCGGTAACCTGAATCGGCTGGCCGGCCTGCGCGACGGTACACCGGAGACGGTGCGCGCAGGGATCCAGGGGTTGCATGGTTTCGTGCAGGCGATCCGCACTTGCTCGAAGCCGGTGATTGCCGCCGTGGAGGGCGGAGCGGCCGGGGCCGGTTTCTCCCTGATGCTTGCTTGTGACTTGGTCGTGGCGGCGCGCGGCGCTCGCTTCGTGCTGGCTTACGTCAAGGTGGGGCTGAGCCCGGACGGCGGTGCCACGGCCTTCCTGGCGCAGACCCTCCCGCGCCAGTTGGCGGCGGAACTCGCCATGGAGGGTGGCGTGGTGGAGGCCGAGCGCCTGCATCAGGCGGGGATCGTCAACGCTCTGTGCGAACCGGGCGCTGCGCTGGACACGGCGCTCGCCCGCGCCGGAACGCTGGCCTCGGGGCCGGGGGAGGCAATTGCTTCCATCAAGCGCCTGCTGGACGCGGCGTACGCTGGCGGGTTGGATGCGCAGTTGGATCGCGAGCGCGACAGCTTCGTTGCCAACCTGTTCCACGCTGATGCGGGGGAAGGGATCGCCGCCTTCCGCGAGAAGCGCCCCGCGGCTTTTGGCGGGGTGGGGTGAACGATGCTGAATACCCGTGTCACCGCCTTTTTCGAGACCCGCCTGCCCATCGTCGCCAGCGGCCTGCAATGGCTGGCGACCGCCGACTATGCTGCGGCGGCATCGCGTGCAGGCATCATGGGCTTCATGACCGCAGCCAGTTTCCCCGACCTGCCGGCCCTGCGCGCCGGAATTCGGCGCTGCCGCGACCTGTGCGAGGGGGGGCCTTTCGGTGTCAACGTGTCGATGCTGCCCAAGCTGGTGGAGGGCGACCGTGCCGAGGCGATCTTTGACCTGATCGCCGACGAGGGGGTACGCTTCGTCGAAACCTCAGGCCGCAATCCGGAGCCCCACCTGCCGTGCCTGCACGCTGCCGGCATTAAGGTGGTGCATAAGGTGTCCACGGTGAAGCACGCCCGCAAGGCGCAGGCGCTGGGCGTGGACATGGTGGAGATCATCGGCGCGGAGGCCGGGGGCCATCCGGGTATGGCGCTGGTCGGCACCATCGTCCAAGCTGCACTAGCGGCGCGGGATATCACCATACCCTTGGTGGTTGGCGGTGGAATCGGCACCGGCGCGCAACTGGTGGCTGCCCTGGCACTAGGGGCGGACGGCGTTCTGATGGGGACGCGCTTCCTGGTCGCTGAGGAAGTGTGGGCGCACCCCGCGTACAAGCGCCGTCTTGTGAAGGCGGAGGAGGCTGACACGATGCTGGTCATGCAATCCCTGCGCAACACGGTGCGCGCGCTGCGTAACGAGACGACGGAGCGCATCCAGGCGATTGAGAAGGAGACCCCCGGCAACCTCGCGGCACTGATGCCGCTGATCAGCGGCAAGCTTGGCCGGCAGGCCTACGAGACGGGCGAGACGCAGACGGGAATGCTGTCGCTGGGCCAGTCAGTAGCCTTTGCGGACCGCGTCGAACCGATGGCGCGCATCGTGGAGCGGATCTCGGATGAGGCGGTGAATGCGTTGCAGCGGGTAAATAGGCTGAGCGGGTCATGGGAAAGAATTACTGAGCGTCCTCCGGAGCTATAGCTTTTTTGCACTTTGCGTGGATCAGGCTGCGAGCAGGGCGCGATGGCGAGGCGAATCGAAGTTAGCACGTCCATATCTGATGTCTGGGCAGCTTCAGCATGTGGACCTGCGCCTCTGCCTGCCCACTGCTCCAGGGCGACGGTCGCTGTTTTCCGGTAGGGCCACCGCCTCCTGCTTGATCTCGTCCGAGAAAAAGCGCCGTGTTGTCGCCATCAACCACCTCTCCGCCCCCGACGGGAGCTTGACAGAGATATCCATTGCCTCGGGGGAGGGGTGCAGCGGGTGGTAGTCTGAATCTGAAGTGGTGGTCTAAATCTGAATGTGTCTCAGCAGCCGGCTAATATTGCCGTTAAGGTGTTCATCAACGCCCGCCAGATTCACCAGTAGCTATGAGCAGAGCGGAGGCAAGACGCTCGGCAATCTTGTCGGCTGCCATCTTCACTGGTGTGGCGGCGAGATGGGCATAGCGAGCGGTGGTTTGCACCTGCGTATGTCCCAGCAGCTTACCGATCATGGAGAGTCCCTCGCCGACCGCAAGCCCACCGGACGCGAAAGTATGCCGCAAATCGTGAATGCGAACTTGTTTGAGGTTCGCCTTGTCGCGGACCCGCCGCCAGGGGCGTTGAAGGTCGGTGAGGTGGGTTCCGGGCTTCGTTCCTACAATCACAAATGGGTTCTCGTCTGCCACCGGAATGGAGCGGAGCACGTTGATGGCCGCAGTGCCCAGATGCACGACCTTTGCCCCGGTCTTGCTGTCCGGCAATCGGAGTTCCCCCTCGGCGAGATGGACATGCTCCCAGCGGAGAGTTTGGATCTCGCCCAGCCGGCAGCCGGTCAGCAGAAGAAGGCGAAAGGCGGCCACCGCGTACATGCATTCTGCTTCCGCGTCCGCAAGCGCCCGGCCGAGCGCTTCGACCTCCTTCTGGGACAGGAACCGCTCGCGCTTGTGCTCGGGATACCGCTCGACCTCCTCGCAGGGGTTGGTGTGCCGGTCGCGCAAGCCCCAGACTTCGGCTAGGTTCATCATTTTCGACAGGACGCCCAGAGTCCGGTTGGCTTGGTAGGGGATGTGGGCCAGCGACCCATGCAGTTCCGCGACATCGGCGGCGGTGACCGACCGGACACGCTGGGTGCCGAAGAAGGGGTTCAGAAACAGGTCGATGGACCGCTGGTACTCCCGCTGGGTGGACGGCTTGCAGCGGATGGCAACATGCTCCTTCAGGAACCGGGCTCCGAGTTGCTCCATGGTCGTCGATTGGCGCAGAGCGTCGCGGGTGAACGCCGGGTCGTCGCCACCCCCCTTCGCCTGGCCGAGAAGGGCCATCGCCTTCTGCCGGGCGACCTCCGCGGTGACGGGGCCGAACTGGCCGATCATGATGCGGCGGGTGCGGCCATGGCGCCGGTACTGGACGAGGAAGAAGCGCTTGCCGCTGGGCATCACCCGGACGCCGAATCCCGGCAGTTCGGCGTCGAAGGCGATGTAGTTCTTGGCTCTGGTTTCGAGTGCCTCAACGGTGCGCTTGGTAAGTTTCGGCATGTCTTCCCTCCGTCTCCCAGGCGTAATTCCATCCGGTTCGTGGCAGCGCCGTGGAAGCACCAGGATGAAAACCGCGTGGGGCTGTGGCGTAGGAAAGAAATGGCCAGTTCCTTGGATTGTACAAGTGGAATCAAGGTGTTGTAGAAGTAACTGATACTGTGGAGAGCGACCGGAAAGCTTGGCGTAGAGGGCTGAAAACTGACTCATAACCTGAAGGTCGTCAGTTCAAATCTGGCCCCCGCAACCAAAATTAAGCCGCTGATTTCCAAAAGAAATCAGCGGCTTTTTGCTGTTTGGACCACTCCGCTCCAAACCGCTTCCAGAATCAAACCGGAATCATTTGGGCGGAAATTCCCGCGCGTTCCAGCGTAGGAGGCGGAGGGACCGGGCTGGGGGAAACAGCCCCGAAGAGCCTGTGTCCGTGCGTGGGGGAATGAAAAAGGACGAGGGCCGAGGTGGGGGCCGCGACGGGTTTCGGGGCTGGCGGGCAGGCCTCCAGCCGGCCCGCCGCGGAGTGAACCGCGCCGGGATTGTCGGCGGCTCCAACTCCTGAGAAGGTGGAGCAACGATGAGCAAGACAACGAACAAATTTTCCCCGGAAGTCCGGTCACGCGCGGTTCGCTTGGTTCTGGACCACGAGAAGGATCACCCGTCCCGCTGGGCGGCGATCTCGTCGGTTGCGACGAAGATCGGTTGCTCGGCGCACACGCTGAACGAGTGGGTGAAGAAGGCCGAGGTGGACAATGGCAGTCGGGCGGGCATTCCGAGGGATGTGCAGGAGAAGCTGAAAGCGCAGGAGCGGGAGATCCCGGAACTGCGGCAGGCGAACGAGATTTTGCGCAAGGCGTCGGCGTATTTCGCGATGGCGGAGCTCGACCGCCGACCAAAATGATGCTGGGTTTCATCGAGACCCACCGCCAGGACTACGGGGTCGAGCCGATCTGCAAGGTTCTGCCGATCGCCCCGTCCACTGTGCGTCGGCATGCCGCCCGCCAGGCCGATCCGGCCAAGTTGCCGGAACGGGCCCGTCGGGATGCCGGGTTGAAGGCCGACATCCGGCGGGTGTTTGACGAGAATTTCCAGGTTTATGGAGTGCGTAAAGTGTGGCGGCAGTTGCAACGCGAGGGCCGGAAAGTGGCCCGTTGCACGGTCGGGCGGCTGATGCGCGGGATGAGCCTGCGGGGCGTCATTCGCGGCAAGCCGGTGAAAACGACCATCCAGGACAAGGGCTTGCCCTGTCCTCAGGATCATGTAAACCGGCAGTTCCGCGCCGAACGGCCGGACATGCTGTGGGTGTCGGATTTCACTTACGTTCCCACTTGGAACGGTTTTGTCTATGTGGACTTCATCATAGACGCCTTCGCTCGCAAGATCGTTGGCTGGCGGGTTTCCCGGACGGCCGATGCCGGCTTTGTCCTGGATGCTCTCGAACAGGCCCTGCATCAGCGCCGGCCGGTCGGCAAATCCGGGCTGGTTCACCACTCGGACAGGGGCAATCAATATGTGTCCATCAAGTACACCGAGCGTCTGCTCCTGGCTGACATCGAACCCTCCGTCGGCAGCGTCGGCGATTCCTATGACAACGCCTTGGCCGGAACCGTCAACGGTCTCTACAAGGCCGAGATCATCCACAGGCGCGGACCTTGGAAATCCTTCGAGGCCGTCGAATACGCCACCCTCGAATGGGGCGATTGGTTCAACAACAGGCGCCTGCTCGAACCCATCGGAAATATTCCGCCAGCCGAGGCCGAGCGACGTTATTATGCTGACCGGGAGACCATGCCCATAGCGGCATGACTCACGAACAATGGCCGCCGACAATCCCGGCGCGGTTCAGCCCGTATGCCGATCCGCTTTGGTAAGCTGAAACACATATGGAGCTTCGATCGGAGCAATCCAGAAGAAAATAAGCCCATACAGGGCCATATCCGCACGAAATGGGGTTGGAGATGCAGCGTAATGGACATTATCTGCACACACCGCTATAAATCGCCGATTAACCGTAGCGGCCAGCACCCTTAATTTCTGAAGAGATTTTTTGGAAAGATCGTGTACAAGCCGACATCGATTATCGATACGTCATCTTGTATTGAGCACTGACCACCCTATGTAAGGAAGGTCGAAGTTGCTCTGGGCTATCCGTTTTCCAGACCCGTTCAGGTCTGGGTCGCTCCCCGAAGTGAATTTGATGCCCTGCCACATATCGTGCGGGGCCACGCCAGAAAGGGAAACGACCCATGGCTATCGGTACCGTCAAATGGTTCAACACCGCTAAAGGCTTTGGCTTCATCCAGCCGGAAGACGGCACGGCCGACATCTTCGTCCACATCTCCGCCGTCGAACGTTCAGGCATCGGCAATCTCGTCGAGGGGCAGAAGCTCTCCTACGAGACGGTGCGTGACCCGCGCAAGGGGAAGGTCAGCGCGGAGAACCTGCGCGCGCTCTGACGCACACATGCCGGCACACTGATGGGAGGGGTGGTTTCGGCCACCCTTCGCATGCCTGTCCTGTCACGTTGGCAAGGAGCCCTATGACAATCCTTCCCCTTTCTACCGACAAACCGTCCGATCCACCCCAGGTGAACCGGACCGTCGATACCGCCCCCGCAACGCCGCGCGTGCCGGAGTGGCCAGGGATCACGCCTGATGAGGTGCGCCGCATCGTTCGCGCTGTCATCGGCTGACCTTCCGGTTTCATACCCAGCCACCCAGAGCGCGAGGCCGCGATGACACTTCTGGAAAGACTCCCCGACATGGCCGACGATGCACTCGGAACACTGGGAGCGAACGCCGAACGTCTGGCCGTATCGGGTACGCCAAAGCAGATGAAGGAGGCCCAGGCCGTATTGCCGGCGATCCACGCGGAGATCACCGCGCGTCGCGAACGCAAAGCCGCCGAAGCCCCGAAGCAATCCACCAGAAGCCGGAAGCCTCCAAAAGCGAAAGCGGCCGAGGCGCTCTGAACAGTCGTGTCAGGTTACGGTGGACCGGCTGTCCTAAAGGGCAGCCGGTCCCATGCTTGACGGTGCTTCTGCGGCGGCGGGCCCCGATCGAAACGGGGATGGCGGACGGTCGTTCCCGACGCGTCCGCCTGCACGGCCAACCTGAAACTCCCCGCCGTCCTGCTCCCTCTCGGGAGTTGGCCCGGTTCACTCCCGACCATCGGCTCCTTGCCGCGGTGGGCTTTCATGGTGTCCCCGAAATGGCAGGGCCATCAGCAGCGTGTGCCTGCCGCCATCGATTGGCAGGCGCACGGCGCCATCGGTCCGGTCGAGACGCGAACCGTCGAGGACCATGTGCGAGGCGTCACGGTCGCCGTGCGATGCAGCGTCCACACGGATGTCGTAACGGGTCGATTCCACGCTTATCGTGGCTTCGAACCCCGGCCAGGACGCCGGAATGCAGGGATCGACGGCCAGGAACGCACCCTCGCGGCGGATGCCCAGAATACCCTCCACGCCGGCACGGTACATCCACCCGGCCGCCCCCGTGTACCAGGTCCATCCACCGCGCCCGGTGTGTGGCGCCACCGAATAGACGTCGGCAGCGACGACGTAGGGTTCGACCTTGTAACGGTCGGTCTCCGCCGGCGTGCGGGCATGGTTGATCGGATTGACCAGGGCGAACAGAGCGGCGGCCTTGTCGCCGTCACCCAACGTGGCGAACGCCAGGATCGCCCACATGGCGGCGTGGCTGTACTGCCCGCCATTCTCGCGCAGGCCCGGCGGGTAGCCGCGGATATAGCCGGGATCAAGCGCCTTTTCATCGAATGGTGGCCGGTCGAACGGCGGCGTGAACAGCAGTGCCAAGCCGTCGTCACGCCGGACCAGCAGCGTTTCCAGCGATGCCATCGCCGTCGCGGCGCGTGCGGGGTCGGCAGCACCCGACAGCACGGCCCAGGACTGGGCGATGGAATCGATACGGCACTCCCCGCACGCCGACGAGCCGAGCCAGGTGCCATTGTCGAACGTCGCCCGGCGGTACCATGCGCCATCCCAGGCCTCCCGCTCCAGCGCCTGCCGCAGTGCCTCGGCATGGTCGCGCCAGCGGCGGGCACGATCGGCGTCGCGGCCGTCTGCCAGCGGTGCGAACAGCGCGATGGTGCGGACCAGCAGCCAGCCGAGCCAGACGCTTTCGCCCTTGCCGTCCTGGCCGACGCGGTTCATGCCGTCGTTCCAGTCGCCGGTGCCGATGAGCGGCAGCCCGTGGTCGCCGGTCAGGACGAGACACTGGTCGAGGCCGCGGGCGCAGTGTTCGAACAGCGAGGCGGACTCGTCCGCGGCCACCGGCTGGAAGAAGGCATCGTGCTCGCCGGGACGCAACGCCGGCCCGTCGAGAAACGGCACGCGTTCGTCCAGCACCGCAGCGTCGCCTGAGCCGGCCACATAGGTGGCGGTGGCGAAGGCGAGCCAGACGCGGTCGTCGGAGATGCGCGTCCGCACCCCTTGCCCGGACGGCGGCAGCCACCAATGCTGAACGTCGCCCTCGACGAACTGCCGGCCGGCGGCGCGCAGAAGATGGCGCCGCGTTTCATCCGGCTTGGCGAAGCTCAACGCCATGCCGTCCTGCAACTGGTCGCGGAAGCCATAGGCTCCGCTCGCCTGATAGAAGGCCGAGCGCGCCCAGATGCGGCAGGCCAGCGTCTGGTAGAGCAGCCAGCCGTTCAGCATGATGTCCATCGCCCGGTCGGGCGTCTTGACCTGGATGGTGCCGAGCACGGCGGTCCAGTGATCGGACACCGCGTCGAGAACAGTGTCGAGATCGACGTCGCGGTAGCGGCCGATCAGCGCCCGCGCCGCGTCCGCCGAGGCGGATTGCCCGAGGAACCAGACGATTTCGACCGTCTCGCCGGCTCCAAGCTCGACAACGCTCTGCAAGGCCGTGCAGGGATCGAGGCCGGCCCCGGCCGCCCCGGACAACGGCGCCCGGCCGACGAGCGCCGCGGGTGCTGCGGGGCCGCCGTTGCGGCCGAAGAACTCGGTGCGGTCGGCCGTCCACGCCGTCTGCCGGCCGCCGAGATCGGCGAAGGCGACACACCCGCCGAACGCAAGGTTCCAGGGGTTGCGGGCCAGCATGGCGCCGGTGGAGGGGTCGATCTCCGTCGCGATGAACGGGGCCGAGGCGCCCCGCGACGCGCCGAGGACCCATTCCGCATAGGCGGTGACCGACAGCGTGCGCGGGCCGACCGAGCGGTTGTGCAGGGTCAGACGGGAGATCTTGATCGGGTCGGTCAGCGGCACGTATTGCAGAAGATCGAGTGCTATGCCGTGCGCCCGGTGTTCGAAGCGGCTGTAGCCGTGACCGTGGCGGGCAATGTAGGTTCCGCCGTCGCGGATCGGCTGCGCGGTGGCGGTCCACAGCGCGCCGGTCGCCTCGTCACGGATGTAGATCGCCTCGCCGGCCGGGTTGCCGACCGGATCGTTGGACCACGGCGTGAGCTGGTTCTCGCGGCTGTTCCCGGCCCAGGTGGAGCCGCCCCCCTCCGCCGCCACCTGGAAGCCGAAACCGGGGTTGGCGATCACGTTGATCCAGGGGGCGGGGGTCGTGCGGCCGGCGTCGAGAATGGTCACATACTCCCGGCCATCCTTGTCGAAGCCGCCCAGGCCGTTGAAGAATTCGAGAGGCCCCGGCACCGGTGTCCGCGCCGGCTGGAACGGGTGCGCGTGGAGGGGGTGCGGCGATGCGGGACCGCGGGCGGGTTCGGGTAGGGCCGGCGGCTGCGGCAGGCGGGCGAGCTGGTCGGCGATGGGACCACGCCGGGCGATCAGCACGACACGGGCCACCGCATGGAGCAGGGCGCGGGCGTCGGCGCCCATCAGGTCGGTGCGCAGCGCGTAGACCGAGCCTTGCACGAGTTCCTGGCCGAAGCGAGGCCGCGACTGGCTGCTGCGCACCGCGGTCTCGATGGCGACCTGAAGATCCTGGATGTAGGAGGAGGCGCGCTCGTTGACGATGACCAGATCGACGGCCAAGCGCTTCATGCGCCAATACTCGTGGGCACGGAGCAACTGGCGGACCTGGGCGATGTCCTCGACGTCGTCGATGCGCAGCAGGACGATGGGCAGATCGCCGGACACGGCGTGCGGCCACAGCCCCGACTGGGGTCCTGCTCCGCGGGCGATGGTTTCGGAAGGAGCACGGAAGCGGGCGTCGGCGTAGAGGATCGGTGCGGCGAGGCGCTGGAAATCCGCCGCCTCGCCAGTGTCGATATCGAGGTGGCGAAGCTGGACCTGGGCCTGCGTCCACGCCAGGGTCTTGGCCCGGTCGAACGCGTTGCGGTCAGCATGCTGATCGACGAGATCGAGAAGCTTGGCCTGCGACGACGCGACCACCGTCCAGTAGGCGACCCGCGCAACCTTGCCGGGCGGAATCGTCACGCGCTGCCGGATCGAGAAGATCGGGTCGAGAACCGTTCCGACCGTGTTGGACAGCGGACGGCCGTCGGTGATGGCCGCCGCCGTGCCGACGGTGCGGCCGCGCCCGATGAAACGCGCCCGGTCGGTCTCGTATTGTGGATCGGCCGTGATCGCGCCATCGACGACGGCCAGATGGGCGGCCCAGACCTGGGGTTCGTCGTGCGAGCGCGGGCGGCGGGTGGCGATCAGCGCGCCGAAGTCGGCGCGGTGCTCGGTCTGGACGAACATCTTGGCGAAGGCCGGGTGGGCGGCGTCGGCGGCCGGGGTGGTCAGGACCACTTCGGCGTAGGAGGTCAGCTCGATCACGCGCGGCCGGCGCCCGCTGTTGGTCAGCGAGACGCGGCGAACCTCGCCGTCGGCTTCGCCGGAGACCAGGACCTCCATGGCGGTGGTGAGCGTGCCGTCGTGCCGGACGAATTCGGCGTGATCCTCGCCGAAGACGACCTCGGCATGGTCCGCCGCGCGTCCGACCGGCTGCGCGCCGGCGGACCACACATCGCCGTTCTGCACGTCGTGCAACAGGATGAAGGACCCCCAGTCGTCGCGGGTGGCGTCCTCCCGCCAGCGGGTCACGGCGATGTCGCGCCATTGGCTGTAGCCTGCCCCCGCCGCGGTCAGCATCACTGTGTAGCGCCCGTTCGACAGCAGGTGGGTGATCGGGGCGCCGCCGGAGGCCGGCGTGGCGAGGCGGCGCACCGTCGATGGTGCGATGCCGGTTCCTGCCGCGGAGGCTTTGACCTCCTCGGCCCGCGGGTGCCCGACGGCGACGTCGCGGGGCATGCGTTCTTGAAGCAGCAGCTCGCTGGCCTGGATCATCGGCTCGCGGTGAAACCGGGCGCGCATCCGGCCGTCGTGCAGGGCGTTGGCGATGGCGACGATGGTCATGCCCTGGTGATGGGCCATGACGTTACGGACGATGGCGACGTCCTCGCCCTCGGGCAGCCGGGAGCGGGTGAAGTCGAGGGCCTCGTAGAAGCCGTAGCGCCCGCAGGCACCCATCCCGGCGAGGCGGTCGTAATTCAACCGGGCGCTGTGCGGGTCCACCATGGCGGCGAGGCCGGTGGCGTAGGGCGCGATGACCACATTCTCGGAAAGGCCACGCTTGAGGCCAAGGCCGGGCACGCCGAAGTTCGAATACTGATACGTGAATTCCAGGTCGCGGGCATTGTAGGCGGATTCCGAGATGCCCCACGGCACCCCCAGCATCCGGCCATAGGCCTGCTGGCGCTCCACCACCAGACGGCTGGTCTGCTCCAGCAGGCTGCCGACCGGGGCGCGCATCACCAGCGACGGCATCAGATATTCGAACATGGAGCCGGACCAGGAGATCAGCGCGGATCCGGCACCGACCGGCGTCGCGGCGCGGCCGAGGCGGAACCAGTGCCGCGTCGTGACGTCGCCTTTGGCGATGGCGAACAGGCTGGCAAGCCGGGCTTCCGAGGCGAGCAGGTCATAGCAACTGGGGTCGAGACTGTTGTCGGCAAGCGCGTAGCCGATCGACAGCAGCTTGCGCTCGGGGTCGAGAAGGAAGGCGAAATCCATGGCAAGCGCCATCGCGCGCGCCGTGTCGGCGAGAGCGCGCAGCCGGTCCTTCAGGATGTCCGGCGTCTCGGCGATGTGAAAATGATCACGGCCGTGCTCGATCACCGCCGTCCGCAACGCCCCGATCCAGAACACCAGATCCTCGGGCCCGTCGTCCCCGGCCGTAGGCCCAGCCATGGTCCCGGCTATGGGAACGATGCCGTGAGCCGCTCCGGCGGCCTTCTCGGACAGCCGCTTCAGCGTCGGCACCAGCGTCCCGAGGTCCTGCCCACCGGCCAGTTGGACGGCGATCTCGTCGAGGACGGCGGCAAGCCGGCGCCCGCGCTCCCCACCCGCGGCGGGCAGAGAGTCGGCGGCCTCGCGCGCCAGGGCGAGGGTGTCCATCATGCCGAGGCGGGCGTCCGGCTCCGAAGCGCCGTCCATCCATTCTTCGCAGGCGTTGGCGAGCGCGATCAGATGGCCGGCGAGGTTCCCGCTGTCGACCGACGAGACATAGGCGGGATCGAGCACCCGCAGATCCTGCGTTCCATACCAGTTGTAGAAATGCCCCTTGAACCGGGGGAGCTTCCGCAGGGAGTCGAGCGTCGCCTCCAGCCGTTCGATGGTTTCCGTGGTTCCGGCCCAGCCGAAATCGCGGGCGGCGACGGCGGAGAGCAGATAGAGGCCGATGTTGGTCGGCGACGTCCGGTGGGCGACGACCGGCTTCGGGTCCTCCTGGAAATTGTCCGGCGGCAGCATGTTGTCGGCCGGCGTCACGAACGTCTCGAAGAAGCGCCAGGTGCGCCGCGCGGTGAGGCGCAGGGCGCGTGCGTCCGGGTCCGCCATCGCCAGCCGCCGCGGCACGGCCGGCGACCGGCTGACCCACGCGGCCAGGGCCGGCGCGCCGAGCCACAACAGGGCGAAGGGCAGAGCCACCGGCCAGGACGAGGGCATCACCGCGACGGCAGCGGCCGCCAGGGCGAGCCCGAGCGCGGTGCCGCCCGCCATCTCCCGGTAGAAACCGCCGGGTCCCAGCCGTGGACGCCCGCCTGCCTGCGCCGCCGTCGTCCATTCAAGAAGGTGGCGGCGGGTCACGAACAGCCGGGCCAGCGTCCGCACGATGGCATCGCCCATGCGCCACGCCTGATCGGGCATGAAGGCGACCGACAGCACGGTCTGCATCGCGGCCATCCGCAGATCGCCGGCCAGCATCGCGAAGTGATGGCCAAGGCGGATGCCCGGCTGGCGCGGCAGCACGGCGAAGACCGCCGGCAGGAACGCCGGAACCGCGGTGACGGCGAGCACGAGCAGGACACCCGCCAGGGCGGACGGCATCGGCAGCAGCCAGCACAGGCCGAGGGTGGCCAGGGTGAACGGCGCCAGCAGCGAGCGCCGCAGGTTGTCCAGCATCTTCCAGCGGCCGACCGGCGGCGTCGCTTGCGGCCCGGTCCGGTGCCCGGCGATCCAGGGCAGCAACTGCCAGTCGCCGCGGGTCCAGCGATGCTGGCGCTTGGCGGCGACGTCGTAGCGCGACGGAAACTCCTCGACGAGTTCGACGTCGGAGGCGAGGCCGGCGCGGGCGAAGACGCCTTCGAACAGATCATGGCTGAGCAGCGCGTTCTCCGGAATACGGCCGGCCAGCGCGGCTTCCACGGCATCGACGTCGTAGATGCCCTTTCCGGTGAAGGAGCCTTCGCCGAAGAGATCCTGGTAGACGTCGGAGACGGCCGCGGCGTAGGGGTCCATGCCGCCGGGTCCGGAGACGATCCGCTGATAGAACGATCCCGCGCGGCCGAGTGACAGCGACGGGGTGACGCGCGGCTGCAAAATGGCGTAGCCGCTGACGATGCGCTGCCCGGCCGTGCCGAACGTCGGCCGGTTCAGGGGATGGGCCATCTTGCCGATCAGCCGGAGAGCCGCGTCCCGCGGCAGCCGGGTGTCGGAATCGAGGGTGATGACGTAGAGCACGCCGGCCGGCACCTGCGGCGCGCGGCCGGCGACGGGCATGAAGCTGGTGTCGGTGGCGCCGCGCAGCAGCCGGTTGAGTTCGTGCAGCTTGCCGCGCTTGCGCTCCCACCCCATCCACCTGCCCTCGCCGGCATTGAAAGTCCGGCGGCGGTGCAGCAGCAGAAAGCGGTCGCCACCATCGGGACCCGGCCCATGACGGCGATTCAGCCGGTCGATGGCCGCGGCGGCCACGGCCAGGAGAGGGGCGTCGTCCTCCACCACCTCCCGGTCGGCGTCGAGCCCGTCCGAAAGCAGGGCGAAGGCAAGGTCGCCGCCGGACCCGGAGAGATGGTGGACCTCCAGCCGCTCGATCTGCCCCAGAAGGTCGGCTTCGCTGGTCAGCAGCGTCGGCACGGCGACGAGCGTGCGCAGCGGCGGCGGCGGCACGCCGGCCGCCAATTCGAGGCCCGGCAGGGTGGCTGCGCCGAAGAGATGCGCAACCGCGCGGTTGACCAGCGCCGTCGCCACCTCCACGACGGGCAGGAACCCGATCGCGGTGAACAGGACGAGCCATTCGCCCATGCCGGGAAGCCACAGCGCCCAGACGGCGAGGCCCATCAGCAGTACCGTGACCGACAGGATCGCACCGGCATAACCACCGATGCCCAGGCGAACGCCGAAGCGGCCGATCCGCAGACGGACCGGCGGCCGGAATCCGATGCTCCGTTCCAAGGCGGGGCGCCCCTCGGCGATCAGGTGGTAGCCGGGATCGCCGACGCGCCCGACCTCCACCGCGCCGGACGCGGCCTCTCTTGCCGCGTGCGCCGCGCTCATCGCCTGATCGGCGATGGCAAGTTCCGGAAGGGGCGAGCCGCGGGCCAGATCCTCGATGGCGCTTCGATAGAGGTTGCGCGTGGGGAAATCCATGGCGGCAAAACCGCTCGACGCGCGCAGGTGCTCATCGACGAGGCTCACGCTCTCGAACAGGTCCGCCCAGTCGATGTCGGAGATCAGCCGCATGCTGGTGATGACGTTGCGCACGGTGACGTTGGAAGCGCCCAGTCGCTGCTGAGCGTGCTGAACCACCCCGTCGATCGACGCCCCTTGAAGCCTGAGCCGCTCCTCCAGCCACCCCAGGGCCGGCGTCGTCCGCGGGTCCTGGTCCCGCAGCCGCTTCGCCAGCTCCGCGGCGAACACGTCGGACAAGGGGCCGGCGGAGCGCGTGGCGATGTCGGCTTCCAGGGCGGAGCGGGTACTTCCCGACACCAGAAGCCGGTCGGCCAGCGCGTCGGCATCCGCCCGTGCGACGCACCCGACGGTGATCTGATCGGCAAGCCGGCGCAGGTTTTCGATGAGAACGATACGAAGCGTGATCGCGACCGCCCACAGCTCGCCGATGGTCAGCGGCTGTATCCGCTGATAGGCGGCAATGAACCGGCGCAGGATGTCGGGATCGACATGGCTGTCGGTGTGGGCGACGAAGGCCCAGGCAAGACCGAACACCCGAGGATAGCCGGCGAACGGCCCCTCGGCGAGCTTCGGCAATTGCCGGTAATAGCCGGGGGGCAGATCGACGCGGATTTCGCGGATCTGTTCCTCGACGAGATGGTAGTTGTCGAGCAGCCATTCCGCGGCGGGCACCACGCTGCGACCGCTCTCCACCTCCGCCGCGCTCGCCCGGTAGGCGGCGAGCAGGACCGCGGCGTTGTCGTCAAGGCGGGTGTGCAGGGAGAGGACCGCGGGCGGCCTGCGCGTGACCGGCTGGGCGGCGGCAAGGCTTTCGGCATGCTGTTCGAGCCGGTCCAGGCCGAAAAGCTCTTCGCGCACCGGGGCTTGGTCGCTCCAGGGGAGCGGTGGCGTGCGATACCCGAAAGCATGGCGGAGGATCGCGTTCACGAGCGCCTTTCCAGCCGGTATCGGCTTGTGATTGGCGCCAGAAGGAACCAGCGTCAAAAAGGAATCGGGATGCGGCCGGTTGCTCTTGGCGACGGCGAACGGCCGTACCGTTTCGTTCTATGATTTCTTTTTCGGCGCCGCGGCAGGCGGTGTTACTCCCTTGAGCGTCGCAGCCGAAACCGCTACCAGCTCCTTCTTCTGCTTCGGCTTTCGGGCTTCCCGATTGCTGCGTTTGCGTTCTTTGGCCATGACGGTCTCCTTGGTGGTCCCACAGGGGGCGCGGCTGGTAAAAGGGAAAGGCGCCCCGCACTTTCAGCGGCGGGGCCGGCGGTGGGCTCAGCCGAGAATGGTGAGATTCTTGGCCGCCATCTTGCCGCTCTTGCGGTCGGAAAGCAGTTCGAAGTCCACCTTCTGACCTTCCTGCAAGCTGGCGATGCCCGCGCGCTCCACGACGCTGATGTGGACGAAGGCGTCATTGCCGCCGACGTCCAGCGCAATGAAGCCGAAGCCCTTTTGGGCGTTGAACCATTTCACGGTTCCCGTGGTCATCGGGAAACCTCCTTGTGCAGGCATGGGGATGCTCTCCCGCCATCGCGGGCCGTCGAATGCGCATGATCAGGCAAGAATATCGTCGGCGCGGCGCTATCCCCGTCAGCGTAAAGACAAGTCGTCCGGCCATTCATCGACGTTTTCAATATGGGGCACGCTACCCGGTAAAACAAGAATAATAATAATGATTCGTTCAATTAAAATTATGTGCGCTTATTTTTTTGAGATTATCTGCCAGCCTGTCATCTGAAATTCTGGGTCGTTACGATCGATTCATGGAGCCGGTGCCATTTTCGAAACGCCCCACCGCCCTACCTCACCTATTTCTGCTTTTCCCCGCCCGCAAAACCGTTGTTGAGGGCCCAGATGGCGGCCTGCGTCCGGTTCGAAGCGTCGATCTTGCGCAGCAGGCTTTTGAGGTGGACCTTCACGGTTGCCTCGGTGATCCCGAGGTGGTTGGCGATCACCTTGTTGGAACTGCCGTTCTGCAGGCAGCGCAGGATCTGCGCCTCGCGCTGCGACACCCCTGTGCGCGAGGCCGGCGGGTCGGTGTCGGCGCTGTCGTTCAGGCGGCCGCTGATCAGCAGCGCGGCCAAGGGGCTGGGGAAAACCTTCTCGCCCACCATGACGAGCCGCAGCGATTGCGCCAGCGCCTCGATCGACATGTCCTTCATCAGGAACCCATCCGCGCCGGCCGCGATGCCCTTTGCCATGATATCCGTGTCCAGCTTTCCGGTGAGCAGCACCGTGCGCGCCTCCGGGCAAATCACCTTGAGCGATCGCACCAGATCCGTACCGCCGTCGATGCCGACGGGATCGATCAGGATGACCTGCGGTGCGTCGCCTTCCAGGGCAACCCGGAGCGCCGCCGTGAGAGACGGGGCCTCTGTGGCGATGTGGAAGCCCTGCTCCGCGAACAGAGCCTTCAGCCCTTGGCGAAACAGATTGTTCGCGTCGATCAGGGCGACGGAAACGGATGGCATGAGCGGACACTCCGAGGGGGCATGATCCAGACAACCTACTCTCAAGAAGGTGGAACGGCGACACGCTCGTTAGAGAATTTTTAACCATAAATAGAAGGTTGCTCGGCTCCCATGCCCAACCGCCCAACCGCCCAACCGCCCAACCGGAGCCGACCCATGGGCCGTCGGGCAGCCAAGCCGGCGCATCAGAGAGGCAGCGGGTCGATGCCGTAGCGCCATCCGATCTTCAACTCGAGGTTCTCGTCTTCGATAAGCACGGTGCTCGGAACGCCCGAAAGCCCGACCGCCTGCGCCTCGGACACGGCTCCGGCGAACGCGGCGCCGCAGGTCGCGTAAGGGCCGTACAGGAGGCTGTCGCTGCGGACGACCCACTTGGTCTTTCTGTGCAGGACGAAAAAAATCCGCGTTTTTGTCTTCATTTCAGTACGCTCCAGAGCGATCATTCGCCAGAATTTTTGAAATTCCTGACAATATTACTCCCGGCAGACCGCTCAAAGAGCCGGTATAATGATTTGGGTATTTATGCGTAATATTTCTATATATCATATGTCAATACAACATAATCGCCATATGACAAAATCTATTTCATCACCATGTCTTCTGTAAGCCGCGCCAAAATCTTCAAGCTGCCGAACATAGAGGAACACGACGATGCCCCTTCGAACGCCCATAGCTTCCGGTTTCACACCCTTTTGGAGCACCGTGATGGAGTACTTCGTACCGCCGCTGGTGATCCCGGTCGCCATCGTGCTGGCCGTCGCGCTGTTCGCCCTGATTCATGGTCCCGTGGTCTGACCTGGTCCCGTGGTCTGACCTTGAGGCTTCGCCATGCTCAAGAACCTCGAAAGGATGATCTTCGAGCGATGCGTCGCCCACGTCACGCTTCGCCCGGACGCTTTCAGCATGGAGAACCGCATCGAGGCTCCCGCCGTCAGGGGCGGCACGGTCCAATGTCATCTCATCACGGTGACCTACGCGCCGACCCGGATTTCCCGTACCTATCGGTCGGTGCCCCCTCCGACTGGAGCGGACAGTTCAGGAAGGATCTGGACGACGGGGCGTTCTACTGATCCGGCGATCGGTTCGTGCGGCCTCCGGAGATAGGCTTGCGTGTCACCGACGGCGTTCGAGCGTGCCCTGGCGGCGGCCTTCGCTGTCCCGGATGACCAGTTCGCCCTCGGCAAAGCCACGCTCGACGCTGCCGATGTGACGCCCGGCGTTGTCGCGCAACACGTGGCTCCCATTCACGCCCGCCTCGATACGCCCGATCGGCCGGCCGCCGCGGTCGCGGACGACACCGCCGGCATCGACCTGGTTGCCGGGATCGAAGAGAGGCGTGGAATTGTGCTCGCCGGCTGTCGCAGCGAAGGCGGCGGATGAAAGAAGAAGGGCGATGACGGCGGGCTTCATGGCGCCCCCCAAGGGCAACGTCCGGGTTTCTATCGTCTTCTATGTGGCGCTGCATCCACCCCTTTGCGAGTGCTTTCGCCCTTGATCTTGCGACACTTTCGCTTATGGGAGGTCCGCATGCCGTTACGCCCCGAATATACCCTGCACCAATCCGACCTGAGCGAGTTCCTGTCCGCTTCGCTCTGGGAGGAGAAGAATGGAAACTCCCTCAGCATGCTCTCGGCGCTGGCCCGGCTCGGCATCGATCCCTGGGCTGAGGCGGCTCGCCTGGCGGCGCTGCGCAAGGACGCCGCGGCATCGGCGCTCGCCGTCATCCTCCGTCGGATTTCCACGCAACAGTCCGAACTCCCGGATGCCGTCACGACCGCGGATCGTCTGGTGAAGCTCCTGCCAGAAGGAGGATCCGCCACAGCCGTCACGGGTAAAACCGCCGGCCGGAACCGCCGCAAGGGAAGCATCGGCCCTTGGCTTCTCATCGTGCTCATGGCGACCCTTATCGCCTGGATAATAAACATCTGGCCCTGACCGCCCGCCCACAGGGACACAGGGCGGCGTTTTCCGGACCCTCAGGCGGCGGGGGTGCCGTCTGCCAGGACGCTTCGCACCGCCGCTGAGAGGTCCGGTGGCGCGACCGGCTTGTGCAGCAGCAAGAAGCCGCTGCTGCTGGCCTCCCGAATCCGCTCCGGGGAGGTGTCGCCGGTCAGGATGATGCCGGGCACGGCGACCCCGAGGGCATTCCTCAGGTGCCGTATGACATCCGCCCCGGTCTCTTCGCCCCCGAGACGGTAGTCGGCGATGATCAGCTGCGGTGGCCGCTGCGGAGAGAACAGCGTCAGTGCCGTCTCCCGATCCACCGCGGCAGACACGCAGAACCCGTGCTGTGCAAGGTACTGCCGGATGCCGTCGAGCACCGCCGGGTCGTCATCGATCACCAGCACGTGCCGCCCAGCCCCGTCGAGCGCCGGTTCTGCGGACGGCTCGTCCACCGCTTCGACGTCATCGGCGACGGGGACAACGATTTCGAAGACCGAGCCCCGGCCAAGCGTCGAACGCACGCTGATCGGGTGATGGAGCAGCAAGGCGAGGCGGTCCACGATCGACAGGCCGAGCCCGAGCCCCTGCCGGCGGTCGCGCCCGAGGTTGCCGACCTGATGGAACTCCTCAAAGATCGCCTTGAGCTGCCCCTCGGGGATCCCCCGGCCGGTATCCCAGACCTGGATGCTCACGGTGTCGCCGACGCGGCGGCAGCCGATGAGGATGCGGCCCTTGTCCGTGTACTTCACGGCGTTGGCGAGGAGGTTCTGGAGGATGCGGCCCAACAGTTTCGGGTCGCTGCGAACCGTGACGCTGGTACCGACCGAGCGCAGCGTCAACCCCGCGGCCTCGGCAAGCGGCCCGAACTCCTCGACCAGACGGCCGATGAGCGTGCCCAGCCGGAACGGCTTCGGCTGGACACCGACCACGCCGGCGTCCAGCCGCGACACGTGCAGAATCTCTTCCAGCATCAGATGAAGGGCGGTCAGGGTGTTGCCCAGATTGGTCAGCAACCGAGCCGCATTGGGTGTGAGATCCTGATTGGACAGCAGGTGGTGGAACAGCACCGCCGCCTGCACCGGCTGGCGCAGATCGTGGCTGGCGGCGGCAAGGAAGCGGGTCTTGCCGGCGCTCGCCTGCTCCGCCATCGCCTTGGCGTCATCCAGGGCCCGCCGGACGCGGTTGCGTTCGGTGACGTCCTCGATGCCCAAAAGGATCAGTGGGCGGTCGGATCGTCTCAGCGGGCGGGCGTTGATCTGCAGCGCGCGCGGCCCCTCGGCATCGTGCCCGGCCGTGATCTCCAGCGCCTCGACCGTGGAACCGTCGGCGATCGTCGCCTTCAGGCGCTCGTCCAGGGCGGCATCCCGGAAAACCCCGCCGGCGAGGTCGCCCAGCGGATGCCCGAGCGTCGCGTCCGGTGTGGCGGCGAACATGCGGTAGTAGGACTGGCTGGCCGCCACCACGGTCAGGCCGGCGTCGAACACCAGCAGCGGCTCGCGCACGGTATCGACGATGGCTTCGGCGAAGTCGCGGGCCGCCTGGACCCTGTCCTGGATGGCCGCCCGTTCCATGGCGAGGCCCAGGACGTTGGCGACCGCCTGCACGAACTCGATGTCGTCGTCGCCGAACCGCCACGGCTGCCGGCTGTACAACGCCAGAACGGCCGGCCCGTCCGCGCCCTCCCCGGCAAAGGCGACGCCGACCCCGCTGGCCAGGCCGGGAACGGGGGGGCCGCCGGGCATGCGCCGGTCGGTGGCGAAATCGCCGACGACCAGAGGCTGCCGCGACCAGAAGACCTGCCCGAGGTGCGATGCGGGATCGCCCGGCACCACGTGGGGAACGGCCCCGGGCTGGTCCCAACCGCAACCCTCCAGAAGCCTCAACGTTCCGGCATCCCCCGACGGGACGAAGACGCCGGCGCAGTCGGCACCGAAGGTTTCGGCGATAAGGCTGCAGGCCGCGTGGAGAAGCGCGTCCGTGGCCTCATCACCCAACGCCTTGCGGCTCAGATCGGCGACCAGCTTCTGCTGCCGGGCCCGCTCGCCGAGGATGGCGGCGGTGCGCTTCAGCGCCGTGACGTCGCTGAAGGTGATGACGGTTCCTTCGATCCGGTTGTCCTGCGTGCGGTACGGATGGATCCGGCGCAGCAGCGTGCTGCCGCTCTCGGTCTTCACCTCGCGTTCCAGGGACGACAGTGTGCCGAGGACCTCATGGATATCGGTCATCAGGTCCGGGTCGCTGAAATGGCGCGACACGTCGGTGACCGGCCGCCCGACGTCCGTCGGTATCAGCGAGAACAGGCGCGTTGCCGGCGCGGTGAACCGCTTGATGCGCAGATCGGGTGATAGGAAGAGCGTGGCGATGTCGGTGCTGGCCAGCAGATTGCTCAGGTCGTTGCTCGTGGTCTCCAGTTCGTCGACCTTTTCGTGGAGCTGGCTGTTGACCGTGCCGAGTTCCTCGTTCAACGACTGCAGTTCCTCCCTCGATGTTTCCATCTCCTCGCTGGAGGATTGCTGCTCCTCGTTGATCGACAGGATTTCCTCGTTGGCCGCACGCAGGGCTTCGTTCGACGCCTCCAGTTCCAGGATGGTGGCGCCCAGATCCTCGCGCGTCACCCGCAGTTCGTGTTCGAGCTGTTCGATGGCGGTGGCTTCGGCCGACGCCTCGAAGGCGGCAGGGAGCCCGCCGCCGGCCGGCGCTGCCGGTTCCGCCACCGTTTCCCGGACGAAGGTCACCAGCAGCAGGCCTTCCTTCGCCTGCGGCGGGCGGACCGGGGCCACGGTGACGGTGGCCAGCGACAGAACACCGCCCCGCGTCTGGCGAACCCCGGTAACGGTCACGCGTTGCCCCGACGACCGGGCCTGCTCCACGGCGCCGCGCACCTTCAGGCGCAGGTCGCCCCGCATCATGGCCATCAGGTCCTGCGGCATTTCCCCGGTCGGCAGGTCGAGGAAGTCGCCGGTCGGGCCGTACAGGTAGAGGATCCGGTGCCGCTGGTCCATCAGCACAGCCGCCGGCGCGTAAGCCAGCAGCAGCGCATGCCGGGTGATCTCGGCCGGGCTGACCCGGGCGGTGACGGGCGACGCCGGGACCGCCGCCACCGATGCGCCGACGGGCGCCGGCAGGGTCAGGTTGTACCGGCGGCCGTTGCCAAGCTTGCGGTAAAGGCGCCACTTCTTGGACAGCGGCTCGAACATGTCGGTGCGGGCGCTGACGGTCTCGGCGGATCCCAGGAACAGGCTGCCGCCGTCACCCAGGCCGAAATGAAACAGTTCGAGGATCGACCGCTGGGCCGTCGGGTCGATGTAGATCAGGACGTTGCGGCAACTGATCAGGTCGAGGTTGGAGAAGGGGGGATCGCTGATCATGTTCTGAACGGCGAAGCTGACCATTTCCCGCAGCGGCCGGTTGACCTTGTAGCCGGCGTCGACACGGGTGAAGAAACGCGCCAGCCGTTCCGCCGACACATCGACCGCAATGGTTTCCGGATAGACGCCGGCCCGCGCGACGTCCAGCGCGTGCGTGTCGATGTCGGTGCCGAACACCTTGATGTCGCGGGTCCGGTTTGCCGAGGCGCAGGCTTCCGTCAGCAGCATGGCGATGGAGTAGACCTCCTCGCCGGTGGCGCAGCCGGGAACCCACACGCGGATCGGCCGCCCGGAGCCGTGGTCCCGCACCAGGGGGCCGAGGACCGCCTCGTCGAGAATGGCGAACGCCTCCGGGTCGCGGAAGAAACGGGTGACGCTGATCAGGATGTCGCGCGCCAACTGCTCGACCTCGCCGGGATGGGTTCCCAGGAAGTCGCGGTAGCGGCGCATGCTGTCGATCTGGTGGATGCCCATGCGCCGTTCGATGCGCCGGACCAGCGTGCGTGTCTTGTAGGCCCGGTAGTCGTAACGGCTGCGCGCCTGCATCAATGCAAGGATGTGGTCGAGTTCCTCTCTGTCGGAGGGTGGATCGGCGTCGGTCGTGCGGGTGTGGATGTACGGCTGGTGGATGTAGCGGACCAGCGCCTCGGCCATCCGCTCCGGCGCCAGCACGTAGTCGGCCAGGCCGGTCGCGATGGCGCTGCGCGGCATGCCGTCGAACGCCGCCGTCGCAGGGTCCTGGACAACGACCAGGCCACCGGATTCCTTCACCGCCATCAACCCGATCGTGCCGTCAGCCCCCGACCCGGACAGCACGATGCAGATGGCGCTCTGCTCCCACGCAGCCGCCAGTGACCGAAAGAAGACATCGATCGGCAGCGCCGTCCCGTCGTCCGACGGCTCCCCGACGACGAAGCGCCCCCGCACCGTGGACAGCATCTTGCCCGCCGGGGCAACGTAGATGTGGTCCGCCTCAACCGGCATCCCGTCTTCGACGCTGCGGACCGGCAACAACGGCGTGGCCTTGGCCAGGAGGTCCACCATCAGCCGTTCATTGTTCGGCGTGCGGTGCTGGATGATCACCAGGGCGAGCCCGCTCACCGCTGGCACGGCCTGCAGCAAGGCGGTGATGGCCTTGAACCCACCGGCCGACGCACCGACCCCGACCACCGCCACCGGTTCGCCCGGATGCTTGGCGGATATTTGTTGCCCAGGATCGGGGTGCGCGGCATCCTGGCCGGCGGCGTTGCTGGAAACTGTCATCATGCCCTCGAATCCGCCGAACGGAGTCCGCGCTCCAAGGCCTCGGCACTATACAGTTCCGGCTTGCGAAAAGAGTATTTTTCTCTCTTTTCAGGACACAAGCCTATAGAGGCAACCAGCAGGAGGCCATACCAACCATCACAACAAAATATAACTCAATTCGATACGTCGGCGGGGGGAAAATCAACAGCATACTATGGCGTATACATATCGCATCCTGATTATGCCTTTTGACTCATATGAGTCCGATTTCCTGTCCATACTTCATTGATGATCTTCATGGTATGACCACTGGCAGTATTGCAAGCACCACCGGATAACAGGGCCATTGCTCAACTGGCTCCAACGCATCAAGGCAACCTTGACACTTGATCAGGCTCTGAGAGCCCGTTTTGAAAGTCTGGAGAAGGGAGGCGTTTTCGGTTGGGAGGAACGAGGCGGTGGTTCGCGGGCGCCCGCCCGGCTTGGGCGGTGGGATCAGCGGTTCGATCAAACGGAACTGGTCATCGCTCAGGGCTTGGCCGGCGCCGTAATCGCCAACCAGCCGACGGTCTTCGGGCGTCCACATCGGCAGCCTCCGACAGGGAGTGTTCCCCTCCCAACAGCCATCCCCTCAGAGCCTCACACTGCCACCGTCAACTTTCAAAACGGGCTCTGACCGGTGCCTGTCACCTCACATACTCGTCACGGTTCCGGGGCTTGGACGGCTGGAGAGGCTGCAGGGTGATACCACGCTACCGCGCAACCCTTGCGATGACCGAATAGGCGTGCCGGTGTTCGTTCCGGCGCTTCTCCTCGCCCGCCCCGCGCGCTGCCCGAGGCCGCTGTGCGGGCGCTCCTCGTTGTAATGGCGGCGCCACCTCTCGATGATCCGACGGGCTTCGGGCAAGCTGGCGAACCAGTTTTCGTTCAGACATTCATCGCGGACTTTGCCGTTGAAGCTCTCGCCGTAGCCGTTCTGCATGGGTTTGCCGGGCTGAATGAACCTGAGCTGGACGCCGGTCTTCAGCGACCACAACAACAGGGCCTTTCTGGTGAATTCCGGACCGTTGTCCATGACGATCTCCTCGGGCAGGCCGTGCAGGACGGCCAACCGGTCGAGCAGACGGGCACCTCGCTCGCCCGGATACTCCCCCCCATGACGCCACTGGACTTTGGCGGTAGCGCCGCCCGCCGGGACAACCCTTCCGGCCGGAAGGGCTGTCCCGGCGGCTGCGCGCCTACACCATCAGATGGGACTCCATCAAAACCAGATTCAACACTCGCGACACGGCAGTCCGGGATCACAAAAAGCTTTTGCATCCCGCATTCCATGGGATCTCGCCGAGAGCGCCGGTTCCAACGCCTATCGGCCTGATCCGCGCAAACTGTGGGAGAACCGGGAAGCGGGGACCAGTTTATCGGTCCGCAGGTCGTCATCACCGCTCGCCGCAAAGCGCCCCAGGTGGAAGTCGGCGTCGCCCAGATGGTGGTCGATCAGGACCAGACGCTTGGCCAGATGCGACACCATCGCCTCGTCGGTCATGCCCATGCCGCCGTGCAACTGGATCGCCTGTTCCGCCACGAAGCGGCCGCTGTTGCCGATCACCACCTTGGCTGCGGCGATGCGGCGGTCACGCTCCGCCGCTGGCAGGTTGAGGCTGCACGCGGCCAGAATCGCCATGGAGTGCGCCTGCTCCAGGGCAATGCGCATGTCCACCATCCGGTGTTGGAGCGCCTGGAACCGCCCGATCGGGGCGCCGAACTGCCGGCGGGTCTTCAGGTAGTCGAGCGTCAGTTCGCACGCCGCTTCCATGGCGCCCACCGCCTCGGCGCACAGGGCGGCACAGCCCGCCGCCATCACCGCATCCAGCGCGTCCGCGGCACCGCCCTCCGGCCCCAGCCGGGCGTCGGCGCCCACATGCACGCCGTCCAGCCGGACCTCCGCAGCGCGCAGCCCGTCGATGGTGGCGTAGCCGCGCACGCCCACCCCCGGCTGGGCGGGATCGACCACGAAGACCGACAGCCCGTCGCGGTCCGCCGGGCCGCCCGCCGTGCGGGCGGTCACCAGCAGCCGGTCGGCGCTGTCGCCGTGCAGCACCACGGCCTTGTGACCCGACAGGCGGTAGCCGTCGCCGTCACGTTCCGCCCGCGTGGTGACCGTCCGGTGGTCGTAACGCCCCTCCGGCTCTCCCCAGGCCAGCGCCAGACGGGATTTGCCGGCCAGCAGCGGCGAAAGCAGGCGTTCGCGCTGCTCGGGGCTGCCCAGACGCTCCACCAGCCCGCCGGCCAGCACCACCGCGGCGAGATAGGGTTCCAGAACCAGACCGCGGCCAAAGGCGCGCTGCACGATCATCACTTCGGCCCCGCCGCCGCCGAAGCCGCCGTTCTCTTCCGCAAAGGGGATTGCCAGCAGGCCCAGTTCGGCGAACAGCGACCAGTTCGCGGCGCTGAATCCGCCGGGTTCGCCGGCAAAGCCCCGGCGCTGTTCGAAACCGTACTGTTCCCGGATCACGCGGCTGACGGTTTCGTCGAGCATGCGCTGTTCGTCATTAAGCGAGAAGTCCATTTCCCCACCCCTCACAGGCCAAGGATCATCTTGGCGATGATGTTCTTCTGGATTTCGTTGGAGCCGCCGTAGATCGACAGCTTGCGGCGGTTGAAGTACTGGGCCGACAGCGGGGCGGCGTGCGCCGGCCCGACCGGCGCGCCGTCCCAGCCGCCTTCCAGCGCCTCGGGCAGGAAGGGCAGGGCATAGGGGCCGACGGCGCGCCGCAGCAGGTCGGAAATGGCCTGCCGGATCTCGGTCCCGCGCACCTTCAGCATCGAGCTTTCGGCCCCCGGCACGCCGCCGTTCTGGGCGGCAGAGATGACGCGCAGGTTGGTCATCTCCAGCGCCATCAGATCCACCTCCACCTCGGCGATGCGGGCGCGGAACACCGGGTCTTCGGACAGCGGGCGGCCGTTGGCCGTCTGGCGCTGGGCGACGTCCTTCAGGTGCGCCAGGGCCTGCTTGGCGTGGCCCACACCGGCGATGCCCGTGCGCTCGTAGGTCAGCAGGAACTTGGCGCAGGTCCAGCCCTTGCCCTCGTCACCCACGCGGTTTTCCACCGGGACACGCACGTCGTCGAGGAACACCTCGTTCACCTCGTGCGCGCCGTCCAGGGTGATGATCGGGCGCACGGTGACGCCCGGCGTGTTCATGTCGATCAGCAGGAAACTGATGCCTTCCTGCTGTTTGGCCGCCGGATCGGTGCGCGCCAGACAGAACATCATGTTGGCGTACTGGCCCAGCGTGGTCCACGTCTTCTGACCGTTGACGATGTAATGGTCGCCGTCGCGCACCGCGCGGGTCTTGACCGAGGCGAGATCGGAGCCGGCCCCCGGTTCGGAATAGCCCTGGCACCACCAATCCTCCTGCGACAGGATGCGGGGCAGGTAGCGTTGCTTCTGCTCTTCCGTGCCGAATTTGATGATGACCGGCCCGACCATGCTGACGCCGAACGGCACCAGATAGGGGGCGTGGGCGGCGGCGTATTCCTCGTCGAAGATGTGGCGCTGGATGGGCGTCCAGCCGGTGCCGCCGTACTGTTTGGGCCAATGCACCGCGAACCAGCCCTGTTCCGCCAGGATCGATTGCCAGCGCACGTAATCCTCGCGCGTGATGCGCTTGCCCTCGCGGACCTTGGAGGCGATGTCGGCGGGCAGCCGGCTGCGCAGGAAGCGGCGAACCTCGTCGCGGAAGGCGCACTCCTCCGCGGTGTAAGTGATGTCCATTCGTGTTCTCCACACCAGAGTTGTCGTGCGGCGCGGACAGCCGTCCCCCGCCGGGGCAGGCCGGTCATGGCGCGCCGGATTGCGGTCGTGCTTTCTCACGGGCGCCGTTCGGGCGGCGCCCGGACGATTCTCAAAGGCTGCGCAAGCCCCGGCCCGCTCAGAACATCGGGCCGCCGCGGTAGGCCGGGAAGCCGTAGCCGTGGACCCAGATCATGTCGATGTCGAGCGGGCGGGCCGCGACGCCCGCTTCCAGCAGACGCGCGCCCTCGTTGACCAGCGCGGACAGGCAGTGGTCCAGGATCGCCTGTTCGGTGGGGGGCGTGGCACCACGCTCCTCCCCCATGGCGTCCAGCCCGGCCAAGGGGGGCAGGCCCGCGGGAAACCCGAAGCCGGTCAGCACCGCTTTCACCCGCTGCGGGCTGGCGCCGTCGTCCACCAGATCCATCGCCGCGCGTTCGAGCTGGCGGAGCATGGGGGGACCGACGAAGCCGTTGCTAATGACGGCCACCTTCCCCAGCCGCTTCGTCACCGCCAGGACCGTTGCCAGCACGTCGCTGGCGGTGTGTGCGGTGCGCACCACCTCCAGCAGACGCACCGTGGGCGCCGGGTCTGGGAACTGCAGGCCGATCACATCCTGCGGCCGGCGCGTGGCTGCGGCGATGGCGTTGACGTCGAGTGCGGTGCCGGTCGCCAGAATGGCGCCGGGGTGGCACACGGCGTCCAGGCGGGCGAAGACATCCCGTTTGATGGCCATGTCCCCGGCCACCGCTTCGACGATCAGGTCGGCCTCGGCCAGCGCCTGTGCGTCATCCGCCGTGTCCAGCCGGGTGACGGGGATGCCGGCCTTGATGAAGCCCTGGGAGATGCCGCCGTCCAGCGCGCCGATCACCGCCACGCGGCGCACCGGGCGCGTGGGCGTGTCCGCCGGCAGCCCCGGAACCTTGGCGACCTCGCGTTCGCCGAAGAAGGCGTGGATCAGGCCGGCGCGCTGGGGTGAGTCCATGCAGTCCAGAAACAGCGCGCGCTCCCGTTTCAGCCCCTCCGCGAAGGGCAGCGTGCACGCCGCCTCCACCGCATCGACGCAGCGGAAGGGGGAGAACAGGTTGCGCGCCCGCGCGCCCAGCGTTTCGCGGACGGCGGCGAACAGGGCGGGGTCGGTGCCGGTGATCCGCTCGTCCCGGTCGCGCACCGGGCGCACGGGGCGCTTTTCCGTCAGCACCTGACGGGCAAAGCGCAAGCCGGCCTCCAGTGCTGTGGGGGTATCGGCCACCGCGTCGATGATGCCGTTTTCCAGTGCCTCGGCGGCATCCACGGGGTCGCCGCTGGTAATCATCTCCAGCGCCTTGGGCACCCCGGCCAGACGGGGCAGCCGCTGCGTGCCGCCGGCACCGGGCAGCAGGCCCAGCTTGACCTCCGGCAGCCCCAGCCGGGTGCCGGGCAGGGCCACGCGGAAGGCGCAGCCCAGTGCCAACTCCAGCCCGCCGCCCAGCGCCGTGCCGTGCAGGGCCGCCACCACGGGCTTGGGGCTGGCCTCGAAACGGGCGATCACGTCGCCCAGGACCGGGGGTTGCGGCGGCTTGCCGAATTCCCGGATGTCGGCACCGGCAATGAAGGTGCGGCCCGCCGTGGTCAGCACCAGCACCTCGGCCTCCGCATCCGCCAGCCCGGCTTCCAGGGCGGCGATCAGGCCGGCGCGCACCGCCACGCTCAGCGCGTTGACGGGCGGGAAATCCACCGTGATGACCCCCGTCCGCCCGTCCCGCGCGTACCGAACCACGTTGTTCATGTCGCCCTCTGTCCATGGTCGTTCTGCTGGCCGGCGGCGCTGTCGTCCCGGTAGCGGTAGGTGCCTTCGCCCACGGCGATGATCTGGCCGGTCTCGTCCGTCACCTCGATGGTCGAGGCGAAGATCCGCCGTCCGCCGCCGCGCTTGCGGGCGGTCGCCCGCACCACCCCGCCGGATGTCTGGCCGATGAAGCTGGTGGTCAGCGAGAGCGTCAGCACCAGCCGCCCCGTGCCGGGTTTGCCGGTGTAGCCGCCGGCGAACCCCCCGGCGGCGTCGATCAGCGTGGCGACCACGCCGCCATGCAGGATCTCCGATCGGTTCAGCAGGTCGGGGCGCACCGTCACTTCCAGGACGGCGTGAGTCTCCGACCAGTCCACCAGACGGAAGCCCAGAGATTTGTTGAAGCCGGCCATCGCGATCAGCGATGCGGGTTCGGACGTGTCCACCGTTCCCTCCGCCATCCGCTCAATGAGCCATCAGGATGGGCACGGTCATGTGCCGCAGGATGAAGCGGGTGCCAACACCGCTGCGGGCGAACAGGGACTCATGCTCGCCGTGCGCGCCCATGACGATCAGGTCGCTGCCGTGGTCGGCGGCGCGCGAGAGCAGCATGTCCATGACGCCGATGCCGTCGCCGGCCATGTCCTCGTGGGTTGCGGCGATGCCATGGCGGCTCAGGTGATCGACGATGCCGGGCCACGGGCCGTCCGCCGGGATGCGGGCGTCGGCGGGCCGGTGGGACAGCACGACAACCTCGCTCCCGGCGCGCAGCAGCGCCAGCGCATCGCCCAGTGCCCGCGCCGCCTCGCGGCTGGCGTTCCAGGCCAGCAGGATGCGTTTGCCCAGTGTTCCGGTCCAGCCGGTTGCCGGCAGCACCAGCACCGGCCGGCCGGAATGGCGGATGAGGTCTTCCACCAGACTGTTCGGCACGTCGGGCAGCCAATGCTCGCCGTCCGGCTGCGAGACGACGGTGATGTCGGAGAAACGCGCCGCCACCACCAGTTCGCGCACCAGATCCTCGGGGTGGCCGCTGGACGCTTCCAGCCACACGAGCGGGACGCCGGCGGCGGCGGCGCGTTCCTCGGCGCCGGCCCTGGCCTGCGCGGCCTCCCGCCGGAGCGCCTCGCTGGGGGTGCGGGCGATCATGGCGGCGCGGTCGTGGTCGCGGCGGGCGAAGACGGCCTTGATCCGGCCGCCGAAGCTGTCGGCGAGTGCCAGTGCCGCACCCAGCCGATGGGCGCACGCCGGGGAACCATCGACGTGCAGCAGAATATCCTTGTACATGATCTCCTCCGAACGGCGGGGACGGCTGCCCTCAGGCCGCTGCCTCATGGGCGAAGTAGAGGGCGTGCAGGCGGTCCAGATCGACGGCATCGCCGCGTTCGGACAGGACGACCTTGCCGGACTGCATCAGATAGACGTGATCGGCCACCTTCAGCGCGCGGTTGGTGTTCTGCTCCACCAGGACGATGGTCAGTCCCTGCGCCTTCAGGTGTTCGACGATGCGGAAGATCTCGTCCACCATCACGGGGGCGAGGCCCAGCGACGGCTCGTCGATCAGGCAGACGCGGGGCTGTTCCATCAGGCCGCGCCCGATGGCCAGCATCTGCGCCTCGCCCCCCGACAGGGTGCCGGCAATCTGGTCCCGGCGCTGGGCCAGACGGGGGAACAGGTCGAACACCATCTGCCGGTTGGCCTTCCAGTTCCGCCGGCAGGCCGGGGGGAAGGCGCCCATCATCAGATTGTCCTCCACCGTCATGTCGGGGAAAATCATGCGCCCCTCGGGGATCATGACCAGCCCGTCCTTGACCGTGTCCCAGGTGGTGCTGTTGCGGATGCTGGTGCCGTTCAGGCGGATGTCGCCCGCCGTCACCGGAACCAACCCCATGATGGCGCGCAGCAGCGTCGTCTTGCCGGCGCCGTTCGGCCCGACGATGACGGTGGTCTGTCCCTGCGCGATGGTCAGCGAGACGTTCCAGAGGATGTTGATGGCGCCGTAGCCGGCGCGCAGATTCGCAATCTCCAGGAGCGGGGCCATCCGCGTTCCTTTCTGTTCGATTACAGCGGCGTGCCTCACATCTGAGGCACGCCGCTCTTGGCGGCCACCCTCGGCCGCGGCCAAGGGCGCGGATGCGCCCGCCCGGTCAGGCCGCGGCCTCGCCGGTGTAGCTGCGGACCACCTCGGGGTTTCGGAACACGGCGGCGGGCGGCCCCTCGGCGATGATCTCGCCGAAGTTCAGCACCACCACCCGCGGGCACAGGGCCGAAATGGTGGGGATGTCGTGCTCGATGACGACCATGGCGAGGTTGAAGCGGTCGCGCACCAGGGCAAGCTGTTCCATGAAGGCCCGCTTGCCGTTGGTCTCCAGTCCGGCCAGCACCTCGTCGAGCAACAGCAGGTGCGGGTCGGTGGCGAGCGCCTTGCCGACCTCCAGCGCCTTGTGCTCGGTCAGCGCCAGTTCGCTCACCGCGTCGCGGTCGGCCTTGTGGCCCAGCTTCAGCAGGTCGAGGATCTCGTCGATGCGCTGGTGGTCGATGCGGCCCGCCCCGAACCGCTGGGCGACGATCAGGTTTTCGCGCACCGTGCAATGGTGCAGGGGCCGGGCGATCTGGAAACTGCGCCCGATGCCCATGCGCGCCCGCTTCCATTCCGGCGCCTTCAGCACCGACTGGCCGCGGAAGGTGATATTGCCCGCGGTCGGTCGGACGATGCCGGAGATCACGTTGAACAGCGTGGTCTTGCCGGCCCCGTTGGGGCCGACCAGCCCCACCGTCTCGCCCGCGGCCACGGTCATCGACACGCCCTTCAGCGCGGACACGCCGCCGAAGCTGACCTGCACCCCGTCAAGCGTGAGCATGGCGCACCCTCCCTTCCAGACGGCGGCCCAGGATCGGGGCAAGCCCGCCGGGGCTGAACAGGATCATCCCCACCAGCAGCATCCCCAGCACGAACTGATGGCCGTGCGGCATCAGTTCCTTGAAGACGAGCTGGTCCAGCAGATAGATGGTCAGCGCCCCGATCACCGGCCCCCACACGGTCCGGTAGCCGCCGAAGATGGCCGCCGCGATGGGCAGCACCGTCCATGTGCCGCTGAAGGCGTAGTCCGGTTCGAGAAAGTTGATGAAATGGGCGTTGAAGGCACCGACCACCCCGGTGATGAAGGCCGACAGGGCCAGCATCGCCGCTTTCAGGTGGGTGCTGGGCACGCCGATGACGCGGGTGGCGATTTCGGTGTCGTGCATCGCCTTCAGCGCCAGCCCCCAGGCGCTGCGCCGGATGGCGGCGTAGGCCGCGGCCGACAGAACCACGATGGTCAGGATGATGATATAGCCGCCCGTCTTGGACCCCAGATCGACCCCCAGCAGGGTGGGGAAGCGCGGAATGCTGAGCAGGCCGCCGGCGCCGCCGGTGACGCCGGTCATCTCGGTCGCCAGGATCTGGAAGATGTGGGCATAGGCCAGGATGGCGAGCGCGAAGTACGGCCCCTTCAGCCGCAGCGCCGGCATGGTGGCGATGGAGGCGACGGCCGCCCCCAGCCCGCCCAGCAGCAGCCCCGCCAGGGGCGGTACCCCCAGCTTCATGGACAGCACCGCCGAGGTGTAGGACCCCACGCCGAAGAACGCCGCGTGGCCGAAGCTGACCATGCCGCCCAGATTGCCCAGCAGCGCCCAGGCCACCGCGATGCCGCCGATGGTCAGGGCGGCGACGATCAGCCCCATGACGTAGGGGTTGCCGCCGAAGGCCAGCGGCACGGCCACATAAGCCGCCGCCAGCGCGGCGGGGACAAGAAACCGTTTCATCGGGCAATCGCCTTTCTGCCGCCGAACAGGCCCGAAGGCATGACGAACAGCACGACGAGGAACAGGATCATCCCGGCCAGCTCCTGAAGCGAGGCGGAGACGTAGGTGACGGTCAGGGATTCGATGCACCCGATCATCACGGCGCCGATCAGCACGCCGGGGATCGACCCCATGCCGGCCAGCACCGTGATGATGAAGGCCTTCACCGTCATCACATGACCCAGGGATGGAAAGATGGTCTTGCCCGTGTAGATCGCGATGCCGGCAAAGGTGGCGAGCAGGGCCGCGACCAGAAAGGACAGGATCTCCGTCCGGCGCGGGTTGACGCCCATCAGCTTGGCGGCGTTGCGGTTGGACGACAGGGCGCGCACCGCACGCCCCTGCCAGGAATGGTTCAGCCACCCGTGGACGCCGGCCATCAGCACCAGCCCGCCGACGAAGAACACCACCTCGCTGCGCATGGCGAACAGCGTGTCGGCGACCACCACCGATTCCTGGAACCAGGGTGCGGTGGTGGAATGGATGTCGGCGGCCCAGATCATCAGCACCGCGTTGGTCAGGATGATGCCAAGCCCGAAGGTGAGGATGAGGGAATTGATCTCCCGGTCCTGGTCGATCCGGCTGAGCAGCGCATAGACCAGTGCCGCACTGGCCCCGACGATGACCAGCGCGAAGGGGATCGCCATCACCGGGTTCAGCCCGTACTGGGATTCCGCGGCATAGGCGACATAGGCCGCCAGCAGCACCAGTTCGCCGTGGGCCAGATTGATGATGCGCATGGTGCCGAAAACCAGCGCCAGACCGACGGCCACCATGGCGTAGTAGCCGCCGGCCAGAACACCGGAAAAGAGAGCCTGCAGGGTCAGGGACAGCATGCCGTTCACCACGGCCTGGCGGGGAAGTTCATCGCGCCGTTCGCCGCGTCCCGCGGCCAGACGAGCACGACCTTGCCCTGCTGGTGCTGGCCCATGCGGTGGGAGAAGTTGGGGTTGTCGCCCTTTTCATCGAAGGTGACGCGGCCGATCAGGGTCTGGGCGTCGGTCTTGCGCAACTCGTCGGCCAGACCGCCCTTGTCGAGCGTGCCGGCCTCGTCGGCGCGCAGCACGGCTTCGATCAGCAGTTTGGTCTGCACATAGCCGAACTGGCCCAGATAGTCCGGTTCCTTGTTGAACAGCCGGCTGTAGCTCTTGGAAAATTCGATGGCTTCGGGCTGGGTGAACTCCACCGGGTAGGGGAGCATGGAGGTGCCGAAGACGTTTTCCATCAGGTCGGGGAATTCCTTGGCCATCTGGGCGGTGGCCAGCGACCAGACACCAACCACCGCCTTGACATCCGGTTTCAGCACCTTGGCGGCGCGCAGAACGCCGACATAATCGTTCTCATAGCCGACCATGGCGATGGCGTCGGGGCGGTCCTGCAGCTTGACCTTGTTCAGCAGCGGCTTGAAATCGCTGGTGGCCCCGTCGAATTCGTGCATGCCGACCGTCACGCCCTTGGCGGACAGGTCCGCCTGCACCTGCTTGGCAAGGTTGCTGGTGGCTTCCTTGTTCAGATAGACGACCGACACCTTCTTCACCTGCATGTCGCCCAGCAGGCCAATCATCGCCTTGGCGTAGCCTTCGGTGTTGTTGATGCGGAAGAAGGTCTTGTAGCTGCGCCCGGTCAGGTCGGGCGTCACCCCGCCGGAGGTGATGTAGACCACCCCCGCCTTCTGTGCCGCTTCCGACGCCGGGCCGATGATGTTGGAGCCGTAGCCGCCGGTGAGCGCGACGGCACCCTGCGCGATCAGCTTTTCCACCGCCGCCACACCCTTGGCCGGCGATGTCTCGTCGTCGATGGTGGTGACCTTGAAGCTGTGCTTGCCGGCGTATTGCCGGTTCGCCAGATCGACGGCGACGGCGATGCCCTCGCTCATGCCCTGGCCGACGCGGGCGAGGTTGCCGCTGAGCGGCAGTTGCGATCCCAGAAGATAGTCCTTCGCGTCCGCAGCAATGGGCGCACCCAGCGCCAGCGTCAGGGCAATGGCCGCGGTCATGAGGCCGGTCATTCGCACCATGGTTTGTCTCCTCCTCGATTTTATGGGCGGCTTCTTGGTGTCACGGGATTGGCGGGACGCCGGGGATCAGGGGCGTGCCGCCATCACCTGTCCGGCAACCGTGCGCAGGTCGTTCTTCTTCAGCTTGCCGGTCGAACTGGCGGGCAGGGCCGGCACGGCGACGATGCGCACCGGGCGCTTGTAGGGGGCCAGACGTTCGGCGGCGAACGCCTTGAGTTCCTCTTCGGTGGCCGTGCGGCCGGGGGCAAGCTGGACGAAGGCGACCACCGATTCGTTGCCGCCCTCCGCATGGCCGACCACCGCCGCCAGGGTCACGGCGGGGTGGCTGCACAGCACGCCCTCCACCTCCTCCGGGTAGACGTTGAAGCCGGAGTGGATGATGATTTCGCGCAGACGCCCGATCACGCTGAGGCAGCCGTCCGGTTCCAGCCGGGCCAGATCGCCGGTCTTCAGCCAGCCGTCGGGCGTGATGACCTCGGCGGTCAGGCCCGGCTCGCGGTAATAGCCCAGCATCAGGTTGGGCGCGCGCACCCACAATTCGCCGGGGTCGCCCGCCGGAACGTCGGCGCCGGTGGTGTGATCGACGAAGCGCACCTCGATCAGCGGCAGCGGCGGCCCGATGGACGTGTCGGCGCGCGGCGCGTCCAGGCGGGTCTGGGTGATGGTGGGCGAGCATTCGGTCAGGCCGTAGCCGTTGTGAAGCGGCAGCCCGAAGGTGGCCTCCACCGCCTGTTTCAGCGCCAGATCCAGCACCGAGCCGCCCGACGAGAGATAGCGCAGGTGGGGCGCTGCCGGCGTCTCCCCGGTGATCTTGGCGTGTTCGATCAGCTTGGCGTACATGACCGGCACGCCCTGGAAGACGGTCACCCCGTCGTGAGCCAGCGCGTCCCACACCGCCTTGGGGTCGAAGCGCGCGACCGTGTGCAGGCAGCCGCCGGCGTACAGCGTGCCGAGGCAGGTGGAGGCCAGCCCGAACACATGGCTGATCGGCAGCACGCCATAGGTCCGGTCACGGCGTTCCAGCCCGCGCATGTGGCCCGAAATGCACGCCACGAACAGCAGGCCGCGGTGGGACAGCATCACGCCCTTGGGGTGCCCCGTGGTGCCCGAGGTGTAGATGACCGCCCCCACCTGCTTTGCCGGGTCGGCGTGCACCGGCTCCGGTTCGGCGTCCAGCAGCGGGCCGACGGCCAGGGGCGGAAGCTCGGGATCATCCAGCGCCGTGGCCCCGTGACGGGCGGCGTGCGCGGCGGCATCGCGGGACACGGTGCCGGTGTAGAAGACCCGGCGCGGCCGGCAATGGGCGCGGATCGTGTCGATCTCGCGTTCCGACAGGCGGGCGTTGACGATCACCGGCCAGGCGTCCACCTCGCTGGCCGCCAGGACCAGGATGGGGACGGCCATGGTGTTTTCGCAGACGATCATCACCCGGTCGCCGCCGCGCACCCCCAGCGCCTGGAAGTGCTGCTGCATCCGGCGGATCGCCGCGCCCAGTCGGCCATAGCTCCATTCGGTGCCGTCCTCGTGCAGCGCCGGAGCGTCGGGGGTGCGCTCGGCCCAGTCCAGGACCGGATGGCTGATGCGGGCGGGCAGGGCCGCGATCATGCGGGCAAAACGGTCCATGGTCACGCCGCCTCGCGGATCATGTTGCGGGCGATGACGAGTTGCTGGATCTGGGTCGTGCCTTCGTAGATGCGGAACAGGCGCACGTCGCGGTAGAAGCGTTCGATCCCGTAATCGGCGATGTAGCCGGCCCCGCCGTGGATCTGCACGGCGCGGTCGGCGACGCGCCCGACCATCTCGGACGCGAACATCTTGCAACAGGCCGCGTCGGTGGAGACATCCAGGCCGGCATCCTTCCGGCGGGCGGTTTCCAGCACCATGCAGCGCGCCGCATAGGCCTCCGCCCGGCTGTCGGCCAGCATGGCCTGGATCAGTTGGAACTCGGCGATGGGCTGGCCGAACTGCTTGCGCTCCATGGCATAGGCCAGGCTGTCGCGGATCAGCCGCTCGGCGGCCCCGACGCAGACCGCGGAAATGTGCAGGCGCCCGCGGTCCAGCACCTTCATCGCCGTCTTGAAGCCCTGGCCCTCCCGTCCGCCCAGCACGGCGGTGGCGGGCACCCGGCAATCGGTGAAGATGACGTCGCAGGTGTGAGCACCCTTCTGGCCCATCTTCCGGTCCATGGCCCCGAGCGTGATGCCGGGGGTGCCGGCCTCCACCAGAAAGGCGGTGACGCCGCGCGCGCCGTCTTCCTGGGTGCCGGTGCGGGCGAAGACGGTGAACAGGCCGGCGTGCGGCGCGTTGGTGATGAAACGCTTGGTGCCGTTCAGCACGTAATAATCACCGTCGCGCCGCGCGGTGGTGCGCAGCGAGCCGGCGTCAGACCCGGCCTCCGGCTCGGTTAGGGCGAAGGAACCGACGATTTCGCCGCTGGCGAGCCGGGGCAGGTAGGTGCGTTTCTGTTCGTCGGTGCCGTCGATGATGATGCCCTGCGACCCGATCCCGTTGTTGGTGCCGATCAGCGAGCGGAAGGCGGGGGAGGTCTGGCCCAGTTCGAAGGCCACCTGCACCTCTTCGGCCATGGACAGGCCGATGCCGCCGTATTCCTCGGGGATGGACAGGCCGAACAGGCCGATCTCACGCATGGCTGCGACGACCGGCGGTGGGATGGCGTCGTCGTCCGCGACCGTGTGTTCGAGCGGGATCAACTGTTCGCGCACGAAGCGCGACACCGTGCCGACCAATTGGCCGAGCGTCTCCGGATCCAATGGCATTCGTGTCTCCTGGGGGAGAAAAGATGGTCAGGAATTGAAGAGGGCGGCGTCGAGCCGGCGGACCAGTTCCACCAGCCGCGGGGCGTGATCCTCTTCCAAGGTCTTGCGGGGGAGCAGGAACGACGGGCCGCCGCAGTTGAAGGCCAGCACGGGCGAGCCGTCGCGCGGCACATAGGGCACGCCGGCGGCGTTCACCTCGGTCTTCCAGTCGCCGAGCGACAGGCAATAGCCCTTCGTCCGGTATTCCTCGACCGCCTGCAAAATCCCGTCCCGGATCGCCGGCCAGCGGCCGGGGGACCGTTCGTTTTCGTGGGCTTCCAGCTTGTCCATCAGCGCCGCCCGCTCGCCGTCGGGCAGACCGGCCAGATAGGCGCGCCCGATGGCGCTGGTGGCCAGCTTCAGGTGTGATCCGACGTCCAGGTGCAGCGTGACCGGGCTGTCGCCGCGGCAGCATTCCAGATAGATCATGCTGAAGCGGTCCCGCCCGCCCAGCGCCACCGACAGGCCGGTGTAATCGGCCAGATCCTGCATCAGCGGGCGCGCCACCTGCCGGACGCCCATGCCCGACAGGCAGGTGTAGCCCAGCGACAGCACCGGCGTGCCCAGCCGGTATTTCCCGGACGCGGCGTTGTAGACCAGATAGCCCTGTTTTCCCAAGGTGTAGGTCAGGCGCGACACCGTTGCCTTGGGCAATCCGGTGCGGGCGGCCAAGTCCTGATTGCCAAGCTCGATCTCATTGCGCCGGAACGAGCGCAGGATGTCGAGTCCTCGGGCCAATGCTGTTACGAAGCGAGGGTCTTTCTCCTCGTCAATATCATGCTCTTCGACGGCAAGACCTTCATCCCGCTTGCGCATGGACTTCTTTCCCCGGGAATTTTGTTGATCGCCCGCACGAATGCGGGACGAAAGATTTCATTGAAAGCCAGTCTGACAGCGTTTATGGTCCCCGTCAAGAGAATGAAATTCAATTCCGTAGAATGGAATTTGACCGGGAGCGGCTGGCGCAGCCGGCGCTGAACGGACGTGGGCCGAACGGGCATGGCGCGGTGGTGCGCGCCGCCGGCCGGCTCCCGATCGTGACGAAAGGGGACAGGATGAGCTTTGATCCACAAAGCGGCGCGCTCGTGCTGGGCGTCGTGGGAACCGGCACCATGGGGCGTGGCATCGCCCAGATTGCGGCGGCGGCGGGCATCCGGGTGCTGCTGCACGATGCCCGCGACGGGGCGGCGGCCGAGGCGGTGGCGGCGGTGGCCGACACCTTCCGCACGCTGGCCCGCAAGGGGCGCATGAGCGATGAGGCTGCCGACGGGGCGGCGGCGCGGCTGTGCCCGGTGGCCGGGCTGGACGGTTTCGCCCCGTGCCATCTGGTCGTCGAGGCGATCGTGGAGGATCTGGCGGCCAAGCGCGCGCTGTTCGCAGCACTGGAGGCCGTCGTGTCGCCCGATTGCGTGCTGGCGACCAACACCTCCTCGCTCTCGGTCACCGCCATTGCCGCCGGGGTCGCGCGGCCCGGCCGGGTGGCTGGCTTCCACTTCTTCAACCCCGTGGCGCTGATGAAGATCGTCGAGGTGGCGCCGGGCGTGCTGACCGATCCGGCGGTTGCCAAGGCCCTGGTGGGTCTGGGTGTGCGCATGGGCCACGCGGCGGTGGAGACGCGTGACACCCCCGGTTTCCTGGTCAACCACGCCGGCCGCGGTTACGGAACCGAGGCGCTGCGGGTGGTGGGCGAGGGGGTGGCGGACCCCGCCGCCGTGGACCGCGTGCTGGTGCAGCAGGCCGGTTTCCGCATGGGGCCGTTCGAGTTGCTGGACCTCATCGGCATCGACGTGTCGCAGTCGGTGATGGAGTCGATCTACGGCCAGTTCTTCCACGAGGCGCGGTTCCGCCCCTCGCTGCTGCCGCGCCAGTATATCGCCGCCGGTCTGCTGGGCCGAAAGACCGGGCGCGGCTTCTACCGCTACGCCGACGGCAAGCCGGTGATCGACCCCGAACCCGCCGTGCCGCCCGCCGACCGCCGTCCGCTGTGGATCAGCCGCCGCGACCCGGTGGCGCACGCGGCACTGACCGGGTTGCTGGCCGCCGGTGGTGCCACCCTGGACGATGGCGAACAGCCGTCCGCTGAATCGGTGTGTCTGGTGACGCCGCTGGGCGGGGACGCCACCACCGCCGCCCTGGCGGACGGGCTGGACCCCACGCGCACGCTGGCCGTGGACACGCTGTTCGGGCTGCAGGGGCGCCGGGTGCTGATGACCACGCCGGTCACCAGCGCCGGGGCGCGCGATGCGGCGTGGGCCGCCCTGGCGGCGGACGGCGTGCCGGTGACCGTGATCCACGACAGCCCCGGCTTCGTGTCGCAGCGGGTCGTCGCCTGCATCGTCAACATCGGCTGCGACATCGCCCAGCAGCGGATCGCCACCCCCGCCGACATCGACAAGGCCGTGCCGCTGGGCCTCGGCTACCCGCAGGGGCCGCTCGCCATGGGCGACCGGCTGGGGCCGGCGCGGGTTCTGGCGGTGCTGGAATCTCTGCTGGCCCAGACCGGCGACCCCCGTTACCGCCCCAGCCCGTGGCTCAAGCGCCGCGCCATGCTCGGCGTCTCCCTCTCCACCCCGGAAGCCTGATTGGATCTGCCCCCATGACCGATGCTTTTCTCTACGACGGCCTGCGTTCCCCCTTCGGGCGCCATGCCGGTGCCCTGTCCAAGGTCCGCCCCGACGATCTTCTGGGGACCGTAATCGCCGCGCTCGTCAAACGCACGCCCCTGGCCGCCGCCGGGGTCGAGGATGTGATTGCCGGCTGCACCAACCAGGCCGGTGAAGACAGCCGCAACGTGGCCCGCCATGCCGGCCTGCTGGCCGGGCTTCCCATTGAGACCGGGGGCCAGACGGTCAACCGTCTGTGTGGCAGCGGCCTTGCCGCCGTGCTGGACGCGGCGCGCTGCGTGCGCACCGGCGAAGGGGCGCTGTTCGTCGCCGGCGGGGTGGAGAGCATGACCCGCGCGCCCTTCGTGCTGGGCAAGGCGGAAACGCCGTTCAGCCGCAGCGCCGACCTCTACGACACGACCATGGGCGCGCGTTTCTCGAACCCGAAGATCGTCAAGACCTTCGGCGCCGACACCATGCCCCAGACCGCCGACAACATTGCCCATGAGCTGGGCATCGGGCGGGAGGAGAGCGACCGCTACGCCGCGCGCTCCCAGGCCCGGTTCCACGCCGCTCAACGGGAGGGCTTCTTCACCGGCGAGATCGTGCCCATCGACCTGCCGGCCCGCGGCAAGGCGGCGCCCGTGGTGGTGGCGGAGGACGAGCATCCCCGCCCGGACACCGACGTGGACACGCTGGCGAAGCTGCGCCCGCTGTTCGACGGTGGTGTGGTGACCGCGGGCAATGCGTCGGGCATCAACGACGGTGCGGCGGCGGTTCTGGTCGGCAGCCGTGCGCGGGGCGAGGCGGCGGGGGTGGCCCCGCGCGGGCGCATTCTGGCCGGCGCCGTCGCCGGTGTCGCACCGCGCACCATGGGCCTCGGCCCCGTCCCGGCGGTTCGCAAGGCGCTGGAGCGTGCCGGCCTGACCCTCAAGGACATGGACCTCATCGAGATCAACGAGGCCTTTGCCGTGCAGGTGCTGGGCTGCGCCAAACTGCTGGAATTGTCGGCGGATGACAGCCGGCTGAACCCCAACGGCGGCGCCATCGCGGTCGGGCACCCGCTGGGCGCCAGCGGTGCGCGTCTGATGCTGACGGCGTTGCGCCAGTTGGAACGGTCCGGCGGGCGTTACGCGCTGGTCAGCATGTGCATCGGCGTCGGCCAGGGCATCGCCGCCGTCATCGAGCGGGTTTGAGGACAGGAGGGCGAACCATGAAGATCCTCGTTCCCGTGAAGCGCGTGGTCGATTACAACGTCAAGGTCCGCGTGAAGGCGGACGGTTCGGGCGTTGAGACCGCGAACGTGAAGATGTCGATGAACCCGTTCGACGAGATCGCCGTCGAAGAGGCGGTTCGTCTGAAGGAAGCCGGCACGGCCACCGAGGTGATCGCCGTGTCCGTCGGCCCGGCCCAGGCGCAGGAAACGCTGCGCACGGCCCTTGCCATGGGCGCCGACCGCGCCGTGCTGGTGCAGACCGACGCGGAAACCCAGCCGCTGGCGGTCGCCAAGGTGCTGAAGGCGCTGGTGGACCGGGACGGCCCCACGCTGGTGGTGCTGGGCAAGCAGGCCATCGACGACGATTGCAACCAGACCGGCCAGATGCTGGCGGCCCTGCTGGGCTGGCCCCAGGGCACCTTTGCGTCGAAGGTCACGGTGGAGGGTGGCGCGGTCACCGTCATCCGTGAAATCGACGGCGGTCTGGAAACGGTGAACCTGACGCTGCCGGCGGTGGTCACCGCCGACCTGCGCCTGAACGAGCCGCGCTACGCCAGCCTTCCCAACATCATGAAGGCCAAGAAGAAGCCGCTGGAAACCGTCACCCCCGACGCGCTGGGCGTCGATGTGGCGCCGCGGCTGAAGACGCTGACGGTGGCCGAGCCGCCCAAGCGCAAGGCCGGTGTGAAGGTGGCCGACGTGGCCGCCCTGGTGGACAAGCTGAAGAATGACGCGCGGGTGATCTGATCATGGCCATTCTCGTTGTTGCGGAACACGACGGCGCTTCGCTGAAGCCGGCGACGTTGAACGCGGTCACCGCCGCCGCCAAAATCGGCGGTGACGTGCATGTGCTGGTCGCCGGCCAGGGCGTCGGCCCGGCGGCGGACGCGGCGGCCACGGTGGCCGGTGTCGCCAAGGTGCTGAAGGCGGATTCCGCCGATCTGGCCCACCAGTTGCCGGAAGCGGTCGCGCCGCTGGTGGTGACGCTGGCTGCCGGCTACGGCCACATCCTGGCCCCGGCGACCTCGGCGGGCAAGAATCTGCTGCCCCGCGTGGCGGCTCTGCTGGACGTGGCGGCGGTGTCGGACATCACCGCGGTGGTGGCGCCGGACACCTTCGAGCGCCCGGTCTACGCCGGCAACGCCATCGCCACCGTGCAGTCGGCGGATGCGGTGAAGGTCATCACCGTGCGCACCACCGCTTTCGACCCCGCGGCCGCCGAGGGCGGTTCGGCGGCGGTCGAGGACGTGGCGTCGGCCGGGGCTGCGGCCACCGCCCGTTTCGTCGGCCAGGAACTCACCAAGTCCGAACGTCCCGAACTGACCCAGGCCCGGATCATCGTGTCCGGCGGCCGTGGCATGCAGTCGGGCGACAATTTCAAGCTGCTCGAAGCCCTGGCCGACAAGCTGGGGGCTGCCGTCGGTGCCTCCCGCGCCGCGGTGGACGCGGGCTTCGTGCCCAATGATTACCAAGTCGGGCAAACCGGCAAGATCGTGGCGCCCGAGCTGTACATCGCCGTCGGCATTTCCGGTGCCATCCAGCACCTGGCCGGCATGAAGGACAGCAAGGTCATCGTCGCCATCAACAAGGATGAGGAAGCACCCATCTTCCAGGTCGCCGATTACGGCCTCGTCGCCGACCTCTTCAAGGCGGTGCCGGAGCTGACGGAAGCCCTTTAGCCTCATCCTTCGCGGCCACTTTTGATCCCGGACGCAGCCGTCAGCATGACAGTCCGGGATCGGACGACGCGTTCCCCCGCACTTGGGTCGTTCCTCTCGGGTGTGGAACCTTGGACCGGGCGTTCGCGCGCCCGGTCCCCCTTTCATCCGGGCATGTGATGCCGGCGGGCACACCATCGAAGAGGGAGTGAAGCATGGCGGTACTGCACACGGAACAGCGGGGGCGGGTGCTCGTCCTCACCATCGACGACCCGGCAACACGCAACGCGCTGGGGCCGGACATCTACAAAGCGGGGGCGGCGGCGCTGCGGCGTGCCGCTGAGGATTCCGCCATCGGTGCCGTGGTGCTGACCGGCGCCGGCACGACCTTCAGCAGCGGCGGCAACCTGAACCGGCTGGCCGGTCTGCGCGCCGGTGCGCCCGAGACGGTGTGCGCCGGGATTGACGGGTTGCATGGGTTCGTGCAGGCGATCCGTTCATGCCCGAAGCCGGTGATCGCCGCCGTGGAGGGCGGGGCGGCCGGGGCCGGTTTCTCCGTGATGCTGGCCTGCGATCTGGTGGTAGCGGCGCGCGGCGCCCGCTTCGTGATGGCGTACGTCAAGGTGGGGCTAAGCCCGGACGGCGGTGCCACGGCCTTCCTGGCCCAGACCCTGCCGCGCCAATTGGCGGCGGAACTCGCCCTGGAGGGCGGGGTGGTGGATGCCGGGCGCCTGCATCAGGCGGGGATCGTCAACGCCGTGTGCGAACCGGGGGCGGCGCTGGGCACGGCGCTCGCCCGTGCGGCAACCCTGGCCGCGGGGCCCGGGCAGGCCATGGCGTCCATCAAGGGTCTGCTGAACGCAGCGTACGCCGACGGGCTGGGGACGCAGTTGGACCGTGAGCGCGACAGCTTCGTCGCCAACCTGTTCCACGCCGACGCGGGGGAGGGGATTGCCGCCTTCCGCGAAAAGCGCCAGGCGGTCTTTGGCGGGGTGGGGTGAATGATGCTGACGACCCGCGTCACCGACTTTTTCGGAATCCGCCTGCCGATCGTTGCCGGCGGCCTGCAATGGCTGGCGACCGCCGATTATGCGGCGGCGGCATCGCGAGCGGGGATCATGGGATTCATGACCGCCGCCAGCTTCCCCGACCTGCCGTCCCTGCGCGCCGGGGTCCGCCGTTGCCGCGACCTGTGCGACGGGGGGCCGTTCGGCGTCAACGTGTCGATGCTGCCCAAGCTGGTGGAGGGCGACCGCGCCGAGGCGATCTTCGACCTGATCGCCGAGGAGGAGGTCCGCTTCGTCGAAACCTCGGGCCGCAACCCGGAACCCTACCTTCAGCACCTGCACACCGCCGGCATCAAAGTAGTGCATAAGGTGTCCACGGTGAAGCACGCCCGCAAGGCGCAGGCGGTGGGTGTGGACATGGTGGAGATCATCGGTGCGGAAGCCGGTGGTCATCCGGGCATGGCGCTGGTCGGCACCATCGTCCAAGCGGCCTTGGCGGCCCGCGACATCACCATCCCCCTGGTGGTCGGCGGCGGAATCGGCACCGGCGCGCAACTGGTGGCGGCCCTGGCCCTGGGGGCGGACGGTGTTCTGATGGGCACGCGCTTCCTGGTCGCCGAGGAGGTGTGGGCGCACCCCGCGTACAAGCGCCGCTTGGTGGAGGCAGAGGAAACCGACACGATGCTGGTCATGCAATCCCTGCGCAACACGGTGCGCGCGCTGCGCAATGAGACCACGGAGCGCATCCAGGCGGTTGAGGCGGAAACCCCCGGCGACCTTGCGGCCCTGATGCCGCTCATCAGCGGCACGCTCGGCCGGCAAGCCTATGAAACCGGCGAGACCCGGACGGGAATGCTGTCGTTGGGCCAGTCGGTTGCCTTTGCCGATCGTATCGAACCGCTGGCGCGCATCGTGGAGCGGATCGCGGATGAGGCGGCGGACGCGGTGCAGAGGGTCAACCGGCTGGGCGGCTGTGAACCGCACCGGGTTTCCTGAAGTGCGCGAGCGCGCAGTGCGGATGGAGTTTGAACAGAAAGGCGAGCACGCCTCGCAGTGGGCGGCGATCCATCGGTATTTTCAATGCGAAGAGGGTGGATCACGAAAAGGGGGTGGGGCGGTTTTGTACGGATTTTGTGCGGTTGGGCAAAATGCGACCCTGCACAATACATTGATTATATTGGATTATTTCGGGTTTTGCGCGGCGCGCCGAAAAACCATTTACCGCCTGTGGGTAAAGGCAGCGCCACCCGAGCCATAAATTTTTTCAATGGGAAGGGGTGGTGCCCAGGGACGGAATTGAACCGCCGACACGGGGATTTTCAGGCTTTATTATTATGGCTGTTTTGCTGGTGTAGACATAAATCCCAGCGTATTTTGTGCGGATATTGTACGGGTATATTTTTGTTTGTCATAATTAGGCTGAGAGGGCCAAAAAATTATTTAGGCAAGAGGAATATTATGAATATTTCCCCATTTATTCAACCCTAAAAAACGCTCCATGGTGGGGCGTTGGGGGTCCAATTGGAAGGATAGAGGGAAGGGACTATTTGGCGGAAGTGGTGGCGCCGGGGATCGTTTTCAGTTCCGTCAGCCGGCGGCGAAGGTGCAGGGCCGTCAGCGGGGCGACGTCTTCCAGGCGACAGACTCCGGTCCCGATCCCGGCCTTGGGGAAGACGACGGTCAACCCGTCTTCCAGGCGCGGCGGACCGCGGCGACGTCTTCGTCGATCTTCCGGCAATTCGCGTCAAGGTCGGCGTCCGACCACGCGAAGGACGCATGGTCGCCCGGCCCCTTCTTGAACCGGATCCCGATCGCGTTCGGTTCACCCCGGCAAGCGTGCGCCTGTCCGCCGCGCCCCTTCCGGGTTTCGTCGTCGCTGAAGACGAAGACACAATCCCGGCGGCGGCGGACGTCATCGCGGGTGATGAAGGGCTTCGACCGGATCGGCATGGTCAGCCCCCGAACACGGCGCGGTTCGCGGCTTCGGCCATGGCCTTCCGGCGGCGGATCGCGTCGTCGTCTTCGAACAGGTGCCCGTACACATCAAGGGTCACATGGGCCGATGAATGCCCCATGGCCTTCTGCACCTCCTTTATGTCGGCCCCGGCTTCGATCAGAATCGATGCGCGGAAATGACGAAGGACATGCATTCCGCCGTACCGGGCTGTCTTCTTGCCGGTGGCTGGGTCAACCTCGACGACGCCGGCTTCGCGCTGGAGCGGACCCCACCACCGATTGACGATGTTCGCCAGGGACTCGACGCGCCCGGATGCGTTCGGGAAGACCAGCCCCAGCTTGCCCGGCGGGCAAAGCATCTGCCATGCCTTCAGGTCGCGGACAAGCTCGCTGGGAAGGTACAGGGTCCGGTATCCGGCCTTTGACTTCGGCGTGCCGATGTCCCCCTTTTCGTCGGCGCGCTGGACGATCTCGACCGTCCCGGACGCGGCATCAAACGCCGCCCAGGGAAGCCCCCGTATTTCGGATGACCGGCAGCCGGTGGAGATCGTCGTCCTGATGAACAGGTCGAACCACTTGTGACGGTTCAGCCCCGCCTTGTTCCGGGCCGCCGGGAAATCGCCCGTCGCCCAGCGTGCCAGGACGGACACCAGGGCGCGGACCTCTGCTTTCGACGGGATGACGACCTTGCTGTCTTCGCGGCCCGAGTTGATGATTTTCACCGGAAGGGCGGTGTTCGCCCCGATCATGCCGCGGGTCATGGCCTCGTTCAGCATTCCCTTCAAGGACGTCAGGATCTTACGGGTCATGACGCGGGAGCGGCCATTCCGAAGAAGCTCATCCCGGAAGTACGCGACTTGCGGAGTCGTGAGTTGGGTCAGCCGGACGCCGCCCAGGAACGGCACGATGTGGTTGTCGATGTGCGACCGATATTGACCAAGCGTCGATTCCTCGGCCGGCGGGCGGCCGTTGCGCCCGTTCCTCACGGCTTCCAACCACACTTCGGCGGCTTCGCGGACCGTCGCCGATTGGCTGTTCGGGACGTGAAGCCCTTGCTTGACCTGGATCGTGACCGTTGCGGCGAATTCCTCCGCCTCCTTCTTGCGGTCAAAGCTCTTTGAACGGTCCTTGCCGAACTGGTCGGTATACCGGACCTGCCACCCCTCCCCCTTGGTGCCTGTGGCGCTTGTCCATGTCCGCTTCTTCACGGTTGCCATATTCTTGGATCTCTCTGGCCTATTCCATTCCGGATCGCCATAAGGCGCTGTTCTCCTGGATCATGGGGTGATGGCGCGGAGCGGCGCAAGCCAAAAATGGCGTAACGCCATTAAAGATTCCAAAATGCCATATGTCGTGTTGACATGATTTGCGGGGAGGCATATAGCGGTTGATGCCGACGACGGCCATCGCCTCCCAAGCCAAAGGAATCCCGCATGTCTGCGATTACAGTCCCCGCGAAGGCCGTGCGCCCCATGCGCTTCGCCTCCGATGTCTTCCGTTTTCAGCCGGGCGCCGGTTTCCATAGGCTCATGGAAGCGGCCCGGAGTCTGGTCAGGGCCAAGGTTTTCCCGCCGCGTGAGCGGTTTTGCCTGATCCGCCGGGATGGGGGTGTCCTGCGCTTCTACGCTGGGCCGGCGGTTACGGAAGACCGCGGGATCGTCGATGCATGGACCGACGATGCAGGGCGCGCCTTCCTGGTCAGCACCCGCGGCTTTGCCGATTATCTTGCCATCCGCGTCCGCCGCCGGATGCCGGACCCGGCTCCGGTCCGCGTTGCTTCGGTTTTGGCCGGGTGATGGAACAGATGCTCAAAAAAAGGCGCAGGGAATCCGGCCTGAAGGGCAACACGGTCAGGCAAAATCAGCCGGGTTTGGGCGTTGAGCGATGATGCTGTCCAGGGGGCAGGTCGCCTCGACATAATATGCGCTGTCTGGGCAACGATAGCCAATCACCTGAACAATATCTGATAAAATCTGTTCTGGATTTTTATTATACATAGATTTATGATGTGCAATACGGTTACGATAGGCACTTAAGCGATCCAGCTCAGCCAAGAGACTAGCCTGAGTAATGTTTTTGGGGGCATGAGGGAATTGTGCCGCAATCCCTTTTTTCCAAAGGATCGGTGTGAAGCGAACAGTTAGTAGATGACACCAGAAGCCAAAAGTAATCCCGGCAATAATCCGTTCATTCGTTTCAGGTTGACCAGAATTAACGATCCGACTTCGGACTTTGTGAAGCTGATCTCCCCAATACGGCTTAAGCTGCCTACAGATGTCCTTGTGCTTTGTCCAATTTTTCCCTCTTGCTGCGTTTGCTGCATCTGAAATTGCGTTGCGGACGGTGACTTCTAATATTTGCATCGGAAAATACAGTGACTCACAGATGCGTGCATTCCATAGATACAGACGCAAGGCCTGCTCCTGCTTACTGTGAGCCATCCACATATATTCGTTCATTCGAATGGGCGATATGGCCCGATGGATTGCCGTTGTCGCCGTAGGACGCAACTGAAAATGAGCTTGCAGATAGCGATGCACCGACCTATCTTCCCCTTATGAGTCGTGAGGGTCTTCCCTGCCTATCTAAAGCGCCCCCTCCGCGGACCAGCGCTGGGCATAAGCCTTACGGACATAGAGCGTTAGCATAGAAAATCACGTAAATTGTAACCTGTAAAAGAGCGTGGAAGGCCGGGGCATAAGCCCCGGCCTTTCGCACTTCTAGCAGATCTACAGCTGTTTCGCTACAGCTTGAGCATATTTTCGCGTATGGCATGTGCTGGTGATTGTTAAATGATCGGGTGGAATATTTCATCGCCGATACCACTACCGGCAACTTGAACATAAGGGAAGCCCTTGCGCAGATCGACCGCACCCAGGCGGAAACCGGGAAGCTGCTGGAAGAAACCCTGAAGCTGGTCGCGGAACAGCATAAACTCTTGGCCGAACAGCGGAAGCTTGCGGCGGAAGCCGACAAGCTGCGGCGCGACCATGGCCTTGCCCCGTGGGCGCTCGCCATGGCGACCGTCGGCGCGGCAACCGGGCTGGTTCTTGCGCTCGTGACAGCACTCCAAAGAATGGGGGTCTTTTGACCCCCATGACCCCGGACCGATTCCACGAATGCCTGGATATCCTCGGCTGGTCTCAACGGGGATTCGCCGAGATGATCCGCCGTGATCCCCGACAGATTCGACGCTGGGCCGCCGGGCAGTACAGCATTCCCGACGACGTCGGCGCGTGGCTGGAACGGCGGGCAACCGCGATGCAGGCGGACCCGCCACCGCTCCCGGTCAAGACACAGGTCGCCTGACCGTCTCCATGGGCGAAGAGGGAAGGGCGCCCCCGTCAAGAGGCGCCCTTCTGTTCAGCCCACCAGTAGGGACAAGCCCCGGTGAACGCCGATGGTCGGGATGCCCTGGTGCTTCAGGGTGCCGCCCGGCAGTGGCCGGCGTTCCACCACCCGGCCCAACGCGGCGACCTGACGACGGTCGTCCATGTCGGTCCAGACCCGACCACGCCGAAGCATATCGCCGTGGTCCAAGGGCACCAGCCGGCGCGCGGCGACGCCACCGTCAACGCCGACTATGACCACTTCGGTCATGTCCCCGCCCAAGCCGACGTCGTTCGCGTCGAAGATCACGACTTCGCCGTCCAGGACCATGGCGCCCATTCCGTTCTCAAGAGGGAAGGGGCGGAAGGTAGTAGCGGCAGCTTCCAGCCGTGCCGCCACGTCGGCCAGCCGGACGGTATCAGCATGGCGGGCAGAGATCCGGCGCTCGTGCTGGCGGACCGGGACGATATGCGTCGGCGGGGGCGTCTGGCCCGCTGCTGCGGACGTCACTTCGTCGAAGACCTCGACGATCCGGATCGTGATTTCCGTTGCCCGGTCGGTTTCGGATTTGGTGCAGAGGAAAAGGGCTTGGCGCTTGTTCAGCCAGTTTTGACGGGCAGGACGCCCACCCTTGGGGGAGGTTTGCGCCACGGTGGCGCAAATTACGCCGAACCGTTCAAGCGCCTTGCGGTGGCGCTCAATGAGCTTCCGGATATCTCGCGCCTGCGCAAATCCTAAAGCGTCTGCGAGACGAATATCCAGAATCCGAGGTTCGTGGTTGACGGTGGTATTAATATCAGAAATGGTTAATGCAGACACAGCTTGGGTGTCGGCAATAGAAACGGTCATGACAAGCCTCTTTCGAGCGGCGTTGCATCGCCGCTGCCAAAGGAAGCTTTTCGGACCGCCCCTGGCAGCGGGGGCCGAAAACCCGTCGAAAGCCGGGCGCGAGTATTCCCCTTTCGGGTCTTGTATTCCTCGCACCCCCGCCATAGGGGCCGCACAGACAGAGTCCGGACGTAAAACCGGATGACGGACGGTGACCGCTTTCGACGGAGTTTTCGGCTCCACCCCAAGCCCTACGGTTTTCGTGTCGCCCTGTCAAGGACGGCCTAACCCTATTGGGGTAATTTTCTGAGGGCAAGTAGAATATGGCGATTTGCCATTTCAATTCTGAGATACCAAATCACCTTGATACGGCAAGATGATTTGGTAGCCGTTGATGGGACTTTACCTGAACCGTGCAATTGCTTTTTGGCAAAATTCGCCAGCCTGACGGCGGTAGTCCGAGTCCCCGCAAAATGCTGCGACTTCTTCGCGAAGGCCAGGGCGCAACTTTTCGATATCCGCAAAGTTCAGCAAGGGCGGGCCATTGATATTGTCGAAGTTGATTCTTTTCAAATCTGCTGACTTGAAAACCAATTGCGTGGCGATACCTCGTTCGGAGTTTCCGTACTTATCCACGAAGCTAGCTTGCGCGATGATCCTGACGTTTTGTACGTCGGGCATCATGTTGCGCGCCGCCGGAAGAATGTCGTTGAATGACATTGACATCATAAAGAGCCAATCCTTGCTACGAAAAACATCAATTGGTTTCAGCCATATATTGACATGCGGAATCACTATCTCCGCTTTCTCAATGTAACGATGTGAATTGATTATTTTACGAACCGGCATTCGCGCTAATTCCTCCCGCGCTTCCGCTGCATCTCTTTCTCTGGCTTCCGCCACCTTTCTTTCGGCCTCCGCTTTATCCGCTGCCGCGCGGGTTTCCGCTTCCGCGGCTTTCCGTTCCGCCTCCGCCTTGTCCACTGCTGCGCGGGCCTCCTTCTCGGCCTGCCTTTCTGCCGTCAGCCTGTCGCGTTCCGCTTGCTGTTCCGGCGTCAGAGGGAAACTTGCGACAGCCACGATAAAAAGCATGGTGTAGGCCATAATGGCCTTTAGCCGGCTGGGCTTTAACCTCTTTGGCAAAACAAGCGAAGGGCGGATTAACCCCAGCCCGATGGCGACAAGGGCGCCGATGGCAACGAAGGCGGTTAGGGCCTGCATGGTATGAGTCCTGCATCTTTATGGCGAGCACTGGCTTGAATCATGCCGAGCGTGGCGCGGCCGGTCTACACGTTTGTGGCGATTCACTATGTGTGAAACATGCTTTTATATGCAGAATGCAAAAAAGGGGGCGGTCCGATCAGGACCGCCCCCTTCATGCGCTTGAATGGAAAGACCGCTGCCCGGCCGCGCCTAGATGCCGCCAACCAGGACGGGGATCAGCCGCCCCAGGAAGCCCGACAGGTCGGTCGCGCCGGTCAGGTAGTCGGCCAGGGCGGCAACGACCGCGACGCCGACGACCAGCTTCCCCTTGTGGCGCGCCAGCATTCCGCCGCGGGCGATGACGTTCAGGTTCATTGTGATTGCCCCTCCTCTGGGCATGAAAAGAGCCGCGGGCGGGATGCCGGCGGCTTGGTGGGGTTGGTGCAGGGGTGCAGGCGTTACCCGTTCCGGATCAGCGCCACGACGCGCGGGCCGCGGACGCCGACCTGACGGAACCACGCGCTGTCTGTCGCTTCGACCGCCGCCCGGCCATAGTCGCCCGCCTGAAGGGCGGCGAGCATCTTGCGGAAGCCCTTCAGCCGGTTGATGCCCATGTTGAAGCACATGTTCGCCACCGCCCGCTGACGGGGTTCGGACAGCCGGCGCCACCAGGGGAATTCCCGGTCAAGATCCGCGGTCACGCGCTGGATGTCGTTGTCCAGCAGGTACAGGGCTTCGCCCCGGCTGATGCCGACGTCGTCCAGGTTCCGGCCAACGCCGACCGTCGTCTTCCCGGCGGTGCAGGTATAGGCGCGAAGCTTCAGGTCTTCGTCGCGAATCAGGTCGGCTTTCAGTTGGTCCAGGTTCATGGATGATCTCCCTCAATGAAAAAGGGCCGCGCGGCGGCGGCCCTGGTGGGTTATGGGTTGCGGTGCTCTGTGACGCCGGGTCAATCCGGGGCGGCGTCGGTTCCCCCGCGGGTCAGGGTGAAGCCGACCATCCGGCGCAACTCGGACACCAGCCGGCCGGCTTCGTCGATGGCGTGTTCGCACACGGTCTGAAGCGGCTTGATCTGGGCTTCGACCTCGGCGCGGGTGGCATAGGTCTTCACACCGTCGTCGATGCGCTGTTCGATCCGGCCGAACCGCTGGTCGTTCTGCTGATCCATGGCGTCGATCCGCTCGTACAGCCGGCGCCGGCCTTCGGAACTCGCCTCGGCGTGCTGACGAAGGGCGTCCGCGACCTTGGCGTCCAGGGCGCGGATCTCGGCCACCACGGCGGCGGACGGGTCGGTCGGGCGGGCGTTCTGGGGAAGGTGGGGGGCGATGACCTGCCCCCAGACCAGGGCGGCGGCTTTCTTCGCGGTGAAGTAGGCCGCCAAGAGAACGACGAGAAGGACGGCGATGGTCCCCTTGTGCCCGCCGTCAAGGATGGTCGGGATCAGGCTTTCGAGAATCCCGCCCGCCCCCTGCACTGTGTCTTGCATGGAATTGATCTCTCTGGCCGGTGCTTTACGCCGTCGTCTCGGCGGTGACGCTGGTCGTAAAGCCGCTGTTGCTGAAGGAATGTTCGACGGATTTCAGGGCGTATGACCCGTCCACGCCCGGCCGGAAGCCGGAAAGCACGATGCGGGCTTCGGCGAACAGGTCCGGGCGCCCCGGCCCCGACCCGTTGAAGGACAGCTTCCCGCGCCCGAAGTCGTTCAGCTTCGCCTTGGCGCCGGCTTCCGCTTCTTCCCGCGTTCCGTAGGGGTCGCGGTCCAGGTAGGGGGAAACGTCGTCACCGCCGTCGCCCACGGTCACGGCGGCCCGTTCGCCGGTCGCGTGGTCCTGGTAATAGGATGTGACCTTTCCGTGATTGCCGCGTTCGCTGATCTTCGCCTTCCAGGACGTGAAATCCTTCGGGGTCAGGGCGACGGTCGGGATCGCCCCGCCGCCGGGGCGCGTGTCGCCGTGCCGCTTGGTGAAGATCAGCTTTCCGTCGGCGGGTTTGGCGACGGCGTCATGGTTCCCGGCAAGGCGGGTCAGGAAGGCCGCGTCGGACTCTTCCGTCTGGTCGATGTGGGGGACGACGATGGCCGATAGCTCGGGGTCGATCAGGGGCGTATAGCCGTTGTCGGCGGCGACCTGCCCGACGATGTCGCCGATCGTCTTCCCGTCCCACGACCGGAACTTGGGCGACCGGAAACCGCCGCCCAGGTCCGCGGCCTTGGCCCGGATCGCCAGTGAGTGGGGGCCGCTGCCGACCTCGACTTCATCGACCTTGAACGACCCCATGTAGACCGGGCGAAGGGTGGGATGATCGGCGTACCCCAGCCACAGGCGGATGTCCGCATCTTTCGGCGGGATGGGGATGGCGGCGTCGCGGTCGTCGAAGTTCAGTTCCAGGCGGTCGGACATCTGCCCGGCTTCGTCCGTGACCTTGGCGTCCAGAAGGCGGGTGCGGACCACGTCGGTCCGGTCGATCCCGCCGATCTCAATTCGGAAATCGGGTTTCATGGTTCAGTCCCACAGGCGGATGACGCGCTGACGGTCCGGTTCCGGGTTGTCCGGCAGGAAGACCAGCAGGCCGGGCGGAAGGACCGGCCCTTGGTCCGCAAGTTCGGGGTTGGCGCGGAAGATGGATTCGACCGTTTCCTGTGTGCGGCCATAGTGCTTCCAGGCGATGTAATCGACGGTGTCGCCCTGACGGGTCTGGTAGACGATCAAATCGACCTCCCCGGTCCGAACGCCGCCTTCTGGGCGGGGGTGTAGGGGGTGCCGGTGGACGGGTTGACCTCGTTCGGCTTCGGCAGCCCGGCGCCGGGGGATGCCGGCTTCTTGGCGGGGGCGGGGACGGTTTTCGACGCCGGCTTCGCCCCCACCTTCGGGGCCGCGGTTTCGGGCTGGACCTTGACCGGGGACGCGGCGCCGCCCTGGTCTTCGTGGTAGCGGACAAGGTCGATGCTGAAGTCGATCCGCCGGGGCGTGCCGTCGTCGAAGAAGACGCTTTGCGTTTCGGCGATCTTGGTGACCGCGTACCGGCCCCAGACCCGGCCCCGCCCGTCGGTCAGCAGCAGGGATTCGCCCTTTTCGGCCTCTGCCCTCATGCGGTCGAGTTGCCCAAGCCCGCCGCGGAAGTGGGGGAAGATGGAGCCGGACAGGCTGATCTTTTCCGCACCCGGCCCCAGGAACTGCGCCGCCGGCTGGACGGTCAGCCGGTCCTGAAGCGGCCAGCGGTATTCAGATTCGCGGTTCAGCTTGTCGTAAGCCGCGGTGTCCAGGCTGAAGCGGTAGTCGCCCAACGCCATCATGACGCCGGCCATGGGTGATCCTCCTTTCCTGTGAACAGGGACGTCAGTCGTGAAGGGCCGACCGGCGGGCGGACTCCGCGTCGCCGATCAGCCGTTCCAGGGCGTCGCGGACCTGATCGGCGATGGCCGCCGGGTCAGCGTTGCCGTTGACGGTGATGGTGATGGTGATGGGGGCCGACACGCTGACGCCGCGGGCGGGGGACGCCCCGGCGATGGCTGCCGTTCCCGCCGACGTGGCGCCGGCCAGGGCGTCCGTCGCCACCACGCCGGCAACCGCGGGCATGGTGGCGGATGCGTTCGCCGTCCCGCTGGACAAGGTTGCCAGCGCGCCGCCGAACGCCGCCGTCAGCGGCTCGGACAGGGCCGGCGCGCCGGCAATCGCTGGTATGGTGGTGGATGCGTTCGCCGTCCCGCTGGACAAGGTTGCCAGCGCGCCGCCGAACGCCGCCGTCAGCGGCTCGGACAGGGCCGGCGCGCCGGCAATCGCTGGTATGGTGGTGGATGCGTTCGCCGCCCCGCTGGACAGGGTTGCCAGGGCACCGCCGAACGCCGCCGCCAGCGGCCCGGACAGGGCCGGCGCGCCGGCCATCTGGACGCCTTCGCCGATCGTTCCGACCAGCGCCTTACCGGAATAGGTCAGGGTCGAGAGGGGGCCGCGCTTGGCATCGCTGAAGGGGAGGTATTCCCGGACCGACGCCAGCGTTTCCTTGACCGCATCCACCAGGGCCGACGCTTTCGCCTTCACCCCCTGGACGATGGTGTCGATGATCGCCGCACCGGACGCCGACAGGTCGATCCCGGTCAGGTAGGCCACCAGGGCGTTGATCCCTTGGGCGACCAGGGTAACGGGGCTGAAGTTCTGGAACAGGGCGATGATGCCCTGAATAACGCCCTGGTCGAACGCGGCGGTGACGGCGGTGAACCGCCCGATCACGTTGTCGATTGCCGCCCCGACCGTATCGCGGATCGACGTCGCGATGGTGACGATGCCGACGACCAGGCCGCCGACGGCGTTCCCCGCCTTGATGCCGAAGGCGGCGAAGCCGCCGCCCAACCCATCGACCGGCCCGACCAGATTGGTGATCCAGTCCCACAGGGCCGACAGTGGCCCGACGATGGCATCCACCGCCGGGCGGACCGGGGCGATTGCCCGGTCAAAGGCGCCCTTGAACGCCTCCCACGCGATCGTCAGGTTTTCGGTGTTGTTCATGACCCACGCGACGGCCATCCCCACCCCGACCATGATGGCGCCGATGCCGGTCGCAATCAGGGCGGTCCGGATGATGACCGACCCCATGCGGAACATGGCGCCGAGGTTGAGGAAGCCGCGCCCAAGGCCGGAGAACATGCCGGTCAGGAACTGCCCGGTGGTGATCGAGCCGGACTGAAGAAGCACCAGCCCGATGCGCGCCTGAACCGCCGCCCGGTAGACCAGCGACCCCAGCCCCGTGAGGGGGAGGAAGGCCAGCCGCGTTGCGGTTGCCGCGACGCCCGCCGATTTGACCAGGACCGACGACGTCGTCAGCGCCGCCCCCTTCACGAAGGTCCAGGCGTAGCCGGTTCCGATGACGGCGATCTTCAGCCCGGCCAGGGCCGCCGCCGTGCCGACGACGCCCTTGATGACCATGGGATGCCGTTCGGCGAATTCGGCCAAGCTGGTCACATAGGGCCCCATGGCTTTCAGGACCGATACGATCCCCGGCAGCAGGGCCGACCCGGTGTTGATCGCCATTTCGCGAGTCAGATTCGATGCAAGCTCAAGCTGGTTCTTCGCCGTTTCCGTCCGGATGGCGAATTCCTTCTGCATGGACCCGGCGTAATTGGCCTCGCTCGAAACAAGCTTCAGATGTTGCCTGTATTTATCCAGCCCCCCGACAAGCTTCGCCATGTCGTCGGAGTATTCGGCGCCGAACAATTCCGCAAGGATGTCCGCCTGCGGGATCTTGTCCAGCGTCGATAGCTGTTCCAGGAATTTGTTCAGGGTGCCTTGGGCGTCCTTCGCAATCGCCTTCTGCATCCCCTTGGCGGTCCACCCCAGCTTGCCCAACGCTTCCTGGAATTTCTTGGACTGCGCCGGGGCCGACTGCATCTTGTTCAGCAGGGCGTTGATGCCGGTGGCCGCGACTTCCGGGGACGATCCCAGGTCCAGCATGGCCGTCGAAAGGGCGGCGGCTTGCTGGGTGGTCAGGCCGAATTGCTTCGCCACACCCCCGGTCCGCTTCAAAACATCGACGATTTCCGATGCCTTGGCGGTGGAACTGTCGTCCAGGCTGTTGATGGCATCGCCGACCCGTTCGATCTGATTGATCGACAGGCCCATGATGTTGGCGATCTTGCCCATGGACTCGCCGGCGATCTCGGGCGGCATTTCCCAGGCGGTGGACATCTTGGCGACCGTCCGGGTGTAGGACAGAAGGTCGTCTTCCGCGATGCCCATGCGCCCGCCCGCCGCGACGATGGCCGCAAGGCCCGCCTGACTGATGGGGATTTCACGGGACAGTTCCTTGATCGACTTTCCCATCGCCTGAAGGCCGGCGGCCCCGTCCTTGAACTCGACGACCTTGCGGACGTCGGCCATGGCGGATTCGAATTCGATGGCCGGCTTGACCAGGGCGTTCAGGCTGGCCCCCAGGGCGAAGGCATCGACCATCTGGCCGCGCAAAGCGGCGCGGTTTTGTTCGTTCGCCCTGGTCTGGATACGGATCGACCGCTCCAGGCTGCCGACCTGATTCTTTACTTGGCTGATCGCCGTCCCCAGCGACGACGCCACCTTGCCGCCGATGGTGACCAGCACGGACGGTCCGGCGCCATTCGCCATAAGACACCCTCCGGACGGACGCCCGCGTCAGCGGGACGTCATTTTGTTGATTTGCTTCTGGACGTCGGCCGCGGTGCTGGTCCATTGCGCGATGTCGTCGGCGGTCAGGTCCAGGATGTCGGACAGGGTCCAGCCGGTCAGTTTGGACAGGACGACGATCGACCGTCTCAGGTCGTCGGCGTTTCCTGCCCTTTGAACTTTCCCAACTGTTCGGCCATCTTCGCCAAGTCGGCGGCGTCGATATCCAGGATCGTGTTCAGGGGCATTTCGCACAGGTCGGCGAACATTTCGAGCGACCGGCGCCCCTCGGACCCCTTGGATTCCATGAACTTCAGTTCGTCGCGCGCCTTGGGCCGGCGCATACGCAGCGCCTTCACTTCGACGCCATCGACCATGATCGGGAAATCGAGCGTGATGTCCGCGTGCGGACGCATATCTTTCGACATGGTGTCGTCTTTCTTTTCGGGCGCAAGGAGGCGCCGTCCCGCGGGCCGGGCCGTTCCCTTGGCTTCGTTGGTGGGGTGATGATGAAGGGGGCCGGTCAGACGCCGATCGCCTGACGGATGCCCTGAAGCTGATCGACGCCGCCGACCTTGCGGATCATGTTGACGGCGTCGATTTCGATCAGGTCTTCGCCGCCTTGGTTGTAGCGGTAGTACCGGACCGACATGGTGAAGTCGGTTTCGCTGGGGTCGCCGGCCTTCCATGATCCCATGGCAAGCTTGGGGATCGAGCCGCGGAGATTGACCACGATCGGCACCACAGCTTCGCCGTCCCGCTGAAGGGCGCCGCGGGCCGTGAACTGGACGGCGCCACCGTCGGCCAGCCCCCAGAGCCGAAGGGCGTTTTCGTCCGGGTCGGCCAGCTTGAACGTCGCTTCCATGGCCTCTTGGCCCATGTCCAGCTTGACGGGGACGTCCATGCCGCCGCCCCGGTATTCTTCTTCCTGGATCGACAGTTCGGGAAGCTCCAGTTCGCTCACAAGGCCGGCATAGCCCCGGCCATCGACGAACAGATTGAAGTTCTTCAGAACGCGCGGAATTGCCATTGCTCGCCGCCTTTACTTCGCGAAGATGTCGGAAATGTAGGTGTTGACCAGATGCGACCGGAAAACGACCCGCTCCGCCGGATAGGGCGGCGTGAAGTCGAAATCGAAGTAGATCCGTCCATCCTGGATCGACGTCGGGGTGTTCAGTTCGGGGTCGGCCCAGATGTCGCCGCCGAGAATGGCGCCCTGTGCCTTCAGGCGGTTGAGATAGCCGCGCACACTTTCGATCACGTCTTCGATGTAGGTCTTGGTGATGCAGCGATCGACCGCCCACAGGTGCGCCTTCAGCAGTGATTCGTTGATCATGTCGGCGGTGCGGCGGACGCACAGGAAGGCGAACTTGGGATCGGACGACGTCGTCCGGTTCCCCCACAGGCGGAACCCGTCCTGACGGATGACCGTCGCCACCTCCTTTTCGTTCAGCAGGTTGGCGCGGCTGTTGTAGTCGCCAAGGCTGAAATCAACCGGGCGGGAGGTGCCGACGATTCCATAGATTTCCTGGTTCGACGGCGACCACCAGAAACCGCGGTCCTGGTCGGTGCGGGCGATCAGGCCGGCGACGCGGGGCGACATGGGCGCCGGGACCATGGCACCGGACCCGGCGTCCATGACCAGGGCGGGCGGGTCGATCACATAGACGCGGTCGGACCCCCAATCCCCGCGGTAGGCGATGGCGTCGGCGTCGGTGGTTCCCGGACCGTCGGCGATGACGACCGCGCGAAGCCGTTCGGCGATGCCCAGCATTTCCGCGACGACCGGGTTCCGGTAGGGGCCGGTGACGGCGGTGGCCGCCGCACCCGTGCCGCCGCCGCCCGTCAGGGTAAGCGTCGGGGCCGACGTGTAGCCGTCGCCGTTCTTCGTGATGGTGATGGCCGTCACCTTGCCGCCGGTCACCACCGCGGCGGCTTCGGCCCCTTCGCCGCCGCCGCCGCTGATCGTCACGGCCGGGGCGGACGTGTAGCCGCTGCCGTGGGCGGTCATGGTCACCGCGGTCACGGCGCCGGATGCGCGCTTCGCCGTGAAGCCGGGGGCGATCAGGATCTTCGGGGCGAAGCCCAGGACGGACTCCGCGGCGGCGAACGCCTGGACACCCTCATAGGCGCCGGTCGTTGCGTTCATGCCGCCGATGACGTTCGCCAGGGTTTCGGCTTCGGCATTGTCGCCTGATCCCGCCGCGACGCGGATCAGGGCGATCACGGCGCCAGCCTGATCGAAGATCGCATCCACCGCGCCGGGAAGGGTGCCGGTGCTGCCCAGCCCGGCGGCGTCGGTCCGCTTGCCGGCGATCAGGACCGGCGTGTTCAGGGGGAATTTCACCGGGTCGGCATCCGGGGCGGTGCCGATCAGGCCGATCGTCGATGACCGGACGGTCCGGATCGGGCGGGCGCCGGACGTGATTTCCACGACCTCGACGCCGTGAAGGAACAATTCAGACATGGAGCCTCGACAGGTGAATTACGGCTTGGGATAGCGGGCTTTGACGGCGGCGCAGACGTCAATCCAGAGCCGCGTTTCGGCGGGCAGGATGATCCCCTGATCCAGCAGGGCGCGAAAGCCGCGGAACACGGCGTCGAATTGATCGCCGGGTGGTGGATAGGCGTCCAGGCGGTCGGCGTAGCAGCGGGAAAGCCGCTCGCCGAAGGTCATGGGGCGGACATTCCAGAGCCGACGCACCCCGTTCGGTTCGATGGAGATAAGCACCGGCCCGGCCTCGTCCCGCGTCTCGCCCGGTCCTTGCTCGCGGGTGGTGGCGTCGGTTACGGGTAACGATGTCCAGCCGTCGGGAACCGGATCGTCGGCGGTGGCGTAGCGGACCATGCGGCGGTCCGGTGACAGGTGAGCCACGGTCATTGCAGCCCTCCGAACACGACCCAATCCCCAACGGTTTTCGGCATGATCAGGGTGGCGAAAAGCATCCATGCCGACCCGTTATAGTACTCAAACCCGATCTGCTGGGGGGTGTGCGGGGCTTCCGCCGGGCCGGACCCGAGATAGCGGAGCGATGCGGGGGCAACAGCGGTGGGGAAATTGAAAGTCAGCGTCACCGGGGTATTGGTCGGGTAAGCCGCTCCCCAATCGGTCGTTTGGTTGCCGTCCACCAAACGCGCGCCGGGATACCCATTCTCGAAACTGGACGCGGTGCAGGTAGGCGCCAACAGGGTGCCGGTGCAGTCACGCCCTGTGAAGAACTGGATTTCCCGTGCGGCCCAATAATAAGGGCCATAAGGGGGGGACGAGGCGCTGTACGAGGGGGCCGAGGCGCGCAACCGCCATGCGCTGGCCGAAATGGGGTTGGCCGGTGTCACCGTCGCGTTCGCCGTTACGGTGGCGATGCCATTGGTGACGGTGACGGTGAATGACGTTCCGGCCCCATTGGCGAAGTTGAAGCCGGTGACCGGGCCGTTCAGTGTGTTGTCGTTCAGCCTCACGGCCATGGATGCGGTCATGGTTCCATCGGCGGCAATGCCCACATTCCCCCCGCCCTTTACCAAGCCAGCGTTGATGCTGGTAGCGATGGCCGGCGGTGGGGGAGGCGGTGGGGGCGGCGACGCCTGCACATCAGCAATAGCCTGTTCCGCCTGCGACAGCCGGACGGCGATATCGCCGAAGACGATAGACATATCGGCATCGATCTTCGTGACGGCGTCACGAAGGCGGTCGGCGTCAACGTCCAGCGTGTTTTCCCGGTGGGGCAGGGGATAGCCCCGTCCGGTCCGGTCGTCGTGTTCAGGGACAGGGTCCGACATGTCGCCTCCCATCAGGTGATGACCGCGCGCAGCTTGCGGACGCGCGGGCGGTTCAGGGCCGACCCGGACAGGGTCAGCTTGACGCGGGCGTATGCCGCGGTGAAGGTCGCCAGGGTGAAGGTCCGTTCCTCCCACCCGTCGCCCACTTGGGTTGAGGATGCGAGGGTCAACGGCTGCCAGTTGCCGGAACCGTCCTGCACATGGACGGTCACGGACGACGTTCCCGGAACGAAGGCTTCGAAGGTCACCGCCGCCTTGACGTTGGTCCCGGCGGCGATTTGGCGGGACACGTAAACCGCACTGTCCTTCAGCGTGCCCAAGATCGCCTGAACGCCGGGGAACAGCAGCGGCGACCGCTTTTCCGATCCCTTCAGAACGGCGGATACGGTCACGGTCCCCGACAGGCGGGCATCCAGTGACACGACCTGACCGTCGGCGACCTCGATCGCCTTGCCCGACGGGTCGGTCAGGATCAGCGTGACGTCGGTGTCCGCCGCCGGGCGTTCGACGCCGGCAAGGGCGATGATATCGGACACCTGATCGAAGGCGATGGACCCCAGCGAGACCGTCCGGCGGGTTTCGGTGAACGTCGCTGCCAGCAGCCGGAAGGCAAGATCCTTGTCCTGGTGCGGGGTCCAGGTGGACGCATTGGACGACGACAGCAGAACGCCAACCTGATACGGCTGGCCCGTGATCGCGACGTTGTTCTGGTCGTATTTGCCGAGTTGGGCGACCGCAAGGGCGTGGTCCGGGTCGTCGGTCAGGCAGACGATCGCCACTTCGCGGCCCCCCTCCACCCACAGCAGCGGCCATTCGGCGCGGGTCCAGTCGCCGTTGATCCTGATCGCCGCCGCCGGGATGATGCCTTCGGCCAGCACTTCCGCCGTGGGAAAGCCGACCTGCGTGGAACGGATCTGGACGATCACGGGGGAGTTGCCGCCCTTCGCGGTGAATTTCAGGTCCACACCGCCGATCAAGCGGCCTTCGGCCAGCGTGACCGTCTGGGCCAGCGGATCGACGTGGTATTCGTCGATCCGGCGGACGATCCGCCGTTCCTCCGTCGTGATGATGCCGCGGCCGGTGAAGGTGGCGTCGCCGAAGGAGCCGTTCACCCCGCGGACCGTGACGCGCTTTGCCCCCGCCGGGACGCCGGCCGGGATGGTGAAGCGCCCGGCGATCACGCCGGACGCATTCGCAACAGGAACAACCATGTGGGGACTCCAGGGTTACGCGGCTGCCGCGACGGTGATCCCGTCGAAGGTCAGTTCGGCCAGGGCTTCGCCGGGATCGAAACCTTCGGCGCGGAACTCAATGTCACGCTGACGAAGGTTCGGGATTTCGGTCGAACTGCGGTTGATGATTTCGACGGAGGTTCCGACGACCGTTTCGCTGACCACGCGGGACACGCCGGGGACGAAATGGCCGGATTGGAACCGCTGCGTCGTCTCCGACGTGGTCGAAATGACCTCCGTCCAGAAATCGACGGGCGGGGTCAGGGTCACGCGCGCCGGCATCGGGGCGAACGCCATATAGGGATTGACCTTCATGGACCCCGAATGAAGCGTCTGTTCGACGATGGGTTCCAGGGTATAGGCCAAGGCCCAGCGGGTCGCCCCGTCCCCGGCTTCGTTGACGCTCGCATCGATCGGAAGGACAAGCTGTCCGTTGACGATGGCGGCGTCCTGGACGATGCCGGGATCGCGCTGGTTTTCGTTGCGGAAGGCGTCGGCGAAGACCCCTTTCTTCGACGCCGGTTCGCGGATGGAAATGTCCGTCTGAAGCTGCTGGATGGCGAACAGGTCGAACAGGCTGCCGATCTGGTTCCGCATCTCGGCCAACTCGTGCATGGGGATCACCTTGACGCCCGTGTTCTTCACGGTGGGCGTCTGCCCCCATTTGTGTTCGATGACCGCCACTTCCAGCAGGTTTGCCGGAACCCCCGGCGCCTGCACCGCATAGGGGCGGGACAGCCCCTTGATGCGGACGACCTGACCGTCCCGGTTGATGGCGATGCTATCGACGCGGGGAAGCTTCCACCGATAGTCCGTCAGGACCAGCGTTCCCGGAACCGCCCCGGTCACGGTGAAGCCGGTGGCGTCCACGGCGGTGGGCGTGACGGCCGTCAGGTAGCGATAGACGACCTTGTATTCCGTGCCGATACCCGGTTCCGGGCCGCCCGGCGCCCAATCGACCTTGTCCGCGGTCAGGGTGTAGGACGTGTTCGCCGCATAGGTGGTCCCGCCGACGAACGCCGACCCGTTCCAGGTTCCGCCCTGGTTCACGGCCACGATCGACAGGACCGACGTGTCCGGCAAGGCGTCGGCCCCGCCGGTAAAGCCACCGCGGTTCACGGCGACGATCCGTTCCTTGGTGACGACGACGTTCGTCACGGCGGACAGCGGCGCATGGTTCACGGTGACCCGCATGGCACCGCCGCCCTGGTCGGCGAAGGTCTTTGGCTCGGACGTGACGGCGGACAGGTCCGGGTCTTCGGCGTAGCGAAGGCGGGTGGACGTGGCCCGCGACGTCTTGAAGCCGTCCACGTTCGCCGTCCCTTCGGTCAGGACGAAGACCTGATCGCCGCCGTCCAGCCCCAGCGCCGACAGCATGAAGCCGGACACCACATAGTTCCCGTTCGATTCCCGGTCATAAAGCGCCAGGGCGGCGGTCACAGCATCCAGTTGCGGCGGCGGCGTGTTGTCCACCAGGACGCCGTTTTCGATGGTGTGCGTCGGGTAGAAGGCCGCCGCCGCCCCATCGGCATCCCATCCCCACGCACAGACGCGCTTGGTCCGGCCGGCGCCGGGTTCGCCGAAATTCTCGGTCCCCGGTGCCGGGTCGCGAAGGCCGGGATCTTCCAGTTCCGTCACATAGGCCGTCGTCATGCGGACGCCGATCTTGACGGTCCGGTTGACCGGGATCGCGAAGGCCGCCGCCGGGACGTCGCGGACGGCGCCCGCGATATAGACCGCACCGGCCCCCATCTTGACCGCACCCGTGTCCGGATCGACGACGCACGCGCCGTCGCGCACGACGTCCCCTTCCCGGAACAGCACGTCGGCGATGCGGGTCAGGCGATGGGCGATGATCTTCTGAAGGTCGTTCAGTTCGGCCGCCTGAAGCCCCCTGGATGCCAGGAAGAGAAGGTCGTCATAGCCCTTCGCCGGGTCGAAACGGTCATAATAATCAGCGATCGGCATGGTCGGTGACCCTTAGAAGGTGTGGACGAATTCGAAGGTTTCGCGGGTCGCGGCGGACCGGACGATCGGGGCCACGTTTTCCACCAGCAGCAAAATCCCCGGCGTGGCGACCTCGGACGGCTGGAAATACATCTGCCCGGCCGGAAGACCGGCTTGCATGACGCTGTCGATGACGACGCCGACTTCGCGGATCGTTTCCGTCGCGGCGTCGCCGAAGTCGAACACGAAGCGGAAATGCAGGTTGTTCGTCGGGGTGGGCGACGGGGTGAACCGGCCGGACGGGGCGATGATGGCCCCCGCCGGGTCCGGGGTGCAGAACTGGACGGCGGTCAGGGCGCGCCGGCCGACTTCGGCGGTCAGGGACGTTGCGTTGACGCTCGGCGTCGGACGGGCCGCAACGAAGGTAATGAGAACCGGCGCGCCGGGAGCGATTGCCCCGCCGTCGATGCGGGTCACGTCGCCGGCCGCCGGGTTGACCGTATAGTCGGCGTCCCTGGTGAACGTGCCGACGCCGTCGGCGTCGGATACGGTGACGCTGCCGATCTTCGTCCGCCCGACGTTGACCGTGTCGTCGGTGAAGGTCCGGGGAACGGTCTGCGCCGCGTCCCACCACGCTTCGCCGCGCCCCCATACCATGTGAATCGGGCGGTCTTTGATCGCCGCCGCCAAAGCGGCGCGGCCCGGCTTAGTTGTCACGGACATGGATGATTCCTGTGATGTCTCGGGTTGCGGTCCAGGTGGCGCCGCTGCGCCAGTTGGCCGACGTCCAGAACTGCCCTTGCGCGGTACTGCCGATCACGCGGGCGGAAGCGTGGATCACCGCGTCGGCGCGGACCCCAGGCCATTTCGCCGACAGGGTCGGCCAGCGTTTCGCGGGAAGGACGGACAGCACCGTCAGCCGCTCGGCCACGCCGCCGGTTGCCGCCTGATCCTGCGGAAGCTCGGCGGTGACCGCGGTCGTCCTGACGAAGCGTTCGTTGATCGGGATGAAGCGCCACCCCTGCCGGTTTTCCGACAGCTTGGTCCCGCCGGACAGAGTGAAGGGCCGCCCCGCCGCGGTCCGTTCCGTCACCGGCAAGGCTGTGTTGACCTGACCAAGCTTCGACCGGCCGGATAGAATGACCGCGGCCTTCGCGAACCGGCGGAACGGGGTCAGCGAACCGGGTACGGCAAGGTCACCGTCGGGGTTCGACAGGGTGTAGTTCCGTCCATGCATGACGTCGGGGGACCGGATGTGCCGCCCCTCGTCCAGACGCCCGGCGTCCAGGACGAAGCGGGTCGGGTGGAACGACCGGACGGTGTGCGTCCGGTCCCGGTGCCCGGCGGCGGCGGGCGCTCCCCAGTCCACGGCTTGGGCGTAGAGGCGCCCGAAGGACAGGACCGGCCAATCCGGGCGAAGCGTCGTGCCCGAGTAGTCGGACAGCAGGCCGGGGCCGGAAAGCTTCGACCGGGACAAGACGAATTTCCGGCGGTCATAGCCGCCGTGGATGCGGGTCAGCTTGGACCGGACCGGCGCCGACAGCCGCGCCAGTTCGACGGCGCGCTGAACGAAGGCGACGTCGGCCGGGGCGGCATCAAGACCCAACTGGAAATCGGCCCAGCGGGCAGCCCCCGGCGCCCCGGCTTCCTCGACGTCGGCGGTGAAGCCGATCCAGGACAGGGCGGTTTTCAGCGCGGCCGGCGTGCCGCGGATGCGCTGCCACAGGACGCCCTCGGCGATGGCCCGGCGGGGATCGGTCAGGTAGGGCAGAAGTTCGCCCAAGCCATATTCGACGATCAGCCATGGAACGACGCTGGCCGGGATGTCGGTCCGCTTTGCCGTCCGGAGCGCCGGGATGGCCCCGGCGGTCCGGCGCAGGAAGTCGGAAGCGTCCGAAAGATCGCGTTCCAGCTTCGTCGCCGACGGCGGAAGCAGGTCGGTCATTTAGAATGTCCGTCCCTTCAGGGTGAGTTCCAGGGACCCGATCGCGGCCGACGACGTATCATCGACCGGGACGTCGGCGGCCGGCACCTCCACCTCGACCCGCTGGACGCCGTCGGCGTGAAGCGTCCGGATGATCCAGGACAGGGCGAGGTCCCACCCAAGCCCCGCGCGGGCGGTGAAGGCGGTGCGGAAATCGGCGCCAAGACGGTCGAACACGGTCAGCGGCGTATCGGGGTAGAGCCACACCGACGCCCGGATGGTGACCGGGACGACGGTGGCGGCGACGACGTCAACCGTGTCGGTCAGGACGCGGACATCGTCCTTGGTGACCGCCGCGCGGACCGCGGCCAGCAGGTCCGGGGGCGGCGTGCCGTCGCCGTTCTTTGACAGCACGGAAATGCGGACCCGCCCGGTTTCCGGGGAATCGACGGCGACGTCCTTCACCCGCGGGTCCGCCGACGTGGCGAAGAAACGGTAATGCGCCGCCCCGCCCGCCGACGACCATCCCTTGATGCGATCGACGGTCCGGGACCGAAGGGCGCCGTCGTCTTCGCCGTCCAGGCGGGCGACCCCATAGAAGGCGGCGACGTTGTCCAAGTCGGTTCCCGCCGCGAAGGCCAGCAGCGTTGCCCGAAGGGCATCGTTCACCCGTTGGCGGATGATCAGTTCACGGGCTGCCGCGACTTCCAGGACGATGATGGCCGGGTCGCTTTCAAGGATGGCGTCATAGGCGGGGTCGCGTGCCTTCAGGTCGGCGACCATCTCCGCAAGGATCGTTTCGAAATCCAGCGGTTCGATGACCGTCGGCGGCGGGACGTTGCGAAGGTCGAAGGTCATACGATGATCCCTTCCATCCTGATGTCGCGGTTTTCCGGGCGGTAGATCCCTTCGACGGTCATTTCGACCCGTCCGGGGGCGGCACTTTCCAGGATGATCCGCGACAGGGCGAAGCGTGGTTCCCAACGGTCCAGGGCTTCGGCGACGCCCGCGTAAATCTCGATGATCGTCGCCGCGTTGATCGGGGCGTCGATCAGGAAGGGAACCCGCGATCCGAAATCCCGGCGGTGGATGCGGGTTCCGATGGGGGTGGTGATGATGGCCCGGATGCTTTGCAGCAGATGACGGACGCCGTCGGTCCGTCCGCCGGTCACCGCGTTCATGCCCTGCATGGGCGCCCCCGTTCAGTGGGTGTGGTGATTGCTGTTGCCGCCCGCGTCGATGATGGTCCCCGACGCCGCGACGCTGCCATCGACGGCAAGGGCGCCTTTCATCTGGAAATTTCCGGCCAGGGTCGCCGCACCGGCTCCGCCGCCCGCGGTCATGGCGACGGTCGGCCCTTCCAGGAAGATCCCGTCCGGCGTGATCCGCAGGGATGACCCGCCGCAGGTCAGCGTGACCGCGTCCTTCGCCGTGACGACCGTCGAACCGCCGACCCGGACCGTTGCGGTGCCGTCGGGCGGGATCTGGATCGTGTGGGCGTGGGCTTCGCGGTCGTACTCGACGACGGCGCCGTCGGCGTATTCGATCCGGTGCAGCGTTTCCCGGTCGCCGGGTGCGGGATGGTCGGTGCTGAAGGCGCCGGGGGCGGCGATGGCTGTGGACAGGTCGCCGCCGGGGGAGAACAGGACGACGGCTTCGCCCGGCTCGGGTGACCAGAACTGACGGTCCTTGCCGGCGCGTCCGGACAGCCAGGGAATCCAGGTGGTGACCACATGGCCGTTCGGATCCGCGGGGTCGCCGATCCGGACCTTGATCCGCCCGTTCGGCGGGTCGATTTCGGCGACCTTCCCGTAACGGATCAGGTTCGTGATGCGGCGCTGGGCGTCGGTCTGTTCCGCCGATCCGACCCCGCCCGTCCGTCCGGCGGACCGATCCAGGGCGAACACCATGGATCAGCCCCGGAACGGGTGGAGCAGATAGCGCACCGTCGCCGGAAGATCGTCGAAGGTGCGCACCGCGCCGTTGCCGGTCGCCAGCATGAAGCCCACCAGCAGGCGGACCGCCTGATCGAAGGCGTGAGCGGTGTCGCCGCCGCCGGGGTCGGTGCCGGGGCGGACCGCACGGCGGATGCTCTCGACGGCGTTCCGGTGGGCGTGGGCGACCAGGGCGGCGGCATCGGGGCTGTCACCTGCGAATTCCGCCTGAAGGGTTTCCAGGGTCACGCGGGCGGGGGCTGCGGCGGGGGCCGGGACGGTCTTCTTTCTCATGGCTCGTTTCCTGTCAGGGGCAATGACACGGGGCGTCGGGGTCGCTGATCAGCACGTAATCGCCCTCGTGCGCGGCGCCGATCGTGGGGGAAATTCCCAGGAAGACCGACGGCGGCGGGATGCCTTCCGGCGGGATATCGCGGGCGCGGCGATAGCGGACCGTGTAGGTCAGCCGGACGCCGCCGAAGGGTGTTTCCGCGTCCGTGTCCACCTGGATTTCGGTTCCGGCATAGTCGATCCGGGCGGTTTCAAGGCCGGGAATGTCGAAGCCGTCGATCGCCGTTTCGATCTGTTCGGCCAGTTCGTCAAGGCGGTCGTCGATCCCCTCTTCGGCTTCGACGATGCCTTCGACCGCAAGGCGCAGATTCCGGACGGTGAACGCCGTGGACCCGTCGCTGACCGTGTCGCCGACGGCGTCTTCCGACCGGGCATAGATCAGGATGGCCGGAAGGTCTTTCCTGAACAGGCGCAGCGTGCGGGAGGTGAAGACCCTGTCCGCGGCGACGGTCCAATAGACCGCGTCAGGGGCGCCGGTCAGGGGAGTCTTCAGCCGGGCGCAGAACGCATCACGGATGCGCCGCCGTTCGGAGGTGGTCATCGGGTCAGGACCCCTATGGTAAAGCCCGTTCCGTCCGGCTGAAGGTCGGCGAACCGCCAGACCTTCCCGGCGACGGCGACACGGTCGCCCTGTTCGACGCCGGAAAGGTCGTCGGTGCGGGCGAACAGGCGGGGTGTGGTGCTGGACACCGGAACGCCGGTTTCCGGGTCCGCCGCCGTCCATGATTCCTCATAGACGACGGCGATGGTCCGGGCGCTGGGCGAACCGGGGAAGAGGGTCGCCCCTTCCCCGAATTCGTCGGGATTGAGGAAGACCGCACGGTCTTCCGCCGTTTCAATCCCCATGGGCGGCCGTCCATTCGGCCCACAGGCGGTCACGGTCCGCCGCCTTGACGGTGCGTCCGGCGATGGCGGACAGGGCGCGGACATCCGGGCGGCCGTCCGCCGTCCAGTGATCCGGGTTGTCCCGTTCCAGCAGTTCGAAGGCGTCCAGGATGCCGGTGTCGCCGTCGTCTTCATCGCCACCGCCGTCGTCCGGGGCTGCCGGGGCAGGGGCGGGGACGATGGGCACGGGGGATGCCGGTTCCGGCGCGGTCCCGGCGGGGGGAGGGGCACGCCCTTCGCCAAGCGCCACGGCAGCGACGCCGCCCTTCAGACGCTTGGCGAACGTGCCGGCGATCAGGGATTCCGCTTCGTCATCGTCGATATCGACGAAGGACCCCGGCGGGATGTCCACCGTCTGCGGCGGTCCACCGGGGTGCGGAACGGTGATGGTGACCAGGGTTTCGATCAGCATGGCCGCTCCCCTTACCGGACCTTGACGAACATGCTGGCGTTGATCCGGTACGGGACCGGGAGCGGCGCCGATTGCAGCAGCAGGAAACGGACCGACGGGTCTTCCTGCTTCCAGGACTTGGGGAAATAGGCCATCGCCTGAAGAACGTCGTCGTCCAGGATGGCGCCGTAATGGCGCACCCCCTGAACCCCGCGCGACAGGATCAGGACGCCATACGCCGGCAGCATGGCGACCTCGTTCCCCTCGTCGTCTTCGTAATAGTCGTTGTAGACCCACAGGCGGACGGCCCCCATGGCCGCGACGTGGGCGACGCCGTCCACGATGATGATGCCGAGTTCGGCCGACGCCGATCCGCCGCGCTTGTTCAGGTCGATGGCGTCCTTGAAGCGGGGCGACTTCTTGATCAGTTCCCACGCTTCCTGTGTCAGAAGGACGTCGGTCGGGGCGATGCCGGACGCCTTGAAGACCTCGCCGCACCAGCGTTCCAGGTCGTTGACCGGATCGACGTAGGCGGGATCGTCGGGGTTCGTCACCATGCCCCAGCGGGTTCCGCCGGTCAGCACCTTGGTCAGCGCCGGCTTCCGTTTGAAATCGACGATCTGGGTCGGGTAGTCCTCGCCGGTCACGGTCGTCTTGCCGGTGACCAGGGCTTCCATCGCCATGGCTTCCTGACGGCGGGTGAGCATATCGACCTGTTCCTGAAGCTCCGTCTTCAGCAGCACGTTGCGCCGCTGTTCAGGCGTCATGCTCCCGCCGACCGCCTCGCCGGCCAGCCGCTTCACCGCCCGGTTCGGGTTCAGGACCCGCTTGTCCTTCACATAGGCCGGGCGGAAGGATTGCGTCGTGTACCCGCGGGAGCGGACCACCCGCCCGGCGACCGACGGTGCGACGAACGGCGCCAGCCGGCGGGAGCCTTCGACGACGTCGAACAGGATGGTTTCTTCCACGGATTCCGAGATCGTCGGGAAGAAATTGTCCAGGATGAAGGTTTTCGGGCGCGGAAGGGTCGAAACCACGCCGACAAGGACGCGGGTGTCGTAAATATCGACCATGAAGGGTGTTCCCATAAAAAAACGGCCCCGAACCGGGCCGTCTTGTGTGTTTCGTTCGGGTGCCGTCCTGGTCAGGCGGTGGTCTTGACCAGCCAGATTCCCTTGTCGCGAAGGCCGTCTTTCACGCTGTCGGCGGTGTGTCCACCACCGAGGATGACGGACCGGGTGTCGAAGGTCCCGGACAGATAGACCAGCCCTTCGGCATCGCCGCCCGCCGCATCGACGTCATCGACCAGGATGGCGCGGGGGGCTTCGCTGCCGTCGGCGACGGGGTCGCCGTTGCCGTCGGTCCGGGCCGACAGGACGTGCTTCTTGTCGGCGGTGATCCGCCCCAGCAGTTCGCCGCGCTTGTACGCGCGCCCGCCCTTCAGCGTGACCTTCTCGAAGTTCTGCGGGAAGTCGCCCGCGATCAGGTTGTCGGGGATATAGGTCCCCACCGTTTCAAAACCGGCGCTCATGGGTCCCCCGATGTCATGCGTTGGCGATGCTGGCGATCAGCGCCTTCACCGTGGCGTCGTCGCCACCCGCCGCCCCGGCGTCCGGCTTTCCGGCGTCGGCGGCGGGCGGGGTGAAGCCCTGGTCGTCGGTGGTGAAGCGGTCCAGCGCCGTCGCCTTCTTCGCCTTCAGGTGCTCGGCTTGCGCCACGGCAAAGGCTTCCACCGTCATGGACGGGTCGGCCTTGGCCGTGGCGGCGATGCCGTCACAGCCGGGAAGCGCCAGGGCGTCGATTTTCCGGATGCGCTCGCTCTCGGCCTTGGCGCCCTGCGCCGCGCCGTCGTCCCGGAACTTTTTCGCGATGTCCGGGTGATTGGCGGCGATGTAATCGGCGGTGATCGCCGACACCTCGATCGTCGTCATTGGTTCCTCGTGGGGAGTGGTGGTTCCGCCATGGCCGGCGGTGATGCCGGACCATCCGGCGGGGGTGTTGGCGGCGGACAGGTCCCCGGCCACGGACTCGAAGGTCCCGATCCGGTCGATCATGCCCGCCGTCTTCGCGTCGCGGGCGACCATGACGCCGCCCTTGCCGTAACCATCGGCGACGGTGTCGGCGGTGGTGCCGCGGTGGCGGGCGACCGTTTCAATGAAGACCGTTGCCAGCGCGTCAACCGTCGCCTGGACCTGATTCCGGCCTTCGTCCGATCCCATGTCGGCGCCCTTGTTCGGCGTCTGCCGGCTGACGACGGTCAGCCGCTTCACGCCGGACCGGGCGTCGCGTTCGCTGGTGTCCTGCACATCGACCCGGACCCCGATGGACCCGACAAGGGCGGTTTCGGCGGCGACGACCGTGTCGGCGGCAGACCCCAGCCAATAGGCGGCGGACGCCATCATCCCGCCCGCGAAAGCGATGATGGGTTTTCCCTTCCCGCGGGCCTGATGGATCAGCGCCGCCAGTTCGGCGACGCCCGTCACCATGCCGCCGGGGCTGTCCACGTCCAGGATCACCGCCTTCACGCCGGGGTCGCGGTGGGCCGTGCGGAAGTCCTGTGCGATGGTCTGGTAATCGCCGAAGCCCAGGTAACGGGTCAGCCAGTTTCCCCGTGCGAACAGCGGTCCCCGTACCGGGATGATGGCGGTCCCATCCCGGAATTCCGCCGTCCGGGTGCCCGGAAGCGGCCGGTCGTTCTCGGCGGACAGAGCGGCCGGGCCGTCGGGAAGATCCGCGCCGGACAGGGCTTCGACCGCAGCGGCCACGGCGGCGAACCCGTCGTCGGTGATCGCCCACGGGTCGCCGATCATGGCGATCAGGTCCTTCATTCTTCCGGTTCCTCGTGCTGGCCGGCGTCGTCCTGACCGTCCTGACCGTCCTGACCGTCCATGGGCGGGCCGCCGTTGTGACCGATGCCGGCGGCGGGGGCAGGGGCGGGCGGCGGGAACAGGGCTTCTTCCTTGCGGATCTGCGGAAGCTTGCGGTCGAGATCGACGCCGGTCGTCTCGACGCACACTTCGGACCGGGTCTTGACCTTCAGCCCGATCAGGACTTCGTCGGCCTTGGCTTCCTTCAGCGGGTCCAGGGTGATCCGCTTCGGCCCGATCCATTCGGTTCCCAGATAGGCCGCGCGGATCATGGGATCGTCCAGGAAGCCGGGGGCGTCCAAGTATCCGCGAAGGATTGCTTCCGTGATGACCCATTCATAAACCGGGTCGCATAGATTTTCCTCCAACCAGGCACGCCGGGTTCGGAAGAATTGGAACGCCTGTTCGACGGCGGCCTTCGATGCGCTGTAAGACGCGGTGAAGTGCTTGACCAGGATTTCGAACGGGAGCTCCAGGGCGACGCCGATCTGTCTTAGAACCGCCTGGACGAAGGGGTCGAACGCTGTGTTCGGGCGCCCCGGATTGGCGATTTCGACTTCCTCGCCGGGGCCTAAGTCCAGGATCGCGCCGGTTCCCAGGGCATAGCCCCCGGTTGCCGGAACCGCCCCTTCCAGGTCGCCCAACCCCTGACCGGACGGCGTCTTCACGAAGACCGTGAACAGGGCGGACACCACCGCCGCCATGATTTCGGCTTCGCTGTAGCGGTCCAGTTGCTTCAGGGGTTCGATGATGGGCGCGAGGTAGGGGGCGCCGCGGTTCAGCCCCGGACGAAGCCGGCGGAACAGGTGGAGCGTCACGCGGGCGCCCGACGCGCCGAAGGCCGGGACGGGGTCCCATGTCGGGACATCGCGCACCCACCCGGTGGTTTGATCGGGGAAGCCCGACCGGATCCAATAGCGGACCGGGGCGCCGTCGCCGTCGATTTCGATGCCATCGACCAGCCGGGGGCCGTCCTGTTTGCCGTCGGGGGTCGATACCCGGTCGGCTTCGACGATCTGAAGGGTCAGCCCCAGGATGGCGCCGGGCCGCGGTTTGTGGCGGCGGATGATGAACACGTCGCCGGATTCCAGGGTGGACCGGAAGGCCAAGTCCTGAAGGCCGGCGAAGGTCTGCGTCATGGTCAGGTCGCAGTGGGTCGATTCCGCCCACGTTCGATAGATGCGTTCGGCGGCGTTCTGCCACGCATCCGCCTGTTCCTCCGTCAGCCCGAGGAAGTCGCGGTCAATGGTTGACCGGAGCCGAAGCCCGGTGCCGACCGTGTTGGTAACAACGGTCGCGACGGCGCCCCCGGCCAGCGGGGCGTTTCGGACAAGGTCGCGTGACCGCGCCCGAAGGGTCTGCAGGTCGCCGATGGTATCGCCGTCCGCCGACCCGACAAGCGGGTTCCAGTTTTTCAGGGCGTTCCGGTCGGACCGGGCGCCGATGTACTGCCCGGCCATGAACTGACGGAGCGCCATGGCTTCGCCGGCCGTGAACCCGGCGGTTGCCCTGGTGCGGGCGGGGACGCGGATCTTCGGCTTGACCGTCGGGATCATAGCGGCACCACCCGCCGGACCCGTGCACCGCCCCGGCCCCCGGCTTGGCGAAGGGCCAGCGGTTCCAGGCGGGCACGTTCCTTCAGCAGCATTCCCAGGTCGGCCCGCGTCAGTTCCCGGCCCTGAAAGACGTACCGCTGTCCCCGTTCGGTGATCGCCGTGACCGCGCGGTTCACTTCCGCCAGTTGGGCGGCGTAATCGACAAGCATGTGGGAGACTCCTGTCAGGCGGCGACACCCCTGGACCGGACGCCGCGCGTGCGGGTGCGGACGGCGTCCAGCGGGCGGCGGTCGCCTTCCGTGGCCTTGGTCAGCACATCGACGCGGCGGTCGATGTCGATGTTCAGGGACGTGCGCGCCGCGGTGGCGTAGACGCGGCAGTCAAGGGCTTCGTTGCGGGCACCCTTGGGCTTTTCCCAAACCCGGTACGGGAAGCCCTTGCGGTACTTCGTGACGACCTTTTCGGACGTCAGTTGTTCGAAATAGGCTTCGTCGTACCGGGTCGGGAAATGGCAGAAGCCCGGCCCCGCGTCCTGGATTTGCAGGCGGGAATAGACCCGTTCCTTGATGGTATCGACGCCGATCAGGAAGACGTTGACCGCCTTGGCGGCGTTCTTCGTCGCCCGGTCGGGCCAGATTTTCCGGCCTTCGCCGCCGACCCCCTTGATCGCGTAGACCCGGCGGTCGAAGCGGGAGCAGACGAAGTCATAGACGGCGGCGGTGTGGTGGCCGCCGCTGTCGATGCAGGCGGCCTCAACCCGAAGCGTCTGGCCGGACGGGTGGGTGAAGCCCCGCTTCAGCACCTCGTCCACCTCCGACCAGAAGGCGGGGGACGATGGGTCGCCGGTCACACGGACATAGTCCAGCGACCAGGATTCATCGCCCTTGCCCCAACCGACGAACTCGAATTCGCCGCGGTCGTCCTGCATGTCGCCGCCGACGGTGATCAGGGCGACGCCGGACGGGACCGGATCGCGGTCATAGGCTTCGCGCCGCTTGAACAGCCCGGACGATTCCAGCCCGGCGGCGTCTGCTTCCCAGGTTTCCGCCAGCTTCGTGTTGATGAAGACCTTCAGGGTTTCCGGCCCGCCGCGCTTGGCTTCCAGCCATTGCACGGCCAGCTTCGCGACCGTCGTCCACGGCGACGCCAGGGCGTTGCAATGGAAGCCGGCGTGCCCCTTGAACGGCGTGATCGTGCCGCAGCACGCGCACACCGAACGGCCATCCTCCGTCCAGGCGGCGGGGGTCTGTTTCTCCCCCATCAGGTCGCACCCGGCCTCGGCGCACACGAAGGGGGCCGTCTGCCGCCACCCGGCGTCACGAAGGGCCAGGACGGTACGGACGGCGCGGATACGGTCGCCCTCGGACCATGGCCTTTCGCACCGTTCGCAGTGGTACGCGGCTTTTTCCGGATCATCGCCCCAGCGGACTTGCGGCCACTTAAGGGTTTGCCGGTGCTGGCAGTGGGGGCAGGGCACGAACAGGCGCCGCATGTCGGACGTCTCATACGACGCCTCGATCCGGGACGCGCCCTTGACCGTCGGGGTGCTGAACAGCCCGATCTTGCGGTTCCAGAAGGTGTTGGTCCGTTCCGCCGCGAGGTTGACCGGGTCGCCCTCCGATCCGGCGGACGCGGGGTAGCGGTCAACCTCGTCACACAAGACGACCTGGATCGGGCGGGACGCCAGCGACGCCGGGGAATTCGCGCCGGCAACGGTGACGTGACCGCCCGCGAACTTCTTGTGAAGGATGGTGTCGTTCGTGTCCTTCGCCTTCGACTTTCGCTTCCGGCCGGATGCCGGGGCGTTGTCGTTGGCGGCGTCGCCCTGGAATTTCCCGGTAAGCGCCGGGGTATCGCGGATCATGGGGGCCAGCCGGTCTTTCGACCACGCTTCGCCCATGGAAAGGGTCGGCTGAAGCACCAGCATCGGCGCCGGGGTCCGGTGGATGTGGAACCCGACGACGTTGTTCAGAACCTCCGTCTTCAGAAGCTGGGCACAGACCATGACGGTCACGCGCTCGACCTGCGGATCGCTGAAGGCGTCCATGACGCCTTTGGCCGGGGCGACCTGTTCGGTCCGCCAGCGGCCGGGCTTCGACGACGATTCCGCGGACAGCATCCGTTCGGCGTCGGCCCATTCGCTGACCGTCTGTTTCGGCGGCGGGGCCAGGGCGCGCCGGAACGCCGCCCCGATCCGCCGCCTAGCGTTTGCCGCCGCCTTTCGCCGGGCCGCCCGCGCGGTTTCCGGCCTTTGGGCGTTCGGCTTCGCGATCGTCGCCGCCGGCTTCCGCGCCGTCGTCGCCGTCGTCCTGGTCCGTGCCTGCGATGCCATCCATTGCCGCCAGTTCTGCCAGGGCGTCCAGGACCAGACGGTCGAGAACGGCCCGGACTTCGGCCGCGCTGGTCATGCCGACCAGCAGGTCCGCCGCGTCGGTGGGGATCGCCAGGAAGCGCGTCCGGCATTTGCCGACGGCTTCGGCGATCAGCCGTTCGACGTCCGATCCTTCGAAGATTTCCTTCGCTTCCAGCCGGTCCCGGCGTTCCAGGATCGACGTTTCCGCCATCAGCTTCCGTTTCTGAAGCTGGTCGATGGACAGGTCCTTCAGCGCATCATCGACCGCCGCCTGAACCTGTTCTTCGCGCCACTTCGCGACGTCCGCCGTGTCGAACTGCCAATCGACGCCGCGCGCCCCGCGCCGGTCGAAAGGCATTCCCTTCCGAAGCCATGCATCGACGGTCGGAAGCGACACGCCGAAACAATCGGCGAGTCCCGCGCGGTTTACTTTCATGGCGGTGATTTCCTATGGGGCGGTGATCCGCCGAAACCCAAGGGGCCACAAGGCGCCGGGGCTGATTTCCTTCCGGCCGGACCCGGCCCGGAAAGTAAACATAAAAGCGGTTTCCGCGGCCTTGCGGCTAGGAAAACGGCTGGGTTCGAACAAACCCACACCCCTGTACGTCTGGAAGGACCCAAAAGGGGGTGGGCGCGCAACTTTCTTTCGCATTCGACCCGCCTGCGGGGCAGGTCAGGGAGCGGGGACGGGCAGGGCGATGCCTTGCCCTACCGCTTCCCGTACTTCGCGTGTGACACCACCGAAGCAAACGCCATGTCGAACTGATCCAGGAATTCCCGGTCCACTGTCGTGCCGACGATTTCCGCGAAGGGAAGGCGCTTCGAATAGCTGGGGCTGTCCGTGTAGTTCAAGACCTTCACGAACCCGCGGCCCTTGTCTCCGACCCGCTTGAACACGCCGGGGGTCAGCGGTCCGGTTGCTTTCAGGATGGCGAAATAGTGCTCGTTCTTCCGTTTCCCGCGCTGCCGCCCTTCGGGGTTCCGGTTTTGGGCCGGGTCGTGGGATGCCTTCAGGTAGGACAGCAGCTTGACGATTTGCCCCCGGTTCACGTTGCCGTACCGATCCAGTTCGGCACCCGGACCGGGGGTGGAGAACATGCCGGCGGGCATCTTTCCCGCCGCCTGAAGGGAACGTTCGGAACGCTTCAGCCGCCGCCCGCCGCCGTAGACCTCGGGGAAGATGTACTTCGAAGCCGGCGTTCCCTTGGTGGCGGTGTCACGGAAGAAGACCCCTGCGACCAAGTCGTTCTTCCGGGCGGGCTTGGCGTAGACGGAATTCAGCGTGAAGGGGGTCGGTCGGTCGAAGACCCGCGTCATCTCGTCCTTCACGTCCGCTTTCGCCAGTTTCGCCGTCTTCGTCAGGGCGATAGCGCAAGCGAAACGGGCGTCGCCGGTCAGGCTATCCAGCCCCTTCAGGCTGACCCGGTCTGTCTCGATGTCGAGTTCGAACATGGGCACCCCAAGGGGAACGCCACCCGATGAAGGGCGGCAAGGCGTCGGGAGGAAGGCGGGAGACCGGCCCCGACCGAGCGACGGCGAACGCATCAAAGGCCAGGGTATCCCTTTGTGCCATATCTGCCGTACATGGCGCAACGGAATTCTTCATCGGCAATGGCAATTCGGAATGAGCCGGTTCGCCCGCTTGCGGCGCCTATTATCTTCTCCGTCAGGAGAAGACTCTTACTCTGACTCTATAGGTGTTTCACCGTTCCATTTTTCGTTTCGCCTGCGTTTCATGTGCGTTTCACCTCGCGTTTCATCAGCGTTTCATTTTTTGGTGCCTCAGCCAAGCTGGAACGCTTTCCGTGAAATTTGAATTCCATGCTTTTTCAATCAGTTGGCGTATGACAAAGGTTGATCCCGCCGTGCGTCTTCAAGGCGGCGATGAACCAGTCGATGGCATCGTAGCCCAGATTCAGGCCGATCACGACGCCGTTTTAGTTGATGGTGATGGGGAGATTTATGGGGAGGCGCTTGCTTCGCCGGTTCCCAAAGTGCGACCTGAAGCGCGAGTGAAACAGCCCCGTGCGTTTCAGTGTGTTTCGTAACGCAGAGCTATGTTTCATAAATGGGCGACACGGGAAACGCCATAATGCAACCGGAAGAAATGAGGTGGGAGTCGCCCGGCCTACTCTGTTACCTTTGTGCGGCCCACCCACAACCCATCCCCCGTAGATCCGCCCATGCCCGGCTCCCCCATCCACCATATCGCCCCCTGGTGGACGCCGCCCCCCGCCCCCCGCTGGCCGGCTCCGCCCGCCGCTGGCGCCGCCGGCGCCGCGCGCTCCAGGCTGCCGGCGAAGCCTCTCCCTCCTCTGTCCGGCTCCCCGCCCCCTGGGCCGTGATATGCCTCGCCGCCCGCATCGGCGCCGGCCCCCGGCCGGTCTCCATCGCCCGGTGGACCGGCACCGCCCTCGACTGGCTCGCCTCCCGCCCGGTCGTCCTGCTCCACCACTCCCCCACCTTCCGATTCACCGCCGAAGCCGTCGCCGTCGGCGCTGTGTTCGCCGGTATCGGTAGCCTCTGGCTCGACATGGACCGCCGCGAGGAGGACCGCATCAACACCGCCTGGGCGCTGGTGGCCGCCGCCAAGGACGTCCACGGCAACGTCGGCCTTGGCGCGGCGCTGGAGACCCTCGCCGCCCGCCACGCCAGCCTTGCAAAGCTTCAAGCACCCGGAACCTATCTACCTGGGGCTAGCCTAAAGGGAGCCGACCTGTCGAAAGCCAATTTATCGGAAGCCAACCTGTCAGGGGCCGGCTTATCGAAGGCCGACCTGTCAGAGACCAAGTTGTCGAAGGCTGACTTGTCGAAGGCCGATCTATCGGGCGCCAACCTGATGGGGGCCGATCTATCCAAGGCTGACTTGTCGAAGGCCGATCTGTCGGGGGCCAACTTAGAGGGGGTTGACCTGTCGCGAGCCGACCTGACGCAGGCTGATCTGTCGAAGGCCGATCTGCTTGGGGCTAGCTTGGTGGGGGCTAACCTGTCGAAGGCCAACTTGAAGGGGGCTGAACTGCCGGGGGCCGACCTATTGGGGGCCAACCTGTCGAAGGCCAACCTGATGGGGGCTAATTTACGGAAGGTCAACCTGTCGGAAGCTAAGCTGTCGAGGGCCAATCTGATAGGGGCAAACTTGTCCTGGGTTAACTTGTTGAAGGCTAATCTGTCGCAAGCCGACCTGTCGGAAGCTAAGCTATCGCAGGCTGACCTGTCGTGGGCCGACCTGTCGGGAGCCGTTCTGTCGGGAGCCGTTCTGTCGAGGGCCAACCTATCGAATGCGGACCTGTCGTGGGCCGACCTGTCGGGGGCCGACCTGTCGGGGGCTGACCTATCGCGGGCTGACCTGTATGAAATCGAACTATATGGGATCAAGGTGCCGGGGGCCTGCGGCGACGAGAAAACCAAGCTTCCCCTCGGCATTACCCTGCCGGCATGCTCGAAGCTGAATGCAGAATAACGGCTTATATGGAAAACTGGGCCGCTGCCAAGGGCATCAGTCTTAGCTAATGGGTTGCTCAGCAGACTGATGTTGCACCGTAAGGGGATGGATAATAATAAATACATCTTTTTCATTAATTTGGTTAATTGTACATCACTCAGAATCTATTTGCTAAGGTAATTGAAAGAATTTTGACAAAAATCCCTTGGCTGCCGATTTTAAGTTCCTTATTGGTATGCAGGCGGATTTTATTTCATATAATCAGCAATTATATGAAGTATTGATGAAATCATGATAATAATCCAAAACAACAAAAGTCCTGAAAACAACAAATCAAGGCCCATGCTATGGCTTATGTATCTGGATAATTTTAGTGATATCGGGTTTTTATTCCAGCCAAGCACCGGCCTATCAGGGTTATTTCTGCGGGACTCTGTATTATGAATTGCATCTATATTTATGGGTATCTTGTGCTGTCGGCTAAAGAACCCAGACATTGCATCGAGTTTCCAATACCTGCGTTCGATTTCTATTCCGCGATAGGCGATATTAGTAAAAAGTGCGCGAGTCCGTAATTCAATGATCCATAAGCAAGAGGTAATCCATATAGCAACAAAAGATATTGTTAGTTTTGCTTCAGGACCGACATCTTCTTTGAAGATAGTTCCTCCCAGAAAGCCTAAAGCAGCAATATAAAATCCAATAATGGTGAATCGAGAATTTACAAGTGCGGTGTGATAATCAACGCATGCCCGGTGTTCTGCGCGAATTTCGTCATGACCATAAGATTTTGTCTGTTTATTATTTTTACTGATCATAATTTATTGTGACTCCATAAAATATTGATAGATTGTACAGAAATTATTCTCTGTGATCCCGCATAGCCGTTATCCCTAGATCGGAATTCTATTCCGTTTCTGGTATTTTAATCGATACTGGAGATTATGCGATAAGAATTTTGGATTGCAAGGTAGAGAAGCGGTCTTTGCCAAGCGATGGCCTTCCGTTACTCAGTCTAAAATCGCATCTGGCTGTGGTCGCCCATATTTGATCTGCTCGCGTTGAAGAGCATCGCCATGTACCAATCGGCCCACGGCGATGCTTTAACAAATAGAGAATTAAAACTCTACGTCCATCCCCAGAGCTTCCTTGTAAAGTGCAAGGACGGTTTCCCGTTCTTGCCGGTCGGCCTTGTCCATTTTGCGAAGGCGGATGATTTCCCGAATAAGCTTCACGTCGAAGCCGGTCCCCTTCGCTTCGCTGTAGACCTCGCGAATGTCGTCCTGCAGCCCTTTTTTCTCTTCTTCCAGGCGCTCGACCCTATCAACGAAGGACCGAAGCCGGTCCGCGGCGATGCCGCCGACATCGTTCGGCTTGGCGCCGCTGTTGTGTCCGATACCAGCCATGATCTTTCCTTCCAGCTTCAGGGGGCGGTGGTGCGGACGACGTCGCCGACGAAGTCCATGGTCACGTTGAACAGGATCGCGACGGTTTCCGGGTCGTCGCCGCCGGCCAGCCGGTCGCGGATCGCCGCCCGGATGTGGGTGTCGCGTTCCGCCCGGCGGACATCGTCGTCGCCTTCGACGATGCGGGCGATCACGGCGACGGGGAAGCGGTAGGCCCGGAACAGTTCCAGGACTGTTGCCCCATCGGCGCGCGCCTTCCGGATCGCGTCCACCTCGTGCGGGGTGGGGTCGGATGGACGCGCCGGCCGGATGGTGTGGCGGACCTTCCGAAGCCCGTAGACGGTGGCGGCGATGTCCAGCCCGCCGACGACCAGCCCGCGGGCGAAGTGTTCGTTCAGGGTCCGCCCGCCCCACCGCATCCGCTGGACCCATTGGGAGAGGGCGTGCCCGTTCCCGACGATCCATTCCATCGCCGACGCCATGTCGTGCGACATGCAGTCCAGCACGTCACGGATGCGGCGCCGGGCAGCGAGGTTCCCACCCAGGTCGGCGATCTTGCCGCCGCCCGAGCAGCCGGCCAGCGGCGACAGGTTCGACGCCGCCAGCCGTTCGGCCATGCCGGCAAGCTCGTAATCGTCGCGGAACAGCCCACCCGCGCGGTAGGCGACGGGATCGATCGTGCCGTTCCGGAACATGCGGTCCAGCGGCCAAGCGTTCAGGATGCGGGTCACGGTCCGGATTTCGGAGATGACGGCCTCCCCGGTCCGGGGATCGACCGTTTCGATTGCCAGATCGTCCGTCTGGACCTCGAACCGGCCGTTCCGGGTCGGGTCGTCGGACGGGCGTGCTTCGGCCTTCCGCCGGGCTTCCAGCCGGGCAAGCGCGCCCTTCGGCGCGGCGGCTGCCTTCCGCCGCCTCTTCGGCGGCGTCTTGTGCTTCTTCGGTGCCATGGTGATCCCCGTTCAGGCGAATTGCCCCGCGTCCGCGCCCCAGGTGGTCCAGCCGGGGCGGTTGGTGCGGGAGAAAAGTTCCAGGTACGGACCGGCGGTCAGGCGCTCGATCCGCTCGTATTGGCAATCGGGTTTCCGGCTGTGCTCCCGGATCGGCGAGACGATCACTTGCCGGACGTCGGCGTTCAGCCGCTTCGGCTTTCCCCTGGTCGCCAGCAGGCAGGGTTCCGGGTTCGACCGCGTCCAGAAGCCGCCGCCCATGAACAGGTCGGAATCGTCCAGCCACAGCCGGGTTTCCGACCCCTTGTTCAACTTCACCCACTCGAACGCGCGGGTTTTGTAGGTGAAGCCCCAGGCGTCCAGCACCTCGAACGCGGCCTTCAGGAACGGATCGGTCGTCCACAGGAACAGGACGCAATCCGGTGCGGCCAAGTCGCCGACCGGAAGCGACTTGATCGCCGAAAGCGACATGGTCGGGTAGGGCGCGGCGCGGTCGCCCCGGCCAGCCTTGCCGGGCTGGGCTTCACCGCCGCCGTAGGTTTTGAACCCCCACGGCGGATCGGCCAGGATCACGCGGAAGTGGTTCGCCGGAACCCCGTCGAAGACCGCCGATGCAAGCTCTGACATGGTGCGCCCTCCGTCACAGCCGCATGGGCATCTGGAGGACCTGGAAAGACGGGTCGTCCGGGGTGTCGAAGATCGCCGGGTTCGCCGCGTCGGTCAGGTGGACGCGAAGCAGGTCGCCGCGGAAGACGCGGGCCAGTTCGCGCATGTAGCGCCACTGGAACCCGATGGTCGTTTCCGCCCCGGCATAGCCGGACGGGATCGCCGTCTTCGCGGTACCCCCACCGCTTTGATCCAGGGTCAGGGACAGGCGCGCCCCATTGAAGCCGAAGGCGACGGCGCCGGCCTTTTCCTCCCGGACGCTGCCGACGATATCCAGGGCGCGGATCAGCCGGCGCCGGTCCAGCGTGGCGGGTGGGCCATTGCGTTCCGGGACGACCCGGTCCGTGTCGGGGAAGGTGGCGTCGATGGTCTTCGACACGGCGGTCAGCGTGCCGAAGGAGACTTCCACCACCGTCCAGGCACGCCCCTTGCCATAGGCGTTGACCGTGACGTCGCTGGCCGCGTCGGCTTTCCCGGCCTCGCTCAACAGCCACTGGACGAATCGGCGGGAGAGGATCACGGACGGCAAGGTCCCGGCGTCGGGCACGGGAAGCGGGATGGTCGATTGCGCCAGCCGGTGCCCGTCGGTCGCTTCGGCCAGCAGGCGGCCATCCTTCGCCCGGATGTGGACGCCGTTCAGGTAATAGCGGGCTTCATTCGTGCTGATGGCGAACGCGACCCGCCCGATCAGGGTGGTCAGGTCTTCGGCGGTCAGGCGGAAGACCCCGATCAGGGCGCCCAGGTCGGAATGCGGAAAATCCTCTTCGGGCTGGCCGCGCAGGATGACCGTCGTTTCGCCCGCCTCGATCGTGATCCGGTTTTCGGCATGGGCGCTGATCGTGACGGGCGCGTCGTCTTCCTGTGTCCGCAGCAGGCGCCAGAACGGAGCGGCGGCCACGCACACACCGCCCGGCGCGTGGACGTCCGCGGACAGGGCCGCGGTCAGTTCCGTGTCCTGGTCGGTTGCCTTGATCCGGACGGTTTCGCCTTCGGCCCGGACAAGAAGGCAGGACAGAATCGGGATCGTGTTCCGGCGTTCGATGATGGGGGCGACGGCGCCGACGGCGCGGAGAAGGTCACCGGCCTTCGCGGTGAATTTTGTCATGGGCTGTTCTCACGATTCATGGTTTTGCCATATGACGAATTGCCATGTCAGCAGGCAAAAAAGGGGTCAGAGGGGCTGAGACAGGGTGCGGTACTCGACCGGGCGCCGTTCGCGGCGGGCGCGTCTGATCCCAGCGGCCATTTCGATGGTGATCCCGTGATCGGCGTAAACGATGGTCGCGTCTGCCTTTGCGCCCCAGGCCAAACCGCAAACAACCCCCTTCCACCGGGCGATGGGGTCATGAAAATCCAGGGTACGGGGGTAGGTCAGGCTCGGCACGAACGGGGCTTCGCTCCGTGACAGGCTGTCCGCCATGGCGGCAACCGCATAGTCACTGTCCACGCCGCCTGTCGGGTCGAAGGGCACTTCCAGAATGACAAGCCGCGGGCTGTAGGACGGGGCGGGAATCGCCGGCTGCCCCTTTTCGGTCAGGACCCGGTCCAGCCACAGCGACAGCATCCGCCCGGCGCCTTTCGCGTCGGCGTCGGACAGGAAGACGGTCGCGGTGACGCCGTAATGCCGCCGAAGCCACGTATCCAGCCGGGCGTTGCTTCCGGTCCGGAACGCCCCGGCATCCGCAAGCTGATCCCAGAGGGAATCGACCTCGAACTGTGCGACGGTGCGGTTCTTCATGCCACGCTCTCCCGGTGAAGGATGGTGCCCATCGGCTTCAGGTCTTCGGCATCCCCCCGGCGGGACGGTTCGGCGGTCCGGTCGGCGCGGACCACGGCCCCGATCATGGCGTCGAACGCCGCCTGTTCCGCCGGGGTCATGTCGCAATACCGCTTCCGTGTCCGGCGGTCCGCCTCTTCGCGCGCCCGGCGGGCGTGTTCGGCGATGTGGGCTTGGGCGGTGCGCGCCCCGGCCATCCGCTTTGCCGCCAGCGACGCGACGGCCTCATAGACTTCCGCACGGGACGGCGGGAACTTCAGCTTCAGGGTCAGGACGTCAACCGCCTGTGCCCCCAGGTCGGCGGGGAACATGCGGAAGACGGCTTCGACCTGCGATGCGTAGATCTCCGGTTCCGGCGGCTGGGCGTTCGGGTAGGAGCCGATCAGCAGCGCGGACAGGCGTGCCGCTTCGCCGGGGCGCGCGGGCGGGGCGGTGCTGGTCAATTCGGCCACGATCGCGCGGGCGTCCGCGGGCGGGATCAGCTTGGTGTATTCGCCGACCTTGTCCGGACTGTCCAGAACCGGCCAGTAAGCCGCCGCGGCCGACCCGGCGGGCAGGGCCGGCGCCGGAAGGGTGGTGGCAAGGGGGCAGGGGGGCTTGTCGTTCATGCGCGTTTTTCCGTTCAGGGGGTGGTGTCGTCCTGCCGGTCGGCGTCGGCGATCCGGCGGCGAAGGGTGTCGGACAGGCGGGACTTGCGGTCCGGGATGGGGTCGGTGGACGAGCGGGAAGGGGGCGGGCCGGGTGAACGAGCGTTGCGGCACCAGTTCCGCCACGTCGCCAGCCAATCCGCCTTGGCCGCGTCCTTCCCGCTTTTGGCGTGCCAGTAGTCCCGGAATTTGTCGGCTTCGACCCGAAGGTCGATCGACGGAAGCCCGGCGTTCAGGCGGGCGATTTCCCCTTCGACCGCCCATTCGTCGGTCAGAACCCAATCGTCGGGAAGCCGGGCCGCCCGCTTGCGGCGCCTATTATCTTCTCCGTTAGGAGAAGACTCTGACTCTGATTCTAGGAGCGTTTCAGCGTTTCCTTCGGCGTTGCCGCTGTGTTTCGTGTGCGTTTCATCGGCGTTTCCGCGCGTTGCCTTCTGGCGTTCCCGCCAAGCCCGGACGCGCTCCGTAGAATGATCGTCACGCTTGGGTTGCCTGCGATTCCAAGCCTCTAGCATTCCGTCGGGGCCGATCATGCCGCGTGCCGTGAAGGCAACGATCAGCCGATCGACGACGTCGCGGCCCAGATCCAGGCCGATTGCAACTTCATCCAAGTCCACATTGGCGATCGACCCACGCGGGTCCGCTTGCGACGCCGTTTCCAGAAGGGCGATCCAAAGCGCAAGTGAAACGGTCCGGTGCGTTTCAGCGCGTTTCGCAACGCTGGCAAGCTTCACGTCGAACGCGGTCCCGTGGTACAGGCGAAGCCATTCCATGCCGTTTCCGCTCATGCTGCCCCCCGTATCGTTCGGCGCCGGGCATCCGCGACATGCTGGATGCGCGTGCCAATCCAACGGATCACGGGAACGGCCATCGAATTGCCCACCGCCTTGTACCGCCGGGAGTCAGGGCAAGCCTCAGCCGGCTTTCCCCGCCATGGGATCAAGGTCCAGTCATCGGGGAAGCCCTGAAGACGCTCGCATTCGCGTGGTGTCAGGCGGCGGACGGCGGCGTCATGCCGCAAATCTGCCTCGTCATCGCCGGCGGCCCGCCCCGTTTCCTCGGAAAGCCTGACGGCGACGCCGTGCTGTGCGCTTGCCTGAAGGGTGAATATGGGGTCGCCGTCGGAACCTATTCCGATCCCGGCGCGTGGATTGGTGGTGCTGGTTCCGGTCCGCTTCCCGATTTCCTGGATGGGGATCGCAGACACCGCCGCGTTCCCCGCCTGATGGTAGACAACGGCGACCTGCCCGCCGCCGCTCTGGATCTCTGGCCGGGTGCCGCTCATGCTCCGCAAGGTGGGGGCGACATCGACGCCGACGTCGTTTCCATAATCCTTGCATGAGAAGGCAAGGGGGATCAGGTGTCCGGCCTTGGCTTGGTTGTCGTCCGGGCCACACGTTCCAACACCGTTTGCAGTAAGGGCGGCAACTGCCGTCCCCGTGCTTCGGCGCGGCGAAGAATCCCCGCGCACGCCTTCCGGCTCAAAAAGTATCGCTCCGGGATTGGTGCCGTCTCCAATACGGCAGCTAACGACGAAGACACGCCGCCGCCGTTGGGGCACTCCGAAGTATTGAGCATCGAGAACGCGCCATGCAGCGGACCTTTCGTTTCCGATAACCATGCCAGCACGGGGCCATTTCCCGCTTGGACATTCGATGGGGGCGCATTCCCCCACCAAAGTAGCGAGGAAACATCCAAAGGCATTGTCTTTTGTGTTGAGGACGCCGGGAACGTTTTCCCAGACGACGAATTCGGGGTCGATTGCATGGACCAATTCCACGAATTTCAGGGTCAGGTTGCCGCGGTCGTCGTCCAGCGACTTCCGAAGCCCGGCGGTGCTGAACGCCTGACAGGGCGTCCCGCCGATCAGGACGTCGATCTTTCCGCGCCAGGACGCACCATCGATCTTTGTCATGTCGCCCAGGTTCGGGGTGCCGTTGCGTGCCGACGGTTCGCCTGGAAGATTCGCGCCGTATCGGTGTGCCAGCACCGCGGATGCGAACGGGTCGATTTCGGACAGGAACGCCGGCTGCCAGCCAAGCGGCTCCCATGCGACGGACGCGGCTTCGATGCCGCTACAGATGGACCCGAAGATCATGTCCCCGCCTTTCCCGCCGCCGTGGCGGCGTTCTGGTCACGGGCGGCGAAGAACCCAGGCGGGACGTGCGCCGGGCAGAACCAATCTTCGCGCGTGCAGCCGGCTTCATCGGTCACCGCCACGCCATACGGCGGGTTCGGCGCATCGCAGATCAGGCAGGGCGGCTTGATCCAGGGGAGGGGCTTCGGCTTCGTGCTCCCGGCCTGTGTCAACCTGCCGAGTTGTTCGGCAAGGTCGAACAGGGAGACACGGTTGCGAACGGCGCTCACGCCGCCGCCTCGGTGCCGGGAAGCCGAAGGAAGTCGTCGCCGGTCAGGATGACCTCGCGTTCGGCAGCGGCGGCGATGATCGCCGGCCAATACTTCGGCGGGATGGACCCGCGTTTCTTCCACCATGCGATGGTGGATTGCGGGACGTTGATAGCGGCGCTTAATACGGTTTGTCCGCCGAACAGACGGGTGATGCGTTCAACGATCAGGGTGTTCATGGGGTGATCCGCGTTTGTCAGGGAGAACGCTGGATCGGACTCATATGGCATAACGCCATTGTTCGTCAATGACAAAATGGCAATTTGTCATGATTGATTGTTTCATCATGGCAACATGTCTGCCCATCCGGGGCGCCGCCATAGGCCGTCAGACTATGGTGAAACCAGCATAAATACAGATGTTCCCTGCTTGTTCATGGTGATGCCGCGGTGAATGTATGGCAGAGTGACATACGACGGGGACATAAATGCAGACCAATGAGTGAACTAGAGCATGAACGCCAACCCCAAGGGACAGAACGCCATGTCCGACAAACTCGCGGGCCGGTTGCGCGCGCTTCGTGAAGCGGCTGGATTGTCGCAGAAAGAACTTGCTGGCCTGCTGGACGTTGACCAGTCAACCATCTCCAAGTGGGAGCTTGGTCAGCGTGAGCCGGGATTTGAGGACCTGACCAAGCTATGGGCGATCATCCGCCCGCGCATTCCCGCCGATAAGGCGGCAGGCTCCGATGTCCGGGCCGCGAAGGAAAGCTTCGACATCATCATCGGGGGCCGTGACGACGACAAGATCGTTCTGATCCAGGCGGAACCCAAGGCACGCCCAGGACGCCCGTCACCGCTTCGTGTCCCGCTGTTCGCCATCAAGCGCGCCGGCTTCGAAGCGCCGAAGCTGGAACGGGAAGCGTCAGGCAACCTGGACGCCACTGCCGCCCTGACCAACCGTGCCAGTTACGCCGTCGTCTGCCAGGACGGCGCCATGACCCCCGCCATTGATGCCGGTGATACGGCGATCCTGGACGCGAACCGTCCGATCCGGGATGGGGACATGACCTTCGTGCAACTGGAGTCCGGGGAATGCTTCTTCGCTCAATTCAAGGGGACGAGTCTGTCCGATCCCGCCGACCCGACATCGGTCCGCGCCGTTGCCCTGCGCTTCCTCAACCCAGTCCAGGATTTCACGATCCAGGCGGACCGCATCACCCGCGCCGATGGGGTTGCCGCCATTCTGAAGCCGTAACCACGCGCAACCTTTCCGTTTTCAGCAATGGCCCGTGCACGACGTTTTGTCGTGCGCGGGCTTTGTGTTTTGAGGTAATCTGTCGGACTATGGCGGCATGATGGCGGGCTTTGGTGTCATTACAGCACCGAAATTTAATTGTTGCCATATGGCAAAGTGTCATTTATGAATGGACGTAGAAAAACGGCCCGTTCTGGCCCATAGCCCCCCAGAAACCCGCCCCCCTTCCTTCAACCCTTTCATGACCGGAGCGTGACGGCGAATGCTTCCCGTAATCCCCGGCGGACAGGCAACCGATCCAGGACGTGAACCCTGTTCCCGCTGCCCCGCAAAATGCGCCGAATCCGGTGCGGCCTCATGCGCGTACCCTGAAGTCGCGTACCTGGAATCCCGCACGTTCAAGGCTGTGGCTGCCGATGCGATGCTCCGTGTCATGATGCATGGCCGGGAAAACGCCGGCCTTGATGAAGCGGAGCTTGCGGCCTTGGCGTGCCTGGAAATCGGCGCCGATGTGGAAGACCTGAACGCCGGGCTTCGCGCGAAGGCGGACCGGGATGGCGGGCGTCTCGACACCGGGGACCCGCTGGTCACCGCCGCGGCTCAGACCGTTGCGCGGGATACCGAATATTTGCGTGTCTATGCCCGCGTTGCTGCCGGGGTAAGGACGCCGCCGTTTCGCCAGCGGACGAACTGATCCGGCCCAAGGCCACGGCGCAAGGCGCCGGCCCTTTGTCATCGCTGTCTGCTTTTTCGCCGGGATCGGTCGATCCCTCTTTTTTTGGCTTTTGAAATGGCAAATTGGAATATGGCAGATGGCGACGCTCTGAAGCGAAAGCCTTTCGTAAACACGGGCCGGTACGCAGGGGACGCCCCCCGTATCGTTGACCGGCCCAAACCCGGCTTCTTCAAGATCCGGCTCGTCAGGTTCGGGCCGTGGGTTCCGGCGCGCATCTGGAACGGCCCGCCCCACGATCCGCTGACCGGCGACGAACTGGACAGGTCGTGGCGCCTTCAGGTCCAGGTCTTCGACTTCGCTCCGGCCGCCGATTTTTCGCGGATTTGCCGCGTCTGGACCCATGGGGTCCGGATCGCGGAACGCGATTACCGATACATGCGGGACCGCATCGCGTGGCTGCGCGCCAACCGCCCCGGCGACCCGCTGGTCAATCCCTTCCGCCCGGTCATCCTGGACCGGCTTCAGCCCCGAAACATGGAGTCTTGACGCGCATGTACCCTTTGATCGGACACAACGGCGGTCCCGCCCTGGACACCGCCACCCCGGACCCGGTAGAAACCTTGGTTCTTGACCTGGAAATCGCCAACGTCGATGCGACGGTGCGGGCGCGGGAACTCACCGCCGTCCTGAAGACCTTCGGCGATAAGATCGAAACGGCGGATCAGGCCCATAACCTTGTGGACCTGATCGCCCAGATGGGCGCCTTCACCGCCAAGGCCGAAGACGCCCGCAAGACGGCGAAAGCACCGCATGACGCGCTGTCCAAAGCGTGCGACGGCTTCTTCAAGCCCATGGCCGATGATGTGAAGGCGGCGAAGGAAACCGCGATTGACCTTCTGTCCGCCTACATGCGCGGGGTTGCCAAGGACGACAAGGACAAGGCGACGATCCGCACCGACTTGGGGCAGGTCGCCAGCCTGTCCGACGACATCGGCTTCACGATCGATGCCCCGGAAGCGGTCCCCCTGGAATACTGGAAGATCGACGAAACCGCGGTCCGGGCGGCGGTGAAGAAGGCCGTTCCCATCGCGGGTGTTACCCGCATCGTGACCCGCAAGGCCGGGGTCCGCTGATGGCGTGGCCCACCATGCCCGCGCCGCACGTCCAGCCGCTTTTTCGCGCCTTCTTAAATGGCATTTCGCCATATGGCGAAGCCTGTCCCCAAAACCATGAACGTGGGAGTCACCCCTGATCATGACGTCCGTTCCCTCCCTTCTGTCGTCTTCGTCTCCGGTCGCCCTGTACCTGGAACCGACGCTTTTCCGTCAGGCATGGGAAGCGTCCAAGCTGATCGCCGCCGCCCCGCATTGCCCGGCGTTCTACCGCAACAAGCCCGAAGCCTGCTTCATCGCCATCGACATTGCCGAGAAGCTTCAGCTTCCGTTGTTCACGGTCCTTCAGAACACCTATGAACACGGGGGGCGGCCCGGCTTCTACGCGCAATTCCTGATCGGGCTTGCCAACCACCGCAAGGCGTTCGCCACCCCCATCAAGTTCAGCGTGACCGGGTCCGCCGAAGCCGGGGATCTGGAAGCCACGGCCTATGCCACCCTGCACGACGGCACGGAAGCCGCGGAATCGGTCAGCCTGAAGACGGCGATTGCCGACGGCTGGTATGGACGCAACGCGAAGTATCGGTCGATTCCCGACCGGATGCTGAAGTACCGCGCCGCGTCCGCGCTGATCGGCTTCTACGCCCCCGAGGTGAAGCTCGGCTTCCCGACCATTGAAGAACTGGAAGACGGTGCCTTTGTCGATGCGGTCCCGCTTCCCGACGGGTCCTTCGGTGTGCCGCCGGGTGACCGCCCGGTCCGCCCGGAACCGGCGTCCCACGAAGGCGATGCGGAGAAACTGGACACCATGCGCGGTGCTCCCCGCGCCACGGCATCCGCCGAACCGCCGAAGCCGGGGAAGAAGACGCCCGCCAAGGCCAGCCCTGAGAAGCCCGCCCCCATGCCCCCCGCGGTGGACGTCGGCGCCGTGATCCGCGGCCTTCACGCCGCCGCCACGTCGGGGGAAAGCCTTGACGCCTTCCTTCGCGATTCCGCCGACGCCTTGGCCGTTATGGATGAGGGGGGCCGGGAATCGGTCCGCCAAGCTGAACGGATTGCCCGTGAACGCATCGCCGCCGTGATGACCCAAACGCCGCAGCAGGCGGACCCGGTTCCCGAATCCCCGGCGCCGGCCACCGCACCGATACCGGCGGACCCGGCGGATGCGAAGCCGGCCTTCGTGATCCGGGACGCCGCGGGGGAACAGGTTGCGACCTATACCCAGGCCAAGCGCGCGGCGGATTCGATCATCGCCGAAATCGGCAAGGCGGGGACCGCGGACGACGTTGCGGCGATCCTGGACCACAACGCCGACACCATCGACGACCTTCCCGCCGAGCACACCCAGCGCGTTCAGGACGCCGCCGTCGAGCGGGTGGACGCTGTTCCGCCCGCCGGGCCGGTTGCCGGGCCGATGGTGCATGAAGATGCCCCCATCCCCGCCGACGATGACGCCCCGTCTTCCCGGACGGCCCCGCCCGGCGCCTATGCGGTCGCCGTTCCGCCCATGGCCGGCGGGCAGGGGCCGGACGTGACCCGGCTGTTTGCCCTGCTGAAGACCGGCCTTCAGAAGATCGCCGACCGGACGGTCCTGGAGGATTGGCGGAACGACAACATCGACCGCCTGGAACTGGTGAAGGCGCACGCCCCGGCGTGGGCGAAGGCCCTGTCCGACATGCTTCAGGAAAAGCGGGCGGCCCTCGCCTGATCAAGCCCCCGGCGGGAGGGGCGCGCACCCTTCCTGCCACGCTCCCTAAAAAGAAAGCCTCAGACCATGACCACGGCCATCACCGCCACGCCCCCCGCCGCCAAGCCGCTTGATGACGTCTATCTCGACTATGAGGGCGTCCGCGACGCCGTCGCCGAACTCGGCTTCCCGAAGCCCGACCTTGTGACGGTCGTCGGGTGGCGCGACCGCAAGACCCTGCCGTTCTTCAAGGGGCTGGATGGCAAGTGCTACATCGCCAAGCGAACCCTGATCGACGTCTTCCGCAAGCGTCAGGACGCCGCCACCCGGAAGGTCATGGGTGGCAGCCGGGATGACCCCGGCAAAGCCCCGCCCCGCCGCGGGCGCCCCCGCCGTTCCGCCGGGGCGTGATCCATGTTTGACCGACAAGATGGACAAGCGGCGCCGGCCATGAAGCCGGCCCTGTTCTTCGACGTGGAAACGACCGGGACCGATCCGGCCCGCGACGCCATCGTCCAGATAGCCGCCGTCCTGGACGACGGCCAGGGGCGCGAGCGTGCTGCCCTGAACCTGCTGATCCGGCCGGACGGCTGGACGGTCCCGGCCGAAGCCGCCCGCCTTCACGGCATCACCACCGAGATTGCCGCCGCCAACGGCGTCCCCCTGGTCGTCGCCTTGGCCGCCTTCAACCACCTGTGCCGCGCCGCGCTGGTCGGCGTGGGCCATAACGTCGGCTTCGACATCCGGTTCGTCGAAGCCGCCTTCGCCCGGATCGGCCGGGGCGAGTCCTGCGCCCTCGGCGCCCTGGACGTCTTTTGCACCAAGGAATGGGCAACCCCGATCGTCAACCTTCCGCCGACGGACCGGATGGTCCGCGCCGGCTACGGGCACAAGCCGAAGGCCGCGAAGCTGGAAGAGGCGATCCGGCACTTCTTCGGCGAAGACCTGGACGGGGCGCATGACGCCCTGGTCGATGTCCGGGCGTGCCGCCGCCTCTACCACCTTGCCCGCGCCCGCGGGGAAGCCTGACATCCCCAGCACAAGGAAGCCTGCAATGAACGTGTGGACCTTCACCGGCCGGCTTGGTGCCGACGCCGACCTGCGGACGACCCAGACCGGCGACCGGGTGCTGAATTTCCGCGTCGCCAACGACGTCGGATTCGGCGACCGGAAGACGACCCAATGGGTTGACTGTTCCCTCTGGGGCCAGCGCGCCGAGCGGCTTGCCCCGCACCTGACCAGGGGGAAGGGGCTGGTCATTTCCGGCGAAGTCACCCTTCGGGAGTTCGAACGCCGCGACGGGACGCGGGGCGCCGGCCTTGCGGTCCGGGTAACCGAACTGGACTTCACGGGTGGGGAGCGTGACCGCGACGAACGTGGGGCCGGCTATGGAAACCAGGGGAGCGGGCGCGCGGGCCATGGCACCCAGAGCGGCCACGGTCAGGGCGGGGGCTACGGCAGCGGCCCGCGTGGCGGCGGGGGCGGTGGCTACACCCCGCCGGGTTACGACGGCCTGGACGACGAAATTCCGTTCGTGATCCCGTTCGACCTTCCCCGCAAGCGGACCGCACTTCTGTGAATCCCGAAACCCCGCCCGAACCGGCGGGGTTTATTTTCCTGAGGCGGGGCGCGGGGTTCGCCGCGGGCCGTTGTACGGTTTTTGTACGGTTGGCAAAAAGCGGCCCTGCGCGGAGTGGCGGAAACACTGGACCGTTTCGACATGGGAACGATATGTCGAAACGCCATGGCCGGGGGGAACGTAAGGGGTACAATAATGCCCGACCCATCGGTATTTTCAATGGGAAGAGGGCGGATCACGAAAAGGGGGTGGCGCGGTTTTGTACGGATTTTGTGCGGTTGGGCAAAATGCGGCCCGGCGCAACACATTGACTTTATTGGCTTATTTCGGATTTTGCGCGGCGCGCCGAAAAACCATTTGCCGCCTGTGGGTAAGGGCGGCGCCACCCGAGCCATAAATTTTTTCAATGGGAAGGGGTGGTGCCCAGGGACGGAATTGAACCGCCGACACGGGGATTTTCAGTCCCCTGCTCTACCAACTGAGCTACCTGGGCGCCGGAAAGTGTCCGAGCGGTTCGCCCGTCACCAAATCGCGTGCGCGATGTAAGGAAATGGTGCCCAGGGACGGAATTGAACCGCCGACACGGGGATTTTCAGTCCCCTGCTCTACCAACTGAGCTACCTGGGCACAGAGCGTCTGGCGGACATTTCGTCGCCAGCCGCATCGTGGGGCGCTTTTTAGAGAAGTCAGGCCACCCTGTCCAGCGAAAAAAGACACTCAACCGTCAAAATTTTCCTCAGCCCTTTCATCGGTTTCCACCCGGTACACACCACCCAGCCAGCGGGCCAGATCCACATCGGCGCAGCGGCGGGAACAGAACGGGCGGGTCTCCTCAGCCGACGGGCGGCCGCAGATGGGGCAGGTGGGGGCAGGCGTGCCAGAGGTCTTGCTCATCGAACCAACGTCCAAAGAAAACGGTGGCCCCGATTATAGGGCCACCGTCCCATCATCATCAAATCTTCCGCCGAACCATCCGGCGGCGGCTCATTCCGCCGCCATCGGCTGCGGTTGAGCCGGGGTGTGGAAGGCCATCATCAGCGATGCCTCTTTCGCCCGCGCCGCCGTCACCGCGCGGTCCTTGATCGGGCCGTAGCCGCGGATGTCCAGCGGCAGGCGGGCGATCTCCACCGCCACCGCGTGGTTGTCACGGGTCAGACCGGACAGCAGCGTGTCAACCGTGCGTTCGAAGGCGACGATCAGGTCCCGCTCGGTGCGGCGTTCCGGCAGCCAGCCGAAGGGATCCAGCGCCGTGCCGCGCAGGCGGCGGCCCTTGGCCAAGAGCTTCAGCGCCTTCAGCATCCACGGGCCATAGGTGCGCTTTTTCGGTTCGCCCCCGTCCGCGCCGGTTTCGCCCAGAGCCGGAGGGGCGAGGTGGAAGGTCAGCGACCAATCCCCCTCGAACATCCGCCCGATCTGCTCGACGAAGCCGGTTTCGGTGTAGAGCCGCGCCACCTCGTATTCGTCCTTATAGGCCATCAGCTTGAACAGGCTGCGGGCCACGGCGTCGGTCAGGCCGGTGGCGCCGGGCACCCGTTCACCCTCCACCCGCCGCACGCGGTCCACGATGCTGCGGTAGCGGGCGGCATAGGCGGCGTCCTGATAGTCGGTCAGGAAGGCTTCACGGCGGGCGACCACCTCGTCCAGCGTCTGGGACAGGCGGTGGTAGCCGCCGATCACATCGCCGGCCAGCGGGGCCGGGGCCGCCGCCACCTCGACCGCCGCCGGATTGTGAGCCGCCAGACGGCCCCAGTTGAAGGCGTTGCGGTTCATCGCCACAGCCGCCCCGTTCAATTCGATGGCCCGCAGGATGGCGTCGGCCGACAGGGGCACCAGCCCCTTTTGCCACGCAAAACCCAGCATGAACGGGTTGGTAGCGATGCTGTCGCCCAAAAGGGCGGTGGCAAGCCGGGTGGCGTCGGCCACGCTGACCATCTCCGCTCCGCCGCAGGCCCGTTCCACATCGCCCACCAGATCGGTCACGGGGATGGTCAGGTCGCGCTGCCGGGTGAAATCGGCGGTGATGGATTCATGGGTGTTCAGAACCGCGCGGGTGCGGCCCGCGGCGATCTTCGACAGGCCGTCACCGGCGGCGGCCACCACGATGTCGCAGCCGATCACCGCATCGGCTCCACCGGCGGCGATGCGGACGGCGTGGATGTCCTCCGGTGCCGTGCCGATGCGGATGTGGCTGGTGACGGCGCCGCCCTTCTGCGCCAGCCCGGTCATGTCCAGCACGCCGACGCCTTTGCCTTCCAGATGGGCGGCCATGCCCATCAGGGCGCCCACCGTCACCACGCCGGTGCCGCCGACGCCGGTGACATAGATGCTCCACGGATGTTTGGAAATATCGGGCAGGGTGGGGTGGGGCAGGGCGCTGACGTCGGGGCCGTCCTTGCCCAGAGGCTGCGGCTTGCGCAGCGTGCCGCCGTTGACCGTGACGAAGGAGGGGCAGAAGCCCTTCAGGCACGACATGTCCTTGTTGCAACTGGACTGGTCGATCTGGCGCTTGCGCCCGAATTCGGTGTCAACCGGCACGATGGAGACGCAGTTTGATTTCGCCGAGCAGTCGCCGCAGGATTCGCACACCAGTTCGTTGATGACCACCCGGCGGGCGGGGTCCGCCATCTTGCCACGCTTGCGGCGGCGGCGCTTTTCCGCCGCGCACGTCTGGTCATAGATCAGGACGGTGACGCCGGATTCCTCTCGCATGGCGCGCTGCACGCGGTCCAGGTCGTCGCGGTGCTCGACCGTGGTGAAGGGGGGCAGGCCGGCGCCGATGCCGTATTTTTCCGGCTCGTCCGACACCACGGTGATGCGCTTCACCCCTTCCGCCGCCAACTGGGCGGCCAGCGCCGGCACGGTCAGCGTGCCGTCCACCGGCTGCCCGCCGGTCATCGCCACCGCGTCGTTGAACAGGATCTTGTAGGTGATGTTCACCTTGGCGGCGATGGCCTGCCGGATCGCCAGGATGCCGGAGTGGTAATAGGTGCCGTCGCCCAGGTTGGCGAAGATGTGCTTTTCCTTGGTGAACGGCGCCTGGCCCACCCACGGCACGCCTTCGCCGCCCATCTGGGTGAAGGTGTCGGTTTTGCGGTCCAGCCACGTCGCCATATAATGGCAGCCGATGCCGCCCAGCGCCCGGCTGCCGTCCGGCACCACGGTCGAGGTGTTGTGCGGGCAGCCGGAACAGAAGGTCGGCTTGCGCGCCACCCGCGCCACATGAGCCTTCTGCTTTTCCTGGGCGTCGAGGAAGGCGACGCGCTGGCGGATTCCCTCGTGCTCGACAAAGGCCAGCAGGCGCCGCCCGATCACCACGCCGATCTGGGCCGGCGACAACTCGCCCGCCGACGGCAGGATCCATTCGCCCTTTTCATCGAACTTGCCGACCACGCGGGGGCGGACGTCGGGGTGCCAGTTGTAAAGCTGTTCCTTCAACTGGTTCTCGATGACGGCGCGCTTTTCCTCCACCACGATGATCTCGTCCAGACCTTCGGCAAAGTGGCGCACGCCGTCGCGTTCCAGCGGCCAGGGCATGCCGACCTTGTAAACGGTGAGGCCGAGATCGGCGGCCATCGCTTCGGAAATGCCAAGCTCGTCCAACGCCTGCCGCACGTCGAGATAGGATTTGCCGGTGGTGACGATGCCCAGCCGCGGGCGGGGGGAGGAAATCACCACCTGATCCAGCCGGTTGGCACGCGCGAACGCCAGAGCGGCGTACAGCTTGTGCTTCATCAGCCGGTATTCCTGTTCCAGCGGCGGGTCGGGCCAGCGGATGTTCAGCCCGCCGGGGGGCATGGGGAAATCGGCGGGAAGGACGGGCTGCACCCGATGGGGATCGATGACCACGGAGGCCGAGCTGTCCACCGTCTCGGCGATGGTCTTCATGGCGATCCAGCAGCCGGAATAGCGGCTCATGGCCCAGCCGATCAGGCCGTAGTCGAGAATCTCCTGCACGCCCGCCGGGTTCAGTTCCGGGATCATGGCGTGGACGAAGGCGTGCTCCGACTGGTGCGGGAAGGTGGAGGATTTGCACGCGTGGTCGTCGCCCGCCAGCACCAGAACGCCCCCGTTGCGCGACGTGCCGGCGGCGTTGCCGTGCTTCAGCACATCGCCGGAACGGTCAACGCCCGGCCCCTTGCCGTACCACATGGCGAACACGCCGTCATAGGCGGCGCCGGGGAACATGCCCACCTGCTGGCTGCCCCAGACGGCGGTCGCCCCCAGCTCTTCGTTGACGCCGGGCTGGAACACGATGTGATTCTTTTCGAGAAACTTTCGGGCGTTCCAGAGGTTCTGGTCCAAACTTCCGAGCGGTGAGCCGCGGTATCCCGAAATAAAGCATCCGGTGTTGAGTCCCGCCGCAAGATCTCTTTGGCGCTGCAACATAGGCAGACGCACAAGAGCCTGGGTTCCGGTAAGATACACCCGCCCCTGTTCCAGGGCATACTTGTCCTCAAGGGAGACAGTCGCAAGAGCCATGATTTCCTTCCCCGTCCTGAAACAACGCCGTCTTTGCGGTCAGGCTTTTTGTTTTACGGATAGAAAGGTAATGGGCGCTGTCCTATGCGGCAACGGCCCTTTGGGCACCCAATGCAAAAAGCAAGGAACGGTTATGCAGGCGTGACGCCCTGGGAACGAACAGAGGAATCGGGGGCGGACCGCGTAATTCCCGCTCTCTTTTTTTGGCCGGTACGGCGGAGCCGGGGACGTTGGGGCGGCGGAGCCGGGGAAACGGTCCCGCCGCCAGCCGGCCCCGCGTCAGCCCTTCACCAGGGTGATGTCGCGCAGGACCGCCACCTCGTGGGCCTGTTCGTCCAGGCGGGCCTTCACCACGTCGCCGATGGACACGATGCCGACCAGCTCGCCGCCGTCATCGCACACCGGGACGTGACGGTGACGGCGCAGGGTCATGGTCTGCATCAGATCCTTGATGGAATCGCCGGGCTTGCAGGTCCGCACCTCCTTGGTCATCAGCTCTTCGACCCGCAGATGCAGGGCATCCGCCCCCCGTTGCCCCACCGCCCGCACGATGTCGCGTTCGGACAGGATGCCGGCCACCTTGCCGCGCACATCGCGCACCACGACGGCGCCGATCCGCTTTTCATGCAGCAAAGCCGCAGCCTTCGCCACGGTTTCACTCGGCAGAATGGTGACGACGGTCCGGCCCTTGGTGTTCAGGACGGTGGAGACAGTGGTCATGGGCAGCATTCCTTCCCGTTAAGGTTATGTTGATTGTTGAAGGTTGTGTGGCAGCACTTTCTCTTTTGTCAGAACTATGGCGCTTCCACTCTGAGTCAATAGAGCAAGAGGGTATCACTGTTGGGAAGGTGCGGGAACGGGGTCCGGTCCCGCCGGCGTCCGGTGCGGCGGGGCATGATGGCACAGCGGCAGGGACGAGGAGGGGGCGGTTATTTAACCGCGATGCAAAAGGCGTAGGAGGCCAAGGCGCGGATCTGAAACCGCTGGGCCGCCCGGTGCAGGGCACCGTCGATTCCACGCACCACGGGGATCTTCTCGAAATACCCGTGCCCATAGAACGGCACCATGCGCACATGGGAAAAGCCGATGCGGCGGATGCGTTCCTCCGCCCGCCGGGTGGCGTGGCACCAGGAATAACGGGCGGGGAACTTCGGGACGCCGTCGCCGGTGCGGTCTTCGAAGAACCACGTCAACAGCCGCCGGGACATGGTTTCCGGCAGCAGCCTGTTGATGACAAAGGGGGGGCTGTAGAGGGTGGGGTAAAAGGTCAGGGAAACGCCGCCCTGCTTCAGCAGGGCAAAGATGTTGCGGTAATAGGCTTCCCCTGACGGTACATGCTCCAGCACCATGTTGGAGAACAGCAGGTCACAGGTGCCCCGGCACCCGTCGGGCAGCGGGCCGGTGATGTCGAAATGGGCCTTTTCCGTCCAGGGCGGGGCCAGGGACAATTCCCGGTGGGAAATGTCGTTGACCGTGTAGGTCATGCCGTGGGAGGCGACCTCGCCGGCCGAGAGAAGGGGCGTTCGCCCGCCGCCGATCTCCATCACCCGCGTCAGCCGGTGGCGTTCAGCCAGGGTCAGGAGGAGGGGTTTGTAGTTTTCCCACGCCCCTTGGGACGAGGTCCCGGCCAGCGGGGCGGCCAGCGTGCCGATGGTAGCGATGCGCCGTTGCCGCTCTTCCCCGAAGGTGTGAACGGGCCCGATGGTGTGAGCGGGCCCGATGGTGTGAACGGGCGCGTCCGGACAGGGGCGGGCAAGGCAGTCTGTTTCCGGCATGTCCCGATCCTGCGGCAAGCTGTCGCCCAAATTCCACCATGACGGGCTTTCTTATGCCACACCGGGCGGCGGGGGCGCAATTCTGAAGCGTGACGGCTTGATTCCGCGGGATGCGCCGCGTATCGTTCCGCGCGCTTTTGCCCACCTCTAAGTCATGTGACCGTCCATGGCGCCGTCCAGCGCGAACACCAAAGCCCTGAGCTTCCAGGCTCTGATCCTCAAGCTTCACCAGTTCTGGTCAGAACAGGGCTGCGTGATTCTCCAGCCCTACGACATGGAGGTCGGGGCCGGCACGTTCCATCCCGCCACCACGCTGCGGGCGCTGGGGCCGGACCGGGAATGGCGCGCGGCCTATGTGCAGCCGTCCCGCCGGCCCAAGGACGGGCGCTATGGTGAGAATCCCAACCGCCTGCAGCACTATTACCAGTATCAGGTGATCCTGAAGCCCTCGCCCGCCAACGCGCAGGAGCTTTATCTGGAAAGCCTGAAGGTGCTGGGGATCGATCCCGCCCTGCACGACATCCGCTTCGTCGAGGATGATTGGGAAAGCCCGACGCTGGGTGCCTGGGGCCTGGGCTGGGAGGTGTGGTGCGACGGGATGGAGGTGACGCAGTTCACCTATTTCCAGCAGGTGGGTGGCATCGAATGCGACCCCATCTCGGTCGAGCTGACCTATGGGCTGGAACGTCTGGCCATGTACGTCCAGGGCGTGGAAAACGTCTATGACCTGGATTTCAACGGCACGGGCGTGAAGTACGGCGACGTCTTCCTGCGGGCGGAACGGGAATATTCCGCCTACAACTTCGAGCACGCCAACACCGACGCCCTCCTCCAGCATTTCAAGGATGCGGAGGCCGAGTGCCAGGCGCTGGTGGCCCGGGGCGTGGCGCTGCCCGCCTATGACCAGTGCATCAAGGCATCCCACCTCTTCAACCTTCTGGATGCCCGCGGCGTCATCAGCGTCGTGGAGCGTGCCGCCTATATCGGCCGCGTGCGCGCGCTGGCGAAGGCCTGCTGCGAAGCGTGGACGGGAGCGAAGTGATCCCCATGTCCGAACTTCTCATCGAATTCTTCTCCGAAGAGATTCCCGCCCGGATGCAGGCGCGGGCCGCCGAGGATCTGAAGGCTCTGACCACCGCCAAGTTGAAGGCGGCGGGGCTGGAGTTCTCCCGCGCCGAGGCCCATTCCACCCCCCGCCGGCTGGCGCTGGTGGTCGATGGCCTGCCGGCCCATCAGCCCGACGTGCGGGAAGAGAAAAAGGGGCCGCGCGTCGGCGCCCCGGATCAGGCGGTGCAGGGCTTCCTGAAATCCGCCGGTCTGAGCAGCCTGGACCAGTGCGAACAGCGCGACACCGGCAAGGGCGTGTTCTGGTTCGCGGTCACCGAAAAGAAGGGCCGCGCCACCGCCGACGTGCTGAGCGAGATCATCACCGCCGTGGCCGCGGAACTGCCGTGGCCCAAGTCCATGCGCTGGTCCACCGGCACCGTGCGCTGGGTGCGCCCGCTGCATTCCATCATCGCCCTGTTCGACGGGCGGGTGATCCCCGGTGGCGTGGCGCTGGGTGGTGACGAACAGCCGGTCGCCTTCGGCAACACCACCCGCGGCCACCGTTTCCTGGCCCCCGATGCCTTCGCGGTGGAGTCCTTCGCCGACTATCAGGCCAAGCTGCGCGCCGCCCATGTCCTGCTGGACCGCGCCGAGCGCCGCCGCAAGATCCAGGCCGACGCCGAGGCCCTGTGCACCGAAGCCGGGCTGGTGCTGTCCCCCGACGACGGGCTGCTGGACGAGGTGTGCGGGCTGGTGGAATGGCCGGTGGTGCTGATGGGCACCATCGACGAAGCCTTCATGGACGTGCCGGCGGAGGTGCTCATCACCTCCATGCGCACGCACCAGAAATACTTCGCCGCTCTCGATCACCAGGGCCGCATGGCGCCGCGGTTCATCGTCGTCGCCAACATGGTCACCGCCGACGGCGGCAAGGCGGTGGTGGCCGGCAACGAGCGCGTGCTGCGCGCCCGCCTGTCGGACGCCAAGTTCTTCTGGGATCTGGACCGCAAGACCAAGCTGGAAGAGCGGGTGCCGGCGCTGGCCGACATCACCTTCCACGCCCGTCTGGGCACGGTGGCGGACAAGGTGACCCGCGTGCAGACGCTGGCCGCCGAAATGGCCGATTCCATCCCCGGCGCCGACGTGGAAGCGGTGCGCAGTGCCGCGCTGCTGGCCAAGGCCGATCTGGTCACCGGCGTGGTGGGCGAGTTCCCCGAGCTTCAGGGCGTGATGGGCCGCTACTACGCCATCGGCGAGGGCGAACGGGCGGACGTGGCGGCGGCCATCGCCGACCATTACAAGCCGCTCGGCCCCAACGACACCTGCCCCACCGCACCCGTGTCGGTGGCGGTGGCGCTGGCCGACAAGATCGACACGCTGGTCGGGTTCTTCGCCATCGACGAAAAGCCCACAGGATCGAAGGATCCCTATGCCCTGCGCCGCGCGGCCCTGGGCATCATCCGTCTGATCCTGGAAAATCGCCTGCGCCTGCCGCTGACTGCGCTGTTCCAGGCGTCGCACCGGCTCTATCAGGTGGACGGGCTGGCCGATGCCGCCACCGTGTCCAAGGATCTGGTGGGCTTCTTCGCCGACCGGCTGAAGGTGGTGCTGCGCGACCAGGGTGTGCGCCACGACCTGATCGACGCGGTGTTCGCGTTGGGCGGGGAAGACGATCTCGTCCGTCTGCTGGCGCGGGTGCAGGCTTTGCAGGCCTTCGTCGGGTCGGAGGACGGGGCGAACCTGCTGACCGCCTACAAGCGGGCCAGCAACATCGTCCGCATCGAAGAGAAGAAGGACGGCATTGCCCACGACGCCGCCCCCGATTCGGCGCTGCTGTCCCAGGACGAGGAAAAGGCGCTGTCCGCCGCCCTCGATTCGGCGGCCCAAAGCGCCGGGCCGCTGCTGGAGCGGGAGGATTTCGCCGGCACCATGGGCGTTCTGGCCGCTCTGCGCGGTCCGGTGGATGCCTTCTTCGAGAAGGTGACGGTGAACGCCGACGATGCGGCGTTGCGTATCAACCGCCTGCGGCTGCTGGGACGCATCCGCGCCACGCTGAACAGCGTCGCCGACTTCTCCCGCATCGAGGGGTAAGACGGAACGGCCCCTTATCCCCGATCGGAAAGGGGCCGTTTCTTTGCAAACTCTTCGCTTTTTGCAAGAACAGTCACCCACGCTCTCCGCCTGCGACACCACGGCGCGGGGAAAAGGGGTGGGGTTTGCCGAAAGCAAGGGTACGCGGACGCTGACGCAAAGGATACACTTCACGTTTCACAGGCCCCGTTCCGGGGTGGCCAGGAGAAACGCGGGTGGAGCTTTGCAGCGGCAAGGAGGTGGGCGGCACCGTGCCTCGGGGATTGACATCCCCGGCGCCGCGGCCCGTCTATGCCGCGCTTGATCTTGGCACCAACAACTGCCGCCTGCTGATCGCCCGCCCCACCACGGGCGGATTCCGGGTCATCGACGCCTTTTCCCGCATCGTCCGGCTGGGGGAGGGGATCAGCCGGAACGAAAAGCTGTCGGATGCCGCCATCGAACGCACCATGGCCGCACTTCATGTCTGCGGCACCAAGATCCGCAAGCGCGGCGTCACCTCCATCCGTGCCGTGGCGACGGAGGCGTGCCGGCGGGCGCGCAACTGCGGCGATTTCCTCGACATCGTGGGCCGGGAAACCGGCATCGCCATCGAAATCATCTCCAGCCAGGAGGAAGGGCGGCTGGCGCTGGCCGGCTGCGCCCCGCTGTTGAATCCCACCCTTCCCTATGCCCTGGTGTTCGACATCGGCGGCGGGTCCACCGAACTGATGTGGCTGCGGCTGGAGCCGGACGGGGTGCCGACGGTGCTGGATCAGGTGTCGATCCGTTGCGGTGTGATCGGCCTGACCGAACGCTACGGCGGCGACCGGATTCCCCCGGCCCAGTACCGCGACATGGTGGAAAGCATCATCGCCGAGATCGAACCGTTCGAGGCGCGCAACGCCATCCGCCGCCATCAGGAAGAGGATGGGGCGCAGCTTCTGGGCACATCGGGCACCGTGACCACGCTTGCGGGCCTGCATCTGGGGTTGAGCCGCTATGACCGCCGCACCATCGACGGCAGTTATTTGCGGGTGGATCACGCCCGTTCGGTCATCCGCCATCTGATGAAGCTGGACTTTGCCGGCCGGGCACGGCATCCCTGCATCGGGCAGGAACGCGCGGATCTGGTCATCGCCGGCTGTGCGGTGCTGGAAGCGATCTGCAGTTGCTGCCCGGTGGAACGCCTGCGCATCGCCGACCGGGGTTTGCGCGAAGGCATTCTGGTGGATCTGATGGGCGGTGCGCGGCGCTGACCGCCGCCCCGCTGACGGGAAAGCGCACGAGTATGACAGAGAATCGCTCCTCGCGGCCGGGTGGCCGTCAAGCCGCCGTCCGGGTGAAGACGGCCAAGAAGCGGTCGGTATCCTCCGCCCGCTGGCTGGAGCGCCAGTTGAACGACCCCTATGTGGCCGAGGCGCAAAAGCGCGGCTTCCGTTCCCGCGCCGCGTTCAAGCTGCTGCAACTGGACGACAAGTTCCGCCTGCTGGCCCCCGGCCGGCGGGTGGTGGATCTGGGAGCCGCCCCCGGCGGCTGGACCCAGGTGGCGGTGGAGCGGGTGCGCTCCAACAGCAGCACCGGCGGCGGGCAGGTGGTCGGCCTCGACATCCTGGAGATGGACGAGGTGCCGGGTGCCATCACCATGCAGGCGGATTTCCTCGACGAAGCCGCCCCGAACCGGCTGAAGGCGGCGCTGGGCGGCCCGGCGGACGTGGTGCTGAGCGACATGGCCGCCCCCACCACCGGCCACGCCCAGACCGACCATCTGCGCATCATGGGGCTGGCGGAAGCGGCCTATGATTTCGCCGAAGAGGTGCTGGCCCCCGGCGGCGCTTTCGTCTGCAAGCTGTTCCAGGGCGGGGCCGAGCGGGATCTGCTGGAGCGGCTGAAGCGCGATTTCGCCGTCGTGCGCCACGCCAAGCCGGCGGCCAGCCGCGCCGATTCCTCGGAAACCTATCTGGTGGCGACCGGGTTCCGCGGCGGGGCCGCGCGGCGGATGGGCGAGGATGACCGGGATGGAGACGGCCGGGACAGGGAATAACCCCGCGCACCCGCGGCACCTGCCCGCACGGCATGGCTGGGCTGCATCCGGCGGCGGGGCCGGACCCGAGGGATAGTGGGTCTGGCACCTTCACAAGCCCGATGTGTTGTGTATAGTGCCGCGAATTTTTGCAGGAGAGGGGCCATGGCGCGCGACACCAAAATCCGCGAAGCACTGACCTTTGACGACGTTCTTCTGGTGCCGGCGGCGTCGTCGGTGCTGCCCGGCGATGTGGACACGCGCACGCGGCTCACGAAGTCCATCGAATTGGGCATTCCGCTTCTGTCGTCGGCCATGGACACGGTGACCGAAAGCGCACTGGCCATCGCTCTCGCCCAGGCCGGCGGCATCGGCGTGGTCCACCGCAACCTCGACATCGAGCGTCAGGCCGAAGAGGTCCGCAAGGTCAAGCGGTTCGAATCCGGCATGGTGGTCAACCCCATCACCATCACCCCCGGCGCCACCCTGGCCGACGCGCTGCAGCTTATGTCGGCCTACCGCATTTCGGGCATTCCGGTGGTGGAAAGCATGGACGCCCGCGGCACCGGCACGCTGGTGGGCATCCTGACCAACCGCGACGTGCGTTTTGCCAACGATCCCAAGCAGCCGGTCAGCGAGTTGATGACCAAGAAGCTGGTCACCGTGCGCGAGGGCGTGGGCCAGGACGAGGCCAAGCGCCTGCTGCACCAGCACCGCATCGAAAAGCTGCTGGTGGTGGATGAGGATTACCGCTGCATCGGCCTGATGACCGTCAAGGACATCGAAAAGGCCCAGGCCTATCCCAACGCCTGCAAGGACGAAAAGGGCCGCCTGCGCGTGGCCGCGGCCACCGGCACCGGCCCCGACGGGCTGCGCCGGGCCGAGGCGCTGTTCGACGCCGGTGTCGATGTGCTGGTGGTGGACACCGCCCACGGCCATTCGTCGAAGGTGCTGGACCAGATCCGCGCCGTGCGCAAGCTGCCCAGCTATTCCCAGGTGGTGGCCGGCAACGTCGCCACCGGGGCGGCGGCCCAGGCGCTGATCGACGCCGGCGCCGACGCCATCAAGGTGGGCATCGGGCCGGGGTCCATCTGCACCACCCGCATCATCGCCGGTGTCGGCGTGCCGCAGTTGACCGCCATCATGGATGTGGTCGAGGTCTGCGAGAAGCACGGGATTCCGGTGATTGCCGACGGCGGCATCAAGTATTCCGGCGATCTGGCCAAGGCCATCGCGGCGGGGGCGAGCTGCGCCATGCTGGGCAGCCTGTTCGCCGGCACCGACGAAAGCCCGGGCGAGGTCATCCTGTATCAGGGCCGCTCGTACAAGAGCTACCGCGGTATGGGATCGGTGGGCGCCATGGCCCGCGGCTCGGCGGACCGTTACTTCCAGCAGGAAGTGTCCACCATGAAGCTGGTGCCGGAAGGTGTGGAAGGCCGCGTGCCCTACAAGGGGCCGGTGTCGGCGGTGATCCACCAGCTTGTCGGCGGCCTGCGCGCCGCCATGGGCTACACCGGCAACGCCACCATCGCCGAGATGGGCCAGAACGCCGAGTTCGTGCGCATCACCAACGCGGGCCTGCGCGAAAGCCACGTTCACGACATCACCATCACCAACGAGTCGCCGAACTACCGTCCCGACGCCTGATTTTCGGAGTACAAAGGGGGAGGGAGGAGCACCCCATATGCGCTAGGATAAGGGTGGACGAGAGGAATCTCGGTGTGATTCAGAGA
>CALBDS010000034.1 GCA_937927415.1 uncultured Rhodospirillaceae bacterium
GCGCCGCCGTCGCTGCGGTGGCCGGTTTATAGGCGCCAAGCCGAACCCGCGCAACTCCTTTTTTCGCCCCTCGTGACGGTTTTTTGAAAAACCTTTCAGATCAATGCCTTAACCGTCACAGAAGACCCAGGTCACGCAATTCCGACGCCAAATCCGCCGGAAGATCGCCATCAGTGCCGCCCGTCAGGTCAGCGGGAGCAGCCTCCGGCGCCAGATAGCGCCAGCCCTGAAACGGGCGATGGGACAGGGGGCAGGTTGGGATGATGGCGGCGTTGACCCAGATGCGGCAGAAGGGATCGCCGTCACTGTCGGTCCCGCTTTCCAGATCCAGCAATGTCTGGCGGGCGGCGACCGAACCGCGGATCACCCAATAGAGCGAACCGCCGGGCAGAAGATCGGCGGCCCGCTTGGGTGTCTGGCGGGTATGGACCGGCACCGCGCGGACACCGCCGGTGCGCTCCACCGAACGGGGTGCCTGGACGGCGGCGAGATGCTCCACGTCGCGCACCCCAACCGCCAGCTTGATGAGATGCAGGGTCACGGAAGGGATATCCCCCGCTTAGGCCGTCATCTCGTTGGCTTCCCGGCACTGGATCTCGAAACCGGAAGTCACGAAATCGGGCTTCTTGTAGAAACCCTTCATCCAGCTGACCAGCATGCACAGGTCCTCCAGGTGGACCACTTCGTCCAGAGTGTCGTCGGGGAAGGTGACCTCGAACGCTTCGGCGATGAAGTCGAGAACCTGCTCAAGCTGCTCGGAGGTCAGGCCGACCTCATCCAGAACGGCGTTCCGGGTCAGGATCTTCTCATCGATGCCGAAATCGTCGCGGATCAGCTTCACAATCCAACGGAAGGTCTGCATCCAGTTGGTGATCTGCTCGGTTCCCAAACTCATGTTTCCTCCGGTTCTGCGGGAATGCAGAAATCTTCAGGCGTCAGCGGCCAGTTTTCCACGCTGCCGTTACGGAAAGGTTTCCGCACTGTGGTGTTTCCATGCGTTCAGAGCGGGTCATGGTGATCCCGCCCGTCGCGCGGCTGTGTGTGGCGGATGATGGCGCTGAAGCCGAACAGCAGCAACAACACCCCCAGGATGATCTCGATGGCACAGACGATCCGCACCGTTCCGGTGACAGGATAGATATCACCGTAACCAACGGTAGCGAAGGTGACGAGGGAAAAATACAGCCCCTCGGGCAGGGTCATATCGCGTCGCACACCATCGACGATGAAATTCGGCTCGGACATAAAGCGATCCATAATGGTGTAGATCGCGCCGAACATGATGATGATGAGGGAATAGAAAGTAAGAAAGGCGAAAGCCGGCAGCACCAGCCGCTGCGCCTGCTGAAAGAAGCCTTCGAACAGCAGCCCGGCGTCGAGCAGGAAAATGGCGATGTCCCGGCTGACGAACAGAACCACCAGCCCGATGGCCGACATGGAGATCACGAACAGCTCGTTCAGAAGGTCGTGATCCACCCCCTGGCCGGGAATCAGGAAGGTCAGCGCCCCGATCCCCCACACCGGCGCCATCCACAGAAAGATCCGGTCGATGCTGGCGTGGCGGATGCGGCGGGACTGCACGATGCTGCGGATGTCCTTGGCCCGCCACCACGCCCCGCCCAGGAACGCCGCCAGCGGCAAGGCGAAGCCGATGGCCCCGGCCAGCGCGGATATGTCGTGGAAATTGCTTTCCAGGAAAAAGACATAAACGCAGGCGTACACGCCGATGAAGTTGGCCAGCGCCAGGGTAAAGAACTGGCTGCCGGGAAACAGGGCATGGAAGATGCCCACCACCACGCCCACCGATCCCAGAAGGACAAAGGCCAGATCCCCCGACACCGAACGGATCGACAGCGAAATCAGCCCCAGCAGCATCGCGGTCAGCACTGCCCCCGCCAGCCAGGAGCGGCGGGGAGGATGATGCTGCGGCGTCGGCGCGGGCGCGTTGGTGGCGGCCTTTGGGCGGCGGTCGTTAAGGGACTGTTCCATGGGAAAAGTGGCAGGGGCTGAACAGGCCCCCCTTATACCCTGTCCCCCTTTCCGATGCGCGGGCTTTTGATGAGGTGGCTTATTACCACCCGCCGGTGCCGAGCCAGTCGTCCACCATATCCAGCCGGTCCGATCCCCAGAAGGGTTCGCCATCGACGATGATGAAGGGCGCGCCGAACACGCCGCGTTCGATGGCCCGGTCGGTTTCCTGGCGCAGCCGGTCCTTGACCGCCGGGTCCTGCAGGGCGGCGGCCACCGCACCCGCGTCCAATCCCTGGGCGGCGGCGATCGCCACCACGGTTTCCGCCGGACCGATGTCGCGCCCCTCCCCCCAATGGGCGTGATAGAGGGCGCCGGCCAGCCGCCGGGCCGCCGCCGGGTCTTGCCCCTCCAGCCACCAGAAGGCGCGCGAGGCGCTGACCCCGAGAATCGGCATCACCGCCGGCCAGGTGAAGGGAACCCCGGCGCGCCGGGCGATGCGGTGGACGTCGTGTTTCAGGTAATCGCCACGCAACGGCTGTTGCATGTTGGGCTTCATGCCGGTGACCTTGAACACCGCCCCCAACAGAATGGGCCGCCATGCCACCTCCCGCCCGTGGCGGGCGGCGATGGCGTCGATGCGCAGGCTGGCGAAATAACCGTACGGCGATGCAAAGTCGAAATAGAAGTCGATGGGCGCGCCCATGCCGTCCTCCTCCCCCTGCTCCGACCGGTTGAATCCGGCGTTTCGGCAGAGAAGGCTAAACGGTGCGGACCTTCGAATCAAACACGTAACCGGCGCCGCGTTCGGTTTTGATGATGCGCGGCTCTTTCGGGTTCGCTTCGATCTTGCGGCGCAGGCGCAGGATCAGCACGTCGATGGAACGGTCGAACACCTCCGCCCCATCCGCGCGGGTCAGATCCAGCAACTGGTCGCGGGTCAGCACCCGCTGGGGCCGCTTGACGAAGGCGGCCAGCAGGCCGAATTCCGCCTTGGTCAATTCCACCTCCCGCCCGTCCTGGCCGCGCAGCCGCTGGGCGGTCAGGTCCAATTCCCAATTGGCGAACTGCACCACCGCCCGCAGCTCTTCCGCCGAACGGGCCGGGCGGCTTTCCCCCGACACCCGGCGCAGCACCGCCTTGATGCGCGCCAGCAGTTCGCGGGGGTTGAAGGGCTTGGTCAGGTAATCGTCCGCCCCCAGTTCCAGCCCGACGATGCGGTCCACGTCCTGATCCTTCGACGACAGGATGATGACCGGGATGTGGGATTCGGAACGGATCTGGCGCACCAGCCCCAGCCCGTCGCCATCGGGCAGACGCAGATCGCAGACCACGAGATCCGCCGGATCGTTGCCAAGGACGTTGCGCGCCGACGCCGTATCGTGCGCCGTGGAAACCCGGAATCCTTCCGCCGTCAGGTACGACGCCAGCAGTTCCCGGATCGGTTCATCATCATCGACCGCAAGAATGTGCATGATCACCATCCCCTCGCCCATGGCACCAGACACCGGGCCGGCGGTCTGCCCGGTATCGGTTACAGGCTTGTAACACACTCCCGCGCCGCCGCGAAAGAGTGTGTCGATTGAAACAGACGCTATGGCACACGAAACCAAAAACGCGGAAACCTGAAATCGGAAAGACATATTAATCGGCTTTAATCACGACTGTCGCCGGGACACCCCCCAAAAGGCGGATTGACGACGGGAGAACAGTGAGATGAGCGCATTTGACCATTGCCTTCAGCGAATCGCCCATCTGGACCGTGCCGACCGGCTTCTGAACGAAGTCCGTCTTTACGATCCCCGTATGCCGATCCGTGAAGCCCTGCGCCAACACCAGCAAATGTTGCAGGAAGCCCGCCGTCACCTGGAATCGGCGCGCACGATGGTGCCGACTCCGTAAGCCATTCCGTAACCTGTGCGTGCCGGACGCTGCATTTCTTCCCGGCACGCCTCACACGATGCCGCGTGCCAAGGATCGCAGACCATGACTGTCCTGTCCTTTCCGCGATCCGAACGGCGGTGTGCGCGGACCGACCTTCCTCCGAAGCGGCCGGGCTGTGACCGGGTGCTTCCCCTTGCCTTCCCCCTCCCCGCCCGGCATCCGCCGGGATGGGAGGGGGAATCTTTTCCCGCTTCCAACACCCGCCCCTCGGCAGACGGCGGGTTGTGGCGTTCCATGATGGGGCGCTGGCTGAACGGGGCGGAGCCGGCCGCATGCTGCCCGCAGGCCGCAGCCGCGGGCGGGTTAAGGATCATGGGAGGAAAGACAGGGCGACCGAGGCGTCAGCGGCGCGCCATCGCTTCGATCTCGATCTTCATCCGCGGATCGGCCAGGGGGCAGGTCACAAGGCTGCGCGCCGGGCAGGAAGCGGCGAAATAATCACCCATCACCGGCGTGATGTGGGGAATATCACGGGAATCGGCGACATAAACCCGGACCCGGACCACATCGTCCAACCCGGCCGCCACCTCGCTCAAAGCGTGCTGAAGATTGCGGAACGCCTGGTGCGCCTGTTCCGCCGCGTCGTCGGGAATGCCGCCGCCGTCCTGATCGAAACCGTTGCTGCCGGACACGAACACCCAACGCCCGCCGATCACGGCACGGGCATGGGCACCGCCCCGGCGCGAAACCGACGCCGCGGCAAAGGTCGATCGAATGGACGCCATCCGCAGAAATCCTCCCCACACCTAATCTTCGTTTCGCTTTTTGGACAAAATGATGACAGGCACACCTCTTTTGACCAGCAAAAAGTGCAGCGGCAAAACCGCACCCCCCTTTCCGTCCATTTGCCCCATTCTTTCCGTTTTCTGCCGCCACAGTGTCAGCGGAACGGGCACGTTCCCAACGGCCACCACAATCAGGGAAGGGAAATCCCGATGCCATGGAACCTGAAACGCCACGGGAGCCTGAATCGCTCTGGTGCGGCAGCGGTGGGGTGGGTGCTTCTGGCGCTGCCGGCGGCAGCCCACGCGGCGGGGGATGGCCTGCCGCTGAAGCGCGTTCTGCTGTCCACCGGCGGCGTGGGCTATTTCGAATATGAGGCCCGCGTGTCGGGCGATGCCACGCTGCCGCTGACCGTGCGGCGCGATCAGGTGGACGACGTGCTGAAAAGCATCGTGGTCTATGACGACTCGGGCCGGGTCGGCACCATCGACCTGCCGGGCGGCGAGCCGCTGAAGACGGTGTTCGACGGCCTGCCCTTCCCCCCCGACGCGCTGGACAACCCGGTCAGCCTGTTGAACGCGCTCAAAGGGGCGCAGGTCCGCGCCACCGGCACCCGCGCCATCGAAGGGCGGCTGCTGTCGGTGCTGCCGGAAACCGTGACCGTGGACAACGGCGGCACGACCACCCGCCACCGGGTCACCCTGCTGACCGCAGCCGGGCTGCAGCAACTGATCCTGGAGGATACCGAGAGCCTGACCCTGGACGATCCGGCCAAACAGGCCGAGGTGAACCGGGCGCTGGCGGCCCTGGCCCGGCAAGGGGAACAGGACCGCCGTACCTTGCGGATTCACACCACCGGCAGCGGCGAGCGCACGGTGCGGGTGGCCTTCGTCGCCGAAGCGCCGCTGTGGAAGGCCACCTACCGCCTGACCCTGCCGGCCAAGGGGGCATCCAGCGGCGATCTCCAGGGCTGGGCGGTTCTGGAAAACCGCAGCGGCGGCGATTGGTCCGGGGTGGAATTGACCGTGGTGTCCGGCAACCCCGTCACCTTCCGCCAGGCGCTGTACGACAGCTACTTCGTCACCCGCCCCGAGGTGCCGGTGGAGGTTCTGGGCCGCATCCTGCCCAAGACCGACGGCGGCACCGTGCCCCTGCCCGCCGGATCCGGGTTCCAGGCGGAGGATCAGGCGGCCAAGGCCCGCGCGCCGGTGGTGGCCGCCGCCCCGCCCCCGCCCATGCCGGCCCCGGCGGCCCGCGCCATGGCCCAGCGCGCGGAAACCCCGGCCCCGGCCCAGCTTGCCGCCGCCGACAGCACCGAAGCCACGTCCCAGGTGGTGTTCCGCGCGCCGCAGCCGGTCACCCTGGCCAGCGGCGAATCGCTGATGCTGCCCATCGTCGCTCGCAGCGTGCCGGTCACCCGCGTCGATCTGTTCCAGCCGGCGACCCACCCGCGCCACCCGCTGGATTCGGTGCGGCTGGACAACGGCGGCTCGGGCGCCATCAGCCTGCCGCCGGGGGTGCTGACCCTTTATGAACGCACGGCGGACGGCGGGGCGGTGTCCTATGTGGGCGATGCCCGTCTGGGCGCGGTTCCGGCTGGCGACACGCGGCTTTTGAGCTTCGCCCTGGACCAGAAGCTGCGCATCGACCGCGCCGAACAGCCGGGCCAGACCATCAGCGCCGTCACCGCCGCCGACGGGGTGCTGAACCTGACCGTCACCGACCGGCAGACCACCACCTACACCATCGCCGGCTCGGTGGGAGAAGAGCGGACGGTCATCATTGAGCACCCGCGCCGCGTCGGCTGGACCCTGGCCGAACCGGCGGGGATCACCCCGGACACCACGCCCGACGCCTACCGTCTGCCGGTGACGGTGCCGGCGGGGGGCACCGCCACCCTGGCCGTCACCCTGGAGCGTCCGCGGCTGGAACGGGTGACCCTCTCCGACCTGACCGCCGAGCAGATTTCCGCCCAGGTGACGGGCCGCGCCCTTCCCGCGGCGTTGAAACAGGCGCTGGACCGGCTGGCCGCCCTGCGCGTCACCCTGGCCGAGCACCAGCGCCGTGCCGCGGCCCTGGAAAAGGAACGCACCGAGATCACCACCGAACAGGACCGGCTGCGCGACAACCTCGCCGCCCTGCCCAAGGACAGCGACCTTTCCAAACGCACCCTGGCCAAGATGGGCGAGCAGGAAAACCGGTTGGACGCTCTGGCGAAAGAGTTGACGGCTGCCCGGCGTGATATTGATGCCGCACAGAAGGCGGTGAATGATTTTGCGCGGTCGATTAAGATTTAAGGGGGAGAGCGGGGCTACCGCCCCATAGGCGCTAACATGATGGAATGATGTTGAATGGGGCGGGGCAGATCTG
>CALBDS010000035.1 GCA_937927415.1 uncultured Rhodospirillaceae bacterium
AAACGCAAGTCTCAGATTGACCACCTGCTTGATATCTTATCCTAGCGCATATGGGAGGAGCACCCCGCTCCTCCCTCCCCCTTTTTGTTTGGGGATCGCTATGACGCTTGAACCGTTCACCCTGGTTCTGTCGCTGCTTCAGCAGATGTGCGTCTATCTGGTGATCGCCTATCTGCTGAGCCGCACCCTGCTGTTCCGCCCGGTGATGCGGGTGACGGTGCGCTGGCGGCACAAGCTGGCCTGTTACGGCATCTTTTCCATCTTCTGCATCATGGGCACCTATTTCGGGCTGCAGATCGACGATTCGATCGCCAACACCCGCGCCATCGGTGCCGTGCTGGGGGGGATTCTCGGCGGGCCGTCGGTGGGGTTCGCGGTGGGGCTGACCGGGGGCCTGCACCGTTATTCGCTGGGCGGCATGTCGGCGGTGGCCTGCGCCCTGTCCACGGTGGCGGAGGGGCTGATCGGCGGGCTGGTCCATCGCCACTTCATCCGCCGCGGCACGGTGGAGCCGCTGTTCGACCCGTGGCGCATCGGGGCGGTGACGCTGGTGGCCGAAATCACCCAGATGCTCATCATCCTGGCCGTGGCCCGGCCGTTCCCGGCGGCGGTGCATCTGGTGCAGGTGGTCGCCGCCCCCATGATCGTGGCCAACACGCTGGGCGCTGCCCTGTTCATGCTGATCCTGGTGGACCGGCGGGCGCTGGCCGAGCGGCAGTCCAGCGCCTTTTCCGCCAAGGCGCTGCAGATCGCCGCCCGCTGCGACGGGGTGCTGCGCGAGGGGTTCAACCGGGAAAACTCCATGCGGGTGGCCCGCATCATCTACGAGGAAACCGGGGTGGGGGCGGTCGCCATCACCGACCGCGACAAGATCCTGGCCTTCATCGGGCTGGGGGACGACCACCATTTGCCGGGCACCCCCATCACCTCGCCCATGACCCACCGGGCCATTGCCGAGAACCGGGTGCTTTACGCCGACGGCAACGAGGTGGCCTATCGCTGTTCCATCAGCCCCACCTGCCGGCTGGGGGCCGCCCTGGTGATCCCGCTGGCGGGGGAGGAGGGGCAGGTGATCGGCACCGTGAAGCTGTACGAGCCGAAGACCCGCATCTTCTCCACCATCAACCGCACGCTGGGGGAGGGGATCGCCAAGCTGCTGTCCGGCCAGATCCTGGCCGGGCGCTACGAACGGCAAAAGGCGCTGCTGGCCCAGTCGGAAATCAAGCTGCTGCACGCCCAGGTCAACCCGCATTTCCTGTTCAACGCGCTCAACACCCTTTCCGCCGTCATCCGCATCGACCCGGAACGGGCGCGGATGCTGGTGCAAAGCCTGTCCACCTTCTTCCGCAAGAACCTGAAGCGTCCCAGCGAGTTGGTGACCCTGGCGGACGAGGTGGAGCATGTGAACGCCTATCTCCAGATCGAGCTGGCCCGCTTCGCCGACCGGCTGACGGTGGACATCGACATTCCCCCCGCCCTGCGCGGGGGGCTGCTGCCCGCTTTCTCGCTCCAGCCGCTGGTGGAGAACGCCATCAAGCACGGCACCTCCCAGCTTCTGGGGCCGGGGCACGTGCGCATCACCGCGGCGGCCGACGGGGATGCGCTGCGGCTGACGGTGGAGGACAACGCCGGCCTGTACGATCCCAAGCCCGGCGGCGACGGGCTGGGCATGGCCATCGTTGACCGGCGGGTGCGCGACCGCTACGGCGACGGCTGGGGCGTGGACATCGCGTGCGAGCCGGACATGTCCACCCGCGTCACCTTGCGGCTGCCCTTGGAAAATGCCCCTGTTGCGGAGGCGGTGCGCTCATGAAGATCCTGATCGTCGATGACGAGCCGCTGGCCCGCGACGAGTTGCGCCGCGCCCTGGACGGGGCGGCGGATGTGGAGGTGGTGGGGGAGGCGGCCAACGCGGTGGAGGCCATCGGCGCCATCAACCGCCTGTCCCCCGACGTGGTGTTTCTCGACATCCAGATGCCGCGCATCAGCGGGCTGGAGATGGTGGGAATGCTGGATCCCGAACGGATGCCGCGCATCGTGTTCCTGACCGCCCATGACGATTACGCCGTCCGCGCGTTCGAGGAGCACGCCTTCGACTATCTGCTGAAACCGCTGGACCCGGCGCGGCTGGACAAGACGCTGTGCCGCCTGCGCCGGGACCGGGCGCCGCAGGATATGACGCCGCTGAAAAGCCCCGATCCCCTGCGGCACATCCCCTGCACCGGCCTCAACCGCATCCTGCTGCTGAAGCTGGACGAGGTGGAGGGCATCGCATCACGCCCCGGCGGGGTGTTCGTGCTGGCGGCGGACGGTCGGGATCTGTTCACCGAGTTGTCGCTGCACACGTTGCAGGAGCGCACGGCCCTGGTGCGCTGTCACCGGCAATTCCTGGTCAACCCCGACCGGATCCGCGAAATCCGCCTGCTGGGCGACGGGCTGGCGGAAATCGACACCACGGGCGGGCAGGTGATCCCCGTCAGCCGCCGCTTCCTCGGACCGTTGAAGGAGCGGCTGGGGATCGGGTGAGCGGGATTACCTCCCTTCCACCACCGGAACCACGGTCATCTTGGAGAAGTCGTCGGCCCGGTTAGCGGTGGCGATGATGTAGCCGTGCTGTCCCGACCCGACCGTGGTCATGATGGTGCCGGTGCCGTCGGGGTTATCCCGCACCGATCCGCCGATCACGGCGATGCGGCGGCCCAGATTGAAGACGCCGTTGTTGGTGAAACCCTTGTCGCTGTTGATCAGGGCGTTCGTCGAGAGTGCCAGTTCACCGTCCCGTTCGATGGTCACCGTGTTGGACGCTGTGACGGTCACCTCGTTGAGGTCGCTGAAGGTCACCGACGGCTGGTCGCCGATGCGCAGGCGGGTGCTGTGGTCATAGGCCGCGTCCACCCCCTGAGCCGGAACGAACTCGGTGATGCCGTTGCGGAAGGTGATGGTGGCGTGGGTGGGGTTCGCCGTGTCGGTCTCCCCCCAGATGCCGCCGCCCAGCTTGGCGCCGCCCTGGCTGCCGTCGAACGTCAGGGTGTCGCCTTGCGTCGAGGTGTCGATGCCGCCCAGGATCGTGCCGTAATTGACGATGACGTGATAATACTTTTAAAACCAACCCTTGGAAATATATGCGAAGTTCAAGGGTTGTCGTTCCTCTAACGGTTGCGCGGGGCTACCAGCCCCAGTTTCGAGAGGTGGCCGCGCAGCACGTTGCGGCTGATGCCCAGCATGCGCGCCGTCTGCATCTGGTTGCCGCCGCAATAGTCATAGGCCGACTGGATCACCGCTTCGGTGATGACGCCGAACAGGTTGTCGTGGCCCTGGTCGAACAGCGGCCCCAAAACGCCCTTCAGCGTGTCCCGCACCGCTTCGGCGGCGCCGGGGGCGGCTCCCATGTCCCCCTTGCGGAAGGGATCGAGGGGCAGGTCGCGGCGGGAAACCACATCGCCGGCGGCGGTCACCAGCGCGCTGTGGATGATGTTTTCCAACTCGCGGATGTTGCCGGGCCATGGGTGATCCAGCAGCGCCTGCATCGCCTCCGGTGCCAGACGTAGGCCGGGGCGCCCGCTGCGGCCACCCAGTTCGGATAGGAAATGATGGGCCAGCGGCAGGATGTCGCCGGGCCGTTCGCGCAAGGGGGGCAGCACCACCGCCGCCACCTTGATGCGGTAAAAAAGATCCTGACGGAACCGCCCGGAGGCGACGGCATCATCCAGCCGCACGTTGGTTGCGGCGACGATGCGCACGTTCACCGGAATGGCCCGGCGGGAACCGACGCGCACCACCTCCCGCTCCTGCAGCACGCGCAGCAGCTTGACCTGCATGGACAGCGGCAACTCGCCGATTTCGTCCAGGAACAGGGTGCCGCCGTCGGCCGCCTCGAACCATCCCGGCTCGGCGGTCATGGCGCCGGTGAAGGCCCCCTTTTCATGGCCGAACAGTTCGGAATCCACCAGAGTCTCGGCGATGGCGCCGCAGTTGACCGCCACGAAGGGGCGGCGCGCGCGCGGGCTGTTTTCGTGAAGGAAACGCGCCACCAACTCCTTGCCAGTGCCCGTTTCCCCGATAATCAGCGTGTCGGCACCCGACGGGGCCAGTTGCGTGAGCCGCTCCAGCAAAGCGCGGGATGCCGGATCCTCAAACACCATGGCGCTGGCCCGGTACGGCGCCCGGGTGGCGGGTCGGGCGGAAAAGGCGGGCACCGCGTCACCGTGCCGGAGGTTTCCCTGAACGATCATCGGCCTTTTCTCAACCTCTTGGGAACGGTCTTTTTCCTATAATTATGATATACAATATGTGAGTCCAGGAAATTCATTCACATAAAGCTGTTGATATTATGTTTTCACAGCAACATGTGGCAGCAAGCGTTGTTGCTCATCGCACAGTGCTGTGATTCATGAGTCATTGAAAATCAATACCTTGCCTCTGGCACGGCGCATGCTTTTTCCCAGGGAGAGGCCGCTGCCACGCGGCCGTTCTTTGGCTGCCGCACTCGGGGGTGTCGCAGCCATCGCGGGTCCGGTCGGGGAGGGCCGGACCCGCGCCCACCAAGGATTGTTCCCCCGCCTTTCCAAAACACCGCTGGTTCCGTCAGCCCCGCTTCGCCGTTTGTTCCATGCGGGGGCATGGTTTCACGCGCGCATTCTTCTGCGATGCTGCCAGGGCAACAGGTGGCAGCAGACCATGCTGTTCCACCACCATCGGAAGTGCGGGTTGTGTGTTTTTGCGTCCGAAAAACACACTGATTCAGCGATAAATGAGAAAATTCAACATTGGCATGATGTGTGCAATGTCTGCTCTCACCGGATTTTTCCATTCGCGTGAGGTGTTTTTGATGCCGTCCGCCTTTTTCTCTCATCTTGGCCGCCGCCGCTTCGTCCGCCGTTTCCTGGCGGTGGTGGCCGTCGCGGCATCGGCCGGCGCTCTGGCTCTGCCGTCCCACGCGGCCGATCCGGTCACCGTGCGCATCGGTTACCAGAAAACCGGGCCGCTCCTGCTGCTGAAGGGGACGGGGGCGCTGGAACAGCGGCTGGCGCCCAAGGGGGTGACGGTGACCTGGACCGAGTTCTCCTCCGGCCCGCCGCTGCTGGAGGCGCTGAACGTGGGCAGCCTGGATTTCGGCACCACCGGCGACACCCCGCCGATTTTCGCTCAGGCGGCGGGGGCCGACCTGCTGTACGTGGGACGCCACGCCAACCTTGGGCGGGTCTCGGCGGTGCTGGTCAGGGACGACGGCCCCATCAAGACCCTGGCCGATCTGAAGGGCCGCAAGGTGGCCTTCGTCAAAGGCTCCAACGCCAACAACATCGTGGTGGAGGTGCTGAAGCGCGGCGGCCTGACCTATAAGGACATCCAGCCGGTCAACCTGTCGCCCGCCGACGCCCGCGCCGCGTTCGAACGCGGCAGCGTCGATGCCTGGGCCATCTGGGATCCATACTTCGCGCTTGCCGAACACCAGTCGGGCGTGCGGGTGCTGACCACCGCCGAGGGCATCGTGGAAAGCTCCAGCTTCTTCCTGGCCCGCCGCGCCTTTGCCCAAGCCAATCCCGAGATCCTGACCATCCTTTTGGAAGAGTTGGACAAAGCCGGCGCCTGGGCCGAGGCCAACATCGACGCCGTGGCGGAGATCCTGGCCCGCGTCAACGGCATCGACCTGGCGGTGCAGAAAGTGGCCGCCGCCCGCTCGTCCTACCGCGTCGGCCCGGTGGAGGAGGAGCACATCCGCACCCAGCAGGGCATCGCCGACACCTTTGCCGAACTGGGCCTGATCCCGAAGCGGTTGACCATCCGCGATACGGTGTGGACCCCGCCGAAGTCGTGACCACCGGCCCCCATTCCCGACGATCCAGAAAAACCTTTCGCAAGACCCGAAGGACACGCACATGACCGCCAATGCCAACAAGTCTCTGGATTTCCTGTGGTTTCTGCCCACGAGCGGCGACGGCCCCTATCTGGGGTCGGACATCGGGCACCGCCCGGTCACCAACACCTACCTGCGTGACGTGGCGCTGGCCGCCGACCGTCTGGGCTATTTCGGCGTTCTGGTGCCCACCGGGCGGCAGATGGAGGATCCGTGGATCACCGCCGCTTCGCTGATTCCGCAGACGCGCAACCTGCGCTTCCTGCTGGCGCTGCGCCCCGGCGTCACCAGCCCGGCGCTGCTGGCGCGGCAGGCGGCGACGCTGGACCGCTTGTCGGAAGGCCGCCTGCTTATCAATGTGGTGGCCGGCGGGGCGCCGCAGGAACTGGCCGGTGACGGGCTGTTCCTCGGCCACGACGAACGCTATGAGCACGCGGGTGAATTCCTGACCATCCTGCGCGGCCTGCTTCAGGGCGAAACCGTCAATCTCGATGGCAAGCATCTGAAGGTGGAGGGCGGCAAGCTGCTGTTCCCGCCGGTGCAGCGGCCCTATCCGCCGCTCTATTTCGGCGGCTCGTCGCCCGCCGCCCACCAGTTGGCTGCCGAACAGCTCGACGCCTATCTGACCTGGGCCGAACCGCCGGAGCAGGTGCGCGAAAAGATCGAGGATGTGAAGGCCCGCGCCGCCAAGCTGGGCCGGACCCTGCGCTACGGCCTGCGCCTGCACCTGATCGTGCGCGAGACGGAGGAGGAGGCATGGGCCGCCGCCGACCGGCTCATCAGCCACCTGTCCGACGAGACGATCGCCGAGGCCCAGCGCCGTTTCCGCGAGGAATCCGATGCGGTGGGGCAGCAGCGGATGGCGGTGCTCCACGGCGGGCGGCGTGACGCGCTGGAAATCAGCCCCAACCTGTGGGCCGGCGTCGGTCTGGTCCGTGGTGGTGCCGGCACGGCGCTGGTGGGCGACCCCAAGACGGTGGCCGCGCGCCTGCGCGAATATCAGGATCTCGGCATCGACACCATCGTGGCGTCGGGCTACCCGCACCTTGAGGAAGCCTATCGCGTGGCGGAACTGCTGTTCCCTGAACTGGGGCTGGGCAACCGCACCGAAAGCGCCGGGCGCCCGACCCCGGCCGTGTACTTCAACCCCCACAACGGCAACGTCTCCAACGAGGGGTTCCCGCTGGCGGCATCGGCGTCCTGACGATGAAAAGGGGAGGGGATACCATCGTGAAAACAGCTCTTCGCGCGCTTCTGCCCTGGCTGGTTCCCGCCGTGCTGCTGGCCGTCTGGCAAGGGGCGGTTCAAAGCGGTGTGCTCTCCTCCCGCGTCCTGCCGGCGCCCAGCGCCGTTCTGGAAGCGGGGTGGCGCATGGCGTGGTCGGGTGAACTGGCCGAGCACATCCGCATCAGCTTCCTGCGCGCGGTGGCGGGTTTTGCCATCGGCGGCGGCATCGGCTTCGTGCTCGGCCTGTCGAACGGGCTGTCGCGGCTGTCGGAAACCCTGCTGGACAGCACATTGCAGATGGTGCGCAACGTGCCCCATCTGGCGCTGATCCCGCTGGTCATCCTGTGGTTCGGCATCGACGAGGAAGCCAAGCTGTTCCTGGTGGCGCTGGGCGTCTTCTTCCCCGTCTACCTCAACACCTTCCACGGCATCCGCACGGTGGACCGGCAGTTGATCGAGATGGGCCGCACCTATGGCATGTCCCGCTGGGATCTGTTCGTGCAGGTGATCTTGCCCGGCGCCCTGCCGTCGGTGCTGGTGGGGCTGCGCTATGCCTTCGGCATCATGTGGCTGACGCTGATCGTGGCCGAGACCATCGCCGCCACCTCCGGCATCGGCTATCTGGCGATGAACGCGCGGGATTTCATGCTGATCGACGTGGTGGTGCTGAGCATCGTCATCTACGCCCTGTTGGGCAAGCTGGCCGACAGCCTGGCGCGGGGGCTGGAGCGCCTGTGCCTGCAATGGCACCCGTCCTTCCAGAATCACTGATGTCCGTTTTGACGACCGGAGACTGTGCTGATGTTGATGTCCTTGCTGGCGGCATCCCTCAACCCGGCGGGCGGGGCGCCCCTGGTGCCCGACGCGGCCCCCGCCGCCTTTGAACTGCCCGCCGACGACCACGCCCCCACCGGCGTTGCCGGGGTGCCGGTGTCGCTGTGGAACCTGGGCAAGAGCTTCGGTGAGAAGCGGGTGCTGAACGATATCGGCCTGAAGATCCAGCCGGGCGAGTTCATCGCCGTTATCGGCCGGTCGGGCTGCGGCAAGAGCACGCTGATGCGTCTGCTGGCCGGGCTGGAAAAGCCCGACGGCGGCGAAATCTGGTTCGGCGATGAGCGTCTGGACGGGCTGAACCCCCTGGCCCGCACCATGTTTCAGGAAGCGCGCCTGCTGCCCTGGCGCCGGGTGGTGGACAATGTGGCGGTGGGGTTGTCGGGCCGCCCCGGCAACCGCCGCGCCGCCGCCGAACGCGCCTTGCAGGAAGTGGGGCTGTCGGGCCGGGAACGGGACTGGCCGGCGGTGCTGTCCGGCGGCCAGCGGCAGCGGGTGGCGCTGGCCCGCGCCCTGGTCAGCCGCCCCCGCGTGCTGATCCTGGACGAGCCGCTGGGGGCGCTGGACGCGCTGACCCGCATCTCCATGCAGCACCTGATCGAACGGGTGTGGCTGAATCAGGGCTTTACCGCGGTCATGGTCACCCATGACGTCGGCGAGGCGGTGGCGCTGGCCGACCGTATCCTGCTGATCGAGGACGGAAACATCGCGCTGGACCTGCCGGTCACCCTCGACCGCCCGCGGGTGCGCGGCTCGGCGGCCTTTGCCGAGTTGGAAGGGTTGATCCTCAACCGCCTGTTCAAGGATCACGAACGGGACGGCAGCGGGATTTGAGAGCGGGGCTGCCGCCCCGACCCCGCTTGGAGGCTGGCGCCTCCAAACCGCCCCTTCTTTTGTCCATAAAAGAAAAGGGGGTTTGGGGCATCGCCCCATAGGCGCTAACATGATGGAATG
>CALBDS010000036.1 GCA_937927415.1 uncultured Rhodospirillaceae bacterium
CGCCTATGGGGCTGCCGCCCCGGCCCCGCTTGGAGGTTGGCACCTCCAAACCTCCTTCTTTTTTTATGAAATGATAGGGGAGGGGCCAAAAATGATGGTGTTCCTTAAACGTCGATGTCGCTGACGAAGCGGGCGTTGTCCTGGATGAACTGGAAGCGCAGTTCCGGACGGCGGCCCATCAGGCTTTCTACCAGGGATCGGGTGCGGTCCACCTCGGCCTTTTCCTCCGGATCGGCGGGGTTGGGCACCACCACCCGCAGCAGCGTGCGCCGCGACGGGTCCATGGTGGTTTCCTTCAACTGCTGCGGCATCATCTCGCCCAGCCCCTTGAAGCGGCTGATGTCCACCTTCTTGCCCTTGAACAGGCGCCCCATCAGCTCGTCCTTGTGGGCGTCGTCGCGGGCATAGACCGACTTGCCGCCATGGCTCAGGCGGTAGAGCGGCGGCAGGGCCAGATAAAGATGCCCCTGATGGATCAGTCCGGGCATCTCGCGGTAGAAGAAGGTCATCAGCAGCGAGGCGATGTGGGCGCCGTCCACATCGGCGTCGGTCATGATGATGACGCGCTCGTACCGCAGCTTGTCGGTGGAGAAATCCTTCCCCACGCCGCAGCCCAGCGCCTGCACCAGATCGTTCAGTTCCTGATTGGCCTTCATCTTGTCGGCGGACGCGCTGGCGACGTTCAGGATCTTGCCGCGCAGCGGCAGGATGGCCTGAGTCTCGCGGTTGCGCGCCTGTTTGGCGGAGCCGCCGGCGGAATCACCCTCCACTAGGAACAGTTCGGTGCCGTCGGCGTTGTTGCGCGAGCAGTCGGCCAGCTTGCCGGGAAGGCGCAGGCGGCGGGTGGCGGTCTTGCGCGCCGTGTCCTTGATCTGCTTGCGCTTGGCCCGCTCCTCGGCCTTTTCGATCAGGCGGTCGAGCAGGGCGTTGGCGGCCGCGGGGTCACCGGACAGCCAGTGGTCGAAATGGTCCTTGACCGCCGCTTCCACCAGTTTCTGCGCTTCCTGGGTGACCAGCTTGTCCTTGGTCTGGCCCTGGAAATGCGGTTCGCGGATGAACAGCGACAGCAGGACGCAGCATTCGCCCATCACGTCGTCGGCGGTGATCTGCCCGGCCCGCTTGTTGTTGACCAGATCACCGTACCCCTTGACCCCGCGGGTCAGCGCACCGCGCAGCCCGGCTTCGTGGGTGCCGCCCTGGGGGGTGGGCACGGTGTTGCAATAGGTGTGGGAAAAGCCCTCGTCATCCTCCGGCCACGCCACCGCCCATTCCACCCGGCCCTGGCCGTTGGGGAACTCCACCTCGCCCGCGAAGGGGGAGGGGGTCAGGGTCTTGCGGTCCTTCAGCGAGGCGTTCAGGTAATCCAGCAGACCGCCGGGGAAATGCAGCGTTTCCTGCGCCGGGGTGGCGGCGTCGGGAGCCAGCAGCGCCGGGTCGCAACTCCAGCGGATTTCCACCCCGCGGAACAGATAGGCCTTGGACCGCGCCAGCCGGTAGAGCCGGTGCGGCTCGAACCGGGCCTGCTCGCCGAAGATTTCCGGGTCGGCGTGAAAGCGCACGGTGGTGCCGCGGCGGTTGTTCACCGTGCCCTGGCGGGCCAGCGGCCCCTGCGGTACGCCGCGGCTGTAATCCTGGGTGTAAAGCTGGCGGTCGCGGGCCACCTCCACCCGCAGACGGTCGGTGAGCGCGTTCACCACCGACAACCCGACACCGTGCAGCCCGCCCGAGGTCTGATAGACCTTGTTGGAGAACTTGCCGCCCGAATGCAGCGTGGTCAGGATCACCTCCAGCGCCGATTTGCCGGGGTATTTGGGGTGATCGTCAATCGGGATGCCGCGGCCGTTGTCGCGCACCGTCACCGTGCCGTCGGATGCCAGTTCCAGATCGATGCGGCTGGCGAATCCGGCCACCGCCTCGTCCATGGCGTTGTCCAGCACCTCGGCCACCAGATGGTGCAGGGCGCGGTCGTCGGTGCCGCCGATGTACATGCCGGGGCGGCGGCGCACCGGCTCCAACCCCTCCAGAACCTCGATGTCCTGGGCGGAATAGCTGTCGGCGGCGCGGCCGGTGTTCTCGAAAAGATCGCTCATGGGCGGTGATGATAGGAATGTCGTCTTGTCAGCGCAAGCGTCAACCGGCATAGCTGCCAGCCGGTGGGCGGCGGTGGCTTTGTCTGGATGTTGTATAAACGCACGCCCATCTTTTGTCGGCGCTTTTTTGACGAAAGGGGAACGCATGAGCGGAAACCAACTTCATGGTGGCGGTGTGCCGCCGGACATCGCGGCCAGTCTGGACAGCGGTCCGGCCCTGCGCACCATCGCCATGCCGGCGGACGCCAACCCCAACGGGGATATCTTCGGCGGCTGGATCCTGTCGCAGATGGATCTGGCCGGCGGCACCGCGGCCAAGCGGCGGGCCAAGGGCCGTGTCGCCACCGTGGGCATCGAAGCCATGAGCTTTCACCAGCCGGTGCTGATCGGCGATGAGGTGAGCTGCTTTGCCACGGTGGAGAAGGTGGGGCGCACCTCCATCCGCGTGCTGGTGGAAACCTGGGCGCGCCGCCCGGCCGACCAGGGGGCGGCGGAAGAGGTGGTCAAGGTCACCCAGGGTCTGTTCACCTTCGTTGCCATCGACGACCAGCGCCGCCCCCGCCCGGTCCCGCCGGAGGATGGGACGCAGGAGTAGGGGAGAGTCATATACGAACAGGGCGGGCGGGTAAAAATTGCCTATGCTTGGGAAAAATTTACCCGTTGCTCACAAATGCGTCATCTCGTCTTTGGCGATACGTTAAGCGAAAGTCATAGCGGGGTGGCTGTTCTCTCCGGCTTCTTCGCTTTCCCATTGACGGCTTGACCGTAACATGATTCCATCCGGCTCATGACGCTGATGACATCCATGACCGATTTCTTGGCCCGTGCGGCCAAGAGCGTGCTTCGCCAGGTGATCGGGCCTGCGATCGGGGCCTCGATCGTGGCTTACTTCATCTATTACGCCGTCCAGGGGGACCGGGGTGTCATCGCACTCCGCCATCTCCAATCGGAAATCTCCGAGGCCCAGAAAGCCCTGGACGAGGTCAAGGGCGAGCGCCAGCGGATGGAGCGCCGCGCGCAGCTGCTGCGCGACGACAATCTGGACCCGGATATGCTGGACGAGCGGGCGCGGGCCATGCTGAACCTCACCCACCCGAACGAGGTCATCGTGCCGCTGCCCAACCCGCCGAAAGAGGTCGATTCGCGGCAGGCGCCCAAGCCTGCTCCGGCAAATTAACAAGAATTGAGTTAAAAGAAGCCGCGTAAGGCCCCGAGGAAGCGCCCCGAGAAGCATCAGGAAATCAGCCGATTAACCGATCCCGAGTTAATCGGAATTTTGCCATACAGAACAGCACCTTGCAGACCCGATGCTGGTCGGGTAGGTTTCGCGGCGCTTTACTCTCGCAATCAAGATGCGGCGGCCGGATACCCTTGGGTGCACAAGGTTCCCCCGCCCGCCGCGCACACGCTAGGGGGGAGAACCCATGGCAGCGTCACGAAGCCGCAAGGCGCCGAACGATTCCGCCGCGCCGGCCGAAGCCGTCACGCATGACGAGCTTCTCGGCTATTACAAAGAGATGCTTCTGATCCGCCGGTTCGAAGAGAAGGCGGGTCAGCTTTACGGCATGGGCCTGATCGGCGGCTTCTGCCACCTGTACATCGGCCAGGAAGCCGTGGTGGTGGGCGTTCAGGCGGCGCTGAATCCTGGCGACACCGTAATTACCAGCTACCGTGACCACGGCCATATGCTGGCCTGCGGAATGGACGCCAAGGGCGTGATGGCCGAGCTGACCGGCCGCCGCGGCGGGTATTCCAAGGGCAAGGGCGGCTCGATGCACATGTTCAGCCGCGAGAAGAACTTCTACGGCGGCCACGGCATCGTCGGCGGTCAGGTGCCGCTGGGCACCGGGCTGGCTTTCGGCCACAAGTACCTGAAGGACAACGGCGTTTGCACCTGCTACCTGGGTGACGGTGCCGTTAACCAGGGACAGGTTTACGAAAGCTTCAACATGGCGGCCCTGTGGAAGCTGCCGGTCGTCTACATCATCGAAAACAACAAGTACGCCATGGGCACCTCGCAGGAGCGGGCGTCCGCGGGCGAGTTGCACCAGCGCGGTGCGGCGTATGGCATCCCCGGTCATCAGGTGAACGGCATGGACGTCCTAGACGTCAAGGCCGCGGCCGATGAATGGGTGGATTGGGTGCGCGCGGGCAACGGCCCCGTCATTCTGGAGATGAAGACCTACCGCTACCGCGGCCACTCCATGTCCGACCCGGCCAAGTACCGTACCAAGGAAGAGGTCGAGAAGATGCGGACCGAGTCCGATCCCATCGACCGGCTGAAGAAGATCCTTCTGGAACGCGGTGTCGCCACCGAGGAGTCGCTGAAGGACATCGACCGCGAGGTCAAGGCCGTCGTGTCGGAATCGGCGGAATTCGCCCAGCAAAGCCCCGAACCCGATCCTTCGGAGCTTTACACCGACGTCCTCATCGAGGGCTGAGCGCAACAACCGCGGATTTCCCGCGGGTGGGGCGCCGGGCCGTCTGGCCCCTGTGCCGCCCGCCTGCGGACGGAGGATGCTATGCCGATCGAAGTTCTGATGCCGGCCCTGTCGCCCACGATGACCGAGGGCAAGCTGGCCAAGTGGGTCAAGAAGGAAGGTGACTCGGTGAAGTCCGGCGACGTGATCGCCGAGATCGAAACCGACAAGGCCACCATGGAAGTCGAAGCGGTGGACGAAGGCCGCATCGGCAAGATCCTGGTCGCCGAAGGCACCGAAAACGTGGCGGTGAACACCCCCATCGCCGTGTTGCTGGAAGAGGGCGAGGACGCCTCGGCCATCGCCGGCGGCGAGAAGCCCAAGACCGCAGCCCTGCCGTCGGTGAAGGGGGACGAGGCGCCCGCCGCTTCCACCCTGCCGGCCACGCCGGCCAGCGGCCCGGCGGCCCCGCCGCCGTCGGACGAGGACAAGTTCTTCGAAAAGACCGTCAAGCGCACCGTGCGCGAAGCCCTGCGCGACGCCATGGCCGAGGAAATGCGCCGTGACGAAAAGGTCTTCGTCATGGGTGAAGAGGTCGCCCAGTACCAGGGCGCCTATAAGGTCACCCAGAACCTGCTGCAGGAATTCGGCCCCGACCGTGTGATCGACACCCCGATCACCGAATACGGCTTTTCCGGTCTGGCCGTGGGTGCGGGTTTCAAGGGTCTGCGGCCGGTCGTGGAATTCATGACCTTCAACTTCGCCATGCAGGCCATCGACCACATCATCAATTCGGCGGCCAAGACCCTGTACATGTCCGGCGGTCAGATGGGATGCCCCATCGTGTTCCGCGGTCCCAATGGGGCGGCGGCCCGCGTGGGTGCGCAGCATTCGCAGGACTATGCCTCGTGGTATGCCCATTGCCCGGGCCTGAAGGTGGTGTCGCCTTATTCGGCGGCGGACGCCAAGGGCCTGCTGAAGGCGGCGATCCGCGATCCGAACCCGGTGGTGTTCCTGGAAAACGAAATCCTCTACGGCCAGTCGTTCGACGTGCCGGAGAGCGAGGATTTCATCGTTCCCATCGGCCGGGCCAAGATCGTGCGCGCCGGTAAGGATGTGACCATCACCGCCTATTCGCTGATGGTCGGCCACGCGCTGGCCGCGGCGGAAGCCCTGGCGAAGGAAGGCATCGACGCCGAGGTCATCGACCTGCGCACCATCCGTCCGCTGGATGTCCACACCATCGTGGAAAGCGTGAAGAAGACCAACCGGCTGGTGTCGGTGGAAGAAGGCTGGCCGGTGTGCGGCATCGGGTCGGAAATGGCGGCCATCGCCATGGACCACGCCTTCGACTATCTCGACGCCCCGGTGGTGCGTGTGCATGGCGTGGATGTTCCCATGCCCTACGCCGCGAACCTGGAAAAGCTGGCGCTGCCGCAGATCGAGCACATCGTCGCTGCGGCCAAGAAAGTGCTTTATCGCGGTTGAGGAGACGGGACCATGCCCATTCGCATTCTGATGCCCGCCCTCTCGCCCACGATGACCGAGGGCACTTTGGCCAAGTGGCTGAAGAAAGAGGGCGACGAGGTGAAGTCCGGCGACGTGATCGCCGAGATCGAAACCGACAAGGCCACCATGGAAGTCGAAGCGGTCGATGAAGGCCGCATCGCCAAGATCCTGGTCGCCGACGGAACCCAGGGGGTGGCGGTGAACACCCCCATTGCCATCCTGCTGGAAGAGGGGGAGGACGCCTCCGCCCTCGACGCGGGCGAGGCGCCCAAGGCCGCTCCGGCCCCGGCGCCCACCGCCGCCGCGGCGGCTCCGGCCGCCTCTCCGGCTCCGGCGGCGGCGCCTGCCGCGGCCCCGGCCCATGGTGGCGGCCGTGTGTTCGCCAGCCCGCTGGCCCGCCGTCTGGCGGCACTGGCCGGGATCGAACTGGCGGCCATCAAGGGGTCCGGCCCCAACGGCCGCATCGTCAAGGCCGACGTGGAATCCGCCAAGGCCTCCGGCGTGACCAAGGCCCCGGCGGCGGCGCCCGCTGCGGTTCCGGCTCCGGCCGCTGCCCCGGCGGCGGCTCCGGCCCCCGCGGCCAAGCCGGCGGGTGTGGACGCCAAGGATCTGTCCGACAAGCTGGGCATGCGTTACAAGGCGCTCCCCAACAGCGGCATGCGCAAGACCATCGCGCGCCGCCTGTCGGAAGCCAAGCAGACGGTTCCGCACTTCTACCTGACCATCGACGTCCAACTGGACGCCCTGCTGAAGGTGCGGTCGGAACTGAACAGCCGGTCGGACGCCTACAAGCTGTCGGTCAACGACTTCGTGATCCGCGCCGTGGCCCTGGCCCTGAAGAAGGTGCCCGCCGCCAACGCCGCCTGGACCGACGAGGCGATCCTGCAGTACGAGCACGCCGACGTGTCGGTGGCGGTGGCGACACCCACGGGCCTCATCACCCCGATCATCAAGGCGGCGGAGGGCAAGGGCCTGGCCCAGATCTCCAACGACATGAAGGATCTGGCCAAGCGCGCCCGCGACGGCAAGCTGAAGCCCGAGGAATTCCAGGGCGGGACCTTCTCCGTCTCCAACCTGGGCATGTTCGGCATCCGTGAGTTCGCGGCGATCATCAACCCGCCCCAGGGCTGCATCCTGGCGGTCGGTGCCGGCGAACAGCGCCCCATCGTGAAGGATGGTGCGCTGGCCGTTGCCACCATGATGAGCTGCACCCTGTCGGTGGATCACCGGGTGGTCGATGGTGCGGTGGGGGCGGAATTCCTCGCCGCCTTCAAGAGCCTGATCGAAGATCCCCTGAGCATGCTGCTCTGACGGTTCGACGCTGACGACAACCCATCGGGGGATTTTCCATGGCCGACATGAACTTTGACGTCATCGTCATCGGCGGCGGTCCGGGCGGTTATGTGGCGGCGATCCGCGCCGCCCAGCTCGGGCTGCACACGGCGGTGATCGAACGGGAAAACCTGGGCGGTATCTGCCTCAACTGGGGCTGCATCCCGACCAAGGCGCTGCTGCGCTCGGCGGAAGTGCTGCGGCTGATGAAGCACGGGAAAGATTACGGCCTGTCCGCGGGCGACATCTCCTTCGACCTGGCCAAGGTCGTGGAGCGGTCGCGCAAGGTGGCCGCCCAGCTCAACGGCGGCGTTAAGCATCTGCTGAAAAAGAACAAGGTGACCGTCATCGACGGTCACGCCACCCTGCTGGGCAAGGGGCAGGTGAAGGTGGACAAGGGCGGGGCCGCCGTCGGCACCTTCGCCGCCAAGAACATCATCATCGCCACGGGTGCGCGCGCCCGCACCCTGCCGGGTCTGGAAGACGACGGCAAGCTGGTGTGGACCTACCGCAAGGCCATGACGCCGGACACCCAGCCGAAATCGCTGCTGGTGATCGGCTCGGGCGCCATCGGCATCGAATTCGCCAACTTCTACAACGAGTTGGGGACCAAGGTGACGGTGGTGGAGGTGATGGACCGCATCCTCCCCGCCGAGGATGCCGAAATCTCCGCCTTCGCCCGCAAGGCTTTCGAAAAGCAGGGTATGCGCATCATCACCGGTGCTAAGGCCGGCAATCTGCGCAAGACCGCCGATAATGTCACGGTGGCCATCGACACCAACGGCAAGGTCGAGGACATCACCGTTGACCGCGTGATCCTGGCCGTCGGGATTTCCCCCAACACCGAAAACCTTGGCCTGGAAAACACCAAGGTGAAGACGGACCGGGGGCACATCGTCACCAACCAGTGGTGTGAAACCGACGAACCCGGCGTCTACGCCATCGGCGACGTGACCGGCGCCCCCTGGCTCGCCCACAAGGCCAGCCACGAAGGCGTCATCTGCGTGGAGAAGATCGCCGGGCAGCACCCGCACCCGCTCGATCCCCGCTCGATCCCCGGCTGCACCTATTCGCATCCTCAGGTGGCCTCGGTCGGCCTGACGGAAGCGAAGGCCAAGGAAGCCGGGTACGAGATCAAGGTGGGCCGCTTCCCCTTCATCGGCAACGGCAAGGCCATCGCTCTCGGCGAAGCGGAGGGTCTGGTCAAGACCATCTTCGACGCCAAGACCGGCGAGTTGCTGGGCGCCCACATGATCGGGGCGGAGGTGACCGAGATGATCCAGGGCTACACCATCGCCCGGACGCTGGAAACCACCGAGGCCGAGCTGATGCACACCGTCTTCCCGCATCCGACCCTGTCGGAAATGATGCACGAAGCGGTCCTTGATGCCTATGGCCGGGCGATCCACTTCTGAGTACACTAGCTCGGTGGTTGGTTTTTCGGTTCGTCGATGAGCAGCAGCAAGGCCACGGCCTTCGATCAGGATTTCTACGCCTGGACCCAGGAACAGGCGGCGGCCCTTCGCCGGGCTGCCGCCGACCGGGTCAACCTGCCCATCGACTGGGAGAACCTGGCCGAGGAAGTTGAATGCATGGGACGGGGTGAGCGGCACGAAATCGAGCATCGTTTGACGGTGCTTCTCACCCACCTCCTGAAATGGTTCTGCTGTCCCGACCTGCGGGACCGTTGCGCCCGCCCGTGGCGCCTGACCATCCGCGAGCAGCGGCGGATGATCGTCAAGCGGCTGTCCGACAGCCCGAGTCTGCGCCCCTTTGCCGTCACGGCCTTTGCCGAGGCCTACCGCAACGCCCGCGGCGATGCCGCCGACGAGGCAGAGGCCGATATCCGTTCATTTCCGCCCGATCCGCCGTTCTCGCTTGACGAGGCGCTCGATCCGGCTTATCCGCCCGACCTGTTTCCGCCGGAATGGCGCGGGTAACCGCTGTTCCGGCTTAACACGCGCACCGGCCCATGCAGCCGGCGTGCTGGGAGTTCATGACGCCATGACCGTTCCGCCGTCCGATACCCTGGTGCCGCCCTCCAAGGAACGCCACCCGGAAAAGGCTCATAAGCCCGACAACCCCGTCGCGCGCAAACCGGCCTGGATTCGCGTGAAGGCGCCCACCAGTCCGGAATACGCCGAAACCCGCAACCTGATGCGGGGGTTGAAGCTGAACACGGTCTGCGAAGAGGCGGCGTGCCCCAACATCGGCGAATGCTGGAAGAACAAGCACGCCACCTTCATGATTCTCGGGTCGATCTGCACCCGCGGCTGCGCCTTCTGCAATGTGGAAACCGGGCGCCCCGACAAGCTGGACCCGCACGAACCGGACAACGTGGCCCAGGCGGTGGGGGAACTGAAGCTGTCCCACGTGGTTATCACCTCGGTGGACCGTGACGATCTGGACGACGGCGGGGCCGATCATTTCGCCCGCACCATCACCGCCATCCGCCAATCGTCCCCCGACACCACCATTGAGATTCTGACCCCCGACTTCCAGAAGAAGCCCGGTGCCGTCGAGACCGTGGTGGCCGCCCGGCCCGACGTGTTCAACCACAATCTGGAAACCGCCCCGCGGCTCTACCCCACCATCCGTCCGGGCGCCCGTTACTTCACCTCGCTCCATCTGTTGGCGACGGTGAAGGAGATCGATCCGACGATCTTCACCAAGTCCGGCATCATGGTCGGTCTGGGCGAAACCAAGGAGGAGGTGGCGCAGGTCATGGACGATCTGCGGGCGGCCGATGTGGATTTCATCACCATCGGCCAGTACCTGCAGCCCACGCCCAAGCACGCCGCCGTCGATCGGTTCGTGACTCCGGAGGAGTTCGAGAGCTATACCCGTCTGGCCAAGGCTAAGGGGTTCCTGATGGTGTCGGCGTCGCCGCTGACCCGCTCGTCCCACCACGCCGGCCGCGATTTTGCACAGTTGAAGGCCAACCGCGCCGCCAAGCTGGCGGCGCAGGGCCGCTAACCGGGGACAAGGACAGGGCAGGAATGCCGACGCACGCCGAGAAGAAGGTTTTGCCGTACACGCCGGAGCAGATGTATCGGCTGGTGGCGGACGTTGAGCGGTATCCGGAATTCCTGCCCTGGTGCCTGGCCGCCCGCATCCGCAAGCGGGACGGCACGGTGTTTTTCGCCGACCTCATCATCGGCTTCAAAATGATCCGGGAGCGTTTCACCTCCCGCGTGGCACCCGACGAGGCGCAGTGCCGCATCGACGTGCAATACACCGACGGGCCGTTTCATTACCTGAACAACCACTGGATCTTTCACCCCCATGAAAGCGGCGGCTGCGTCGTCGATTTCTTCGTGGATTTCGAGTTCCGCTCGAAAATGCTGCAGAAGGTGATGGGGGTGCTGTTCAACGAGGCGGTGCGCCGGATGGTCAACGCCTTCGAACAGCGCGCCGATCAGCTTTACGGCGGCGGTGCGGCCTCTCCGGCCGCGCACGCCTGACGCTCAGCGCAGGCCCGTTGCCGGGCGGGCACCGCGCAGCCGTTCCAGTGCGGCTTCCAGCGAGGCCATGCGCACGGCGTTCCGGTCACCGGGAAAGGTGTATTCCTTGTGCTTGGCCGGGCCGCGGCGGACGGCGGTGGCGATGTAGACCCGGCCGACCGGCTTGGTTTCCGTGGCCCCGCCCGGTCCGGCGATGCCGGTGATGGCGACGGTCACATCGGCCTTGGACTTGGCGAGCGCGCCCACGGCCATGGCCACCGCCACTTCGGGGCTGACCGCGCCGTGGGCCATGATGAGGCTGGGCGGAACCCCCAGCATTTCCGATTTCGCCACGTTGGAATAGGTGACGAACCCGCGGTCCAGAACCTTGGATGAGCCGGGAATGTCGCTGAGTGCGGCCGCCACCAAGCCGGCGGTGCAGGATTCCGCCGTCGCCACCATGTAGCCGGCGAATTCATATTCGGCCAGCAGGCTGGCCGCCAGTTGGCGGATGTGGTCGGGAAACACGGGCGGGATCCTCCTCAAGCGTCCGGCGTTTGCTTGAGACTTTAGCCCGGCAACCGGACCGTTGCCACGGCTTGCGCCGCAATACCCTCTCCGCGCCCGGTGAAGCCCAGACGTTCGGTGGTCGTGGCCTTCACGCTGACGCGCGAGGGTTCGAGTTCCAACAGTTCCGCCAACCGTTCGACCATTGCGCCCCGGTGTGGGCCAACCTTTGGGCGTTCGCAGATGATGGTCACGTCCACATGGGCGATGCGGCCGCCGCGGGCGGTCACCAGACCGGCGGCGTGGCGCAGGAATCGGGCGCTGTCCGCCCCCTTCCACTGGGGATCGGACGGGGGGAAGTGGCTGCCGATGTCGCCGTCGCCGATGGCGCCCAGCAGCGCGTCGGTCAGGGCGTGCAGCGCCACATCGGCGTCGGAATGGCCGTCCAGCCTTTGCGTGTGCGGCACCTTGATTCCGCACAGGAACACCCCGTCGCCGTCGGCGAAGCGGTGGACGTCGAAGCCGGTGCCGACGCGCACGTCGTTCAGGGTCTGGGCCAGAAGCCGTTCGGCCTGGATCAGGTCGGCGGGGGTGGTCACCTTGATGTTCTCCTCCCGTCCGGGAACGATGGACACCACCAGCCCGGCCCGTTCGGCCACCGCGGCGTCGTCGGTCAATTCCAAGCCCGCCGCCGTGCGGTGGGCGGCGAGGATCCCGGTGAAGCGGAAGCCCTGGGGCGTTTGCGCCCGCCACAGCCCCGCCCGGTCCACGGTGCCGGTGACTGTGCCGTTGTCGGCCCGCTTCAGCGTGTCGATCACCGGCACGGCGGCGATGGCGCCGGGGGTGGTGTCGAGGGCGGCGATGACCGCGCTGATGGTGTCGGCGTGGATCAGCGGCCGGGCGCCGTCGTGGATCAGCACCCGGTCGGGCGGGCAGGGCAGGGCGGCCAGATGCTCCAGCCCGTTGCGGACCGAGTCCTGCCGGCTGGCCCCGCCGGCCACCGGTGCCGGCAGGGAAAGGCCCGCCACCGCCGCGTCGTACAGGCTGCGGTGGTCGGGGTTGATGACCGCCAGCACCGTATCGACGGCGGGGTGGGCCAGGAACGCCCCGATGGTGCGCCGCAACACGGCGGAGCCGGCCAGAGTGTGATACTGTTTCGGGCGTCCGGGTCCGAACCGCTGGCCGCTGCCGGCGGCAACGATCAGAACGGCGCAACGGGGCTGGGGAGGGGACGGGGGCATGGCGGAAAAGGCCGACCTTCGAAAATTGCCGTCTTGACGGAATCGGCAGGGAGCCTAGCCTGTCGCCTGCCGTTCGCCAAGCCTGCCCGCGTTCGCCTGCTCGCATCCACCGGAAAGATCAGGTCCGTTTCATGTCGAATTCCCTCGTCTTCAGCCTGACGGCTCTGCTGACGCTGCTGCCCGCCGCCCTGTTCCCCTTCCGCGCCATCGCCGGAACCCTGGAACAGGGGCGGACACCGGCCTTCTGGGGCGCTCTGCTTCTGGCTGCCACCGGGCCGGTGGTCTGGTCGGTGGTGCAGGTGGGTGCCCGCTGGCAGACGGGGCTGACGGCGGCGCTGTGGGTCACGGTGGCGGCCTGCATGGTGCTGTTTCTGGTGCTGTCGGCGCTGACCCGCTCCGTCTGGCGGCTGACGCCGCTGCTGCTCCCCTATCTGCTGCTGGTGGCGGGGCTGGCGACCGTCACGGCCGGCGGGCGGGAACCGGCGTTGCGGGGGGGCGCTCCCAGCCTGTGGATCGACATCCATATCGCCGTGTCGGTGGTGACCTATGCCCTGCTGACCCTGGCGTCCATGGCGTCACTGGCGGCGTTTCTGCAGGACCGGGCGCTGAAGGCCAAGCGGCCCACGGCGCTCACCCGCTTTCTGCCCCCCATGCGCGACAGCGACCGGCTGCAGGTCCGGCTGCTGGGGGCGTCGGAAGCGGTGCTGGGGCTGGGTTTGGCCACGGGCATGGCCGTGCTGCATTATGAGCAGGGGATTTTGCTGCGCCCCGACCATAAAACCCTGTTTTCCTTTGCCACATTCGTGGTCATCGGCGGCCTGCTGTTTGTGCATGTGCGGACCGGCATTCGTGGACGCACCGCAACACGGATGATTTTGATTGCCTATCTTCTGCTCACCCTTGCCTATCCTGGCGTCAAATTTGTCACCGATGTCCTTATGACCTGAAAAAACTCATGGTTATTTCCGGCTGTTGTGGGCATTTTGTGGGCAATGGCATCACGCTGCCGCTTGCGTAAGCGCAAAACCCTGTGCTAGCCTTGCACAAATAGACGGCAATGCACGTTTTGCCCATATTTGTTGCAGCACTGAATGACCCTGTCCATCGGTTCCATCACCCTATCCGATCCGGTTATCCTGGCCCCGATGTCGGGCGTGACCGATCTGCCCTTTCGCCGTCTGGTCAAGCGCATGGGCGCCGGTCTGGTGGTGTCGGAAATGATCGCCAGTCAGGCGATGATCCGGCAAAACCGCGAGACCTTGCGCCTTGTGTCCACGGTGCCGGAAGAATTCCCCATGGCGGTGCAGCTTGCCGGGTGCGAGCCGGAGGTGATGGCCGACGCCGCCCGCCTCAACCAGGACCGTGGGGCCGCCATCATCGATCTGAATTTCGGCTGTCCGGTGAAGAAGGTGGTCAACGGCTTCGCCGGTTCCGCCCTGATGCGCGACGAGCGGTTGGCCGCCCGCATCCTGGAGACGGTGGTCAAGGCCGTGTCGATCCCGGTGACGCTGAAGATGCGGCTGGGCTGGGACGACGCCAACCGCAACGCTCCGGCGTTTGCGCGGATTGCCCAACAATGCGGCATACGGATGATTACCGTGCATGGCCGGACCCGGATGCAGATGTACACCGGCACCGCCGACTGGGCCGCCGTGCGCCCGGTGGTGGAGGCGGTGCCTTTGCCCGTGGTGGTCAACGGTGATATCGCCGATGCCGCCGACGCCCGTCGGGCGATGGAGCAGTCGGGTGCTGCCGGCGTGATGGTCGGGCGTGGTGCCTGCGGCCGTCCGTGGCGGCTGGCGCAGATCATCCATGATTTGCGCACCGGCCAGCCGTTGCCCGACCCGCCGCTGGCGGAGCAATTGGCCGTCCTGCTGGAACATTACGAGGCGATGCTGTCCCACTACGGCATCGAACACGGGCTGAAGGTCGCCCGCAAACACATCTCCTGGTACACCAACGGCCTGCCGGCCTCGGCGGATTTCCGCAACGAGGTCAACAGGATCGCCGATCCCGCCGCCGTGCGGGACCGCATCCGTGCCTTTTATGGCCCCCTGATCGAAAGGATGGCTGCCTGATGCCGCGAACCGCAACGCCGCGTTCTGCCATGCCGATGGGGCGCCGCACCCCGCACCCGCCGTTCCGTGGAGGTGATGTGGATCCGTCCGCCGTGCTCAATTCCCTGCCCGATCCGGTGCTGGTGGTCGATGGGGCGCGGGAGGTGCGTTACGTGAACCTGGAGGCGCAGGAGTTCTTCGACCTGTCGGCCACCATGCTCCAGGGCATGCCGCTGGCCTCCCTGGTTCCGCCCGACAGCCCGATCCTGGGCATGGTCGATCAGGTGCTCCAGGGCAGCCGCAGCGTGTCGCAGGAGGGGGTGATGATCGACACCCCCCGCATCGGCCAGCATCTGGTGACGGTGCAGGCGGGGGCGATGGGCGACGGCTCCGACATGGTGCTGGTCACCATTTATGAACGCACGCTGGCGCGCAAGATCGACAATTCCTTCACCCACCGCAGTGCGGCCCGGTCGGTGACCGCCATGGCCGCCATGCTGGCGCACGAGGTGAAGAACCCCCTGTCCGGCATCCGGGGGGCCGCCCAGCTTCTGGAAGAGGGGGTGGGGGAGGAGGACCGCGTTCTCACCCGCCTGATCTGCGACGAGGCCGACCGCATCGTGGCATTGGTCAACCGGATGGAGGTGTTTTCCGACAAGCGCCCGCTGGAACGCACCGCCGTCAACATCCATTCGGTGCTGGAGCATGTGCGCAAGGTGGCCCAGACCGGCTTTGCCCGCCACATCCGCTTCATCGAGCGTTACGACCCGTCGCTGCCGCCGGTCTATGGCAATCGGGACCAGCTGGTGCAGATTTTTCTGAATCTGGTTAAAAATGCGGCAGAGGCTGCCCCCGAACAAGGCGGAGAAATTGTCCTTTCCACCGCCTACCAGCATGGGGTGCGCATGGCGATGCCGGGGGGGGATACCCGCATCCACCTGCCCCTTTTGGTGTCGGTGCAGGACAATGGCGATGGAATCGCCGAGGATCTGCGCGAGAGCCTGTTCGATGCCTTTGTGACCACAAAGGTTAACGGAACTGGCCTGGGGCTTGCATTAGTGGCGAAAATCATCGGCGATCATGGCGGTGTGATCGAATTCGACAGCCAGCCGCGCCGTACCGTCTTTAAGGTGTCGCTGCCCATGTATGACGAAAGCTATGAGGCGAACCGGATGCCGTTCGACACGGCGGGTCCGCGCAGCGAGCGGAGAAGCCGCTGATGCCGGGGGCGACCATTCTTGTTGCGGACGATGACCGCGCCATCCGTACGGTTCTGACGCAGGCCTTGGCCCGTCTGGGCTATGACGTGCGCACCACCGGCAACGCCGCCACGCTGTGGCGGTGGGTGGCGGACGGGCAGGGGGATCTGGTCATCACCGACGTGGTGATGCCCGATGAGAACGGCCTGGATCTGGTGCCGCGGATCAAGAAGATCCGCCCCGAACTGCGCATCATCGTCATGAGCGCCCAGAACACCCTCATCACCGCGGTGAAGGCGGCGGAGCGGGGGGCGTTCGAATACCTGCCCAAGCCCTTCGACCTGAAAGAGCTGGTGTCGGTGGTGGAGCGGGCGCTGAACGCCCGCCAGCCCCAGGCCGACCTGCCGCCGGAGGGGGAGGAGGGGGACGAGCAGCTTCCCCTGATCGGCCGCTCCCCGGCCATGCAGGAAATCTACCGCGTGCTTGCCCGTTTGATGGGCACCGACCTGACGGTGATGATTACGGGGGAGTCCGGCACGGGCAAGGAACTGGTCGCCCGTGCGCTGCACGATTACGGCAAGCGCCGCACCGGCCCCTTTGTCGCCATCAACATGGCGGCCATTCCGCGTGAACTCATCGAATCCGAACTGTTCGGCCATGAAAAGGGGGCCTTCACCGGCGCCACCAACCGTTCCACCGGGCGGTTCGAGCAGGCCCAGGGCGGCACCCTGTTCCTCGACGAAATCGGCGACATGCCGCTGGAAGCGCAGACCCGCCTGCTGCGCGTGCTGCAGGAGGGGGAATACACCACCGTCGGCGGGCGCACCCCCATCAAGACCGATGTGCGCATCATCGCCGCCACCCACCGCGACCTGCGCACCCTGATCCGCCAGGGCCTGTTCCGCGAGGATCTGTTCTATCGCCTGAACGTGGTCCCCATCCGCCTGCCGCCGCTGCGGGAGCGGACGGAGGATGTGGCGCTGCTGGTCCGCCATTTCCTGAACCACGCCACGTCCCAGGGGCTGCCGGCCAAGAGCATCGACCAGGCGGCCATGGAGCGGCTCCGCCGTTACCGCTGGCCCGGCAACGTGCGCGAACTGGAAAATCTGGTCCGCCGTCTGGCCGCCCTCTATTCCCAGGAAGTCATCACCGTCGATGTGATCGAGGCGGAACTGGCCGACGCCGCCCCCCAGGCCCCCCAGGTGGAGGAAGCGCCGAACGAGGGGCTGAGTTCGGCGGTGGAGCGGCACCTGAAGGACTATTTCGCCGCCCACAAGGACGGGATGCCATCCAACGGCCTTTATGACCGCATCCTGCGGGAGGTCGAACGGCCGCTGATCTCGCTCAGCCTGTCGGCCACGCGCGGCAACCAGATCAAGGCGGCGCAACTGCTGGGCCTGAATCGCAACACCCTGCGCAAGAAGATCCGCGAACTGGATATCCAGGTGGTGCGCGGGTTGAAATGAGTGCAACGGCTGTTGCGGCCGGATGACAGGGCGGCTTTCCCGGACGGGAGCCGCCCTGTTCTTTTGGCGGTGGCGCCAGCGCCATAGCGCAACAGAAATTCCCCCGGAAGCGTTACCGAGGCTTCCCGCTTGGCAAGGACGCCACATGGGTGTATCTTTCCGGCAACAATATCGCTGCCGGAATCATGTCCCTGACACAGCCGACCGCGCCGACGCCCTGGCGCCGCTTTCTGATGTGGGCCAGCCGGGTGGGCTTGGCGAAGCAGCTTGCGCTTGCTCTCAGCCTTGCCGCCATCCTTGCCGGTTTCGCCACCTATGCCGCGCTGACCGAGGCGCCGCCGTTCGGCGCGACCAACCCGGCCACCACCACGTTTCTGCTCACGCTTGATCTTGTGCTGCTGCTGCTGCTGGGGGTGCTGATCGCCCGGCGCTTCGTGCAGATCATGATCGGACGGCGGCGGGGGCTGGCGGGGTCGAAGCTGCATGTGCGGCTGGTGGCCATCTTCAGCCTTCTGGCCATCGCGCCGGCCATCTTTATGGCGGCGTTCTCGGCGGTGTTCTTCTATGTCGGCCTGCAATCCTGGTTCAGCGACCGGGTGCGCACGGCGGTCAAGGAATCGCTGGAGGTCGCCAGCGCCTATCTGCACGAACACCAGCAGAACATCCGCGCCGATGCGCTGGCCATGGCCAACGACCTGAACCAGGAAGCCGGCCGCATGGCCGGCGACCCCGAACGGTTCGAACAGATCGTGGCGACCCAGGCCATGCTGCGCGCCCTGTCGGAAGCGGTGGTGTTCAACGGCACCACCGGCAAGATCGTCGCCCGCTCCGGGTTCGGCTTCACCCTGGAATTCGAACCCATCGCCGAATCGGTGATGGATCAGGCCCGCGTGGGCGAGGTGGCGTTGATCGTCAACGACACCGGCGACCGCGTGCGCGCCCTGATCCGGCTCGACCGTTTCGTGGACACCTACCTCTATGTCGGGCGGCTGGTGGAGCCGAAGGTGCTGGCCCATATGGCCAACGCTCAAGGGGCCGTCAAGGAATACGCGGAGCTGGAGGGCAAGCGGGGCAGTCTGCAGGTCACCTTCACGCTGATTTTCGTGGTGGTGGCGCTGCTGCTGCTGATGGCGGCGGTGTGGGCGGGGCTGCTGTTCGCCACCCGTCTGGCCCGGCCCATCAGCGCCCTGATCGCCGCGGCGGAACGGGTGCGGGCCGGCGACCTTCAGGTCCGGGTGCAGGAGGCGGCGGACGAGGATGAGTTGACCCTGCTGTCCCGCGCCTTCAACCGCATGACCTCGGAAATCGAGGGGCAGCGCCGCGAGCTTCTCCAGGCCAACCACCAGATGGACCAGCGCCGCCGCTTCATCGAAACGGTGCTGGGCGGCGTGTCCGCCGGTGTGCTGGGGCTGGATGCCGAGGGGTGCATCAACCTGCCCAACCTGTCGGCGGCCCGTCTGCTGGGGGTGGACGAGACGGATGTGCTGGTGGGACGCCCGCTGGCGGAACTGTCGCCGGAAATGGCCGAGTTGCTGGAAAAGGCGCCCAAGCGTCCGGGCCGCCCGGTGCAGGAGCAGGTGCAGATCCGCCGCCCCGGCCGGGCACCGCTGACCCTGCTGGTCCGCATCGTGGCCGAGGTGTCGGGGGGCGAGGTGCGCGGTTATGTCATGACCTTCGACGACATCACCGAACTGGTGTCGGCCCAGCGCAAGGCGGCATGGGCCGATGTGGCCCGCCGCATCGCCCACGAGATCAAGAACCCGCTGACCCCCATCCAACTGTCGGCCGAGCGGCTGCGGCGCAAGTACCTGAAGGAGATCTCCAGCGACACGGAGGTCTTTACCATGTGCACCGACACCATCGTGCGGCAGGTGGACGACATCCGCCGGATGGTGGATGAATTCTCCGCCTTCGCCCGCATGCCGCAGCCGGTGATGAAGCCGGTGAACCTGAACGATCTGGTGCGGCAGGCGGTGTTCCTCCAGACCAGCGCCCATCACGGCAAGGTCCGCTTCGAGGTGGAATTGCCCGAAGGGCCGCTGACCGTCCCCTGCGACAGCCGGCAGATTTCCCAGGCGCTGACCAACCTGCTGCAGAACGCGGTGGACGCCATCGAAGGCCGCCCGCCGCCGCCGGACGGGGGGGAATTGCCCCCCGGCCACGTTGCCGCCCGCATCGTCGTGGCCCCCGACCGGGTGGCGATGGTGGTGGAGGACAACGGCAAGGGGCTGCCCGGCGAGGAGCGGCACCGCTTGACCGAACCTTATGTGACGACGCGGGCCAAGGGCACCGGCCTCGGCCTCGCCATCGTCAAGAAGATCATGGAAGACCACGGCGGTGAAATCACCCTCGAAGACCGCGAGGGTGGGGGCGCACGGGTCAGCCTGATCATTCCGCTTGCCGACCCGGCCATCGTTGCGGCCGCCACCGGCGATAACAGTCCGGCTCAAGCCGGCGGTGAACAGAGGCACGCAGCCCATGGCTCATGACATTCTGATCGTCGATGACGAAGCCGATATCCGCATGCTGATTGCGGGTATCCTGAACGACGAAGGCATGAAGACCCGCGAGGCGGCGGACGCCGATCAGGCCTTTGCCCAGGTGGCGGCACGGCGGCCCAGCCTCGTGGTCCTGGACATCTGGCTCCAGGGCAGCCGCCTGGACGGTCTGGGGATTTTGGAAGCCCTGAAGCGGGAACACCCCAACCTGCCGGTCATCATGATTTCCGGTCATGGCACCATTGAGACGGCGGTCAACGCCATCAAGGTCGGCGCCTACGACTTCATCGAAAAGCCGTTCAAGGCCGATCGCCTGATCCTGATGGTTGACCGCGCCATCGAAGCGGCCCGGCTGAAGCGCGAGAACGAAGAACTGAAGCTGCGCGCCGGCGGCGAGGTCGAACTGGTCGGCCGCTCCGCCGCCATCAATCAGGTGCGCCAGTCCATCGACAAGGTGGCCCCCACCGGCAGCCGGGTTCTCATCACCGGGCAAGCGGGGTCGGGCAAGGAGGTGGTGGCCCGCCTGATCCACGCCCATTCCCGCCGCAGCACCGGACCGTTTGTCGGGCTGAACTGTGCCACCATGCGCCCCGACCGGCTGGAGATGGAACTGTTCGGCACCGAGGCGGGGGTGGATGGCGGTGCGCGCAAGATCGGCACCTTCGAACAGGCCCACGGCGGCACCTTGCTGCTGGACGAGGTGGCCGACATGCCCCTGGAAACCCAGGGCAAGATCGTCCGTGCGCTTCAGGAACAGACGTTCGAGCGGGTGGGCGGCGGCAGCCGGGTGGAGGTGGATGTGCGGGTGATCGCCACGTCCAACCGCGACCTGCAGGTGGAAATCGAACTGGGCCGTTTCCGCCAGGATCTGTTCTACCGTCTGGCGGTGGTGCCGATCCGCGTGCCGTCCCTGGCCGAACGGCGGGAGGATATTCCGCTGCTGGCCCGTCATTTCATGCAACGCTCGTCGGAAGCCAGCGGATTGCCGCCGCGGGACTTCGGCGAGGACGCCATGGCGGCGCTGCAGGCCTATGACTGGCCGGGGAATGTCCGGCAGTTGCGCAATGTGGTGGACTGGCTGCTGATCATGGCGCAGGGGGATCACAGGGAGCCGATCCGCGCCGACATGCTGCCGCCGGAAATTGGCGCCATCACCCCCACCGTGCTGAAATGGGACAAGGGGGGCGAGATCATGGGGCTGCCGTTGCGTGAAGCCCGTGAAGTGTTTGAGCGCGAATACCTGCTGGCCCAGGTCACCCGATTCGGCGGCAACATCTCCCGCACGGCCGCCTTTGTGGGGATGGAGCGTTCGGCCCTGCACCGTAAGCTCAAATCGTTGGGTGTGCATGGGAACGACAAGGGGAAACCGTTCATCGACTGAACGGCGTGGGGGGACCTGCTTGGTCCCTTCTTCCTTCCCGGGATGTGGGGGGTGTTTTGAAGATTGTTCCGGCTGAGTTGATCGAACAGTCCCGCCGCTGGACTGCGACGGGGAAGGGGCAGACATTGCTAACCCCTTGAAAAAATGGTGGGCCCGGCCGGATTCGAACCGACGACAACACCGTTATGAGCGGCGCGTTCTAACCGCTGAACTACAGGCCCATCCGGGTCCGGGAATGTGGCGGGAAAATTGCCGGAAAGCAAGGGGTTCGTGCGCGGCGGGGCGGCCGGTCCGCCGGCACAACCCTCAGCCGCACCGAAACCCGGTTTTCTTCAGTTCATAAAGAAATACACCGTCATCAGAACGCCCACCACAATCACGAACTTCCGCAGGATCGGGCCGGGAATGCGCCGGGCCACCGATGCGCCCACATAGCCGCCGGCCACCGCCGCCACGGCCATGATGATCGCCTCGTGCCAATACACCGCCCCGCCGGCAACGAAAGCAACCACCGCGATGGCGTTCAGGCAGCCGGACAGCAGAGTCTTCATGCCGTTCATCGCGTTCAGATCGGTCAGCCCGAACACCCCCAGCAGCGCCAGCATCAGAATGCCGATGCCGCCCCCGAAATAACCGCCGTACACCGCGATCAGGAATTGCAACGCCATCAGGCTGGTCTGGCTCATGGTGAAATGGCGCCGGGCATAAGCCGATACCTTTGGCCCGAACGCAAACAGCACCGTGGCAAACAGCAAAAGCCAGGGGACGATGGCTTCAAACAGCCGCTCCGGCGTCCACAGCAGCAAAAGCGCCCCGGCAAGCCCCCCTACAAGGCTGACGCCGATCATCAGCGGCAGGTTCAGGCTGCTGCCCAGGGTCTTCAACTCCTGCCGGTAGCCGAAGGCGCTGGCCAGCGCACCAGGGGAAACGGCGACCGTGCTGGTGGCGTTGGCGTTGACCGGCGGCACCCCCGCCATCATCAGGGCTGGGAATGTCAGAAAGCTGCCACCACCGGCCACGGCGTTCAGGGCACCGGCGGCAAACGCCGCCACCAGCAAAAGAAGGGTCATCATGGGGTCGGGCTACCGCGTTGAAAGAGGTCCAAAGGCCGGGGGACTATGCCGTGCTTCCCCTGAAAGGGAAAAGCCCTTCGACAGGAGGTCAGAGACGCCTGCGCCCCGGCGCAAGCGCCTCTGGCGGCGGTGCGGCGGCGGTGCTACCCTCCCAAACCGTCCATAGAGTGCTTGGGCGGACGGGAGGCCGGCGGGCGCATAACGGAAAAAGGGGCCGGGAATGAAGGTGATCGTTTGCGGTGCGGGGCAGGTCGGCTCCAACATCGCCCGCTATCTGGCTCTGGAGGGGAACAGCGTCACCGTCATCGACCAATCGGCAACCCTGATCCAGCGGCTCCATGACACGCTGGATGTCCAGGCGATGGTCGGCTACGCCTCCCACCCCGATGTGCTGGAGGCCGCCGGGGCGGCGGAGAGCGACATGATCGTCGCCGTGACCCAGGCGGACGAAGTGAACATGGTTGCCTGTCAGGTGGCCCATTCCCTGTTCAATGTCCCCACCAAGATCGCCCGTGTGCGCAATCAGTCCTATCTGAAGCCCATCTGGTCGGATCTGTTCTCCCGCGAGCACCTGCCCATCGACGTTATCATCTCGCCGGAAATCGAGGTGGCCCGCGCCATCGCCCGCCGGCTGCAGGTGCCGGGGGCGCTGGACATGATTCCGCTGGCCGATGGGCGGGTTCGGGTCATCGGGGTGCTGTGCACCAACAATTGCCCGGTTCTCGACACGCCGCTGCGCCAGTTGACCGGCCTGTTCCCCGGCTTGGGTCTGGAGGTGGTGGCCATCATCCGCAACGACAAACCCATCATCCCCAGCGGTGACGACCAGATGTTGCCGGGGGACGAGGTGTATTTCGTTTGCGACACCCGCCATCTGCAGCGTGCCATGGCCGCATTCGGCCACGAGGACGGGGAAGCACGGCGCATCACCATCCTGGGGGGCGGCAACATCGGCCTGTGCCTGGCCGAGGAGATCGAGCGCAAATACCCCCACGTCTCCGCCCGCATCGTCGAGATGAACCGCGAGCGCGCCCAGTTCGTGGCCCAGCGTCTGAATCGCACCATGGTGCTGCACGGGGATGCGCTGGACCCGGAAACACTGGAAGAAGCGAACATCCGCGCCAGCGAAACCGTGGTTGCCGTAACCAACGACGACGAAGGCAACATCCTGGCGTCGTTGCTGGCAAAACGCTACGGCTGCCGCCGCGCCATCACGCTCATCAACAAGATCAGCTATTCCGCCATGGTGGCACCCCTGGGCATCGACGCCATCGTCAGCCCGCGCGGCATCACCGTGTCCACCATTCTCCAGCATGTGCGGCGGGGCCGGATTCGCGCGGTCCACAGCCTGCGTGAGGGGTTTGCCGAGGTGATCGAGGCCGAGGCTTTGGAAACCTCCGCCGTGGTCAACATGCCGTTGCGGGATATCCGCCTGCCGTCCGGCGTCATCGTCGGCGCCATCGTGCGGGGGGAAGAGGTCATCATGCCCCGTCCCGCCACCATCATCCGCCCCAAGGACCGGGTCATCATCCTGGCCACCATCGGGCAGGTTAAGAAGGTTGAAAAGCTTTTCGCCGTGCGTCTGGAATTTTTTTAAGAACGGCTGTGGGCGGATTTGCGCGCAAAGATGGTGAAATTAAATTTCACGAATCGTTTAATGTTTGTTTTCTGCCCATCGTTCCGGTCATGGCGGATGTGGATTCTACAGACTTGAATTTATCCCGCCACTGTCCTAATCGTTCCAGTTCGCAGTTCGTTTCAATGCACACATCCCCGCTCCTGGCGGCAGAGGCCCGCGTGATCCATCCAGAGAAAATTCCCACAGCGGTGCTGTACGATTGGGACAACACCCTTGTGGACAACTGGGGGACGGTCGCTGCGGCGCTGAACCATGCGCTGGTGACCTTCGGTCATGCCCCCTGGTCGCCGGATGAGGCGCGGATGCGCATCCGCCAGTCGCTGCGCGACAGCTTCCCCACCCTGTTCGGGGACCGCTGGACCGAGGCGCGCGATGTTTTCTACGCCTATTTCGACGCCCACCATCTGGAACACTTGCGCCCGCTTCCGGGGGCGGAAATGCTGCTGACCGCCCTGGCGGAGCGGGGGGTGTGGCAGGCGGTGGTGTCGAACAAGACCGGGCGCTTCCTGCGGGCGGAGGCGGAGGCGCTGGGGTGGACCGGCTATTTCGCGCGGCTGGTGGGTGCCCAGGACGCCGAACGGGACAAGCCCGACTGCGCCCCTGTCCGCATGGCCCTGGATGGGGCTGCTCTGGAGCCGGACAGCGAGGTGTGGTTCATCGGCGATGCCGATATCGACATGGAATGCGCCCATGCCAGCGGCTGCGTTCCGATCCTGATCGGTGACAAGGCGGGGGAGGGGATTGGCCAATACCCGCCGCGTTACCGTTTTCCGTCATGCCAATCGCTGAATGACTTGGTGATGGCGATTGGTGATACCATATTCGTCCCGGCACAGGTTGGGGCGGCCGGCCATGTGTGATTTGTTTTCGTGGTTCGGGGCTGAGGGCTTCCGGGGGAAGCCCCAAGAACACTCAAAGAAGGGGGCGTGACGTAATGTCCGAAAAAAGCCAAAACGTGCAGGATGTGTTTCTCAACCACATCCGCAAGAACAAGACTCCCGTAACGGTCTTCCTCGTGAATGGTGTCAAGCTGCAAGGCATCATCACGTGGTTCGACAACTTTTCTGTTTTGTTGCGGCGTGATGCGCACAGCCAGCTTGTCTACAAGCATGCCATTTCGACCGTGATGCCAGCCCATCCGATTCAACTGTTCGAGCCTGCCAAAGAAGGTGAAGGCGACTGATACCGTGACCTCAGGCGAAGGCCGGCAGCCCAACGGCGCCGGCCGCGCCATCGTGATTCACCCCGATCTGCGCACCGGCGAACCCGGTACCCGCAGCGCGGAGTCGTGCCTGGACGAAGCCATCGGCCTTGCGCTCGCCATCGAGCTTGAGGTTGTCCATGCCGAAACCGTACGGGTGAATCGTCCGCAACCTGCCACCCTGCTGGGGTCGGGCAGCGTCGAATCCATCGCCGCGGCGGTGGAGGAGCACGAGGCCGGGCTGGTCATCATCGACCATGCCCTATCGCCCGTGCAGCAACGCAACCTGGAAAAAGCGTTCAAGGCTAAGGTGATCGACCGCACCGGCCTGATTCTCGAGATCTTCGGCGCCCGCGCCCGCACCCGTGAAGGCCAGCTTCAGGTGGAACTGGCCGCGCTCACGTACCAGCGGTCGCGGCTGGTGCGGTCGTGGACCCACCTGGAACGGCAGCGGGGCGGCTTCGGCTTCCTGGGCGGCCCCGGCGAATCCCAGCTTGAGATGGACCGCCGCCTGATCGGCGACCGGATCATCAAGATCAAGAAGGAACTGGAGGACGTGCGGCGGACCCGCGGTCTGCACCGCAAGGCGCGGGCCAAGGTGCCTTATCCGGTGGTGGCGCTGGTGGGATACACCAACGCCGGCAAATCCACGCTGTTCAACCGGTTGGCCAACGCCGAGGTGTTCGCCAAGGATCTGCTGTTCGCCACGCTGGACCCGACCATGCGTCAGGTCACCCTGCCATCGGGCCGCAAGGTGATTCTGTCGGACACGGTGGGGTTCATTTCCGACCTGCCGCACCATCTGGTGGCGGCGTTCCGCGCCACGCTGGAAGAGGTGGACGCCGCCGACATCATTCTGCATGTCCGCGACATCTCCCATCCCGACACCGAGGCCCAGCGGGAAGACGTGTACGAGGTGCTGCGGGATCTGGACATCGACCCCGACAGCGACGACCGGGTGATCGAGGTTCTGAACAAGATCGATTGCCTGGACCAGGACGGCCGCGATGCGGTGCTGACCCAGACCCGGCGCGATCCGCGGTCGGTGGCGGTGTCGGCGGTGACGGGGCAGGGGATCGATGCCCTGGACGATCTGCTCGACCGGCGGATGAACGCCGGGCGGCGGGTGGTGGACCTGTCGGTCAATCTGGGCGACGGGGCGGCGCTGGCGTGGCTTTACGCCAACGGCGAGGTGTTGGAACGGCACGACGAGGAGGAGACGGCGCACCTGCATGTGGCGCTCGATCCTGCCGATATCGCGCGTTTCGAAAAACGCTTCGTTGAATCCCACACCCAAGAGTAAGGGTGTGGGAGACAAAAGCAGGGCAGGGTGAAGAACGCGGATTTTTGTCCGTAGCGGGCCGGGCGCCGCGGGGCCATAATGCTTGTGGTTTCCGATGCCGTGTGGGTTTTCCCTTGTCCCGTTGCCTGATCCTGCCCTGCGCCGTTCTTGCGGGAAGTCTTGCCGCCCTTTCGTCCCAGCCGGTCCTGGCGCAAGGGGCGGCGGGGCTGGCCAGCGGCGGAGAGGATGAGACGTTTGCCCCGGAACCCTTCCTCCCTCGTCCCCCGCAGCCGCTGCCGGTTGTTCCGCTGGGGCCGGTGGTGCTGGCACCCGACGCACGGGACTTGCTGAAATCCTGCACGCAGCCCAGCTTTATCGATTGCTTTCGGGAATGGCAGCCGCCGCCCCCGCCACCACCACCTCCCCCCCCACCGCCGCCGCCCCCTCCCTCGCCACCCAAACCGGGGGAACCGCGGGGACCGGCGGAACCGGGGGGAGCCACGGGCGGCAAGCCTCCGCCCCCACGGCCGGAAGCGGATCTCGCCACCTATGAGGCGCTGGTCCGTGCCATCCGGGAAGTGGGGCTTGAAGGAAAAGTGCGTGTGCCGACCCCGCCCAAGGAGGGAAGCACGACCATGACCCTCGACCCACAGAAGAAGGCTCCGCCCAAGCCGTGACCCTTGCGATTTCTCTCCCTGCGCCCGGCACCGTGACGGACCTGATAGCCACGGTCGCCGAGGCGGTCATCCTTCCCCGTTTCCGTCAGTTGGGTTCCGGGGATATCCGGCAAAAGACCGGCCCGACCGATCTTGTCACCATCGCCGATGAAGAGGCGGAAGCCCTGCTGACCCGGCGGCTGACCGACCTGCTGCCCGGTTCCACCGTGGTGGGAGAGGAAGCCACCGCCGCCGACGAGACGGTGCTCGACCGGCTGTCGGGGACGGATCCGGTGTGGGTGATCGATCCGGTTGACGGCACGCTGAATTTCGCCGCCGGCCGCCCGGCCTTCGCCGTCATCGTCGCGTTGGTGGCTGGCGGGGAAACCCGCATGGGGTGGATTCACGATCCCCTCAACCGCCGCACCGCCTGGGCCGCCGCGGGGCAGGGGGCGTGGATGCAGGAGGCGGGGGAAAACCGCCGGCTTCGGGTTGCCGCCCCGGTGCCGCTGGCCGCCATGACCGGCGCCATGTCCACCCGCTATTGCGAGCCGGAGGCCGGGCGCCGCCTGGAAGAGCGGCAGGCCGGGCTGGGGCCGGTGGTCTGTCTGGCCAGTGCGGCCCACGAATACATCCGGCTGGCCGAGGGCCGCAGCCATTATTCGCTGTATCACCGGCTGATGCCGTGGGATCACGCCGCCGGGGTGCTGATCCATGGGGAAGCCGGCGGCTATACCGCCCTGGTGGACGGCACCCCCTACCGCCCGACGGTGCGCAACGGCAGCTTGCTGGCGGCACCGGATCGGGACAGTTGGGGGGCGCTGCACCGGCACCTGTTCGGCTGACTCAGCGGTTCCGCTCGTCGCGCTTGGCCTCCTGCCACAGGGCTTCCATCGCGTCCAGGGTGGATTCGGCGGGGGTTTTGCCCTGTTCGTGCAGCCGTTCCTCGATCCGGCGGAAACGGCGCTCGAATTTGGCGTTGGTGCCGCGGAGTGCTGTTTCCGGGTCCACCCCCAGCCGTCGGGCCAGGTTGGTGACGGCGAACAGCAGGTCGCCCATCTCGTCGGCCACCCGTTCGGGAACGGCGTCGTCGGTCATTTCGGCGCGCAGCTCGCCGATTTCCTCTTCGATCTTGTCGAGGATGTCGCGGGCGTCGGTCCAGTCGAAGCCGACGCGGGCGGCACGGTTCTGCAGCTTCAGGGCGCGGGTCAGGGCGGGCAGGGCGGTGCTGACCCCATCCAGGGCGGAGGGCAGGGCCGCCCCGCCGTGTGCTGCCTTTTTCGCCCGTTCCGCCGCCTTGTGCTCTTCCCAGCGGGATGTCTGCATCTCCGCCGTCTTCACCTCGTCGTTGCCGAAGACGTGGGGGTGACGGCGGATCATCTTGTCGGTAATGGTCTCAGCCACGTCCTCGAAGTCGAACAGACCTTCCTCGCGCGCCATCTGGGTGTAATAAACCACCTGGAAAAGCAGGTCGCCCAATTCCTCCTTCAGCGCGTCCATATCGCCGCTTTCGATGGCCTCCACCACCTCATAGGCTTCTTCGATGGTATGGGGGGCGATGGTGCGATAGGTCTGTACCAGATCCCACGGGCAGCCGCCTTCCGGCGCGCGCAACCGGGCCATGACGGTCAGCAGACGGTCGATGGGCCGATCGGTGGTGGTGGGCTGCGATGCCATTGTCGGCGTCTCCCATGCGTGCAACGCGATACGATGAAGGAGGTTCTACACCCCCGGCGGCGTTCGTGCATCCCCGCCGCGCGGGGGCATCAAAAAATCGCATAATGAAGATTATGGAAAATAAAGGCTCGATGAAACGAAGCCAGACCAAACTTTCCGGGTTCAGGTTCCAACCGGCTCTGAGTGTTTCCAGACCTTCGCCGCAGACAATAGGAGAATGAGCACCAAAGCGGGGATCAGCAGATTTCCGTGCACGACACCGAGAATTTGCCCTCCGAGAAAGGCTCCCACCAGCGAGCCGCCGGCCATGAGAAGGACAAAGCGGCGGTTTTCCCGCAGAACGGCGAAACTTCGATCCTGAGTATACCGGGCAAAGCCCACCAGCATGGTTGGCAGGCTGACCGCCAGTGACAGGCTCCCGGCCAGCTTGATGTCGGTGCCGAAAAGCAACACCAGAGTTGGGATCAGCAGTTCACCTCCGGCCACTCCGAGCAACGATGCGACGATGCCAATCACCAGGCCAGCCGAAATCCCAGCGACCACCAGAAGCGGACCGGAGGCAAGCGGTTGGCCGCTTCCGGCTGCGTCATGCCCGAGCAGCAATATCAGGGCAATCAATACCAGCAGCACGGCAATGACCCGATACAGGGTTTCCGACCGAAGGCGCATCGCCCAACCCGCCCCGATCCAGGCGCCCAGAATACTCCCAGCCAGCAGATTCACCACCACTGGCCAATGCGCAACAACCGATTCAATCGGCACCGACCAAGCGCGGAACGGTAATGCCGAAGCGACAACGACAAGGCTCATCGCCTTGTTGAGGATCACCGCTTCCAGCGCCCGGAAGCGGAACATCCCGATAAGCAGAGGAAGGCGGAATTCAGCACCACCCAAGCCGATCAAACCGCCGAGGACTCCGATTGCCGCACCGCCGCCGAATGGAGCCAACCCGCTGATTCTCATGACCGCCTGCTTCTGAAGAATACCCAAAAGGTCAGCCTATCACTTGACCGCTGCATCGCACAATGAGACGCATCCCGTACAATCCGCATCAGCTTGCCCAAATGCCGGTCACGCTGACCGCATGCCTGACGGGAGCCTATATCGATTGCATCCCTGTCCGTGCCGCTTGGGTGCAGTATAAGGAATAAAAACGCCGCGACCGTTCTCGAATGCCACGCCAAATCTGAAAGGCGCCGCCATGCCCGTCACTCTTCCTGCCGCCGCCGCCTTTCTCGGTGTCGCTTCCACCTTATCGCCATCGGTTCCTGCACCGGGGCACGCCCTGACAACAACGCCGCCGGCACAGCACATGGAGGCGCCAGCCATCCCCGCAGCAGCGCCAACAGCGGCGATGGCGATGCCTGCGGCACCGGCAGCCGCCGCCAAGTCCGGCCCCTACACGGTTCATCTGGCATCCTACCGCAACCGCGACGGTGCCCTGGCCGGATGGCAGACGCTCCGCCGGGCGGCGGCACCGCTGGCGGCGTTGGAACCGGCGTACCGGGCCGTCGATCTGCCGGGCCGTGGCGCTTTTGTCCGCGTCACCGCCGGGCATTTTGCCGACAAGGCCGCCGCCGCCAGCTTCTGTCAGACGATCAAGGCCGAGGTCGGCTATTGTCAGCCGCTCAAGGGATGACTTCAGGAGGGGTGATGTCGTCCGCCGACCGGCGGGCGCCGATCAGGAACTCCTTATTGCCCTCCGGCCCCAAAATGGGGCTGTCGGTGATTCCGAGAACCCGCCAGCCGGGCAGGGAGCCGATCCAGTCACCGATGCGCTGACATACCTCGTCATGCAGGGCGGAATCGCGGACGACACCGCCCTTCCCCACCCGGCCCTTGCCCACTTCGAACTGCGGTTTGATGAGCGCCACCATATGGGCGCCGGGCCGGGTCAGGGCCATGGCCGCCGGCAGCACCACCTCCAACCCGATGAAGCTGGCGTCGCACACCACCAGATCCAGCGGATCGGGGATGTCGGTGGCGGTCAGATGCCGGGCGTTGGTCTTTTCCATAACCACAACGCGGGGATCCTGCCGCAGCTTCCAGGCCAATTGCCCATGACCCACGTCCACGGCATAGACCTTGGCAGCACCCCGTGTCAGCAGCACATCGGTGAAGCCGCCGGTTGAGGCCCCCACGTCGATGGCGGTCAGGCCGGTGGGGTCGATGGCGAAACAATCCAGCCCCTTGACCAGCTTCAGCCCGCCGCGGGACACCCACGGGTGGTCCTGGCCCTTCAGGTGCAGCGGTGCGTCGGCGGCGATCTGGTCGCCGGCCTTGTCGATGCGCCGGGTGTCGGAATAGACCAGCCCGGCCAGAATCACCGCCTGGGCTTTCGCGCGGCTTTCCACCAGCCCGCGTTCGACCAGCGCCACATCCACCCGCATCCGCGCCATGGCTGAAAGGCCCCCTTCATCGTTCAAGGGGGCATGGATGGCCCAAGCCCACCCGCCGGCGCAACCGAATTCCACGCGGATCAGGCCGGCAGATCGATGATGAAGGCCACCCCCGGCGCCGTGCGGTCCAGGCTCATTCGCCCGCGAAGCTGGCCGACGAAGGCACGGACCATTTTCAACCCCATCCCCCCCTGGCGCAGCGGATCGAAATCCGGGGGCACGCCACGGCCGCGGTCGGACACCACCACCTGCCGCCCGCCGCCGGGGCACGCGCGCAAGGTGATGCTGACCACCCCACCCTCCCCCGCCCCATAAGCGTGGCGGGCGGCGTTGGTGACCAGTTCATTGACGATCAGGGCCAGGGATACGGCGGCCTCCGCCGGCACCTCGGCGTCATCGCTTTCGGTGATGACGGGACAGCCCCGCCCCGCCGCCGTCACGTCGTTCGCCATGTCGCGCAGATAGGCGGCGAAATTCACCAGCGCCTCCCCCTGGACCTGCCGCGTCTTCTGGTGCAGTTGGGCGATGATGCCGATGCGCCCGCAACAGTCCTGCAGCGTCCGCCGCATGTCGGCGTTGGTGGTGGACAGGGTTTGCAGGGTCAGCAGGCTGGAGATGAGCTGCAGCGTGTTCTTGGCCCGGTGGCTGGCTTCCCGCAGGGCGCGGGCGTGGGCCGCTTCGGCGGCGGCCAGGCGTTCGCGGCTGGTCACGTCCTGGGCGGTCAGCAACACCCCGGTCACCTTTCGCCCGCCGCCGGTCAGGGGGGAACAGGCCAGATCCCAGCAAAAGCCCGTTTCCGGGTCGATCACCGTGGACCAGCGTTCCGCCCTGCCCGAACCGGCAACCGAGTCGAGACGGCCTTCGGCGCAGACGGTTCCAAACACGGCGCTGGAGGTGTCGAGGACGGTTCCCTCGGCCAGATGAAACGGGAAGGCCTCAGCCGCGGCGGTGTTCACATGGGTTATGCGTCGGGACGGCCATTCCACCAGCAAGGCCGGGATCGGCATGTGGTCGAGAACCGGCAACAGCAGGCATGGATCCGACAGATCCAACCCCTGGCCCCGGAAAAAGGCTTTCCGGAAGGATGGCTGTGGCAAGCCCACTGTGTTTTCTCCCCTACCCCGCAGGCAAGCGGCGTCCTTTGACGCCGCCTGATAATCGGGATCTTAGCGATGGGAAGAAAGCGGCTCCAGATAGGCGAGTGTTATTTCCCTTACCAAATTCCGGCTATACCTTTTGCTCAAGCCTGTCTTTCGGCGATGCATCAGGCGCGTGCACCCACCAGCGACGGTTCGCCCAAACCCAGGGCCGCCAGCGTCGTGGCCACGATGCCGCGGGCATTCAGCCCGGCCTCCTCGTACTGTTGCGACGGGCTGTCATGGTCCTGGAAACGGTCGGGCAAGGTGAGCGGGCGGATTTTCAGCCCATGGTCCAGCAAGCCGGCGCGGGCCAGAAAATGCAGGACCAGACTGCCGAAACCACCGGCGGCTCCTTCCTCGACGGTGATGAGCACCTCATGCTCGCGGGCCAGACGGCGGACCAGATCCTCGTCCAGCGGCTTGGCGAAGCGGGCATCGGCCACGGTGGTGGACAGGCCGCGGGCGCCCAGATCCTGCGCCGCCTTCAGACACTCGCCCAGACGGGTGCCGTAGCTGAGAAGGGCCACCTTCGTCCCCTCGGCCAGCACCCGGCCACGGCCGATGGGCAGCACGCTGCCGCGTTCCGGCAGGGTCACCCCCACGCCCTCCCCGCGGGGATAGCGCAGGGCCGACGCGCGGTCGTCGATGACGGCCTGGGTCGCCACCATGTGCATCAGCTCCGCCTCGTCCGCCGCCGCCATCAGCACGATGTCGGGCAGACAGCCGAGATAGGCGATGTCGAACGCCCCGGCATGGGTCGCCCCATCCGCCCCCACCAGCCCGGCGCGGTCGAGCGCGAAGCGCACCGGCAGGTGCTGCAACACCGCATCATGGACCAACTGGTCATAGGCCCGCTGCAGGAAGGTGGAATAGAGGGCGCAGAACGGCTTGAAGCCCTCGCTCGCCAGCCCGGCGGCAAAGGTCACCGCGTGCTGCTCGGCGATGCCCACGTCGAAACAGCGGTCGGGAAACCGCTGGCCGAACAGGTCCAGCCCGGTGCCCGACGGCATGGCGGCGGTGATGGCCAGGATGCGGTCATCGGCCTCCGCCTCGCGGATCAGGGCGTCGGCGAACACGCGGGTGTAGGTGGGCAGGTTCGATTTCGGCTTGGCCTGAGCGCCGGTGATGACGTCGAACTTGGCGACCGCGTGCAGCTTGTCGGCGGACGCTTCGGCCGGGGCGTACCCCTTGCCCTTCTTGGTCACCACATGGATCAGCACCGGCTTGTCATCATCGGCGTCGCGCACGTTCTGGAGCACCGGCAGCAGGTGGTCCAGATTGTGCCCGTCGATGGGGCCGACGTAATAGAACCCCAGTTCCTCGAACAGGGTGCCGCCGGTCACCAGACCGCGGGCGTATTCCTCCGCCCGGCGGGCGGCGGTGCGCAGCGGGCGGGGAAGCTGGTCGGCGATGTCCTTGGCCAAATGGCGCAGAGACAGGTACGGTTTCGACGAGATCAGCCGCGACAGATAGGCGCTCATTGCCCCCACCGGCGGGGCGATGGACATGTCGTTGTCGTTGAGGATGACGACCAGCTTGCTGTTCGTCGATCCGGCGTTGTTCATGGCCTCATAGGCCATGCCGGCGCTCATGGCGCCGTCGCCGATGACACAGATCACATGGTTGCCCGCCTGTTTCAGGTCGCGGGCCACCGCCATCCCCAGACCGGCGGAGATGGAGGTGGAGCTGTGGCCGGCACCGAAAGGGTCGTATTCGCTTTCCGACCGCTTGGTGAAGCCCGACAGCCCGCCGCCCTGGCGCAGGGTGCGGATGCGGGCGCGCCGGCCGGTCAGGATCTTGTGGGGATAGCACTGGTGCCCCACGTCCCAGATCAGCCGGTCGGCGGGGGTGTTGAACACGTAATGCAGAGCCACCGACAGCTCCACCACGCCCAACCCGGCCCCCAGATGGCCGCCGGTGACGGACACGGCGTCGATGGTTTCGGTCCGCAGTTCGTCGGCAAGCTGGCGAAGCTGGTCCGGTTTCAGCGCCCGCAGGTCGGCGGGTGTGCGCACGCGGTCGAGGAGCGGCGTCTTGCTGGTCGCGGTCACGCTGGTCAAAGCCTCCCTATCGCCAACGGCCCTCAGGACCGGCGGTGGACGACGAAATCGGCCACGGCCTTCAGCAGACCGGCCCGACCGTCGAAAATATCCAGATGCTGGGCCGCCTGAGCGGCCAGAAGTTCGGCCTGGGCACGGGCGCGGTCCCGTCCCAGAATCGACACGAAGGTGGCCTTGCCGGCGTCGGCATCGCGGCCGACACTCTTGCCGGTTTCGGCCTCCGTTCCTTCCACGTCGAGAAGATCGTCCACGATCTGGAACGCCAGCCCCAGATCGTGGGCATAGGCGCGCAGCGCCACCCGCTGGGGCGGTGCCGCCTTGCCCAGAATGGCGCCGGCTTCGCAGGAAAAGGCGATGATGTCGCCGGTCTTCATGCGCTGGAGCCGGGTGATGGTGCCGATGTCGAAGGCTTCGTGTTCGGCGATCAGGTCGAGCATCTGCCCGCCCACCATGCCGTGCGCCCCCGCCGCCTTGGACAGCGCCGTGACAAGCTGGCAGCGGACGTTGGGATCCTCGTGGGTGGCGGGATCGGCCAGCACCTCGAAGGCATAGGTCAGCAGGGCGTCGCCGGCCAGGATGGCCGTGGCCTCGTCGAATTCCCGGTGCACCGTCGGGCGGCCGCGGCGCAGTTCGCCGTCGTCCATGGCCGGCAGGTCATCGTGGATCAGGGAATAGCTGTGGACCATCTCCACCGCCGCCCCGACCCGCAGCGCGCAGTCGCTGTTCACCCCGAACAGGTTGGCGCTGGTCAGCACCAGGAACGGGCGCAGCCGCTTGCCGCCGCCCAGGCAGCCGTAGCGCATGGCCTCGAACACGCGGGCCTCCACCAGATCGGGCAGAGGCAGCAGGCGGCCCATCATGGTTTCCACGGCTTCCGCCGCTTCGCTCAGCGCCGCCTTGAAACGGGTTTCGTCCATATCAGTCAATCCGGGCCGGTTCCGCCGCGATGGAGCCATCGGCGGCAAGGGTGATTTTGTCCACCTTGGCCTGAGCGTCCCGCAGCTTGGCCTCGCAATGGCGCTTCAGGGCGGTGCCCCGCTCATAAGAGGAGATGGCGTCGTCGAGCCGGCCGCGTCCCTCCTCAAGCTGGCGGACGATGCGCTCCAGCTCGGCCAGGGCATCCTCGAAGCTGAGCGCCGCAACATCGGCGGGAATCGGAGGAAGTTCGGACATGACAGTTCCGTTGTGGTGTCGATCCGGAAAGTAGGACTTCCCCCCTCCCCAAAGCAAGCCCGGACGGTGTGCCGCTGCCGGGCACACCGTCCGAAACAGGTTTTTTTGACGGGTGAGGGGCCGGTCAGGACGCCATCAGTTCGCGCACATGGGCAGCGCAGGACGATGCCAGCGACCGAAGATTGTACCCTCCTTCCAGCACCGACACGATGCGCGCCCCGCAATGGGTGCGGGCCAGATCGCCCAGCTTGCGGGTGGCCCAGACGAAATCATCGTCGATCAGGTGCAGACCGGCCATGGGGTCGCGCGAATGGGCGTCGAATCCGGCCGAGATCATGATGAGGTCCGGCTTGAAATGGTCGATGGCCGGCAGCACCACATGGGTCATGACGTGGCGGAACTCCGGGCTTCCCGCCATAGCCGGAAGGGTGGCGTTGACGCAGTTGCCGTAATCGCCCTTTTCCCCCGGATCGCCGGTGCCGGGAAACAGCGGCGACTGGTGGGTGGAGCAATAGAGAAGATCGGGATCGTACTGGAAGATGTCCTGGGTGCCGTTGCCGTGATGGACGTCGAAATCCATCACCGCCACCCGCTGCAGGTTATGGACCGCCCGCGCGTGATAAGCCCCGACAGCGACGTTGTTGAACAGGCAAAAGCCCATGGCCTTGGTCCGTTCGGCATGGTGCCCCGGCGGGCGCACGGCGCAGAAGGCGTTGCGCGACCGGCCCGTCGCCACCGCATCCACCGCGGCGATCACCGCACCGGCGGCGTGCAGGGCGGCGTTCCACGATCCCGGCGATACCACCGTGTCGCCGTCAACGCCATGATGCCCGGATTCCGGGATCATGGCCCGCACCGCCTCGATATGCTCCATGGGGTGGGCGCGGGCGATCTGCTCCACCGTGGCGGGAGGCCCCTCCTGCCGGTCAAGCAGGAAGAAGTCTTCGGACTCCAACGCCGTCAGGACGGCTTTCAAACGGTCGGAGCATTCCGGATGCCCAAGTCCCGTGTCGTGCTCCAGGCACGCGGGATGGGTGAACAGCGTCGTCAGCATGTATCGTCGTTATCGTTTGTTTTGTACGAGCATTTCCCGCGGTCATTCTTCCCCTTTCCCTTATAAAAGTACAGGAAGATTGCGGGTACGGATCGCCGCACGCCCCCCGGTTGCCATGCCGTCCGCAACCGGCTATCAGCCGATCAGGTCAACCGTTCGATTTCCAGCACATGGACACCGTCGTCGCGGGTGTTCGCGGTCAGGCGGTTGCCGGTCGTTTCGCAAAAGGCGGCGAAATCCTTCGGGGCTGCCGGATCGGTCGCCTCCACCACCAGGACATCGCCGATGTTCAGGTTCCTCAACGCCTTGCGCGCCCGCAGCACCGGCAGGGGGCACAACAGCCCCTTGGCATCCAGGGTGTGTTCGGCCATGCCGCCGTCCTCTTTTCCGTCGGAAAACACGTAATTAGTTTTACGGATGGTAAAGCGGCCCATCCGGGCAGACAATCCCGCAAAACACCTCCGTTCCAGCGGTTTGACGGGCACCGATCAGCCTTCCCTATTACGGAGATCCCTAATGGACAGAAGCCGGGGACTTTTCGTAACGCTATGGTAGCACCAGTTGATTGTGTGGTATGACCGCTTCCGGCCCGCCCCGATTATCCAACAGGATAAGAATGGGCGGCAACAGCACGATGAAAGCAGATCGATGAAGATTGAGGATTTGCAGGCCAACGCGCGCAAGGCAAGCACTCTTCTGAAGGCCATGAGCAATGAACGCCGCCTTCTGATCCTGTGCTACCTGACAACGGGGGAGAAATCCGTCGGTGAGCTGGAAGGGTTGGTCGGTCTCAGTCAGTCGGCGCTGTCGCAGCATCTGGCGCGTCTGCGCCGGGACAAGCTGGTCCGCACCCGCCGCAGCGCCCAGAACATCTATTATTCTTTGAGCGGGGGAGAGGCGACGGCGGTCATGGGCACACTGCACGCCCTGTATTGCGAGAGCAAGACGGCGGGTGGTGGTGATGCCGACGAACAGCCCATTGCCGCAGCACCGTCCTGCTGACGTCCCTTCTCGATGAGATCCGTCTGGCGACGGGGCGGTCACCGCCGCCCGGTCAGCCATCCTGGCAGAGCCGCCGCCGCCGCCAGCATCGCCCAGCCGGCGATCAGCGATGACCCGCCCATGGGGGCGATATTGGCGATGGGAAGGGTCACCCCGAACGCCAGCGCATAAAGGCTGCCGCAGAACAACAGGCTTCCCCACAGGAACAGCCAGCCGGCCAACCGCACGGCGACGCGGGCCGCCCCCTCGGCCCGTCCGGCCAGCAGGGCCGCGGCCACCAGCGCCAGCCCGTGCCAAAGCTGGTATTCCCCGGCCAGCTTCATCCATGCCTGCGCCTGTTCCTGCCCGGCCCCGGTCAGGGCGTGGTTGGCGTAAGCCCCGGCAGCCACCGCCACGGCACCGCCCAGCCCGGCCATCACGATCCACAGACGCCCGATACCGTCCATCACCCGTTCTTCCTTTTCTGCCTTTTTGACCGGGGCCAGCATAACCGCCCCGGCATCGCCTGTCGAACGGCGTCGCTCAGGCTTGCGGTTTGGCATTCAAATTGCTTTGACGGGACCGCCGTTTGATGGATGACGGAAGAGAGCGATCTTTTCCAGGTGTGATCCTCAAATTGCAGTGCAATTTGCGAATGCGCGAAGGCCGAGCAAGCACCATGCATATTCTCCTGCGCAATGCAGAGGATCAGATCCATCTTTCGGGCGGCGTCAGCCATCCGACCTTGGCAAGCTGGGTGTTCGACCTGGACCATTTTCGTATGGTGGAGGCCAACCCGGAGGCCGTCCGTTTCTGGGAAGCGGATTGCCGGGAAGAGCTGCTGCAGCGCAACTTCACAGATGTCAGCAGCGCCACCCGCGCCCGTCTGCTGGAAATGGGCGAGATGCTGCGCCGCGGGCTGGTGGTCTATGACCTGTGGACCTTATATCCGCGCGGTCGCCCGAAGACCATCCAATGCGAATGCCGCGCCGAGACGCTGCCGGATGGGCGCACGGCCATGCGTGTCACCGCCGCCGCCGCTCCGCCCCAGGTGGATCTGGGGCTTGAGGCACTGCGCTGGACGGAGGCGTTCCGCCAGACCCCCATGGTCGTTTCCGTTTACACCCAGGCCGGCGAGTGCCTGATCCAGAACCCCGCCGCCATTCTGACCCTTGGCATCAAGCCGCCGTTGCTGGAGCATGTGCGGGACCGGGCCGCGGCAAAAGCGGCGCTGGCGTCTCTGCCCGACAGCGAAACCATCTGTCTGACCGCCGAAGTCCAAACCCAGCGCGGCGTGCGCCACCATGATCTGTACCTGCGCAGCACCCTGGACCCGGCCACCGGCAACCCGGTGGTTCTGGTGCAGGAAATCGACGTGACCGAGCGCGAGGACGCCCGCCGCCGACTGGAAAGGAGCGAGGCGCTTCTGTCGGGGATCCTCACCTGCTCCACCGAAGGCGTGATGGCTTTTGTTCCCGTACGGGACATGGATGATGGGGCGGGAACCGGGCCGATCCGCGACTTCGAATGCCGTCTGGCCAATCCCGCCGCCGAGCGTCTGGTGGGGCAGGACCATCAAAGCCTGATCGGCCGGCACCTGTCGGCCATGCTGAATGAAACGGACGCCCCCGGCGGCGTTCTGGACCGGTGTCGCACCGTGGTTGAAACCGGAAGGCGGCTGGAAACCGCCCATATCCTCCGCCGGAGCGGGGGAAGCGAGTGCCGGGTGATGCTGACCGCCCAGCGGCTCAACGACGGCATTACCATCAGCCTTTCGGTGCTGCCCCCCCTGCCCTGCCCGGTTCCCGATACCGATAGCGTCAAGCCGGCGGCCATCCTGCGGGGCCTGCTGGACCGGCTTGCCGTCAGCGGGGGATTGACCGCGGAGCAGGCCACCCTTGTGGCCGAGGCCCAGCAGGCCGCAGCCCTTGTGCTGGAACAGGCGAAGGGATCCGCCGTCTGTTCCGTCTGTCTTCAGCCCTGCGCCCCATCGATGGTCCCCGCTGCCGACGCGGCGGAGATGCACACCAGCCGTTTGGAACGGCTTTCCGTTTGGGCGCAGAGCCGGGGCGGGCGCGTGCTGGTGGTGGATGACAGCCCGACCAACCGGATGGTCACCGGCGCGGTTCTGGGCAAGGCCGGGTTCCATGTGCAACTGGCGGCAAGCGGTGAAGAGGCCGTCCGCATGGTTGCCGAAGCCGAGGATCTTCCCGAAGCGGTGCTGATGGACATCGCCATGCCCGATATGGACGGGGTGGCCGCCACCACCGCCATCCGTGCCCTCCCCGGTCGCCGGGGGCGGATCCCCATCATCGCCATGACCGCCCATGCGTTCCCGGAAGACCGGGACCTGTGCCTGAAATCGGGGCTGGACGATTATCTGTCCAAGCCGGTGGCCAAGGTGGATCTTCTGGCAGCCCTGGAACGCTGGCTTACTCCGGTGATGCCGTAGAAGAGGTGCGGGCCAGACGCATCACCGGCGCCGGCAAGGCGGTGTCCCAATAAGGTTCAGGCCCGAAGCGTGCCGCCAGGAACGACACGAAGGCCCGGACCTTGGACGACAGGTGCCGGTTCTGTGGATAAACCGCATAGACCGCCGATTCCGATACATAGCAGTCGAACAGCAGGCAGTGCAGGGTGCCCGCTTCCAGGGCTTGACCGCACATGAAGGTGGGCAGCACAGCGATCCCCTGCCCCGCCATGGCCGCAGCCATCAGCAGGTCGCCGTTGTTGGCGCGCAAGGGTCCCGCCACCCGCACCGATTTCACCTCGTTGCCCACACGGAACTGCCATTGTTCGGCCGCCGGTGTGTTGGTGTAGAGCAGGCAACGGTGACGGGCGAGATCCTCAGGCGTTTCCGGCACCCCTTCCCGCTCCAGATACGCGGGGCTGGCAACCAGAACCCGCCGTGACGGGGCCAGCCGGCGGGCGATGAGCGAGCTGTCGCGCAGCCGCCCGATGCGCACCGCCATGTCGAACCCCTCGTCCACCAGATCCACATAACGGTCGTTCAGTTCCACGTCGATCTCGATGGCCGGGTGCTGGGCCATGAAGTCGGTGATGGCTGGGGCCAAATGCTGGGTCCCGAACGACAGCGGTGCGGCCAGCTTCAACCGCCCGCGCGGTGCCGCCTGAAGATCGGAGGCCGCCTGTTCCGCCTCCTCCAGATCGGCCAGGATGCGCTGGCAGCGGTCATAAAAGGCCTGCCCCACCTCGGTCAGGCTCAGCCGGCGGGTGGTGCGGTTCAACAGGCGGGCGCCCAGACGGTTTTCCAGATCCGCCACCCGCCGCGACACCACCGATTTCGACAGGTTCAGGCGGTCGGCGGCGGCGGTGAAGCTGCGCGCGTCCACCACCTTGATGAAAGCCAGCATGTCGTCGAGACGGTCCATGGGACTGTTCCGCTACGGAGAACAATGAAATGCCACCCTGCCGGATTACCGGGACGCCTTCAATGCATTACTTCTAGGGTCATCAACCGGCGGCACCCGCCGCCGCAACCCAAACCGAAAGGGGAACAGGGATGGCCAAGGTTCTGGTGCTGTATTACAGCAGCTATGGTCACATCGCGTCGATGGCGCAGGCGGTTGCCGAAGGCGCGGCGGCGGTGCCGGGCACCGAGGTCACGGTCAGGCGCGTGCCCGAAACCGTACCGGAAGAGATCCGCGTCAAAGCCCATTTCAAGGACGACCCCACCCCGGTCGCCACGGTGGACGAACTGCCCGGTTACGACGCCATCATCATCGGCACCCCCACCCGTTACGGGAACATGGCGGCGCAGATGAAGAACTTCATCGACCAGACCGGCGGGCTGTGGGCGCGCGGTGCGCTGAACGGCAAGGTGGGTAGCGTCTTTACCTCCACCGCCAGCCAGCACGGCGGCCAGGAAAGCACCATCCTCAGCACCCACACCGTCCTTCTGCACCTGGGAATGGTGGTGGTCGGCCTTCCCTACTCCTTCCAGGGCCAGCTTGGCGTGGACGAAGTGAAGGGCGGCTCGCCCTATGGTGCCTCCACCATCGCCGACGGCGATGGTTCGCGCCAGCCCTCGGCGGTGGAACTGGACGGCGCCCGTTTCCAGGGCCGCCATGTGGCGGAAATCGCGGCCAAGCTGACCGCCTGATCCTTTTTTAGCTTCTTCCTGGATGAAAGGAGGCTCCCGATGGGCTTGCTGATTGACGGACGGTGGCATGACCGCTGGTACGACACTGCGTCCACCGGGGGCGCCTTTGTCCGGCCCGACACCCAGTTCCGCGACCGGGTATCCGACGACGGTTCGACGCCGTTTCCGGCGGAAGCCGGACGCTATCATCTTTATGTCTCCTACGCCTGCCCGTGGGCGCACCGTACGCTGATCGCCCGTGCGCTGAAAAAGCTGGAAGACGTGATTTCGGTGACCGTGGTCGATCCGCTGATGCGTGAGCACGGCTGGTCCATCCCCGACGGCGCCGATCCGGTGAACAACGCCCGTTTCCTGCACGAGGTCTACACGCGGGCCGAGCCGGACTACACGGGCCGGGTAACGGTGCCGGTGCTGTGGGACAAGGAAAACGGCACCATCGTCAGCAATGAATCCGCCGACATCCTGCGGATGCTCAACAGCGCCTTCAACGCCTTCGGCGATGCCTCGGTCGATCTTTATCCCGAAGACCTGCGGGGGGAGATCGACGAGCTCAACGCCTTTGTTTACGACCGGGTGAACAACGGCGTTTACAAGGCCGGCTTCGCCACCGCCCAGGACAAGTACGAAGCCGCCTTCGATGCTCTGTTCGCCGCTCTGGACGAGTTGGATGCCCGTCTGGAAACCCGGCGCTATCTGTTGGGGGACCGGATCACCGAGGCGGATTGGCGGTTCTTCACCACGCTGGTGCGGTTCGACGCGGTGTATGTGGGGCATTTCAAATGCAACCTGCGGCGGATCGCCGATTACCCCAACCTGTCGGGGTATCTGCGCGACCTGTATCAGGTGCCGGGGATCGCCGGAACCGTCCATTTCGACCACATCAAGCGGCATTATTACGCCAGCCACACCCAGATCAACCCCACGGCCATCGTGCCCAAGGGACCGGCGCTCGATCTCGACGCCCCCCATGGCCGCGGCCGCCTCGGGTAAGGAACCCCATCGATGATCGAGCTTCGTCCTTTCGCCGGCCTTGGCCGTTTCGATGCCGATTGGCTGAAGGCCCGCTATCACTTCAGCTTTTCCGAGTATCACGACCCCGCGCGCATGGGGGTGGGGATGCTGCGGGTGTGGAACGACGACACCATCCAGCCCGGCACCGGCTTTCCGCCCCATCCGCACCGCGACATGGAGATCATCACCTATGTCCGCGAGGGCGCCATCACCCACGAGGATCATCTGGGCAACCGCGGGCGTACCGAAGCCGGTGATGTGCAGGTGATGTCCGCCGGGTCCGGCATCGTTCACGCCGAATACAATCTGGAAGCGGAACCGGCGCTGATCTATCAGATCTGGATCCGCACCGACGCCCGCGGCCACACCCCGCGCTGGGCCAACCGCCAATTCCCCAAGGGCGAACGGGCCGGGCAACTGGTCGCCCTGGCATCGGGCCGCCCGGAGGACAAGGACAGCGGCGCCCTGCACATCAACCAGAACGCCGCCGTGCTGGGGGCGACCGTGAAAGCCGGCCAGACCATTGTCCACACGATGGCGCCGGGCCGTTGCGGCTATCTGGCCGTCGCCAAGGGGGCGATTACCCTCAACGGCCAGCCGATGGGCTTGCGCGACGGTGCTGCGATCGAGGGTGAATCCGCTCTGACGATCACGGCGGTGGAGGATGCCGAAATCCTGCTGGTGGACACGGTGGCATAAGACAGGTTGCGATTTTCTCCCCGGAAATACGATGGCATTGCCTTTCCGGGGAGACGTCATTTCGGTATTGCATCGCCCCGTCGTTCTGATTATGGTGCCGCACCTCAAGCGTTGGGGCGTCGCCAAGCGGTAAGGCAGCGGTTTTTGGTACCGCCATTCCCAGGTTCGAATCCTGGCGCCCCAGCCAACTTTCCTCCAAGACACTGATGGCGTTGCGGTTCGTCGCCCCAAAAAGGGGCACGGACCCCGCTTGCTCCAATCGGCTGCTACAGTCGAACTGGAGCGGACTCCATGCGCACCCTGCCCAACGTCGTGCGGCGCGGCGCCATCTTTCATTTCCGGCGAGTGGTTCCCAAGGACCTCAGGGACCGCATTGGGCGGACCGAATTGGTCCGCAGCCTCGAAACCTCCGACATTCCGGATGCCAAGCAGAGTTCACGTCGGCTATACCTCCTCTCGGAAGGATTGTTCGAGGCGGTGCGCGACGACCCCATGTTGTCCAAGGATCAAATTGAAGCGCTGTTGCGCGACTTCTATGAGCATGTGCTGAGCCAGGAAAACGCCGTGCGCCTCAGGCTGGGCCCTATTCCTGAGGAGGTGCGCCAGAAGCGCATCGCCGCGTACGCCGAGGTTGCGAAGTCCTCCAAGGAGGCGTTGGCGCGCAACGACCTGTTCGGCTCCGCCGTCATCGCGGAAGCGATGCTGCGGAAGCATGGGCTCATGGATAAGGTTTCCCTGGACGATATCCACCAAGTCCGCCAAGCCATGTTGCGGGCCGGGATTGACGTGGCCGAGGCGGTCAAGGCCCGGTACGAGGGGGATTTCAACTACGAGCCCAAGGACAAGCTCCTCCGGGAGGCACTGGAGGCTATCACCGTCCCGCTGCCACCCCCGCAGCAGCCGCAGCCGGCCTCAAAGCCAGTGCCCCGTCTGTCTGAACTCACCCCGCGTTTCCTGGAGGACCGAGCGGACAGCAAGCACTGGCGGGCACAATCCGGCAATCAGGCGAGGAAGACGTTCGAGCTGTTCGTCGCCATCATCGGCGACCGCCCCGTCAACGAGTACGAGCGGTTCCAAGCCGGCGAGTTCAAGGACGCGCTCCAGAAGCTCCCGGCCGACTACGGCAAGGCGGCCGAGTACCGGGGCATGACACCCCAGCAGATCATCACTGCTTACGCCGCTTTGGCGGTCGGCGAACGTGAGAACGGGCTGGCCATCCGCACCGTGCAGCGGCACTTCTCGGCCATGTCTGCCCTCTGGGAATGGCTGCAAACCCGCGGGTACGTGACCGAGAACCTGTTCACCGGCTTCAAGTTCCCCAAGACGGTCGTTGCCCACCAGCAGCGCAACATGTGGACCCCGTCCGACCTGCAAGCCCTGTTCACGTCGCCGCTCTGGCGGGGCTGCCAATCGCCCGCCCGCCGTACCAAACCCGGCACCTGCATCCGCCGGGACGAGAAGTTCTGGCTGCCCTTGGTCGGCGTCTTCTCGGCGATGCGCGAGGAGGAAATCTGCCAGCTTCACATGGAGGACGTGCGCCACGAGGACGGCGTTTGGTACTTCGACATCAACGCCCGGCTGCCCCGCCATGTGAAGAACCGGAACGCCGTTCGTCGGGTCCCCATTCATGCCGAACTGGTGCGCCTTGGATTCGTGCAGTACGTCGAAGGCCTCCGGAACCGGGGAGAAACCAGGGTGTTTCCCGACCTCGAACCGGGCGGTGCGGACGGGCGTTTCGGCCACGCCTTTACGAAATGGTTCTCCCGGTATCGGAAGGATGTGGGGCTGTACCAGGACAAGCTGGACTTCCACTCCTTCCGCCACACGGCCATCACCCTTATGCAGCGAGCCGAGGTCCCCGAGCCCGTCATTCAGAGCCTCGTCGGCCATGCCGGGACCGGCGAAACGGCCCGCTACACAAAGGGCTTCACCCTTGCCCACCTCAAGGCAGCCATCGACAAGATCAACCCTAATCTTGACCTTTCATGGTTGCATGCCGAAGGACGCTCCAATGGCAGCACCACATCAGGTCCGCAAAATGGGGCGCTGGACCATTGCGCTTCGTGAAAACGCCGAGCGGTAGCTTTCCTCGCTTGCGGTGTCCACCGCTCAAGGAAATTTCTTGGATGCGACGGGAAAATCAAAGGAAGTGTTTAGATCTATGCAATAATGAAGGATCTCATAGAAAGATCTATGTGAAAAATTAGCGCCTTCTTTGTTTTCTTAGGCTTTGATCAACGCTAAATTCGCGCATACCCCCCTTCTACAGCGCCCCCCACCATCCCCTGCCAGCACAACTCCACCACCCCTTCCTCCACTACCGCCTTCCATCTTAAACCTTCGGCCCCGTGGCTACCGGCGAAGATGCCGCCAACGAGCAGAAGCTGCACTTGGGGACTTTACCCAGCAAGCGGCCCGCTACCGATCAGACACCAAGGAGCATCATGCCCCGCCCCACCGCCAGGAAACCTTTCATGGAATCCAGCCGCGTTCATGTTAGACACTTTGCCTCGCCCTGTAATCACCAATAAACCATTGATAACATTAGAAAATGTAGCTTCTACTCCGCGGGTGTTTCTGCACACCCCTTCGGGCGGCGGGGCACCAACACCCGCTTCCGTGGCCGCCCCCGTCCTCCAGGCGCTTTGACGCGGCTGGCAACTGCCCTCTTGCGTGGCTTTAACGCTGCCTCGCTCGCCTGGGCTTCGAAGAGTTCATCGACATCAATCCCGCGCAGGCGATAAAGGGCACGAGCCTGCGCCACAAAGTCCCTGTGATAACAGTCGGAATAGAGCCGGCGAACATCAAACTCATTCATTTCGAGACGCGAGCGGAAGTTTGGCGCCCTGCATAATATTCCTTCTTGAATATAACCAAGCCTTCGCTGCTCAGGCCCGACGTTCTCAGAACTTCCCACACGATTGGCACAAAATACAGGGCCAGGGTCTTGCGGCGCAAACATGATCAGATCATCCACATATATATGCTCCACGGCTTTTTTTGGCCTCCTTACCCCGATCATATTCGAGCGGGGCCGGATGCCCTTGCAGATATACTGAAGCCAGAGCCATTGAGCCCAAATACACGTCTCCCATCGGCGCTCCAGGTTGTTCGTCCTGGGCAGTCGCATCTTCACTACTACCGGAGCAGCAATTTCCGTTAAAGGTTTGACCCGAGATTGCCGACAAAGCGACTTCACCACGTATTCCCGGAATATATCCGCGTAATTCCGATTCACATACAGCAACACATGCGTATGCAGGCCCGCAGCAGGGCTGTTCTCGTGGCTATAAACCCACACTGCCGGAAAGCGCTGCTCTCGGCACCATTCCCGGAAGCGCTTCGTGAAACCGGCAAACGCTTTGGCCACCTCTCCATGATCCTCATACCCCAGTGCGCGCCAGAGGATCGTCACATGGCAGTTCAGCACGATCCCACAGCGGTTCGCGAAGGCCACGGCCGAGTACAACTCTACGAATTCCTCGTTGGTGATGTAGCGTGAAGGGAGCGGCGTCGTAAGCACACCGTCTGTCGCCAGCCCTCCAGCCGCCCCCCCGTACGTCCGCCCTCGCAACCGCCGCTTCTTCACATAGACGTGCTGCCGTTCCCTTTGCCGTTCATCAATTGTCCGCCCCTCCCGCAACCCCTCCCCACCAGGGCCGAACACCGCCAGCAACACCGCCGCGCGTTCATCCCCTGGCCCCGCCGACCGTGGCAACGCGCGGCACAATTCCGCCCGGCTCCGGCTATATCCACCTTCAATCAACGTGCGAGCCGCTTCATCGACGGCGCTGCCGCCCTGCCTCTCATCTCCAGCTTCATCGAAAGCGCCATTCTCTGCGCCTTCGTCGCGGCTGGTCCCATTCGCATCCTCAAAGTCCATATCGCTTCCCCTTGCACACCGTAGAGGCGGGCTACGGGTCCAAGACCCGTAGCCCGAATGCCATCAGTCGTTCTCGACCGGCACCGTGACGCCACACAGGTGGGCAAGCACGCGCCCCACGTTGTGCATGGCGGCTTCCTCCACGGCTCCCCCGTCATCCGGGAAGTGTCGCAGGATCGTGTCCGCCAGCGTTGCTGCTGCGGTGACCAAGGCCGGGTTCTTAGGGTCAAGTTCCGCCACATTCATCGCAGCCACGCCCACCTCAGCCCATGCCTCCGGGGCAACCGGCGGTGACGGGGGTATCGGCTTCGCGAAGGGGCTGGGGATGCTTTTCGGAGCAAGGGCAACTTCATGGGGGAGGGTGTCATCAGACATCCGCTGTCTCCTCAGCTTACTCGGTCTAGGAACAGGGTCACACCCTGGCCGCCCCAAAACGGGCTGGCCCTACCTAATTCAAAAATACCCCCTCCGAATTTACACGATTCGGAAAAATAGTTCCCTTGACAGGTACGCATTATCATCCTCGATTCGGCCGTCTGCGATATCCTGGCAATGTTGTTGAGTAACATTGGGTTTTCTGAGAACGGCAAAGTCAGATCGCCCCGAGTCGGCAATGTGCCGAAACCATAACCCAGCACGTTGGAGGGATAGCGGCAGCAACCGGGTGGACAGAAGGGCGGAACAGCTACATATTGCAGGTATATTTTCCTGCAACTAGAGGCTGATCCATGCTCGAATTAACCCCCCGCATCCCCCGGATTCCCCGCCACATCCTGGAGAGCCACGACGCCTTCGTCGCCACGGACACGCCCTTCGCCGCCGTAGCCCGTTTCCTTCAGAGCCTCTGGCGACGGGAGCACGGATATGCGGTCGGCACCTTCAAGGGCCGGCGGCTGGGCAGCTACCTCACCGATGAGGACGGCAAGGGCGGCGTGAACTTCATCACGCCTGAGGTCGCCGCCCTTGTGCGCCGCGAACTCCTTTACATCGACCGGGGCACGCGGGTGGACCCCAAACGGCTCGCCCAAAACCTCCTCACCAGCCAAGCTCTCTGCTTCAACCTCTTCGGCACGCTCAAGCTCGCCCCCGCCACCGCCCAGGCGTTCTTCCGCCAACTCGCCCCCGAAATCGCCGACCAAGCCGTAGACCTTCGTTTTGAGCACGCCCCCGGCCGCACCGGCTCCAACTCCACCGGCGACAGCACGGCTTTCGACGCCTTCACCGAGTGCCGCAACGCGGACGGTAACCGCACCTTCCTGGCCTTTGAGGTCAAATACATCGAGCACATGCGGGACGACACCACCACGCCCCGGCTCCAACTCGACACCCTGGCTGCCGCATCCACGATCTTCCACGACCCGACTGCCCCCGACCTCCGTGCAGCCCCGCTCCAGCAGCTATGGCGGGAACACCTCCTCACGCTCTCGCTGATCGGCCCCGACCGTCCCTACGCCGACGGGCGGTTCATCTTCATCGCACCGCGCCACAACGCCAATTGCTGGAACGCGGTGGACACCTACACCCACCATCTCACCACCAGCGATCCCGCCCAGACCCGGTTCCAGGCCGTCACCACCGAACACTGCCTGGACTTGCTCCACGAGGTCGGCGCCACCCAAGAGGCGGCCTATCTGCGGACCCGCTACATCGACCTGGAGCGTTTGATTGACGCCGTCACCGATACCCACCCTTGACCTTCACCTCGCCGCCGGAGCCGTTCCCTATTTCTGATCCACCGGCATGTCGAACTCACCGCCTGCCCGGATTGCTTCACCTGCCTTGGCCTGGAGGACGACATCGTGCTGTTGCCGGTGCCCGACATGCCAGCCGCCCAGGCTGTTGTAGCGGAGACGCTCAGGCTGCGCTTCCTTCTCCCGCTCCCCATTACCCCGAAGGCGCCGGTCATTATTCAGATCACGATCACCGGGCGCCCGATCCGCGCCGTTTTGGCACCGGCTGCCTGACACCTCTCTCCACTCACTCCCGACTTTAGCTGGAAGCATCCGATTCGGGGGGCGTCGCACCTTCCTTCGGCACGTCAACCGTTACCGCATTCCACACCGGACGGAGAAATTCTCCCGGATCAACATTCAGGATGCGGCACATCACGGTGAACTCGTACACATCCAGTCGCCGCTGGCAGCGCTCGATTCGGCTGATAAACGACTGATCCTCGCCGTACGCCTTCGCCAAGTCCCACTGAGTGATGCCGAGCGTCTTCCGCCGCTCGATTAAGCGGCGAATGATCTCGATGTACGGGTCCGCGAAGAGAGATTTGCGGGGCTTCGGCATGGCCCCGGCGATATGTCAGGGAGATTCGCTCTAGTGCAAAACTCCCTATTTTCGACAGCACGCCGGTAGCATATTGTCACCCCCAAAGGTCGTCTTAAGCGACCACCCTGTGAGTGGTGATCGACATGCAGCAGCTCGCAAAGCTATTTTTCGTGTACCCTGGCCGCGCTATCATCTGGTTTCAGTACATGTTTCCCAACAAGGGCGACGTGATCGCGAGCCGCCGCCGGGTTGGCAACGGAACGCTGGAGGTGCTGTTCTCCCTCGGCTTCTGGCTGGTCGTAGGCATCATCGTCGGAAACATCATCGCCAAGGCAGCCAAATGAACCGCCAACTCGCCAGAAACCCGTCGCGCCTCAGCCAGTCCATGGCGGCCCAGAGGTTCGGTGCCGCGTGCGCCATCGCGCTGCTCTTGGCTCTGCCGCCGATAAGCGGCGTCTGGGCTCAGACGCTGCCGGCGGACTTCATCTTCGACCGTTCGCACGAGGTTGCGCTGACCCCCGCCCAGTTGGAGGGTTTGTCCAAGGACCGGCTGCGGCTTGCACGGAATGAGATCTTCGCTCGTCGCGGCTATATCTTCTCCAGCACCGAGCTGCGCGCTTATTTCGCCGCCAAGCCGTGGTACCGGCCGGTCACGAACGATCTCAACAAGCTGGGCCTGTCCCCTACTGAACAGGCCAACATCGCCCTCATCAAGCGGTTTGAAGAGCAAGTTCCGGGCGGACAATCTGTGTCGTCCCTCTCCACAGCGCCATCGCCAGCCATGGCCGCGAACAATCAAGTCCCGGCGCCCTCTGGCGATGTCGCCGCCGCCATCCGCCATGTTGACTGCGAAAGCCTCGTAACAACCGTGAAGACGCAGGCATGGAACGCGGGTGGCGCGCCATTCGGTAAGCCTTACAGCACCTGGACGAATGCAGATTTCGATGCCGTCAACAAATATGCCGGTGAGTGCACGCGACTTCTCCAACAGCGCAATGTGCCGCAATCCGGCTTGGCGGCCATCGAAATCTACTCCTTTCTGCAACCGTTGCAAAACGCCTTGGCACGCGTCGGCCAACAGCGCGCAGAAGATGCCCGCGTCGCAGAGTGGCGAGAGAAGAATCGAAAGTGGAGCGAGCAGAAACAGGCTGAAGCAGCTCAACAGAAGGCGCACGTCCAACAGCTACGGAACGAGGGCGAACGCCTCGCAAACGAGCAGGCTGTGGACCGATTGAAGATGCTTGCATTGGCCCCGATCTCATAGAGCGGACGATCATCGTGCGCGACTACATGGGGCAGTCCCGGCAGTTCATGTCCTTCTACCAGTACATGGGATATGTCCTCGCCAACGCCAAATTGGAGAAAGTGCAGGCACGGCGCTGGGACCTGAACGGCAATACGGGCACCGGCTTCGAGCTGATCACCAAGCTGCCGGGTCGGCAAACCTTCGGTCTCCTATTCACGCTGGACGGGTCAGAAATATACCCAACCCATCTGGTGCAAGGCGACAATCCTATCGCCTTCACTTTTGCCGACCTCAATACGATGCTCACCCTCCTGGAGACGACAGCAGGCCTCAAAACTGGCGACCTACAATATTTTCTCACTAATTGACCCCCAGCAACGATCATTACAATGCAATGATACATGGCTGAATTCTTCGATGAAATTGAAATAGCGGCTCCTATTTGCTAAAATACTAGCGATAATCTCCACTTATCGTTAGCGAGAATACCCCGCCATGCTGCCCGCAACCACCCCGCTCCGCCCGCCGGCCGTCACCGCTGACGCCGAGCGGGCGGACGACTATGCCGCCGCCGCCCGCAGTCCCAACACGCTGCGCGCCTACCGCTTCGACCTCCAAGACTTCGTTCGCTACTGCCGCCGCCGGGGCGACTCGGCGCTGCCCGCGACCGCCGCCACCGTGGCAGCCTATCTCGCCCACTTGGCCGACCTGGGGCGGAAGGTTTCGACGCTCGAACGCCGGCTCGCCGCGATCAGCCAAGCCCACCAGCATGCCGGGCATCCGTCCCCGACTCGGGAGGCCCACGTCCGAACCGTCCTCAAGGGCATACGCCGGACACACGGCACTGCCCCCGACGTTAAGGCGCCCATTCTGGTCGAAGACCTTCGGGCGATGATTGCAGCGCTTCCCGACCACCCGCGGAGCGTTCGCGACCGCGCCCTCCTGCTGCTGGGGTTTGCCGGCGGTTTCCGCCGATCCGAACTGACCGGCATGAGCCGCGCCGACATCGAGTTCTCCCGGGACGGGGTGATCGTCACCTTGCGCCGCTCCAAGACGGACCAAGAGGGGCAAGGCCGCCGCGTCGCGATCCCCTACGGTTCCTCGCCCCAGACCTGCCCGGTGCGGGCGCTTCAAGATTGGCTCGCCACGGCCAAGATCAATAACGGGTTGGTGTTCCGGGCCGTCACCCGCTCCGGTTTCGTCCAGCAACCGATGACGGCGCAGGCCGTTGCGCTGATCGTTAAGAAGGCAGCCAAGCAGGCGGGCCTCGATCCTGGCCGCTTCGCCGGCCACAGCCTTCGTGCCGGCCTCTGCACCGCCGCCGCACGCGCGGGTGTGTCGGAGCGCGCAATCATGAACCAGACTGGCCATCGAAGTGGCGCCACGCTGCGCCGGTACATCCGGGAGGGCAACCTCTTCACCGACAACGCGGCCGCCCGACTCGGCCTCTAACTGCGTCCCGCCACCCAACACGCAAGGGACCACGCGGATACCGCCATCAGCCGAAAAGCGCCGTTCTGTGGGAGGCTAAATCTTTGAAAACGCAAGGAATAAATCAGACCTTCCTCGCAAGAAGGGCTTTTCTCAGCGACCGACGACCTCCAGCTCAGCCCGCCGATAAACCACCCTAAATCACTGAACAAGAGCCTTGATGAGCGGCCATCGCAATGGATGCGTCAACATCTTGTGGGATATCGGCACGTCGTGCATGTACGCTGACTGCACCACTGTTCCTAGTTCCTCCATAGCCGAGCACATAGGGAGGTGTTCACCGGCGGCAGGGTAAACAGTGTGGAAGGGGGGCTGGTGCGGTACTGGGCATTGCCCTATTCTTCGGCGGCGTTGCGGAAGGGGATGTTACTGTGGCGAAGGTGATCTCGACAGCTTCGGAACTGGAGAAATCAGCGAAAGATCACCGACGTGCCTGTCAGGGGCCCACATCCAGCCATCGCATGCTGTTGTACTATGCGGTGGAAACCAGCCTCAAAGCGTTAATCGCGAAAAATGAGAAGCTGAACGACAGCAAGGAAGTGATGGACTTCGTCGAGGGCCACCCCGTGGGCAAGGCCAACAAAGGTCCAAATCTGGGGCATCGTCTAGATGTACTCTGCGACTGTGCGAAACTCGATGCGAGCGAAAAGGGCACGATACCAGCCCAGACATTCCAAGTGCGTGGAAATAACCATTTCGCTCACCAGATGCATGAGGTATGGCGGTACGGCGCGACCGTCGATCCCCGCGACTACCCGAATCAGATGCACGAGTGGCTCAAGCATTTGCTGGGCGTCATCAAGGAGAAGCTCTCCCAATGAACGATAGCAGGCTTCTCTACAGTCCGAGTGATGTTAGGGACCGGTTCCTCGAATGGGCCGAGACCTGCCCGGATGCAAGACCCGCCAATGCGGTCCTATATGCCCGGCCGATGGCTGACAAGGTGCTTCTTGGGTGCACCGAAACAGCGAATTTGACCGCCATCGGTGACTGGTTGGAGGACCTGTTCGGCCCCCGCTATGATCGCCGCGGCAATCTTATCATCCTGGAAAGTAGCGCCGGATTTTCCCGCCTGCTGCCCATTGAAATTGAGCAGGACGACGAGGACGAAACCCCGCACTTTCTCCAGCGCCCCCGCTTGGCCCCACCCAAAGTCGTTTGGTTCGGCGCGGCGAAGGATTTCCCAGAAAACGTCGAAAGCCTAGAGGGATATCCGCCCGTTATCTGTTTCCATGCCTATAAGGGCGGAGTGGGACGCACTACGGCTGCACTGGCGCTTGCGGTGGGGCTGAGCGAGAAAGTCCCTGTGCTCTTGGTAGACTTCGACCTTGAAGCACCGGGGTTGAGCATCCTCTATCACAGCCGTCAGCCCAATCCCGCCATTTCAGCGGCTGATCTGCTGACGCTCGCCCACGGTGATGCTTCTCCGAATTGCAATGAGACCGTCGATCTGATCGCCAGCCGCCTGCGCGATCAGGCGGAAGGAAGCCTGTACGTTCTGCCGGCTTTCCGCTGGAGACAAGACGAGGTCGGGTCGGCGGGATATCTGGACATTACTCCGGACGACCTGACCCAAAGCACACGGCGCTCGCCGTATCTTCTGGGCTCGTTGCTCGCCCGCATCGGCGCAGGCATAGGTGCTGGAGTCGTTCTGGTGGATATGCGGGCGGGGCTGACCGACTTGGCCGCTGCCCTGTTGCTCGATCCGAGAATGCACCACATACAGCTGACCACCCTAAATGGTCAGGCCATTGAGGGAACACGGTCGGTGCTAAAAGAGCTTGGCAAGGCTGCCGGCAGGGCTCCTTCTCGCATCCCAATTTCGATTCCCGCCATCGTACTGAACCAGATTCCTATATTGCTCCAGGGGTCGTCCGTCGAAATCGGTGCCTTGGAAAAGCTACAGGAAGTAGTAGCAAACTGCTACCCACGCCCTCGGGCTGAACCCGAGACGGACTTGGATATTGTGGAAGCGGACCAGGGTGCATTCGTTGCGCGGATAAATTACGCCGCTGAACTAGCAGCGCTCCCATCCGACTGGAGCAAGGCGCTGACCGCAATCCGCGGCAGTGGGTTGCCCAATCTTATTGCTAGAGATCTGGAGGGCTTCCTGCCTGGGCCCTTCATTGGACAGCCGGCAGTGCATACACGGGCCAACGGAGCGACCGAGTCACCCGACGTCCGTGCTCAGCGATTGGCCGACTATGCCGAGCGTTTGACCTACGCAGAACAAGGCACGGAAACGGACTTTCTCAAGACAAAGGCATTACAGAGATTGGCCGCCGACGCGGTCTCAGCACCACCGGTTGCCGTTCTTGTGGGCGCACGAGGGGCAGGCAAGACTTTCACCTGCATGCGGCTCGTCGAATTTGGCAACTGGAGCCGCTTCGTCGCGGCTGTACAGGGCACCGAGAACAGCGTATCCGCAACCATGCTGCCGGTCTTCTGGTCGGCCCACCTGCAACCTGAACCGCAGAGCACACATCTGCGGCAACGGTCAGAGCTTTCGGCGCGGTTGGGGAACGAACCGCCGCCCGATTTGACGGGGATGGAGAGCCTTGCACATGAGTTGTTTGCCAACGCCGAGAGCCCGAAGGAGTTCCGGGATGTATGGCTGGAACTGATCGCCCGTAGCGCTGGTGCACAAAGCTGGGTTCAACTGATCGAGCAGTGTGCTACGTCAGAAAAGCTAGTTGCGGTCATCGACGGCTTCGAGAATCTCTTTCCGCAGTTTCAGACCGAACAGGTGCAGCAGAAGGCCATTCGTTCAATTCTCCAGGATGTCCCTCCTTTCCTTCGGCAGCTTCCTGGCCGCCCAATTGGACTGATTGTAGCGACCCGTCGTGACATTGTCGGTGCCGCCATATTGCAGAATATTGAGCAATTCCTCGACTCGCACGCGCCCTACCGGTTGCGCTGGAACTGGGCTGAAGCCTCCGCTCTAGTCGCGTGGATAGCCCGCAATTCCCAAATTCTTGAGTTGTCGGAGCAGGACATCGCAGGTTTTCCAGACTTGCGGCAAGCTGATCGAGAGGAAATGCTGCGTCCGCTATGGGGGCTTAAGGTAGGTGGAGACGATTCCAATGAAGCCCGCTCGTTGGAATGGGTCATGTCCTATCTGTCTGACTTCAACGGACAGCTTCAGGCGCGCGATTTGGTAAGGTTTCTCAGCGTTGCCGCAAAAGGTAGCATATTGGCAAAGCGTCCAGATAATCGCGTACTTGCTCCGAGCGCAATGCGTAGAGCTATCGAAGATTGCAGCCGGGAGCGTGTGAAGGAGATCAAGGATGAGAATCCAGCCTTAAAAGGCATTTTCGACCGCCTGTCACAGGCTTCCGACGACTTTAAGTTCATCCCCGTTGCTCCCGAAGGTTTGGCCCGGCTGGGACTGAACCGTGAGGACATCGATCACTTGTCACTGAATGGAGCGATTTTCCTGTCAAAAGGGGAGTACTATATTCCCGAGATTATGCGAGTTGGCCTCGGGTTCCGCTACAAGGGCGGTGCGCGTAGAAAGGTGGTTGGGCTGATGCGGGAGGCTGCCGCACGTAATAAGGCCGGCTTCTGAAGCCGGCCTAACCAGCCTCCGCCGCTCCAGTTGGGCCAGTTCTGTTTCGATTTCTGCAGGCGAGAGGTGATGTTCTCAGGTGTCATCACTTTTCGCCTTTCAGCACAGGGCGCATTGCCTCCAATACGTATTGAAGTGAGCATTGCCCCTTCCTCCGCCGCACAGCGATCCATCGCTCGCGAAGCAATTCACCTGTATGTCCTTGCTCCAAAGCCCTGCTACAATCCGGACCCCGGCAGCGTATGGAGTGGGCCCAACGCTAGGCGGTGTCAGGGTCGGCTGGAAACTGGGTGAGAATCCTGGCGCCCCAGCCACATCTTCCCAAAGTGCCCAAACCAAAATCACGCAGTCCAGTCGGATCGACATGATGGACGGTTCGTGCTTTGATTGAAAAAGCCTATGGCTGACATCGGTCAGCGGGCGTCCGGCATGAACCGCGGAAGATGGCTTGGAAATGGCGGATGATACCGTCCGATCGGTGCGTCCGGGGGATGTCTTCAGGATTGATGGGCGGTTCCTCGGGCAACGCATCGACGAGGACCATATCGATTACCTGACGGTTCATTACGACACATATTCCCCCGGTCTTGCCCATGTCGTGGACATTCTCGACGACGGAATGATCGTCGATCTGTGGGGGCACCGTTTCCATACATCGGTTTGCGCCGACGAAATCCGCCCGCTTGGCTTCCTTGCCCGTCTTCTTGCTCCCGAGAGGTTGGGGGAGGCCCTTCTCCGCCGCGAGGTCGAAGCCGGTACAGTGCTCATCAGTACCGGCCGGATATCGTTTTCACGGCAACCGCTGGTCCGTCTGTGGGTGCGGGCAACCTATGGCCGGCTGCCCGTTCTGGAGGCGCTGGGAGGGCGGATCCGCTTGCCCGTGATAAGAAGGATCAAATCCCGCCTGCGCTATTGGTTCGGCCGGATGGGGATCATGCCGCGGGCCCCCGGGTTTCTTGATCATGGCATGTTGATCGATTGCATCGGCATGACTGTGGAATTCGATTATTCGGGCAAGCACCGCCGCTTTTGGCTGGATCGAATTTTATTGCATAAGAACCATTCGATTCATCTCGTCGGCATTGATCTTGATGCCGACGAGCAAAGGACATTCCGGCTGGATAGGATTTTCTCCTTGTCCATTACCGGTCTCGGCGATGTGGCGGGGTATAGGCTTTACGGGGAACTCGAGACTCTGCTCTTGCGCCGTGAAGGATGGCTCCGGTATGAGGGCCGGGTCGCCGGGCGCGCCCTGTCCAGGATGCGAACACGGGTGCTCGCCATCTGGAAAGAGGCGAGCAACCTTCTTGCCGCCCTTCGCACGATGCGGCTCAGGGCCATTGGGAGAGAGGCGCGCGTTCAGGTCACCGCCATCACCCCGGAAACCGGAAAGCCCCGGCAGACCTTACGCCCCCCGGCCCGGACGCACATCCGGCAGACGACCGGGCCGGCGGATATGCCGGCTTGGCGGCGCCGGCTTTTACGGGCCATCGAGGCCGCCAGCTCGGGCGAATACGAGCAGGTCACCTGTCTGTTGCCCATGAACATCGTGCTAAAAACCCAGCCATCAAGGTGCCGGCCATTTTTGCAGCATCTCATGGCATTGACGCTGGAGGAGGCCAAGGCCGACCCGTCGGGTCATCCCATGACCGTGTCGATTCTGACCGAGGCTCTCGCCATCAGTCCCGATCTGTCCATGCCGATCTCTCAGTCGAAACGCTTCGAGGCTGGCATGCTCCTGACCCGGATAGGGAACCTTCTGCCAGGATCAAAGCGGATATGGGTCCATGCGTGGCGACGCAGCACCACCGATGCCCGTCTGTTGCTGTGTGAGAGTTACCTGACGTCAGTCTACCATGTCGGGTATAGCAACGATCCCATCCATGAAAGCCCCTTGGCCGATCCGCCGCGGCAATGGGGGTTCTATCGCACGGGCTGTTACTTCATCGCCCACTGGGACGATCTCCGCTTCCGGGTTGACTCATCGTCGGTCCCAAAGCTCATGGCCATTCTGGCGTGGTGGGACGCACAGAACGGTGAGGGTTTCCAGCAGTAAACAAAAGCCGCTCCCCCGGCATGGAGGGCAGGCCAATGCATGTATGGCCCCGGCCTGCCCGGCTTCCCTTATCCTCAGTGGGACATCAGCACCGGAATGGTCATCTGGCGCAGGATGTGGCGGGTGTTGCTGCCGCGGTTGAACAGGGGGAAGGCCCCGGCGCTGTAGCCGCCGAAACCACCCATCACCAGCAGGTCCGACCCCTCGTCCGACGCGCGCGACAGCACGGCGTCCATGGGCAGGATGTTCTGTACGGTCATGCGTTCCCGCTTGGCCTCGATCCCATGGCTGGCAAGGTGTTCCAGAATGTCCACCTGCGGCACCGCACCGGAATCGGCCACCGTATCGCGCGGCGGGTGCAAGGCCAGAACCAGAACGGATTTGGCCTGCTTCATCACCGGGATGGCGTCGTTGATGGCGCGGGCGGCCTCGCGGCTGGCGTTCCAGGCGATGATGACCCGCTCGCCCACCACCGGGAACTGACCGGCGAACGGCACCACCAGCACCGGGCGCCCGGCGTTCAGCAGCACCTCTTCCACCAGCGACGGGGGCACGCGGTTGTCGCCGCCCTGTTCGTGCTGGCCCAGCACCACAAGGTCGGTGTAACGGGCGCAGATGACCGTTTCGCCGATCACATGGCCGTATTCCCCATGGGAAAGCTGCCACCAGCGCGCCGTCACGCCGGCATCCGCCGCCGCGGCCTCGAAAATCGCCTTCACCCGCTGGGCGGCGGCCAGAAGGTGGTCGCTGGCGCGCCGCGCCACCAGGCTGGGGCCGGAGTTTTCGCTCTGGGCGAACAGGCCGGTGACCGTCGCCCCGCAGGACTGGGCCAGCCGCAACGCCACGCCCAGCCGCTCACCGCAGCGTTCACCCTCGTCCAGATGCACCAGAATGTTCTTGTAGCCCATGACCGTTTCCTCTTTTCCCTGTCCCTGTTCCACCCTTTTGCGGGTGTCCCGGCCCCATCCTTAGGCGCAGCCGCGGGCGCGGGCAACCTTGGATGCGGAAGGTCTGCCCAGATAGCCGCTGATGAACGCCCCGGCGTCCACCAGCCGGTCCAGGTCCACGCCGGTCGCGATGCCCAGCCCGTTGAGCATGTAGAGCACATCCTCGCTCGCCACATTGCCCGAAGCTCCCTTGGCATAGGGGCATCCTCCCAGCCCGGCGACCGAGGAGTCCACCACCGCCACCCCCCTTTCGAGTGCGGCGAAGATGTTGGCCAGCGCCTGCCCATAGGTGTCGTGGAAATGCACGGCGATGCGGTCCAGGGGCACCACACCGGCCACGGCGGCGATCATCGCCTGCGCCTTGCCGGGTGTGCCGGTGCCGATGGTGTCGCCCAGCGAGATCTCGTAACACCCCATGTCCAGAAGACGCCGGGACACGTCCGCCACCGCCGCCGGGGCGATCTCCCCCTCGTACGGGCAGCCCAGCACGCAGGAGACATAGCCGCGCACCGGCACGCCTGCCGCCTTGGCCCGCTCCATAACGGGAGCGAAGCGGTCCAGGCTCTCGGCGATGGAGCAATTGATGTTCTTGCGGGAGAAGCTCTCCGAGGCGGCGGCGAACACCGCCACCTCGTCGGCCCGGGCCGCCAGCGCGCCCTCCAGCCCCTTGTCGTTGGGGGTCAATGCGGCGTAGCGCACGCCTGGTTTCCGGTCGATCCCGGCGAAGACGGCGGCAGAGTCCGCCATCCGCGGCACCCATTTGGGCGACACGAAGCTGCCGGCCTCGATCACCGGCAGGCCGGCGGCGGACAGGCGGTTGACCAGTTCGATCTTGACCGCCAGCGGCACGTCCGCCGGTTCGTTCTGAAGGCCGTCGCGAGGGCCGACCTCCACCATCCGCACGCGGGGGGGAAGCGTGGTCATGCCTTTTTCCCCTCCGCGATCTCGATGGACAGCAGTTCCACCCCCTCGGCCACCTGATCCCCGGCGGCGAAGTTCACGGCGGTGACACGGCCGGCGGCGGGGGCCTTGATGGTGTGTTCCATCTTCATGGCTTCCAGCAGCATCAAGGGCGCGCCGCGCTCGACATCCTGCCCCTCGTCCACCAGCACGCGGACGACGGTGCCGGGCATGGGCGCGGTCAGCTTGCCCGATCCGCCCTCCGTCTCCGCCGCCTTGGCTGCGGGGTCGTCCAGGCGCAGGCGCCACACCAGACCGGCGCCGGGCAGGATGGTGATGTCGTCCTTCTGCATCACCACCGTGGCCCGCACCTGCTCGGCCCCCAGCACCACCGTCAGCGTGCCGTCGTCGAGCGAAACGGACGACGCCGTGACCGTCCCCTCGCCTTCCACCTCCACCTCATAGGTGCCGCCCGCGCGGAAATGCAGGGTGACGGTGCGCAACGTCTCCCCATCCAGGAAGCGCAGGTCATGGTGGTTGTCGTCGTTCAACCGCCAGCCGGTGGCCAGCAGCCAGGGGGAATGCGGGTCGGTCCCGGCACGGGCCGCTGCCAGCACGTCCCCATGGCGGCGCATCAGCACGGCCAGGGCCGCCAGCACCAGCCCGCGCCCCGGCACCGGGGCCGGCGGCGGCAGCAGGTCGTCGCGGTGCCGCTCGATGAAGCCGGTGTCGATTTCCACATCCTTGAACGCCGCATGGCCGGCGATGGCGGTCAGGAAGGCGACGTTGGTCGTCACCCCCACCACCTGATAATCGGCCAGCGCCCGGTGCAGCCGGCGCAAGGCGGCGTCGCGGGTCTCGTCCCACACGATCAGCTTGGCGATCATGGGGTCGTAGTGGACGGTGACCGAATCCCCCTCGCGCACGCCGGTATCGACGCGGACGTGGGCGTTTTCCGCGGGCGGGCGCAGGCGGACCAGACGGCCCGTCTGGGGCAGGAAATCGCGCTGGGGGTCTTCGGCGTACAGCCGCGCCTCGAACGCGTGGCCCTTGCGCACAAGCTGGTCCTGCATCAGCGGCAGCGGCTGGCCCGAGGCGACCCGGATCTGCCATTCGACGAGATCCTGGCCGGTGATCATCTCCGTCACCGGATGCTCCACCTGCAGCCGGGTGTTCATCTCGATGAAGTAGAAGCGGCCATCCTCGTAGAGGAATTCCACCGTGCCGGCACCGACATAGTTGACCGCGCGGGCGGCGGCCACCGCCGCCTCGCCCATGCGGCGGCGGATGTCGTCGGGCAAGCTGGGGGCCGGCGCCTCCTCGATCACCTTCTGGTGACGGCGCTGGAGCGAGCAATCGCGCTCGAACAGATAGACCGCGTTGCCGTGGGTGTCGGCGAAGACCTGGATTTCCACATGGCGCGGACGGGTCAGGTACTTTTCCAACAGCAGGCTGTCGTCGCCGAACGCGGCTTTCGCTTCACGGCGGGCACCGGCCACGGCATCGGCGAAGTCGGCCGGGTCGCGCACCACGCGCATCCCCTTGCCGCCGCCGCCGGCGGATGCCTTGACCAGCACGGGATAGCCGATGCGCTCGGCCGCCGCCGCCAGGGTGTCGAGATCCTGGGCGGTGCCGTGGTATCCCGGAACCAGCGGCACGTCGGCACCGCTCATCACCCGCTTGGATTCCGCCTTGGACCCCATGACCCGGATCGCCTCGATGGGCGGGCCGATGAAGGTGATGCCGGATTCGGCGCACGCGGCGGCAAAGCCGGCGTTTTCCGACAGAAAGCCGTAGCCGGGGTGGATGGCCTGGGCGCCCGTCCAGCGGGCCACCTCCAGGATCTTGTCCCCGCGCAAATAGCTTTCGGAGGCTGCGGCGGGGCCGATGCACACGGCCTCGTCGGCAAGCGCCACGTGCAGCGCCTTGGCGTCGGCTTCCGAATGAACGGCGACGGTGCGGATGCCCAGACGGCGGGCGGTGCGGATCACGCGGGCGGCGATTTCGCCGCGGTTGGCAATCAGAATGGTGTCGAACATCGGCGTCAGCCCTCCGCGCCCGGCGTGCGCCAGCGGGGTTTGCGTTTTTCCAGGAAAGCCCCCACCCCCTCGCGCCCTTCATCAGAGGCGCGGACGGCGGCGATGCGCTGGGCGGTCCAGTCCAGCACATCCTCCCCCGGTTCCGGGCGGGTGACCCCGGCGATGAGTTCCTTGGCCGCGGCCTGGGCGGCGGGGCCGCCCTCGGCCAGCCGGGCCAGGGTGTCGGCCACGGCGGCGGCCAGCGCGTCCGCCGCCACCACCTGATGCACCAGCCCCAGCCGGTGCGCCTCGTCGGCGGAAAAGCGTTCGGCGGTCAGGAAATAGCGCCGGCTGGCCCGTTCGCCGATGGCGGCGATGACATAGGGGCTGATGACGGCGGGGATCAGCCCCAGCTTGACCTCCGACAGGCAGAACGCCGCGGTGTCGGCAGCGATGGCGATGTCGCAGGCGGCCACCAGCCCGACCCCGCCGCCATAAGCCGCCCCCTGCACCGCCGCCACCACCGGCTTGGGGCAGCGGTCGATGGTGCGCATCAGCCGGGCCAAGGCGCGGGCGTCGTGCAGGTTCTCGTCCTGCGAATACCCCGCCATCCGCTTCATCCAGCCCAGATCGGCCCCGGCGGAAAAGCTGGGGCCGGAGGCGGCCAGGACCACGGCGCGCACACCGTCATCGGCCTCGGCCTTCTCGAAGGCATCGGTCAGGGAGGCTATCAGCGCATCGTCGAAGGCGTTGTGACGGTCGGCACGGTTGAGCGTGATATAGGCCACCGGGCCGTCGCGGTGGGTCAGTACGGCATCGGTCATGATCCCCTCCTCCCCCCATCACATGCGGAACACGCCGAACGGCGTCGGCGGGATCGGCGCGTTGAGCGAGGCGGAAATGCCCAAGCCCAGCACCATGCGCGCGTCGGCGGGATCGACGATGCCGTCGTCCCACAGCCGGGCGCTGGCGTAATAGGGGTGCCCTTGCGTTTCGTACTGCTGGCGGATGGGGGCCTTGAAGGCGTCCTCGTCCTCCGCCGACCACGTCTTGCCCTGAGCCTCCAGCGCGTCGCGGCGCACCTGGGCCAGCACGCCCGCCGCCTGCTCGCCGCCCATCACCGCGATGCGGGAATTGGGCCACATCCACAGGAAGCGCGGGCTGTAGGCCCGTCCGCACATGCCGTAGTTGCCGGCACCATAGCTGCCGCCGACGATCATGGTGAATTTGGGGACCTTGGCACAGGCGACCGCGGTCACCAGCTTGGCCCCGTCCTTGGCGATGCCGCCGCTCTCATACTTGCGGCCCACCATGAAGCCGGTGATGTTCTGCAGGAACACCAGCGGAATGCCGCGCTGGCAGCACAGCTCCACGAAATGCGCGCCCTTCAGCGCGGATTCGGAGAACAGAATGCCGTTGTTGGCGATGATTCCCACCGGATAGCCGAAGATGTGGGCGAAGCCGCACACCAGCGTGGCGCCGTACAGTGGCTTGAACTCGTCGAACCGGCTGCCGTCCACCACGCGGGCGATGACCTCGCGGATGTCGAACGGCTTGCGGGCGTCGTTGGGGATGATGCCGTAGAGTTCGCGCGGGTCGTACAGCGGTTCTTCCGGGGTGCGCAGCGCCAGCGGCACCGATTTGGTGCGGTTCAGGTTGCCCACCACCTGACGGGCCAGCGCCAGCGCGTGGGCGTCGTTCATGGCGTAATGGTCGGCCACGCCCGAGGTGCGGCAATGCACGTCGGCACCGCCGAGATCCTCCGCCGACACCACCTCGCCGGTGGCGGCCTTCACCAGCGGCGGGCCGCCCAGGAAGATGGTGCCCTGGTTGCGGACGATGATCGCCTCGTCCGACATGGCGGGAACATAGGCGCCGCCGGCGGTGCAGCTTCCCATCACCACGGCGATCTGGGGGATGCCCGCCGCCGACATGTTGGCCTGGTTGAAGAAGATGCGCCCGAAATGGTCGCGGTCGGGGAACACCTCGTCCTGGTTGGGCAGGTTGGCGCCGCCGCTGTCCACCAGATAAAGGCAGGGCAGATTGTTCTGTTGCGCGATTTCCTGAGCGCGCAGGTGCTTCTTGACGGTCAGGGGGTAATAGGTGCCGCCCTTCACCGTGGCGTCGTTGGCGATCACCATGCATTCCTGGCCCATGACGGACCCGATGCCGGTGACGATGCCCGCCGCCGGGATGTTGTCGTCATAGACCCCATAGGCCGCCATCTGGGACAGTTCCAGAAACGGCGAGCCGACGTCCAGCAGGTGGCGGATGCGCTCGCGCGGCAGCAGCTTGCCGCGTGCGGTGTGCTTGTCCCGCGCCTTGGCCCCGCCGCCCTGCTTGATGGCCGAAACCTTGTCGCGCAGGTCGGCGACCAGGGCCGCCATGGCGTCGGCGTTGGCCTGGAATTCCGCCGAGCGCGGATTGATGGCGCTCTTGATGACCGTCATATCGGCCGTCCTCCCCTTCAGCCCTGCGCCAGCGCGCGGGCGATGACCAGCCGTTGAATGTCGCTGGTGCCTTCGTAAATCTGGCAGACGCGGACGTCGCGATAGATCCGCTCCACCGGGAAATCCTTCAAATAGCCGTAGCCGCCGTGGATCTGAATGGCGTCGGAGCACACCCGCTCCGCCATTTCCGAGGCGAACAGCTTGGCCATGCACGCTTCCTTCAGGCATGGCACGCCGGCATCGCGCATCGCCGCGGCGTTCAGCACCAGTTGGCGCGCCGCCTCCACCCGTGTCGCCATGTCGGCCAGCCGGAACGACACCGCCTGATGATTGATGATGGCGGTGCCGAAGCTCTGCCGCTCCTGGGCGTAGCGGAGCGCGTGCTCCAGCGCCGACCGCGCCATGCCCACGGATTGGGAGGCGATGCCGATCCGCCCGCCCTCAAGGTTGGCGAGCGCGATGCGGTAGCCGTCGCCCTCCCGCCCCAGCATCAGATCGGCGGGGATGCGGCAGTCCTCGAACGTCACCAGACAGGTGTCGGAGCAGGTCTGCCCCAGCTTGTCCTCCTTGCGCGCCACCACGTAACCGGGGGTGTCGGTGGGCACGATGAAGGCGGAGATGCCGCGCTTGCCCGCTTGCGCGTCGGTGACGGCGAAGACGATGGCGACGGCTGCCTTGGACGCGCTGGTGATGAACTGCTTGGAGCCGTTCAGCACCCAATGATCGCCGTCGCGGCGCGCTCGGGTCTTGATGGCGGCGGCATCGGAACCGGCTTGCGGTTCGGTCAGGCAGAAGCAGCCGATCGCCTCCCCCCGCACCATGGGGCGCAGGAAGCGTTCCTTCTGCGCCTCGGTGCCGTAATTCAGGATCGGGGTGCAGCCGACCGAATTGTGGACGCTCATGATGGTGGAGATGGCGCCGTCACCGGCAGCGATTTCCTCCACCGCCAGGGCATAGGACATGTAATCGGTGCCGGCCCCGCCCCATTCCTCCGGTACGGTCATGCCCAGCAGGCCCAACTCGCCCATTTCCCGCAATTCATCGGCGGGAAAGGCGCCGGTGCGGTCCCGCTCGGCGGCGGTGGGCGCCAGCCTCTCCTGCGCGAAGCTGCGCGCCATGTCGCGGACCATGCGCTGTTCTTCGGTCAGCATCATTTCTCTTCCCCCCGTTTTCCCCCTCCCGCCGTGGGGAGAGGACCGGGGTGGGGGCTGGCCTTTCTGCCGGACCTTGGCCCCCACCCGGCGCTTCACACCACCCTCTCCCCGGTGGGGAGAGGGTTGTTACGTCAGACGCGCTCGACCGCGACCGCCGTCGCCTCGCCACCGCCGATGCACAAGGACGCGACACCACGCTTCAGCCCGTACTTCTCCAGGGCCGCCAGCAACGTCACCAGAATGCGGGCGCCCGAGGCGCCGATGGGGTGGCCCAGCGCGCAGGCGCCGCCGTGGACGTTCACCTTGTCATGGGGCAGGTCCAGGTCGCGCATGGCGGCCATGGTCACCACGGCAAAGGCTTCGTTGATCTCGAACAGGTCAACGTCGCCAGCCTTCCACCCCACCTTATCGAACAGCTTTTGCATGGCGCCGACGGGGGCAGTGGTGAACAGGGACGGCTTCTGGGCGTGGTTGGTGTGGCCCTTGATCTCCGCCACGATGGGCAGGCCGCGCTTTTCCGCCTCCGACCGCAGCATCAGCACCAGCGCCGCACCGCCGTCGGAGATGGACGAGGAATTCGCCGCCGTCACCGTGCCGTCGGGGCGGAAGGCCGGCTTCAGGGTGGGGATCTTGTCGGGGCTGGCCTTCAGCGGCTGCTCGTCCTGAACGATCTGGGTGTCGCCCTTGCGGCCCTTCACCGTCACCGGCACCACCTCGGCGGCAAAGGCGCCGGTTTCGATGGCGGTCTTGGCGCGGCGCAGGCTTTCGATGGCGTAGGCGTCCTGGGCCTCGCGGGTGAAGCCGTAGGCATCGGCGCATTCCTCGGCGAAGGTGCCCATCAGGCGCCCCTTGTCATAGGCGTCCTCCAGCCCGTCGAAGAACATATGGTCGATCACCCGCCCGTGGCCCAGGCGGTAGCCACCGCGCGCCCGGTCCAGGAGATAGGGGGCGTTGGACATGCTCTCCATGCCCCCCGCCACCATGACCGAGGCGGTGCCGGCCTTCAGCAGATCATGGGCCAGCATCACCGCCTTCATGCCCGACCCGCAGACCTTGGAGATGGTGGTGCAGCCGGTGCCCAGCGGCAGGCCGGCGCCGAGTGCTGCCTGACGCGCCGGGGCCTGACCGATGCCGGCGGGCAGCACGTTGCCCATGAACACCTCGTCCACCGCATCCGCGGCGATGCCGGCGCGCTCCACCGCCGCCTTGATGGCGGCGGCGCCAAGCTGCGGGGCGGCGACGGAGGCAAGATCACCCTGGAAACCGCCCATGGGGGTGCGGGCAGCGGCGACGATGACGACCGGATCGGTCATGGCTCTCATCCCTTTGGTAGAAGGTGCCGGTGGTTACTTGGTTTCGTTGAACAGCTCGCGGCCGATCAGCATGCGGCGGATTTCCGAGGTGCCGGCCCCGATCTCATAGAGCTTGGCATCGCGCAGCAGGCGGCCCGTGGGGTATTCGTTGATGTAACCGTTGCCGCCCAGCACCTGGATCGCTTCCAGCGCCATCCAGGTGGCCTTTTCCGCGGCATACAGGATCACGCCGGCGGCGTCCTTGCGGGTGGTCTCGCCACGGTCACACGCCTTGGCCACCGCGTACACATAGGCCTTGCAGGCGTTCATGGTGGTGTACATGTCGGCGATCTTGCCCTGCATCAGCTGGAATTCGCCGATGCTCTGCCCGAACTGCTTGCGGTCGTGGATGTAGGGGATCACCACGTCCATGCACGCCTGCATGATGCCGGTGGGGCCGCCGGCCAGCACCGCGCGTTCGTAATCCAGGCCGGACATCAGCACGTTGACGCCCTTCCCCACCGTGCCCAGCACGTTTTCCTCGGGCACTTCGCAGTCCTCGAACACCAGCTCGCCGGTGTTGGAGCCGCGCATGCCGAGCTTGTCCAGCTTCTGCGCGACCGAGAAGCCCTTCATGTCCTTTTCGATGATGAAGGTGGTGATGCCGCGCGGCCCCGCCTCGGGGTCGGTCTTGGCATAGACCACCAGCGTGTCGGCGTCGGGGCCGTTGGTGATCCACATCTTGGTGCCGTTCAGGACGTAACGGTCGCCCTTCTTCTCGGCGCGCAGGCGCATGGACACCACGTCCGACCCTGCCCCCGGCTCCGACATGGCGAGCGCGCCGATGTGTTCGCCGGAAATCAGCTTGGGCAGATACTTGGCCTTCTGCGCCGCGTTGCCGTTGCGGCGCAGCTGATTGACGCAGAGGTTGGAATGGGCGCCGTAACTGAGGCCCACGGAGGCGGACGCGCGGGAGATCTCCTCCATCGCGATCACATGCTCCAGATAGCCCATGCCGGCCCCGCCGTATTCCTCCTCCACGGTGATGCCGAGCACGCCCAGATCCCCCAGCTTGCGCCAGAGTTCGTTGGGGAATTCGTTGGTCTTGTCGATCTCGGCGGCGCGCGGGGCCACATGGTCGGCACAGAAGCTGCGGATGCTGTCGCGCAGCATGTCGGCGGTTTCGCCCAGATCGAAATTCAGCGACGGAAGCTGGTTTGCCAGCATGACGGGCACTCCCCCCAAAGGATGTTTTTCGTTGCCGCCGATCTTAGCGTGGTGTGCGGCGTTTTGGAATACGGAACCGTATGGTGACGCAAACGGAGACCATGACGCCCCTTTCCCCCACAGGGGAAAGGGGCGTCAGCGCATCACTTCATGTTGATGATGATGGTCTTCTTGTGGGTGAAGTGCTCCAGCATGGATTCCAGCGACGCTTCTTTGCCAAGGCCCGAGGTCTTGACGCCGCCGTAGGACAGGTTGGGCTGGACCACGAGGTTCTGGTTGACCTGCACGAAGCCGGCCTCCAGCCGGGTCACGGCATCCATGGCGGCCTTGAGGTCGCGGGTCCAGATGGAGGCGGCGAGGCCGTATTCGCTGTCGTTGGCGGCGGCCAGCACTTCTTCGTAGTCGCTCCAGCGGATGATGCAGCAGACCGGGCCGAAGATTTCTTCCCGCGCGATGCGGTCGTCGTTGGTGACGCCGGTGAAGACGTGCGGCTGCACGAACAGGCCCTTGGCCAGCTTGGGATCGGTGGGCATGGCCGAGCAGACGTGGGCGGTGGCACCCGCCGTCTCGTTGCCGATGGCGATGTAGCTTTTCACCCGGTCCATCTGCTGCTGCGAGATGATGGTGCCGATGTCGGTGGCCTCGTCCAGCGGGTCGCCCATCGTCAGCGTGTTGACCTTGGCGGTCAGCTTGGCGACGAATTCATCGTGGATGCTGTCGTGGACGAAGATGCGGCTGGCGGCGGTGCAGCTCTGGCCCTGGCGGGTGAAGCGCATGCCGGCAATGGCCCCGGCCAGCGCCTGGTCCATATCGGCATCGGCCATCACGATCATCGGGCTTTTGCCGCCCAACTCCAGCGTGACGGGGATCAGCTTTTCCGCCGCGGTCTTATAGACGATGCGGCCCGTTTCCACCGACCCGGTGAAGGTGACCTTGTTCACCTTGGGGTGCGACACCAGGGGCGCCCCGCATTCGGGGCCGAAGCCCGACAGGATGCTGACCAGACCCGGCGGCAGGATGGTGTTCATGATCTGCACGACGCGCAGCACGGTCAGCGGCGCTTCCTCCGCCGACTTCACCACCACGGCGTTGCCGGCCACCAGCGCCGGGGCGATCTTCATCGCCATCAGCAGCAGCGGCACGTTCCACGGGATGATGGCGCCCACCACCCCCACCGGCTCGCGCACGGTCATGGTCAGCATGGTGGGGTTGAAGGGCACGGTCTCGCCCTTCAACTCGCCGCCCAGACCGCCGAAGAAGGTGAACATGTCGGCCAGCACACCGGCTTCCACGCGGGATTCGGTGCGCAGCGCCTTGCCGGTTTCCAGCGCAATCAGGCGGCCCAGCTCCTCCACCCGCTCGGTCAGCAGCCGGCCGCATTCGGCCACCAGCTTGCCGCGTTCGCGGGCCGGGCGCTTGGCCCACTCCTTCTGCGCCTTGACCGCGGCGGCAACGGCGGCGTCCACGTCGGCGGCCTCGCCGAACGCGGCTTCCGCCACCGTCTCGCCGGTGGCCGGGTTGACGACGGGGAAGGTCTTGCCGCCGGACGCCGGCCGGAATTCGCCGTCGATGAAGTGCTTGCCCGACAGCGCACGGGCCAGGGCAAAGGGATCAAGCTGGATGGCGGTATCGACGCTCATGATATCCGTGTCCTTTGGGACTTTGTGTGAATGTCGGGGTCACGCGCGGGTGTCGTCGATCACCTTGCCGTCGTTGGGCAGGGTGTCGGGCGGGCACAGCTCCACCGCACCTTTCAGGTTGCAGACCGCGTGAAGGGTCGCAGCCACGGCGTCCGGCAGGCCGGGGGACGCAACGCCGGCCGCCTCGCACCGCAGGGTCATGGTATCGTTGTCGCCCGCCCGCCCGACGACAAGCCGCGCGCGGCCAAGCTCGGGGTGGCGGCGCAGGATTTCGGCGATCTGGCGGGGGTGGATGAACATCCCCTTCACCTTGGTGGTCTGGTCGGCACGGCCCATCCATCCCTTCAGCCGGATGTTGGTGCGCCCGCACGGGCTGACGCCGGGCAGCACCGCGGACAGGTCGCCGGTGGCGAAGCGGATCAGGGGATAGGCGCGGCAGAAGCTGGTGACCACCACCTCTCCCACCTCGCCCACTGGCACGGGGTCGCCGGTGCCGGGGCGGACGATCTCGACGATCACCTTTTCATCCACCACCAGCCCTTCGCGGGCCGGGGTTTCATAGGCGATCAGGCCCAGGTCGGCGGTGCCGTAGCTCTGATAGACGGTGACACCGCGGTCGGCGTAATGGTCGCGCAGGGAAGGCGTGAAGGCGCCGCCGGTCACATGGCCGATTTTCAGGCTCGACACGTCGGCCCCGGCCTCCTGTGCCTTGTCCAGGATGATCTTCAGGAAATCGGGGGTGCCGATGTAGCCCTTGGGGCGCAGATGCTGGATGACGCTGGCCTGCTGCTCGCTGTTGCCGGTGCCGGCGGGGATCACGGCACAGCCCACCGCGTGCGCTCCCGTCTCGAACATCGAGCCGGCGGGGGTGAAGTGGTAGGCAAAGCAGTTCTGCACCACATCACCCTTGCGGAAACCGCTGGCGAACAGGGCACGGCCCATGCGCCACGGATCCCGCCCATGGGGCTCCACGTCATAGATGGGACCGGGCGACACGAAAATGCGCGCCAGATCCCCCGGCGGCACCGCCAGCATCCCGGCAAAGGGCGGGGTCTTGCCCTGCAGGTCGATCAGGTCCGATTTGCGGGTGACCGGCAGGCGGGCGAGGCTGGCGCGGTCCACCACCCCGTCGGCGTCCACGTCCGCCAGCAGGGCGGCGAAATAGGGAGACGCCGCCTTGGCGTGGGCCACCTGCCCCGGCAGCGCGCCGAACAGGGCGGCCTCGCGCTCATCCGCCGAGCGGGTCTCCAGGTCATCGAAAAAGTCGGCCATGGCACTGCGTCTCCCCGTTCTTTTCGTTTTCAGATCCACCGCTTGCGGCGCTTGAAGCTCTTGAGGTTCTTGAAGCTCTTGCGCTCCTCGTTGCCGCCGCCGAGGTAGAATTCCTTCACGTCCTCGTTGTTGGTCAGCTCATCCGCGGTGCCGTCCAGCACCACCTTGCCGCTTTCCATGATGTAGCCGCTCGATGCCGCCTGCAGCGCCATGCGGGCGTTCTGCTCCACCAACAGGATGGTGACGCCCAGATCCCGGTTGATCTGGCGGATGATGGAGAACACCTCCTTCACCATCAGCGGCGACAGGCCCATGGACGGTTCGTCCATCAGGATCAGCTTAGGCCGGGCCATCATGGCGCGGCCGATGGCCAGCATCTGCTGCTCACCGCCCGACAGGTACCCGGCCAGCCCGGTGCGTTCCTTCAGGCGGGGGAAATAGTGGTAGACCATCTCGATATCGTCCTTCACCCCGCCGTCGCGGCGGGTGAAGGCGCCGAGGCGCAGGTTTTCCAGACAGGTCATGTCGGCGATGATGCGCCGCCCCTCCATCACCTGGAAGATGCCGCGGCGGACGATCTGGTCGGGGTCGATGCCGTTGATCCGCTCGCCGTTGAAGGTGATATCGCCGCGGGTGACCTCCCCGTCCTCGGTCTTCAGCAAGCCGGAGATCGCCTTCAGCGTGGTGGACTTGCCGGCGCCGTTGGCGCCCAGCAGGGCCACGATCTCCCCCTCCGGCACCTGGAGGCTGAGACCGCGCAGGACCAGGATCACGTCGTTGTACACGACCTCGATGTTGTTCACCGACAGCAGGATGCGCTTTTCGGGTGCGGGGGCGGGTGCCGCCACCGCGGCGGTGGCCGGAACGGCGTTCATCATGGGGCGCCTCAGTGCGAAGAAAGAACCGCTCCCCTCCCCCCGCCCGGTCGGGACGGGGGGAGAAGAACGCGGGATGGATCAGCCGGTTACCAGCCCAGCCATTCCGGCTTGCGCGGCACGTCCACGGTGGCGGCCTTTTCCAGCTTGATGGTGCCGGCCTTCACCAGATCGGCCACCGACGCGCCGGTGTCGCCCGACACGTTGGCCTTGTAGAGGTGGACGGTCAGCGTGCCGCGGTGATCCTTGTCGGTCCACGACGACGGATCGCACACGCCTTCCAGCCCCGCCGGCACCCAATCCTTCTTCTGGTACATGCCCTTGCGGATGTTGGGGCCGGTGACGCCGCCGTTCTTGTCGGCCCATTCCATCGCTTCCTTCATATAGAAGGCCGAGCAGATGCCGGTGACGTAGTGTACCGGACGGTAGGCGGTGCCCGAGGCGTCGGAGATCTTGGAGATCGCCTGCACCAGCTTCATCCCCGGCGCGGTGCCACCCCAGATGGCCGCGGTGCGGACGGGGAAGATCACGCCGTTGGCGGCCGAGCCGGCGGCCTTCATGGCGTTCTCGTCCATGCCCCACACGTTGCCCATGAACTGGACGGTGGCGCCCACCGTCTGGCACGCCTTCAAGACCGAGATGTTGGAGCCGGCGGTGTTGCCGAGATAGGCATAGTTGGCACCGCTTTCCTTCAGCGTCAGGCACTGGGCGGTGTAGTCGCCGGGGGTCAGCGCAAACTGCACCGCCGGCAGCACGTCGAAGCCCAGTTCCTTGGCCAGCGACTCGCCGGCTTCCTTCGGCGCGTTGGGATAGGGGTGGTTGGCGCCCATGTGGACGTACTTGGGCTTGCCCGCCCCGCCCTTCTTGGCCCAATCGTCCTTGGCCCACAACAGCATGGCGCGCAGCGCGTCGGAGTATGACGGGCCGTAGAAGAAGTTGTACGGCGCACCCTTGCTGTGACCCGACCCGCCGGTGGGATCGGTCAGCGCCCCGGCGTAGGAACCGGAATAATACGGGATCTCGTCCTTGGCGACGAAGCCGGTCAAGGCTTCGGTGTCGGCGGTGCCCCAGCCCTGGATGGCCGCCACCTTGTCGCTGCCACCCGACCATTTCTTGTACTGGCTGATGGCGCGCGGGGCCTGATAGGAGTAATCGACGGTCTCGACCGCCATCGCCTTGCCGTTGATGCCACCGTTGGCGTTGATGTAGGCCAGCGCGTCCGCCACGCCCTGGCCGAACGGCTGGCCGACGTCGGAGGTGGCGCCGGAGTAATCGGCCAGATGCCCCACCGGGATCTTGTCGGCGGCCAGAGCACCGGACGCACCCAGAGCGATGGCAACACCAGCCAGCAGCGCCGTCTTCATGGTCATTGGTCGTTTCCTCCTGAATTCGATTGTTTTGATTTGATTGGTGCTTTTTCTTGGTTTTGGCCCGCTCAGTGCGAGAACGGGTAGAGCTTCCAGTACGCCTTGATCTGCTTCCAGCGGTGGGCCAGCCCGTCCGGCTCGAACACCAGGAACAGGATGATGACCACGCCGATCGCCATTTCCCGCAGAAAGGCGATGGAGTCCTTCAGGTTCAGCATCCGGTCCACGGCGGTGCCCGACAGCAGGTCGGTGGACGCCTGCATCAGTTCCGGCAGCAGCACCATGAACGCGGTCCCCATCAGCGACCCCATGATCGACCCCAGACCCCCGATGATGATCATGCCGAGGAACTGGATCGAGAACAGGATGGTAAAGCCTTCCACCGAAACGAACTGAAGATAATGGGCATAGAGCGCACCGCCGATACCCGCATAGAAGGCGGATATGCCGAACGACATGGTGCGGTACTTGGTCAGGTTGATGCCCATCATTTCGGCGGACAGGTAATGGTCGCGCACCGCCACCAGCGCCCGCCCGTCACGGGTGCGCATCAGGTTGGTGGCCAGCAGGTACATGACCACCATGTAGAACAGCACCACATAGAAATACCGGCCGTCGGTGTCGAACACGAAGCCGAACAGGCTGAACGGTTCCGCAATGGTCCCCGCCACGCCGCCGGTAAACCAGTTGGCCCGCGCGAAGAAGTCCTGCAGGATGTACTGCGCCGCCAGCGTGGCGATGGCGAGGTAGAGGCCCTTCAGCCGCGCCGCCGGCACGCCGAAGATCATGCCCACCGCCGTGGTCAGCACGCCGGCCAGAGGGATGGCGAGTGCGACCGGGATGCCGAACCTGTTGTTGATCCAGGCGGACGCAAAGGCCCCGAACCCGAAGAAGGCGGAATGGCCGATGGAGATCTGCCCGGTGAAGCCCACCAGGATGTTCAGCCCCAAGGCCGCGATGCCCAGATAGCCGATCTGGATCAGCAGGTTCAGCCAGTAGCGGTCAAGGAAGGCCGGGGCCACCGCCAAGAGCACGATGCCCAGGATGGCGAAGTTGCGGCTGGTGACCGTGGGGAAGATGGTGGTGTCGGTAGCGTAGCGGGTCTTGAAATCGCCGCACGGGATCATGCTGGTCGTGGTCATGTGGTCCTCACACCCGCTCGATGTCTTTGGTGCCGAACAGGCCGTAGGGCTTCACCATCAGGATGGCGATCAGCACATAGAAGGGCGCGATTTCGTACATATTGCCGAAATTGAGCCACTGGCTGTCCACGTAATGGGCCATGTTCTCCAACAGGCCGACGATCAGCCCGCCGACCACCGCCCCCACCACGCTGTCCAGGCCGCCCAGGATGACGGCGGGGAACACCTTGATGCCGAAGAACGACAGGGCCGACGACACGCCGTTGACCACGCCCACCACCACGCCGGCCACCGCCGACACCATGGCGGAGATCGCCCAGCTCATGGCGAACACCTGCCGGACGGAGATGCCCAGCGACTGCGCCACCTGCTGGTCGAAGGCGGTGGCGCGCATCGCAAGCCCCATGCGGGAGAATTTGAAGAACCACCCGAACCCGGCCATGATCAGGATCGAGATGACCAGACTGACCACATAGACCGTCTGCACATCCAGCCCCAGCACGTTCATGGTCGGGCTGGCGAAGATGGGCGGGAACGGCTTGGCGAACACGCCGAACATCCACTTCATCAGCGCCTGGAAGAAGATGGACAGGCCGATGGTCACCATGATGACCGAGATGATCGGCTCGCCGATCATCGGGCGCAGCACCACCACCTGCAGCACCACGCCGAAGATCATCATGAAGGCAAGGGTTATGGGGAACCCGATGTAGAAGGGCAACTGCCAGTGGGTCAGCAGCCACCAGCAGGCCCAGGCACCGATCAGCAGAAATTCGCCCTGGGCGAAGTTCACGATGCGGCTGGCCTTGTAGATCAGCACGAACGACATGGCGACCACGCCGTACAGCGCGCCGACGATCAGGCCGTTGACCAGAAGTTGGAACAACAGGTTCATGGGGCGTTTCCTCCCGCCACTCAGGCCGCGACCGGGGCGGGCTTGTTTGTTGCCGCTTTTCCGCCGGTGGGCAGCAGATCAACCACGCGCAACGTCGTTCGGATGCGCTGCTTCGTGCCGTCCTGGAATGCGATGGTGGTATCCACATCAATGGTGGACTGGTCCGCGTACACCGCGTCGATGATCTCGCCGTACTTTTCCGCGATCACGCCGCGGCGCACCTTGCGGGTGCGGGTCAGCTCGCCGTCGTCGGCGTCCAACTCCTTGTAGAGCAACAGGAACTTGGAGATGCGCTGGAACTCCGGCAGCGTGGCGTTGACCTTCTCAACCTCCTGCCGCAGCAACTCGTAAACCTCGGCCTTGGACGACAGGTCGGAGTACGTGGTGAAGGCGATGCGGTTCTTTTCCGCCCACTTCGACACGATGGGGAAGCGGATGCAGATGATGGCGGACAGGTAATCGCGCTGGTTGCCCAGGATCACCGCCTCGGCCACATAGGGGCAGAACTTCAGCTTGTTTTCGATGTACTGCGGGCTGAAGCGGTCGCCCTTGGCGGTGGTGGCGATGTCCTTGATGCGATCGATGACGACCAGATGCCCCTTCTTGTCGATGAAGCCGGCGTCGCCGGTGTGCATCCAGCCGTCGCGCACGTCGGCGTTGGTCGCCGCCTCGTTCCTGTAATAGCCGGCGAACATGTTGGGATGGGTGGCGACAATCTCGCCCATGCCGTTCTGGTCGGGGTTTTCGATCCTGATCTGCACGCCGGCGTCGAAGGGCACGCCCACCGTGTCGAAATCCACGTCGGTCCCGCGGTGGACCGTGTAGGCCCCCATGGTTTCCGTCTGGCCGTAGATCTGGCGCAGCGGCACCCCCAGCGCCTGGAAGAAGCGGAAGGTGTCCGGCCCCAGAGCCGCACCGCCGGTTGCTGCCGACTTCAGGTTGGAGAAGCCCAGCCGGTCACGCAGCGCCCGATACAGGATCTGGTCCGCCAGCCCCGAACGCCGCTTCTGCCCCAAAGCCTCCAGCCCCAGTTTCATGCCGTAGTCGTAGAGCTTCTGCTTGAAGGGGGAGGCATCCATCATCCGCGCCCGCACGTCCGCGGCGATGGATTCCCACAGGCGGGGTGCAAACAGCACGAAGGTCGGGCCGATCTCGCGGAAGTCGTTCATCATCGTCTCGGCTTCCTCGACGAAGTTCACGCGCATCCGCGTCAGCATGCCCATGCCGACGGCGTACACCTGTTCCATGATCCACGACAGCGGCAGCACGGAGACGTATTCGTCCTCCGGCCCCTTGGGATCGGCGGAGACATAGCTGGCGCAATGGCGCAGCAACCGCCCCGCCGGCAGCATGGCCAGCTTGGGGTGGGAGGTGGTGCCCGACGTGGTGCAGAGGACAGCCACATCCTCGCCGCGGGTCTGAGCGACCAGTTCGTCGTACAGATGCGGTTCGCGGGCCGCCCGCGCCTGCCCCAGCCGGACCAGTTCGTCCGCCGGCATCAGCCGCGGATCGGAATACTTGCGCATGCCCCGCGGGTCGGAGTAAATGATGCGCTGCACACCGCCCAGGCGGTCGCCCAGATTCAGGAGCTTGTCAACCTGCTCCTCATCCTCGGCGAAGATCACCCGTACGTCGGCGTATGTGATGAGGTAGGAGACTTCCTCGTCCAGCGCGTCACGGTAGATGCCCAGGCTCATGGCGCCGATGGCGTGGGCGGCGATTTCCCCGCCCACCCAGTCGGGACGGTTGTCGCCGATCAGCGCCACCACGTCGCCACGCTTGGCGCCCAGTTCCAGCAGACCCAGCGAAAAGGCCCGCACCCGGTCGTGGAACGCGGCCCAGGTGATTTCCTTCCAGATGCCGAAGTCTTTTTCGCGCAGCGCCACCGCGGACCCGTGGTCACGGGCGTGCAGCGCCAGCAGCTTCGGCAGGGTGTCGTAGGTGTCGAGATTGGGAAGGGTGGACATCACGCAACCTCCTGCTGCGGTGCGGCTGGGGCCACTTCCACATCGTCCTCGCCCAGATAGGCGGAGCGGACGCGGGGATCGGCCAGCACCTCTTCCGGTTTGCCCTCGGCGATCTTGCGGCCGAAATCGAGCACGATGACCCGGTGGGAGATGTCCATCACGACGCCCATGTCGTGTTCGATCATCACCACGGTCATGCCCCACTCCTCGTTCAGATCGACGATGTAGCGGGCCATATCCTCCTTCTCTTCCAGGTTCATGCCGGCCATCGGCTCGTCCAGAAGGATCAGGTCGGGTTTCAACGCCACCGCGCGGGCCAGTTCCACCCGCTTGCGCAGGCCGTAGGACAGGGTGCCGGCGGTCGCCTTGCGCACGTGCTGGATTTCCAGGAAGTCGATGATCTCTTCCACCTCGCGGCGGTGGGCCAGTTCCTCCTTGCGCGCCCCCGTGAACCAATAGAGGGCGCCGGTCAGGAAATTGTTCTTAAGCTGGTTGTGGCGCCCGACCATGATGTTGTCGAGCACGGTCATGTGACCGAACAGTGCCAGATTCTGGAACGTGCGCCCGATGCCCAGGGCCGCGCGCTGGTTGGGGGCCATGGGCGTCACGTCCTGGCCCTTGAAGAACACCTTGCCGTCGGTCGGGCGATAGCGCCCGGAGATGCAGTTGACCATGGAGGTCTTGCCCGCACCGTTCGGCCCGATGATGGAGAACAGCTCACCCTTCCTGATCGAGAAGCTGACATCGGTCAGCGCCCGCACGCCGCCGAAGCGGAGAGAGACGTCCCGCGCTTCGAAAATGGGGGTATCGGTGCCCCCGGTCACCGGGGGCGCGTTCATGAACGGCCCCGAAGCATCTTCACAATACCGGAGAAGTCCACGCCGGCATTGCCCAGGTTGCAGAACAGGGTGTAGAGCTGCGCCGCCTCGGCCCCCAGCGGTAGGGACGCGCCCACGCTCTGGCCGGCATCGACGGCCAGCTTCAGATCCTTCAGCATCATCGCCGCGGCAAAGCCCGGCTGATACTCACGGTTGGCGGGGGAGGTCGGCACCGGACCCGGCACCGGGCAATAGCTGGTCAGTGACCAGCACTGGCCCGAGGATTTGGACGAGATGTCGAACAGCTTCTGCGCGTCCAGCCCCAGCTTTTCCGCCAGCGCGAAGGCTTCCGACACCCCGATCATGGAGATGCCGAGGATCATGTTGTTGCAGATCTTGGCCGCTTGGCCGGTGCCGGGGCCACCCGCGTGGACGATGGTCTTGCCCATGGCTTCCAGGATCGGGTGGGCGCGGTCGAAGGCCGCGTCGTCGCCGCCGACCATGAAGGTCAGCGTGCCCGCCGCCGCACCGCCCACACCGCCGGACACCGGGGCATCGACCATGGCGTGGCCCGCCGCCGTGGCGGCCTCCGCCACCGCGCGGGCCGAGGCCACATCGACGGTGGAGCTGTCGATGAACAGGCTGCCGGGCTTGGCGGCGGCAATCACCCCGCCTTCGCCCGCATAGACGGCGCGGACATGGGCGCCGGCCGGCAGCATGGTGACCACCACCTCCGCCCCCGCGGCGGCGTCCGCCGGGGAGGATGCGACGCCGGCCCCGGCCTCCTTCGCCGCGGCACAGGCGTCTTGCGAAAGATCATAGGCCAGGACGGTGTGCCCTGCCTTCAACAGGTTGCGCATCATCGGCGCGCCCATGTTGCCGAGTCCGATAAAGGCGATCGTCGCCATATGTTCCTCCCAGAACGTGCGGCCGGTCCCCTTTGCCCGCCGCTTTGGGCGGGCGGGGCCGGTGTTTCTTGCTGTTTTCAGCCGCCGGTCAATTGGCGGGCGATAATCACGCGCATGATCTCGTTGGTGCCTTCCAGGATCTGATGAACCCGCAGATCGCGGAAGATGCGCTCGATGGGGTATTCCTTGATGTAGCCGTAGCCGCCGTGAAGCTGCAGCGCGTCGTTGGCGACCTGAAACCCGGTGTCGGTGGCGAACCGCTTGGCCATGGCGCACTGCACCGTGGCCTCGGGCGAGCGGGCGTCCAGGCTGAGGGCCGCGCGGTGCAGCATCAGCCGGGCGGCGTCAAGCTCGGTCGCCATGTCGGCCAGCTTGAACTGTAAGGCCTGGAAGGCATTCAGCGGCTTGCCGAACTGCTTGCGCTCGCGGGTGTAGTCCACCGCCTGTTCCAGGCAGAAGCGCGCACCGCCGATGGAGCAGGCGGCGATGTTCAGGCGTCCGCCGTCCAGCCCCTTCATGGCGATCTTGAACCCCTCCCCTTCCTCGCCGATGCGGTTGGCGACGGGGACGCGGCAATTGTCGAAGATGACGGCGGCGGTAGGCTGGCTCTTCCAACCCAGCTTGTGTTCCTGCTTGCCGAACGACAGGCCGGGGGTGCCCTTTTCCACCACGATGCAGGAGATGCCCCCCGCCCCGTCCCCACCGGTGCGCACCATGCAGACGTACACGTCCGACACGCCGCCGCCGGAGATGAAGGCCTTCGACCCGTTCAGCACATAATGGTCGCCGTCGCGCACGGCGCGGGTGCGCAGCGAGGCGGCATCCGATCCCGCCCCCGGTTCGGTCAGGCAGTAGCTGGCGAACTTTTCCATGCGGGTCAGCGCCGGCAGCCAGCGGTGCCGCTGGTCGTCGGTGCCCCAGGTGTCGATCATCCACGATGCCATATTATGGATCGAGATGAAGGCCGCGGTGGAGGGGCAGGCCGCGGCCAGTTCCTCGAAAATCACCGCGGCGTCCAGACGGCCCAGGCCAGAGCCGCCCACATCGTCGCGCACATAGATCCCGGCAAAGCCCAGCTCCGCGGCCTTACGCAGGGTTTCCACGGGGAAGATCGAGTCGTCATCCCAACCGGCGGCGTAGGGGGCCATTTCCCCCTGCGCGAACTCCCGCGCCGCGTCGCGGAACGCCTGCTGATCCTCGGACAAGCGCATGTCCATCGGTTCTGTCTCCCTAGCCTCGGGCCGTTCGGTGGTCCGGTGCCGTATCCGGGCGCCGGTTTTCCGGTCATCCCGCCCGGTGGTCCCTTGTCCGGCCACCGGGTTTCTTTCCTTGGACACAGAGGTAACACAGCGCATACCTCTTGTCCATATTCTGTATACACCGCCGTACGGTTTTGTGTTCTTATTACGGAAAGGGTACAAAGCGCGCGGAAAAAACGCGCGTGGCTGAGGGAGGGTACGTTCATGTCCGACAAGGCTGTGCTGGAGAGGGCCGACAAGGCCGCACCGGACAAAAAGTCGGCCACCCGCGCCGACGAAGTCCGGCTGGCCATCGAAGAAGACATCTTTCTGGGCCGCCTGCGCCCCGGAACCCGGCTGGACGAAGAGAGCCTGGCCCAGCGGTTCAACATCTCCCGCACCCCAATCCGGGAAGCGATTCTCCAACTCGTCCACGCCGGTCTGGTGGAAAAGCAGCCCCGTCACGGGGCGGTGGTCGCCCCCCTCAAACTCCACCGCATGGTGCAGATGTTCGAGGTGATGTCGGAGATCGAGGGCCTGTGCTGCCGTTACGCCGCCCGGCGCATGTCGGACGAGGAAAAACAACAGCTTAAGGAACTGCACGAGACGTCCCGCGCCCATATGCAGGCCCGGCGCCTCGACGAGTACTACGCCGTCAACCGCGCGTTCCACGAGGCGGTGCAGGCCGGCAGCCACAATGAGCCGCTGCAGGAGATCGCCCGCGGCCTGTTCGTGCGGCTGGCCCCCTACCGCCGCTATCAATTGAACCACCCCTCGCGGGTGCAGGACAGTTTCGACGAGCACGACGCGGTGGTCGAATCGATCCTGGCCGGCGACCCGGAGGGGGCGTATCAGGCCATGCGCCGCCACGTGACCATCCAGATCGACATTTTCGCCGAGTTCGTATCAATCATGGGCGGTCAACAAATACAGTAGCATGGGGTTTTGTATACAATACCCTGGCGCTCTGTCGGCGCCTGTGCTACTCCGCTGATACGGAGAACCGTCCGCATAACGGCCAAACCAAAAATTACACGAGGGAGAAACGCCCATGGTCGGATCAGCACCCGCCGGAACCATCGGCAACATCTATGACCTGTTCCGGTCCCGCTTTCCCGCCGACCTCTCCCGCCCCTTTCTGGAAACCGAGGACGGGGGCGTCTTCACCTATGGCGACCTGCACACACTGGTCGGGCGCTACGCGCGGCTGCTGACCGATCTGGGTCTGCAAAAGGGCGACCGGGTGGCGGTGCAGGTGGACAAGTCGCCGGAAACCATCGTGCTGTATCTGGCCACCGTGCGGGCGGGCGGCGTCTATCTCCCGCTCAATTCCGCCTACACCCCGGCGGAGGTGGATTATTTCCTGAGCGACGCCACCCCGCGGGTGTTCGTCTGCCGCCCCGGCACCGAATCGACGCTCCAGCCCATCGCCGACAAGGCGGGGGTGGGCACGCTGCTGACGCTGGGCACCCGCGGCGACGGCACCCTGCCCCAGCGTGCCGCGGACCTGGACCCCGACTTCGCCACCGTGGCGGTGGATGACGACGACATGGCGGCCATCCTCTACACCTCCGGCACCACCGGACGGTCGAAGGGGGCGATGATGAGCCACCGCAACCTCGGCTCCAACGCGCTGACGCTGCACCAATACTGGGGCTTCCGGCCCGGCGACGTGCTGCTGCACGCCCTGCCCGTCTTCCACACCCACGGGCTGTTCGTCGCCACCAATTGCGTGCTGCTGAACGGCAGCAGCATGATCTTCCTGCCGAAATTCGACGCCGATCAGGTGCTGTCGCTGCTGCCGCGCGCCACGGTGATGATGGGCGTGCCCACCTTCTACACCCGCCTGCTGGCCCATCCCGGCCTGACGCGCGAATCGACCGCGCACATGCGGCTGTTCATTTCCGGCTCGGCCCCGCTGCTGGCCGACACCCACAAGGAATTCTCCGCCCGCACCGGCCATGCGATTCTTGAGCGTTACGGCATGACCGAAACCGGGATGCTGACCTCCAACCCGCTGGACGGGGACCGGATCCCCGGCACCGTCGGCTTCCCCCTGCCCGAGGTGGACTTGCGAGTGGTGGGCGAGCAGGGCAACACGCTGGGTACCGATGACGTGGGCGTCATCGAGGTCAAGGGGCCGAACGTGTTCTCCGGCTATTGGCAGATGCCGGAAAAGACCAAACAGGAAATCAAGCCCGACGGTTTCTTCATCACCGGCGACGTGGGCAAGGTGGACGCCCGCGGCTATGTCCACATCGTCGGCCGGGCCAAGGACCTGATTATTTCCGGTGGCTACAACGTCTACCCCAAGGAGGTGGAGACGGTGATCGACGCCATCGACGGCGTTGTGGAATCCGCCGTCGTTGGCGTGCCCCACCCGGATTTCGGCGAAGGGGTGGTTGCCATCGTCCTGCGCCGGCCCGGCGCCGCGGCCCCGGACGAAGCGGGGGTGATTGCCATCTGCAAACAGCAACTTGCCAACTACAAGATGCCCAAGCGGGTGTTCTTCGTCGATGAACTGCCGCGCAACACCATGGGCAAGGTGCAGAAGAACCTGCTGCGCGACCAGCACAGCGGCCTGTTCACAGGGAAATGAGAGCCGAGGACATGAGCGAAGAAAGCGTTCTGTTTGAAACCCGCGGCGCCATCGGCCGCATCACCCTGAACCGGCCCAAGGCGCTGAACGCCCTGACGCTGGAGCAGATCCGCCGGATCGACCCGGTGCTGCGCCGCTGGGCCGCCGATCCGGCCGTCGCCGCCGTGGTGATCGACGGGGCCGGAGACCGGGCGTTTTGCGCCGGGGGCGACATCCGGGCGCTTTATGATGCGTCGATCGCCGGGGACGAAGCCTTTCTGGTGGATTTCTACCAGGAGGAATACATCCTCAACCGCCTCATCAAGACCTATCCCAAGCCCTATGTGGCGCTGCTGGACGGCATCACCATGGGCGGCGGTGTGGGGCTGTCGGTGCACGGGCACCATCGGGTGGCGACGGAACGCATCACCTTCGCCATGCCGGAAACCGGCATCGGCTTCTTCCCCGACGTGGGCGGCACCTATTTCCTGCCCCGCTGCCCCGGTGAGATCGGCACCTATCTCGGCCTGACCGGCGCGCGGCTGAAGGCGGCGGATGCGCTCTACACTGGCATTGCCACCCACTACACCCTGGCGGAAAAGCTGGGCGACCTGCTGGCCGCACTGGCCGACATTCCCGCCGGCGGCGATGCGCACAAGGCGGTGGCCGACGTGCTGGCCCGCTTCCACCAGGATCCCGGCCCCGCTCCGCTGGCCGCACGCCGGGAAGCCATCGACCGCCTGTTCTCCGGCGCCACGGTGGCGGAAATCACGGGCAAGCTCGCCGCCGATACCGACCCGTGGGCGGCGGAGACTCTTGCCACCCTGAAGACCAAATCCCCCACCGCCGTGGCCGCCACCCTGGAACAGCTTCGCCGGGGCAAGACGCTGGACTTCGACGACGCCATGCGGCTGGAACTGACGCTGGGCGTTCACATGGCGCTGGCCCCCGACTTCCGCGAAGGGGTGCGCTCGGTCATCGTGGACAAGGACAACGCCCCCAAATGGCAACCGGAAGCCCCGGTGGCCCCGTGGTTCGAGCCGGGTCCGGTCCGGCTGGAATTCCCGGCGTGACGGAATGACAAAGCCCCGCCCGAAACGGCGGGGCTTTGTCATTCAAGAACGGAATCTTCGTCATTCCCGCGAAGGCGGGAATCCAGGCGTGAGCCGCGATCAGCGGCGATATGAATCGCTTGAGGTTTTGCCGTGGAATCACCTTCTGGACCCCAGCCTTCGCTGGGGTGACGATGAAACGTTATTTTCTATGGGGAAGCCGGTGGACGCTCACCCGCCGCGCCCGTTTTCAGGGGTGAAGGGCGTACCGCCCGCCACAGCCTCCAGAGTCCGCATCACACCTTCCCGGCCACCGTTCGCCTCCATCCACTGGAGCACGCGGCACACCGCATCGGCGTAGATCATTGGCTCCTTGCCTGCTTGCACGTTCCAGTCGAACGGATCGGCAGGCAAGGGCGCATCACTCTGCCGCACGCAGCGTTCCGCCGCAGCCGCACCGGGTTTGAGGTAACGTTCATCCCCCGACACCAGAACGGCAACCCCTTCGTCGAACCACGCGGGAAAGGCGCCGGTCAGCAGAGCCCACACGCCGATCCGGCGATGCAATTCCACATGCGAGAATTCATGGGTGAAAATCACCGGGTTCAGCCCCCGCGGCGAGGCACGGATCACCGTCGCCACCGGGGTTGACAGCGTGACCGCTTTCGCACCCCGCCCGCCCATCCGGCGGTCGCAGTCCTCGGTGGAGCAGGCGACCAGAAACGGGATGCGGTCAAAGGCGCCATAGAACCCCTGGACGTCCGTGCGCGCCGTTCCGGCATCCCGTAGAAGATCCGCGCGCATCGGGGCCGGCATCGCCCGGTCAACGATCACGCGGGGGGCAGCGGTTTCCATCCCATAGCACGGCGGGCACAGCGGAGCCGCCAGGGCCGGATAGGCATAGGCGATCCCTCCCAAGGCGATCACCCCCACCAGCGCGGCACCGGCCAGCACGAACCGGACAATCCTATGCACGGCACGTCCCCTCCCTCATTCCCCCGGCATCGGCGCCGATCCCGGCGGGACGGACGCGGGACCGCCGCGGCGCAGGCGGTTCACGGCATCGCCCAGGCTTTCCATGAACAGGTACAACACCGGCGTGATGTAGAGGGTCAGCATCTGCGACACCACCAGACCGCCGACCACCGCCAGACCCAACGGCTGGCGCAGTTCCGCCGAGGCGCCGAAGGCGATGGCGATGGGCAGCGTGCCCATGATCGCCGCCATGGTGGTCATCATGATCGGGCGGAAGCGCAGAAGGCACGCCTGTTCGATGGCGTCCCGCGGGGCCAGTCCCTTTTCCCGCTGAGCGGCGATGGCGAAGTCGATCATCATGATCGCGTTCTTCTTCACGATACCGATCAGCATCAGAATGCCGATGATGGCGATGACGCTGAGTTCCTGCCCGAACAGCATCAGCGTGCCCAGCGCCCCCAGTGCCGCCGACGGCAGGCCCGACAGGATGGTGATGGGGTGGATGAAGCTTTCGTACAGCACGCCAAGGACGATGTAGATCACCAGCACCGCCGCCAGCAGCAGCAGCCCCTGGCTCTGCTGGGCGTCCTGGAACACCTGGGCGGTGCCGGCGAAGCCGGTGCTGATGGTGGCGGGAAGGCCGATCTCCTGCTCCACCTTGCGGATGGCGTCCACCGCTTCGCCCAGCGAGGCGCCGGGGGTGAGGTTGAACGACAGGGTGACGGCGGGCATCTGCCCCTGGTGGTTGACCGTCAGCGGCCCCGCCGTCCGCTCCACCCGCGCAAAGGCGTCCAGCGGGATCAGCCGCCCGTTGCTGGAGCGCACATAGATCCGCGACAGCGCCGAATCATCCTGCTGGTACTGCGGGTCCAGCTCGATCATCACCGCGTAATCGTTGCTGGGGGTGTAGATGGTGGACACCTGCCGCTGACCGAAGGCGCTGTAGAGGGTGGAGCGCACCTGATCCACCGCCACGCCCAGGGTCGCGGCCTTTTCACGGTCGATGCGGACGAAGGCTTGCGGGTTGTTGAGCTGCAGGTCGGTGGTCACGTCCTGCATGACGGAAACATCGTGCAGCGCGCGTTCCATGCGGCCGGACCACTGGAACAGCTCGCCCAGGTCCAGGCCCTGGAGCGTGTACTGATAGGCGCTCTTGGACGACCGGCTGCCCAGGCGCAGATTCTGCACCGGCTGCATGAACACCTGGATTCCGGGCAGCCTCGCCAGCGACCGGCGCAACTCCTGAATCACCTTTTCCGCACTGGGGCGCTGGTCGCGGGGTTTCAGGTTGATGAACAGGCGCCCGGAATTCACCGTGGCGCTGATCCCCCCCGACCCCACCGAGGAGGTGACGGTCGCCACCGCCGGGTGCGCCTGGATGATCTCGGCCACCGCCTTTTGCCGCTCCACCATGGCGGGATAGGAGATGTCGGGGGCGGCTTCGGTGGTAACGGTCAACTGGCCGATGTCTTCGGTGGGAAAGAACCCCTTGGGGATCTCACGGAACAGAAACACGGTGCCCACCACCGTGGCGATCATCACCAGCCCCATAAACGCACGGTGGCGCAGCGACCAGCGCAGGGTGACGGCGTAGCCGTGCAGCACGGCATCGAACCCCCGCTCCAGCACCCGCCCGAACCAATTCTCAGGCTGCCCGTGGTGTTCACGCTTGAGAAAACGGGAGCACAGCATGGGCGTCAGCGTCAGCGACACGAAGGCCGAGGCGCCGATGGCCATGGTGACCACCACGGCGAATTCATGGAACACCCGGCCGACCACGCCGCCCATCAGCAGGATGGGGATGAACACCGCCACCAGTGACAGGGTGATGGACAGGATGGTGAAGCCGATTTCCCGCGCGCCGGCGATGGCGGCGTCGAAGGGCCGCATCCCCTCTTCCATGTAGCGGACGATGTTTTCCAGCATGACGATGGCATCGTCCACCACCAGCCCCACCGACAGCGTGAGCGCCAGCAGCGAAATATTGTCGATGGAAAAGCCGAAGGCGTACATCCCGGCGGCGGTGGCGACCAGCGAGATCGGCACCGCCAGCGCCGGAATGATCGTCGCCGACAGCCGCCGCAGGAACAGGAAGATCACCAGAACCACCAGAACGATGGTCAGGGCCAGGGTGAACTGCACATCCTCCACCGCATCGCGGATCGAGGCTGAACGGTCGTTCATCGGCTCCAGCGACGTGTTGGCGGGAAGCTGCAGGCGGAACTGCGGCAGCAGCGCCTTCACCCGGTCCACCACCTCCACCGTGTTGGCGTCGGGCTGGCGCTGGACGGCCAGCACGATGGCGCGGGTGCCGTTGTACCAGCTTCCCGTGCGCACATTCTCCACGCTGTCCAGCACGGTGGCGATGTCGCCCAGCCGCACCGGCGCGCCGTTGCGGCTGCTGACGATCAACTGGCGGAAGGCGGCGGCGTCGGGAAGCTGGGGGTTGGACGCGATCACAAGCTGCTGCCGCGCCCCCGACAGGGTGCCCACCGGCGTGTTGGCGTTGGCGGCGGCCAGCGCCTTTTGAATTTCATCGATGCCGATTCCGCGGGCGGCCAGGGCGTTGGGGTCAACCTGCACCCGCACGGCGTATTTCTGCGAGCCGTAAACCTGAACCTGCGCCACACCGGGCAGGGTGGACAGCCGCGGCTGGATCAGGGTTTCGGCGTAATCGTTCAATTTCGACAGCGGCAGCACCGGCGACGACAGGGCCAGCAGCAGAATGGCCTGATCCGCCGGGTTGACCTTGCGATAGCTGGGCGGGGTGGTCATCTCCGCCGGCAGGCGCCGCTGGGTGCGGGCGATGGCCGCCTGCACATCCGCCGCCGCCGCGTCGATGTCGCGGTCCAGCACGAACTGGATGGCGATGGAGGTCGATCCCAGGCTGGAGGTGGAGGTGATGGAATCGATGCCGGCGATGGTGGAGAATTCCCGCTCCAGCGGTGTGGCGACGGACGCCGCCATGGTTTCCGGGCTGGCGCCGGCCAGGGTGGCCGACACGTTGATGACCGGAAAATCCACCCGCGGCAATGCGGCCACCGGCAATTGCCGGTATCCCGCCAGACCCGCCAGCACCAGGGCCGCGGTCAGCAGGATGGTCATGACCGGACGGCGGATGCACAGCTCCGACAGGTTCACGACACGCCTCCCTTGGCCGGGGCGGCGGCACCCTGCCCGGCCTTATCCTTGGGGGCGTCACGGTCGCTGACGGCGGCACCGGGGTACAGGCGGGATTGCCCGTCGGTGACCACGGTCTCACCCTCGCTCACCCCCTTGGCGATCACCGCGGTGTCGCCGTCATAGCGGGCGATGGTCAGGGGGCGGATCTCCACGGTTTTGTCGGGCTTGACCACATAGGCGAACGGCCCCTGCTGCCCGGTCTGCACCGCCGCCGACGGAATCGTCAGGGCGTCGGGATCCACGCGCAGGGTCAGCACCACGTCCACGAACTGGCCCGGCCACAGGCGGGTGTCGGCGTTCTCGAAGGTGCCCTTCGCCAGCACGGTGCCGGTCTGCTGGTCCACCTGGCTGTCGATGAAGGTCAGCGCCCCCTCGGCGGGCGGGCGGGTATCGCCGGGGGGGCGGGCGGTCACCTTCAAGGTGCCGCCGGCCATCGCCTCGCGCACGCCGGTCAATTGCCGCTCGGGAATGTAGAAGGCCACCTGGATCGGGCGAAGCTGGGTCAGGCTGACCAGCGGCGTGGCATCGGCCGAGCGGACCGAACTGCCGGGCTTCACCGATACGGTGCCGGTGCGCCCGTCCATGGGCGAGAAGATGCGGGTGTAGCTCAGCAGGACACGGGCGTTGTCGATGGCCGCCTGATCGGCCTTGACCGTCGCCTCCAGCGCATCGGCCGCCGCCACCGACGCGTCATACTGCTGGCGCGCCACCGCGGCGCGCTTCACCAGTTCGGAATAGCGGGCGACATCGCCCTTGGCCTTGTCGAACTGGGCGGTGTCCCGCTCCAGATTGGCTTCGGCCAGCCGCAACTGCGCCTTCAGGCTGCGGTCGTCCAGGGTGAAGAGAAGGTCGCCGCGGCGGACCTCCTGCCCTTCGGTGAAGTGGACGGCTTCGATCACGCTGTCCACACGGGCGCGGATGGCCACGGTGGCGATGGGCTGGGCGGAGCCGACGGTGGAGAACCGCTCGGGCACCGCCTGCTTGACCACCGGCTTCATCAGGACGGGAATGGCCGAACGGCCCGCGGGTTTGGCAGCCGCGGCCTGGGGCGGCGGGGTTTCTCCCGGATGAGAGCCGAACCGCCAGTATCCGCCGGCAGCAACCAGCGCCACCAGCGCCACCCCGATCAAAAGACGCCGCATGTCCCCGAGCCCATCTGTCCAAAACGGCATTGGCCGGAGGCGCGGCAGGCGCCCTTCTCGACCACGCGGGTTCACCATGCCGCAGATCCAGCCCCAGCAAAACAACCGTAACACGCTGTAACAAAAATTTGCTGCGCTGACTTACGGATTTCAGGCGTATTCCGGGTCACGCACGGCCAGCACGGTCCAGCTTCCATCGATGATGGTGGCGGCAGAGGGGCGCTTGGACGGTTTGGCCACGGGGGCGGCGGCGGATTTGGCACGGCGGACGCCGGTCACCAGCCGAGCCACGCCGATTCCGATCATCACGGCGAACGACACCATGGCGGCGATCAGCCCGACCACCACCACCGCCGGCAGGATCAGCACGGTGAACCAGCCCGGCACCTCGGCAAAGCGGCCGGTGGAACGGGTGGAAAAGCGGGGGGTGAAACGAGACGGCATGACCTTCTCCCTTTCGTGGTAACGGGTCATGGCCACAAGCAGCCATGGAATGATCGCATCATGAACGCTGCTGTCTTGCGTTTTGATGGGCCAATCATGAAATGCACGTCATGTTTGGCCGAGAACCAGCCCCGTTCCACCCGTGTTTTTTCAACGGTGGCGGCGGCTGCGATGTGATACGGACGGGCAGACATCCCATCGGATCACTGGCGGCGGGACCTGCCCCACCCAGAACCTGCCGGAGAAGGAGAGGAATATTGGCCCGGTTTCCGTTTCGCTGGTACAAAATCCACTTCGTCCGCCCGATGCCCGGAGCAAGGCCCGGACGCGCGGAACGGGACCTCTACACCGAGACATTGCGCCGGTTTGTTTCCGAAAACGGTCTGGCAGGAGAACTGAATACAATCTCCCCATCGGCCGGATTTGGTATAATGGAAATACACTGCACCGAGAAACTGGCAACGCGACTTGCCGATTTGGCCGAAGTCGAAACCGTGCAGGAACGATAGGTGTCTTGCTTACCCCCCTTTCTTCGAACAGCCTGACCTCTGAACCTATGGCAATGGTCAGAGGCCTATTTTCCATGGTGGTATTTTCTCTGTGACCGTTCCGGGGCATGGTTCCCCCATCGACCGCAAGAGATGGGGGGATCTGAATCCCGGTCATGAATGATACCGCCGTTCCGCCGCCGTCCATCGTGTTCGAGGTTTCCGGCCACCGTCTGGCTCTGCCGTCGGGCATGATCGTGCGTGTCCTGCCCCTACCGCGGCTGGACCGCCTGCCGGCCTCGCCGCCGGTGATCGCCGGGCTGTTCCGCTACGGCGGCGCGCTGGTTCCGGTGCTGCATCTGGACCGGCTTCTGGGGTTGGCGGCGGGCCGCCCCGGACTGTACCGCCCGCTGCTGCTTTGCCGGCGGGGTGGGGGGATGGTGGCCTATCTGTGCGACCGGGTGATCGGTCTGGCAACGCCGGGGGATCTGTCGCCCCTGCCACGGCCGGACGGCGCGGCCCCGCTCAGCTTCAACCGTTGCGTGACCGCACGGTTCGAGCACGAGGGGGCCATGAGCCTGATGCTGGACCCGTCGCGCCTGCTGACGGCAGCGGAAGATCAGAGCCTGGATGCCCACCGCCGGATTGCCGAGGAACGGGCGGCCGCCTGGGCCAAGGGGGATGAGCCATGACCCTCAGCCCCGCGGCCATCGCCCGTGATCCCCTGTTCGCGCGGCTGAAATCCATCATCATCCAGCGGACGGGACTGGCCTATTACGCCGACAAGGATCTGGCCCTGGCGGAACGGATCAACCGGCGCCTGACCGAACGCGGCCTGCCCGATCTTGCCGCCTATCACCGCATTCTGGTGGAAGAGAGCGTGCGCGGGCCGGAGATGCAGGCGCTCATCAACGAACTGTGCGTGGGGGAAACCTTTTTCTTCCGCTATGTGGAGCAGTTCGAAGCCCTGCGGGTCGTGGCGGTGCCCGAATGCCTGCGCCGCAACGCCGAGACCCGCACGCTGCGTATCTGGAGCGCCGGCTGCTCCATCGGTGCCGAGGTCTACACGCTGGAAATCCTGCTGAAACGCCATTTTGCCGCCGAACTGGACGGGTGGCGGGTGATGATTCTCGGCACCGACATCAACCGCGCCTTTCTCGATCAGGCCCGGCGGGGGGTGTATGGGGACTGGAGCCTGCGCGGCCTGCCCGCATCGTTGCTGAAGGACTGTTTCGATCCCGTCGGCAGCCATTGGTCGGTAAAGCCGGAGTTCCGGGCCTGGAGCCGGTTCGACATGGTTAATCTGGCGGAAGACCCGCTGCCGGATTATTCCCGCGGCATCGCCGGATTCGACATCCTCCTGTGCCGCAACGTCATGATCTATTTCGACGAACCCACCCGTCACCGGCTGATCGCCGCCCTGCGCGACAGCCTGCTGGACGGCGGGTGGCTGGTGGTCGGCCATGCGGAAACGGGCGCGGAAATCAACGCCGCCTTCACCCCCGTGCCGGTGCCGGGCGCCACCCTCTACCGCAAGCCGGATCCGCTGGCGGGCCGCCGCGCCGCGCCGCTGCCTTCTTCGGTGGCGACGGAGGAACCGGTGCCCGTTTTCGCCCCCCCGCGGACGAAAAGGGCGCGGCCGGAGGTGGACGCCCCCTCCCCTCCGCCCTCCCCACCCCTGCCCCCGCCACCCTTGCCCTCGGTTTCCCTGGCCAGCGTCACCGCGCTGGAGGATGCCGGTGAACTGGCCGCCGCCCTGGAAGCCTGCACCCAGTTGGTGAAGGAGGAGCCGCTGAACAGCGGCGCCCATTTCCACCTTGCCCGGCTGCAGGAGGAACTGGGGGTCGGCGATCCGCTGGCGCCCTACCGCGCCGCCCTGTACCTGGATCCCGATTTTGCCCTGGCCAGCTATCATCTGGGGCTGGCCTGCTGGCGGCGGGGCAAGCTGGGGCCGGCGCAGCGGTATTTCCGCAACGCCCGCAACGCCATTGCCGGCCTGAGCGACGACGACACCGTGACCGAGGGGCGTGGGCTGACGGTTCTGGAACTGCGCGGCATGATCGCCCTGTGGCTGGATGACGAGGAGGGTGGGGCATGACCGCATCCCATTCCCCAAAGCCTGCGGCCATCGACTGGGCCGCCGTGCGCCGTCGGCTGGGCGACCGGCAGCGATCGCTGCAGCAGGCCTTCGCCGGCGAAGGCCCGTGGGCCGATGCCCTGCTGGACCGGCGGACCGAGGAACTGGCCCGGCTGTCCGCCCTGGACGGTAACGGTCCGCACGACGGGCATCGGCTGCTGGTGGCGTCGGGGCGGCGGCTGCGCTACGGGCTGGACCTCGGCCGGTTGACACGGGTGCTGCCGGTGCCCCCGGTGGCGCCAGTTCCCGGTGCCCGCCCGGAACTGCTGGGGCTGATCGCCGTGTTCGGGCGGGTCATGCGGCTGTTCGACGCGGACGCCCTGTGCGGGGAACCGGCGGACCCGGACCGGGGCTTCGGCTATGCCGCCGTCCTGCGCGGGGGCATGCGCCCTGTGGCCCTGCGCTTTCTGGGGCTGGAGGATGCGGTCAGCGTCCCCATGCCCGACACCGTACCGCCCGAGGGGCGGACCTGCCCGCTCATCCGCGCGGTGACGCCCAACCGCATCGCGGTTCTGGACATCCCCGCCATCTTCGACATCGTGGAAGGACCGACCGACCAATGACGCTCAAGGTTGCCCACAAGCTGGCGCTGGGATTCGGCGCGGTGTGCCTGCTGACGGTCGCCCTGTCGGTCTATCAGCTTTACCATTTCGCCGACGCCCTGCGGCTGATGCGGACGATTGCGGGACAGGACATCCTGGTCACCGATCTGATGCGTGACATCGTGCAGGTCCAGGGGGAACTGCGCTACGCCCGCGAGGTGGCGGTCACCGACGCCGTGATTGCTCAGGCCAACGGCGGCGTATCCCATTCGGTGGAGTTCAATCAGAACTACACCGCCGCATCCCAGCGGCTGCGCGCCCTTTTGCAGCGGCTGATCGACCACACCAACGACCGCCGCATCACCGGCATCACCGAACGGCGGCGTGCCGCGTGGGGGGAAACCGCCGATGCGGTGGAGGAGTTGGCCAACCGTTTCCAGGTCCTGCGTGACCGGGTTGCCCCGCTGTTCCAGGCCCTGAACGAGGGGCGGATGCAGGACGCCCTGCGCCTGCGCACCGAGGTGGACCAGCTCCGCACCAACCTGGACAACCAGATCGCCGTCATCAACGACCTGATCCGCAAGCTGGGGTTCGCCGGCAATGAAGAGTTGGAAACCATCTACGATACCGCCCTGCGCTCGGCCGCCCTGGCGCTGGCGGCCACATTGGTGACCGCGCTGACCATCGCCGTGATGATCGGACAGTCGATTTCGCGCCGGTTGGGTGAGTCCATCGCCTTCATCGGGCGGGTGGGCCGGGGCGACCTGACCCAGACCGCGGCGATCCGCGGCAACGACGAGCTGTCCCAACTGGGCAGCCATCTGAACGCGATGACGGCCAACCTGAAGGAGGTGGCCAGCACCACCCGCGCCGCGGCGGAGAACGTCCACGCCGCCACCGCCCAGATCCGCGCCAGCACCCAGCAGCAGGCGGCCAGCGTGTCGGAGCAGTTGGCCGCGGTCGAGGAAACCACCGCCACCCTGTCGGAGATCACTGAATCGGGGGCGCAGATCAGCCGCCGCGCCCAGGACGTCGCCCACAGCGCCCAGGCCGCCGCCGCCACCGGCGACAGCGGGCTGAAGGCGGTGGCCGACACCAATCAGGCCATGGACGGCATCCGCGAACAGGCCGAGGCGGTGGCGGAAAACATCGTCGTCCTGTCCGAACGCACCCAGGCCATCGGCGAGATCATCATCACCGTCAGCGACATCGCCGAGCGGTCCCACCTGCTGGCGCTGAACGCCGCGATCGAGGCGGCGGCGGCGGGCGAGCACGGGCGCACCTTCGCCGTGGTGGCCGGGGAGTTGAAGAGCTTGGCCGATCAGGCCAAGGAAGCCACATCCCAGGTCCGCTCCAACCTGTCGGAGATCCAGCACGGCATCAACGCCTCGGTCATGCTGACGGAGGAGGCGGTGAAGCGCGTCACCGCCGGCAAGCGCCAGACCGACGCCACCCAATCCACCATCCGCGACCTTGTGGAGAACATCCAGGACAGCGTGGTCGCCTTCCAGCAGATCGTCGCCGGCACCAACCAGCAGCAGATCGGACTGGAGCAGGTGATCCAGGCGCTGCAGAACATCCGGCAGGCGTCCAGCCAGACCGCCGCCGGCACCCGCCAGTTGGAAGGGGCTGCGACCAACCTCAACACCCTGGGCCAGACGCTGGTCGAGGCGGTCAGGAACTACCGGGTGTGACCGATATCCGCCAGCGGCTTCTGGCCGCCTTCGAACTGGAACACAAGGAGCATCTGGCCGCCATCCGCGATGCGCTCCGCCTTGCCGAAAACCAGGGGGCGGAGCGCCTGGACCTGTCGGAAATCCACCGCCGCGCCCACAGCCTGAAGGGGGCCGCCCGCGCCGTGGACCTGCCGGAGGTGGAGGCGGTGGCCCACCGGCTGGAATCCCTGTTCCTGATGATCCAAAGGGGTGAACGGCGGCTGGAACCGGACCTGTTCCGCCTGATCCGCCACGCGCTGGACGCCATCGAAGACAGCGTGGCCGTGGTCACCCGCAGCGACGGGTCGGTGGACGCTGGCGGCGGGACCGATGCCGTGCTGTCCGAGCTTGACCGGATGGTGCTGGGCGGGACAACCGCCCCCTCCTCCCCCGCCGCGGCGTTCCCGCGCACCGTCACGCGCCGGGTACCGGATGCCCCGCCCTCGCCGCCCACCGTTCCGCCGCCGCGGCTGGTGCGGATCAACGCCGTCAGCCTGGAACAGCTTCTCGACACCGCGTCGGCCCTGCTGCCGGAGGTGGAGGAACAGGCGACGCTCAACCATGATCTCCGCCTGCTCGGCCGGGACACGGGCGCGCTGGAACAGGCGTGGCGCCGGCTGCGACAGCTTCTTCCCGAAACGACCGATCCCCGGCTGGCGGAAAGCCTGTCGCTGTTCGAGCGGCGGATGAAGGCCGTCGCCTCCTGCAGCCGTGCCGTGCGCCGCCGCCAGGACCGTGCCCTGTGGAACCTGCGCCGCTGGGGCAGCGGGCTGCACGACGGGGTGCGGCGGTTGCGCATGGTGCCGGCGGAATCCCAGTTTGCCGGGCTGGGGCGCATGGCCCGCGATCTGGCCCGCACCCAGGGAAAGGAGGTGGAGGCCGACCTGATCGGGCTGGAGGTGGAGGCCGACCGCATGGTGCTCCAGCGGCTGAAGGACCCCGTGCTCCACCTGCTGCGCAACGCCGTCAGCCACGGCATCGAATCACCCGAAGAGCGGCTGAACGCCGGCAAACGGGCCGCCGGCCGCGTCCGGCTGGAAACGGCGGTGGTCAATGGGCGCCTGAGGGTGGTGATCGAGGATGACGGGCGCGGCATCGATATGGCCCGCATCGCCCGCGAAGCCGCCGCACGGGGACTGATAGCGCCGGGCGCCACCGGCGCCGACGTTCCCGCCGACCAGTTGACCGGTCTGCTGGCCGAACCCGGCTTTTCCACCGCCCCGGCTGTGACCGAGATTTCCGGGCGCGGCATGGGGGTAACCATCGCCCGGCGGGAGGTTCTGCATCTTCAGGGGCAACTGACCATCGCCCCCCGTCCCGGCGGGGGGACGGTGGTGACGGTGGAGGTGCCGGTCAGCCTGTCGTCCCAGCGGCTTCTGTTCGTATCGGTGGGCGGCCATACGCTGGCCCTGCCCGCGGCCGATGTGGTGCGGGTGATGCGGGTGAAAGCCACCGAGCTGCTGCCCGTGGGCGGTTCGCCCGTGCTGCGGCTGGAGGATGAGGATGTGGTGGTGGTGCCGCTGGCGGTCCTGCTGTCGCTGCCTCTGCCGGCACCGGTAGACCGGGTTGTTCTGGCGGTGGCCCGCATCGGCGGGCGGCGGGTGGCGCTGGCGATCGATGAGGCGCTGGTCACCCGCGACGCGGTGGTCAGCGGCATCGACGAGGTGGGGCTGGACCCGCTGCGCTTTCTGGGCACGGTCCTGCTGGAAAACGGCACGCCGGCGCTGGTTCTGAACGTGGGGTCCCTGCCCCTGTCCCCCCAAGGCCTGTCATCGCTTCCGCTTTCCGCACCAACGGCCATGACTCGCCAAAGTCATATCCTGGTTGTTGATGATTCCATTACGACACGCACGCTGGAAAAAAGCATTCTTGAAGCCCATGGTTACAGGGTAACCTTGTGTGTGGATGGACGGGAGGCCCTGGAAACGCTTCATACCCAAACAGTTGATCTTATCGTAAGTGATGTGGAGATGCCGCGGATGGATGGTTTCACCTTGGTCCAGGCCGTGAAATCCGATCCTGTGCTGTCGGAAATTCCGGTCATCCTCGTCACCTCCCGCGCGTCGGACGAGGATCGCCAGCGCGGGTTGCTGCTGGGCGCCGATGCCTACATCGTCAAGACGCGGTTCGATCAGGATGAATTGCTGGACGGGATCCGACGGCTGATATGATGACACCCCGCCGCATCAAGGTCCTCATCATCGAGGATTCCCCGGTCGTCCAGGAGCTTCTGTGCCACATCGTCGGTCAGGACCCCCGACTGGAAGTGGCCGGCGTCGCCACGTCGGGGGAACAGGCGTTGCGGATGATCGACCGCGTGCACCCAGATGTGGTGTCGCTGGACATCCGTTTGCCGGGCATGGACGGGTTTCAGGTCACGCAGCAGATCATGCGCCACCGCCCGACCCCCATCGTGGTGGTCGCCGCCGGCGATGCCGACGCCGATATCCCGATGAAGGCGCTGCAGGCCGGTGCCCTGGCGGTGGTGGAAAAGCCGGGCAGCCTGTCCCGCGGCGATTATCAGGCCCTGTCACGCCACCTGTGCACCCAGCTTTACGGCATGAGCCAGGTGAAGGTGATCCGCCAGCGCATCGCCCGTGGTGGAAAGGGGGAACACCCGGCCGATGCCCCGCCATCCGGCCCCGGCGTCCCAGGCCCGCGGGTCTACAAGGCCTTGGGCATCGCCACATCGACCGGCGGGCCGAATGCGCTGGTGAAGCTGTTGGGCGGGCTGAGCGGGCTGCCGCCGCTGCCCATCTTGCTGGTCCAGCACATCGGGGCGCCGTTCATCGCCGGTTTTGCCGCGTGGCTGGGATCGGTGTGCCCGTTTCCGGTGATTCTGGCGGAAAACGGTGCCGCTCCGACGGCGGGGACCATCCATATGGCTCCGGGGGACCGCCACCTGTCGCTGACGCCCGCGGGGCGGATCAGTCTGACCGACGATCCGCCCCAATGCGGCCAGCGGCCATCCGGCGACGTGCTGTTCACCGCCATGGCCGCCACCTATGGCCCCGGCGGGCTGGGAGTCATCCTGACCGGCATGGGAGAGGACGGCGCCCGCGGTCTGCTGGCGATGCGGCAGGCGGGCGCCTACACCATCGCCGAGCACGCCTCCACGGCGGTGATCCACGGGATGCCCGGTGCTGCCGTGCGTCTGGGTGCCGCCTTGGAAGAACTGCCGCTGGATGATATCCCGACCCGCCTCCTCCAACTGGTCATGAACCCGACGGAAGCACCATGACGCCGGCCCGTGTCCTTATCCTGAACGGTTCAGCCACGCAGGCCATGCTGCTGAGGCATCTGCTGGAGGAACGCGGCCTGCGCGCCGACTGCACCGACAGCCTGTCGGGGGCGGCGGCGGCCCTGGCGCCCGAATTCGGGACGTTCGATCCGGAAAACGGCCCGCCCGACGCCATTCTGGCCGATCACACCACAGTCGGAGCCGACGGGATCGCCGAATTGCGCCGCCATTCCGCCGTCCCGGCCATCATCGTCACCGGCGCCGACCGGGTGCCGGCGGGGCTGAGCGACGTGCACCGCATCGAATCGCGCGACCCGGAAAGCGTGGCCGACGCCGTGCAATCGCTGCTGAACCGGCGGGAGGAGGCGCCGACCGCCAGCGCCATCTTCAAGCGCGCCCGCATCCTGATCGTCGATGACAGCGTGACCTACCGTGAATTTCTCCGGCTGGAACTGATGGAGGAAGGCTGCGGCATCACCGTCGCCCGCAACGCGGCAGAGGCGATCCAGGCCCTGTCCGAAGCCACCTTCGACACGGTCATCATCGATCTTGTGATGCCGGGGGTCAGCGGCACGGCGCTGTGCCAGACGCTGGACCGTTTCCGCCGCCGCCGTGGCCTGTTCTTTCAGATCCTCATCCTCACCAGCCAGGAAGGGGACGAACAGCTTGCCACCAGCCTGAACGCCGGTGCCGACGATTTCATCGGCAAATCCCGGTCGCTGGAGGTGTTCAAGCTGCGGCTGATGGCGCTGCTGCGGCGCAAGTACCTGATGGAGGATACATTGCGCCTGCGTATGCCGAACGCCTTACCCAGACCATAAGGGTACGTCCTTCGACGGGTTTCGCTGGAACGCGGCCCGCGTTAAGGTCGCGGGCAGAATATTTCCCATCGTCGTTTTTTTCGACCGCCTTCCCTGGGGAGAACGGACATCCCATGACCCGAACGGCCCGCGCAGCCAGCATGAATGGTCCGCCCCCCGGTACACCCACCCCCCTGGGCGGGGCAGACGCCGCGCTGGCGATTTGCCGTGCCAGTCCGGTTCCGGCCTTCGTGGTGATGAGGGCTGATCGGCGGGTGGTCGAAAACCCTGCCTTGCAGAGCCTGCGCCGGGCGGGGGACGGCACGGCCCCGCTGAGTGACGCCGTGGAACACCTGTTCGTTTCCGGCAAGCCGACCGCGGCGGAGGGTGCTGCGGTGGACATTCCCACGGGCGCCGTTGCCCCGCTTGCCATGACCGCGATTCCCATCGTGGAAGGGGACACGGTGCAGGCGGTCTATGCCTGTGCCGCGCCGCCGGTGCAGGCCGACGCCGTGCGGGTGGAGGTGGAGCGGGCGACCGCCGCCAAATCCCGTTTCCTGGCATCGGCCAGCCATGACCTGCGCCAGCCGTTCCAGGCCATGCGCCTGTTTCTGGAGGCGCTGACCGTGCAGTTGGACGGGCAGCCCCGCGCGCTTCAGACCGCCGGCCTGCTGGGCAACGCGCTGCAGGCGGGGGAAAAGCTGCTGACGGCGCTGCTCGACATCTCCACCCTCGACGCCGGAACGGTCAAGGTGGTGCCCAAGACCTTTGCCCTGGACGGCATGCTCGGGCGGCTGGCCGACGAAATCCGACCCCAGGCGGCGGAAAAGGGGCTGTGTATCAAGGTCCGCGTCTTTCCGGCCACCGCCGACACCGATCCGGTGCTGCTGGAACGGATCATCCGCAACCTGCTGTCCAACGCCGTCCGCTACACCCGGCAAGGGGCGGTGCTGCTGGCGGTGCGGCCCCGCGGATCGGCGCTGCGGGTGGAGGTGTGGGACACCGGCTTCGGCATTCCCCCCGAACAGCTTGATTCCATTTTCGACGAGTTCCACCAGTTGGAAAACCCCTCCCGCGATCCCGACAAGGGGTTGGGGTTGGGGCTGGCCATCGTCCGCCGCCTGTCCCAGCTTTTGCGCACGCCGCTGACCGTGCGGTCCAATCTGGGGCGGGGGTCCATGTTCGCCATCACCGTTCCGCGTGCCGCCGTCGCGCAGGTCGATGACACCGGGGAGGATTCCCCCGATGCCCTGCCCTTGCACGGCACCACGGTGCTGGTGGTGGATGACGACGCCATGGTGCTGACCGGCCTGCGCCTCAGCCTGGAAAGCTGGGGGTGCACCGTCATCTTTGCCGGCGACATGCGCGAGGTGATGCAGGCGGTCGATGGGCTGACCGAACCGCCCGACATCATCCTGTCGGATCTGCGGCTGCCGGGCGGGGTCACCGGCTTTCAGGTGATCGACCGGGTGCGGCGTCTGTTCGCCACCCCGATCCCCGCGGTGGTGTTGACCGGCGAAACCGGCGAGGCCGAACTGGTGGAAGGGCGGCGGCGCGGCTGCACCTTCCTCCACAAGCCGTTGCACCCCATGGACCTGCGTCAGGTGCTGGGCCGCATCCGCTCCGGCGAGGCGGCCTGACCCCAGGGGGAACCGCCGGACCGGCCCCGTGGTTGTCGGCTTTGCGACAAAAATCCTGGCGCAGGATTTGCTTGCTCTCCACTCCGGACAAGGGGGGAGCATGAAGACCCATCTCGATTGGTCGGCTTACGACACCTACGGCATCGGCGATGCCTTTTCCGGGATTCCCATCACCGGCGGCAGCTATGCCAGGGCGGTAGCGGTGTGCATGCACAACCGCCAATGCCAACGTTCGGGCAAGGGGGTGATGTGCCCCAGCTACCGCATCACCGGCGATGCCGCCCATTCGACCGAGGCGCGGGTGGCGGCGTTCAAGGCGGCGCTCAACGGCCAGTTGGGCGACTCCCCCTTCACCAGTGATGAACTGGCACGGGCCATGGACCTGTGCGTGTCGTGCAAGGGGTGCAAGAAGGAATGCCCCAGTTCGGTCGATATGACCCTCATCAAGACCGAGTATCTGGCGCAGCGCAACGATGTGGCCGGGGTGCCGCGGCGGGCGCGGCTGTTCGGCGGTCTGCCGGCCTGGGTCGACCATTACCGCCGTCCGGTGCGGGCCATCGTCACCCTGCGCAACCGTTTCCGCCCGCTGGCATGGGTGGCGGAAAAGCTGTTGGGCATTGCCGCATCGCGGGAGATTCCCATCCCCGCGGCCCGGCCGTTCCAGATCCCCGAACCGGCCCCGATCCCGGCCCCCCGCGGCGACGTGATCCTGTTCGTGGACACCTTCAGCCACCATTTCGAACCGGCGGTGGCCGAGGCGGCGACGGAGGTGCTGACCGCCGCCGGCTACCGCGTGCGCATCGCCCGCCCGGCCGCCGACGATGCCGACCCCGAACGGCCCCTGTGCTGCGGCCGCACCTATCTGTCCACCGGCATGGTGGAAAAGGCGCGGGTGGAGGCCAAGCGGGTTCTGGATGCCCTGCGCCCGGCCCTGGAAACCCGCACCCCCATCGTCGGGCTGGAGCCATCGTGCCTTCTGGCCCTGCGCGATGAATTCTACAGCCTGAGCCTGGGTGGGGCGGAGGTGGCGCAACTGGGCAAGCAGGCGTTCCTGTTCGAAGAATTCCTGGCCCGCGAAGCCATGAAGGGCATGACCCTGCCGCTGAAGCCGGTGAACCATCCCAAGGTTCTGGTTCACGGCCATTGCCACCAGAAAGCCTTCGGCGCCATGAAATCCATGCGCAAGGTGCTGTCGTGGATTCCCGGCCTGGAATTCGAACTGATCGATTCAAGCTGTTGCGGCATGGCCGGCAGCTTCGGTTTGGAGGCCGAGCACGCCGAGGCGTCCCGCAAAATGGGCGAAGTGGCGCTGCTGCCCGCCATCCGCGCCGCCACCCCCGACACGCCGATCATCGCCGATGGCTTCTCGTGCCGCCACCAGATCCACGACGGCACCGGGCGCATGGCTGCGCATATTGCGCTTTTGTTAAGAGAGGCCCTGGATATCCCCAGCGATAAGAGTATAACCAATGATCGTTAATCATATGCCTTTCGTTTAGGCGAACGGCCAAGGGGTGCGAACCATCGGCATGCACCCCGGCGGCCGGGCGTGTTGAGGACCCGATGACCATTTCCCCCGACCTGCTCGACGATGCCATCCGCTGCCTGTCCCAACAGCCGGAAACCGAAAAAACGGTGCAACTCCGCCGCCGTTTGGAAGCCGTGCGCAGCAATCGGTGCAGCGAGGGAGACCATTGCTGCTTCTGTCCGGTCAATTGCCGCACCACCCTTAACGCCGCCTGAGAATCAGGCAGGCAGAAAGGCCCTGTTTTCCCCCGACATCACCCGCGACGGCGGCAGGCAGACGGTGACACTGGTGCCGACCCCGGCCTGGCTGTCGATCATCAGGAAGCCGCCGTGCCGTTCGACCAACCGCTTGCTGAGCGGCAGCCCCAGCCCGGTTCCCCCGTGGGTGCGGGTGATGGATTGATCCAACTGCCCGAACGGGACCAGGATACGGGGAATATCCTCCGCCGGGATGCCGATGCCGGTATCCTGCACCGACAAAACGGCCCCGCCCCGACTGGACACACCGGCCCCGACGATCACCCGCCCGCCGGGATCGGTGAATTTGATGCTGTTGGACAGCAGATTGACCAGAACCTGACGCAGCCGCAGGGAATCCCCCCACAGCAGCGGCAGCCCCTGCCCCATCCGGCATTCCACATGGATCCCGCGGCGCTGGGCTTCCAGCGCCAGCAGGTTGATGGAATCGCTCATCAGGGCGGCGAGGTCCACCGGCTCCTCGCATAATTCCAACTGGCCGGATTCGACCTTCGAAATATCCAGGATCTGGTCGATCAGGCCAAGAAGATGCTCCCCCGACGCCCGGATGGAATGGGCGTAATCGGCAATGCGCTCCTGCGGCGCCGGTCCCAGCAGGCGGGATTCGATCAGTTGGGAAAAGCCGATGACCGCGTTCAGCGGCGTGCGCAACTCGTGGCTCATTACGGCCAGAAAGGCGGTTTTGGCCCGATCGGCCGCTTCAGCCCGTTCCTTGGCATCGATCAGCGCGTTCTGCGCCGCGATCCGTTCGCTCACGTCACGGATCAGTGCGATGAACAGGCGCCGGCTGCCCGCGTCCAGCACCGAAATGGACACATCCACCGGGCACGCGCGGCCGTCGGCACGGATGACCGGAACCCCGGCGTACCGCAGCACCCCCTGGACATCCAGGGCCAGCAGGCCGGCACACAGCCGCTCATGCGCCGGATCGAACAGCACCGGGACCAGCCCGTCGATGCGCTGCCACAGCAGGTCCCCCGGAGCCTGCCCGAACATGGCGGCGGCGGCGCGGTTGGCGCTGTGGATCAGGCCGGCGGAATCCAGCACCACCACCGCGTCCGCCGCGGCTTCCATCACCGCGTTGGAACGGGCCTGGGCCACGGCCAGCGCCTCCACCGTCCGGACATATTCGCCCATGTCGGTGACGGTGCCCACCATACCGCTGCCCGCCCCGGTCCCCGCGGCCAAGGGGGTGCCTTGCAACAGGACCGGAACCTCCATGCGGTCCGGCCCGATGAAACGGAAATCAATCAGGATGGGGTGGCCGGCATCGACGCCACGTCCCCATTCCTCTCCCACCCGGTCGCGGTCGGCGGGGTGGACAGCGGCCAGCCACCCCTGCCCCATCGCCTGTTCCGGCGATGCCAAACCGGCCAGAACGGCGAAGCGGTTGTTGGCAAAGATCATGCGCCCCGTGCCGTCGGTGCGGAAGATGCCATAGGGGGCCGAGCGCGCCAGGGTGAGATAGGCCGCTTCCACGTCGAGAAGCCGGTTGCCGGCATCGGCGCTTCCCTCGCCCAGCATGGGCAGCAGCGACGGCACGTCTCCGCCCCCCGGAGCCGCCAGCCGGGTAAGGCGGACCACGATACCGCCCGGCGCCGCCCCCGTTCCATCGCCGAACGCGGTCAGGGCCAGCGGGACCGCCGCCCCGTCCACGCCCGGCCGGTGCAGAACGATGGCGCTTCCCCCGTCCCCCGGCCCGGTTCGCCGCCATGCCGCCAGGGCCGCGGCGGCCAGGGGCGGAGACACGAACAGGTCGGGGAAGGCAACTCCCACCACCTCCTCGGGCCTGCGGTCCAGCAGGGCGGCAACCGGCCCCGTGACCTTCCGGACCCGATCATCGTCACCGATCAGGAGAAGCAGGTCGGTTGCAACAGCCGCCAGCCCAAAACCGCCCGGAAGCAGGTGATCCATGACAGCCCTCCTCCGGTTGACACGGTGCGCTGACGGGTACGTCCGGCGTGTTGGCTTCGATCTCTTGTTAGAGGACGAATGTTAATCGATGGTAATGATGAATTCTCTATACAGAGTGAACGAAGCAACCACACAAACTCAATGGCGAAATGCCGCCATGGCTTTTGACACCGCCACGGGAGTTTCCAGCATCATCATATGCCCCGCCCCCGCGATGGCCGTGACGGAGGCGCCGGGGATCAAAGCGGCCAGGGCTTTCCCTGCCCGCGCCGGGGACATGCGGTCCTTTTCACCGACGATGACCAAGGCCGGGCAGGACACCGCTGCCGCACTGGCGGCCCCGGCGCGGAAGGCATCGCAGGCGGCAAGATCCACCCCCAGCACCCCCGGCCCCGCCCGGCCCATCAACCGCAGCGCGTCCGGGATCAGCGCCAGCCCCGGCGCCGGATGCCCACCCACATGCCCGGCCGGACCAAAGCCCCAGCCGGCAATCAGGGCCGCCGCCTGCGGATCATCGGCGCGGGCCGCGGCCAGCAGGTCGGGGTGCACCGGCATCCGCTCCGCCACCCCCAGCAGCATCAGCCCGGTCACACGGGCCGGGTGACGGGCGGCGGCGTGCAGGGCGGTCAAAGCACCCATGGAGTGACCGGCCAGGACCGCCGTCCCGATCCCCACCGCATCCAGAAACGCCGCGGTCCAATCGGCCAGGGCGTCGATGCTGTCCAGGGCGGTTCCGCCGGAACGCCCATGGCCGGGCAGGTCCACCGCCAGAACGCCCTGTCCGCGATGGGCCAGATAGCGGCTTTGATGCACCCATACGGTGTGATCCATGCCGGCCCCGTGCAGCAGCACCGTCACCGGCCCGGCGGGATCGACGGGGCGCCCGCCGGTGTGGGCATAGACCGGCGCTCCATTCACCAGAACGTCCATGGGGAGCCTCATCCTTTGGTGGCGGCGCGCAGGGCCTGCCGCAGGTCGTCGATCAGATCGTCGGCATCTTCCAGCCCGATGGACAGGCGGATCATATCCTCCCCCACCCCGCTGGCGGCCAGCGCCTCGGCGTCGAGCTGGGCGTGGGTGGTGCTGGCCGGGTGGATCACCAGCGATTTGGCATCGCCGACGTTGGCGAGATGGGAGAACAGCGACAGCGATTCGATGAAACGCTTGCCCGCCGCGCGCCCGCCCTTGATGCCGAAACTGACCACCGCCCCCGCCCCGTGGGGCAACAGGGTGGACGCCAGCCGGTGGTCGGGATGGTCCGCCAGTTCGGGATAGGTGACCCAGGCCACCGCCCCCTTGTCATCGTACAGGTCCGATTCCAGGAAACCCACCACCCGGCGGGCGTTGTGGATGTGCCCCTTCATGCGCAGGGGCAGGGTTTCCACCCCCTGGAGCAGGTGGAAGGCGGTGGTCGGAGCCATACAGGCGCCGAAATCCCGCAAACCCTCCGCCCGCGCCCGCATGATGAAGGCGGCGGGGCCGTATTCCTCGGCGAAATCGATGCCGTGATAGCCGGCGTAGGGTTCGGTCAGGGTGGGGAATTTGCCCGACGCCTCCCAGTCGAAGGTGCCGCCGTCGATCACCACCCCGCCGATGGCGATGCCGTGACCGCCCAGCCATTTGGTCACCGAATGCATGACCAGATCGGCGCCATGCTCCAGCGGGCGGCAGAGGTAGGGGGTGCAGAAGGTGGAATCCACCAGGAACGGCACCCCGGCCTCGTGGGCGATGGCGGCGACCGCCGGCAGGTTCAGCACCTCCAGCCCCGGATTGCCCAGCACCTCGCCGAACACCAGCCGGGTTTCCGGGCGGATGGCGGCGCGGAAGCCGTCGATGTCGCGGGGCGGAACGAAGGTGGTGGTGATCCCCAGCCGCGGCAGCGTATAGGTCAGCAGGTTGCGGCTGCCGCCGTAGATGGAGGCCGACGCGACGATGTGCCCGCCCGCCCCCATCAGGGTCAGGATCGCCAGGGTCAACGCCGCCTGGCCGCTGGCGGTGCAGACGGCGCCCACCCCGCCTTCCAGCCGCGCCAGCCGTTCCTCCAGAACCGCCACCGTGGGGTTGGAGATGCGGGAATAGATGTGCCCCGGCTGTTCCAGATTGAACAGCGATGCCGCGTGGTCGGCATCCTCGAACACGAAGGACGACGACTGGTAGATGGGCACGGCCCGCGCGCCGGTGTGCGGGTCGGGCACCTGCCCGGCGTGCAGGCTGAGCGTGTCGAACTTCAGAAACTTGGCATCCGCCATGGTGGTGGCCCTCTCGCCCCCTGTTCCCCGGATCTTCCCAAAAAGGAAGGCGTGGGGAGCCTAGGGGGTGGCGCACCGGACCGTCAAGGACGCTCGCCCCCCGGCGGCCGTCGCCGCAGGGGCACCGCCCCACCCTCGCCCGGCGTGGAATCGGTCAGCAGGTCTTTTACGGTGATGGACAGGATGCGGGATTCGCTTGCCTCCATCTCCTCCACCAGCCGGACGGCCCGCTCCTCCCACGGGGTGCGCAAACGGCCCAGGCCGCGGACCGAACCGCGCATGCCGATTCCCAGCGCCTTGCACAGGTCGTTCACCGTCGCCTCCCCCAGATCACGGGTGACGACCCAGGAATCGCGGGTGGTCAGCGCCACCCAATGGGCATCGCGGAGCTGCAGCAGGATCGCCTCCACCAGCAGCGTCCCCACCGGCACCCGCGCCATTAGCGTCCGCCGACGCATCCCCACGCCCAGCCGGGCGGCCTGCATCAGTTCGTGCAGCACCGCCAGCGCCAGCGCCAGCCGCTGGGCGGGCAACAGCCCTTCCGGCCCGGCGCGGGTGATGCGCCCGGCCCGCCATTCCGGCAGCGCCGCCGTCACCACCGCCCCGAACAGCACCGTGGACCACGCGATGAAGATCCAGAACAGGAAGATGGGCACGGTGGACAAGGCGCCATAGATGGTCTGGTACGCGGGATAGGCCCGCAGGTACCAGCCGAATCCGGCCTTCGACAGTTCCAGCAGCAGCGCCCCCACCGCCCCGCCGCAGGCGGCATCCAGCCACCGCACCGGGCGGTTGGGCAGGACGATATAAAGAAAGGTGCAGCCGATGAACTGGAACGCAAAGGGCAGAAGCCCGCCGATGCCCTTGAACGGATAGGTGTATTCGCTGACGTGGAAGACCTCCAGCACCTGCCACAGGCTGCTGGACAGCGACAAAGACACCCCGAACAGCAGCGGGGCAAAGGTCAGCAGCGCCCAGAACGACAGGATGCGGGTCACCAACGACCGCGGTTCCTGCACCCGCCAGATGGCGGCGAAGGATCCTTCGATGGTCCACATCAGCAGGATGGCCGACACCGCCAGCCCGATCACGCCGAAACTGGTCATCTGCCCGGCGTTCACCATGAACTGGCCCAGGTATTCCAGGATGGCGTCGCCGATTTCCGGCACCATGTTGCGGAAAATCAGCGCCTGCAGCCGGTTCTGCATGGCGCTGAAGGCCGGAAAGGCTGTGAAGATGGCAAAGCCGATGGTCATCAGCGGCACGATGGCCAGCAGCGTGGTGTAGGTGAGCGAGGCCGCCGTCTGAAAACAGTTGCCGTTGTAAAAACGCAAGGCCGAATGGCCGATGAAGTGCGCCGCTTCCCACAGCCATCGGCCGAACCCCAGCACGGCAGAGGGAACCGGCGAGGTGTCGGGGGGCAGGGCATCACCCGGCGATGGCGTCATGGTGTGTCACCGCTGCAAAGGTTGCGTGTCTTCCGCCGCTGTTCTGTCACAATCCCACCCTGCTCTGGTTTGACCGGGGCTGTCTTTCGTGTAGGATGCGCCCCGCTTTTCTGTTCCTGAACCGTTGTTCACCAAAAATAACGAGGTCCGCATGTCCACCCCGAAGCCGCTGATGGAAGGCAAGCGCGGCCTGATCATGGGCGTCGCCAACGATCGTTCGATCGCCTGGGGCATCGCCCAGACTCTGGCGCAGCACGGCGCCGAACTGGCCTTCACCTATCAGGGCGATGCTCTCCTGAAGCGGGTCAAGCCGCTGGCGGACTCTGTGGGGAGCACGCTGGTTCTGCCGTGCGACGTCACCGACGAGGGTAGCATCGAGTCCACCTTCGCCGCCATCAAGGCGGAGTGGGGCAGCATCGATTTCGTCGTCCATGCCATCGCCTTTTCCGACAAGAGCGAGCTGACCGGCAAGTATGTGGATACCACGCGCGCCAATTTCCTGCGCACGATGGACATCTCCTGCTTCTCCTTCACCGCCGTGTGCAAGTACGCCGCGGCCATGATGCCCGACGGCGGCAGCCTGCTCACCCTGTCCTATTACGGGGCGGAACGGGTGATGCCCCATTACAATGTGATGGGTGTCGCCAAGGCGGCGCTGGAAGCCAGCGTGCGGTATCTGGCGGTCGATCTGGGCGGCGACAAGATCCGCGTGAACGCCATTTCCGCCGGCCCCATCAAGACGCTGGCGGCCAGCGGCATTGGCGATTTCCGCTATATCCTGAAATGGAACGAGCTGAACGCTCCGCTGAAGCGCAACGTCACCATCCAGGAAGTCGGCGGGGCCGGGCTGTTCCTGCTGAGCGACCTGGGGGCCGGTGTGTCGGGCGAGGTGATGCACGTGGACTCCGGTTATCACGTCGTCGGCATGGTGGCGGTGGACGAGGCGCAGCCGGTGGCCCAGCTTCTCAACTCGCTGGGCGGCGGCGGCAAAGCCGAGTAATCTTCCCCTCCCTTCTTCCGATCGGGAAACGCGCATCATGGCCGGGAACAGCTTCGGCACCCTTTTCCGTTTCACCACCTGGGGCGAAAGCCACGGTCCGGCCATCGGGGCCGTGGTGGACGGCTGCCCGGCCCGCATCCCCCTGACCGAAGCCGACATCCAGCCATGGCTGGACAAGCGCCGCCCCGGCCAGTCGCGCTTCACCACCCAGCGTCAGGAACCCGATCAGGTGAAGATCCTGTCGGGGGTGTTCGAGGGGCAGACCACCGGCACCCCCCTTCAGCTTCTCATCGAGAACACCGACCAGCGGTCCCGGGATTATGGCGACATCGCCGAGAAATTCCGCCCCGGACACGCCGATTACGCCTATTGGAAGAAATACGGCATCCGCGATTACCGCGGCGGCGGGCGGTCGTCGGCGCGGGAAACCGCCTGCCGTGTGGCCGCCGGTGCGGTGGCCCGCAAGATCCTCGGTGCCGGGGTCACCATCCGCGGGGCGCTGGTCCAGATCGGTCCCCACACGGTGGACCGCAGCCGCTGGGACTGGGCCGAGGTGGACAACAACCCCTTCTTCTGCCCCGATCCGGTGGCCGCCGGCCAGTGGGCCGAGTATCTGGACGGCATCCGCAAGGCCGGTTCCTCCATCGGCGCGGTGGTGGAGCTGGTGGCGTCCGGCATCCCCGCCGGGCTGGGCGATCCGCTTTACGACAAGCTGGACAGCGACCTTGCCCGCGCCATGATGACCATCAACGCCGTCAAGGGCGTCGAGATCGGCGAGGGCTTCGCCGCCGCCGCCCTGACCGGGGAGGAAAACGCCGACGAGATGCGGCGGGGACCGGACGGCAACCCGCTGTTCCTGTCCAACCACGCCGGCGGCATCCTGGGCGGCATTTCCACCGGGCAGGACATCGTGGTGCGCTTTGCCGTGAAGCCCACCAGTTCCATCCTCGTCACCCGCAAGACGGTGGACATCCACGGCAACGACGCCGACATCATCACCAAGGGCCGTCACGACCCCTGCGTCGGCATCCGCGCGGTGCCGGTGGGCGAAGCGATGATGGCCTGCGTGCTGGCCGACCACTGGCTGCGTCAGCAGGCATACCGGGAGTAGCCGGCATGATGCGGTTCCCGCTGCTTCCCGTGTCCCTGCTGGCGGCGTGCCTCCTTGCCGTCCTGCCGGTGCGGGCTGAAGAAACACGGGCAGACGAACCGCCGCCGCCCCTGCGGGAGGTGACGGAACAGTCCGGTGCGTGGCGCCTCTACTGCCAGATCTGGACCTCTCCCCGGCGGCTGGAGTGTGAGGCCATCACCCGTCAGGTCATGGGCAGCAACCGCGACGGGGCGCTGGTGTGGTACCGTTCCTCCACCCGTTGGATGGAAGGGATGCGCTTCCGTCTGGACAACAGCGGCATCGACGTGAGCAAGGGTGTCCGCGTCTGGATCGACAACACCCTGTTCCGCCCGGAATTTCCCTGCAAGCCGTACGATTACGAACCCGGTGCCTGCGTGGTCAATGACCCCGCCGCCAACGCCACCTTGGTCCAGCGCATGGCCGCGGGACGGGAAACCGTGTCGGCGGTGGGTCTTTCCCCCTCTGGAACCAAGACGGATATTTTCTTTTCCATCAAAGGGTTCCGGGAAATCGTTCAGAAAATGGAAGAGGTTCGGGAACAGGCGGGGATTCCCTTCTCCTCCGATCCCTGACGCTTCAGATGCGGGCTAGAACTTCGACCGTGCGAGCCAGGGTGCGGCCGTCGCCGGCATCCAGCCGGGCCACCCGCCCGAATAGGGGCGTGCCGGTGTTCACCCCCGCCTGCCCGGCCAGCGCCGCATCGCAAAGCACGCAGAAGAACGCCTCCGCCACCGTGCGGAAAATCAGCCCATGGTCGCGGAACAGGCGCCCCAGCGGCACCCTGGTGTCCGCCAGACACGGCCGGAGCGCGGGCGGAACCGCCGGCAGCATCACGTCGATTCCCGCCACCGTGACCGGCAGCGGCCCGGCGGACAACACCACGCAGCGGCGGAGCCGTTCGCTTTCCCGGTGACTGTCCAGCACTGTGGCCGACAGCACCGCCCCCCAATGCTCTTCCAGGGCGCGGGTCATGCCGATGGTCTGATCCAGCAGACGGCGCACCGGCCCCGACAGGTCCGCCGCGGGCACCAGCGTCACCCCCTCCACCCCGTCGGCACGGACGGGAGCGATGGACAGGTGATGGTGCAGGGCGGCGATTCCGGACAGCGGCGGCATCTTTGCAAAGCAGGGACAGACCAACGGTGGCGTCACCTTAACGTTCCGGCGCTGCGATGCAACAGAAGCCTTACGCGGAAGGCGCGGAAAAGGAAGGGGTTTTCCCCGGCGGCGCCTGCCGCTACCCTGCCCGCCAACCACAACGCCGCCAACGGCATCACGACGGAGGAAACCCCATGCCCCAACCCGACCACATCATGGACCTGCCGGTTCCCGATCCCGACACGCTGGACGCCGATCAGCGGGCCTATTTCGACAAGTGCGTCGAAAAGCTGGGGTTCGTGCCCAACGTGCTGAAGGCCTACAGCCTGCGGCCCAAAAAGCTGCGGAATTTCACCCTGCTCTACAATGAACTGATGCTGGGCGACAGCGGCCTGAGCAAGCTGGAGCGGGAGATGATTGCCGTGGTGGTGTCCTCCCACAACCACTGTTATTACTGCCTCGTCGCCCATGGGCAGGCGGTGCGCAAGCTGTCGCTGGACCCGGAACTGGGCGAAATGCTGGCCTTCAATTACCGTGTCGCCCCGCTGGAGCCGCGCCACCGCGCCATGCTCGACTTTGCCCACAAGCTGACCGCCGCCCCCAGCACCGTGGGAGCCGCCGACCGCGAGGCGCTGCGCGCCGTGGGATTCAGCGAGGACGACATTTTCGATATCGCCGATGTGGTTGGTTTCTTCAACATGTCGAACCGCGTAGCCACCGCGGTGGACATGATGCCCAACCGCGAATACCACGGTATGGACCGCTGACGGATGACCGGAAGGACCGGAATGAAAAGGTTTGTGCGTACCGCCGTTCTGGCGGCGGGAATGACGGGATGGCTGGCCGGGCCGGTGCCGGCGGCGGATCTGTCCCTCGACCAGCTTATCGCCGACATTCCCCGCCACCCCGAACGGGTGGCCGCCGCCCTGGAAGGCCGGTCCGATCCGACGGCCAAGGCTTGGCTGATCTATCTTCTCCGCACCGAGAACACCGGCAAGGACGCGCCCCAGGAAGCCATCGCCGACTTGGAGCGCACAATCCTTAACAGCAACATTAAGAATGACCGATATCTTATTGAAGAAATTAAGAATATTGGCGAATTGTCGAGCGTGCCGCTGCAGGGGGTGCTGTTGTTCCTGCGCCACATTCTGTCAACGGACCCGCAGGAAACGGCACCCTGCTTCCTCTTCACACGCCATGGGCAAGCCGCCTTCGAAGCCTTTGGTCCCTTTTGGGGAAATGGCCGCGACCAGCGCCCACGGCTGTGCTCCGCGCAACAATCCCTCTACAGCCGGCCGGAATGGCGCAAGCTGGCGGCGGTGATCGATCCGGCCATCGAACCGGCGTTGAAGGAACGGGGCAGCATCCGCATCGGCTACGAGCGGCAATTCGCGGTGGATGCGCTTCAGGCTTCGCTGGTGCCCAGCAGCCTGCTGGAACTGCCGTACACCCCGCAGGGGCGCAAAGCGGCGGAGGAACGGGCGCGGGCCATGGCCGCCTTCCGCTCCTGGTCCGACTGGACGCTGTGGCCGAAGGATCAGTACGAGGCGGCCAAGCGCCTCCTCCCCTCGGTTATCGACGCAACATCAAAGTTTTATGAGACGTCGTTCGAGCTGTCTCCGAAGTTTGCCCGCCAAGCAGCGGAGGCGGCGGCCGAACGCTTCATCGCCAGCCGTCTGGTGTTGCTGGTAACAGACTGAACGATCAGACCTCGATCACCAAGCCGTCATAGGCCGGCTCGACCCCCGGCGGCAGCTTGCGGCGCACCGTTTCGTAATCCATGGTGTTGTTCATGTGGGTGAGGTAGGCGCGCTCCGGCTTCACCCGCGCGATCCAATCCAGGGTCTGGGCCAGATGGGAATGGACCGGGTGCGGCGGCTCTTCCCGCACGCAATCGACCACCCAGACCTTCACGCCCGCCAGGGCTGCGAACGCCGCCTCGTCCAACCGCACCACGTCGGTGGAATAGGCGAAATCCCCAAAACGGTAACCCAGCGTCAGGGTGTACCCGTGATCCTGAACGAAGGGGATGATGGTCATTCCCTTCACCGAAAACGGCCCATCGACGGCGTGCGGCGTCAGAACCGGGCGATACACCGGCGCCCCTTCGGGCAGGGGTTGGAAGCAGTAGCCGAAGCGCCGCTTCAACTCCTCCATATGATCGGCCATGCCGTAGACATCGAGCGGCTTCTGCATCAGCCGGCAGATTTCCCGCAATTCATCGATGCCGTGGGCGTGGTCGGCGTGCTGGTGGCTCCACACCACCGCGTCCAGCCGCTGCACGTCGGCCGCCAGCAATTGCTGGCGCAGGTCGGGCGAGGTGTCCACCAGGACCGCCACCCCATCCTGTTCCACCAGAACAGACGGGCGGGTGCGGTGGTTCTTAGGGTTCGTGGGGTCGCAGTTGCCCCACTGGTTGCCGATGACCGGCACCCCCGCCGATCCGCCGCTGCCGAGAACGGTGACGCGCATCCTGCTCACGCCGCTTTCACCTGCGCCGCATCGCGGGGCACCCGCTGGAACAGGGTGAAGAAATTCGCGGTGGTCTGGCGCGCCACCTCCGCCGGATCGACGCCCTTGATCCGCGCCACCTCGGCGGCGGTGTGGACGACGAAGGACGGCTCGTTGCGCTTGCCGCGATAAGGCACCGGCGCCAGATAGGGCGCATCGGTTTCCACCAGAATCCGATCGAGCGGGATGTCCTTCACGATCTCCCGCAGGGCGTCCGACTTCTTGAAGGTGATGATCCCCGACAGGGAGATGTAAAAGCCCAATTCCAAAGCTTTTTCAGCCACATCCCGGCCAGAGCTGAAGCAATGGATGAGGCCCTTTTCCGCTCCCTCCTCGGCCAGAATCCGGATGGTCGCCTCATCCGCATCGCGGGTGTGGACGATCAGCGGCAGATCCACGGCCTTTGCCGCCCGCACGTGGCGGCGGAAGGATTCCTCCTGCACGTCGCGGGGGCTTTGGTCGTAGAAGAAATCCAGCCCGGTTTCCCCGATCCCGATCACCTTGGGATGCGCCGCCATGGCGACGATGCGGTCCACCGTGGCCCCCTCGAACTCCTCCGCCGCCTGATGGGGGTGGACACCGAGCGAGCAATACATGCCCTCATACCGCTCGGCGACCGCCGCCACCTGGGCAAAGCGGGTGAGATAGGTGCAGATGGTGACCATCCGCTCCACCCCCGCCGCCCGCGCCCGCTCCACCAGCGCATCCAGATCCTGGGCGAAATCGGGGAAGTCCAGATGGCAATGGCTGTCGATCAGCATCAGCTCTTCGCGTCCTCAACATAGCGAGGGAACACCCCCTGGGGTGTCGGCAGCGGCGTACCCGCCACCAGCGCCCCCGCCGGTCCCAGCCGGTCGAACCCGCGGGCGTCTTCCCCCTGCCCCAGCAACTCCAGGATCCGCGCCGAAGCGGCCGGCATGATCGGCTGGGTCAGGATGCCCAGATGGCGGATGGTTTCCGCCAGCACGTAAAGCACGGTTGCCATGCGCGCCGGGTCGGTCTTGCGCAGCGCCCACGGCGCCTGTTCGTCCACATAGCGGTTGGCATCGCCAATGACCGCCCAAACGGTGTCCAGAACCTTGTGGAAGGCCTGAACCTGGATTTCCCGCCGCACGGCATCGAGCAGCCCGTGGGCGCTGCCCAGCAGCCGCTCGTCGGCTTCGGTGAACGGACCCGGCTGCGGCACGGCGGCACCGCAGTTCTTTCCGATCATCGACAGCACGCGCTGGACAAGGTTCCCATAATCGTTGGCAAGGTCGCCGTTGATACGGTTGACCATGGCCCGGTGCGAGAAATCGCCGTCGTTGCCGAACGGCACCTCCCGCAACAGGAAATAGCGGGTCTGCTCAAGACCGTAGGTGTTGACCAGCGTCTCGGGCGCGATGACGTTGCCCAGCGACTTGGACATCTTCTGTCCTTCAATGGTCCACCAGCCATGGGCGAACACCCGCTTGGGCGGCTCCAGCCCGGCGGCCATCAGGAACGCCGGCCAATAGACGGCGTGAAAGCGCAGGATGTCCTTGCCCACCATATGCAGGTCGGCGGGCCAGTACTTGGCGTAATCGCCACCCTCGGTTTCCGGGTAGCCGACCGCGGTGATGTAGTTGGTCAGCGCGTCCAGCCACACATACATGATGTGGGCCTCGTCGCCGGGCACCGGGATGCCCCATTTGAAGGTGGTGCGGCTGATGGACAGATCCTTCAGCCCCGACTTGACGAAGGCCACCACCTCGTTGCGCTTGCCGGGCGGCAGGATGAAATCCGGGTTCTGTTCGTAGAACGCCAGCAGACGATCCTGCCACGCCGACAGGCGGAAGAAATAGCTGGGTTCCTCCACCCATTCGCACTCGGCCCCCGTGGGGGCGATCTTGCGGCCGGTGGGCGTGGTGGTCAGCTCGTCCTCACCATAGAACGCCTCGTCACGCACGGAATACCAACCGGCGTAGGAGCCGAGGTAGATCTCGCCGCGGTCCTGCAGCCGCTTCCACAGGGCCTGCACCGATTTCACATGGCGCGGTTCGGTGGTGCGGATGAAATCGTCGTTGGAATAGTTCATCAGCCCGACGAGATCGCGGAAATTCTGCGATACCCGGTCGGTGAATTCCTGCGGGGCGATGCCGGCGGCCATGGCGGATTTCTCCACCTTCTGCCCGTGTTCGTCGGTGCCGGTCAGGAAACGGACGTCATAACCGTCAAGACGCATGAAGCGCGCCAGCACGTCACACGCCAGGGTGGTGTAGGCGTGGCCGATGTGCGGCACGTCGTTCACATAGTAAATCGGCGTCGTCAGGTAATAGGTCTTGGACCCGGCCATGACAGAGGCTCTCCCGTTCTTCTTGGTGCCGGCGACGGCGCCGGTGTCAGGCGGATGCCGCTTCCAACGTCAGCAGGGCGTTCAGAATCACCTGCTTGCGGTCGAGGTTGGCGGAATCCGCGCGCATGAATAAGGTACGGATCTTTTCCCACACCTCCACCCACCGATCAAGCCCACGGCCACCGCCGCTTTGGGCCAGCCGGGTCATCAGGGCGATTTCCCCGGCCACCACCTCCGGCGGCCACGTCCCCACCGCCAGGGCACGGGCAAAGCGGGCCAGCCACCAGACAAGCAGGCCGGTGGCCGTGGCGTACACGCCGGTGTCCTGCCCCCGCCCCAAAAGATCGGCGAAGGCGTGGGCGGCGGGAATGTCCAGCCGCGGCAACCCGCTCAACAAGGTGATGATGCTGCGGTAAAGATCCAGCCCCCCGGCGTCGGCCAGGGCGACGGCACGCCCGATGCTGCCCTCCGCCAGCCGGGCCAGCGCCAGCCGGTCGGTTTCCGACAGCCCCGGCCGGTGACGGCCCAGAAGATCGGCCACCAGCCCCTCACTGAGCGGGGTCAGCACAAGCTTGCGGCAGCGCGACCGGATGGTCGGCAGGAGGCCGCCGGGATTGTCGCTGACCAGCAGCAGCAGCGTGGCCGGCGGCGGCTCCTCCAGAATTTTCAGGATGGCGTTCAGGCCGCTGGTGTTCATGCGGTCGGCGCCGTCGATGATGGCGACCCGCCAACCACCCTCCGCCGCCGTCCGGCGCAGGAAGGGAGCGATTTTGCGCACGTCATCGACGGCGATGTCCCGCTTCATCTGGCCGCGCTTCTCGTCCATCTGCCGTTCGATGGTCAGCACGTCGGCGTGCCCGCCCGACGCCACGCGGGCGAACACCGGGTTGCCGGGCGGCAACGCCAGGGTGTCGGGCAGCGCCGCCGCCCCGAACAGCCCGCCCGCCGCCTGCGGCGTCGGATTGGCCAGGACGAAACGCGCGAAGCGGAACGCCAGCGTCGCCTTGCCGATCCCCGGCGGCCCGCCGATCAGCCAGGCGTGGGGCATCCGGCCCGACGACCAGGCCCCCAGCAACAGCCGTTCCGCCGCCTCGTGCCCGAACAGGTCGGGGTTGCGACGCGGCGGCAGCGTGCCGCCGGTGTCATCCTCGGCGGATGCGGCGGTGCGGCTCATGATGCCGGCACGTCCAGGCGGCGGGTCACCGCGTCGAGAATGGCCGCCTGCACCGCCTCCACCGTTCCGGTGGCGTCGATCAGGGCGCAACGCCCCGGCTCGGCGGCGGCGATGGCGCGGAAACCATTGTGCAGACGATGGTGGAAGGCCACGTCCATGCGCTCGTAACGGTCCTCACCGCCATGGCGGGCGGCGGCCCGGCGCAACCCGGCTTCCGGCGGGATATCGAGGATCAGGGTCAGGTCGGGCCGGAAATCCCCCAGCGCCACCCGCTGCACCTGCCCGATGTAAGCGGCCCCCAGCCCCAGCCCATAGCCCTGATAGGCGACGGTGCTGTCGAAGAAACGGTCGCAGACGACCCACTGTCCGGCTTCCAGCGCCGGCCAGACGGTACGTTCCAGATGGTCGCGGCGGGCGGCGGTGTGCAGCAGCACCTCGGTCACCGGCCCCCAGCGGCCCGGCTCCCCCGACACCAGCAGGTGGCGGATTTCCTCCGCCCCCTTGGAGCCGCCCGGCTCGCGCGTCACCACCACCTCCAGCCCGCAGGCCCGCAACGCCTCGGCCAGCAGACGGAGCTGGGTGGATTTGCCCGCCCCTTCCCCGCCCTCCAGCGTGATGAACCGCCCGCGCGCCATCCCCGTCAGGCCCCGGTGCCGAAGACGAGGTACTTGGCGGCGGCAATGGCGCGGCCGAAGAAGCCCAGACGCCCCACATCGGCGGCCGCGACCACCGGCACCTCCCGCGTCGGCGCACCGGGAGCGGAAATCACCAGCTTGCCCACCGGCGTCCCCTTGGCAAGGGGGGCGGCAACCGGGGCGTTGGTCACCAGCGTCACCTTCATGTTCGGACGGTCGGTGCGGGCCATGGTCTGGTTCAGGTCGGCGGCGACGGTCACCGGCACCGTTTCCTGCTCGCCCAGCCACACCGGCACCTGCTCGATGGTGTCGCCGGCCTTGAACAGGGTGTAGGTGTTGAACTCGCGGAAGCCCCACTCGATCAGGCGGGCGGATTCATCGGCGCGCGCCTGCATGTTGGGCAGGCCGTTGACCACCAGAACCAGCCGGCGCCCGTCACGGATGGCCGAGGCGGTCAGGCCATAGCCGGCGATGTCGGTATGGCCGGTCTTCATGCCGTCGGCGCCGATGTTGCGGTACAGAAGCGGGTTGCGGTTGCCCTGCTTGATGCCGTGGTAGGTGAATTCCCGGATCGAATAGTAATGATAATATTCCGGGAAATCGGTGATGAGCCGCTTGGCCAGCGTGGACAGGTCCCGCGCGGTCATCAGATGGTTGGGGTCGGGCCAGCCGGTGGCGTTGGTCAGGGTGCTGTTGGTCAGGCCCAGTTCGCGGGCCTTGGCGTTGGCCTGCTCGGCAAAGGCCTCCTCCGACCCGGCCAGACCTTCGGCCAGCACGATGCAGGCGTCGTTGCCCGACTGGACGATCACACCCTTGATAAGGTCATCGACCTTGATGGAGTTGTGAAGCTCCACATACATCTTCGACCCCTGCATCCGCCACGCCCGCTCGCTGACGGGCAGGGTGTGATCCAGGGACAGGCGCCCCTTTTTAATGGCGTCGAACACCATGTACATCGTCATGATCTTGCTCATGGACGACGGCGGCATGCGCTGATCGGCGTTCTTTTCGAACAGCACCGTGTTGGTGCTGACGTCGATCAGGATCGCCTGCTTGGCGATGGTGTCGATGTTGGCTGCGCGTGCCGGCAGGATCGTGGCGGCGGCGGCCAGGACGGCGGTCAGCGCGGCGACGAAACGGGTCCGGACAGCGGTCATGGCGGATTCCTCTTGCAACGGACGTTCTTCTGTTCCCCGAGACGCGGGATCATCCCGGACGGGGTATCAATCGACCACGATTTTGGCGTCGGTAAGGCCGGACTGTATCACCTGATTGAGAATCGTGTCGGCGCGGTCCACATCATCCAGCGGCCCGACCCGGACACGGTAGAACTGGCGGCCGTTGACGGTGGCCTGGGTCACGCTGGCGGTGCCGATGGATCCCAGCCGGCCGCTCAACTTCTGCGCGTTTTCGGCAACGGAGAAGGCGCCGGCCTGGATATAGATCCGGTGCTGCCCCTTGACCGGCACCGACGATACCACCGGGGCGGGCATGAAGCGCCCATCCTCTTCGGTCTTGCCGGGGACGCGGGCGGTGGAGGACGGCGGCAGTTCCGCCACCGCGATCCCGGACGGGCGGGCAGCCGGCGGCGGCGCCTCGCTCACCTGGATCGAGGGCCGCGGTGCGGCGGCCTGAACCGGGGGTGGGGTGTCCACCTTGTCCACCTGCGCCGTCATCACCGGCGGGGTTTGTCCGCGCCGGGCGGCGTCGGCCAGGGCGCGGCTCTCGTCGGCCAGGATCTGGACCCGCACCTTGGCGGTGCCCACCCGGTCGAACCCCAGCAGCTGTGCCCCCCGCTGCGACATGTCGATGACGCGGTTGTTGACGTATGGTCCGCGGTCGTTGACCCGCACCACGATCGACCGGCCGTTGTCCAGATTGGTCACCCGCACCAGGCTTGGCATGGGCAGCGTCTTGTGCGCCGCCGTCAGGTCCATCTGGTCATAGGTTTCGCCGTTGGCGGTCATCTTGGCGTGGAAGCCCGGCCCGTACCACGAGGCGATGCCCGTCTCGTCATAGGCGTAATCCTCCGCCGGATAATACCAGATTCCCTTGATCTGATAGGGCTTGCCGACCTTGTAATAGCCGCCGCGGCCACCGCCGGGAGCACTGGGCGAACCGGCGCACCCGGCCAGGATCAGGGTCCCCAGCACCGCCACCGTCACCGCCATCCCACCGCCGCGCACCATCATCCCCCTGCCCTGCGTCACCGCCGCCGCGCCCAAGCCGCGCACTCTAACGGCTTTGCCCACGCAGGCCAAGACGGCACGGGCAGCTTTGCGGAAAGTCGGGTCACGGGCCGGGAAACAGCCGGTCGGTCCGGCCCATGGCATGGTACGCCGCCAGCCCGATCCATTCCCGCACCATGGTCGAGGTCAGGTTCAGATTGCCGGTGACATCCATAATCCCTTGCATCTGGTCATCGCCGCGGGTGCGGTAATCCACCGGATAGGGAATGACCGGCCAGCCCAGCCGGCGGAAAATCCCCACCGACCGCGGCATATGGTTGGCCGAGGTGATGAGAATCCAGGGAGTATCCACCGCCGAATCGGCAAAATCGCGGCTGAACAGGGCGTTTTCCCAGGTGTTGCGCGACAGATTCTCGATGATCACCCGCCCGGTGTCGAACCCCAATTGGTCCAGCACCGCCAGGACCACATCCCCTTCGCGGAAATCGCGGTCCCATATCAGCCCCGACCCGCCGGTGGCGATCAGGGGGGCATCGGGATAACGCCGCGCCAACGCGACGAACGCCACCATCCGTTCGGCCGCATCGGTCAGGGTGGGCAGGCCGCGGGTGGCTGTGACGACGGGATCCACCGCCCCGCCCAGAACGATGATGCCGCCGATTTTCTCGGGCAAGGCTGCCGGGAGGGAGAAGCGATCCTCCAGCGGACGCCCCACCCATTGCCCCACCGGCAGCACCGCCAGCGCCGCAAAGCCCGCCGTCGCCAGCCAGACCAGGGCCAACCCCAGCCGTCGGCGGCGAGGCCACAGCGTCAAAAGCGCCCCTGAGGTCAGAAAAAGCACCAGCAGGTTCGCCGGCGCCAAAAGCGCCCACCCGACCTTTGTGGCGAGAAAATCCATGGAACGGCCCCCGTATCCGGCCCCCTGCATGACCGGATCATCGGGACCTGTCCAGGTGAAAAGCGGCTTTCCCCGGCCCCACCCTCGGCAAGTTTCATCAAACTGTCACGTAAGCGTCACGCAAGTTACCGGGATGGCGCGCATTGATGGCTCCGGTCGCACGTTGTTTCGTCCGTATACGGTTGTCGTTCATCCTGTTCCGGGGGCAGAATGCTGTCGAAGGTTTCCATCGGAACGCGCATCGCGTTGCTGGTCGTCGGTGCGCTGGTCACGCTTGGCCTGCTTGGGGGAACCGTGTCCATGGGCGCGCGCCGCGTGTTCCAGGCCACCAACGAGTTGAACCAGTTCCGCAGCATCGACGAACGGATCGCGGGAATTGAGCGGCGGGCCAGCCGGCTGCGGTTCCAGGCCCTGCGTTTCATCACCGAACGGGATCAGACGGCGGCGCGCACCTTTGCCACCAACGCCGGGGAAATCGCCTCCCTGCTGGCCGAGGTGCGCGGCAACGCCGGCGCCCTAGTCCCGGCGGGAGACATCGACAACCTGTCCAAGGGCGTCACCGCCCTGTCCGAACGGTTCAAGGCGGTGGTCGAACAGGCGACCACCCTGGGCCTGAGCGATGAAACCGGCCTGCGCGGCCAGTTGCGCGCCTCCGCCCGCGCCATCGAGGACGAGCTGAAACAATGGCCCAACGCCGACAAGCTGACCGCCCGCATGGAAGCCATGCGGAAGATGGAAAAGGACTTCATCATCTACAATGATGAGGATTTGCTGTCCGGTCACCGCAAGGCGTTCAGCGAATTCACCTTCTTCCTCAGCGACTCCGGCCTCGACCCCGCCACCGCCGCGCGGATCGAAAAACAGGCCCGCACCTACCGCAAGGATCTTCTGGCCTTCGTGGACGCCACCAAGGCGTTCCGGGAGGAGGTCACCCGCTTCAACGAAGCGTTCCAGAGCCTCGGCCCCCGCTTCGAAGCGTTGCTGGACATGGCCGGCGAAGGCATGGGGCGGGCGGTGGAAACCCAGAACCGCGTCGGCGACGAGGTGATCCGGACAGCGACCATCACCGGATCGCTGTTGCTGGTGGGCTTCCTGCTCATCAGCCTGTACGTTGCCCGTTCGATCACCCGTCCGCTCGCCAGCATCGAAGGGGCGATGGAACGGCTGGCGACCGGCGACCGTTCGGCCAACATTCCCGGCATCGAACGGCGTGACGAGATCGGCGCCATGGCCCGCGCCCTTCAGGTGTTCAAGGAAGGGCTGCAGCGCAACCATGACCTGGAAATCGAAGCCCGGCAGGCCGAACAGCGGGCCGCCGCCGAACGGCGCCAGGCGCTGCACACCGTCGCCCATGATTTCGACGGCGCCTTCGGCAAGGTGCTGAACACCGTCGGCAGTGCCGCCGAACAGATCCGCACCGGCGCCCACATCCTGCGCGACACCGCGGAAAAGATGCGGATGCAGGCGCTCGACACCGCCGACAAGGCGGAACAGACGTCCGAAGTGGTGGGCATCGTCAACACCGTGTCGCGGACCCTGACCGACTCCATCGGCGAAATCGGCGCACGGGTGTCCACCAGCGCCACCGCCGTCCTGCGGGCGGTGGGCCATGCGCGGGAAAGCGATGTCGCGGTCAAAGCACTGTCGGAAAGCTCCCAGCGGATCGGGGAGATCGTGGATCTCATCAACACCATCGCCGGACAGACCAACCTGCTGGCGCTGAACGCCACCATCGAGGCGGCCCGCGCCGGAGAAGCCGGCAAGGGCTTCGCCGTGGTGGCGTCGGAGGTGAAAACGCTGGCCAGCCAGACCGCGCGGGCGACCGAGGACATCGCCGGTCAGGTGTCCGCCATCCAGAACGCCACCACCGACGTGGTGACGGCGATCCAGGCCATCCGCTCCACCATCGAAGAGGTGGAAAGCCTGTCGTCGGAGGTGTCCACCGCCGTCACCCGCCAGTTGGCCCAGACCCAGGAAATCGTCCATGCGGTGGACCGGGCCACCAACACCTCTCACGAGGTATCGGAAAGCGTCAGCACCATGGCAATGACCGCGGCGGAAACCGGCAAATCGGCCATCGAAATGATCTATTCCGCCGGTCAGTTGGCCGACGAATGCCGCCAGTTGGAAAACGACGCCGACCGCTTCATCGCCTCGATCCGGGAATAACCGGCACCGTTGAAAAACCCCTCTCCCAATCGGGAGAGGGGTTTTTCGTGGCATCAGGCGCTCAGCATATCCAGTGCCTTTTGCAGCTTGTCGCGGGCGGCGGCGGCCTCCTCGCGGCGGTCGCGCTGCTCGGCCACCACCTCTTCCTTCGCTTTCGCCAGGAACTGTTCGTTGCCCAGCTTGGCGTCGATCTTCTTGATCTCGCCGGCCAGCTTGTCGATCTCCTTGGTCAGGCGCTGACGCTCCTTGTCCAGATCGACGATGCCTTCCAGCGGCAGGATCAGCGTGGCCTCATCCAGCACCGACTGCACCGCACTCTTGGGCACGGCCCCGTCCAGCGGTTCGACGGAGGACAGACGGCCCATGCGCAGGATCAGGTCGCGGTGGGTCGCCAGCCGCTCCAGCGTCTGGGCCGACGGATCCTTCAGCTTCAGCGCGATCTGGGCCGACGGCGGCACGTTCATTTCCGACCGCATGGACCGCACCGCGGACACCAGCCGCACCACCCAATCCATCTCGGCTTCCGCCGCCGCACCGGCCGGGTCCGCCGCCGGGTCCGGCCACGATGCGCTGATCAGCCGGTTGCCACGGTCGGGCGACAACTGTTCCCACAGCTCTTCGGTGATGTAGGGCATGATCGGGTGCAACAGGTGCAGGATCTGGTCCAGCACCCAGGCGGTGGTGGCGCGGGTTTCGGCCTTCGCCGCCTCGTCGGTGCCGGTCAGGATCGGCTTGGTGAATTCCAGATACCAGTCGCAGAAGGTGCCCCAGGTGAACTGATAGGCGGTGTTGGCGGCTTCGTTGAACTTGTAGCCGTCGATGGCCTCGGCGATGCGGGCGCCGGCATCGCGCACCGCCCCGACGATCCAGCGGTTCACCGTCTGGGTCAGGCCGACCGGGTTGAAGCCCGGCACCGGCTCGCAGCCGTTCATCTGGCAATAGCGGGCGGCGTTCCACAGCTTGGTGGCGAAGTTGCGGTACCCTTCCACCCGGCTGACCGCCAGCTTGATGTCGCGGCCCTGCGCCGCCATGGCCGACAGGGTGAAGCGCAGCGCGTCGGTGCCGTATTCGTTGATGAGGTCCAGCGGGTCGATGACGTTGCCCTTGGACTTCGACATCTTCTGGCCCTTCTCGTCACGGACCAGGGCGTGGATGTAGACGGTGCGGAACGGCACGTCACCCATGAAGTGCAGCCCCATCATCATCATCCGGGCCACCCAGAAGAAGATGATGTCGAAGCCGGTGACCAGCACGTCGGTGGGGTAATAGCGGGCCAGTTCCGGCGTCTGCTCCGGCCAGCCCAGCGTCGAGAACGGCCACAGCGCCGACGAAAACCATGTGTCGAGCACGTCGGTATCGCGGGTCAGATCCACCGGCTTGCCGTAATGGGCGGTGGCTGCGGCCTGCGCCGCCTCCTCGGCTTCCTCCACGAAGAAGGTTCCGTCCGGCCCGTACCACGCGGGGATCTGGTGGCCCCACCAGATCTGACGGCTGATGCACCACGGCTGAATGTTGCGCATCCAGTCGAAATAGGTGTTTTCCCACTGCTTGGGCACGAAGGTGGTGCGGCCCTGCTCCACCGCCTCGATGGCCGGCTTGGCGAGCGTGGCCGCGTCCACGTACCATTGATCGGTCAGCCAGGGTTCGATGGGGATGCCCGAACGGTCGCCGTGGGGGACCATGTGGGTGTGCGGCTCGATCTTCTCCAGAAGACCCAGCGCCTCCATCTCCTCAACCACCTTCTTGCGCGCCACGTAACGGTCGAGGCCGCGGTAGGCTTCCGGCACCGCATCGTTCAGACGGGCATCGCGGTCCATGATGTTGATGGCCTCAAGCCCGCACCGCTTGCCGACCTCGAAGTCGTTGAAATCGTGGGCGGGCGTGATCTTCACCGCACCCGAGCCGGTCGCCGGGTCGGCGTATTCATCGCCGACGATGGGAATGCGCCGGCCCACCAGCGGCAGCACGACGAATTTGCCGATCAGATCCTTGTACCGCTCATCCTCGGGGTGCACGGCGACGCCGGTGTCGCCCAGCATGGTTTCCGGGCGGGTGGTGGCGACGGTGATAAAGCGCCCCTCTTCCCCCTCGATCGGGTAGCGGAAGTGCCAGAGGTTGCCCTTGATCTCCTTCTGCTCGACCTCAAGGTCGGAGATGGCGGTGTGCAGCTTGCTGTCCCAGTTGACCAGCCGCTTGTCCTTGTAGATCAGTCCCTGCTTGTGAAGTTGCACGAACACCTTGGCGACGGCCCGGCTCAGGCCCTCGTCCATGGTGAAGCGTTCCTTGGCCCAGTCGGGCGAGGCGCCCAGACGGCGAAGCTGGCGGGTGATGGTCCCGCCCGATTCCGCCTTCCACTCCCACACCTTGCGGATGAATTCCTGCCGACCCAGGTCGTGGCGGGTGATGCCGTCCTTGGCCAGATTGCGTTCGACCACCATCTGGGTGGCGATCCCCGCATGGTCGGTTCCCGGCTGCCACAAAGCGTCCTTGCCGCGCATGCGGTTGTAGCGGATCAGCACGTCCTGCAGCGTAAAGGTCAGGGCATGGCCCATGTGCAGGCTGCCCGTTACGTTCGGCGGCGGCATCATGATCGTATAGGGGTGCCCGTTGGCATCGGTGTTGGCGGCGAACGCCCCCGAGTCTTCCCACAGGCGGTAGTGCTTTTCCTCGACCTCGGCGGGCCGGTAGGTCTTTTCGATCATGATTCACACTTTCGCTGAAGCGGTCTTCAGGTATTGGCAGCGGGTTGATTGAAGGCGGGAGCGGATCAGAACCGCTGGGTCCGCCGGATCATCCGGTCGATTTCCTGCTGTACGAGCCGTTCGACGATGGTCGGCAGGTTCTCGTCCAGCCACTCCTTCAGGAGCGGTTTCAGGAGTTCGCGGACGACATCCTCCACCGTGCGGATGCCCACCGGCATCGGGCCGATGGACAGATCATCCCCCAGCTTGCGGGCCAGATTGGTCAGATGCTGCGAAGCATCGTCGGCGGTCCGGCGGGAGATCAGCCCATTGTCGAATTCGTCCATGAGCGACCGCGACCGCGGGCGCGGCGGCGGCATTTCCGTCACATCGTCGAAATCGAAGCTGGGACGCCGGGGCGGCGGCGGGGGCGGCGGTTCCGGCTCGGGCTCCCCGAAATCGGCCAAAGGCTCGGCGGCCGGTTCGGAGAAGTCCGGGACATCCATGTCCCAATGGTCTTCCTCCGGCTCCGGTTCCGGCATCGCCTGGGTGAGTTCGAGAACGTCGTCCTCCTCCTCGTCCATCATTGGCGGAGGGGGGGGAGGGGGCAAGGGCGGAGGCGGCGGTGGAGGAGGGGGCGGTGGAGGCGGCGGCGGCGGCGGTGCCTGCGGGGCGGCCGGCTCCGCCGTCTTCGACGCGGTGTCGCCATCCTCGGAGATGATGCGGCGGATGGAGGCGAGAATCTCCTCCATCGACGGTTCTTGCTGGCCTTTATCGCTCATCGGGACAAATCCGGGACGTCAACCTGCCCCACACTAGGCCAGGACTGTGTGAAATGCCATATGGCCGGCACGCCGCGCGCCCGCGCAACGTGCCGCATGCCGACGATCTTACTCACCCGTGCCCAGACCGATCCACTTGTCACGGGTGGCGGTGTAGTTCTTTTGGGCATCATAATACTTGACCGGCAGCCCCAACTGTTCCGCCGACAGCTGCCCGATGGCCGACAGCAACGTGAAAGCCGCCACCATCTCGTTGCGCTCGGCGCGAACCAGATTGACGCGGGCGTTCAGCAACTCCTGCTCCTGGTTCAGCACGTCGAGAACGGTGCGCGAGCCGACCTGAGCTTCCTGCCGCACGCCGTCCAGGGCGATCTGCGCCGCCTTGATCTGGTCGCGGTAGGATTTGATCGACGCGCGGGTGGTGGCCAGCGACTGCCACGCGCTGACCGCCCCCTCGACCGCACGCTGACGGGCGTCGTCGATCTGCATCCGGTACTGGTTCGCCGTCTGCTTGGCTTCACGCACCTGGGCTTCCGGCAAGCCGGCCTGATACAGCGGAATGGTGACCTGGGCCGTCACCTGGGCGGCATCCTGGCGCTCCACCAGCAGCCCCGACGAGCGGCTGCCATCCCATGTGCGCGAGGTCTGGGCGTTCAGGGTGACGCTGGGGAGCAGCCGGCCGAACTGCTGATCGACGGTGGCCTGCTGGGCGGCTTCGTTGAAGGCGGCCGACAGGACCGAGGGGTTGTTGGCCTTGGCCATCTCCACCGTCTCGTCCAGGGTGGCCGGCAGCTTGAACGTCGGCTTGGGCGCCTTCAACGGCCCCGGTGCAGCCCCGATCACCCGTTCGTAGGTGGCGCGGGACGTGGCAAGCTGCCCTTCGGAGGAAATGCGGGAAGCCACCGCACCGGACAGGCGCGATTCCGACTGGCTGACGTCGGTGCGGGTGTATTCACCGACGCGGAAACGGTCGCCGGCGGCTTCCAACTGCCGCTTCAGCACCCGTTCGTTGTTGATGTTCAGGGTCAGCACCGCCTGATTCTGCACCACGTCGAGATAGGCGGTGGCTGCGTTCAGCAGCACCTCCTGCTCGGCGCTCATCAGGGTGGCGCGCTGGGCCTGCACCAGATTTTCAGCGCGGCGGACCGCCGGCGACACCGTGGCGTCGTAGATCGGCTGGGTCACCGACAAACCAGCGGTTTTTGGGGTAAGGGTCGTGTTGCTGGTCCCCGCCCCCTCGATCCGGGATTCCGAATAGCTGCGGCCGATGGATGCCGTAGCGCGGGCCGAAGGGCGATAGCCGGACAGGGCTTGCGGAACCGATTCATCGACCGCGCGCAGGCGCGCCCGTTGTGCCGCCAGGGATGGGTTGTTGGCATAAGCCTGGGCAAGCGCCTGTTCGAGACTCTGCGCCCACGTGGGCTGAGCCATCCCCAGCACCACCGAGCCCCAGGCGACGGTGGCAATCAGATAGCGGCGCACACCCGGATAGCAGCGCATACTGTGGCTTCGCACGGTCATCTCTTCCGGCCTTCACTGTTTCGGGGTTTGATCCGACGCTCCCTCAGGTGCGTGAGAATACAGAACCTTTCCGCCGTTCCGAAGCTTTCCTTTACGGGCAGACCGAACGGACAGGGACTCCAGCCCCCTGGATGCCCTTGTCCGTATCGTTCAGCATCGAAACTTGTGGTTCTGTTTCCTTTCCACACCACCCCATGTCATGCGGGCGTCGTTTTCAGACGATGCGGGGTCAGCGACTCAGAACTGGAACACCGGCTTCGGCTCGAAGCCCGGCAGCACCGGCGGCTGCGATTCGAACAGGGCGCGGCTGGACACGGTATCGCCGAACCGCTGGTACAGGCGCACCTCGCCCAACCCGCGCGCGCCCAGCACCACGCCGATCAGGCGGCCGCCGGGGGCAAGCTGGCTCAGCAGCGCCTCCGGCACCTCGGCCACCGCACCGTTCAGCACGATCACGTCATAAGGCCCCTGGGCCGGGTAGCCGGCGGGCAGGTCGGCTTCCACCGCCAGGGCGTTGTCGGCCCCCACCGCGGCCAGGGCCTGGGTCGCCTGCTGCACCAGATCGCTGTCGGATTCGATGCCGACCACGGTGGCGGCCAGACGCGACAGGATGGCGGTGGAGTAGCCAGTGGCGCATCCCACGTCGAGAACCACGTCCGTCGGCTCGATCACTGCTTCCTGGAGCAACCGGCCGAACAGCATCGGTTCCAGCAGGAAACGCCCCTGCCCCACCGGCAGGGTCTGATCCACATAGGCGATGCCGCGGGCCGATTTGGGCACGAACAGCTCGCGCGGCATGTCGAGCAGGGCTTGAACCAAGTGTTCATCCGTCACCTTGTTGGGACGGATCTGACCCTCGACCATGTGGAATCGGGCGGCGGCGGTATCAGACATGGCGATATCAGACATGGCGGTCGCAATCGTTCGAGTTGAAACGGGTGGCCCGCCAAGCCGACGATGACGGCTTCGCTGCCATAGGGCTATATATCCGCAACGCTTCACGAACACAACGCCAAGGGCGCCGCACCGCCCCATCCCCGCCGACGCACGGCAAAGCCCCCGTAGCGCCGCACCGCCAAGACCATGGAAAATGCTGTTTCCGCAAAACCATGGCTTGACCGGGGTGCGAACAGGGACTATACGTGCGCTCCCGACACGGACCGCAGCGACGAAGCGGCAACGCAACAGACAAAAGCGGTTTCAGTGTCGAGCGCATGGCGCGGTGGCAGAGTGGTGATGCAGCGGACTGCAAATCCGTGTACGTGGGTTCGATTCCCGCCCGTGCCTCCAATTTGAAAAGGCCGCCTTCCGAACGGGAAGGCGGCCTTTTCCATGTTACGCACTCCGCAGCCCCCCTCTTTCCGGTTCCTCGCACGGTCACGATTCCAGATCGTCGTACAGGGTACGCCCGCCTTCGGACGGTGCTGCCACGGGGGGAAGGGATTCGCGCTTCCATTCACCACACCAGTCGGATGACTGGGTGATGGGAAAGCGCCCCTCGGGATCGCGGGGAGTCACCATGGGGGGATAGCGGCGGCATACCCCCTTGGGGCCGCGCTGGCGGACCCCCTGCCCTTCCCAATAACGGCAGGAGTAACAGGTTTCGAGTCGCTTGGTGGCCATCCGACGCTCACAGGCGGGCAAGTCAAGGGAAGGCCCATTTACGGCCACCCGCCGCGCAAGGTCGAGGGGATTCGGCACCGCCGGTCACCACAGGCGGGGCGGCTAACCCTGGTTGGGGACCGACGGGGGCTTGGCGGGGCGCAGATCGTTGCTGTGACGGGCGTAGTAATCCTTGATGGCGGCGTCCAGTTCGCGCCGCCGCTCGGCCCCGGTCGAATCGTCCGGGGCGTCCTGAAGGGTCTGGAACTCGGAAACCGCCTTTTCCAACTCGGCTTCGGTGTGAATGGGCATCGCCGGCTGCCTTCCGCCTGTTCGTCGATGGCGGAACAACGCCGCAACGGGGCCGTTGTTTCACCGGCCCGCGGTTTGGAGTACACCGGAAACGGGGCACACCCGCCCGCCGCATCAGGGGAAAAGCACCCGCCATGGATCATCCCGATATCGAGATCGTCGAGAAGAAAACGGCGTACAAGGGCTATCTGCAGGTCGATGTCTACCGGCTGCGCCACAAGAAATTTGACGGCACGTGGAGCGGTGTCCTCCCCCCGCGGGAGGTGTGCGAGCGCGGCCATGCGGTGGGGGTTCTGCTCTATGACCCCGACCAGGACAAGCTGGTGATGCTGGAACAGTTCCGCGTGGGTGCTGCCGCCGGCGGCGGTCCGGCGTGGATGCGCGAAATCGTCGCCGGCATCATCGAGGAAGGGGAAACCCCCGAAGCGGTGGCCCGGCGCGAATCCGTCGAAGAGGCGCACTGCACCGTCAGCGATCTGGTGAAGATCTGCGACTACTTCTCCAGCCCCGGCGTTCTGTCGGAAAAGGTGACGGTGTTCTGCGGCCGGGTGGACTGCACCGGGGCCGGCGGCATCGGCGGGCTGGCCGAAGAACACGAAGACATCCGCATCGACGTGATCGACGCCGACGAGGGCATCCGCCTGCTGGACGAGAACCTGTTGAACAACTCGGTGACCGTCATCGCCCTGGGGTGGTTCGCCCGCCAGCGCGATGCCTTGCGCCGTCAATGGAGCACGGGCGCCGGTGAGGTGGGGGGCTGAGGCCCCCACCCCGGTTCCACCCGTATCAGCCGGCGGTGGCGAGCGCCTCCGCCTTGGCCGTGACGAAGGCCCAATCGAGCCAGGGCAGCAATGCCGCGATGTCGGCGGTTTCCACCGTCGCCCCGCCCCACAGGCGCAGACCCGCCGGCGCGTCGCGGTAGGAGCCGATGTCGTACGCCACCCCTTCCTTGTCCAGAAGGGAGACGATCTTCTTGGCGACCGCCTCTTGTGCGGCGGCGGGCAGAGCCGTCACGTCCGGGTCGGTGATGACCAGACAGATGGAGGTGCAGGAACGCACCGCCGGATCCCCCGCCAGGAAGGAGATCCACGGACGTTCCGCCACCCAGTCGGCAACCGCCGTCAGGTTTGCTTCGCTGCGGGCGATCAGCGCCGGCAGACCGCCGATGGCCTCCGCCCACTTCAGCCCATCGATGGCATCCTCCACCGCCAGCATGGAGGGGGTGTTGATGGTTTCGCCCTTGAAAATGCCCTCGATCAGCTTGCCGCCCTTGGTCAGGCGGAAAATCTTGGGCAGGGGGCGCGGCGGCGGGGCGGATTCCAGCCGCTCCACCGCGCGGGGGCTGAGCACCAGCATTCCATGGGCCGCTTCCCCGCCCAGAACCTTCTGCCAGGACCAAGTGACCACATCCAGCTTGTGCCACGGCATATCCATGGCAAAGGCCGCCGAGGTGGCATCGCAGATGGCCAACCCCTGGCGGTCGTCGGCGATCCAATCACCGTTGGGCACCCGCACCCCGGCGGTGGTGCCGTTCCAGGCGAACACCACGTCGCGCGTCCAGTCCACAGCGCCCAGGTCGGGGATCCGGCCATAGGGCGCCTCCATCACCCGAGCGTCGAGCGCCAGTTGCTTGGTGATGTCGGTGGCCCATTCCTTGCCGAAGCTTTCCCACACCAGCACATCGACCGGGCGGCTGCCCAGCAGCGACCACAGCGCCATTTCCACGGCCCCCGTGTCGGAGGCGGGAACGATCCCGATGCGGTAATCGGCGGGAATGCCCAGCACCGCCCGCGTGCGCTCGATCACCTCCGCCAGCTTGGCCTTGCCCGTCTTGGATCGGTGGGACCGGCCGAGAAAGGCATCCTCCAGCGCGGACAGCGACCAGCCGGGACGCTTGGCGCAGGGACCGGAAGAGAAATTGGGAACGGCGGGCCGGACCGACGGCTTCATGGACGGTATCCTTGCAAAGACGGGCAACGCACAAGGCGCATGCGGGACACATCCCGCATCAGACATCCGGACCATAGGACCGCCGCCAAGGGTGCGTCAACGGATGGATACGATCCCTGCCTTATTTAACACTAAATAAATGTGTATTTCAGGTAATCAACAAACCATCATTGAAAGGCTGCTGCTTTTTCCGATATGGTTTCGTGTGTTTCATCGGTTTTCTCAGAGGATACAGCCGTGACCATCCGCGACGGTTTCATCGGTACCATCGGCAACACGCCGCTTATCCGGCTCGAAGGCCCGTCGCGGGCGACGGGGTGCGATATTCTGGGCAAGGCGGAATTCCTCAACCCCGGCGGGTCGGTGAAGGACCGTGCCGCACTGGCCATCATCCGCGACGCCGAGCGCCGCGGCGTGCTCAAGCCCGGCGGCACGGTGGTGGAGGGAACGGCCGGCAACACCGGCATCGGTCTGGCCCTGGTCGGCAACGCGCTGGGATACCGCAGCGTCATCGTCATGCCCGAAACGCAGAGCCAGGAAAAGAAGGACATGCTGCGGCTGGTCGGCGCCGACCTGCGGCTGGTTCCGGCGGTTCCCTACAAGGACCCGAACAATTACGTGCGCTATTCCGGCCGTCTGGCGGAGGAGCTGGCGGCGACCGAACCCAACGGCGTGGTGTGGGCCAACCAATTCGACAATGTGGCCAACCGCGACGGCCACCGCCTGACCACCGGCCCGGAAATCTGGGAGCAGACCGGCGGCCGCATCGACGCCTTCACCTGCGCGGTGGGCAGCGGCGGCACGCTGGCGGGCGTCGGGCTGGCGCTGAAGGCGTTCAACCCCGACATCCGCATCGTGCTGGCCGACCCCATGGGGGCGTCGCTCTATCACTACTACACCCACGGCGAATTGAAGGCCGAAGGCTCCTCCATCACCGAAGGCATCGGCCAGGGGCGGATCACCGCCAATCTGGAAGGGGCGCCCATCGATTCGGCCCTCCAGATCACGGATGAGGAGGCTTTGCCCATCCTGTTCGATCTGGTGAAGACACAAGGGCTGGTTTTGGGCGGCTCCACCGCCATCAACGTGGCCGCGGCCATGCGCATCGCCCGCGACCTGGGGCCGGGACACACCGTGGTGACGATTTTGTGCGATGGCGGGCAGCGTTATCAATCGAAACTCTTCAATCCGGCGTTCCTGCGTGAGAAAAATCTTCCCGTACCCGATTGGCTGGACTGACCGGCCGTCCGCAACGGAGGGTTTATGGAACTGCTGTTCCGTGACGACGCCTATGTCCGCACCTGCACCGCCACGGTGGTCGCCGCCGATGCCGGCGACATCCGGCTGGACCGGACGGTGTTCTATCCCACCGGCGGCGGCCAGCCCGGCGACACCGGGATCCTGCGCGCCGGTGACCTGACCGTTCGGATCATCGACACCGTGAAGGGTGACGACGGGCCGGACAGCGTGATCCACGTGCCGGAGGCGGGTGCCACCCTGCCCGCCCCCGGAACGGTGGTGGAAGCGGTCATCGACTGGGACCGCCGCCATCGCCACATGCGCATGCACACCGCCCTGCATCTGTTGTGCGCGGTGGTGCCGGGGTCGGTCACCGGCGGCCAGATCGCCGTGGACAAGAGCCGGCTGGACTTCAACGTCCCCGCCGCCAGCCTCGACAAGGAGGCCATCGCCACGGCGATCAACCGCCTCGTCGCCGATGACGCGCCCGTCACCACGACGTGGATCAGCGACGAAGACCTTGCCGCCAACCCCGATCTTGTGCGCACCATGTCGGTGAAGCCGCCCAGCGGTTCCGGCCGCGTGCGCGTGCTATCAATCGAGGGGGTGGATCTCCAACCCTGCGGCGGCACCCATGTGGCCCGCACCGGGGAGGTGGGACGGGTGGAGGTGATCAAGATCGAGAACAAGGGCAAACAAAACCGGCGTGTCATCATCGCGCTGACCGACTGAGAATCGAATAAAAGGGCGGAACCCCAACCATGCAGAACCCCGGTACCCCGACGTGCGGCCCGCAGAAACCCGGAGCGGTTGTCAGCACCAGCTGGCTTGCGGAGCATCTGAACGATCCCGACCTGCGCATCGTCGATGCCACCTGGGCCATGCCGTCCAGCGGCGCCGACCCCAAGGCGGCGTTCGTGGAACGGCACATTTCCGGTGCGGTGTTTTTCGACATCGACGCCATCGCACGGCCCAACACCGATCCCCTGCCCCACATGCTGCCCTCGGCGGAAGATTTCGCGGCCAAGGTGGGGGCGCTGGGCATCGGCAGCGAGGATTTCGTGGTGTGTTACGACACCCACGGGCTGATGACCGCGGCGCGGGCGTGGTGGATGTTCCGCGTGTTCGGCCATGACCGGGTTGCGGTTCTCGACGGCGGCCTGCCCAAATGGGTGGCCGATGGGCATCCGGTGGTCGCCGGACAGCCGACGCCGGCCTTCAAGACCTTCACCCCCGCCTTCCGCCCGGATCTGGTCCGCAGCAAGGAAGACATCCGCGCCAACATCGACACCCGGCGGGAACAGGTGGTCGATGCCCGCGCCGCCGGACGGTTCGACGGGTCGGTGGCGGAATCCTGGCCCGGCCGCCGCGCCGGCCACATCCCCGGCAGCCGCAACCTGCCCTTCACCGATCTGCTCGATCCCGCCAGCAAGGTGGTTCTACCGGCCGAGCGGCTGCGCAATCTGGCGGCCGGTGCCGGCCTGTCGCTCGACCGCCCGGTGGTGGCGTCCTGCGGCAGCGGGGTGACCGCCTGCGTCGTGGCCTTGGGGCTGTATCAGGCCGGCAAGACCGACGTGGCGGTCTATGACGGTTCGTGGGCCGAATGGGGCCTGCCGGGCGATACCCCGGTCGCCACCGGACCGGCGGACTGACCGGCGGCGACACCCATCATGGCTCAGCGTTTCGAGTTGAAGCCCGGCAAGCCCGCGCCGGTACCGCGCGGGCATTTGTCGGTGATCGTCACCTATCTGTCCATGGCCACCCTGCCGCCCCATCCGCCGGTGTCCCCACCGGCGGGTGCGGAGGGTATGGAACTGCGCCGGGCGTTCCCGCCGACGCTCTCGTTCTACCGCTATCTGTACGATACGGTGGGCGAACCGTGGCTGTGGAACGAGCGGCGGCGGATGACCGATGCCGAACTCGGCCCGATCGTCACCGACCCGCGGGTGGAGGTGTGGGTCCTCTACGACGGCGGCACCCCCGCCGGCTATGTGGAGATCGACCGCCGCGACCCCGATGCGACGGACATCGCCTATTTCGGCCTGATCCCCGATTTCATCGGGCGGAAGCTGGGTCCGTGGCTGCTGGACCGGGGGATCCGCATGGCCTGGGACGGCGGGGCCAAGACGCTGACGGTCAACACCTGCTCCTTCGATCATCCCAAGGCGCTGCCGCTCTATCAGAGTCTGGGATTCGTTCCGGTGCGCCACGTCACGCGGGTGGTGGCCGACCCTCGCCTGCAAGGCGTGCTGCCACGGGATTCAGCGCCGCACATTCCCCTGGCTCAGGCCTGAGCCAGGGACGTGTCCTTTCGCGCCAGCCGTCGCAAGGCGGCGGCGACGGAGAGCAGCATATCCCCCATGGGCTGGCCGGGTGCTGGTGAAAACGTCCGGTGGCTGGGAAACCACGGCCGGGTTCCGGTGCCAAGCCGGGTCCAATCGGCCCGGCACAGCCGCCACACCGGCACCCCCAGCGCCCCGGCCAATTCCCCGGCGGCGGTGGCGGGCACGACCACCAGATCCAGCGCCGCAATGAGAGCCGCAAGCCCCTCCAGGTCGTGCTTCAGGTCCAGGTGATCGAAGCGATGGATCGGCACGCCCCAGCGATCCTCAGCCCGGCGGATTTCCGCGTCGCAGTCATCGTATTGCAGGTTGATGAAAGCGGTTCCAGGCACTGTGAGCACCGGCCCCCAGTCCGTAAGGCTGGTGTAGGCGTTCTGCCGGTAGGCGTCCACCTTCTGGCTGCGCCACCCGATCCCCACCAGCAGCCGGCCGCGGCGGATCGGTTCCAACCGCTGCCGCCACCACGCCAGCCGGACCGGATCGGGCTGGAGATAGGCCGTGCGGGCCGGTATGCGCGCCAGCCGGAACCGGCAAACCTGTGGCAGCGATCCGGCCGGAATCTGCAGATCGGCATCGCCTGAACGCACCGGGCGCCCGGCGCCGCGCAGATCGGCCCACGGAAACGACCGCCCGAACAACCCCAGCAGCCGCTGATCGCACTCGATGGTTACCGGGCTGTTCAGCCGCTCCAGATCGGGGTAGCAGGAAGCGAACAGAAGCTCATCCCCCAACCCCTGCTCCCGCCACACCAGCAGCCGCCGCCCGTTCAGCGGCGCTCCGTTCCAGCGGGCCATGGGGAAGGACAGTGGCACGCCGGCGGCGGCGAAGCGGTGTTCGTAATGCCGCCACCCGGCATCGAGCCATCCTTTCTTCAGATACCCCAGCCCAAGATTCCAATGGGCAGCCGCCAGGGACGGCATCAAACAGGCGGCCCGGCGGAAAGCGGCTTCCGCCTTTCCATCCTGATCGGCGGCCAGGGCGGCATACCCCAGGTTGACATGGACCTGCGCCATGTCCGGCCGCAGCGCGGCAGCCCGATGGTAGCAACGCTCCGCCGCGGCGATGCGGCCCTGAGCCTCCAGACAACACCCAAGGTTGAACAGTGGAACGGCATCGGGACCATCCAGACGCAAGGCCCGGCGTTGCATCCCTTCCCCCACAGCCGGCGCACCGCGACGTTGCAGAACCAGCCCCAGATGCCCCCAGGCCTCCCCCAACGACGGCGCCAGCACCAAGGCGCGGCGGTAATCGGCTTCCGCCTCCCCGGGACGGCCCATGGTCTGACGGATGATTCCACGGCGGAACCACAACAGCCCGACCGTCGGGGCCAAGGCAAGCGCCCGCCCGGCCAAACACGCTCCTTCTTCCGCCTGTCCGCGGCGATGCCTGGTCAAAGCCAGGATTCCCAACGCCTGTGGTGAGTTCGGAGCGATGCACAGAACCAGACGGCAGCAGCGTTCCGCATCATCGAACCACCCGGCACGCAGCCCACGTTCCGCCCTGTGTTCCAGCGCGGCCGGGGAAGGAATGGGGGAAGAATCCTGTTCAGAAAGCGTGGCAGCCGGTGTCAATGCCATGGCGGATACGGTATTCCGCCCTCCTCTCTCCTTTTGTCCTTCGCCACGCGGCACGGTGTCATTCCTTCTGGGCATTATAAATTAATTCTCTAACTAATTGGTTTTTCTTTGAGAAATTCTCTATTCGGGGGAGATTTTCTGTTTTGAATGTCCTTGCGCGACAAAAGGTCATATCTTATAAAGGAAAAATCTACCTATAGTCGATATTAAAGATTAAACCATTCAGGAAGCGGCGGGATCATGGCAACCACAATTCAACTGGGCGGTGGGCATCAATTCATCGACACCTTCGATGTCGTCACGGTGATCGGCACCGACGGCGCAGATTCGGTTACCCTTGGTTCGCACATTGTCGAAACCACCGTTTTCAACGTTGAGACAGTCGAAGGGTCCAATAATTTCGATACCCTTGTGCTCGGGACGTCCGTCGGCTTCCTGACTGTCAGCGGTGTGGAAAACATCATCGGCAGCAACGGATATGACGCCGTTGCCCTGACCGGAAGCCAAAGCCACCTGATGATCGGAGGGGTTGAATCCCTGACCGATCTCAGCGGTGGCTTCCAGACTGTGCAGCTGTCCGGCAGCGTCAACAATCTCACTGTCCATGGGATAGAACAGATCTATGGAAGTGGCGGGCATGACACGATCACCCTGGGCGCCAGCCAGAACGTGCTGACCATCGCCGGTTATGCCAATGGCACGTCCAGCGTGATCGGCAACGCATCCTTCAACACCCTGACCATACAGGGCACAGCAAACATTGCCGTATCCTCCCTTGAAGCGGTCAACGGTGATGCCAGCCACCAGAGCGTGACCCTGATGGGCGACGCCAACACCATCACGGTCGATGGCATCGAAAAGGTGACGGGTGGTTCGGGCTATGACGCTGTTACTCTGGCCGGCAGCCAGAGCTATATCCAGATTGCCGGCATCGACCTTCTGAACGGTGGGGCTGGTGTCCAGACGGCCTTCCTCACCGGCTCCACCGCATTTTTGACGGTCAATGGTATCGAGACGGTCTATGGGGATGCCGTCAGCGGCTCATCGACCGTCGTTCTCGGCGACGGCCAAGCCGACATTACCGTCCAGTCGGTCGATCAGGTCATCGGCAATAGCCTGGAAAACACGGTCTATCTCAGTTCTGGAAGCAAGCCCCTGCGCGTCAGTGGCATTGAACATGTGGTGGGCGATCAGTTTGCACCGAACCTGATCCTGGGCGATGGCGGCAACACAATAACCGTCTCGAACATCGGCACCGTCATTGGCGGTCTTGGCTATGATGCCGTGACGATGGTTGGCAGCCAGCACTACATCACCGTCACCGGGGTTGAATCCCTTCGTGCCGAAGCCGGTTTCCAAACAGCCTTTGTTGCGGATTCCTTCGCGCTTCTGACCGTCAACGGCGTTGAAGCCGTCTATGGGACGTCACAGGGCGGCTTTGTGTCCGTGACGCTGGGTGATGAACAGACGTCCGTGTCCGTTGCTTCCATTGATGCTGTCATCGGCAACGATCACGACAACACGGTTTACATCAATGGTGGCTTTGTAAAAGTCAGCAATATCGAGCATGTGGAAGACGGGTATCTGGATGTCGGAGGGACGCTTCTGGGCATCGCCCTGGGTGACGGTGGCAACACCCTGAGCGTCGCCAGCATCGAAACCATCATCGGCGGAACGGGCTATGACGCCGTGACGGAAACCATGTACTCCTCGAACAATCAGATTTCAGGGGTCGAGTCTTTCACCGCGACCGGCGATGGATATCATTCCGTTTCCGTCATCGGCAGCATGGCGAACCTGACGATCCAGGGTGTTTCCTCTCTGACGGGTGATGCCGCATACCAATCAGTCCATCTTGTCGGTTCCAGTGCCCATCTCACCATTGCCGGCATTGATGCGCTGTATGGAACGGCACAAAGCGATACCATCTCCGTCTCGTCCGGACCGGCGGTGGTGGTCGGCGGAGCAGGAGCGGATACGATAACGTTGTCGGGCAACACCTGGGATCCATCGGGCCAGATTGTCGCCTTCGCGTCGGGCAACGATGGTTCCGGCGGCGGGATCAACAGCGGGTTCGACACCATCAACAATTTCGACGCCGGCAACGACAAGATCGCCATCCAGTCGGGGACCCCCCTGTTCACCGCCCTTGACAAGGGGGGAGCGGGGCTTGCCGTTGCCAGCCGGGCGAAAGACAGCGTGAACATGTCCAGCGACGAAATCGTCGTCCTGACCACCGGCGTCAGCGGGTCGCTCACCGACAGCGGCTATCAGAACTTCCGCACGGCGCTGGGATCGGTGGTCAACGACCAGGCGACTTCGGTCATCGTCGCGGCCACCAACGGCACCGATACCGGCATCTATCTGGTGCACAGCGATTATGCCGGTGGAATTGGCGCGTCGGAAGTCTCGCTGTTGGGGCTGGTCAGCGGCACCACCGGCTTAACGGCCAGCAACTTCATGACCGTTTCTGCGTAAAGGAATAGGCGGCCCGGAGAGAGTATCTCCGGGCCGCCCTCATTTCCATGGCGTCACCGCCGATCAGCCGAACGGCTTGACCGTGTGCAGGTGGTTCAACGGCCCGTGCCCGTGACCCAGACCTGGCGCGGTTTCGATGGCGATCTGCACATAGGTGCGCGCACGGGTCACCGCGTCCACCATACCCAGCCCCTGAGCAATCCCGGCGGCAATGGCGGATGCCAGGGTGCAGCCGGTGCCGTGGGTGTGGGGGGTGTGCAGGCGCGGGCTTTCGAAGACATGTTCGGCGTCTTCGGTCAGCAGCAGATCCTGCAGCCGGTCCCCTTCCATATGCCCGCCCTTCAACAACACGCCTTTGGCGCCGAAGGACAGGATCATGGTGGCCGCCCGGCGCATGTCGTCCAGATCGTGGATGGTCAGGCCGGTCAGCGCCTCCGCCTCCGGCAGGTTGGGGGTGACGATCTCGGCCAGCGGCAACAGGCGCTTTTTCAGCGTCAGTTCCGCTTCCTTCGCCAGCAGAGAATGGCCACCTTTGGCCACCATCACCGGATCGACCACCAGCGGGATGTTGACCGCGTACGCCTCATAAGCGGCGGCCACGGCTTCGATCACCTCGGCCGTTGCCAGCATGCCGACCTTGATGGCATCGGCGCCGATGTCCTCCAGCACCACCTTCATCTGCAAGCTGACGAAGGCCGGGTCGATGGGCAGAACCCCATGGACCCCCAGCGTGTTCTGCGCCGTCAAAGCCGTAATGGCCGTGGCGGCATAGGCGCCAAGGGCGCTGACCGCTTTGATATCCGCCTGAATTCCGGCTCCACCACCGGAATCCGACCCGGCAACGATCAGCACCCGACCTTTCATTATGCCGCCTCTACCGTCTGTTCCTGGTTAACCGCCTGTTGAATCGCCGCCACGATATCCCCGACCACGGAGTCCACCAATGTGGCATCGTCGCCTTCCGCCATCACGCGGATCAGCGGTTCGGTGCCCGACTTGCGGATCAGCAACCGGCCGTTGCCGGCCAGCCGCCCTTCACCATCGCGGATGGCCGCTTCCACCGTGGGGATGGTCAGCGGGGCCGAGCCGGCGGCGAACCGGACATTGGTCAGCTTCTGCGGCACGGGGTCGAACACACGGCACACGGCACTGGCCGCCCGGCCGGAGGTCTGAATCACCGCCAGCACCTGCAGCGCCGCCAGCAGCCCATCCCCGGTGGTGGTGTAATCGTTCAGCACGATATGGCCCGATTGTTCGCCCCCCACGTTGTAGCCATGCTCACGCATGTACTCAACCACATAGCGATCACCGACCGGCGTGCGCACCAGCGCCAGCCCCAGCCCCTGGAGATAGCGTTCCAGCCCCAGGTTGGACATGACCGTCGCCACCAGACCACCGCCCCGCAGCGTCTGTTCCCTGGCCCAGGAGGTGGCGACCAGGCCCATCACCTGATCCCCGTCGATCTTCCGCCCCGCCTCGTCCACCATAATCAGGCGGTCGGCGTCACCATCGAGCGCGATGCCCAGGTCGGCCCCCTCGGCCACCACCCGGTCCTGCAGCGCCTTGGTCGCGGTGGCACCGCAGCCGTCGTTGATGTTGGTGCCGTTGGGGGTTACACCCATGGGCACCACCTCGGCCCCCAATTCATAAAGCACCTTGGGCGCCACCTTGTAGGCGGCACCGTTGGCGCAATCGACGACGATCTTCAGCCCATCCAGGCGCAGACCGCGGGGGAAGGTGTTTTTCACATACTCGATGTACCGGCCGGTGGCGTCGTCCAGACGGCTGGCCCGGCCCAGATCGGCGGAGCCGGCAAGGTCGGGGGCGAAGGGCAGCGCCATGCGCGCCTCGATCGCCATTTCCATCTCGTCCGACAGCTTGTAGCCGTCCGGGCCGAACAGCTTGATCCCATTGTCCTGATACGGGTTGTGGGAGGCGGAGATCATCACCCCCATATCGGCGCGCAGCGAGCGGGTCAGCATGGCCACCGCCGGGGTGGGCAGCGGCCCCACCAGCACCACGTCCATGCCCATGGAAATGAACCCGGCGGTCAGCGCCGGTTCCAGCAGATAGCCCGACAGCCGGGTATCCTTGCCGATCACCACCCGATGGCGATGGTCACCGCGGCGGAACTGAAGCGCCGTCGCCATTGCCACCCGCAACGCGATGTCCGCCGTCATCGGCTCGGTATTGGCCGTGCCGCGGATGCCGTCGGTACCGAACAGGTGTCGCGTCATACTGTAGATCCCTTGGGAAAATGGTGCGGTACTGTAACGCACAAAGCGTTATGAAAACACTTCTTGGGAACCGGCAAGCCTGTGGTCAAGCGCCCTTTCGCGCTGGCATGATCGGGGTACGGCCAACACGCCGCCTTCTCATCAGGATGCACCGATGCCTGTTTCCATCCGTGACGCCGGCTCCGGCGACCTCGACGCCATTCTGGCGATCTACAACGACGCCGTCGTCAACACCACCGCCGTTTATACCGAAACCCCGCGCACGCCCGACGAGCAGCGGGGATGGTTTGCGCAAAAGCAGGACCAGGGGCTGCCCGTTCTGGTGGCGGTCGGCGACGACGGCATCGTGGCCGGCTTTGCCAGCTATGGCCCGTTCCGCCCGTGGCCGGGATTCCGGGGGACGGTGGAAAACTCCCTCTACGTTGACCCGGCCCGGCGCGGCCAGGGAATCGGCGGGAGGCTGCTGACCGCACTGCTGGAGCGGGGGCGGCAGCAGGGCTATCACGTCATGGTCGCCGGGATCGATGCCGACAACGCCACCAGCCTGCACCTGCACGCCAAGGCCGGCTTCCGCGAAACCGCCCGCATGCCGGAGGTGGGGCAGAAGTTCGGGCGCTGGCTGACGCTGGTATTCCTGCAAAAGCCCCTGTCGGAGACATAAGCGCCGGAGGCATGAGACGCCTTTTTGTTTGGAACGGTTACAAACACCCTTCTGTTGTGGCGCCATGACCGGGACCTCCCGTCCCGGTCGGGCAACGCAAACGGGAGGCGCTTTCCCATGTTCATGCACAACAAACGGCTGATGTACACCGTCCGGGTGTCGGAACCCGATCCGCGTCTGGCCAGCCTGATGCTGGAACAGTTCGGCGGACCGCAAGGGGAATTGGCCGCCGCCATGCGCTATTTCACCCAGGGGATCGGCGAGCTTGATCCGGGGCGCAAGGACATGCTGATCGACATCGCCACCGAAGAATTGAGCCATCTGGAGGTGATCGGCAACATCGTCGCCATGCTGACCAAGGGCATCAAGGGACGGCTGTCGGAGGGGGTGGAGGAAACCGCCGACCTCTATTCCAGCCTGACCAGCGGTGGGGAAAGCCACACCCTGTCCCTGCTGTACGGCGGCGGCCCGGCGCTCATCAATTCAGCCGGGGTGCCGTGGACGGCGGCCTACATCGACTCGCTGGGGGATCCGACCTGCGACCTGCGGTCCAACATCGCGGCGGAATCGCGGGCGAAGATCATTTACGAACGCCTCATCAACGTCACCGACGATCCGGGGGTGAAGGACGCGCTGGGTTTCCTGATGACCCGCGAAATCGCGCATCAGAAGTCGTTCGAAAAGGCGCTCTATTCCATCGAAAGCAATTTCCCGCCGGGCAAGCTGCCGGGCAACCCCGCCTACACCGACAAATACTTCAACTCCAGCCAGGGTGACGGCGACACCCGCGGCCCGTGGAACGAGGGCGACCAGTGGCAGTATGTGGAGGCCTTTGACGAACAGTGCGCGGTGGACGGCGGCGACGGCAATCCCACGGTAAAGCTGGCCGCCGCCGAAATGAAGGCCATCGAGATGACCGCCAAGCGCACCATGTCCCGCACGGGCATCGACCCCACCACCGGGGCCGACCTCGGCGCCGGGCCGGGTGCCGGCACCACCAAGCCGGTGACGGCGGAATGACGGGTTGAGGGGGGCTGATGCCCCCCTTCAATCCTTCCAGAAGCTGGGGATTAGCAGCACCAGCACGGTGAACACCTCCAGCCGGCCCAGCAGCATGGCGAAGCACAGCAGCCACTTTCCGGCGTCGGGCAAGGGGGCAAAGGTACCCGCCGGCCCGACCACCGGCCCCAATCCGGGACCGGCACCGGCCAGGGCCGAGGCGACCGAACTGGCCGCCGACAGGAAATCCACCCCCAACGCCGCCATCGCCAGCGACAGGATGCCGAACGACGCCATATAGGCGAAGGCGAAGTTGATGACGGAATCCATCACGTCCTGGTCCAGCGGCTTGTCGTTGTACAGCGCCACCACCACCCGCCGGGGTTTCAGCATGCGGAGCATCTGATTGCGCATGGACTGGACCAGCACCTGCCAGCGAAAGATTTTGATGGAGCCGGACGTGGAGCCAGTGCACCCGCCGATGAAATAGAAAAAGAAGAACGCCACCACGGCAAAACTGCCCCACGCCGAATAGTCGGTGGAAACAAATCCTGCATCGGTGATGATCGATGTCACGTTCACGGCACTGTGGGACAAGGCATCCCACAACGGCAACTCCACCACCAGCCAAGCCCAAAGAGTCATGGCCGCGATACACGCCACCAGGATTTTCAGCATGGTGGCCACCTGTCGATCCAACCGGGCCAGACCGCGGGTGTCGCGCAAAATGCGGATGTACCATGTCAGGGGAACGGCCCCGGCGATCATGCTGGCCGTCGCCGCCCACAAGACCGCGTGGGAATCGAAAAAACCAAGCGAACTGTCCTTGGTCGAAAACCCGCCTGTGGACACCGCGGCCATCGCATGGCACACGGCGTCGAACCACAGCATCCCCGATACCCGGAACAGCACCGCCGACAGGATGGTCAGCACCAGATAGGTCATGGCGATGGCGCCCGCCGTGTCGGCGACGGTGGCGAAGGGCTTGTCGCTCTTATCCGAGGATTCGGTGCGGAACAACTGCATACCGCCGACCCGCAGCATGGGCAAGACGGCAATCGCCATGACGATGATCCCCACCCCGCCGAACCAGTTCAGCAGAGCGCGCCACAACAGAATTCCAGGTGGGGCATAATCCAGCCCGACGATGACCGTGCCGCCGGTGGTGGTCAGGCCGGACATGGCCTCGTAATAGGCATCGGTGAAGTCCAGATGCAGGCTGGAAAACAGGAACGGCAAAGCCCCGAACGTCGCCAGCACCACCCATGACAGGGAGGTCAGCAGGAATGTCTGGCGCACGCTGATGGTTTCGATCTCCCCGGCGGTGCCGAGATACATTCCGCCCGAAACGGCAAGGGTGGCGGCACTGGCCCCGACGAACGCCGTCCAATCGGGGTTGCCCACCGCAGCGTCGGCAAGCGCCGGGATCAGCATCCCCAGCCCAAGAACGGTCAGCAGCACGCCGATGATGTGAAAGACCGGGCGAAAGGTGATCCGTCCCTGCACGATGGCCCTATCCCCGTTCAGCCAAGTCTCCGGTTGTTTTGTCTAGCGGAGGTGGGGGGGCGTGTCCATGTTTCCCATCAAGCCGCCCCCCTGACATGGTTTTCGGTTACGGCCCCTTGCGCCGCCGTCCGCCGCCCCGGCCCTTCTTGCCCCCGGCGGGGTCGGCGCCCGCCGGCACGCCGCGGCCGATCCGGCCGGTGGAGATGCCGATCTTGGGCAGGGCCTCGCCCTCCCCCTCCAGCCCCAGATCCATGGCTTCCAGGCGGCGAAGTTCGTCGCGCAGGCGGGCGGCTTCTTCGAATTCCAGATCGGCGGCGGCGGCCTTCATCCGCTTCTCAAGATCCGCCATGACGCTCTTGAGGTTGTGGCCGACAAGCTGGGCATCGCCGGTGCCGGTCTTCACCGTCACATGGTCGCCGCGCTCATAGACGCTTTCCAGAATGTCGGTGATGGATTTCTTGACGCTTTCCGGCGTGATGCCGTTGGCCTCGTTGTACGCCCGCTGCCGCTCGCGGCGGCGGTTGGTCTCATCGATGGCGTACTTCATGCTGTCGGTGATCTTGTCGGCGTAGAGGATCGCCCGCCCCTCCACGTTGCGCGCCGCGCGCCCGATGGTCTGGATCAGCGACGTTTTCGAGCGCAGATAGCCTTCCTTGTCGGCGTCCAGGATGGCGACCAGGGCGCATTCGGGAATATCCAGCCCCTCGCGCAGCAGGTTGATGCCGATCAGGATGTCATAGGCGCCCAGCCGCAGGTCGCGGATGATCTCGATGCGCTCCAGCGTTTCCACGTCGGAGTGGATGTAGCGCACCCGCAACCCCGCCTCGTGCATGTATTCGGTCAGCGCCTCGGCCATCTTCTTGGTCAGCGTGGTGACCAGCACCCTCTGGCCACGGGCCGAAAGCTGCTTGCACTCGTCGATCAGATCGTCCACCTGGGTTTCGGTGGGGCGGATGATGACCTCGGGGTCGATCAGGCCGGTGGGGCGCACCACCTGTTCGGCAAAGACGCCGCCGGTGCGTTCCATCTCCCAATTGCCCGGTGTCGCCGACACGAAGACGGTCTGCGGCCGCATCGCCTCCCACTCCTCGAATTTGAGCGGGCGGTTGTCGGCGGCGGACGGCAGGCGGAAGCCGTATTCCGACAGCGTGGCCTTGCGCATGAAATCGCCGCGGTACATGCCGCCGATCTGCGGCACCATCACGTGGCTTTCATCGACGATCAGCAGGGCGTCTTTCGGCAGATATTCGAACAGGGTCGGCGGCGGTTCGCCCGGCGCCCGCCCGGTCAGATAGCGGCTGTAATTCTCGATGCCGGCGCAGGCACCGGTGGCCGCCATCATCTCGATGTCGAAGGTGGTGCGCTGTTCCAGCCGCTGGGCCTCCAGCAGCTTGCCGTCGCGGGTGAACTCCTCCAGCCGGATCTTGAGGTCGCGCTTGATCTGCTGGATGGCCTGATGCAGCGTCGGCTTGGGCGTTACATAGTGGCTGTTGGGATAGACGCGCACCGCTTCCAGCGCCATCAGCTTTTCGCCGGTCAGCGGGTCGATCTCGTGAATCGCCTCGATCTCGTCGCCGAACAGGGAAAGGCGCCACGCGCGGTCCTCCATGTGGGCGGGGAACAGCTCCACCGTGTCGCCGCGTACCCGGAACAGCCCGCGGCCGAAGGCGGCGTCGTTGCGCTTGTACTGCAGTTCGGTCAGGGAGCGCAGCAGGTCGTTGCGGTTGACGAAGGTGCCGGTGCGCAGGTCCACCGTCATCTCCGAATACGTCTCCACCGAGCCGATACCGTAGATGCACGACACCGACGCCACGATAATCACGTCGTCCCGTTCCAGCAGCGCGCGGGTGGCCGAATGGCGCATCCGGTCGATCTGCTCGTTGATCGAGGATTCCTTCTCGATATAGGTGTCGGTGCGCGGAACATAGGCTTCCGGCTGATAATAATCGTAATAGGAGACGAAGTATTCCACCGCGTTGTTGGGGAAGAACGACTTCATTTCCCCATACAACTGCGCGGCCAATGTCTTGTTAGGCGCCAGGATCAGGGTGGGGCGCTGCACCGTCTGGATCACATGGGCCATGGTGAAGGTCTTGCCCGATCCGGTGACGCCCAGCAGCACCTGATCCCGCTCACCGCGGACCAGCCCCTCGGTCAGTTCGGCGATGGCGCGCGGCTGGTCGCCGGCGGGGGAAAAGGGCGACACCACCTCCAGGCGTTTGCCCGGCTCCAGCTTGGCGAGCGGCGGACGGGGCTGGGGCGGGTTGCTCAACACCGGCACGACCATGGGATCACCACCCTTGCAGAGACGACGGATGACTGGTACGGAACAGGAACCGGAGCACTATGTCACCACCCGGCGGCGCGCACCAGCCCTGTCAACCGCCGGGGTCGCATGCGCCGTTCACCCGCGTTGCGGCGGGCGGGGCGTTGGCCTAGAGTTCCCCGCCCGATCGTTCCGTTCATTCCGCGAAGACCCGCGCGTGCTGCCCAGACTTGACGACAGGGTGCCGGCCTCCGCCCCCGGCCCGGCGCCCTACGATGCCTTTAAGGAACTGCGCACCGCGGCGCGGCGCTTCGCCGAATCCCGGATCGGCGACACCGAACGGCTGCGCTTCGCCCAGACCTTCGCCATGCTGGCGGCGGGGCATTACTGGCTGCTGACGGTGCCCGACACGCTGGCCCCACCCTGGCCCGCGGGGCAGCCCAAGGGGGCGCTCCGTGCCGGGGAAAAGAGCCTGGCCCACGCGCTGGCCGATGTCGCCGCCGGGTTCGAGGTGACGGAGGCCGCCTATCTGCTGGGGTCCATCTACACCATCCTGTTGCCGCCGGGGTATCGGGGGGAATTGGGCGTGTTCTACACCCCCCCGGCGCTGGCCGAACGGCTGCTGGATCAGGTGGAAGCGGCGGGGGTGGACTGGACCACCGCCCGCGTGCTGGACCCGGCGTGCGGCGGCGGCGCCTTTCTGGCGCCCGTGGCCCGGCGGATGGTCGCGGCTCTGGCCGACCGCACCCCGCGGGAACGGCTGGCTCATGTGGAACGCCACCTGTCGGGGTTCGAGATCGACCGGGTTGCCGCCTGGATGGCCGGTCTGTTCCTGGAAGCGTCCCTGGCCGGCGACATGCTGGCCGCGGGGCGGCGGCTGCGGCTGGACGGCATCACCGTGCGCAACAGCCTGACCCTGCCCGATGACGCCATCGCCCGGGATGGCGGGTACGATCTGGTGATCGGCAACCCCCCCTATGGCCGCGTCACCCTGTCGGCGGAGGAGCGGCAGCGGTGGGCGCGCGGGCTGTACGGGCACGCCAACATTTATGGCCTGTTCACCGATCTGGCGGTGCGGCTGGCCCGGCCCGGCGGGGTGGTGGGGTTCGTCACGCCCGCGGGTTTTCTGGGGGGTGAGTATTTCAAGCACCTGCGCCGGCTGCTGGCGGCGGAAGCCCCGCCGCTCTCCATCGACTTCGTGGACACCCGCAAGGGGGTGTTCGCCGATGTGCTTCAGGAAACGCTGCTGGCCGTCTACCGCCGCGGCGGCACCGGGGCGGATGTGCGGGTGGCGTTCCTCAACGCCCGCGAACAGGGGGGGGCTTTGGTGAAGCCCGGCGGCGCCTATGCCCTGCCCGCCGACCCGTCGCGGCCCTGGACCCTGCCGCGCCATGAGAGCCATGTGGCGCTGGCCCGGCGGCTGTCCGCCCTGCCCCACCGGCTGGCCGATCTGGGGTACGAGGTATCGACCGGCCCGCTGGTGTGGAACCGGCACAAGGACAAGCTGCACGACCGCCGGGTGCGCGGGGCGATCCCGGTGATCTGGGCCGAATGCGTGGCGTCCGACGGCTCGGGTGCCTTCGAATTCAAGGGGGCCACCCGCAATCATAAGCTCTGGTTCACCCCCGGCCCCCGCGATCAGGCCAATGTGGTCCGCCGTGCCTGCGTGCTGCTGCAGCGGACCACGGCGCTGGAGCAGGCCCGCCGGCTGATCGCCGCCGAACTGCCGCAATCCTTCATCGATGAACACAAGGGGGCGGTGTCGGTGGAAAACCATCTGAACATGATCCGCCCCGCCGCCGGCACCACGCCGGCGGTGCGGGCGGCCACCATCGCCCGGCTGCTGAACAGCGAGGCGGTGGATCTGGCCTTCCGCTGCATCAACGGCACGCCCGCGGTGTCGGCGTACGAGGTGGAAGCCACCCCCATGCCCGCCCCCGCCGACGTGCTGCGCATTCAGGAACGGCTGGACTCCGGCGCCGATGATGCCACCGTGGAGGCCCTGATCTGGAAGGTGTACGGCCTATGAGCCACCTGCCCCATCTGCCCCTGTTTCCGCCCGAACTGCCGGCCCTGGTGCCGGTGGACATGATCCAGGCCCGCCTTCCCATCGTGTTCCCCGAGGGAATCGCCGATCACAATTATGTGGTCCGCAAGATGGCAGCCCGGACCATCTTTGCCATGCTCTACATCGGCGCGGTGGAGAACGGCGGGGTGTGGCTGGCCCCGCGGCAGGTCTGCCGCATGAGCGATGCCCAGGCCACTCTGACCGGCGCGCGCGAACGGGCGTCCTTCGCCGATGATTCCGTCCGTCCCGGTTTCCAGCCGCTGGGCAAGCCCTGGTACAAGGACAACACCCGCGAACCCATCCGCGACGAAACCCTGCGCCAGGGGCTGCTGACCAACAACGCCGTGATCCAGCGCGAAGGGGTGTCCACCACCAGCAGCCTGGGCCGCTATGCACTGCGCGCCAGCTTCGCCCGGATGATAACCGCGCCGGACGAGGATTTTCCCGCCCTGGCCGCCGCCTGGACCGAACAGAACCTGCGCCCCGACCAGTTGGCCCGCGTGCGCATCCTGCGCACCCGCGTGGCCGAACGCGATGCGGTGGAGGTGCGCCTGCCCAACGGCGGCAGCCGGATGATGGCCCCCGGCCTCAGTTCCCGCATGGCGAAGGCGGTGATCGAGGATTTCGCGCCCCGCCACCTGCGCCAGCCGGCGGTGCTGTGGATCAGCGAAAGCGGGGCCAAGGTGGTGGCGCAGGACGATGCGCTGATGCGCGACATCGGCCTGCCCATCGACCAGCAGAAGCTGCTGCCCGATGTGGTGCTGGCCGATCTGGGGGCCGCGGAAATCCAGGTGGTGTTCGTGGAGATCGTCGCCACCGACGGCCCGGTGACCGAGGACCGCAAGAGCGAGTTGCTGGCCATGACCCGGCGGGCGGGCTTCACCGACCGGCAGGTGGTGTTCGTCAGCGTGTTCGAACACCGCGGCGCGTCCCCGGCCAAGGCGCGGCTGTCGGCCGTGGCGGTGGACAGCTACCTGTGGTTCATGGCCGAACCCGACCTGCTGGTCAGCCTGCGTGTGAACGCCGGGTTCATCGGGTGACCCGAAGGACTTGGCGGCGCCCTTACCCTTCCCGCCCGCCACCCTGACGGCGGCGGTTGTTCAGCGCGGCCAGGAAGGCGCTGCCGGCCTGGGCCGTGGAGGCGGCGGGGGCGGGTTTGCGCACCGGCGTGCCGAGGAAACCGCCCACCCGGTTGCGCAACTCCACCGAATCACGGGCCGCGTGGTCGGCATCGGTCGCCACCTGCCGCCGCACGGCGGGGTCGAGGGTGCTGAAGGCACGGCTGGCGAATTCGAACGCGGGCTGCGACTTGGTGGCGATAACCTGCCGCAGGGCCTTGGACACCAGCACGGTATCCAGCGCACCTTGCGCCGACACGCCGTCCAGCACATCGGCCAGGATGCCGATCGCCTGCAGCGTGTGGTTATCCTCAAGGGAGAAGGTCTCCATAACACCCCGAATCTTTGCCCGTTCCGGTGCGCCGACTATGGCGGAGAGAAACCGGCGCGGCAAGCCGCCAATTCACATGATGGATTACGCCATTGGATCATGAAAAAAAGGTTTATCGGCTCCCCCGGTTGACAAGGGCCACCCCGCACGCCGCCACCGCCATGCCGGCCAGCGCCGGAATCCCCAGCCGCTCGCCGAACAGGCCCCAGGCGATCAGCGCCGTCACCGGCGGCGTCAGATAGAACAGGCTGGCGACCCGCGCCGCTTCCCCCCGCCGGATCAGCAGGAACAGCAGGAAGATCGCCCCCACCGACAGCACTCCGGACAGCCACGCCAGGGCGAAGAGAAACTCCCCGGTCCAGTCCACCCGCATGGTTTCCAGGGCCGGGGCCAGCACCGCCAGCACGGCGGCGGTGGCGCCGTACTGGATGGCGGTGCCGCTGCGCAGGTCCATGCCCGCCCCGTGCCGCTTCTGGTACAGCGTGCCCACCGTGATCCCCAGCAGCGCCATCACCGCCAGGGCCAGCCCGGTCACCTGCCCGGCGTCGAAACGGATCTTCTCCCACACCACCAGCGCCACACCGGCCAGCCCCAGCAACAGCCCGGCCCATTGCCGCCCGCTGACCCGCTCGCCCAGGAACCGCCCGGCCAGCGCCGCCGTCAGCAGCGGCTGCAGCCCGACGATCAGCGCCGTCAGCCCCGCCGGCAGGCCATGAGCGATGGCGGCGAACACGCCCGACAGATAGACGCCGTGGACCAGCAGCCCGGCCAGCGCGATGCGCCCGGCCTGCCCCCAGGTGGCGGGCCAGGGGGCACGGGCGGCCAGCGCCGCCCCCGCCAGCACCACCGCCACCAGCCCCAACCGGATCAGCAGAAAGGTCAGCGGCTCGGCATAGGGAAGGCCGAATTTGGCGCCGATGAAACCCGTGCTCCACAACAGCACGAAGACCGCCGGCATCACGGCCGCCGGACTCACGGGTTTTCCGCCGGCTGGGCCGTTTCGGGTTCCACGCCGTTCGGTTCCGGTTCGGTCGGCGGAGCGGCGCTCGGCGTGCGCCGGGCCTCCGCCACCGATTGGATGTGGGCGCGCAGGTCGGGATCCTTTTGCAGGAAACGGCGGAAGTCCCGTTCGTCAAGCTGCAAAAGCTGGCAGTAACCGATGGCCCGCACGTCGGCGTTGCGGGGCTTGCGGCTGAGAAGAGCCATTTCGCCGAAGAAATCGCCGGTGCCCAGCTTCACCGGCTCGTCCAGCCCCGGCACCAGCACGTGAACGGCGCCGGACGCGATGAAGAACATCGCCTCCCCCCGTTCGCCGCGGCGCACGATCATTTCCCCCGGCAGCACCAGCCGCGGCTTCAGCAGCGTGGCGATGGCCGCCACCCGGTCCGGCTCCAGCCCGGAGAAGATCGGCACCCGCCCGACCAGTTCCGGCAATTCCAGCTTCAGATCGAGCTGCGGGGTGGCGTCCAGCAGCTTGCGCCGCTGGCTCAGGTCATGCTTCAGCGCGCTCAACACCTCTTCGGTGATGATCGATTCACTGTACAGCAGACGGACGTCGGCTTCTTCCATCCGCAGGGCGGCACGGCCCAGATAGCGGTTCTGCAGCACCAGCGCGTAATCGGGGTATTGCAGCTTCAGCGCGGTCAGGGCCTGCTCCACCTCGTCCACCCGCACGGCCATCAGGCCGCACAGTTCCGCCGCGGTGTCCGGCCCCAGCACGCGCGACAGCCGGTCCTCGCAGAAGGGGATCAGTTCGCCCAGCACCAGCCGAACGCCCATCAGCACCTCGAACCGCATGGCAAGGCGGCGGGCCAGGGGCTTGTGCATGCCGAAGCGGCGGTGCATCCAGCTTGCAAAGCGCATCCAGCGGGAAAAGGCGATGAACGGGGTTTCCGCCGCGCGGTAGCCGTTGCGCCCGTGGGTGCGCACGGCGTCGAGCATGGCGGCGGTGCGCCCGCCCAGCAGTTCCGCCACCCGGCGGGAAATGATGCCCTCGCCGAAGTGATGGTAGTAAAGCTCCTCCTCCCGGTTGACCAGGATAACGAGGCCGATGGTCACCCGCTCGTCGTTGGACAGCGGCGTGTCTCCGGCCCGCTGGTGGTCGATGGCGTCCAGCCGTTGCTGGTACTGGTCCAGCAGGGCGGTGCTCGCCGCCTCGTCCAGGCGGTATTTGTGCGCCGCCGACGACAGCCGTTCGCGCACCGTGGTCAGCGACAGCGCCAGCGCCCGGTTGCGCATCGCCGCTTCCACCGGGGTCAGCTTGTCCAGGCCCAACAGGCGGATCAGCCAGCGCAGCGTGGTGCCGTTGACGAACAGGGTGAAAAAGACGAAGCCGGTGGCCAGCACCGCCACGAAATCCTGCACCCGGTCGGGCACCCCGGCCTTTTCCGTGACCGCCAGCGCCAGCGCCAGCGATACCGCCCCGCGCAAGCCCCCCCAGGTCATCACCGCCATGTAGGATCCGCTGACCCGGTGGGCCAACCCCAGCCACGACAGCACCGGCACCAGTCCGAACAGGGTGGCCGCCCGCGCCCCGAACGCCGCCAGGATCACCACGATCAGCAGCCCCGCGTGCTCCCACCCCACATTCTTCAGGGAATCCGGCACCACCAGCGCCGCCAACAGGAAGATGAGGGAGTTGGCCCAGAAGCCCAACTGCTTCCACACATCTTCCAGCGCGCCCCAGGTGGCGGGGGAAATGCGGGTGCGCCCCACCGATCCCACCACCAGCGCCGCGGCCACCACGGCCACCACGCCCGACACCCCGGCGTAATGTTCGGCCAGGACGAAGGTGAGATAGGCCAAAGCCACCGTCAGGGTGATTTCGGCCATGGGCTGTTCGTGCATGGGCATGACCAGCAGGCACACCAGCCGCCCGCACAGATACCCCACCACCATGCCGCCGATGAAGTTCTTGAGGAACAGGCCGGCAGCGATCATCGCCCCGCCAGCACCGTGGCTGGTGATCATCCCCAGCAGCAGGGCGAACAGGGCGATGGCGGCGGCATCATTCAGCAGGCTTTCGCCCTCCACCAGCATGGTCAGGCGCCGCGGCGCCCCCAGCTCGCGGAAGATGCCGATCACCGCCGCCGGATCGGTGGTCGCCAGGATGGCGCCCAGCAGCAGGCAGGCCACCAGACTGAACCCGCTGACCATCCACAAGGCGTAACCGACGGCAAAGGTGCAGATGAACACCGCCACCACCGCCAGCAACAGGATGGGGCCGATGTCGTCGAGCAACCGGCGAACGTTGACCACCAGCGCCGTTTCGAACAGCAGGATCGGCAGGAACAGATAGAGCAGCGTTTCCGACGACAGGTCGAAGCCGGACAGCGACCGGAAGAAATCGCCCACCGGGCCGGCACTGTCCATGCCGGCGCCGATCTGCACCGTGCCGCCCAGCACCACGCCGACCACCGCCAGAAGGACGGTGTAAGGCACCCCCAGACGCTTGGCGAGCGGCGGCAGGAAACTGATGAGGGCCAGAAGCCCGGCCACACCAAAGACATAGAAGACGACGTTGTGCATGGCCCCTCAGAACCGGCCGGATGGGACGGAAATTCAGCGGGCAAACCTATCGTCGCGAGGGGGGGCGGAGCAAGAACCCGATCATGAAAAAAGTGTGAGACGCGGCAGGTTTATGACCCGGCCTTCAAACGCTTTTCAACCGCACAGGGGAAAAGTGGCGGTGACGCGGAAACCAGGGGTACTTCCACGGTTGCCCGCCTGCACGGTGCCGCCCAGCGCCTCCACGTTCCGGCGCACGATCCACAGGCCGATGCCGAAATGCGACTCACCGGCGGGACCGCCATCGGGGGCGGGTCCGTCATCGGAACAGGACACCCCCGGCCCGTCGCCGCGGTGGGAGAAATAGCGTTCGAAGATGCGCGGCAGGATGGCAGAATCCACCCCCGGCCCCTCGTCCTCCACCGCCAGCACGGCGTACCCCCCGGCCCGCTCCAGAACCACCGTGACCGACCCACCCGCCGGGGTGAAGCTGACGGCGTTTTCCACCAGATTGTCGATGACGGTTTCCAGCGCCTCCGCCCTGGCGCGCACGGTCAGGCCGGGGGTGATGCGGGTGCGGATGTGCTGGCCGCGGCTGGTCAGCACCGGGCCGTAACCGGCGGCCAGCCGCTCCACCAGCCCGGACAGGTCGAGCCGCCGCCGGCTGGGCGCCAGCAGGTCCGCCGCTGCCTCGTCCATGCGGCGGGCGTGGCCCACCAGCCCCTCCAGCTTGTCCAGGGAGGCGTCGATCAGCGCCAGCGCGCGGACGGAACGGGCATCATCGGGCGACACGGTGCGGCGCAGCGGCTCCACCGCCTGGCGGATCACCGCGATGGGGGTCTTGAAGGCGTGGGCGTTGTCCTCCGCCGCCTGGCGCAGGGCATGGGCCGAGTGGCGCAGCGTGTCCACCAGCCGGTCGAAATCCTGTGCCACCCCGGCCAGTTCCGGCACCCGGTTGCGCTGGACGAAGCTGCCGGCGGCTGCATCCCCGTCGGCGATGGCGCGCGCCGTGGCGCGGAACCGCTGCAAGGTCCGCCACAGGCTCGCAAGCACCGCCAGCAGCAGCAGCGCCATCACGGCATAGACCAGGGCCGCGGCCTGCACCGCCGGCGTCTCCCAATAGGGGCGCCCCAGGGACGATCCCACCAGGGCGGCGGTGGCGGTGCTGGTGACCAGCGCCCAGCAGCCGGCAGGGGTGTCCAGCGGCGTGATGGAGGTGAGGATCTCTTCGCTGCCGCCCGAAGAACGCTCAATCCGCAGGGCCAGCGGCGTGCGCCCGGCGCAACTGGTGCCCAGACGGTTCAGCACCCCCTGTTCCAGCAGCCGCTGCCGCTCCTCGTCCAGATCCGCCGCCGGCACGGGCGGGGAGGAGGCGACATAGAAAAACCCCTCCTGCCCCACCGGCGGCGTGGGCCGCAGCAGCAGGCGCAGGCGGGTGTGATCGTCGGCGAACCGGGCCAGAACCTCCCCCAATCGGGTGAGGTCGGGCCGCGTCAGGTCGGGCCGGGGCAGCGCGGATCCGGCCAGTTCCGGTTCCAGGGCACGGGCGATCAATTGCCCCTGCCGCTGGGCGTTGGTGAGCAGCAGCGCCTGGGTGGCGTCGTCGGCACGGCGGAAATGGTCGAAGATCAGCACCGGCACCGCCAGGAACACCACGGCCAGCAGCACCAGCCGCCCGGCCAGGGAGTGGACGATCCGGCCCAAGGTGCCGTTGTTCCGCCCCCCGTTATTCCGCCGCTTCCTCAAGCATGCTCTCCTCATCCGCCCGCCCGCCGGCGGCAACAGAGGCACCCCAGCGATAGCCGAAGCCGGGATAGTTGCCGATGGCGTCGAAACCGCCGTCGGCCGCCCGGAATTTCTGCCGGATGCGCTTGATGAAGGCACGCACGTTGGCGCGGTACCCCGAAGGGCCATAGCCGGCGACGAAGCCCTTGCCGTGGACCAGATCATAGATCTCGCGGTAGGACACATCCTCTTCCGGCTGCCCGGCCATCAGGCGGACGATGTTGAATTCGGTAAGCGTCAGGTCGATGCGCTTCCCCTGCCAATAGGCGCGGCTGGTGTCCAGGCGCAGTTCCAGCGCCCCCAGACGGTAGACGTCGGCGCCGTCGGACCGGACATCCTCCACCACCGTCTTGGTGCCGGCGATGATGATCTGCATCCGCTTCAGCAGGATCGGCAGGCTACGGGATTTCTCGACGAAATCCATCGCACCGCCGGACAGGGCGGCTTCCTCGTAAATCTGTTCGGACAGGTGGGTCAGAAAGATCACCGGCGTCTCGATGCCCTGGGCGCGCATCCGCCGCAGCACCTCCAGCCCGTCCATCTTGGGCATCCGCCAGTCCAGCAGCACGATGTCGGCGGGCTTGTGCCCATCGTCCAAAAGGTAGGTCAGCGCCGGTTCGCCGCGGTCGAAGGGCACCACATCATACCCCTCGTCAGCAAGATTGAGGCCCAGGGATTCCCGGAACAGATCGTCGTCATCCACCAGCAGAACGCGGGTGCGGGCCGAACCGTTGACGGCGCAGGTAAGGTCGGTCATGGCGGTCAATCCCCTTTTCGGGCAGCAAGACGGGTGAGGCAGCGGGCGGATGCGTCCGGGTCGGGGCCGGTCACCGCCGTATGGGACGAGGAGGCGTCGTAGGAAAGCGCGCGGAAATCATGGGCGGTCACGTCCATGAAAAAGAACAGGCGAAGCTGGCAGTCATTTTCGGCGTAGCGCCAAACGATGGCCGAGGCCTCCTCCGTTGCCGAAGCCGGCGTTCCCAGCATCGTGCGCGCCTCGTCCCGGCTGAGGCCGACGAGCAGCGGCGCCGTGTCGGTGGCGCTCTTCGCCTCGGCGGCCGGGCTGCGCGGGGGGGCCGGAGCCGGCTTGGGCCGGGCCGCCGTCGTGGCGACGGACGGCGGCGCCGACAGAACCGGCGCTGCGGGGGGGGCCGGCGGCACCGTGGCCCCCGGACAGGCGGCCAGCATCATCACCGCCGCCATCAGCAACCCGGCCCGTCCACCCGTCCACCGGGATGGACGGTCGCAGGACACTGTAGGAAAGACGGTGACGGTCATCGGAAAAGCCCTCTGAAACAATCCGTTCGGATAGTGGGTCGTTTTGACCTTAGGCCGTTCGGCCAGGAGCCATAGGACACCGCATCCGATGGGCCGATGACAATCTACTTTGGTTAATCGACAGTTAAATGTCCGATCTCTACCCCCTTTTTGCAGCCTTTTTTCGTCCCTTTTTCGTCTTCCTGCACCGCTCACGCTTGGCGGGTGCGATGATTATTGTGGTGATAACAGGACAATCGGGGCGATTTTTTGACAACACCAGGGCACAAAAACAAACGCGCCCCGTCTGTCGGACGAGGCGCGATCTGACCGGGCAAGGATATGGGGGAACAGGGTGCGGGAAAGGGAAGCCCAAAAATACTTCGGCGGCGGAACCATCCGGATTGGTTCCGCCGCCGTTCGATCAGATGGGCAACGTCCTATCGCAATGACGCTCTGCACAAAGAGAGCCGAAAGGTTGCCGTCATATATCCGATCGCTTTTCCCGCCAAGCATTAGCTTGGCTGGCTATTTGTGCTCAGTGCTGTCTGTACATCACCAGTCACGCTTAGACTATCTCTCTTTTCTGTCCCGGCGTCAAGGAAATTGATCGGATCTTGCCCGGTAAGGGTGTTGCGGCGCTCTGTGCGGACGGGTTACTCACAAGGGCATCGGGCCGCGCCACACACCTCCCCCCAGAAGGAGCAGCGGCCCCCGTTTTGGCATGGAGGGAACGCGGTGTCTTCACAGGACGAAACCGGCCTGCCGCCGGTGACGGTGCGCATCGTCCGGATTTTCATCCCCTTTGCGGTCGGCTATTTCCTCTCTTACCTCTACCGCACGGTGAATGCGGTGATCGCCGATGAACTGACGGTGGCGCTGAACATCACCGCGGCGGGGTTGGGGTTGCTGACCAGCGCCTATTTCCTGGCGTTCGGGGCTTTTCAATTGCCGTTGGGCATCCTGCTGGACCGTTTCGGCCCGCGGCGGGTGGAAGCGGCGCTGCTGGTGGTGGCCGGTGCCGGGTCCGCGGTGTTTTCCCAAGGGGAAAGCCTGGCCACCCTGGCTTTCGGCCGCGCCCTGATCGGGGCGGGGGTGTCGGCCTGCCTGATGGCGGCGATCACCGCCAATGTGCGGGCCTGGCCGGCGGAGCGGCTGCCGCTGGTCAACGGGGTGTTCATGGCCTGCGGCGGGTTCGGGGCGGTGTTCGCCACCACCCCGGTGCGGGCGGTGCTGACCATGACCGACTGGCGCGGGCTGTTCCTGGCCCTGGCGGGGATCACGGTCGTGGTGGCGCTGCTGCTGTTGCTGACCGTGCCCGAATTCCGCCGCACCGGCCCGGCCCATCCGGCACCCGATGACAAGGCCCCCACCCCCGCCGGGATCGTGGGGCTGCTGCGCGGGACCGCGCGGATCTTCGCCAGCCCGTTCTTCTGGCGGCTGGCGCCGGCCTCGGTGCTGATGCAGGGGGCGTTCCTGGCCTATCTCGCCCTGTGGACGGGGCCATGGCTGCGGGACGTGGACGGCTATTCCCGTCCGGACGTGGCCGGGCATCTGCAGGACATGGCCCTGGCGATGGTTGCCGGTTATGCCGGTTTCGGCGTGGTGGCGGAGGTTTTGCGCCGCCGCGGCGGCCTGTCCCCCACCGCCGTGTGCGTCGCCGGAATGGGGGTCGCCACCCTGATGCAGGCGGTGCTGGCGCTGGGGCTGCCGGTCCCGGCTCCGCTGGCCTGGAGCGTGTACGCCTGTGCTGCCTCCGCCTCGGTCATGGTTTATTCGCTGTTGGCGCAGGGGTTCCCGGCGGCCATGGCCGGGCGGGTCATCACGGCGGCCAATCTGTTGATGTTCATGACCGCCTTTGCCCTGCAATCGGGGATCGGCGCGTTCCTGAACTTCTACCCGCCGGGGACGGGGGGCGGCTATTCCCCCGAGGGGCACCGCACCGCATTGCTGGTGATCACGGTGGCCCAGGTGCTGGCCCTGCTGTGGCAAATCCTGCCCCGCCGCGCCGGGCGGCAGGGGGCGGTCAGGTCACCAGATTGACGGTTGCACCGCCGGTTGCCACGGGCATCGTCCCGCCCGTGGCAAGCGCCGCCGCCGCGTTCACCCCGGCCCCAGCCGCGGCCGATGGCGAGCCGAAGGCGGAGGAGCGAAGCTCGTTCACCGCCTTGTCCGCCTCGGCCACCACCTTGTCGTATTCCTTCAATTCCTCCCGCCGCTCCTTGCGGCGGGTCTGGTCGGTGTCGTAGTCGTTGCTGACCTTGGCTTCCCCCAGCACGTTCTTGATGGCGGCCAGCACGGCTTCCACCCGGCGGGCGAAGGTATCCGCCTCACGGTAGCGCGACATCCTGAGCGCGTTGTCGGTCATCTGGGACTGGAACGGGTTGCCTGTGGATGAGGGTGAATTCCCCGTTCCGGTGCCGGACGCGGCATCGCCGCCCAGCGCACTCATGGCTGCGTTGACCGCCGCCGCCAGATCCGTCCCCTGTTTTTCGTCATCATCCTTCGGCACCGGGCCTGCGGACGCGCTCTCCCCCCCGGCCGACGGCAGCCCCGTCGTGCCCGCCTCCGGCGGAGGGACCACAACATCGGGAACCGTCACCGGCATCGCCGCCGGTGCGGCGGCGGCATCCGCACCTCCCGCGTCCGCACCGGCTGCTTCTCCACCGGCGCCGTCCACGCTGGCGGTGACGGTCACGGTCGCCGTGGTCTGGGACATCGTGACCGTGGTCACGCTGGTCGTGGTGGTGGTCTGCGTCTGGGAGGACAGCCCCGCCCCGCCGCCCAGACCCATTTCGGCGGCGGCGGCCATGCCGCGTCCGTAATCCTTGGCGGCCTGCCCCACCTGCTTGGCCAGGGCCGCGGCCTCGCGCGCCAGTTTCATCGCCTTGTCGCGGTCGCCGCGGGCGATGGCCATGCGCATTTCCGCCTTCAGGTCGCGGATGCGCCGTTCGGCATCCTGCAACCGCTCCTCGGCGTGGGCCTTGGGGTTGCCGATGCGCTGGGCCTGTTCCATCGCCGTCATCGCCGACGATGCGTTGCGCACATAATCGGACAGGGCATTGGAGCCGGACGCCGCCGTTCCCTGTTTCAAGAGATCGGCCAGATGTTGCCCACCGTTTTTCGCGGCGGCATCGGCTCCGGCCCCGGTCCCGGTCCCGGAGGCCCCCGCCGCAGCCCCGGAGCCACCGGCGGAGCGGCGTGCCTGCTGCAGCCGGAACAGGCTGGATTGCCCGTCGGACAGGATGGAAAAGATCCCGCTCATGCCCACCCCCTACCCCCGGCGGACGATCCGGGGTACGCGCTTTGGTTTAACACAAAAATGGTCATTCTGTCAAAATGAGCATTTTATTAACCATAACCACCGCCCTGGTGGAACCTCCAGCGCAGCCGGGTGTTGAGAGAACCGATCATTACCGCGATGCCATTACGGCGACGGATAAAGGAGGGACATCATGGCAACCCGCGACGCACCGGGCATGGGCGGTTCCAACTGGAAAACCTCGGAGCCGTTCGGCCCCGCCGGCAGCACGGGCGAGGGCGGGACGGGAGATACCGGACACGACTCCCACGGGCCGATCCACCAGGCGGGTGAGGTCGGGCGCCGGGCAATTGGCGCGGTGCAGGAACGCATCCGCACCGCCTTCGACCAGCAGACCCACCGTGCGGCCGACCAATTGGCGGGGGTGGCATCGGCGCTCAACCGGGCGGCCCATGACATCAGCCGGGAAAACGACGGGCCGGTGATCCATTACGCCGAACAGGCGGCGGGCCGGATGCAGGCGATGGCCGACGTGCTGCGCCGCTCCTCGCTCGACGATGCGGTGGGCGAGGTGGAAGCGTTTGCCCGGCGCCAGCCGGAACTGTTCCTGGGCGGGGTGTTCGCCGCCGGTTTCCTGTTTGCGCGCTTCCTGAAAAGCTCCGCCGACCGCCGGGCCATCTCCCGTTCCACACGCTTTTCGACAGCGGAGCGTTCGGCTTCCGGGATGACGGCATCCACCGGGCCAGACACCGGGATGGGCACGGGAATCGGTACGCCGGCTTCGGGCATGGAGGGACAAACGCGGACGTGGACCGGTTCATCCGCCAGCAAGCCACCGGGAACCCCGTTGTACGCAGCCCCCAGCACCCCACCCGGCACGAGGACGACGCCATGAGCACCGCCCCTCCGCACGGAGCCTTTGGCGGGCATGGTGACGACACGCGGACGCAACGCCCCCTGACCGGCCTGCTGGGCGGGCTGGTGTCCGACGTGGGCGGGCTGATCCGCGCGGAAATCGCCCTGGCCCGGGCCGAACTGGCGCAAAAGGCCGGTCAGGCGGCGGGCGGTGCCGGCATGGTGGCCGCCGGGGGCCTCATCGTCTTCCTGGGTGCCTTTTTCCTGCTGGCGGCGGCCACCCTGGCCCTGGCGCAGGTGATGGAGCCATGGCAGGCGGCGCTGGCCGTCGGCGTGGTCACCGCCCTGATCGGCGTCGTGGTTCTGCTGGTGGGCCGTGCGCGTCTGCGCGCCCGCTCGCTCCAGCCCCACCGGACCCTGAACAGCCTGCGCGAAAACAAACGCTGGGCGGAATCCCAGCTTGGCCGCTGACCGATGCGGCGTGAAAGGACGATCCATGCACAGCGACCCTCTTTATCCCTCCCACAGTGATATCGACCATCCCGTGACCCGCGACTGGGCCGGCAGCGATTCCCTGCACAGCCGGACCACGGGCACCATGCCGTGGCTGCGCGCCAACCCGCTGCCGCTGGCGCTGATCGGCGTGGGGATCGGCTGGCTGGCCCTGTCGGGGACCGGCACCGGCCACCGCATCGCTCGCTCGGCCCGCGAAACCGCCGGCCCGGTCCTGAACGATGCCCGCGAACGGTTGAGCGAGGCGGCCGAGACCGTCCGCGACACCGCCGCCCACACCTATGAGAAGGCGGGGGAAAGCGTGTCTTCCCTGCGGCGGGCGGCCATGGACATGGCCGAGCGCACCGGCGCCACCGCCCGCGACTACACCCATCAGGCCAGCCACCGCGGCAGCTCCGCGACCGATGGCTTCTGGGACATGGTGCATGATCATCCGCTGGTCGCCGGGTTGATGGCCATGGGGCTGGGAGCCGCCATCGGCGCCAGCCTGCCCGCCAGCCGCGTGGAGGACCGTTGGGCCGGCTCCCTTGCCGACGACACCGCCGGCAAGATCAAGGCGGTGGCCGAGGACGCCCTCGAACGCGGCAGCCGGGCCGCCCGCGCTGCTGCCGAAAGTGCGCGTGAGGAACTGGTGGAAACGGCGGACTCCTCCACCACCGCTTCCCCGACACAGACACGCCCGGACATGACACGTCCGGACACGGGTCGGGATATGGGGCGGGACAACCGGGGCACCTCAACGCTCTGAGTCAGCCATCGCCCCAGACTGCGGAACCGGCCCCACCCCCACGGGTGGGGCCGGTTTTGGTGTGTCCAGACTGCGACAAAATGTCTCATTACCCGACTGGAGCGGCCGGTTTTTAAATGCCCTAGCATTTCAGGCGGATTTGAGCGCGGGTTTCCCTTGACTTTCGGCCAGGGTGGGTCACCTAATCAGAACCGAAACAGTCCTGATTGACGCGCACACCCCATGATCCGCCTCAGCAAGCTCACCGATTACGCCATCGTGGTGATGAGCGAGATGGCCCGGCGCCTGGACACGGTTCACACCGTGGCCCAGTTGGCCGACCGGACCGGCGTGCCCGCCCCGACGGTGGCCAAGCTGATGAAATCGCTGACCCCGGCGGGGCTGATGGTGTCCCACCGCGGGGCTGCGGGGGGTTATGCCCTGTCGCGCCCGGCGGAGTCCATCACCATCGCCGACATCGTGGTGGCGCTGGATGGTCCCATCGCGCTGACCGCCTGCGTCGATGGCGCGGAAGAAGCGTGCGGGGTGGAGCGTCTGTGCCCCATGCGCGGCAATTGGGAAAAGATCAACACCGCCATCCGCGGCGCGCTGGAACAGGTGTCGCTGGCCGACATGATGGCCCCGCCGGTCTGGCTGCCGCCCGTGGATGCGCCCCGCCCGGCCACCACGCCGCCACCGCCCGGCTGAGGTTTTCATCAGCACACGGCCCCACCGAATTCCCCGGACAACGCCTTCTCAGGAGCTTCGTAAGACCATGGCTGGCTCGACGGAAACCGCCGAACAGGTCCGCGCCTTCACCGACCAGAAGTACAAGTATGGCTTCACCACCGACATCGAAGCCGACGTGGCGCCCAAGGGCCTGAACGAGGACATCGTACGCTTCATCTCGGCCAAGAAGGGCGAGCCGGAGTGGCTGCTGGAATGGCGTCTGCGCGCCTATCGCGCGTGGCTGACCATGGAAGAGCCGACGTGGGCCAAGCTGAACTATGGCCCCATCGACTACCAGGACGCGCACTATTACGCCGCCCCCAAGCTCAAGGCGAAGCCCAAGTCCCTGGACGAGGTGGACCCGGAACTGCTGCGCACCTACGAGAAGCTGGGCATCCCCCTGCGCGAGCAGGAGATCCTGGCCGGGGTGGAGGGCAGCGAGGGCAAGACCCCGGCCATCGCCGTGGACGCGGTGTTCGACAGCGTGTCGGTCGCCACCACCTTCAAGGCGAAGCTGGAGGAGATGGGCATCATCTTCTGTGCCATCTCCGAAGCGGTGCAGAAGCATCCCGATCTGGTGAAGCAGTATCTGGGATCGGTGGTGCCCTACACCGACAATTACTTCGCCACCCTGAATTCGGCGGTGTTCACCGACGGCTCCTTCGTCTACATCCCCAAGGGGGTGCGGTGCCCGATGGAACTGTCCACCTATTTCCGCATCAACCAGGCCAACACCGGCCAGTTCGAGCGCACGCTCATCATCGCCGACGAAGGTGCGTACGTGTCGTACCTGGAGGGTTGCACGGCGCCCAAGCGCGACGAGAACCAGCTTCACGCCGCGGTGGTCGAACTGGTGGCGCTCGACAACGCCACCATCAAATATTCCACGGTGCAGAACTGGTATCCCGGCGACGAGAACGGGGTGGGCGGCATCTACAACTTCGTCACCAAGCGCGGTGCGTGCCGCGGGGTGAATTCGAAGATTTCGTGGACGCAGGTGGAAACCGGCTCGGCCATCACTTGGAAGTACCCGAGCTGCATCCTGCAGGGCGACAATTCGGTGGGCGAGTTCTATTCCGTCGCCATCACCAACAACCACCAGCAGGCCGACACCGGCACCAAGATGATCCACATCGGCAAGAACACCCGTTCGACCATCGTGTCGAAGGGCATCTCCGCCGGCAAGGCGCAGCAGACCTACCGCGGGCTGGTGAAGATCCTGCCCAAGGCGGAAGGGGCGCGCAACTACACCCAATGCGACAGCCTGCTGATCGGCGACAAGTGCGGCGCCCACACGGTCCCCTACATCGAGAACCGCAACCGCTCCGCCCGCGTGGAGCACGAGGCGACCACCGCCAAGATCAGCGACGACCAGCTTTTCTACTGCCGCCAGCGCGGTCTGTCGGAAGAGGACGCGGTGTCGCTGATCGTCAACGGCTTCTGCAAGGAGGTTCTGAAGGAACTGCCCATGGAATTCGCCGTGGAAGCCCAGAAGCTGGTGGGCATCAGCCTGGAAGGCAGCGTGGGGTAAGGGGGCCGAGATGAGCGACCGTCTCCACGACACCGACTTCTACGCCTGGACGCAGGAGCAGGCCACCCGCCTGCGCCGTGCCGCGACGGAGCGTGTGAACGCCGATGTCGATTGGGAAAACATCGCCGAGGAAATCGAAAGCATGGGCCGCAGCGACAAGCGGGAGATTGAAAGCCGCTTGGAAGAACTGCTGCTCCATCTGGCGAAGCTGGCGTGGTGCGCGGATGAAAATCCGCGCCGCGGCTGGCGCCTGTCGGTCGTCAAGCAACGCACCGGCATCGCCCGGCGGACCGGCGAAAGCCCCAGCCTGCGCGGTTACCCCGCCCAAGCCCTGCCCGGCTGCTGGGACGATGCCCGGCGGCAGGCGGAGGCCGACCTGAACCTGCCCGACAACACGCTGCCCGCCACGTGCCCGTGGGATCTGCACAGCCAGATCCTGGCCCCCGACTGGCTGCCCGACACCCCCGCCGCCTGACCGCCGGCCCAAGATCGTTTTTAAGGATAGCGACGATGATCGAAATCAAGAACCTGCACGCCACGGTGGATGGCAAGGAAATCCTGAAGGGCATCGACCTGACCGTGGGGCCGGGTGAGGTCCATGCCATCATGGGGCCGAACGGGTCGGGCAAAAGCACGCTGTCCTACGTCCTGGCCGGGCGCGACGGGTACGAGGTGACCGAAGGCTCCGTCACCTATTACGGCAAGGATCTCCTGGCCATGGAGCCGGAGGAGCGCGCGGCGGAAGGGGTGTTCCTGGCCTTCCAGTACCCGGTGGAAATCCCCGGCGTCGCCAACACCACCTTCCTCAAGTCCGCCATCAACGCCCAGCGCAAGCATCACGGTCAACCGGAACTGGACGCCATGCAGTTCCTCAAGCTGATCCGCGAAAAGACCAAGGCGCTGGGCATGACCGACGAGATGCTGCGCCGCGCGGTCAACGTCGGTTTTTCGGGCGGTGAGAAGAAGCGCAATGAGACTCTGCAGATGGCGGTGCTCCAGCCCAAGTTCGCCATCCTGGACGAAACCGACAGCGGCCTGGACATCGACGCCCTGAAGGTTGTGGCCGAGGGGGTGAACGCGCTGCGCTCGCCCGAACGCTCCATGCTGGTCATCACCCACTACCAGCGCCTGCTGGACTACATCGTCCCCGATTACGTCCATGTGCTGGCCCACGGCCGCATCCAGCGGTCGGGCGGCAAGGAACTGGCCCTCGAACTGGAGCAGAAGGGCTACAAGGAATTCGGCGTGGACGAGGCGGCCTGACCCATGACCACCGTGACCGAAACCCCCTCCCCCTATCTCGACCTGATCGACCGGGCCAAGGGCGATCTGCCGGGGGCCGCACTGTCGTGGGTGCGCGACCTGCGCGCCCAGGGCCGCGCGGGCTTCGCCGCCGCCGGCCTGCCGACCGTCAAGGCGGAGGCGTGGAAGTACACCAACCTGCGCGCGCTGGAGAAGATCGCCTTCGAACCGGCGACGGATGCCGCGGCAGCGACCCATTTCGACGTGCTGCCCACCATCCGGGCGGACGGTGCCGCCGGTCCCCGGCTGGTGTTCGTCGATGGCCGCCTGCGCGCCGACCTGTCGTCGCTGGACGGGCTGCCGGAAGGGGTGAGTCTGACCGGGCTGGCCGCGGGCCTGAGCGGTGACGACGACCTGCTGGCCGACCATCTGGGCAAGCTGGCGCCGCTCGACCAGTCGTCGCTGGCGGCCCTCAACACCGCGTTCCTGGCCGACGGCCCGGTGTTGCGGGTGTGCCGCGGGGTGACGGTGGAACCGACGATCGAGCTGGTGTTCGTCACCCTGGGGGCCGGCGACCGCCCGACCGCGTTCCATCCCCGTACCCTGATCGTGGTGGAACCCAACGCCAAGGCCACGGTGGTGGAGCATCACGTGGGTCTGGGCACCGGCACCACGCTGGCCAACCATGTGGCGGAGGTGTTCGTCGGCGACGGCGCCAACCTGGACCATTACAAGGTCCAGCGCGAAGGGGTGGACGCCTATCACATCGCCACCACCGCCGCCCGCATCGGCCGGGATGCCAGCTACATCAACTTCATCCTGACGACCGGCGCCCGTCTGGCCCGCAACGAGGTATGGACGGAACTGGCCGGAACCGGGGCCACCTGCCACGTCTCCGGCGGCTATCTGGTGCGGGGCGAGCAGCACTGTGACACCACCACGGTCATCGACCACGCCGCCCCCCATGGCACCAGCCGCGAGGTCTACAAGGGCGCCATCGACGGCCGCGCGCGGGCGGTGTTCCAGGGCAAGATCATCGTGCGCCCCGGCGCCCAGAAGACCGACGGGCATCAGTTGAACCGCGCGCTGCTGCTGTCCGACACGGCGGAAATCGACGCCAAGCCGGAGCTGGAAATCTACGCCGACGATGTGAAGTGCAGCCACGGCGCCACCGCCGGCGAGTTGGACGACACCGCCCTGTTCTATCTGCGCGCCCGCGGCATCGACCGCGACACCGCGCGCGCGCTGCTGACCGCCGCCTTCGTGGCCGAAGCCATCGACGAAATCCCGGAAGAGCCGGTGCGCACGGCGTTTCAGGCCATCGTCGATGGCTGGCTGGCCGGCGCGTGAGGAGGGGTTAAGACCCATGGACCAGATCACTCCCACCCTCGACACACCCCCGGCCTATGACGTGGACCGGGTGCGGGCCGATTTCCCCATCCTGACCCGCACCGTCCATGCCCGGAAGGGCAAGCCCGGCAAGCCGCTGGTCTATCTGGACACCGGCGCCAGCGCCCAGAAGCCGCGCGCCGTCATCGACGCCATGAAAACCTTCATGGAAGAGGATTACGCCAACATCCACCGTGGCGTGCATGTCCTCTCCCAGCGGGCGACCGATGCGTTCGAGAACGTGCGGACCAAGGTGGCGCGGTTCCTCAACGCACCATCGCGGGAGGGAATTGTCTTCACCCGCAACGCCACCGAATCCATCAATCTGGTGGCGGCCAGCTACGGCCAGCGCCTGGGGCCGGGGGACGAGATCGTCCTGTCGGTGATGGAGCACCACGCCAACATCGTGCCGTGGCAGTTGCTCCAGATGCAGCGCGGCGTGGACATCAAGGTGGTGCCGGTGGACGCCGACGGCGTGCTGGACCTGGACGCCTACCGCCGCCTGCTGGGGCCGAAGGTCAAGCTGGTCGCCCTCACCCACTGTTCCAACGTGCTGGGCACCGTCACCCCGGTGAAGGAGATTGCCCGGCTGGCCCACGAGCACGGAATCCCTGTGCTGTTCGACGGGTCGCAGGCGGTGGTGCACGGCCCGGTGGACGTGGCCGACATCGACGCCGATTTCTACGTCTTTACCGCCCACAAGCTCTATGGTCCCACGGGCCTGGGGGTTCTGTGGGGCAAACCCGAGATCCTCAAGACCATGCCCCCCTACCAGGGCGGGGGCGACATGATCCAGTCGGTCAGCTTCAAGGGCACCACCTTCAAGGAACCGCCCATGCGCTTCGAGCCGGGCACCCCGCCCATCGTCGAGGCCATCGGCCTGGGGGCCGCCATCGACTATGTGGAGGGGCTGGGCCGTGCGGCCATCGCCGCCCACGAACATGACCTGCTGACCTACGCCACGCAGAAGCTGGCGGCCATCGAAGGGTTGCGGATCATCGGCACGGCACCGGGCAAGGCCGGCATCCTGTCGTTCGTTATCGACGGCATTCATCCCCACGACATCGGCACGGTGGTCGATCAGTACGGGGTGGCGCTGCGGGTCGGGCAGCATTGCGCCGAACCGCTGATGGAACATTTCGGCGTCGGTTCCACGGCGCGGGCCTCCTTCGGGCTTTACAACACCCGCGCGGAGGTGGACGTTCTGGCCGAATCGGTCCAGGCGGTGAAGGAGTTTTTCGGGTCATGATGGACGAACTGCGCGAACTGTACCAGGAAGTGATCCTGGATCATGGCAAGAACCCGCGGAACCTGCGCCACCCCCCGGATGCCAACCGGGAAGCGCGGGGGGAAAACCCCATGTGCGGCGACAAATTCACGGTGTACGTCAAGCTGAACGGCGACGGCGTGATCGAGGATTGCGCGTTCGAAGGGCGCGGCTGCGCCATTTCCACCGCGTCAGCATCGATGATGACCGAGGTGGTGAAGGGCAAGACCGAACAGGAGGCCCACGCCCTGTTCGAAACCTTCCATGACCTGTGCACCAAGGACGAGCACGAGCATTGCGACCACGGTCCGGTGGACGAGGAAGCCATGGAAAAGCTGATGGTCCTGTCGGGCGTGCGCCAGTTTCCCGTGCGGGTGAAATGCGCCACCCTGGCCTGGCACGCCATGCAGGCGGCCATCGACGGCCAGGACAAGGCGTCCAGCGAGTGAGGACGATCCCATGACGACCCCCGACACCGTTTCCCCGCCCGGCGATGCCCCCTCCGCCGATGCTCCGGTGACCGGCACCGACATCGCCGTGGCCGGCAGCCCGCCGCCGTCCCCCGAAACCGCCCAGTTGATGGAGCGGATCCTTGAGGCGCTGAAGACCTGCTACGACCCGGAAATCCCGGTGGACATCTGGGAACTGGGCCTGATCTACCGCGTCGATGTCACCGGCGACGGTGTGGCGGAAATCGACATGACCCTGACCAGCCCCATGTGCCCAGTGGCCGGCGAATTGCCCATACAGGTGCAGAACGCCGTGTTGACCGTGGAAGGGATCAACGACTGTAAGGTCGAACTGGTGTGGGAGCCGCCATGGAACCCGGAAATGATGTCCGACGTGGCGAAGATCCAACTGGATATGTTCTGACGGGAGACGTGACCGAATGAGCACCCCTGCCCTGACCCTGACCGACGCTGCCGCCGACCGCATCCGCGACCTGATGGCCAAGGCTTCGGAGGACATGATCGGCCTGCGCATCGGCGTGAAGGCCCGCGGCTGTTCCGGCCTCAGCTACGACGTGCAATACGCATCGGAAAAGCTGAAATTCGACGAGGTGGTGGAGGACAAGGGCGTCACCGTCCTGATCGACCCCGCCGCCGTGATGTTCCTGATCGGCAGCACCATGGATTATCAGGACGACAAGTTCCACACCGGCTTCACCTTCACCAACCCCAATGAAAAGGGCCGGTGCGGCTGCGGCGAGAGCTTTCACGTCTGATAACCGTTGTTTCCCGAACGCGCCCCCTTTTCCGCCGGATCAGGGGGCGTTTTCGTTTCAGCCGACCTTAAGTTTCAGCCGACCGCGATCCCGAACCAGCTTCCGTCCCGGATGCCGTTGGCAAGCTGATCGACGGTGCAGCCGATGTGATGGGCCAGCATCGCCGCCGCCCGTTCCGGGTCGCGGGCCAGGGCCGCTTCGTACAGCGCCAGATGTTCGGCGTGCACGTCGCGGGGCGACGACCGCCCCAGCAGCGACAGGCGGCGGTACCGCTGGTGCTGCTTGTAGAGCCGCTCGTTGAACCGCATCAGCCGCCGCAGCGGGCAGGCGGCCCCCAGGGCGGCGTGGAACGCCTCGTTGCACTGTTCCCAGCGGTCGAGAAAATCGCGGGGGTTTTGGGCCAGCAGCGGTTCCACCGCCGACAGGGCGGCGAAGGTGCTGCGGACCCCCTCCTCCCACGCCGCATCGCCGGCGGTGATCGACTGGCGCAACACCTCGGTTTCGATGACGATGCGCGAGGCGGTCAGATCCTTGAGATCGACCAGCGACACCGGCGTCACCCGCAGCATCGACGGGTCTTCCAGCGTCGCCAGACCGTCGGAGGCCAGCCGGATCACCGCCTCGCGGATTTCGGCGGCGGGCACGGCGCGCTGCACCGCCAGTTCCTGCAGGTCGATGCGGGAGCCGGGGGCCAGCCGTCCGGACAGGATTTCCCCCTCGATCCAGTCGCTGGTCGATTGAACGCCGGTCTCAGGAGTCATGGTCAGATGGGGCATCGGCAGGCGTCGGCAAGCGTCATTTCACGATGCCTCAAAGTATTGCGGGTCGATGGGAAGGGCAACCGTTCGATCGTCACAGGGGGGCGGGCACCCGCAGGGAAAACACGTTGCCGCCGTCATTCATCCCGGCGCCACAGCGGCCGAACGGGTCCGGCGGGATCAGTCTTTCCCCCCAAAAAAGGCCCGCAGCCGGCCCATCATTCCGGGCGAGGCGCTCCCCGGCCCGGTTTCAGCCGCCGCCCCATTGCGGGCAGCGGCCGTTTCGTTGGACTGCTGCCGGGCGGTCATCAGCCGGGTCAGCCCCTCGCGCAGTGCCGGCTGGTTCTCCAACACCGGGTCGAGGTGGTCCTTGTCCAGTTCAAAGACCACGGTGTCGATGCGGGCCACCACATCGGCGCTGCGCGGCTGTTCGGTCAGCAGCGACATTTCCCCGAACATATCGCCGGGCCGCATCCGCGCCAAGGACATGCGCGTGCCGTCTTCGCTCCGGTGAACCACGTCCAGAACCCCTTCGGCCACCAGGAACAGGGACCGGCCCGAATCCCCCTGACGCACGGCGCAGGTGCCGGCGCGCAATTCACGGCGGATCATGACCTGGGCCAATTGGTCGATGTCGCTGTCGCCGAAATCGGCCAGCAACGGCACCCCCCGCAGCAGTGCTGCCGCGACACGGCAATCGTCGCTGCCCCGCCGCTTGCCCGGCGCCATCCCGGCAGCCCGCGGACGGCGGCGCGAGGTTTCCTGCTTGGGCCGGGCCAGTCCGATCCCCGCCCGTTCCAGATGGTCCAGCACCGCGCCTGCCACCCGGTCACGGATCACGGCCCCTTGCGGGTACGACGGCACCCAGAACCGCAGGGTATAGGACACGCCGTTGGGGGTCAGCGCGTCCACCACCACGTCGGGGGCGGGATCGCTCAAGACCTCCGCCGTGCAGACCATGGCCGATATCAGGATGCGGCGGGCATGGGCATAGGGGATGTCCTGGTCCAGCACCACCGGCATCAGCAACCGCATCTTCGGTTCCGGCCGGCTGAGGTTGGTAAGGCGGGAACCGGCGATGCCGCCGTTGGGCACCACCACCATCTGCCCGTCCAGGGTTTCCAGCCGGGTGGCCCGCCAGTTGATTTCCTCCACCCGCCCGATGACGCCCCCGCCCACGTCCACCCATTCGCCCAGCCGGAACGGGTGTTCCAGGTTGAGCGCGATGCCGGCGAAAATATCGGCGAACACGTTGCGCAGGGCAAAGCCGATGACGGCGATGACCACGCTGGAGGTGGCGACCAGCCCCGACACCGGCTGTTGAAAGACGAACGCCAGAATCCCCACCAGCGCCACGGCGTAGAACACCGCATGCAGCAGGTCGCTGAGCAGGCGGGGAATATGCGCGCCCCGTCCCGACCGCCCCACCGGCGGCAGGATGGTGTCGAGCAGCCGCGAGGTGAACCACGCCCCCGCCAGCCACGCCACCGTCTGGCACGCGGCCGACACCATCGCCGCTGCCGGTCCCGGCAACGGCCACGGGTGCAGCGCGGCATAAGCCGCCAGCGCCGTCACCAACCCCGGCACGATCAGATAACGCAGCGCCGCCAGCATGGATCCCGCCCGCCCGCTCAGCGCGTCAGCAGGGCGCTGTCGGGGCCGCTCAGGACGAAGACCTTTTCATAAACCTTCAACAGCCCCTCGATCAGCGCCTTCACCGGCTTGGACCGCACGGTGTTGGGCTTGGCCGGATCGACGTGCAGCACCACGCTGTCGGGCGTGTCGTTGAAATAGACCAGGGCGTTGATGCGGTCGGGCCGCATCTCCTCGGGAAAATTCTCGTCCATCAGCCAGAAACATTCGAAGTTCCGGCACGACGGCGGACGGGTGTCGTAGACGGTGCAGCCCGTGCCCTTGTCGCACGACACGCACCATTTGGCGGTGGGCTTCTTCAGTTCCGGCACCCCCATCAGCTTGCAGCACAGGGTGCATTCGCCGCACGCGCGGTTCGCCATGATCCGTCCCTTCCCGGTTTTTCCGCCCTGTCCGACCAAGGGCGGTGAGCCGGCTTATAGCGGATCGAGTTCGGTGTCCCAATAAAGAAAATCCCGCCAACTTTCGTGAAGAAAATTTGGCGGGAAAGCGCGTCCATGTTCCTGCAGTTCGAAAACCGTCGGTTGGAATGGTGGACTGAGTGGGATCATGCCGCAGTCGTGGGGCAGCCGGCTTCCCTTGCGCAGATTGCACACGGCGCAGGAGGTGACCACGTTCCCCCATGTGGTCCGCCCCCCGCGGGCGCGGGGGATCACATGGTCGAAGGTCAGTTCCTGGGTGGGAAACGGCTGGCCGCAGTACTGGCAGGTGAAACGGTCGCGCAGGAACACATTGAACCGGGTGAAGGCCGGACGCCGGTTGGCGGGGATGTATTCCTTCAGGGAAATCACGCTGGGCAGGCGCATTTCCCAACTGGGCGAGCGAATGATCCGGTCATAGTAGGAGATGATGTTCACCCGGTCGAGAACGACGGCCTTGACCGCCTCCTGCCAGGACCAGAGTGAAAGCGGGAAATAGCTGAGCGGACGAAAATCCGCGTTCAGCACCAGAGCCGGACAGTGATCGGGTGGTGGAGCCAATGGGCCACTCCCTTAACGTCTGTTGCCGCCCCGACGGCCGTAAAGATCCGAGGGCGGGTATTACATATGCCAAAACCGCCGAAGACTCAACACCATCACCCGAAGTCCGGCAAAATGCCCCTTAGAACCCGAGGCATTTTGCCAGTTTGTTACAGTTTTGCCGCGCTCTTATTGCCAAGCTTGTGCCGTTACGCCGCATCCCCCAGAACGCGGGCCAGGAACGCCGCCGCCAGGGCAACGCCGTCCGCATCGATTCCATGGTCGAGATCGGGACGGCGGTGCGACTCCACGGTGAAGCCGGCGGCCCTCAGGGCCGTTTCCGCGGCCGCGAGTTCGCCCACCGGCACCACCTGATCCTCTTCGCCGTGAATCAGCAGGATCGGCGGACGGCTGACGGTTTCGCCGGCCAACCGCTCCGGGCTGGCCAGGCGGCCCGAAAAGCCCATCACCCCGGCCACCGGCTCCGAACGCCGGGGCGCGATGTGCAGCGCCATGATGGTGCCTTGGGAAAAGCCCATCAGCACCAGCTTGTCCGGTGTGAGGTTCAGGGCTTCCAGTTCGGCGTCGATGAAGGCGTTCAGCAGCGGTGCCGCCCGCTCGATCCCCGCCCACACCACCGGCGGCGCGCGGTCCTGCAGGCTGTACCACTGCCGGCCATAAGGGGCCATGTCGCAGGGGAACGGCCCGTCGGGGGCGACGAAGCGGGCGTGGGGGGCCGCGGTGGCCCAATGGGGCGCCAGTTCGATCAGGTCCGATCCGTCCGCCCCCAGACCGTGCAGCAGCACGACCAGATGGCGGGCGGGTCCGGGTGCCAGCGGTCCCCAGGCCGGGCCGGTCAGGGGAACGCGGGAGGATGATGTCAGGTCGGTCATGACGGAAAAGGCTGGACCTTCCCGCGGGCGGGTTCAAGGGGAAAGCGGACGAAAGCCGCATCCTGCGCTTCCGCCCCCTACCCTCTCCCGCCGCGGCTCCGGTATAAGGGCTGCATGAGCCTGACCACCCGTTTCGCCCCCAGCCCCACCGGCTTTCTGCACCTGGGGCACGCCCATTCCGCCCTGTTCGGCTGGACCGCCGCCCGCAGCGCGGGGGGGCGGTTTCTGCTGCGGATCGAGGATATCGACCCCCACCGCTGCCGGCCCGACTTCGAAACGGCGCTGCTGGAGGATCTGGCGTGGCTGGGGCTGGACTGGGACGGGCCGGTGCGGCGGCAGTCGGATCACATGGACGATTACGCCGCCGCCCTGGCCCGGCTGGACGCGATGGGGGTGATCTATCCCTGCTTCTGTTCCCGCAAGGAGATCGCCGCCGAAATCGCCGCCGCCGGTCACGCCCCCCACGGCCCGGACGGGCCGCTCTACCCCGGCACCTGCCGCCATCTGACGGCGGAGCAGCGGCGGGAGCGGATGGAGCAGGCCCGCGACGGCTGGGCCTTGCGGCTGGATGTGGGGGTGGCGGTGGGGCTGGCGGGGCCGCTGCGCTGGTTCGACCGCACCCGCGGCTGGCAGGACGCCACGCCGGAGATTCTGGGTGACGTGGTGCTGGCCCGCAAGCACACCCCCACCAGCTATCACCTGAGCGTCACCGTGGATGATGCGCTGCAAGGAATCACGCGGGTGACACGGGGGGAGGATCTGTTCTTCGCCACCCATCTGCACCGGCTTTTGCAGGCGCTGCTTGGCCTGCCGGTTCCGGAATGGCACCACCACGGGCTGCTGACCAACGATTGGGGCGAGCGGCTGTCCAAGCGCGACCGGGCGCAAAGCCTGCGTGACCTGCGCCGGTCCGGCCTCTCCCCCGCCGATGTCCGGGTTATGGCCGGGTTTCCCGACTGAGGGACTCCGGCCACCCGTGCAGGCCCGAGGCAATGGCCAAGTAGTCCGGCGTGTCGGGGGTCAGATGGCCGTGGCGGATCAGGAAATCGGTGACCACCAGATTGCAGTTGAACTTCCAGCCATCGGTGCCGTCCACCGACGCCGCCACCCGTGCCAGCGGCCAGCGTTCGAACCGTTCCACCTCGCCGTCGGTGTTGCGGGGGACGAAATCCGCCGGCAGTTCCAGATCGTAAAGGAACATGGTATCGGGCTTCAGCCCCACCGGGGTTTCCAGGCAATAGCGGACGATGCCCACCGGTACCGCGCGCGATGCCACGTCGGGGGCGATGTCCGCTTCCTCCCGCGCTTCCTTCACCAGATTTTCCGCCAGCGACAGGCCGATGGGCTGGCCGCCAGCGACCAGATTGTCCAGCTTGCCGGGAGCGATTTCCCGGTCCCGCGCCCGGCGGGCCACCCACAGCTCCAGCCCGCCATCGGGCATGCGCACGAACCCGTTGACGTGCAGCCCATAGGCATCGATCCCGAACGGCACCACCGCCGCCCGGTCGATCCGGGCCAGCGGCTCCGCCCCCCAGCGGGGGAGCACCGGGTAATATTCCCCGCGCAGACCAGAGATAACCCCGCTTTCCACCAGAAACGCCGCGGCATGGGCCAGGGTGGCCGACCGGGTTTCGAAATCGCGGATCTCCGGGGCCAGAGTCACGGCGCCGGCGGTGACGACGAAGCCGGGGTCCACACCGGGCAACCGCTCCGCCAGATCGTGGCGGACCCAGCCGACCCGCACCCCGTCGATGGAGAAAGGACGGAAGCCCGAGAGATCATGGGCGTTGCAGCCGCGGATATGGTCGAGAAAGGACATGAGGGCACCGGAAAAAAACGGCCGAGAGAAGGACAACAGGGTAAAGACCGGCGCCGTCATCGGCAAGGCGGCGCGTTCCGCACCCGTGAGCCATGTTGCAAACGACGGATTGCTATCGTAAAGGAAAACAAACCCTTGCGCATTTTAAGGGGATAAGGGGAGATGGGCATGACGGCTGCGGTCTTCGGTGACTATTCCGTTCTGGTGATCGAGGACGAGTCGTTTACCCGGATGGTCCTGGCCAAGATGCTGGGCGCCCTGGGGTTCCGGGCGGTGCATCAGGCCCAGGATGGCACCAGCGGCCTCAGCGCCGTGCGTGACCACGCCCCCGACATCATCCTGTGCGATGTGGAAATGCAGCCGATGGACGGGCTGGGTTTTCTCAAGGCCCTGCGCGGCAGCAGCAATGCCCGCGACCTGTCCCTGCCCGTGGTGTTCATGACCAACCGCGCCGACGAAGGCCGGGTGGCCGAAGCCCGCGCGCTGGGTGCCGGCACCTTTCTGGTGAAACCGGCCACGCCGGACAACCTGCGCCAGGCGCTGGCCGCTCATCTGGGCTGATTGCCACGTCTTTTCCGCTCGGCCCACCCCTTCGGCTCTTTTGATGCCGAAAGGTCACACCTTGCCTCTGTTCCAAAGAGGTGAGATCGGCTCTTGCTGTTCCTGTGTTTATAGTGGGACACTGACCTCTTGCCGGTTCAATGGGTGAATATGGGCCGGTGCGTATGGGTGGGTGCCTGGACGTTTTTTGTTAATCGTTGCACTGCAAACTGACCTTAACCCTCATAAATCCGTTGGGTAAGCCGGAACGGCGCCCATCGGCCAGGGTTGGAATGGAGGGTCACGGCATGAGGCACGACAATCCGCCTGTCCCCACCGAACGGCTGGTGCCGGCTCCACCCGCACACTCAAACGTCCCGGCCCCCGGTTTTCCGATTTCCTGTTCCGCACGGCCTTGTGCAGATGATGCCCGGAGACGGCTGGAAAGCCCTAGCCTAGGCATTACATTCCTTACAGGCGGGCCGTTCTGGCCGCCGCCCGTGATCGGTCCGCGCCGGACCGGCACACGCACCTTTCGCCCGGTGATCCGCGGGCGGCGGGGCCTGTCCGGACCCTGCCCGCCGATGGCCGGCCCATCCAGCCGCGCACCTCCTGCGCCGATGGGCAGCAGCATCACGGCGTATCCTTGGGATTGATCAGACGGAGCGACGCATGTTCCCGGCCGAAGACATCTTTTCCCGTTACGCACAGAACTATGAGGGGCGTCGTGAATACGAAATGTCCCTCATGGAATACCTTGAAGGCTGCCGCGACGATCCGATGATGTATTCCTCGGCCGCCGAGCGACTGCTCGCCGCCATCGGCGAACCGAAGCTCGTCGATACGGCCAAGGATGCGCGGATCGGGCGCATCTTCATGAACCGAACCATCCAGGTCTATCCGGCCTTTGCCGACTTCTTCGGCATGGAAGAAACCATCGAGCGCATCGTGGGCTTCTTCCGCCATGCCGCCCAGGGGCTGGAAGAAAGGAAACAGATCCTCTACCTGCTGGGTCCGGTGGGCGGCGGCAAATCCTCGCTCGCCGAACGGCTGAAGACCCTGACCGAAAAGAACCCCATCTATGTGCTGAAGGCGGGCAAGGACATCTCGCCCGTGTTCGAAAGCCCGCTGGGTCTGTTCAGCCCCGACGAGATGGGGCCGATCCTGGAGGACCGCTACGGCATTCCCCGGCGCCGGCTGACCGGGCTGATGAGTCCGTGGGCCATCAAGCGGCTTGACGAGTTCGGCGGCGACATCTCCCGTTTCCGGGTGGTCAAGCTGCACCCCAGCAAGCTACGCCAGATCTGCGTGACCAAGACCGAACCCGGCGACGAGAACAACCAGGACATCTCTTCGCTGGTGGGCAAGGTCGATATCCGCAAGCTGGAGATGTTCAGCCAGAACGACCCCGACGCCTATTCCTTCTCCGGCGGCCTGAACCGGGCCACCCAGGGGTTGCTGGAATTCGTCGAAATGTTCAAGGCCCCGATCAAGATGCTGCACCCCCTGCTGACCGCCACGCAGGAAGGCAACTATGTCGGGTCGGAGAACATCGGCGCCATTCCGTTCCAGGGCGTGATCCTGGCCCACTCGAACGAAGCGGAATGGCAATCGTTCAAGAACAACAAGAACAACGAGGCCTTCATCGACCGCATTTGCGTCATCAAGGTGCCCTATTGCCTGCGGGTGGACGAGGAGCAGCACATCTATGAGAAGCTGATCCAGGGATCCGACCTGTCGCAGGCCCCGTGCGCCCCGGCGACGATGGAAATGCTGGCCCGCTTCTCGGTGCTGTCGCGCCTGCGCGACCATCCGAATTCGAGCCTCTATTCCAAGATGCGCGTCTACAACGGCGAAAGCCTGAAGGAAACCGACCCCAAGGCCAAATCCATGCAGGAGTACCGCGATCAGGCGGGCGTGGACGAGGGGATGGACGGAATTTCCACCCGCTTCGCCTTCAAGGTGCTGGCCGCCACCTATAACTATGACTCCAGCGAGATCGCCGCCGATCCCGTTCACCTGATGTACATCCTGGAGCAATCGATCAAGCGTGAACAGTTCCCGGAGGAAACCGAGAAGCGTTATCTGGAGTTCATCAAGGCCGACCTGGGGCCCCGTTACGCTGAATTCATCGGCAACGAGATTCAGAAAGCCTATCTGGAATCCTATCACGACTATGGACAGAACCTGTTCGACCGCTATGTCGATTATGCCGACGCCTGGATCGAGGATCAGGATTTCAAGGATCCCGACACCGGCCAGCTGATGAACCGCGAGTTGCTGAACCAGGAACTGACCAAGGTCGAAAAACCGGCGGGCATCGCCAACCCGAAGGATTTCCGCAACGAGGTGGTGAAATTCGCGCTCCGCGCACGGGCGAACAACGGTGGCCGCAACCCGTCGTGGACGTCCTATGAAAAGATCCGTGAGGTGATCGAGAAGCGGATGTTCTCCCAGGTGGAGGATCTGCTGCCGGTGATCTCCTTCGGGTCCAAGAAGGACGGCGACACGGAGAAGAAGCACAACGAGTTCGTCACCCGCATGATGACCCGCGGCTATACGGAACGGCAGGTCCGCCGGCTGGTCGAATGGTACATGCGCGTGAAGCAGGCCGGATAACCCCGCCTGCCATCGCTCCAGGGATCACGGAAACGAGGGCTTTCCATTGATGAACATCATCGACCGCCGCCGGAACCCGCAGGGCAAGAGCCTGGCCAACCGCCAGCGGTTCCTGCGCCGTGCCAAGGAGCAGGTGGTCAAAGCCGTCCGCGAAGCCTCCTCCAAGCGCGGTATCCAGGACATCGAGAATGGTGACAAAATCACCATCTCGGCCGGCGGCGTGCGGGAACCCTCGTTTCACCGTGCCCAGTCGGGCGGCATCCGTGACTATGTGGTGCCCGGCAACAAGGAGTTCGTGGAAAAGGACACCATCGCCCGCCCCCCCAGCGGGGGCGGGGGTGGCGGCAACGAGGGTAGCCCCGACGGCGAGGGCGAGGATGATTTCCGCTTCGTCCTGTCGCGGGAAGAGTTCCTCGACATCTTCCTTGAGGATCTGGAACTGCCCGATCTGGTCAAGCAGCGGGTCAAGCAGTCGGAATCCCACACCCTGACGCGGGCGGGCTACTCGGTCACCGGATCGCCGTCGAACCTGAACCTCGTCCGCACCATGCGCAACAGCCTGAGCCGCCGCATCGCGCTGCGCCGGCCCAAGGTGGACGAACTGTTCGATCTGGAACGGGAAATCGCCAAGCTGGAGGCCGAAAACGGCGACCCCACCCTGCTGGAGGAGTTGCGCGAACGCTACGCCCGCCAGACCACCCGTTCCAAACGCATCCCCTTCATCGATCCCATCGATGTGCGCTACAACCGTTTCGAGACGGTGCCCAAGCCCATCGCGCAGGCGGTGATGTTCTGCCTGATGGACGTGTCGGGGTCGATGACCGAGCACATGAAGGACCTCGCCAAACGGTTCTTCATGCTGCTGTACCTGTTCCTGAAGCGCCGGTACCGCTCCGTCGATATCGTCTTCATCCGCCACACCCACGAAGCCAAGGAGGTGGATGAGGAAACCTTCTTCTATTCCACCGAAACCGGCGGCACCGTGGTGTCCACGGCGCTGGAGGAGATGCAGCGCATCGTGCGCGAACGCTACCCCGATCAGGAATGGAACATCTACGCCGCCCAGGCGTCGGACGGCGACAACATGTCGTCGGACAACGCCAAATCGGCCACCCTGCTGCGGGATGTCATCCTGCCCATGTGCCAGTACTTCGCCTATATCGAAGTGGCGGCGGAACACAACATGGGCCTGTCGGCGCTGGGCCGGGAAACCGAGCTGTGGCGAACGTACAAGATCGTGCAGGCCCCCACCCTGCCGCTGGCTATGCGGCGGGTGCGGTCGCGGCGGGAAATCTACCCCGTGTTCCGCGACCTGTTCGCCAAGGACAAGGTGGGCGCCTGACCCGTTGTGATTGAGGAGACAGCATGACCACCGTTCTGACCAAGCCGGCGGGCCTCCTTTACGACGGGGCCGATTGGGATTACGACAAGATCAAGCGGGTCTATGACGCGGTGGAGGACATCGCGCTCAACGACATGGGCCTGAACACCTATCCCAACCAGATCGAGGTCATCACCGCCGAACAGATGCTGGACGCCTATTCGTCCATCGGCATGCCGCTGATGTACAGGCATTGGTCGTTCGGCAAGCATTTCGCCCGTGACGAGATGCTCTACCGCAAGGGATACCGCGGCCTTGCGTACGAGATCGTCATCAATTCCAGCCCCTGCATCAGCTACATCATGGAAGAAAACACCATGACGATGCAGACGCTGGTGATTGCCCACGCCGCCTTCGGCCACAATCATTTCTTCAAGAACAACCAGCTTTTCCAGCAGTGGACCGATGCCAAGGGCATTCTGGACTATCTGGAATTCGCCAAGGCCTACATCACCCAGTGCGAGGAACGCTACGGCCTTGCCGCCGTCGAACGAGTGCTGGACGCCGCCCACGCGCTGATGACCCAGGGTGTGCACAAATACCCCAAGAAACGCCCTCTGGACCTGAGCGAGGAGCGCAAGCGCCAGCAAAGCCGCCAGCAGTACGAAGAGGAAACCTTCAACGACCTGTGGCGCACCGTGCCGAAACCGGCGGCGGGCAGCCGTCCGCCGTCGCGCACGCTCAGCGAGCGCAAGAAGCTGCTGGGCCTGCCGGAGGAAAACATCCTCTACTTCCTGGAAAAGAAGGCGCCGCGGCTGGAGCACTGGCAGCGGGAAATCCTGCGCATCGTCCGCCACATCGCGCAGTATTTCTATCCCCAGAAGCAGACCAAGCTGATGAACGAGGGGTGTGCCACCTACACCCACTACACCATCATGAACCGGCTGCATCAGAAGGGGCAGATCAGCGACGGCGCCATGCTGGAATTCCTGCATTCCCACACCAGCGTCGTGTTCCAGCCCGATTTTGACGATCAGCGTTTTTCCGGCATCAACCCCTATGCCCTGGGCTTCGCCATGATGCAGGACATCCAGCGCATCGCCGAAAACCCGACCGAGGAGGACCGGGAGTGGTTCCCCGATCTGGCCGGCTGCGGTGACGGGATGGGCGCGCTGCGTGATGCCTGGGCCAATTTCCGCGACGAAAGCTTCGTCCTGCAGTACCTCAGCCCGTACCTGATGCGGAAGATGAAGCTGTTCGCCGTGCACGACGACGCCGAAGACCCCAACCTGATCGTCGAGCACATTCACAACGAACGCGGTTACCGCAACCTGCGGCGGATGCTGGCGCGCCAGTACGATCTGGCCTATCTGGAACCCGATATCCAGATCGTCGATGTGGATCTGGCCGGCGACCGCAAACTGATCCTGCACCACCGGGTGACCAACGGCGTGTTGCTGGACGAAAGCGATGCCAAAGCGGTGCTGCGCCACATCGCCAACCTGTGGGGCTATGAGGTGCAACTGGTTGAGGTGTCGGCGATGTCCGACGCCATCCTGAAGGAGCACGCGGTCACCGCCCCAAGCGCCCTGTTCGCCTGACGGAGCGATGGGCTACCGCCCAAACCCGTTTGGGGTGCCCCCCAAACCCCCTTCTTTTTTATCGATAAAAAAGAGCGGAGGTTTGGAGGTGCAACCTCCAAGCGGGGCCGGGGCGGCAGCCCCATATGCGCTAGGATAAGATATCAAGCAGGTGGTCAATCTGAGACTTGCGT
>CALBDS010000037.1 GCA_937927415.1 uncultured Rhodospirillaceae bacterium
GCAAGTCTCAGATTGACGACCTGCTTGATATCTTATCCTAGCGCCTATGGGGCAGTCGCCCCGCTTTCGCTCCAGCCCGGCGGAACGCCGTTCATGTCGGGCAACTGGTGGGCGATGCCCTTGTGACAGTCGATGCAGGTGCGTTGCCGGGTGAACAGGTACTGCTGATGGATGCGGGCGGCGCGTGCCCCCTGTCTGGTGATGTCCATGGATTCCGCCGAGTGGCAGTTGCGGCATTCCAGGGAATCGTTGGCTTTCAGCCGCGCCCATTCGTGTTCGGCCAGTTCGCGGCGCTTGGCGACGAACTTGTCGCGGGTGTCGATGGTGCCGAAGATCTTGCCCCACACCTCTTTCGACGCCTGCATCTTGCGGGCGATCTTGTCGGTCCACGGGTGGGGCACATGGCAATCGGGACAGGTGGCCCGCACCCCGGAACGGTTGGTGAAGTGGATGGTGGTCTTCAACTCCTCATAGGGGTTGGCGCGCATCTCGTGGCAACTGATACAGAAGGCTTCCCTGTTGGTCGCCTCCAGCGCCGTGTTGAAGCCACCCCAGAACATCACCCCCGCGGCAAAACCGCCGAGCGTCAGGAAGCCCAGGCTGAGAAAGCGGGCGGGACCGGCGATGATCCGCCAGGGCCGCAGCAGAAAGCCGGGCACTCTCATGGCTGCCCCCCGCCCGGAGCGGGCCGGCTCATCAGGCTGTCGATGTCGGTGAAGGTGTTGGGCACCAGCGGCCGGGCCACCGTCTGCGGCACATGGCATTGCAGGCAAAAGTACCGCCGCGGCGACACCCCGCCCAGGGTCTGCCCCTCGCGGTCCACGTAATGGGTGATGCTGATCATCGGGGCCTGCGACGCCTCGGTGTACTGGCGGCTGTGGCAGGTCAGGCAGCGGTTGGTGTTGGTGGTGATCTGGTAATCGCGGATGTTGTGCGGGATCACCGGCGGCTGTTCGGGATAGTTGCGGGCAACCCGCCGGTCGTCGGTCACGTCCGCCGGCACCGGCGGGGCCGGGTTCTCGTCGGTGAAGGCCACCGGCGGACGGAACGGGGAATCAAGGCGCAAAGGGGGCGTCTGGGCCGTCAGCAGGGCCGGGGCCAGAAAGGGCAGTGCCGCAAGCGCGGCATACAGGAACGGGCGCATGATGGTGATCCTCCCCCCGACTCAGGCCGGCACCACTTTGACGGCGCATTTCTTGAAGTCGGTCTGCTTGCTGATCGGATCCGTGGCGTCCAGGGTGCATTTGTTGATGAGGCGGGCGGAATCGAACCACGGCACGAAGATCACCCCACGCGGCGGCTTGTTGCGCCCGCGGGTTTCCACGCGGGTGCGGATCTCGCCGCGCCGCGACACCACCTTCACCTCCGACCCACGGCGCAGGCCGCGGGCCTGGGCGTCGTCGGGGTGCATGAACACCATCGCCATGGGCATGGCGCGGTACAGTTCCGGCACCCGCATGGTCATGGACCCGGAATGCCAGTGTTCCAGCACCCGGCCCGTCACCAGCCACAGGTCGAAATCCGTGTCGGGCGTTTCCGCCGGCGGTTCATAGGGAAAGGCGAAGATGTTCGCCTTGCCGTCGGGGTTGCCGTAGAATTTGACCCCCTCCCCCGCTGGGACGAAGGGGTCCAGCCCCTCGCGGTAGCGCCAGCGGGTTTCCTGGCCCTTGACCACCGGCCAGCGCAGGCCGCGCACCTGATGATAGGTGTCGAACGGCGCCAGATCATGGCCGTGGCCGCGCCCGAAATCGGCGTATTCCTCGAACAGCCCCTTCTGCACGTAAAAGCCGAAGTCCTTGGATTCCTGGTTCTCATAGCCGGGATCCAGGTCGGAGAGGGGGAAGCGGTCCACGGTGCCGTTGCGGAACAGCACGTCGAACAGGGTCTTGCCGCGATAGGCGGGGTTGGCGTCCAGAATCGCCTTGGGCCACACCTCGTCGGTGGTGAAACGCTTGGAAAATTCCATGATCTGCCACAGATCCGACCGCGCCTCGCCGGGGGCGGTGACAAGCTGGTGCCAGAAATGGGTGCGGCGTTCGGCGTTGCCGTAAGCCCCCTCCTTCTCCACCCACATGGCGGCGGGCAGGATCAGGTCGGCCGCCGACGCGGTGACCGTGGGATAGGCATCCGACACCACGATGAAATTGTCCGGGTTGCGGTATCCCGGATAGGTCTCGTTCTCGGTGTTGGGGGCTGCCTGAAGGTTGTTGTTCACCTGGATCCAATAGGCGTTCAGCTTGCCGTCGTGCAGCATCCGGTCCATCAGCACCGCGTGATAGCCGATCTTGCCCGGCAACAGATCCTTGGGCAGCTTCCACGCCTGTTCGGTGTGGGCGCGGTGGGTGGGGTTGGCCACCTGCATGTCGGCGGGCAGCCGGTGGGCGAAGGTCCCCACCTCCCGCGCGGTGCCGCAGGCCGACGGCTGGCCGGTCAGGGAGAACGGGCTGTTGCCCGGTTCGGAGATTTTTCCGGTCAGCAGATGGATGTTGTAGACCATGTGGTTGACCCACACGCCGCGCACGTGCTGGTTGAAGCCCATAGTCCACAGGGACATGACCTTGATCTTCGGGTCGGCGTACAACTCGGCCAGGGCCAGCAGCCGTTCCTGCGGCACGCCGGTCAGCTGTGCGGTCTTTTCCACCGTGTATTCGCTGACGAAGGCGGCGAAGGCGTCGAAATCGATGGGCTTGGAGTCGGTCGGATCCTTGGCGTTCGCCGCCCGCACCTCCAGAACATGCTCGGGCCGCAGGCCATAGCCGATGTCCTTCTGGCCCAGACGGAAGTTGCAGTGCTTGTCCACGAAGTCCCGGTTGACCCGCCCGGTCCGGATGATGTGGTTGGCGATGAAGTTCAGGATCGCCAGATCGGTCCCCGGCACGAAGACCATGGGAATGTCGGCCAGTTCGAAAGTGCGGTGCTCGAAGGTGGACAGCACCGCCACCTTGACATGGCTGTGGGACAGGCGGCGGTCGGTGATGCGCGTCCACAGGATGGGGTGCATCTCCGCCATGTTCGATCCCCACAGGACGAAGGCGTCGGCGTGCTCGAAATCATCGTAGCAGCCCATCGGCTCGTCCATGCCGAAGGTGCGGATGAAGGCCACCGCCGCCGAAGCCATGCAGTGACGGGCGTTGGGATCGAGATTGTTGGTGCGGAAGCCGCCGCGCATCAGCTTGGACGCGGCATACCCCTCCCAGATCGTCCATTGGCCGGACCCGAACATGCCCACCGCGTCCGGCCCCTTTTCCGTCAGCACCCGCTTCCATTGGCGGGCCATCTCGTCAAAGGCGCGGTCCCAGGACACCGGCTGAAATTCGCCGTCCTTGTGATACTGCCCGTCGCGCATGCGCAGCAGCGGGCGGGTCAGGCGATCCTGGCCGTACATGATCTTGGACAGGAAATAACCCTTCACGCAGTTCAGGCCGCGGTTGACCTCCGCCTGCATGTCGCCGTGGGTGGCGACGACGCGGTTGTTCTTGGTCGCCACCATCACGCCGCAGCCGGTGCCGCAAAAGCGGCACGGCGCCTTCGCCCATTTCAACGCCGCGTCTTCGCCCGCCACCGCCGAGGTCTGGGCGACCGCCGGCAGGCTGATTCCACCCGCGGCGGCAGCCGCAGCAATCGCCTGGGCCTTGATGAAATCCCGTCGATCCATCATGGACGTTTCCCTTTCCTCAACCTTAAGGCCTTACGGGGAAACCGTCGGTTTCCGTTTGTGTTTCGGGGGGGTGTGTTTCCAGGTGATGGAAAACCATGACCGCCGACAGCACGCCGTCGGTCAGGTGAAGGGCGGTCATCCGCTCGGCAATCCACCCTTCGCTCGGGCCTTCCACCGTCACCACCATCTTGCCGTCCTGCTCGGCGTGGATTTCGACGCCGGACAGGGCCGATGCCGCCGCCCGCACCGCATCCCGCCGGTCGGGCCGCACATGCACCAGCAGCGAGGCCAGATGATGTTCGCGCTGGGGACCGTCCCGGCTGGTCCGGTCATCAGGGATGTGCATGGCTGCCTCCCTCGGCTGGGGTTATGGACACGGCCCCCACGGGACAGGCGGCCACACAGGCGCCGCAGCCGGTGCAGGCCGACGCCTCCACCCGCGGTTCAGCCGCCCCGCCGGGGGCCAGAGCGAAACGGATGGCCCCCGCCGGGCAGACTTCGCCGCAGCTTCGGCAGACCACCCGCTGCAGCGACAGACAGGCGGGGGCGACGGCAACCGTGACCGTCCAGGGCACCGCCGCCCGGTCGAACAGCGGCTGGGGACAGGCGGACGCGCAGGCACCGCAGAAGCTGCACTCCCCCCTACGGAAATCGACGACGGGAAAGCCGCCGTCCCCCGGCACGATCAGATTGTCAGGGCAGGCGGAAACACAGGCGCTGCAACGGGTGCACAGGTCGGTGAACGCCGCCCGCCGTGCCCAGGGGGGCCGCACCGGCTCCGCCGCCGCGCGCCGCCCGCGCAGAAAGCCGCGCCGCGAATGGGAAAGGGGAAAGGGCATGGTACGGCCCTCACACCGGCGGCGGCCCCGGCGGGCCGAAGATCATCTGCGACATCCACACCAGAAACCCATAGCCCCCCACCACCGCGACGGACAGGAACGGCCAGATCACAACCGCAAGAAGCAGGAAAACGGCGATTTCCCGCCCCCGTGACGGCGGACCGGCATCGATGGATGATGAGCGTGCGGAATCGGGCAAGGGGTGTGTGCTCATAAAAACCCACCTCTTCTGATGAAAAATTGGCCGGTGATAGGATGAAAAGCTGCGCTTCTGGCTGTTCCGTGACCAGACCCACTTCCGGGGCACGCCAAATGAATGAACCGATCCGCCCGAAATATCATTTTGTGAAAAGAAAAATCATTGCCATCACCATGATTGATTTGTGAATCACAGTTTCTTGACTTTTGAAAAATCAGGTTTTTCTTTTATAAAGAAGCGGACATGCCAAGCCGGCCCCGCTTGACAGAAGCGGGGCCGGCTCTTTTTCCGGCACGCCTAAAAATTACTCAGCCGCGTGACGGTTGTGGCTGCCTTCGGCGAATTCCTCAATCATCTTTTTGACAAAGGCGGGGATGTCGTCGGGCTTGCGTGAGGTGACAAGCCCGCGGTCGGTGACCACCGGCTCGTCGGACCACGCAGCCCCGGCGTTGCTGAGGTCGGTTTTCAGCGACGGCCACGAGGTCACGCGCCGCCCCGCCACCCCGCCGGCGTCGATCAGGGTCCATGGGCCGTGACAGATGGCGGCGATGGGCTTGCCCGACTGGACGAAGCTGCGCACGAAGTCGATGGCTTTCGGCTCCAGCCGCAGGGCGTCGGGGTTCATCACCCCGCCGGGCAGCACCAGCGCGTCGTAACGGCTGGGGTCGCTGGCGTCCAGTGCTTCGTCCACCGGCACGGAATCGCCCTTGTCCTGATGATTCCACCCCTGGATTTGTCCGGTTTTGGGCGCAATGACGCGGACGGTGGCGCCCGCGTCCTTCAGCGCCTTCACCGGCTCGGTCAGTTCCACCTGCTCGAAGCCGTCGGTGGCAAGGACGGCAACGGTCTTTCCGGTCAGCTTCTGAGCCATGACGGTGCCTTTCTCCTGGTTGCGGCAATGCCCCGCCAACCGGAAACACCGTCATCGGTTCCCGCACACCACGGTTACGGCGCGTGCATCCGCGAGACCGCATCGGCCAGCCGGATCGGCTCCGACAGGCGCCATTTGGGGGACAGGCGCAGCACCAGATCCACCGCGCGGGCCAGCCCGACCCGGTGCCCCACCGACACGAAGACCGGCCGGATGCCCGTGCGCGTGCGCAGGGCCACCCCCACCATTTCCTTGCGGTGGAACATCGGCGACGAGGCGCCGCGCTCCGGCCCCGGCTCGGCGTAGCGGCCCACCAGCCGGGATTTGGCGATGCCGATGGTCGGCAGCCCCGTCACCACCCCCAGATGACAGGCCAGCCCGAAGCGGCGCGGATGGGCCAGCCCCTGCCCGTCCACCACCACCAGATCGGGCGGAGCGGGCAGCAACGCCAGCGCCGCCACCATGGCCGGCACCTCGCGGAACGACAGGAAACCGGGAACGTAGGGAAAGCGCGTCGGCTGGGCCAGCAGCACCGAGCGGGTCAATTCCAGCGTATCGGGATCGACCTCTGCCACCGCTGCCCAGGTCTTGCCGTCCTGTTCGCTGTAATGGGCATCCACCGCGGCGATGCGGGCCGGGGGCCACGGGGCGTCATCCCGGTCGATGACCAGGGTGCGCAAGCGTTCCTGCACCGGTACCGCCTGTTCCGGGGTTTCCGGCCAATCGTTCAGATCCAGCGGCCCTGTGGGGCCGGTCACGCGGCGTCCGGGTGGTTGGGCATGGTGGCGGTGGGCCAGGGATCGCCCAGATCCTCCACCAGACAGGACCAGCGGGCGGCGTCCAGCCGGATGCCGCCACCGCCGGCGAAATGCAGGGTGATCCCCGCCGCCCCCGGCTCCAGCGCCAGAAGCTCCAGCATCTGGTGACGGTCCATAAGGTCGATGCCGCGGGCCTTGACCGCCGTCACCCCTTCGAACCGCACGGCGCAATGGGTGCGTTCATAGGGGTAGAGGTCGTCGTCATCGGCGGTGGGACCGGCGGCCGGGCGCGCCCGGCCGGCGGTTTCCCATTTGAAGCGGTTGACCACCAGCACGAACCGTCCCGCGTCGGGCTGGAACCCCATTTCCGACAAGGGCACGATGGCGTCCTGCAGACAGGCGGAGACAACCTTCAGATCGTCGGCGTCCTCGGCCAGCAAGCGGATCGGCGTGGCAGCGGTCATAGCCCCCCTCAAAGCATCAATCGTCGTCGGTCAGCCGTTCGATATCGGCGCCGCAGGCGGACAGCTTGGCTTCAAGCTGCTCATACCCGCGGTCCAGATGATACACACGGGAGATAAGCGTTTCTCCCGCCGCCGCAAGACCCGCCAGCACCAGAGACACCGATGCACGCAGGTCGGTCGCCATCACCGGCGCTCCCGTCAGCCGCTCCGTCCCCCGCACCAGGGCCGAGGAGCCGTGGACGGTGATGCGGGCACCCATCCGCATCAATTCCGGCGCGTGCATGAAACGGTTCTCGAAGATGGTTTCCGTAATCATGGCCGCCCCCTTGGCCGTGCTCATCAGCGCCATCATCTGGGCCTGAAGATCGGTGGGGAAACCGGGGAACGGCTCGGTCATCACGTCCACGCCCAGCAGATCGCCGTTGGCCCGCGACACGATGATGCCGTCGGCGGTGGGGGTGAATTCGACGCCCGCCTGTTCCAGCACCGTCACCGCCGACTGGATCAGGTCGATGCTGGTGTTGGTGATCTCCAGCCGCCCGCCGGTGATGGCGGCGGCCATGGCATAGGTGCCGGTTTCGATGCGGTCCGACACGATGCGGTGGGTGGCGCCGTGCAGCCGCTCCACCCCGCGGATGCGCAGGGTGTCGGTGCCGATGCCGCTGATGTCGGCCCCCATGGCGACCAGACAATGGGCCAGATCGGTGACTTCCGGCTCACGGGCGGCGTTGATGAGCTTGGTTTCGCCCCGCGCCAGCGTGGCGGCCATCAGCAGGTTTTCCGTCGCCCCCACCGACACCTTGGGAAAGGCGAATTCCGCCCCACGCAGGCCGTTGGGCGCACGGGCGACCATATAGCCGCCGTCCAGCACGATCTCGGCCCCCATGGCCTGCAGCCCCTTGATGTGCAGGTCCACCGGGCGGGCGCCGATGGCGCAGCCGCCGGGCAGCGACACCCGCGCCTGGCCGCAGCGGGCCACCAGCGGCCCCAGCACCAGCACGCTGGCGCGCATCTTGCGCACCAGATCGTACGGGGCGGTGGTGTTGGTGATGTCGCGGGCGTTCAGCTCCACCACCCGGCCGGCGCAGTCGCCGCCGGCTCCCTCCATACGGATGCCGACGCCGTGCTGGAGCAGCAGATTGCACAGGGTGTTGATGTCGGCCAGGATCGGCAGGTTCTTCAGAACCAGCGTTTCGTCGGTCAGCAGGCTCGCCGTCATCAGCGGCAGGGCAGCGTTTTTTGCCCCGCCCACCGCAATGGTGCCATGAAGCGGGCGGCCGCCGCGGATGCGGATCTTGTCCATGATCTGAAGAATCCTGACGAGGAGAAGAGGGGGTTGGGCAGAAAGACGGGACCGTTACAGGCGCGGCAGGGTCACGCCCTTCTGCCCCATGTATTTGCCCGATTTGTCGGCATAGGAGGTTTCACAGATCGTATCGCCCTTGAGGAACAGGAACTGGCACAGCCCCTCGTTGGCGTAGACCTTGGCGGGCAGCGGCGTGGTGTTGGAGATTTCCAGCGTCACATGCCCTTCCCATTCCGGTTCCAGCGGCGTGACGTTGACGATCAGGCCGCAGCGGGCATAGGTGCTCTTGCCCAGGCAGATGACCAGCACGTCGCGGGGCACGCGGAAATACTCCACCGTGCGGGCCAGCGCGAAGCTGTTGGGCGGGATGATGCAGACGTCGGTCTTGCGGTCCACGAAGCTGTTTTCGGAAAACTGCTTGGGATCGACGATGGCGTTATCGACGTTGGTAAAGATCTTGAACTCGTCGGCCACCCGCGCGTCGTAGCCGTAGGAGCTGAGGCCGTAGGAGATGACGCCCGAGCGTTCCTGACGGTCCACGAACGGCTCGATCATGCCGTGCGACCCGGCCATTGCGCGAATCCAGGTATCCGGCATGATGCCCATCGCCGCACACTCCCTCTCAAAGAAAAACCAGGATGAAAACGGAAAACCGCCCGCGTTTTAGCCGAGCGCGGGCGGTTACTCAAGCTGCACCCTCGTCATTGCTGTCCGGCGTCGGGCCGTCTGGCGCGGGGCGGTCCGGGGCGGGGGGTGGAAGGGTTTCCTCCCCCTCGTCCGCCCGGCGGCGGGCCTGTTCCTTGCGGCGCTTCAGGTTGGCGCGGAGTGCAGCGGCCAGCCGTTGGGCCTTGGCATCGGTCTTGTCGCCGGCAGCCATGGCGGTTCCGTGGCCTCAGTGGTCCGAACGGTGCAGGATGGAATCGCGCATACCGGTGTCATAGGCCATGCCGGCGGCGGTGACCACCGGACCGCCGGCGCTGCGGGCGATCATGCCCTTGCGCTCCAGCACGGTCCAGACGGCGGGGTTGTTCAGGCCGGTAGCGTCACGGCTGGCCACCACGGCATCGCCCAGATGGAAATGGTTGCCGTGAGCGTGCGGCAGGCCGGTGATGACGAAGCCACCCTCGGCGTCCGCCGCCGGGGTGTTGCCCAGCCGCGCCACTTCCTGCAGCAGGGTCAGGGTCTTGAGCTGAAGCGGGTTCAGACCCGCCGGGTTCTTCTTAACAGGCGCCATGTCCGCTGTATCGCCTTATCCATAATAGAAATCGGAAAGGCAGTAGATCGGTCCCGCGGCACGGCTGTCAAGGGCGGGGACGGCCCGCGCGCCTCGGCAGACAAAGCAAAAGATATAGTTGCATCCGATATCGGATGAATGTATCTCTCGCCCGTGGTCCGGCGGGGGGCCGCGCCGTTTTTTTTCGTTTGAGGGCACCATCGTCATGAGCACCGTATCCCCCGCCATGCGACAGCGCATTGCCGCCGTCCTCGACCGTGTGGAACGGGACCATGGGGTGCGCATCCTGTTCGCTGTGGAATCGGGCAGCCGCGCCTGGGGCTTTCCCTCCCCCGACAGCGATTACGATGTGCGTTTCGTCTATGCCCGGCCGCGCGACGGGTATCTGACGCTGTCCCCGGTGCGCGACGTGATCGAGATCCCGCCCGACGCGGTGCTGGACGTCAACGGCTGGGATCTGCCCAAGGCCCTGACCCTGCTGGCCAAGGGGAACGCGGTGCCGGTGGAATGGCTGACCTCCCCCATCCTCTACCGCGCCGACGGGGCGGCCCTGGACACGCTGCGGGATCTGGCGGCCCGGATCGTCAACCGCCCGGCGACGTGGCGCCATTACCGCAGCCTGACCCACACCATGTTCACCGGCTTCATCAATGGACGGCCACGGATCAAGCTGAAGAAATACCTCTATGCCCTGCGTCCGGCCTGCGCCCTGGTCTGGCTGCGCACCCACGCGGGCGGGACCGTGCCCATGGACCTGCCCGCGCTGATGGCCGGCATCGATCTGTCGCCCGGCATCCGCGACGCCGTGGGCACGCTGCTGGAACGCAAGGCCCAGGTGTCGGAACTGGGGGACGATGCCCCGTGGCCGGTGCTTGACGCCTTCATCCGCGACGAGTTGGAGCGGCCCGGCCCGCCGCCCCGGTGCCCGGAAGAACAGGCCGCCGCCCTGGCCGAAGCCGAGCGGGTGTTCCGCCACCTGATCCGGCCCTGATCCGCACGGGACGCCCGCCGCCTCAGCCCGCGTCCCCAGCCCCCAGGCCGCGCTTGCTCAGCGCCTCGTTCACCTCGTCCTCCACCGCCTGCTCGACCTTTTCATCAATGGTCTTGGCCAGGGTGTGGGCGGCGGCGGCGGCAAGGCGGTCGAAGTCGCGCTTCACCTCGTCCATCTCCTCGTCGGACCGCTCTTCCAGGTCGATCATGCCGTTGCGGGCGGTGGTGACGCGGATCAGTTCATCCAGCTTCAGGTGGATGGCTTCGGTGTCGCGGTTCTGGGCGTTCTGGATGATGAACACCATCAGAAAGGTGACGATGGTGGTGCCGGTGTTGATGACCAGTTGCCACGTGTCGGAAAAATGGAACAGCGGCCCGGTCGCCCCCCACACCAGAACCACCGCAAAGGCCAGGACGAAGGCACCCGGGCGCCCGGTCTGGCGCTCCACCCAGCGGGCAAAGTGTGAAAACAGCCTGTTCATCGGAATCTTCCTTTCCCCACCCGACCGGGCCGGACGCCGCACGGGCGCAACCGTGGTGATGCACGCTGGAGTCCTGTCGGTGAATCGGGCATAAAACGCAAGCCGTTCTTAAAACAGCCCAGCCGATGACATGGGGCCGGGACCGGGGGAAAACACGGATGACAATCGTCGTGACCGGCGTTGCCGGCTTCATCGGAATGCATGTGGCCGAAGCCCTGCTGGCGCGTGGGCAGGCGGTGGTTGGTATCGATTCCCTCAACGACTATTATTCCGTGGCGTTGAAGGAAGCGCGTCTGGCCCGGCTGACCGGCCGGCCGGGGTTCCGCTTCTTCCGCGCCGACATCGCCGACCGCGACGCCATCGCCGCCCTGGACCCGGAAATGAATCAGGCCACCGGCCTGATTCATCTGGCGGCCCAGGCCGGGGTGCGCTATTCGCTGGAAAACCCCTATGCCTACATCGACGCCAACGTCATGGGGCATACGGTGATGTTGGAAGCGGCCCGGCGGATGCCCCGGCTGACCCACGCGGTCTATGCCAGCAGCTCGTCGGTCTACGGCGGCAACAAGACCATGCCCTTTTCGGTGGCCGACCGGGTGGACCGCCCGGTGTCGCTGTATGCCGCCACCAAGAAGGCAGGGGAACTGATCGCCCATTGCTACAGCCACCTGTACGGGCTGCCGGCCACGGGCTTGCGGTTCTTCACCGTCTACGGCCCGTGGGGGCGGCCCGACATGGCCGCCTATCTGTTCGCCGACGCCATCATGGCCGGGCGCCCGATCCGGGTGTTCAACCACGGGCGGATGCAGCGGGATTTTACCTACATCGACGACATCGTGAACGGGATTCTGGCCACCCTGGACCACCCGCCCCCGCCGGACGAGGACGGGGTGCGCCACCGGGTGTTCAACCTGGGCAACCACCGCAGCGAATCCCTGATGGACTTCATCGGCGTGCTGGAGAAAGCCCTGGACCGCAAGGCCGAGATGGTCCTGGAGCCGATGCAGCCCGGCGACGTGCCCGCCACCTTCGCCGACATCGAGGCCACCCGGCAGGCCATCGGCTTCACCCCCCGCACCCCCATCACCGAGGGGCTGCCCCGTTTCGCCCGCTGGTACAAGGATTACCACGGCATCGACGCGTAAGGATCTCCGGTTCATGTCTTTGGCCCCCCTGCCCCTTGTGGGCCTGTTCCTGGCCGCCTTCGCCTGTTCGTGCGCCCTGACACGGGCGGTTCTGGCTTACCTGAGCCACCGCGCCATCCTCGACCATCCCAACGACCGCAGCAGCCATTCGGTGCCAACACCGCGCGGCGGCGGCTGGGGCATCGTTCTGACGTGGCTGCCGGCGCTGCTGCTGCTGGGGTGGGCCGGCGGGCGGCTGGACACGGTGCTGCCGGTGCTGGCCGGGGCCGGGGCGCTGGTGTGGGTGTCGTGGCGCGACGACCGCGGGGGCCTGCCGGTGCGGGTGCGATTCGGGGTGCAGATCGCGGTGGTGCTGCTGGGGCTGCTGGCCCTGCCGGACGGGGCGGTGTTTCAGGGGGTTGTGCCGTTCTGGCTGGACCGGGCGGCGGCGGCGTTCCTGTGGCTGTGGTTCCTCAACCTGTTCAATTTCATGGACGGCATCGACGGCATCGCCGGGACCGAGGCGGCGTCCATCGGCGCCGGGCTGGCGGCGGTGGCCCTGCTGACCCACGCCGACCCGCTGATCGCGGAACAGGGCATGGTGGCGCTGGGGGCGGCGCTGGGGTTCCTGGTATGGAACTGGCACCCGGCGCGGGTGTTCATGGGCGACGTGGGCAGCGTGCCGGTGGGCTATCTGTTCGCATGGCTGCTGCTGGGGCTGGCGGCACAGGGGCACTGGGCGGCGGCCCTGCTGATCCCGTTCTATTTCCTAGCCGACGCCACCATCACCCTGCTGCGCCGGCTGGCGGAGGGCAAGAAGGTCTGGCAGGCCCACCGCGAACACATCTATCAGCGCGCCGTGCAGGGCGGGCGCACCCACGCGGCGGTGACGCTGCGGGTGCTGACGCTCAATCTGGTTCTGATCGCGCTGGCGCTGGTGTCGGTGGATGCTCCGTGGCGCGCCGTGGTGCTGGGGGTTCTGGTCACCGTCGGGCTGATGGTGTCGCTGGTGCGGCCGGCGGCTTGCCCATCGGGGGAAGCGGAGCCTATAAGCGGGGCATCCCGTTTCCCTGACAGGTCCGGCACCATGACCTCCCCCCCCTCTTCCACGGCGGACCGCCCGCCCCGCCTGCTGTTCGTGGCGACGGAGGACTGGTTCTTCTGCTCCCACTTCCTGCCGCTGGCGCGGGCCGCGCGGGCCATGGGGCTGGAGGTGGTGGTCGCCACCCGCGTCAACCGCCACCGCGAGCGGCTGGAAGCCGAAGGCATCCGCGTCGTGCCCTTCAACGCCGAACGCGGCAGCCTGTCGCCGGTGGAGGTCATGCGCGGGGTCGCCCGGCTGTCCGCGCTGTTCCGCGCCGAACGGCCCGACATCGTGCATCTGATCTCCCTGCGTTCGGTGATCGTCGGCGGGCTGGCCGCCCGGTTGACCGGCATGCCGGCGGTGGTGCTGGCGGTGACCGGTACCGGCTTCCTGGGCGTGTCGCGCAGCCTGAAGGCGCGTGCCCTGCGCACGGTGCTGGAATGGCTGGTCGGCCGGGTGATCTATGGCCCCAACGCCCGCTTCCTGCTGGAAAACCCCGACGATGGTGCGGCCTTCGGCCGCTGGGCGCCGGGGCCGCGGGGGGCGGACGGGCTGCTGGAGGGCATGGTCATCGTCAATGGCGCTGGCATCGACCCCGATCATTTCACACCGCTGCCCCTGCCCGCCTCCGAACCCGGCCATGACGGGCCAGTCCGGGTGGCCATCGTCGCCCGCATGGTGTGGAGCAAGGGCGTCGATGTGGCGGTGGAGGCGGTGCGCGCCCTGCGCGCCCGCGGGGTTGACATCGAACTGCTGCTGGCCGGCGGCACCGACCCGTCCAACCCCGACCCAATCACCGAAGACACCCTGCGCACGTGGTCGTCGGAACCCGGCATCCGCTGGCTGGGGCCGCAGACCGACGTGCGGGAGGTGTGGAAGCAGGTGGACATCGCCCTGTTGCCCACCCGCGGCGGCGAGGGGCTGCCGCGCACCCTGCTGGAAGCCGCAGCCTGCGCCCGTCCGGTGGTGACCACCGACGTTCCCGGCTGCCGGTCGCTGGTGCGCGACGGGGTGGATGGCTATCTGGTGCCCCCCGGCGATGCCGCCGCCCTGACCGAGGTGCTGGGGACGCTGGCAACCGATTCCGACCTGCGCGCCCGCATGGCGGCGTCGGCGCGGGCGCGGGTGGTGAACGGCTTCCGCGAGGTTGACGTGGCCAACGCCGTCACCGGCCTTTACCGCGACATGCTGGGCGAGGGCGCGGAGCCGGCGGCGGCTCTTCCGGCCTGAGGTTTTCCCCGGCATTCGCTCCGCGCCGGGGTGATGCCCCGTGGGCGCTGCGGCGTCCGGCCTTGCGCGCGGCAGCCGAATGGTTCAAAGCTTCTGCCGCTTGGGCGCAACCGCAGCGCCCAGGCGGCAGAAGCTTGACCGTTCAGGGCTGATCCCATGCGTTTCCCGTCGCCGCGGGCGTCCATCGTCTACGTCCATGATCTTTTGATGACCGGGGTCGCCCTGACCGTGGCCCTGTATCTGCGGGTGGGTGGACAGGCGTTTTTCTCCTATCAGGATGCCCTGCTCACCGGCACCCCGATCCTGATTGCCGTGGCGGCGGTGCTGTATCGGGTGTTCGGGCTGTACCGCGGGATCTGGCGCTACGCCTCCATGCCCGATCTGGCGCAACTGCTGCGGGCGGTCACCGCGGTGGTGCTGTGCTTCGTGCTGGTCGTGTTCCTGTTCAACCGGCTGGACACGGTGCCGCGGTCGCTGCCGCTGATCCTGTGGTTCGTGCTGCTGGTGCTGCTGGGGGGGCCGCGCTTTGCCTACCGGCTGTGGAAGGATCATCGAATCAATTTCCGTGATCCGAACCAGCGCGACGGCGCCAACGCCATTCCGGTGCTGCTGCTGGGGGTGGGGGATGCCGCCGACCTGTTCATCCGCTCCCAGGCCCACGGCAGCGATGCGCTGTACCGGGTGGTCGGGCTGCTGGACGACAAGAACCGCCGCGTCGGCCATGCGGTGCGCGGCGTGCCGGTGATGGGATCGTCGGAGGATCTGGCCGATGTGGTGGCCACGCTGGGCCGCCGGGGCCAGCGCCCGCAGCGGCTGATCCTGACCAAGCCCGACAACGAGGTGCGCGGCGCCCCGGTGCGCGCGCTGCTGGATCAGGCGGAGGCGCTGGGCCTGACCATGGCGCGGCTGCCGGCGATGACCGAGTTCAAGTCCGCCCTGGACAGCGGCAAGCTGGACCTGCGCCCCATCGCCATCGAAGACCTGCTGGGGCGGCCCCAGGCGGTGCTGAACCGCGGCGCCATTTCCGGGCTGATCACCGGCCAGCGGGTGCTGGTCACCGGCGGCGGCGGCACCATCGGCAGCGAACTGGTGCGCCAGATCGCTGCCCTGGAACCGGCGGTCCTGGTTCTGGTGGAGGCGTGCGAGTACAACCTCTACGCCATCGACATGGAAATCCGCACCCACCACCCCGGCCTGACCGTGTGCACCGAACTGGCCGACGTGCGCGACCGCGAGCGCATCCGGCGGCTGTTCCGGCAGCACCGCCCGGCCATGGTGTTCCACGCCGCCGCCCTGAAGCATGTGCCGCTGGTGGAAGCCAACCCGATGGAAGGGGCGCTGACCAACGTTGCCGGCACCCGCAACGTGGCCGACGCCGCGCGGGAGGCGGGGTGCCGCGCCATGGTGCTGATCTCCACCGACAAGGCCATCCGCCCCACCAGCGTCATGGGCGCCACCAAGCGTTTCGCCGAAACCTATTGCCAGGCGCTGGACCTGCTGCCGTCCGCCGACGGCGGCCCGGCCACCCGCTACATGACCGTGCGCTTCGGCAATGTGCTGGGGTCGTCGGGGTCGGTGGTGCCGCTGTTCCAGCGCCAACTGGCCGCCGGCGGGCCGCTGACCGTCACCCACCCCGACATGCGCCGCTATTTCATGACGGTGCGCGAGGCGGTGGAACTGGTGCTCCAGGCCTCCGCCCACGGCATGGACCGCGCGGAGGAGCGCGGCAAGGTGCTGGTGCTGGACATGGGCGAGCCGGTCAAGATCGTCGATCTGGCCCGCCAGATGATCCGTCTGGCCGGTCTGCGCCCCGACATCGATGTCGCCATCGCATTCACCGGCCTGCGCCCCGGCGAAAAGCTGTTCGAGGAAATCCTGTCGGCGACGGAAGCCCCCACCCGGACCGAAGCCGACGGCGTGTTCCTGGCCGCCCCGCGGGTGGTCGATTACGCCGCCGTCAACGCCGCCGTCGCCGATCTGGAAACCGCCGCCCGGACCGGCGACCGTGACCGCACCCTGGCGCTGATCGCCGCCATGGTCCCCGATTACGGCGCCCCCCAGCACGACGACGCCCCCGCCGCCATTGCCTGAACGGCATGAATAAGGAATATTTTCTTGGAAAAAGGCGCTTGCCAGTCCCCAACCCCTGTGGCATAAACCGCGCCACCCCAGGGGGCGGAGCGGAAGCGACGCCGCGCTGTTCATCGGAATAAAAACCGATCCTCCAGGGTGAAAAGCGCACAATCCGGCGCTGCTGTAGCTCAGTGGTAGAGCACTCCCTTGGTAAGGGAGAGGTCGAGAGTTC
>CALBDS010000038.1 GCA_937927415.1 uncultured Rhodospirillaceae bacterium
GTCCCCGAACTGCCGATCAGCGTTTCCAGACGCACCCCGATCAACGTCGAACCGGCCCCGAACAGGGTGATGACATCGGTGTTCACCCCTCCCAACGCCACCTCCACCCCGCTCAGCACCGTGGTGCTGCCCAGATGGCCCATAACGAACTGATCCGTCCCCGAACTGCCGATCAGCGTTTCCAGACGCACCCCGATCAACGTCGAGCCGGCCCCGGACAGGGTGATAACGTCGGTGTTCACCCCCCCCAACGCCACCTCCACCCCGCTCAGCACCGTGGTGGTTCCCTGCGATGTGAAGTTGAGATGATCGTAGCCAGCACCCCCAACGACAGCCTCCACCTCCGTCAGTGTCAGCACGCCGCCGGAAGCGCCCATATGCACCGTGTCGCCACCGCTGCCCCCGATCACGGTATCGTCACCACCTTCGGTATAGATGGTGTCATCGCCGCCGCCGCCGATCAGGGTATTGGCGCTGCTGTTGCCGTGGATGGCGTCGTGCCCGGAGCCGCCGATAGCGTTCTCGATCAGCACGTTATAGGCAATGGCGATGTTGTCCACCGCCGCAGCCCCGCCGATGCCCGGCCCGATGGAGGAAAAGGTACCCGCCCGCAGATCGATGGTAACGTTCAGGGTCTGGTTGCTGGCATCGATGGTGTCGGTGCCGCCGGCATCCCAGATGGTCTGCATCACCTCGGTGGAGGTGCTGAAGCTGTAGGTATCGTTGCCGGTGTTGTAGCTGGTGTTGGCGCCATAGATGTATTGGATGGCCTGGACGTCGTACAGCATCGGGGTCGATGCCTCGGTGCCGCTATTGGGGGCCGAGGTGTAGGACATCACTGAATAACGCTGGTTGTCCTCGGCCGTCGGCAGAACTGCGGTGTTCGAGTTCTCAGCGGAAAAGGGGTGCTTCAGCCCCAGGGCGTGACCCAGTTCATGCACCAGGGTGCTGTAGCCGAAGCTCCCGACAGTGGGGACGTTGTTGGTCGATGCCGCCGTGTTCAGCCAGATATCGCCCGCTTTGGGGCCGGAATAAGGGTAATAGGCCCAGGCGGAATAGCCGGGATCGAGGGCGGAAAAGGCGATTCTGATATCGCCGACCTGCGTCGAGGTTTCGCTGACCTCGGTGATCTGGATGTTCGCCACATTGGCCCATGCCTGGATCGCCGACCGGAACGCCGTTTGCTGAACGCTGTTCAACACCCGGTAAGAGGTGCTCCACGGCTCGCCGCTCCCGCTGAATGAGCCGTAACCGTTCACGGAGCTGGTGGACCAGAGGCTGCCGCTGACCGGAAAGCTGTAACTGATGGACGCCGCCGTTCCTGCCCCGGAACTGCCCCATTTGTCCCCTCCCACCAAGGCGTTGATCGTGGAGGACGACGACAGGCTGACAGACGAATAAGCACTTCCGCTGATTGGCGTGGGCATACCGCCTCAATCTCCCGGCTATGGCCTGATACGCGCTGGTCTGCGGGGCAGGCAACCCGCCCAGCATAGCCCGTGCCTCTTAAGAAAATTATAGCAGGAGCCTTTGCGATAATGGTGGATTAACCCTGGACGGAAGCAAAGGGTATCAAAGAATCATGCTTCTGAAGCCGGGATGAAAACGATCCCTTGATTCCCGCCGCCGCCGGGGCAGACCGGGAGCGGCCTGTGTGCTACATCCGACGCCACTGGCTTTGCTTCCCTTCGGAGTCCCATGTCTCTTCCCTGGCACGGCCCCGCCGCCCCTCCCTCCTCCTTGGCGGATGTCGCCGCCCGCCTGCGGGCACAGGCGGTCCGTATGTCCCACGAGGCCGGCACCCCCCATCTGGGGTCGTCGCTGTCGTGCGCCGACATTCTGGCCGCGGCCTATTGGCGGGTGCTGCGGCTGGACCCGGCCCGGCCGGATGCCCCGGACCGTGACCGCTTCATCCTGTCCAAGGGCCATGCGGCCACCATCCTTTACGCCGCGCTGGCCTTCCGCGGATTCTTTCCCGCCGCGGAACTGGACCGCTACAACACCGCCGGCGGCCCCCTGGCCGAACACCCCGGCCCCGGCTGCGTACCGGGGGTGGAGGTGGCGACGGGATCGCTGGGGCACGGCTTGCCCATGGCGCTCGGCATGGCCTTGGCCGGGAAGATCCAGAAACGGTCCTACCGGGTCTACGCCCTGCTGTCCGACGGCGAATGCAACGAAGGATCGGTGTGGGAAGCGGCGATGCTGGCCCCTGCCCAGGGGCTGAGCAACGTCTGCGTCATCGTTGATTACAACAAGTGGCAGGCGACGGGGCGCAGCAACGAAACCCTGGCCCTGGCGCCGTTGCGCGCCAAGTGGGAGGCGTTTGGCTGGTCCGCCCACGAGGTGGACGGCCACGATCCCCAGGCGCTGGCCGACATGATGGAGCATCTGCCCGACGGCAGCGGCCGCCCGGTGGCGCTGATCGCCCATACCGTCAAGGGCAAGGGCGTCAGCTTCATGGAAGATGATAACAACTGGCACTACCGCATCCCCAAGGCCCACGAGGTGGCCGCCGCTCTGCAGGAGCTGGGACAAGCGGACGGAGGGATGCCGTCATGAGAAACGCCTTCGCCGACGAGATGACCCGGCTGGCCGCCGCCGATCCCCGCATCGTCCTGCTGTCGGGCGACATCGGCAACCGGCTGTTCGACCCCTACAAGGCAGCCGCGCCCGAGCGTTTCCTCAACACCGGCGTGGCGGAGGCCAACATGATCGGCATGGCCGCCGGCATGGCGCTGTCGGGGCTGCGACCAGTGGCCTACACCATCACCCCCTTCATCACCACCCGCTGCCTGGAGCAGATCCGCGTCGATGTCTGCTATCACAAGGCGCCGGTGGTGATCGTCGGGGTGGGGTCGGGTCTGGGGTACGCCTCGCTTGGCCCGACCCATCATTCGTGCGAGGACATCGCCTTTCTGCGCGCCTTGCCCGGCATGACCGTCATCGCCCCCGCCGACGCCGCCGAGGTGCGGGCCGCCCTGCGGGCCGCCCTGGCCCATGACGGGCCGGTCTATCTGCGCCTGGGCAAGAAGGGCGAGCCGATGGTGCACGAGGCGCCGCCAGCGGACTTCGCCATCGGCCGCGGGCTGGTGGTGGAAGAGGGGGACGACGTCTGCCTGCTGGCCACCGGCACCATTCTGCCCGTTGCCCGCGCCGCCGCCCAGTTGCTGCGGACGGAGGGGCTGTCGGTGCGGCTGATCAGCCTGCACACGGTCAAGCCGCTGGATACCGCCTTGCTGGAGGAGGTTTTCGCACGCTTCCGCGCCGTGGCCACCGTGGAGGAGCATTCGCTGATCGGCGGGTTGGGAGGGGCTTTGGCCGAATGGCTGGCCGGGCGTGACCCCCTGACCGCCCCGCCGGTGCGCGCCCGGCTGGCCCAGTTCGGCACCCGCGACGAATTCCTGCACACCGCCGGCAACACCGCCTATGCCCGCGCCTGTTTCGGCCTGACCGCCGATGCCATTGCCAGCCGTCTGGCCGCTCTTTGCCAAGGATGACATCAAACATGAAGACCCTTGCCGCCCTTCTGGTGGAAACCGGCCGTCCGCTGGAACTGGCCGAGATCACCCTGCCCGCGCTGCGTCCTGGTCAGGTGGTGGTGGAGATCGCCTACAGCGGCGTCTGCCACACCCAGCTTCTGGAATGCCGCGGCCATCGCGGCCCCGACCGTTTCCTGCCCCACTGCCTGGGCCACGAGGGCAGCGGCATCGTGATGGAAACCGGCCCTGGTGTGACCAAGGTCAAACCCGGCGATACTGTGGTTCTATCCTGGCTGAAAGGGTCGGGATCGACGGTGGTCGGCACCCAATACGACTGGAACGGCCGGGCAGTGAACGCCGGCCCGGTCACCACCTTTCAGCGGCATGCGGTGGTCAGCGACAGCCGCCTGACCGTAATTCCGAACGGCTTTCCCCTGGCCACCGCCGCCCTGGTGGGCTGTGCGGTGCCGACGGGGGTCGGTGTGGTGTTCAACACCGCCGCCGCCCGTCCCGGCCAGAGCATCGCGGTGTTCGGGGCCGGCGGTATCGGGCTGTGCGCCATCGCGGCGGCGCGGGCCACCGGCTGCGATCCGGTGATCGCCGTGGACGTGCTGCCGTCGAAGCTGGAGATCGCCCGGACCATGGGCGCCACCCACACCGTCGATGCCGCCAGGGAGGATGTGGTGGCGGCCATCAAAGCGATTTGCCCTACCGGCCTGGACATTGCCATCGAATCCAGCGGGCGCCCGGCGGTGATGGCGCAATCCCTGTCCGCCGTCCGTCCTCAGGGGGGGACCACGGTGGTGGTGGGCAATGCCCACGCCGGAGAAACCCTGTCCATCGACCCGCAACAGCTCAACCAGGGCAAACGGCTGCTGGGCACCTGGGGCGGCGACAGCGATCCCGACCGCGATTACGCCCGCTATTGCCGGCTGCTGACCGCGGGGAAGATCGACATCGCGCCGCTGCTGTCCAACCCCTATCCCCTGGAGCGGATCAACGCAGCCCTGGATGATCTGGAAGCCGGACATGTGGCCCGCCCCCTGATCGCCATGGCCGAGGCGTGATCGGGCAGGAGCCGCGCTAAGGTATCGGGAGAAGCCCACGATAGGGGAGAAAAAGAAGCCGCCAAGAAGGCGGCCTTTCAGTTGATAGCCAACAAGCCGGAAAACCGGCCACGCAATCTAATATGATTTGGGGGGGATTTGAAACGAGAGTTTTCATTGACAGGGGTGTAATGCAAAAAAAGTTGGGCTTCTCCACCCACCACCCAGGCTTCTTTAACCCCCACCCGAAAATTCATAATGCGGTCCAATGCTTGTTTACATTAAGACACTATGATGACAACAAATGATACGCTCGCTCAGCATATGTTGGTAATTTCATAGATATGCTCGATACATCACCACACTATTTGCATAGCGCAGACTGCCTGTGGATTGCCCCATCACGCCCATCGGTGCTCGCCACAACAAGGATTTGGAATATGGAAATGGAGGAATTACCATCCTCACGCGATCACCACGGTTGCGTGAAACGCAGCCCCCCGCCGAACCTACAGGATTTTTTCATTTAACCCGCCCTTCCCCGGCTTAGCCGGTCTTTTCTGGAATGAAGAAAGGGGCGCCGCCCGCGGCTGCCGCTTTTTCAAAGGATGCCTCCTCATGGGCTGGATCAGCAGCTCCACACGTTTTTCCCTTGGGCTGTACGGCCGGTTTCCCCTGGCGTGCGAAACCATCGCGTCGATGATTGCCTGCCTGCTCTATATCGGCCCCATCGTCTTCCCTCTTATCCGGGTACCATATCCGGGGGGAGACACATTCCAGATGGTCTGGAATTTGTTTTCCGTCGCCGAAAGCCTGCTGCACGGGCTGAACCCGCTGCGTTCGGAGATGATCTTCTGGCCTGAAGGAGGCAATCTGACCACCCACAGCCTGGCCTCGGGCTTCGCACCGCTGGTCCTGGCGGTTCGGGCGGTGGTGGGGGACGGCGCTCTCTACCCGATGGTGGCGTTCAATCTGGCGGTGCTCACCTCTTTCCTGGCCACCATGCTGTTCACTCTGGCGGCGTTGCGCCGTTTGGGGTTTTCCCTGTCCGTTGCGGTGGTTCCGGCCCTGTGCGCCACTTTCGCCAGCTTCTACGGCCTGCACATTGCTCATCTGAACCTGCTGTCCGCTTTCGTGGTCCCTTTGGGCTTCCTGCTGATCCACGGGGTTCTGACACAGCCGGGTCCAGGCCGGGCGGTTCTGGCGGCGGCGTGCCTGGGATGGGCGCTGTACCTGACGGAAATGGCGGTCTTTCTTTACGTCCTGCTGGCGGTGTGCATGGCGGTCTTTCCCCCGGTCCGCCACCGGCTGGTGACCGCTCTGCGGCAACTGGGTCCGGGGTGGACACTGGTCGCGGCAGCGGTGTTCGCCGCCATCACGGCCCCCTTCATCCTGACCTGGACGTCGAGCGACGCACTCCGTCCTCAAGCGGGGGATTCCTCCCTGTTCTCGGCCAATCTGCTTGGCTTCGTCGTGCCCGGCCATTTCCGCGCCCCGCTTTACGGCGACGGTTTCGCCGGTTGGAACGCCCGGATGAGCGGCATCGGCGGGTTCGAAGCCTTTCTGGGCTATCCCTTCCTCATCCTGGTCGGCATCGGCGTCACCGCCGCCTGGCGGAACCCGGCGGTGCGCTACGCTGTCCTTCTGGCCGTGGTGTTCCTGGTCCTCAGCCTGGGGCCGACGCTGAAGGTGAACACCACCGACACCGGCATTCCCCTGCCCTATGGGGTTTTGATGCAGCTTCCCCCCTTCAGCATGGGGCGGACGCCGGTGCGGCTGATCATCTTTGCCCTGTTCATGTTGACCGTGCCGGCGGCGGCAGGGATGCGTGCCCTGCTGGCGGGCACGGCGCCGCTGCGGCTGGCCGTGGCCGGGGCGCTGGCGCTGTGGGCCATGGTGGAAGTGCGCTATCCCCCCGTTCCCCGCGGCCCGTTGCCGGGCCTGGATGGAGCTGAAAGGCTGGAGGGGCCGGTGCTGGTGCTGCCGCTGCGGATCAACAACGGCCGCGCCATGGCCATGCAGATCATCCACCGCCAACCCATGTCCGCCGGTTATCTGGCACGGTTGACACAACGGCAAATCGACCTGTTCCACGAACAGGAACAGATTTTCGCCGCCGGCCCGCGGGCGATGTGCGGCTATGCCCGCGCTGCCGGCTTCCGCAGCATTCTGGTGACCGCCCCCCTGGAGGACGGCTATGACGAGGGCTTGGCGGTGTGCCCCGTCCCGGTCTACCACTCCCAATTCCCAGCATCCGATCACGGCCAGCGTCATGAGTGATTCCAGCAGCACCCCCGCCTCCCCGGCCCCTTTCCGACCCCCTTCGCGGTTGTTCCGCTGCGCCGGCCTTCTGCTGGGGATGGCGGCTCTGGTTCTGGGTCTGTGGGCCGCTTATGCGCTCAGCCCCATACGGACACCCTTCGACTCCCGCTGGTCGATCCACACGTCCCTAAGCTTTGCGCGCGGGGATTGGGGAAATCTGGCGGTGTTTCAGCCGATCCTGGAACAGGCTTCCTATTTCGCCATCGACAACACCAACGGGCGCCTGACGACGATTTTCCCCATCGGGGCATCGGTGCTGTCGGTGCCGGCGGTGGCGGTGGCGCAATGGCTGAACCCATCATTCTTCGAACAGATCCGCTACAGCGTTCCGGTCAATCTGGAAGGGCTGCTGGCATCGTTCTACGCCGCCCTGGCGGGGGCGGCGTTCTTCTGGGCGGTCTGGCGCCGTCACGGCAGCCTGCCCACCGCCCTGTTCACCGGGCTGATCTTCTGCTTCGCCTCGCCTTTGTGGTCCACCGCCTCGCGGGCGCTGTGGCAGCACGGGCCGCAAATGCTGATGTTCAGCCTGACCCTGGCTCTGGTGGTGGAAGCGCGCACCCGCCCCCACCTGATCGCCTGGACCGGGTTCATCATGGCCTGGGCCTACATCATCCGCCCCACCAGCTCGCTGGAGGTGGTGGGGATGACCCTCTATGTGGCGGTGTATTACCGGCGCTGGCTGCCCCATTACCTGGGGGGTGCGATGGTGGTGGCCGCGCCTTGGATCACCTACAACATCGTCTTCTATCACAACATCCTGCCACCCTATTACTGGCCGCAGCGGCTGGTGTCGTTCCGCTTCTACGAGGCCTTGGCCGGACATCTGATCAGCCCGTCGCGTGGGCTTCTGGTCTATTCGCCGGTGCTGCTGCTGGCGGTTCCGGGGCTGGTCATGGCTCTGCGCCAACAACGGGACCGTGCGCTGCATCTGGGTATGGCCGCCATCATTGTGGCCCATTGGTTGGTCGCGTCCCGGTTCCGCCACTGGTGGGGTGGGTTCAGCTACGGCCCCCGGCTGATGTCGGACATCATGCCGCTGATCATCTGGTTCATCCCCTTCGCCATCCCGCTGAAGGACCGGTTTGACGGCCCCTGGCGGAAGACGGCGCTGGCCACGGTGACGGTGCTGCTGGCCGTCAGCGTGTGGATGAACGCCCGCGGTGCCTGGAGCGAAGACGTCTATAACTGGAACGAAACCCCCATCGACATCGATCACTCCCCGGGCAGGCTGTGGAGCTGGAGCGACCCCCCCTTTCTGCGCGGGCTGTTCCCGGCTGACCGGCACCGGCTGAGTCATATCCTCTCACCGCAACCTGACATCACCCAGCCCCTGCCCTATACCCTGGGCCAGACGATAAGCTTTGGCGGCACGTCGTCGCTCCTGGGCCGGCGACGTGGCTGGACGGGGGCGGAGCCGTGGGGCACCTGGACCTATGGGACGGACAGCGCATTCGTCGTGCGGCTGGACACGCCGGCTGCCGGCGATCTGGTACTGACCGTCCGCGGCCGCGCCTATACCCCGGCGGAACACCCGCAACAGGATGTGGAGGTGTTGGTGAACGGCACCCCGGCCGCCCGGTGGATCATCCGGGCCGGCCCCCTTGACAGGGAATGGAGCGCACGGATTCCCGCGCCCCTCGCCGCTGGCCGTGAAGAGATCGAGATCGGCTTTCGGATACCGTCGGCGGTCAGCCCCGCCTCCCTGGGCCTCTCCCCCGATCCCCGCCCGCTGGGGCTGGGCGTGACCAGCCTTCAGCTTTCCCCGGCCCCCTGAGACCAGTGCCGGGGCCACAGGCCCGAGAACCGGGTTCAAATGCCAAACGTTCTGAACCCGGCATCAAAGCCTTTTGAACACGGCATAAGACAGGGAAAAACCGAGTCACCCCAGCGTCTGGGCCAATGCTGCGACCACCCGCGCCACATCGCTGTCAGCCATGGTCGGGAACAGCGGCAGGCTCAGCGCCGCGGCGTAATAGGCATCGGCCCCCGGCAAAACGCTCGCCCCGTAACGGGTGCGGTAATAGGGCTGACGATGGACCGGAATGTAATGGACCTGGGTGCCCACCCCATGTTGGCGCAAGCCAGCCATCACCGCCGCCCGGTCCTGGTTCAGGGCGGCAAAATCGATCCTGACGCTGTAAAGATGCCATCCGGGCCGGCAGCCGGCCACACGGGCGGGGGGCCGGACATGGGGGGCGATGTCTGCCGGCAGCCGCCGCAGAGTCTCGTCGTACAGCGCCACCAGTTCCCGGCGACGGATCACCAGAGCATCCAGCCGCTCCAACTGGCTGGCAGCAAGAGCCGCATGCAGATCGGACAGGCGGTAATTGAACCCCGGCTCCGCCATCTCATACACCCAGGGGTTCACCCCCCCATCAACGGCGCGGAACAGGGTTTCATCGGTCAGCAGGCCGGCATCCCGCTCCATCCCGTGATTGCGCAGAAGCCGCAGACGACGGGCCAGGATGGGGTCGTTGGTGGTGACCGCACCCCCCTCTCCTGCGGCGATGGTCTTGACAGGGTGGAAGGAGAACACCGCCATCGCGCTGTGCCGGCACGCCCCCACCGGCCCATCCGGCCCATCAGTGCCCAGGGCGTGACAGCCATCCTCGACCACCGCCCACCCCCGCTGCCGGGCCAAAGCGCCCAACCCGGCCATGTCCGCGTTCTGGCCAGCCAGATGCACAGGCGCCACCGCCCGCACCCGCCACCCCCGCGTTTCGGCCCGCGCAGCGGCTTCGGCGGCCTGGGCTGGCCCCATCAGGCCGGTATCGGCGGCCACATCGGCGAACACCACCTCCGCCCCGGTAAAGCGGACGGCATTGGCGGTTGCCAGAAAAGTGATCGACGGCACGATCACCGCATCGCTCGGCCCCAGATCCAGAGCCAGCATCGCCAGATGCAGGCCCGCGGTGCCGTTGGCGCAGGCCACCCCATGGGCCGCCCCCACCACGTCGGCCAGCCGCTGTTCGAACCGCTCCACCGCCGGCCCTTGGGTCAGCCAGTCGGAACGCAAAACCGCCACCACCGCGGCGATGTCCTCTTCGGTAACACACTGGCGTCCATAAGGGAGAAACGACGGATTGGCAGTCATGACGGCGCTTCATCCTGAAGGAAATAGGAGGTCAGATGGGGCGGGCGGTCCCAATCCACATCCGGGTCCGGCTGATGCTCCACCGGCGTGACAGTGCCGCGCCACGCCACGGCCAGCGCGCGCGCGGTGTCATAGACCCGCACCGACCAGCCGGCTGCCGCCAGCCAGTCCAGCGCCGGCCCGGCTTCGGGCCGCACCGCGCCGGTCACCAGGACGAAGGCATCCCCGGCCATGTGGGGCATCACGTTCTGCAGAACCGCCAAAGTGGAACCGCCGAAGGTATCGGCATCCGCCAGCGCCAGGCTCCACGGCTGGGGATCCATTTCCCGCACCACCGGGATGTTGCCCGGTACGTTGGCCGAGTAACAGGATGGCCCGGTGTCCAGAGCCTGCAGCACCCCCGCCACCGTATCCCGAACCACCTCGTCTCCCATCAGCGGATCGATGATGTCCAGCCGTCCGCCGGCCGCCCGCACATGCGCCAGTGTCCAGCCGATACCGCAGTTCAACAACAACATCCGTTTCCCCCGGACCCGCAGCGCCGTGTTGTGGATCAGCGCACCTTCATCACGGTTGGGCAGAACGACATGGGGCCGGCGCGCATCGACGTAGGTCAGGTGACGGTTCCCGGCACGGCTGTCGTTCTTTCTGAGGATGCTGACGTCGAAGACATGGATATAGGGAAGATAGCGGTCCGGCCGCACCGGCAGCAGACCGGGCGACACATAGTCACCCGGCGTCTTCAGCGCCGCAGCGATCAGCGTCACCATGTCGGCAAGCTGGCGTTCGGGACGGAACAGGGCTGTAGCCCGCCGGCCCGCCGCTTGTCCCAGAGCCACCCGTTTTGCCGGATCGTTCTTCCATTTCACCAAGGTGGAGACCGCGGCATCAACCATCGCGTCGGCATCGGCGTTGGGATCGGGCAGCAAGCCGCCCGTGTCACCGATCGCTTCGGGAATGCCGCTGACCGCCGTCGCGATGACCGGTACGCCCTTAGCCATGGCCTCAATCACCGACAAGGGCATTCCCTCGCCACGGGACGGCAGGAAAAAGGTATCGGCGGCGTCCAGGCACCGGCTGATATCCGTGCGCCGGCCCAGCATTCGAACATGCCCCTGCGCACCACAGCCTTCCAGCGCCTCCTGCACAGTGTCCCAGACATTCGTTTCCGCTTCACCGGCCCACACGAAGAGGAAACCGTCCAGCTGGCCGCCGCGCACCAGCCGTTCCAGGACCTTGGCCTGTAGATCATAACCCTTTTGCGGCAGCACGCGCGCGGTGGTGAAGACCACCATGGTGTCATCGCCCGCCCCCCATTCCGCCCGCAGTACGCGGCGGGCCTCATCGTCACGCGGGGCGAAGAAAGCCGCCGGAACACTGTTGTAGACGGTGTGCAGACGGGTCGGATCGACCGTGAAGAGCTGGTACAAAGTCTGGGCGTTCTCGCGCGAGACGGTCAACACCTGCGACGAGGCGGCCAGGGAACGATCAACAAGGATACGGGACTGTTCCGCCCGCGCCCACGCATTATCGGCCAGCACCAGATGCTTGACCGCAATGACCGGAATGCCCAGGGCCGCCGCCACTTCCTTTGCCGCCACGGTGGATTGCGGCACGCTGTCTGAGAACAGCACCACATCGGGACGCTCGTCGATCAGAATTCGTTGAGGCACCTGCCGGTCGAGAATGGCGTGGAAATGCTGCCTGATGGTGTCGTACGGCAAATGAACATGCCGGACGCCGTGCTCTTCCCGCTGGCGGACGGCATCGGCATTGTAGGGAAAATGCACATAGACCACCTGCACACCCGCATCGGCCAGCGCGATGGCCAGATGATGAGCGTAAACAGCGTTTCCACCCATCCCGGGGTCATCCACATACATCATCACCTTCAACAGCATGGACGCCCTGCCTCCTTCCGGTCTGACGCACTGTGTGCCCGGCGGTAATGCCCCGCGCTGCGCCGCCAGGTCAAGGCAAGAGCGATGCCTTGCCGCCGGCTTCGGCTCCGGTGTACGGTTCCGCGCCATTGGCGTGCGCCATGTCCGCCGCTGCGGGCCGGTTTCGTGGGGCTGGCCATCGGATGGCCTTCCTCATTTCGCCTGCCAACGGGATCCTCTTTCCATGACGCCGGCCGACCATCTGCATTGCCTTGCCCGTCAGCATCATGATGCCGGACGCCTGACCGAGGCCGAAACGCTTTATCTCCGCGCTCTGACCCATGATCCCGCCCACCACCCATCCTTGCATTGGCTGGGGCTGATCTTTTACGCCACCGGCCGTATGCGGGAAGCCTGCGCCGTGATCGGGCGGGCCATCGGGTTCGCCCCGTTGAACGCACTCTATTATATGAATCTGGCCGCGGCGTTGACGCGGGCCGGGCAGGTTGCCGCAGGTGCGGGCATCAGCCGCACCGCCGCCATCCTGGCCCCCGAGGAACAGAACACCTGGAGAAACCTGGGGGTCGCGCTCAGCACCGATGCCCGGATGGCGCAACCCGCAGCCGTCGCCCTGCGCCGCGCTGTCCTGCCGGGCAGCACCAACGCCGATCTGTTGCAAAAGCTGGGAGAGACAGCGCGCCTTGCCGGACGGCTGGCCACGGCCGTCGCCGCCTACCGCAGCGTGGCGGCCCTGACGCCCCAGAACATCCACATGCTCTACAATCTGGGCACCGTCCTGAAGGAAGCCGGCGATCCCGGCGGGGCGGTTCGCGTGTTTCGCCAAGCGGTCCGGCTTGCTCCCGATTTCGGGCCTGGCTATTACGGCCTGGGCGATGCCGCAATCCGGAGCGGCGCCCATGAAACGGCCAAAACTGCCCTGCAGCGGGCCATTGCTCTGGACCCTGCCCGTTTTGACAGCCTGTGCGGTCTGGCCCGGCTGTATGAAAAGGAAGAACGGCTGGAACGGTCCTTGACCTGTTTTCGCCGGGCGTCGGCCATCACCCCCGGCTATGCCGTCGGCCATTTCAACACCGGCATCATGCTGGAGCGGCTGGAACGGCTGGAGGAGGCAGCGCAAGCGTATGATCGGGCCATTGCCTGCGACCCGTCGCTGGAAAGCGCGCATGAGAAGTTCTTCATCAAGCTGAATCTGGCCATCTGGCAGGATTACAGCCGCGATACCGCCCGCGTCCGGCAACTGGTGGCCGAGCGGGGGGGAAAGGTTCTGCCGATCCCGTTCACCTATCTTCCCACCACCCCCGCTGAGCAGCTTTTGTGCGCCCGGCGAATCGCCGCCGAGGCCGTCCCCCCCGACGCAGCCCAATGGCGCCGCCGCTTTCTGCGCCCCACACCGGAAGCCGACAAGCCCGTTCTGACCATCGGGTACATGTCCGGCGATTTCCGCGACCATGCGATTGCCTACCTGATCGCCGAACTGCTGGAGGTTCATGACCGCCGCCGGTTCCGCATCCTGGGATTCGACACCGGCCCCAACAGCCGCCAGCCCATCCGGCAACGCATCGAAAACGCCGTGGACGGCATGACCGTCCTGCGCGATCTGTCAGCCGGCGATGCCGCCGCCCGCATTCACGCCAGCGGGGTGGATATTCTGGTGGATCTGTCGGGACACACCCGCCACGCTCGGACCGACGTTCTGGCCCTGCGCCCCGCCCCGGTCCAAGTGAATTACCTGGGCTATCCCGGCACGTCGGGGGCCGATTTCATGGATTACATTATCGTCGATCCGTTTTGCGTACCTCCGGACCAGCAAAAGTTTTACACGGAGCGGCTGATCCATCTTCCCGATGTCTATCAGGTCAATGACCGGCGGAAGACCGCGGCCCCGCCCCGGTCCCGATGCGATTACGGCTTGCCGGACACGGCTTTGGTGTTCTGCTGTTTCAACAACCCCGCCAAAATCACCCCCCAGATTTTCGATGTCTGGATGAGGCTGTTGCGGCAGGTGTCCGACGCCGTGCTGTGGCTGTTGGTTTATACCCCCGGCGTCATGGAACGCCTGCGGCAGGAGGCCGCCGCCCGTGGCGTCGATCCCGCCCGGCTGATTCCCGCCCCCATGATCGCCCAAGCCGATCATCTGGCCCGCTATACCGTGGCGGACCTGTTTTTGGACACCTTTCCCTATACCGCCCACACCACCGGAAGCGATGCCTTGTGGATGGGATGCCCGCTGGTGACACGGGTGGGCGACACTTTCCCATCCCGCGTGGCCGGCAGCCTGTTGCGAGCTTTCGGCGTGCCGGAACTGGTCACCGGCACCGCCGAAGATTATGAGGCGCTGATCCTGGATCTGGCCCGCAACCGCGACCGGCTGGCAGCGGTCACGGCCACCATCAGGGCCAATCGCAGCACCTCGCCCGTTTATGATACCCCGCGTTTCGCTCGCCATCTGGAACAGGCGTACGAGGCCATGTGGACCCTGCACCGCAACGGCCAGCCGCCCCATCCCATCCGCATCGCTCCAGCGGAATGAACCGATCCCGATCTGTCGTCTGGTCCTTGTTTAGCCCTCGCCGGGCGGGCGCATCCGCGCCCTTGGCCTTTTTCTTTAGCCCTCGCCGGGCGGGCGCATCCGCGCCCTTGGCCGCGGCCTCAATGGTCGCCAGGGGCGGCGTGCCTCAGATGTGAGGCGCGCCGCTCTAAAATCACGCACCACATCATCCGGCCTGCCGGCACCCTGGGCATCCGCCTGCAGGGCCGTCAGCCGCAGCCCTGCGTTCCCCAAACCCATCCGGCTTGCCTGACGCCTGGCGATTGGCTTTCCACGACGCCCTTCCTCGCAGAACGGCCAAAAAGAAAGGGGCGGCCCGAAGGCCGCCCCCAAGACATGTACTGTTGCTTTGCCAGTTAGCCTTAGCTGATGCGGCTGGAGCTGGCGGTGTTGATGACCACGTTCGTGAACACACCCAGCAGAGCAAAGTCGCCGGTGTCGATCGTCGTATCGGCGGTGTTGACGAAGAACACACCGGTGTTGGTGCTGTCGTTGACGACCAGGATACCCGAACCAGCCGTACCCCAGGTGGAGCCGCTGACACCGAGGTCAATCACCAGACCGGCCAAGTTGGCCGACGCGGCCGACAGGTCGGTCGTGATGCCGGTGTTGACGATGAACAGGTTCGTCGAACCAGTCCAATCGGTGCGAGCCGTAGCAGCATCCGCCTTCACCGTCTTGGTCAGACCGGAGAGGATGCTGATGCTGTCCGACGAGCTGAAGCTGGAGATCCGGTCGAAACCGGTGGCCACGCCAAGAGCCGCGCCATCAGCCGAGCTGCCGAAGCGGACGATGTCGGTACCCGAACCCAGCGAGATCAGATCGGCACCGGCGCTACCGCTCACCGTGCCACCGCCGTTGAAGGTGATGACGTCGGTGTTGGCCGAACCCGTCAGGGTTTCGATGCCCGTGACAGTGATCGTGTTGCCGGTGTTACCCAGCGTGATCAGATCGGTCCCGCTCGTGCCGGTCAGGGTTTCGATACCACCCAGCAGCATGGTCGAACCGGTGCCGGACAGGGTGATGATATCGGTGTTGGCCGAACCGGTCAGGGTATCGATCGCCGCGATCGTCATCGTGTTGCCGGTGTTACCCAGCGTGATGATGTCGGTCCCGGAGAAGGTACCATACAGGGTTTCGATCGAGATCACCGTGGTCGTCGTACCAGCGGACTGGATGGTCACGGTGTTCGAAGCCGTCGTACCCGTCAGGGTTTCGATGCCGCTGAAGGTCAGCGTCGCCGTGTTCGACATCGCGATCACGTCGGTGTTGGCACCACCCGTCAGAGTTTCGATACCGGAGATCGTCGTCGTGCTGCCGGCGTTCTGCAGGATGATGATATCGGTCCCGCTCGTGCCGGTCAGGGTTTCGATACCACCCAGCAGCATGGTCGAGCCGCTGCCGGACAGGGTGATGATATCGGTGTTGGCACCACCCGTCAGGGTTTCGAGCACCGAGACCGTCATGGTGCTGCCGACGTTGCTCAGCGTGACCACATCGGTGTTGGCCGAACCGGTCAGGCTTTCGACCGCCACCACGAACGTGGTGTTGCCCTGGTTGCCCAGCGAAACGATGTCGGTATTGGCCGAACCGGTCAGGGTTTCGATACCGCGCACCGTGATGGTGGCACCCGTGTTACCCAGCGTGATCACGTCGGTGTTACCGCCGCCCAGCAGGGTTTCGATCGACGTCACCAGCGCCGTGGTGCCCACGTTCGAGAGGGTGATGTAGTCGCTGTTCACACCGCCCGTCAGGGTTTCGATGGCACCCGTGAAGATGGTGTTGCCCGAGTTGCCCAGCATAATCGCGTCGGTGTTGGCCGAACCCGTCAGGGTTTCGATCGACGACACGAACGTGGTGTTGCCGGTGTTGCCCAGGGTGATGATGTCCGTGTTCACCGCACCCGTCAGGGTTTCGATGGAGAACACCGTGGTGGTGCTGCCCTGGTTGCCCAGCGAGATCACGTCGGTGTTGGCGCCACCGGTCAGGGTTTCCAGAGCGCGGACCAGCGTGGTGTTGCCGGCGTTGCCCAGGGTCACGACTTCGGTGTTCTGACCACCCAGCAGGGTTTCGAGGCCCGACACGAACAGCGTCGAACCGGTGTTGTCCAGCGTGATGAAGTCGCTGTTCACACCACCCGTCAGGGTCTCGACACTGGACACGAACATGGTGCTGCCGGCGTTACCCAGCGAGATCACGTCCGTGTTGCCCGAACCCGTCAGGGTTTCCAGGGCCACCACCAAGCTGGTGCTGCCAGCGTTGTCCAGCGTGATGATGTCGGTGTTCACACCGCCCGCCAGGGTTTCGATGTTGCCCACCACCATCATGGTGGTGCCGGCATTGCCCAGCGAGATCACGTCAGTGTTGGCCGAACCGGTCAGGGTTTCGAGCGCGCTCACTGCGATGGTCGTGCCGGTGTTGCCCAGCGTGATCACGTCGGTGTTCACGCTGCCCGTCAGGGTTTCGATGCCCGCCACCGTGGTGGTGTTGCCCTGGTTGCCCAGCAGGATCACGTCGGTGTTGACGCCACCCGTCAGGCTTTCCAGAGCGCGGACGACGATCGTGCTGCCAACGTTGCTCAGCGAGATCACGTCGGTGTTGGCGCCGCCCAGCAGGGTTTCGATACCCGACACGAACAGCGACGAACCGGTGTTGTTCAGCGTGATGAAATCGCTGTTCACACCGCCCGTCAGGGTCTCGATCGAGCCCACCAGAGTGGTGCTGCCGGCATTGCCCAGCGAGATCACGTCGGTGTTGGCCGAACCCGTCAGGGTTTCCAGGGCCACCACGAACGTGGTGTTGCCGGCGTTGCCCAGCGAGATCACGTCGGTGTTGACGCTACCGGTGATGGTTTCCAGAGCCGACACGAAGGTGGTGTTGCCCTGGTTGCCCAGCGAGATCACGTCGATGCCAGTGCCACCCGACAGGGTTTCCAGAGCGCGGACCAGCGTGGTGTTGCCGGCGTTGCCCAGGGTCACGACTTCGGTGTTCTGACCACCCAGCAGGGTTTCGATGGTCGACACGAACAGCGTCGAACCGGTGTTGTCCAGCGTGATGAAGTCGGTGCCGATGCCACCCGACAGGGTTTCGAGGCCCGACACGAAGGTGGTGTTGCCGGCGTTGCCCAGGGAGATGACGTCGGTGTTGGCTCCACCGGTCAGGGTTTCGAGACCCACCACGAAGGTGGTGTTGCCGGCGTTGTTCAGCGTGATGACGTCGGTGTTGACGCCGCCGGTCAGGGTTTCCAGAGCCGACACGGCAACGGTGTTGCCCGCCGCACCCAGGGTCACGATGTCGGTGTTGGCCGAACCGATCAGGGTTTCGAGCGCGCTCACAGCGACGGTCGAGCCGGCGTTGCCCAGCGTGATCACGTCGGTGTTCAGGCTGCCCGTCAGGGTTTCGATGCCCGCCACCGTGGTGGTGTTGCCCTGGTTGCCCAGCAGGATCACGTCGATGCCAGTGCCACCGGTCAGGGTTTCCAGGCCGCGGACGATCATCGTGCTGCCAGCGTTGCTCAGCAAGATCACGTCGGTGTTGGCGCCGCCCAGCAGGGTTTCGATACCCGACACGAACAACGACGAACCGGTGTTGTTCAGCGTGATGAAATCGCTGTTCACACCGCCGATCAGGGTTTCGACCGAGCCCACCAGGGTGGTGTTGCCGGCGTTGTTCAGGGTGATGATGTCGGTGTTGGCACCGCCGGTCAGGGTTTCCAGAGCCGACACGGACAGCGTGCTACCGGCATTACCCAGCGAGATCACGTCGGTGTTGACGCTACCGATGATGGTTTCCAGAGCCGACACGAAGGTGGTGTTGCCCTGGTTGCCCAGCGAGATCACGTCGGTGTTGATGCTACCGGTAATGGTTTCCAGAGCGCGGACCAGCGTGGTGTTGCCGGTGTTGCTCAGGACCACGACTTCGGTGTTCAGACCACCCAGCAGGGTTTCAATGCCCGACACGAACAGCGTGCTGCCGGCGTTGCCCAGCGTGATGAAGTCGCTGTTCACGCCACCCGTCAGGGTTTCGACACCCACCACGAAGGTGGTGTTGCCGGCGTTGCCCAGGGTGATGACGTCGGTGTTGGCACCGCCCGTCAGGGTTTCCAGGCCCACCGTCACCATCGTGCTGCCGGCGTTGTCCAGCGTGATCACGTCGGTGTTGACGCCACCGGTCAGGGTTTCCAGAGCCGACACGGCAACGGTGTTGCCCGCCGCACCCAGGGTCACGATGTCGGTGTTGGCCGAACCGATCAGGGTTTCGAGCGCGCTCACAGCGACGGTCGAGCCGGCGTTGCCCAGCGTGATCACGTCGGTGTTCAGGCTGCCCACCAGGGTTTCAACCTTCTCGACCATCGTGGTGTTGCCCTGGTTGCCCAGCAGCACGATGTCGGTGTTGACACCGCCCGAGATGGTTTCGAGCCCGCGGACCACGACGGTGTTGCCGGCGTTGCCCAGGGAGATGACGTCGGTGTTGGCGCCGCCCAGCAGGGTTTCGACGCTGGTGACCAGCATCGTGCTGCCGGTGTTGCCCAGCGTGATGAAGTCGGTGTTGACGCTACCGGTCAGCGTTTCGATGGCGACGAAGAAGGCCGTCGTGCCATCGGGGCTGAGGGTGATGACGTCGGTGTTGGCCGAACCGGTCAGCGTCTCGATCCGCGACAGCGTCATGGTGCTGCCGGCGTTGTCGAGGGTGACGATATCGGTGTTCAGGCTGCCCGTCAGGGTTTCAATCCGCTGAATGACAACGGTGTTGCCCTGGTTGCCCAGCAGCACGATGTCGGTGTTGACGCCGCCCGAAATGGTTTCCAGGCCGCGGACCACGACGGTGTTGCCGACGTTGCTCAGGGTCACCACTTCGGTGTTCTGGCCACCCAGCAGGGTTTCGATACCAGTCACCGTCAGGGTGCTGCCGGCGTTGCCCAGCGTGATGAAGTCGCTGTTCACGCCACCCGTCAGGGTTTCGACACCCACCACGAAGGTGGTGTTGCCGGCGTTGCCCAGGGTGATGACGTCGGTGTTGGCACCGCCCGTCAGGGTTTCCAGGCCCACCGTCACCATCGTGCTGCCGGCGTTGTCCAGCGTGATCACGTCGGTGTTGACGCCACCGGTCAGGGTTTCCAGAGCCGACACGGCAACGGTGTTGCCCGCCGCACCCAGGGTCACGATGTCGGTGTTGGCCGAACCGATCAGGGTTTCGAGCGCGCTCACAGCGACGGTCGAGCCGGCGTTGCCCAGCGTGATCACGTCGGTGTTCAGGCTGCCCAGCAGGGTTTCGATGCCCGCCACCGTGGTGGTGTTGCCCTGGTTACCCAGCAGCACGATGTCGGTGTTGACGCCGCCCGTCAGGGTTTCCAGACCGCGGGCGACGACGGTGTTGCCGGCGTTGCCCAGGGAGATGATGTCGGTGTTGGCACCGCCCAGCAGCGTATCGACCGACGACACGAACATGGTCGTGCCAGCGTTGCTGATGGTGATGAAGTCGTTGCCCGTGCCGCCGGTCAGGGTTTCAACACCCGACAGGACAAAGGTCGAACCGGCGTTGCCCAGCGAAACCACGTCGGTGTTGGCCGAACCGGTCAGGGTTTCGATGCCCGACACGGTGATCGTGTTGCCGGTGTTGCCCAGGGTGATGATGTCGGTGTTCAGCGAACCGACCAGGCTTTCGACGGCGCCCACGACCGTGGTGTTGCCGCGGTTGCCCATCAAAACCACGTCGGTGCCGGTACCGCCCGTCAGGGTTTCGAGGCTGCGGACGATAACCGTGTTGCCGGCGTTGCCCAGCGCGATCACGTCGGTGTTGGAGCTGCCCAGCAGGGTTTCCACACCAGACACGAAGGTGGTGGTGCCGGCGTTGCTGATGGTGATGAAATCAGCACCCGAACCACCGGTGATGGTTTCGATCATCGACACGAACGTGGTGCTGCCGGCATTGCCCAGCGTCAGCACGTCGGTGTTGGTGCCACCGGTCAGGGTTTCCAGACCCTGGACCATCATGGTCGAGCCGGCGTTGTTACCCAGCACGACGATGTCGTTGTCCGCACCGCCCGAAATGGTTTCGAGGTTGGTGACGACCACGCTGTTGCCGCCGTTGCCCAGCACAACCACGTCGGTGTTGGCCGAACCGGTCAGGGTTTCCACGGCGCGCACGGTCGTGGTGGAGCCGGCGTTGCCCAGGGTGATGATGTCGGTGTTCAGCGAGCCGACCACCGAGTCCAGGCCCTGGATCATCATGGTGTTGCCGCGGTTGCCCAGCAGCACCACGTCGGTGCCGATGCCACCCGTCAGGGTTTCAACACCCGCGACAACGACGGTGGAACCGGTGTTGCCCATGGCGATGACATCGGTGTTCACACCACCCAGCAGGGTGTCAATCCCGGCGACGAAGGTCGTGTTGCCCGCATTGTCCAGGTTGACGAAGGCGGTGCCGGCGCCCGCTCCGGTCAGCGTCTCGATGCCCGACACCAGGACGGTGGCGCCCGCACTGCCGATGCTCACGACGTCGGTGTTGGCCGAGCCGGTCAGGGTTTCAACCGCGCTCACCGTGGTGGTGTTGCCGGTGTTGCCCAGGGTGATGACGTCGGTGTTCAGCGAGCCGATGATCGTTTCCAGGCCCGACACCACCGAGGTGTTGCCGCGGTTGCCCAGAAGCACGACGTCGGTGTTACGGCCGCCGGTCAGCGTTTCGACATCGCGGACGACGAGCGTGTTACCGGTGTTGCCCAGGGTAATGAGGTCAGTGTTCAGCGAGCCCAGCAGCGTTTCGACGCCGCTCACCACGGTGGTGTTGCCGCGGTTGCCGAGGAGGATGAAATCGCTGCCACTGCTGCCCGTCAGGGTTTCGAGGCTGCGGACCACGACGACGTTGGACGAACCGGCGTCGGTGGTCAGGGTCACCACGTCGGTGTTGTCGCCACCCAGCAGGGTTTCAACACCCGACACCGCCACGGTCAGACCGGCGTTGTTGATGGTGATGAAGTCGGAACCGGTGCCGCCGATGATGGTTTCGACGGCGCCCACCTCGGTGGTGTTGCCGCGGTTGCCCAGCAGGATCCTGTCCTGGCCGGTGCCGCCCGTCAGGGTTTCGACGTCACGGACAACGATCGTGTTGCCGTTGTCGCCCAGGGTGATGACATCGGTGTTCAGGCTGGCCAGCAGGGTTTCGACGTTCAGGACCGTCGTGGTGTTGCCCAGGTTGCCGAGGAGGACGAAATCCCCGCCCGTGCCGCCGGTCAGGGTTTCGACCCAGCGAACAACCGAGGTATTGCCGCTGTTGCCAAAGGTCACCACATCGGTACCGGTACCACCGAGCAGCGTCGCAACCTGAGAGGCGACAATGGTCGAGCCGGCATTACTGAGAATGGCAAAACCGCTGTTCGAACCGGAAACCGACTCCACAGCCGACATGGTGACGGCGCTGGTGCCAGTCAGGGTGATCACATCCGTGTTCACACCGCCGAAAAGCGTTTCAACATTCTGAACGAACGAAGTATTACCGGCATTGCCAAGCGTAATAATATCCGTGCTAGCACTGCCGAAGATTGAATCCATACTTTCAACCGAGGCTGTAGTACCTCCGGTAGAAGCGGTAAACACGTTGGCCATCGGTATTTTTCCTTCTGCGGCAGCCTAGAAGCGTTTCAGAGGGTTTGTCGTAATTTTACGCACAGCTCAGCGGCTTGCAGCGCCCAAAAGACGCTCCAACCACCAAAGCCTTAATTACCCGATCTTGCGAAGGGTCGCAACTGCTTCAAGCAAAGCTTCCAAGCGTTGTAGCAATCCAATCACAGGCTCTGTTTCCCCTCCGATGCCCCGACCTGCAAAAAGGGGAGCGATCGAAGACTCGTTATCGATCGGCGCAATGATTCAGGACGATTTGATGAAAAAAGCCGGCGCAATATAGGGATTGTTCATCATTTCGCCGCCATTCACCGGCGTCATGGGGAGCGGCCGTTTTGCCTGGGCGAATCGAGCGCGGCGGCTTTTACCCTTTCCTCCCTTGCATCGACGGCAGGCGGACCGGGGCCGGGCGTGTCATTTCCCTATCGCACGCCAACGCCTGGATGCGTTACGTAGAGAAACCTGTTCCATCGCCCTACAGAAAGCTCCAGAACGGTGAAACTGCTTGTCACGGGCGGCTCCGGCTTTATCGGTTCCGCTGTCATCCGGTTCCTGATCGCGGAATCGGATGTCCATGTGGTCAATCTGGATAAGCTGACATACGCGGCTGTCCCAGGGGCGCTTGCCGCCGTCGAATCTCACCCGCGCTATCGCTTCGAGCGGGCCGACATCTGCGACGCCGGGGCCATCGCCGCGATTCTCGACCGTCACCGGCCGGATGCGATCATGCATTTGGCCGCGGAATCCCATGTGGACCGTTCCATCGACGGGCCAGCCGCCTTCATCCAGACCAATCTGGTCGGCACCTTCGTCCTGCTGGACGCCGCCCTGTCTTATTGGCGCAGGCTGGCCCCGGCGGAGCAGGCAGCCTTCCGCTTCCACCACGTCTCCACCGACGAAGTGTTCGGGTCGCTGGGGGCCGAGGGGCGCTTTACCGAAACCACCCCTTACCAGCCCAATTCCCCCTATTCCGCCTCCAAAGCGGGGTCGGATCATCTGGTCCGGGCCTGGTACCATACGTATGGACTTCCCGTGGTGGCCAGCAACTGCTCGAACAACTACGGGCCGTTCCAGTTTCCCGAAAAGCTGATTCCGCTCATCACCATCAACGCGCTGGAAGGCAAGCCGCTACCGGTTTACGGCCGCGGCGACAATATCCGCGACTGGCTTTACGTGGACGACCACGCCCGCGCCCTGTGGACGGTGCTGACCCGCGGACGGCTTGGGGAATCTTACAATATCGGCGGCGACAGCGAACGGCGGAACATTGATGTGGTGGAAGCGGTCTGCGATCTGGTGGACGAGCTGGCCCCCGGCCCGGCGGGGCAGCCCCCCCGCCGGTCGCTGATTCGCTTCGTCACCGACCGCCCCGGCCACGACCACCGCTATGCCATCGATCCCACCAAGACCCGCACCGAGCTGGGCTGGACCCCGCGGGAAGATTTCACATCCGGCCTGCGGCGCACCGTGCAATGGTATCTGGACCATGAGGAGTGGTGGCGGCACATCCGCCAGTCGGTCTATACCGGCTCCCGCCTGGGGTTGAGCAGCGGGAACCCGCCGGCGGCGACCCCGTCACAGCCTTCATAACCCGGCCCCGCCGGGAAGAACACGGGCACAGGGAGCGGCTCGCCGATGCGGATTCTGGTTCTGGGTGCTGCCGGTCAGGTCGGCACCGAATTGCAGGCTCTTGACGGGCGCATGTGGGAAGGACAGCCCTTGACGGTGGTGGCCCTGCCCCGCGCTGCGGCGGATCTGACCGACCCGGCGGCGGTTCGAGCCGCCGTCGCTCATTCCCAATGCCAGGCGGTCATCAACACCGCCGCCTATACCGCGGTGGATCAGGCCGAAAGCCACCCGGACGACGCCTTTGCCGTCAACCGCGACGGGCCGCACCACATCGCCGAAGCCTGCGCACGCGCCGGCCTGCCTCTGGTCCACCTGTCCACCGATTACGTTTTCGACGGCACCCACCCCGGCGCCTACCGCGAAGACGATCCCCCCTCTCCCATCAACGTCTATGGCGCCAGCAAACTGGAAGGGGAACGGGCGGTGGCCGCGGCCCTCCCCCGCCATGCGATCCTGCGCACATCCTGGGTGTTCGCCGCTCACGGGCGCAACTTCGTTCGCACCATGCTGCGGCTGGGTGACGAGCGCAGTCATCTGCGGGTGGTGGCCGATCAGATCGGCTGCCCCACCGCCGCCGCCGACATCGCCGCCGCCGCCGCCACCGTCGCCGCCCGCCTAGCAGACGGGCATGACCCCAGCCTGTGGGGGGTGTTCCATTACACCAGCGCCGAGGTCACCAGTTGGCACGGGTTCGCCGCCGCCATCTTCGCCGAACGTGAACGGCGGACCGGGCGCCCGGCCCCGCGGCTGGACGCCATCACCACCGCCGATTTCCCCACCCCGGCCCGCCGCCCGGCCAATTCGGTTCTCGACAACAGCCGACTGCGGGAATGCTATGGAATCAGACAACCCGACTGGCGCCGCTCCCTGGCCGTGGCGCTGGACCAGTTGATTGACGCCCCCCACACCGCGAACACGCCATAAAGCCGGGCGCCGGCCCATATTGGGCGCCACCTTGACAAAGCCGGACGGTTTCCGGCACCAGCAACCGTTGCTTCAACCGGGAGAGCGGCCTATCCGATGAAGGGCATCATTCTGGCGGGCGGATCGGGCACGCGCCTGTATCCCGTCACCACCGTGGTCAGCAAGCAACTGCTGCCCATCTACGACAAGCCGATGATCTATTATCCCCTGTCGGTGCTGATGCTGGCCGGCATCCGCGAGGTTCTGATCATCACCACCCCCCAGGATCAGCCGCTGTTTCAGTCCCTGCTGAAAGACGGCTCCCAGTGGGGCATCGCCATCAGCTACGCGGTCCAGCCGCGGCCCGAGGGGCTGGCCCAGGCGTTCCTGATCGGGCGCGATTTCATCGGCGGCGAACCCTGCTGCCTGATCCTGGGCGACAATATCTTTTATGGGCACGGGCTGGACCGGGTGCTGCGGCAAGCGGCCACCATGACCCAGGGCGCCACGGTGTTCGGCTATCCCGTCAGCGATCCGGAACGCTATGGCGTGGTCGCCTTCGACGCCGACGGGCGCGCCATCAGCATCGAGGAAAAGCCGGCAGCCCCCCGCTCCAACATGGCGGTGACCGGGCTTTACTTCTACGACGGGCGCGTCAGCGACGTGGCCGCCGAAATCCGTCCCTCTCCCCGCGGCGAGCTGGAAATCACCGATGTGAACCGCTTCTACCTGGAGGATGGTTCCCTGCGGGTGGAGCGGCTGGGCCGCGGCCACGCCTGGCTCGACACCGGCACCCATGACAGCCTGCTGGCGGCGAGCCAGTTCGTGCAGACGGTGGAGCAGCGCCAGGGCCTGAAAATCGCGTGCCTGGAGGAAATCGCCTTCCGCGCCGGCTTCATCGACAGTGCGGCCCTGGAACGGCTGGCCCAGCCGCTGCTGAAGAACGAATACGGGCGCTATCTGCTGCGGGTGGCCGGCGGGGCGCTCTGACAGGCCACACTCTTCTCCCCGATCAGGCCGGTGGCGGCTTCCATCACCCGGGCCGCCGACGCCTCCCACGATAGAGTGTCGCGGGCAAACTGCAGCGCCCCGGCGGAGCAGCGACGATAAAGCGCCGCGTCGGTCATCAGAGACGCCGCCGCCGCCGCCAGGGCATCGGCATCCACCGACGCCGCGATCCGGCCTGTGCGCCCGTCGATCACCTGTTCCGCCAGCCCCCCCACCGGCGTTGCCACCGCCGGCAGCCCGGCCATGGCCGCTCCCGGCGCCACCCCCGACTGGCTGGCCTCGCGGTACGGCAGCAGAAGCAGGTCGGCGGCGTTCAAAATCGGGCCGATCTCATCCTCTGCAATCCACCGGTTGTCCAGCGTCACCCCCGGCAGAGCCGCCAACTGCGCGGCGAAGGGCGCCGTATCCCCGTATCCGGCCACATGCAGCTCCACCCCCGCCCCGAACTGTGCCCGCAGCCGGGCATAGGTATCCAGCAACAGGTCGAACCCCTTATAGGCCAGGATGCGCCCGAAGAACACCAGCCGCCAGGGCCGCCCCTGCGGCGCCTGCCGCTCGGCGGGGCGCAGGCCGGGAAACGCCATGGCGGCATGGGGCAGGATAACCAGACGCTCCGGCGGCAACCCGAACCGCGCCATGGCCAGTGCCCGCACATGCTGCGACAGCACCACCACCCGCTCGGCCCGCGCCACATCCCGCCGGGCCAGCCATTCCAGCACCCAGCTTTCTTCGCCGGGATGCGGTCGGGCGTCGTGCAGGATCAGCACATACCCAGCCCCCGCCCGGCGGATCACCGGCGACACCGCGGCATTCCACACATGCCCCATGGTGCAAAACACCGTATCGATGCGATGAGCCGCCAGATAGGCGGCAAAGCGCCGCCGCAGCCCCCCCAGCCGCAGAGTTGCCGCCGCCGCGCTGACCACCCCGGTGTAGGTGTCGATCACCAACCCCGGCCGGCCCAGCCCGCGCGCCAGCTCATCCATTTCGGCGGCCAGTTCTGACTGACGGGAGTAGGACAGGTGCAACTCCACGTCGCCGCGTGCCGCCAAGGCGCGAGCCATTTCCAAGGTGTAGCGCGGCCCACCGCCCCGCCGGCCCCAGTGCCAGACCAAAAGACGATGGGGCCGGTCCGAGGGCGCACCGGATGCAGAGACGGGAGGCATGATGGAGCGGCTCGGGGGCAGGAAACGGGAAACCGGGGCGTTCAGGGCGATCGGGCCTGCACTATAGCCGCTCCCTGCCATCTTGTGCATGGATATGGCGCCCATCCCGCCGCTCCATTACAAACACCCGATCCGCTTTACCCGCACATGTGCCGGAACAGGGCTTATGGACATCGCCAGCATCGTTCAGACCGGAAACCTCGACGCCATCCGCACCGCCTGCGATCATGTGCGCCGCCGGGCCACCGAAACGCCCCTGACGCTTCCCGGCCTGCTGTCTGTGACCCAGGATATCCTGGCCCTGCAGAACGGCAACGCCATCCTGGCCCGACGGCAGGCGGGCATTCCTCCGCTCCCCGCCACCCCCGGCGCCGGCAACAGCTCCGGCACCCTGATGTGCTATCTGGCGGATCTGATCGACCATTATCCCTTCGAGCTGGAACCGCCGGAAGCCCTGTTCCAGATCACCCCGTCGGCGGGGTCACTGATCGTTCCGCTGCTCAACCATGCCCCGATCATGTTCCCAGAGGCTGGCGACGTGGCTCGCCAGATCCGGCTCATGGAATGGCTGCTGCCGGGTGTGCAGGCCTATGCCCACCGCAACGCCAGCCATCCCGACCTGTTGGCGCTGCTGGAAAAGACAGCCAACACCTGCAACATGATCCCCCTGTATTTCGCCGATTACAATCTGGCCCCCCTGGCGCGGGTGCGGGCGTGGCTGACCTATGAGGTTCTGTCGCGCATGGGCCGGACCCTGGCCCTGGACCCGCCCCGGCGGGTGCGGATGGACGGCCGGCGTCGGGTCGGGGTCTTCCGCAACGTGTTCAACAATGCGTCCGAGGTGGCGGCCCTGCGCGCCCACCTGCTGCCCTACGACCGCAGCCGATACGAGATCACCCTCTACGCTCTCAGCGAATCGTTTGACAGCGGGGAGGAGCGGATGAAGCTGGACTTCGACCGCTTCGTGCTGCTGGACGACGCCAGCCCCGACGCCATCGTCAGCCGGCTGCGCGCCGACGAGTTGGACATCTTTCTGATGGGCAAAAACATTTGCGGGTTGAACAATATCCCATGGGTGGTGGGTGCCCACCGGGTGGCGCCGCTGCAAATCGCCACCACCCTGTTTCCCATCACCACCGGCCTGCCGTCCTTCGACGCCTATTTCACCGGAAGCCTGAACGAAAGCCCCACCGCCACCACCCAGTACACCGAAACCCTGATTCTGGCCGAAGGGTCGATCAACTCTTACGATTTCAGCGGGCCGCCGGTGACGCCAGCCCCGGTGGGGCTGCGCACGCTCATGGGTCTGGACGGGTCGGAACCGGTGTTCGTCTCCGGCGCCAACCTGCACAAGATCACACCCGAACTGCTGGCCGTCTGGTCGCAGATCCTCAAGCACGTGCCCGGTTCCCGGCTGGCGCTGTACCCGTTCAACCGCAACTGGAGCACGAGCTACGAATATGCCCAGTGCGCCACCTACCTGTATCAGCAGTTCGCCGCCAACGGCATTCCCAAAAGCCGCATAACCCTGTTCTCCACGTTCGAAACACGGGAGGCGATTCTGGGGCTTCTGTCGGAAGCCGACGTCTATCTCGACAGTTTTCCGTTCTCCGGTGCGGTGTCCATCGTCGATCCCATCTTGTGCAACTGTCCGGTGGTGGCGTTGGAAGGGACCGCGGCACGCTGCCGCCAGAGCGCCGGATTCCTGCGTGGGCTGGGGTTGGGGCACATGGTGGCCACCAGCCTTGACGGCTACATCGCCCGCGCCGTCCGGCTGGGGCTGGACCCGGCCGAACGGGCTGCCGACGCACAACGCATTGAGGCTGCCCGGCCGGCGGATTTCCCCGCCAGTCCCCATCTCTCCGGCCAGTTCTGGAGGGCAGTGGATCTGCTGGCAGACCGCCAAATGTGATAATGCAGCTTTGCGATGATCCGCGCCGGACATAAAACCGGGTTGACAAACATAGGGGGCACGGGGGACATATGGCCGCCGTTTGCCCCTGGGTTTCGCCGGAATCTATCCAGCCATAGCGGTTACTAAGCCGACTCGCCAACAACTTCGACAGATTTCTCCTATGAAAGCTGTTATCAATTGTCTCCGCCTGCTTCCGCTGGATAAAGGGGCCGGTGGAGCCGGAAGCTATCTTCTGTCGCTCCTGCGGGAAATGGCGCATATCGCTGACGTGCGCGTGATTGCCAACCCCCGGATTTACAAGCTGCTGGCGGCCATCCCCGGCATCGACGTGATTCCTATTTTGGGGGAAGAGGCGTCGTTCTTTGCCGAGCAGGCCAAGTGGTGCGACGTTTTCTACGATCCGCTGAACGGCCTGGCCCCGGCGTTGCTGGATTCGCGCGTGCCGGCGCTGTGCTGCATTCATGACCTGCAGCACAATGTCTACCCGCACTATTTTCCCGAAGGCTCGTTCGAAGGGCGCAACCGCGACTATGGCTTTGCCATCGACCGCGCCGACGCTCTGATCGCCATTTCGGAATTTGAAAAGCAGAATTTCCAGACATTCTTCGGCAAGAAGGATGTCCATGTGGTGCATCATGGCGGTTATCTGGCCGAGCACTATAATGAGTCTGTGGCCCGCAAGCTGAAGGCCGAAGGGGTGATCCCCGATGGGGACTACATCCTTTATCCGGCCGTCCCGTGGCGCCATAAGAACCATTACCGCCTGATCGAATCCGTCCGGATGCTGCGCCGCTTCTTCGACCCCCAGGGGGTGAAGCTGGTATTGACCGGATCGCTGGAGCACTCCAGCCGATCAAAGCCCCTGTTCGAACTGCTGGTGCGTTCGGAAACCCAGCACGACGACATCGAACTGCGCGGCTTCATCAAGGACGCCGAACTGGCGGCCCTGTTCAAGAGCGCCAAGGCCATGATCTTCCCCTCCATCTACGAGGGGTTCGGGATTCCGCTGGTCGAAGCGATGCAGATGGGCACGCCCGTGCTGGCGGCGAAGATGACCGCCGTGCCCGAAGTGTGCGGCGATGCCGTCGCCTACTTCCGTGACCCGCTCAATTCCTATGCCATGGCCGAAGACATCCAGGCACTGCTGAGCGATCCGTCTCGTCTGGAGGATCTGCGCCTGGCCGGGCTGAGCCAAGGTGGGCGTTATTCCAGCAAGCGGATGGCCCAGGAAACCCTGGCAGCCTTCAAGGCGACCTGTAAGGCGGTGGAAAGCCGCGCGCCGGTGGAAATCATCAGCGCCCACCCGAATGTCGGCATCCGCCGCCCGCAGGAAAAGCTGACCGTACTGGTCAACTGCGACAACGTTTCCGCCGACAAGGCAACCGATCCGGCCGCCTATATTGCCGATCTGGCCGCGCGTCTGGACCAGCAGTACCCCCACCCCTACCGCCGGATCTTCCTGATCCCGTCGGATCTGGACAAGCCCTTGGTGGCGGGCCTTAGTGCTGCGGCGGCGCCGTTGGGCAATGTGGTGTTCTATGACCGCGCCGACAGCCGGCGGCTGCCCCTGGCCACCCGCTTCGCCGTCGATAGCATCCTGGAAACCCGCTATCTCCTCTACACCCGTGCGTCGGCACCGGTGCGCGCCACCCCCCGGCGCCTGCGCGATGCCATGGCGCTGCTGGACTATTTCACCGATCTGGGCGGCGCCGAGTTCATCGACGGCTCGCCGGCGCAGGGAACCGTGTGGCGTCCGGTCAACAAGGACCAAGTCTACAAGGCCTTCATCAAGCACCGCGACAACCCGCTGGCCCGTTTCGAAAACATGCTGATCGCCCGCCGGGTGTTCGAGCACAGCGATGGGCTGGGGACCATCCGGTTCCTCAGCTTCTTCCTGAAGAATACCAGCACCCTTCTTTTCCCCGAAATGGACCACTGAGCACGCTATGACCGCACTTCTCGACACCGACGCCCGTCCGGCTGCCGCTGTGGAAACCCCGGTCCCGCTGGTTGGGGCCGTGATTCCGGCCCGGAACCGGTTTCCCAAAACGGCTCGGTTTCTTGAAGGGCTGACCCAGCAGACCTACCCCGGCCTGCGGATCTATGTGGTGGACAGCCATTCTTCAGACCAGACCTCCGACTACATCGGCGGTTCCTTCGACAATGTGGTGCTGCTGCAGGCCGGCGACGACGATTTCTGGAGCGGTGCGACCAATGTCGGCGTCGAGCAGGCGTTGAAGGATGGCTGTGACTACATTCTGACCATCAACGACGACAGCGTCATCGGGTTCGAGTTCGTCGAACAGGTGGTGGAGATCGCGCAGCGTCGCAATCTCATGATCCTGGCCTCGCGGGTCGATCACCTGCAGGATATGGGGCAGGTCTGGTCCACCGGCGCCTACAACAACTGGGGATCGCACCAGCTTTTCTACCTGCGCAATTACATGGCCTGGGAAGATGATGTTCCCGAACTGCAGACCGGGCCGGAAATCATCGAGGTGGAGCAGACCCCCGGCAACGGCGTCCTGATCCACCGCTCGGTGTTCGAGACCATCGGCCTTTATGACGCCAAATGGTGCCCGCACCAGCACGGCGACAGCGAGTTCATCTTGCGGGCGCGCAAGCACGGCTACCGCTGCTTCGTATCGTTGCGCACGCTGGTCTACAATGATGTGGACAACTGGACCGGCCAGATCGACGTTCTCAACCCGCCGGACTTCTTCACCCGCCTGCCCAAGCCGGTGCGACGGCTGATGTCGCCGTTTGAAAAGCTTCACCGCCTGTTCTGGCACAAGCGGTCGGACCGCCGGATTCCCACCATCGGCTACATCGTCCTGAACTACGCCCCCAAAGGGGTGCGGCTGAAGACGCTGGTGCTGTATTACCTGTCCTGCCTGTGGATGTTCTACGGCCAACGGGTGCTCCCGGCCCGGGTGACCCGTGCCGCGCCCCGGCTGTCGCGCATCCGGCGGCTGCGCCTTCCCAGCGCCCAAAGCTGGGTGTATCTGGCCAGCATCGGCCGGTTCCTCTGGGCGCAGCAGCGCAGCCGGATACAAAGCCGCCGGACGGCCCGGCTGTTTGCAAAAACCCGCATGTAACAGATCCATCTCCCCACGACGGGGCGAGGAATGCTATGTCGGTATCTTTCAAACAGCATATGCGCTAGACAAGGCTCACTTGGCCCCCGTCCCAGGCTCCATGGGCCTGCTGTCCCCGGGGGTCCGGGTTTTTTGCGATCTGCGAGCGAGAGTTCTGCCGTGACCGACGCGCTTTCCGCTTCTCCCGTCCCGGTCCAGGTAGCCGATGCCGCCCAGGCCGGTTCTCTGTCCGTGGCTGTGAGCGACCTTACCGAAGGGGTCCGCCGCTGGTACGTATGGCACCGGATGGGATGGCAAGACATCCGCCTACGCTACCGCCGCTCCATGCTGGGGCCGTTCTGGCTGTCGATCAGCATGGGGATCATGATGATTGCCCTGGGCGTGCTGTACAGCAGCCTGTTCAAAATCAATATTCATGACTACATGCCCTTCCTTGCCGCCGGGCTGGTGGTGTGGGGGCTGATCTCCACAACGCTGATCGAGGGATGCTCGGTCTTCATCGATTCCGAAGGGCTGATACGTAACGTTTCATTGCCATTGTCCACATACGTCTACCGCATCCTGTGGCGCAATCTGGTGGTGTTTGCCCATAACCTCGTGGTGTATTTTGGTACGGCGTTGTGGTTCGGCATCTGGCCCGGCATGACCGGTCTGCTGTCGGTCATCGGCCTGTTGCTTTTTATCATCAACGCCACCTGGGCGGTGTTGCTGATGGGCATCCTGTCGGCACGTTTCCGTGACATCCCCCCCGTCATCAGCAGCCTGATCCAGGTGCTGTTCTTCTTCACGCCCGTGATTTGGAAACCGGAACTGGCCGCTGACCGGGCGTCGCTCATTCACTTCAACCCCTTCGCCCATATGGTGGAAGTGATGCGCGCCCCGCTGCTGGGGAACCTGCCCGGTGTGGAAAACTGGCTGACCGTCGTGATCATGGCGGTGGTCGGCTGGTACGTGACCTTGCGTCTTTACATGCGGCTACGCCACCGCATCAGCTATTGGGTGTGATGGTTATGGCCCGCATCATTCTTGACGACGTAACGGTCGAATTCCCGCTGTACCACACCGGCAACCGGTCGCTGAAAAAGAGCCTCCTGAGCAGTTGGACCGGAGGCCGCATCGCGCGCGACGCCTCCGACCGAGTCTGCGTCAAGGCGCTGGACCGGGTGTCCCTGTCGTTCGAACACGGCGACCGGGTGGCCTTGGTGGGCATCAACGGCGCCGGCAAAACCTCTTTGCTGCGGGTGCTGGCCGGTATCTATTATCCGGTCGGCGGCCGCATCCAGGTGGAAGGGCAGATCGCCCCCCTGTTCGAAATCGGACTGGGGATGGATGGCGAGGCGACGGGCTATGAAAACATCATCCTGCGCGGCCTGCTGTACGGGCTGACACCGAAGCAGTGCCGGGAACGGATCGAGGAAATCGCCGATTTCACCGAACTGGGCGAATACCTCAACATGCCGGTGCGTACCTATTCCGAGGGCATGAAGATCCGTCTGGCCTTTGCCGTCGCCACCTCGATCCATCCGGAAATCCTGTTGATGGACGAATGGATCGGCACCAGCGATGCCCGCTTTCTGGAAAAGGCCCGTCGACGGATGGAAGCCTTTGTCCAGCGGTCCAGCATTCTGGTCCTGGCCTCCCACTCCATGGAGATCGTGACCAAATGGTGCAACAAGGCGGTTCTGATGCATCAGGGTGCCGTTCGCAAGGCCGGTCCCATCGACGAGGTCATGCACTCGTACAATGAGTTGATTCACTCCACCTGAAACGTACCGGCGTCCCGCCGGCACGATCATTTTTCCGCCGACCGCTCGAAAATCCCTCATAGGGTCAAGGTCCCCCCTCTTACGCCTTGACCCTATTTTCGGATTCGGCCACTTTCTCCGAAGCAGATCCTGTTAGCAGAGAAATTAAGAAGGCCGGTATGGTAGAGCAATATGGCGACGATCTTGTCTTTCTCCTGTCGCTTCCTCGCTCTGGATCGACACTCTTGTCAGTGATGCTGGACAATCATCCAGAAATATCATCTCCGACAGAACCATGGATTATGCTTGCTCTCCATCAATTGGCCCATGTGGATGTACGCCATCCGGCCAATGCCCAATCTGTCGGAAAGGCGATCCGCTCTTTCACAACCGGAGAAGCGGGAAAAGCGGCGGTCCGTTCGGCAGCCTGTACATTGTATAATCACGCCCGCGGCAGCAAACCCCTACTGATCGATAAGACGCCGCGCTATTATCTGATCCTGGATTATCTCACCGAGATTTTCCCAAAAGCACGCTATCTTTGGTTGATCCGGAATCCATTCGACATTGCGGCCTCCTACAAGACCACTTGGGGAGTTGACCTGCCGTCCCTGATCGGCGGGCGTTGCGATGACAGCAACGTGTTCGATTTCGTCGTCGGGCTGGAGCAGCTTGAGGCTTTCGCCGGCACCATGGGGCCGCAGGCGAAGACGGTCCATTACGAAAGCCTGACCGCCGATCCTACCGGCGTCCTGGCCGAGGTGCTGGATTTCCTGGGCTACCCGACGGACGCCGAAACCCTGGCGGCTCTGACCGATCTGTCCCACCAGAAGCGGACCCCGGACGATTTCGGTGATCCGAAGATTTTGAAGACCACCGCGCCCCATACCCAATCCATCGGCTCTTGGGAAACTCAGTTCACCCTCCCCGAACTGCAGATCCTGTTCGACGCGGTGGGCCGCGGGCGGCTGGAAAGGCTGGGTTACGCCGAAACCGTTGAACGGCTGCTGGCCCTGGGGGTGGAGGACCGCGGACCGGAGATCACCCGCAGCCTGCTGGAACATATCCGCGCCCTCATCGCCGTGCGTTACGGCGATATCGAGAGCGTCACCACCCACGGCCTCTCCCTGTCCCACCATATCCAGGAGCGCGCCCGCTACGCCGTGGCCGGAGACGCAGCCTGGGACAGCCGCTACGCCGACCGCGCCACCCTCGACCAGACCCTGGCGTTCATCGAGCAGGAACGCGCCGAATACACCCGGCAGCACGGCATCCAGGCCGCGGAAATCGCCAAACGCGATCTGATGGTCAAGGAGCGGGATGAGGAGATCGGCAACCGGGGCCGCCACATCGCCTTGCTCGATGACCGGATCGCTTTGCTGAATGACCGGATCACCGCCCTGGAAGATGAGCGGAACCGCCTGAACATAGCCATTCGAGAGCGGGACCATTCCATCGAACGACTCCGGTCCGCCCTGGCTGCCGTCGAGGAAGCCTGCAACAGCCTGCGTGCCACCGTCCAGGAACGGGATGGCCAGATCGCCTCCTTGATGAACTCCACCTCGTGGAAGCTGACCGCGCCGTTGCGGGCCATTACTGGGCCGGGCAAACAGGGCTGATACGCTGGTACGACGCACGGGGAATCCGGCAGGAAAGCACTGTCGGGACGGCGGGAAACACGGTATGGAAGCAGCCTATGCAGACTGATACCGTTCTTCCCGGCATTCCAGCCGGCCCCATCGGGTTGGAATTGGCCCGCCGCTGTTTCCATGCCGGAACCCAGGCCGCCGACGGCCCCTCGGCCCTCAGTCTCTACCGCAGAGCCGTGGCTCTCGAACCCCGTCTGGTAGACGCCTATTACGCGCAGGGGCAACGGCTGATGCAGACCGGCAGCCCGCAGGCCTGCGACGCTTTTGCCCGCACGGTGCATCTGGTGCCCACCGTGATCGAGGCCCGCGCCAATCTGGCCAATCTCCTGATGGCCAAAGGCGCTGTTGCCGCAGCGGCGGAACAGTATCGCGCCGCGCTCCACTGCTGCCCGGATCATCCGCGGCTGCACACCAACCACGGGGCGGTGCTGCGGCGTTTGGGGCGGACCGATGAGGCCCTGGCCGCCTACCGCCGCGCCTTGGCGCTTGATCCGGCATACGCGGATACGCTGGGGAACCTGGGAAACATCCTCTACAGTCAGGCGGACTATGGGGGAGCCGCCCGCTTGTTCCGGCGGATGCAGCGCCTCGACCCATCGGACAGCATGGCGTTCGTCCGGACCGGGGATTGCCTGTCCCAGATGGATCAGGGGGAACAGGCCCTGCGGTTCTACCGGCAAGCCCTGATACGGGAACCGGCCTCCTCCGACGCTCTGAACAGTCTGGGCAGTGCCCAGCACAAGATAGGGTATTTCCACAAGGCCCGGCTCACCCTGGAACGGACCTTGCGGGTCTGGCCGGTGTCGAGCGCCTCGTTCATGGGACTGTGGGTGCTCTACTTCAATTTAGCCAATGTCTTCAATGACTTGGGCCATGTGGAGCCGGCGTACGCCTTCTACCGGATCAGTCTGGCTCTTGATCCCACCAACCCCGGCGCCTTGCGGAATTACGGCAACGCCCTGCGCCATCGGGGGGATTTCCGGCAGGCTTTGCGCTCCTACGAGCGCGCCATCCTGATGGGGGAAGCCGAAGCCTGGCAAAACCGGACCATGACATCCCTTTATATGGGCGACATAACGCCCGCCGCCGTCCATCAGGCCCACCAAGCGTACGGTGCCAGCCTGCCGGCGGTGGTTCCGTCGCCGCACACCAACACGCGCGATCCCGAGCGGCCGCTGGTGATCGGCTATGTCTCGGGCGATTTCCGTCAGCATGTGGCGGCGGAATTTCTCGAACCGGTTCTGGCCGCCCACGACCGCCGCC
>CALBDS010000039.1 GCA_937927415.1 uncultured Rhodospirillaceae bacterium
GGGGAACCGTGATGATTGGCGCGCCCAATCCTACACCACGGCACGGGACACGATCTCGACATCAGCCATCTCGGCAGTTGAACGGCGATCCGCACAGGTGGCCGTTCCGGCTGGAATGCCGATCGTTCCGAACCGGCTCGGCCACCCTTTGGCGCGGAGCCGGAGCGGCTGGCCAAGCCCACACGGGAGAACGATGAGATATCGGCGTTCTCGGAATGGTTCGATGGTGGCTGCCGGATTGATCCGCCTCTGCGCGCAGGGCCGGCACTTGTAGGTGCCACGTTTGGCGCAGCCGCCGAAGATTCGCCGATCGAACTGACGGCGCTGCCCCAGTCAGACCTTGAGGCCGGTTTGGTTCTCGTTGTCCTTGTTCGAGCATCTCCCGGAGGCGCGCGCTGATTTGCTCGCTGTCCGGCCCCAGGTAGACAGGTGACGCGCACCGCTTGCGTCCGGTTGCCAATACCTGCGGCTCCGTACCTCACGGGTGTAAGGCGATCCACCGGCTGAGGTCACTTCGGCAGGGTTCCCCGTCCAGGCGCGCTCGATCAGATCTGCGAACAGCGTCTCGACCCAATCGGTTTCTCCTCGATCCGCAGCATCAGCTCTCCGTTGTAGGCATAATTTAGAGTTTTCATATAATATTCGTAGATTACAGTTGGAGATGTCATTTATCGCTCGCGATGACAACCAACTCTACAGCTTGGCTATTCAGTGTGACAAAGCTGAAGAGTATTTCTGGTTGTTGGCGAAATACTTCAACCACCAACATCATTTCACGCCTGCAGCCCGTACCTTCACCGTCTACCGTCGTTCCGCAGCAGCGTCAGCGCCTCGACCTGCCGGAGCGCCACCTCGGCCTCCCGATCGTTCAATCCGCGCAGCACCTCGCGCAGCCGCATGTCGGTGGCCGCCCGCGCCGGCGTCACCGTCACCCGTTCATCGAAGAACTCGGACAATGGCACGTCCAGGCGGCGGGACAGCCGATCGAGCGTCTCCAGGGCCGCCAGGACCTTGCCCCGCTCGATGTTGCTCACCGTTTCCACGCTACGGTCGATTGCCGCAGCGACGTCCTCCTGGCTCAGGCCCCGGCTCTCGCGCAGGGCTCTCAACCGCCGGCCTATCCTGCGTTTCAGGTCGTCGTCCATCAGCCGGAGTTTCGTTCCGGGTAAGCGGCTTGACCACGAAACGCATTTCGTTTATGCCGCCGCAATTAGAAACAGAGCCGGAGCGATCCGGCTTCGGAGCGAAGATGCTGTGATGTGGCCGGCCGCCGGCCGGGCCATGTCCAGGACCGTGGGAGCGGCACCGTGCCAGTTGCCATCGACACCACCCCCCGCACATGGACTGCACTGTTGGCCGGATCGTCCGCGCTGCTGCTCGGTCTGGCCGCGTCGCCGACTCATGCCGCGCCTGCCGGATCCGTCCCGGACACCCTGCTCGGCCACTGGATGGCCATCGAGCGATGCCAGGGCGGCGACACCGTCACGCTGCTCTCCCTGGCGCGGCGAGGCCGTGACACTGGGCCGGCGATCGCCGAAGTCCGGTGGAACTTCCTGCGCCTCGCCGAGGCCAGTCCACGCGGCGGCGACACCGTTCTCGATGCCACGCTGGAGGGCGACCGGCTGCACCTCTCGCTCCCGGCGGGTTTCAGCGGCGAGCGGTGGAGCTTCACCCTCAGCCCGGACGGAGGACGGCTCACCGGTCCCACCACGACCGGCTGCGCGGAAGCGGTGTTCGACCGCCTGCCCCTCGGAGACCCGCAGTTGCCACCAAAGGTCGCCCGCCCGGCCAACGTCGCCGCTGCGACCGCTCCGGCTCCCATGCTTGCGCCGGTCCCGCGAACCGCCGCCTGCAAGCCCCCTACCGGGACGTCGGGGGCTTCCACATGAGCCCGGAGCTGGGAAAAACATCGGACACCGACCAATCCGTCGCCGCCTGGGAATCCTTGCTCGGCGTTTCGCGCCCGGGCTGGACCGAGGGGCTGTTCCGGGCTCATGCGGAACGGTCCAAAGGATGCTCCGGCGTCCTGCACGAGGATTACTCCGCCGACCAGTACCTCCGGCAGTTCGCCCACGGCGCCGTCACCTACTACCGCGAGCGCGTCATGTTCGAGGAGCGTTTCCCGACGCTCCAGGAGACGGTCGGGAGGTTCGCCTCCGCGCCGCTGGACGTGGCGACGGCCATCCGCACCAACTGGTTCAGCCCACCCGTCGGGGTGGACACCACCTACGGGCTGAAGCTGTACAGCTACGAGGAAGTCCGCTAGTTCGACCAGCGGCTCCAGGAACGGCGCGCGGCGCTGCAGCAGGCGGTCAAGGGCGAGGTCGGGAAGATGGCGCTGGGGATCGTCGAGACCGCCACACCGGCGGACCCGCGGGTTGGCGAGCTTGCCCGCACCTGCGCCGTACCGGAGCTCAAGGCCTTCGCCTGCACCGCGGCCCTGGACCGCTACCGCATGCGGATGAGCGATCTGCGCTGCCAGGAGGCGGTTGCCGAAGCCAAGCTGCCGGCCGATCTCGCGCAGAGCACCGTCAGCATCGGCGGGCGCCCCCACCCGCTCGACACCCTGGTCTGCGCCGCCGCCGGCTATGCGGTGCGGGGGGCGGCCGTCGCCGGCCTGCTCGCGCTCGGCCGTGCCGAACACACGATCGACAACACCCATGGCGCCGCCGGCTATGCGGTGATCGAAGTCTGCCCCGGCCATTTCGCCTGGGAGAACGCGGCGGGCGCCGACGCCGTGACGCGGGCGGACATCGGCCGCCATGCCTGGATCGTGGATGACCAGACGGTCGGCCGCACGCCCTCGTCCACCCGCAGCCCGGCCGGCATCATCACCGACGTCGACGACGCCGGCGTGTGGGTGACGTCCGGGCCGGCGGTGCCGCCGCCGCCGCGGCACTTCGTTCCGGTGGCGGTCGCCAGCCTGAACGGCAGCACGGCCTACCGCACGGTCGCGCCGGTCGCCGGCACCATCGTGGCGATCCGGACCGTCCTGAACGGGGCGCTCGCCACCGGCGACGCCACGGTGACGGCGTCGATCGGCGGGGCGGCCGTCACCGGGGGTACCGTCACCATCACCCAGGCGGGTTCGGCCGCCGGCGACATTGATGCCGCCCTGCCCACCGCCGCCAACACCGTCGCCGTGGGCGACGTCATCGCCCTGACCGTGGGCGGCACCAACTCGGCCAGCGTCGGCGCGTCCGCCCTGGTCGAGATCATCGCCTGAGGAGGGGCGGCATGGAAATCAACCGGGGCAACCTGCGGACCATCTTCGTCGGGTTCCGCACCGACTACCAGGGGGCCTTCACGGAGGTCACGCCGACCTGGAACCGGATCGCGATGGCGGTGCCCAGCACGACCCGCGAGAACCAGTACGGCTGGCTCGGCAAGTTCCCGCGCATCCGCGAGTGGATCGGCGACCGCGTCGTCAACAGCATCGCGACGGCGGACTACACGCTGAAGAACAAGGACTACGAGGGCACGATCGAGCTGGACCGCAACGACATCGCGGATGACCAGCTCGGCATCTACAAGCCCATCGTCCAGGAATTCGGCCGGGCGACCGCCACCCACCCGGACGAGCTGGCCTGGGGACTGCTGACGCGCGGCTGGGACGAGCTGTGCTTCGACGGCCAGCCCTACTTCGACACCGATCACCCCGTGCTCGACGAGAACGGCCGGGAAACCTCCTACAGCAACAGCGGCGGCGGCAGCGGCGCGCCCTGGTTCCTGATCGACGATCGCCGCGTGATCAAGCCGGTGATCTTCCAGCAGCGCCAAGCGTTCAACTTCGTGGCGCTCGACAATCCCGACGACGCGAACGTCTTCTTCAAGAAGAAGTTCATCTATGGGACGGATGGCCGCTGCAACGTCGGCTTCAGCTTCCCGCAACTCTGCTACGGCAGCCGGCAGACGCTGGACCTCACCAGTTTCGAAGCCGCCTATGTCGCCATGTCGTCGCTCAAGGCGGACTATGGCCACCCGTTCGGCGTCAAGCCGACCAAGCTGGTGGTCGGTGCCTCGAACATCAAGGCCGCCAACCTGATCGCGAACAGCGACAAGCTTGACGGCGACGTCGTCAACCCCTGGAAGGGGCTGGTCGAGGTGGTGCTGTCGGAGTGGCTGCAATGACGCCGGCGGTCCGCATCACGGCCACGTCGCCGAAGGGGCATCGCCGCGCCGGCGTACGCCACCCCACCACGCCGGTGCTGCATCCACCGGGCACCTTCACCGACGACGACATCCAGGCCCTTCGGGACGATCCCCGCCTGCTGGTCGAGGTGGTCGGCGGGCTGGCGATGGGCGTTCTGGCGCCGGAAGAGATCGCCGCCACCATGGGCGGGGATACCGCCACGGGGGGCATGTTCTCCGGCTGGGAGATCCGGCCCGGCACCCAGGCCGTGATGCCGGCTGCCATCGCGGAGACTACCCACCAGGCGCTCGGTCTCGACGATGCTTCCGGCGGTCCTGCCTCCGAGGACGAGGCGTTCACCAGCGCAGCGCCGGCGGTCTCCATCCCCGCCGAACCGTCGCCCCCGGGTGCGGCGGAGAAGCCCGACGACACGGCGGCGACCGATGATCCCCCCGCCCGCCCGGCCCGCGCTGCCCGCAAGCCGAAGGAAGCGTGATGACCTATGCCAGCCAGTCCGACCTGATCGACCGTTACGGCGCGGAGCTGGTGCGCCAGCGTGCCGACCGCGACCGTGACGGCGCGCCTGACCCGGAGGTGGTGGGGCGGGCGCTCGGTGATGCCGACGCGGAGATCGACGGCTGGCTGGCCAGCCGCTACCCGGTCCCCGTCGATCCCCGTCGCCCCGGCTTCGTGCCCTGGCGGTGGAGATCGCGTGGTACCGCCTGCACCAGGACGGCGTCGACGAGAAGACGCCGGCCCGCCTTGCCTACCTCGACGCCATCGCCTACCTGCGCCGGGTCGCGGAGGGGGCCGCCGATCTTCCCGGCGCCGCCACCGCCGCACCCGTGCCGCCGACGTCCGGCGCCCGCGTGACCGGGCCGGGCCGCACCTTCAGCCGATCCGGCTTGCGGGGGCTGTGATGACCGGCGCGCGCATCACCATCGCGATCGACGACGGCGGGCTGGCCGCTCTCTTCAGGCGGCTGCGGGTGGCCGGCGCCGATCTCGGCATGGCGATGGAGGACATCGCCGGCGACCTGGAGGAAACCGCCCGCCGCCGGTTCGAAACCGGCACGGGGCCGGGGGGCGTCGCCTGGGCGCCGTCCGCCCGCGCCCGAAAGGAAGGCGGTAAGACGCTGATCGACAGCGGGCAGTTGCTCGCCTCCATCGTCTCGCGGTCTTCGGCAACGGAGGCCGAGGCCGGCACCAACAAGGAGTATGCCGCCCTCCACCAGTTCGGTGGCACCGTCGACCGTCCGGCCCGTACCGTCACCGTCTACCGCCGGGTCAAGGGCCGGATGGACCGGTTCGCGGACTGGCGCTTCGTCAAGAAGGGGAAGGCCAACTACGCCGAGGATCACGCCGTCGCCGGGCACAAGGCGGTCTACCCGGCCCGCCCGTTCCTCGGCGTCGACAATCCCGGCGAGCGGCGCATCGTCGGCATCATCGAACGCCATCTGGCCCGCGCCATCGGCGCGGCGGGCGGTGGGGCATGATCCGCCGCGCCGGCATCGTCGCCCGGCTGAAGGCCGAAGCGCCCTCGCTCCGGCTGGTCGAGGGGCTGGCCCAACTGGCGGCCCTGAAAGCAAACCCGCCCACCAACGTCCAGCCGGCCGCCTACGTGGTGCCGGTGTCCGAGACAGCCGGCGGCAACCGGCTGGCCAACGCCGTGTCCCAGCGCAACGCCGTGACCTGGGGGTGGTGCTGTGCCTCACCGACCTGTCCGACCCGCGCGGCGACGCGCTGGAGCTGGTGCGGGGCGAGGTGCGGGCGGCGCTGGTCGGCTGGACGCCGGCCGGCGCCAGCGGCCCGGCGCTCTACGTGGGCGGCGAGGCCGTCGATTTGGACAAGTTCGGCGCGCTCTGGTGGATGGACCGCTTCCAGGCGCCGGAAAGCATCAGGAGGACGTGATGAAGGACAACCCGAAACCGGCGAAGGGCGGGCGCTACGTGCTGGATGAAGTGACCAATGCGCTCGTTCAGGCCGTCGTCGTCGCGCCGATCGTCGCCATGCTGACGCCTCCGGCCGACACCGAGGAACCGGCGGACGCCGATACCTCCGACGAAACCCCGGCGGCGGGCGCCCCGCGCCGCACCCGCACGCAGAAAGGCTGACCCATGGCCGAAGAGCAGTATTACGACCAGATGGCCCTGATGGTGAAGGGCGAGGACGAATACGGCGTGGATGCCGGACCGACCTCGGTCGCCAACGCCATCCTGGCCCAGAACGTCCGCATCAAGCCGATGGCGGCCGAACAGATCGAGCGGAAATTCTACCGCAACTTCTGGGGCGGGCGGCCCAAGCTGCGCACCGGCAAGCACGTCACCTTCGACTATGAGATCGAGGCGGCGGGTTCCGGCACGCCGGGCACGGCGCCGGCCTACAGCCCGATCCTGCGCATGGGAGCGCTTGCCGAGGTGCTGGTGACGGGGATGGCGACGATCGCCGCCACCGCCGTGCCTACCGCCGGCGCGACGGGGCGCTTCACCTACGCCAAGACGACGAAATTCGGCGGCCAGTACAAGCGCACGGTCACCCTGACCTGCACCACGGCCGGCGGCAGCGGCGTCGCCGCCTTCACCGTGTCGGCACCCGCCACCCCGGCCGATGCCGCCTACACCGTTACCGGCGTCGTGATGACCACGGCCGGGGCCTTCGCGCTTCCCAATGGCGCCGTCATCACGCCCAGCGCGATCAGCGTCAACTTCGTGGTGGGCGACGTCCTGACCATCGCGCTCACGCCCGAGCGCAGCCTCTACACCCGGTCAGCGGCGGGGTGGAGAGCTGCACCACCGTCGCCAACCTCGACGGCGTTCTGCACGCCGGCCTCGGCTGCCGGGCCGAGATCGGCCTGAAGATCAGCAAGAAGGGCTTCCCGATCTGGACGGTGCAGAGCTGGGGCCTGTTTATGCCGATCACGGCCGCCGACCTGCCCACCGATTGCGACTACTCGGGTTTCCGCGACCCGGACGAAAGCGCACCGGAGACGGTCCCGGCCTTCCGCCTGGACGGCTTGAGCCGGCCCTGTCGGAACTCACCATCCAGCTCGGCAACAAGGTCGGCCTGCGGCAGGTGGTGAACAAGCGGGCCATCCGCACGTCGGGCCGCGACGCCACCGCCAGCCTGACCATCGACGCGCCGCCGATGGGCGAGAAGGACTACTACGCCCTGGTCGACGGCAACGCCACCGTGCCGCTGTGGATTCGCCACGGTGTCACCGCGGGCAACATCATCGACGTCGAGGCGTCCGCCCAGCTCCAAGAAATCGACATTGCCGACGACGAGAACATCAAGACCTTGCAGATCAAGGCCGGCCTGATGCCGAGCGCCGGCAACGACAAAGTCGCCTTCTCCATCCTCTGATCCCTCATCATTTGGAGTATTTTTGTTATGTTCATCGTGTCGAAGAAAGCGGACGAAGTCACCTTCTGGGCGGAAGTTACCGTCTGGGCGCCGGCCACCAACCCCGGTGCATCGCGCGGCAAGCATGATTTCGACATCCAGTTCAAGCTGATCGACACCAAGCAGGACGACAATCAGCCGAACGACCTGGACTGGTTCCGGGAACATGTCGTCGGCTGGAAGCGGGTGGTCGACGACGCCAAGCAGGATTTGCAGTTCTGTGCCGAGAACCTGGAAGCGGTCTACGCGCTGGAATGGACCCGGTTGCCGATCGTCCAGGCTTACTACCGCGAAGTCAGCGGCACGGCGCAACGCAAAAAAACTGATGGGCGCCGCGCGCTGGTGGGCGCGCGGCGGAAAGCCGGCGGCAACGGCGGTCAAGCCGTTCGCCGGCGCGTCGAAGGTGGCGGCCGACCTCGCCGCCTTCGGCGCACCGAAGGAGCTGGTGAAGCGGTGGGCGGCGCCGGACATCCCGGAGGAAGACGAAAAGCCGGTCTTCCTGGTGCGGCCGGACTGCTGGAACGTGGTGCGGTTGTTCTGCGCCTTGGAGACGCAATGGGCCTGGGTCGGTGCAGGGCTTACCGGGGCGGCACGCACCGGGTTGCGCTACGAGGCGGTGGAGGTCACGGGGTGTCTGTCGAAGATCGCCGTCACGCCATCGCTCTTCGCCGGTCTCCGCACCATGGAGACGCCGCACTCAATGAACTGGCGGCGGTTGCCCGCGAAGAGGCCGAACGCATGGAACGGGAATCTGAAACGCCCAAGAAGGCCCGGAAGAGAAAAAGGGGCAAGTGAGTGGCCCTTCAGGTCGCCATCAAGGTCAGCGCCGACAGCGCCGGGGTTGCCCACGGCCTCGCCCCGGCCGAGGCCGCCTTCGGGTCGCTCGACGCCAAGGTGCGGGCGTCGGGTGCCGCCACGTCCTTGTGGGCGGCCGAGGCGCAACGGAGCGCCTCGGCCGCCAACGCGCTGCGCGACGGCCAGGCCGGCATCGCCGCCACCATCGCGACGGTCACGCGGGCGGCGGCGCTGCTCGGCGTCACCCTGTCGGCCGGCAAGATCATCGAGTACGCCGATGCCTGGAAGTCGGTGGAAAGCCGGCTGAAGCTGGTGACGGTCAACGCCGCCGAACTGCGCGCGGTTCAGGAACAGCTGTTCGATGTTGCCCAGCGGACCAACCAGTCGTACGGGGCGACATCCGAGACGTTCGCGCGCTTTGCCCGCGCCACGCAGGGGCTCGGCACGTCCAGCGCCGAGGTCCTGCGCGTCGTCGAGACCATCAATCAGGCGGTCGCCATCTCCGGCGGGTCGGCGGCGTCCGCCGAGGCGGCGCTGTTCCAGCTCGGGCAGGCGATGGCGAGCGGGGCGTTGCGCGGCGACGAGCTGAACAGCGTCATGGAACAGACCCCGAGGCTGGCCGAAGCCATCGCCGCCGGCATGGGGCGCAGCACCGGTGAGTTGCGGGTCTTGGCCGAACAGGGCCGGCTGACCTCGGACGCGGTCCTGAAGGCGCTTCTGAACCAGGGCGCTGCCGTCGGCCGCGAGTTCGGCCAGATCACCCCGACCGTCGCGTCGGCGTTCGTCAAGCTGGAGAACGCCGTCCAGAAGTATGTCGGCGAGGCCGATGCGGCCACCGGCGCCACCCGGTTCCTGGCGGCCGAGATCAACACGCTGGCGGAGCACCTGCCAGCCGCCGTGAAGGGTGTCGAGGGCCTCGGCATCGTCGCCGCCGGACTGATCGCGGCCCGTTCGTTCGGCCCGTGGGTGACGGGGGCGATGCAGGCCGCCGCCGCGTCGGCCCAGGCGGCGGGGGCGGCGAAGGTGCTGGCGGCGGAAACGGTGACGGCGGCCCAGACCACCGCGCAGGCCGCCGCCCGCCGCGTCGCCGACGTCGCCGACGTCGCCGCCACTCAGGCCCATGTCGCCGGGCTGACGAAGGAGGTTGCCGCCCAACGCGAGGCCGCCACCGCCCGCATGGAACTGACGCGGGGCATGATCGAGGCGACCGGCCGCAGCGGCCCCTACAACAAGGCGCTGGAGGAGCGGAACAACCAGACCCGTGCGCTGATCTCGTACCAGCGGCTGGAGCGCGATCTGACGCGGGATGCCACGGTGGCGGCGGCGGCGAAGGCGGCAGCCGACGCGGCTCTGGCCCAGGCGCAGGGGAACCATGCCGCCGCCATCGCCCGCACCTCCCTCGCCGCCCGCGCGGCGGCAGCGGCCCAGACCGCCTGGAACGCGGCCCTGGCCTTCGTCGGCGGGTGGGTGGGCGTGGCTGTTCTTGGGGCGGCGGCGGCCATCGCCTACCTCGCCATCCGCACCAGCGAAGCGGAGAAGGCGCAGGCCGCCTACAACACCGTGGTGCGCGAGGGGCGCGACCGCCTGAACGAACTGGCCGGGGCGTCGCGCGGCCGTGCCAACCAGATCATGGAGGAACAGCGTCAGGCCGTGGCCGCCACCGCCGCCGAGGTGCAGGCGATCCGCGCCCGCATCGCGGCGTTGCGCGACGAGAAGGCGGCCCTGGAGGATCTTCAGAAGAACTCCGGCCTGCCCGGCATCACCGAAGGCCCGTCGCAGGCGTTGCAGCAGGCCGACCGTGAACTGGCCGAGGCGATCCGCCGCGCCCAGGCGGCGGAGGCCGCCCTGGATGCCCTGCGGTCGGTGACGCAAACGACCGGCGATGCCATCGGTGCGGAGCTGGCGGGGGCCACGGGCCGCGGGTCGCGTGGCCTCAGCACCCTGACCGCCTCCCTCACCGACGCCCAGAAGGCGGCCGGCGTCACCATCGAGCGCGGCAAGCTCCTGACCGAGGAGCAGGCCGAACTGGCCCAGCACACGGCGACGCTGACCGCCGTCATCGATGCCGGCGTCGACGCCTGGGCGAAATACCGGATGACCGCCGAACAGGCCGCCACCGTGCTGGAGGTCATCCGCGGGAAGCTGGACCCGGTCCGCGCCGCCATCGCCGGCATGAACCGGGAAATCGCCCTGATGCAGGTGCCGGATGGTGCGGCGCGCGCCGCCCTCGCCGTGCTGCAGCAGCTGAACGCGGAAAGGGCCAAGGTGCCGGGCATGGCACCGCTGACCACTCTCAGCCCGGAGTATCTGGAGCAGCTGACCAAGGCCAGGGAGCTGGAAACGGCACGGGTGAAGGCGGCGACCGATGCCCGCGCCAAGGTCATGGACCTGGAAACGCAGATCACGCGGGCGCAGGCGGCCGGCCACGAGGCGCTGGTGGCCCGGCTGACCCGCGACAAGGCGGTCGAGCAGATGGTGGCGCGCGGCGTCGACCGCACGGTGGCCGAGGCGAACGCCCAGCAGGACTACACCATCGCCATCACCGCCGCCGGTGCTGCGGCCGGCGAGGCCGGCCAGGGCTTCCTGCGCGCGGCCGACGCCCAGACCCGCCTTGCCCAGGCAGCCGGCCTCGGCGAGGCGGCGGCACGTCAGGCCACCGCCGCCAACAAGCTCGCCGAGGAAGCGGCGAAGGGCAACGGCAACGCCGCGGCCCAGCTGGCGGCGAACCAGCGGGAAGAGGCGGCGGCGATCCTGACGATCCGCAACGAGATGGTCAGGGGCTTGGAGCTGGAGACCGCCAACACCAACCACCTGACGGAGGCGATGGCGGCTGGCGGCGAAGCGGTCCGTGTCACGCAGGAGGAGGAATACCGGCTCAACCTGATCCGAAAGCTCGGCACCGACGCCACGGTCGCCGGCACGGTGGCGCAGCAGGCCCTCAACGACGCGATGGACGCCTACCGGCGCAACCGGGCGGCCAACGACAACAACCGCCTGACGCAGGAGCGGCAGGCCGCCAACGACAACCTCGCCCTGGCCCGCCGCGAGATCGACCTGATGGGACAGGCCGAGAGCGTGCGCTCGCGTGCGCTGACCAGTCTGCAACTGCAACAGGAAGCCGCCCGCAAGGTGGCCGAACTGGGCGAGGACGGTGCCCGCCAATGGCTGGCGTGGCAGGAGCAGATCGCCGATGCCCGCGCCTACACGGACTTCCTGAAGGAGGTGCAGGCCGCCGCCAAGGAAATCTCCGGCGATATTTCGGAAGCGCTGTACGACCGGCTGATGGACTCGAGCAAGGCCACCAGCGTGGTGGATGTGTTCAAAGCCATCTTCAGGCGGATTGCCATCGCCGCGCTGGAAGCCAACATCGTTCTGCCCATCGTGACGTCGGTGGTCGGCAGCGTGCCGGGCCTGTTCGGCATCACGCCGGCTGCCGCCACCCCCGCCACCCAGACCGCCGCCGTCACGGCTGGCGCCACCGGCGGCGCCGTCAATACCACGTTGCAGGCGGCGGGCACCACTTCGTCCATCGGCAGCCTCATTTCCGGCAGCAGCCTCTACAACGCGGGCCAGTGGGTTGCCACGTCGCGGTTTGGGCAGCTAATCGGCATGTCGAACGCCCCGACCAGCAGCTTTATCGTCGGCGGCTCGGGCGGGGCCACGACGGCGTTGCAGGGGAGCGTCGTGGGCAACACGCCCACCATGACCGGTCTCGGGACCAGTTTTGCCGAGGGTCTGTCGTACAGCCCGTGGGGCATTATTGGATCGTTGGGGGCCACCCTGGCCGGCCTGGGCAAGGGTGCCGACCCTCTGGCGTCCATGGCTCTCAGCACGCTGGGCAGTGTGGGCGGCGCATGGGCCGGCGCCGCCGCCGGAAGTGCCATGGGCACGCTGGCGGGTTTTGAGGCGGGGAGCATCCTGGGGCCGGTGGGCGCCGTTGTCGGGGCGGCGTTGGGGACGGCGCTGTCCGGCCTGTTCCCTGCCGACAAAGACTACCCCATGGCCTATTATTACGGCTCCATAGGCGAGGGCTTGGGCAACGGCGCTGAACTGGACGGTGGTGACGCCAGCGCCATGACGAAAGCGGGTCAGGCCGCCAAGAAAAGCGTCATTGCCCTGGCGCAGGCGCTCGCTATCGACACATCAAGCTTGCCGCAGGGGGGTTCTTCGACAACCGCTCCGGGCACCCCAACTTGTCGGGCATGCCCACCGGCATCGGCGCCTTTGTCGATTACGAGGGCGGCGGCTGGCAAAATGCCACCATGACGGACTCCGTTGAGGAGGCCGTTGTCCAGTATGTGCGGCTGTCGCTCAAGTATGCCAACTTGAATGGCGTCAAAGATGATGTGCAGACCGCCATCAAGAATAGCGATGCGAAGACGGTTGAGGCTTTGACGGCGGACCTTGATTTCGCCGACCAATTTGCCGACCGCATCAAGAGTATGGCTGGCGCCTTGTCATTGGAAGACAAGGCGCGGGAAGCCGGCGCTGCTGCCGCCAAGACCCTGACGGCGCAGATCACGGACTTTGTCAGCACCACTGAACGGCTGGGCCTCAACGTCGGTGCCGCCGAGACGGCCACCCGGCAGTGGGTGGACGCGCTGGTCAGCGGCGCCACACCGACCACCTATACCGAGGTGGAGGCCGCCGTCATCCAGTTGCGCGCCCAATGGGAGGCCATGGAGCCGGTGCTGCGGGGAGTCGGCTACAGCGCTGACGAGGCAGCGCAGAAGCTCAAGGAGGGGCTGACAAACAACCTGAGCGTCCTGAAGGAGCAGTACACCGATCCGGTCCTCGGCCGCACTCCGCGATCGTGTCCCGTGCCGTGGTGTAGGATTGGGCGCGCCAATCATCACGGTTCCCC
>CALBDS010000040.1 GCA_937927415.1 uncultured Rhodospirillaceae bacterium
GCCTTCCCCTCTCGGGAAAACCGGCTGAAGCCGTGTCAGTCTCGTTTGTTACCGCCTCGCTGCTGCCCCGTTCGTCGCTCATCGCGTCGTTGCCGGTGCCGCCGTCGCTGCGGTGGCCGGTTTATAGGCGCCGACGCCAACCCACGCAACACCTTTTTTCGCCCCCCGTGACGGTTTTTTGAAAAACCTTTCAGATCAATGCCTTAACCGTCACAAAAGGCCCAGGTCACGCAATTCCGACGCCAAATGCGCCGTGGAGGACCCGGTAAAGCAGCCTCCGAGACAGGAAAACCAAAGGCAGACGCCCGCTCAGGGCAATCGAGCAGCGGAAGATGGAAAGGTGCGCAAGGGAAAGAGAAAAAGAAAAGGGCCTAGTCGATGTCTCGACTAGGCCCTTTTCTGACTGGTCGGAGAGAGAGGATTCGAACCTCCGGCCCCTGCCTCCCGAAGACAGTGGCTAACACGATATTCTTGAAATGTTCTTTATATATTCTACTCTCGTGCACCTCAGTGATTGTTTAAAAACGGCAAATCCCGTTTCGTTGCGGGATTTTACCGGGATGCGAACCGGAAAATTATCCTCACGCACCGCCGCTCCGGCTTAAAGCTGTTTCCAGAACCCAGCAATCGTGCCCCACTTGCGCCCCCCCCTATGCCCCTGTTACAGGTCGATCATGAAGCTCATCTCTGCAACCTTCTGGGCCGTCGGCTCTGCCCTCGCCTTTTCCGCCGGTTCGGCGGCGACAAAGTTCCTTGGGCAAAAGCTGCCCGCAGCGGAATTGGCGTTTTTCCGGGCAGCTTTTGGAGCGGTGGTGCTGTTCGGGGTCTGGCGGCTCATCGCCGATCTGGGTAAGGCGCGCGACCCCTGGGGGTATGCGCTGCGCTGTGGATTGGGGGTGGTGGCGCTGTACGGGATTATGTACGCCTTCACCTCGCTCCCCTTGGCCCTAGCATCCCTGCTGTTCTTCACCCGCGTCCTGCTGATCCCGGTGGTCGGCACCATCATGCTGGGCGAACGGTCGGGGCCAAGCGTGTGGGGGGCGGTGTTCGTGGGCTTTGCCGGGGCATCTGTCTCCGTATGGCCGGCGCTGAATCTGCCAGAATGGCAGTTTGGGATCGTGGCTGCTTTGGTTGGCGCCCTGGCATCCGCCGGTTCACAAACAGCGGTGCGCCGGCTGACCGCCACCAATGACCCGGCCCTGGTGGTGCTGGTTTTCGCCGCAGTGTCAGGAGTTGCCACCTTCCCCTTGGCTGCGGCCAATTGGGTGATGCCGCCGGCAACCGACTGGCCGGTGCTGGCTGGCCTGGGGCTGTTCACCTTGGGCGCTCAGTATGCCGCAGCCAGGGCCTACAAGCTGGCACCGGTGGGCTTTCTGGCACCCTTTGACTTCCTGACGATCCCCCTCGCCGCGGGGCTGGGGTATCTGCTGTTTGCCGAAGTTCCCAGCACCTGGACCGCCGCCGGTTCTGTTTTGGTCATCGCCTCCGGCGCATGGGTCGCATGGCGTGGGGCGCAAGCGGGGTAGACGGCCCACACCTCTTTGCGGTAGCCGGCGGATCCCCCATATCAAAAGTCTTCTTGCAACATGGAAAGGTGGACCGGTATGGCAAGCCATCAAACCCATCTTGATTGGGCTCGCGCGGACGATGCGCGGTGGGGTGGTGCGAGTCCCGCGGCACGGGCGTTTTGTGACCCGGTCGGTCTGGCCGGGCCGCACGCCAAGGCGCAATGCACTCACGGGCTGGATGCGGGTAACGAAGGGTCAGGCTCTGGCGATGGAGGCGAGTCGGCCTTGGCCGCGCTGTTGGCCCTCCTTCTCGTCTTTGGAACGCCATTCATCCTGGCATGGCTCTCGCGCTAAGCAATGAGGGGCCGGGCGGATAGATGGGCGGCCGAAGGAATGGTCATTTTGACCATGCCATTTTTGGCGGCGATCTATCCGCCTCCCCGGCAAGCCCTGAGTTCCGCCCGGAGCCGCCCGTAATCGACCATGGCCGTGGTGAGGGCGGCACCATCGGGAAGGGCGTCCAGTTCGTTGGCCATCCTGTCCTGGAACTCCCGGCTGTACTCCACCGGGACCGGGCAGACGGAACCGGGATCAGAAGGTTCCGTCACGCAGGCGCTGAGAAACGCCGGCACGATCAGCAGGAGCGGCAGCCGCCGCAGCGCGTTGCGCATTGATGCTCTCCAAGGTCTTGGTGGTGGATTCGGCTTGGGCTTCGGCGCGGCCGGCGGCGCGTTGCAAGCGCCAGAAGGTGATGATGGCCAGGACCACCCCGCCGACGGCGGCAAGGTACGGCCAGACTCGGCTCCAGAGTGTGGCCATCATGACGCCGCCCTCCGATCGGGCACGGCGGCGATGACGCCGGTCAGCAGGTAGCCGGCCACCTCCAGCCACAGGGACACGTCGTCGGGGGTGTAGTTCCCCAGGACGCGCGACAAGACCGCGCCGATGGCGAGGCGGGTGGAGGGTTCAGCCAGCCGGGCGGCGGCATAGGTGGCGGCGGAGCGCCAGTCGATGGGAGGCATCTGCAGTTCCTTTCGAGCATGAAAAAACCCGCAACCGGGATGGCGCGGGCGGGTGAGGTGCGGGGCAGCAACGGGATCAGGCCGATTCCCATGGCGGAATATCGACGGTCTGTCCGGCGAGTGCCTTCCAAAAGAAAAGCCGCCCGCGGGTGCGGACGGCTGATCAAGTTCGAGCGATATAGGTATCGGTTAGGCGGAGCCGTGCGGCCGGCTATCGAAGAGGTCGCCCTGGGGCACGAACCCTACGAGTTTTCCAAGGGGCATTCGGATTAAGTTAAACCAACACACCAACTCAGTATGAGCATGTTGCTTATGCTGCATCGTCGAAGCCGTCACTGGCGTCTGCCTCTGCCGCATCCTCGGTAAAATCCAAGATCAGGGGAAGAGGGAGTTGTTCAGGATGGGCATCATTGTATGAATCCACATCTCGCTTAAGCTGGACGCAGTCACCAACGACCTGTTGGCGGCGTTGCGCGAAGGCCAGTTCCATATGCGGGCGTGAGGCAGTCCGCATGTCAGCCCAGAACGTTAGCTGCTTGCCGCCCTGTGTGACTCGCACTGCGTGTTTCGAGCGAACCCTGCGCCCCTTGGGATCGGTGTGGTATTCTTCGCGCAAGGCTCGTGATAAGTCTTCAGCACATTGCGCGATCACATCTGCAGGCTGTGGGCGCCAAAGACCATTGCGGATGGCCCAGGCAGCCACATCGCGGGAGGTCGCAGGCAGGGTTTCACCCGCGTCGGCGTAGAGCTGCCAGATCCTCTGCATCTGCTCGGTGTAGGTGGCCATCCGTGCAAACCTCACATAATGGGAGTGTTCCAGACCTGCAGCGTGCTGCCCCAGCCGTCCGCCAGAGCGGAAGAGACGAGGTGGTGCCGCACCTTGAGCAGGTGCCGACGCAGGTTGGCGTAGGGAATCTCGCCGCGGTTCTGTAGCTGCCCGACGACGATGCCGGGATGGACGCCGTTCACCTTGGCGAAGTTGACGATCTTCTGTTCGGAATACAGCGGGCGCACCCTGGCGATGAAGTTGTCGAGCTTCGCGCGCGGCACTAGGAACTCCGCCGCCGCGTCGTTGGCGGCGCGCTCTGCCTCCGGATCCGCGCCGGCCGGCGCGTCGGCCTCGCCCAGGTCAGAGTCGATGATGTCGCCGCCCTTGCCATCTCCGCGCAGTACGTGTTCGAGTTCATGGCGAAGCACGAACCAGAAATTGTCAATGCGGTCCTGCCGCAGCGATAGCCCAACCACCGGGGATCTGCTGTCCTCAAGCCAGGCACACACACCGTCGATCTTCGATCCCGGCATGGGCTCGACCACGACAAAGCGGACGCCGCACCCCGCCATGATCTTCGGCACGTGTCGGACCTCTTCCGGTGCGGCGGTCAGCCTCCGCAGGTCCTCGATCGCCCGACGCAGCGCCGCTTCGGAATAGGACGGTACCTGAAGCGCGCCGGCGAGCTGCTTGACGCGGCACAGCCAAGCAAGTTGCACGGGCGGGATATCGCCGTCGTTGGTGCGGCGGGCCGCGTGTGCCATCTGGACGGGGGCGTCCACCGACGGGATAGCGAAGAAGCGCAACACCTGGGCCTCGACGACGTCGAAGCTCTCGCTGGCTTCAATCCAGCCTCGGCGGACCATCTCGCGCACCGGAAATCGCTCGCGTAACCGCGCTTCCCGGGCAATGCGCTCCGGGGCCGGCGCCGCCTTCCAGAGCTGATAGGCGGTCTCCAGGTTCATCCAGAACTGCGCGGTGGTGCCCAAGGCGGCGGCCAATTCCTTGGCGGTGTCGGGGGAAATCCCACGCTTGCCCGCGATGATTTCGTTCACCACACGCGGCGGCCGGCCGATGATCTCAGCGAACTCGAGCTGCGACCATCCCCGCGCGTCCAATTCGTCGCGTAGGAATTCCCCAGGGGGAAACACATCTGCAGGGCGCCACTCAGACATCACTGCTCCCCCACATTTTTCTTAGTGGTAGTCTTCAATGTTGATAATCCAGACCTGTTTGCCGCGCGCGTCCGACCGCATCTCGAGGACGAGTCGCCATTGGTCGTTGAGGCGCATGGAGTGTTGATGCGCGCGTTTGCCTTGAAGCTTCTCGAAGCGCAGACCCCGCATGACGTACAGATCCCGCTCGTCCACCGCCGCGCGGATGGCCTGCATGGCCTTCCGGTACCCACGCACGATGTTCGGCGCGAACCCGGCCGTGTAGCCGGGATCCACCTCCAACCGCCTGAGACGCTCGTCAGCAAAGTCCACATGATCCATATAACCGGCATATCATCACGGCATCGATCATGCAATTACATATTTACACTTACTGTAATAGCAAGTGCACAATAGGGCGGCTGTGTCAGCAGTGCCGTCAGGGGGCAGGCTGATTTCCGATGAACCGGCCTAGTTGGATTATGCGCCGGAACCCGCTTCGTTCTGGTGGGACGAGACAGGATCCATCCCGCGCCTGCCGCCCTTAAGTTACGGACGCTACAGTAATATCCGCCCGTAGAGGATCCGACAACCCATCAGATGGATCGGCCAGCAAGGGGATCGGCGGCGACGTTCAGACTCTGGTGATGATTTATCACCCCACCCCCAGGGCCGCGGCGGTGGCATGGTCCACGACGCCGGTGACCGGCAGATTGTTGGCGACCTGGACCCGCTCCACCGCGGTGCGGGTCTTCGGCCCATAGGAGCCGTCCACGGTGATGGCGAAGCTCATCTTGGCCAGAGCGCGCTGAAGGGCGGCGACCTCGGCGCCGAAGTCTCCCACCGACAGGGTTCCGTCGTCCGGCGTGCCGGCGGCGGCCTTCCGGTAAGCGGCGGTCAGTTTGGTATCGTAGCTGTTGGCGGCGTAGGCGGTGCCGTTGTAGCCCCGTGCGAAGGCGGCCCAGTCCAGGCGCTTCAGCGCTCCGGCCAGCCCGTTGGAGCGGATGAACTCCAACACGGCGGCCAGCTGGTCTTCCTCGCTCACCTTCATGGCCTGGACGAAGCCGGCCACGGTGTTGAACCCGCATAGGGCGTGGTTGGTCCCCAGCACCTGCCCCAGCCCCCAGGATGCGGCCTTCCAGGCGGCCTCCTGCCCGATCTTCGGGTGGGATGCTGCCTGTTCCAGACGCTTCCACTCCCCGGCGGCGGTCGGGGCATAGAGGGAGCGGTCCCACTTCGGGACGGCAAGACCAGGCACAGCCACCCCGCCGTTCAGTCGGTAGGCGATGTGGGCCTCGTAGAGGATCACCGGGCGGCCGGAGCCATCGGCCAGGAAGCCGGACTTGTTGCCGGTCTCGACGGTCAGGACGGCGATCAGGGCCGCGGGGGAGCAGCCCAGGGACTGGGCCGCCCGGTCGATGGCGCCGAGGGGCAGCGGGCGGGCCGGCGGGAACGTGGCCGCGGGTGCCTTGGCCGGGCCGACCGGCTGCTGCGCCTGCTGTACGCCGGAGTTCAGCAGGCTCAGAAGGCCGCGGGCCAGGGTTCCCAGCCAGCCGCCGGTGTTGGTGGTGTCGGTCATGTCGTTGTCTCCGAAATGAGAAAAGCCGCCGGGCGGGTGCCGGGCGGCCTGTGGTGGTGGGCAGCCTGTGGGCTGCGTCATCATTACGATGATGTGGATGGTCAGCCCCGGCCCACCGGCGGGTCGCGGCGGTATCCCGCGGACGAGCTGGTCAACGCGGTCTCCAGCAGGAGGGCCAGCAGCAGGAGGGCGGCGTCACGGTCACCTCCGACGTCTGCCAGGACCACGGACACGCGGGCCTGCGCCGCCTGCATGAGGTCGGGCTTGGTGGTGGTGCGGACCATGGGCTTCCCCTCCCCCGCCACTTGGCGGGCATAAAAAAACCCGCCGGCGGCGGGTGGTGGTTGGAGTGTTGTCGCGGGGTGAATCAGCCCGCCAGGACGGCCCGCGCCCGCTGCTTGGCCGCCAGCCGATCCAAGAGCACCGATGGCAGGGCCGCCCGTTGCTCGGGCGTCAGCACGGCCACCACGTCCTCGGTGGCACGCGGCAGCACGGCGTCGAGGGTGGCCAGATCGGCCCGCGCCTTGGCGTGCGCCCGCTCCCGCACCTCGTCAGGCGTCAGGTTGACCGCGAGCGCCGCAGCCAGCACCCGGCGGCCCGCGGCGTCCACCGTCAGGTCCACCTCGGCACTCAGGCGCTGCGTCGCGTCGTCGTACTCCGTCGGTACCGTGACCACGGGCCAATAGCCCAGGCCCCGCCACTGTTGGGGACAGGGATCCACGGCAGCATCCACGTCGGCCAGCAGGCTGTCAGGCCAGCCGGCAAGCTCCTCCGGCACCGGAGCGGGACCGGACAGGATGGCGCCATCCGCCAACCTGATTTTGCAATAGCGCATCATCCTCACCTCTCAGACAGTGAATTTCTGAATGGCTCCGGTGAAGCCGAAGTACGTGACGAACACATCATCGATAATGATGATGACCCGGCCGTTCGTGCCGGGGGTTTGGATGGCCCCGCCATCCCCGGCCCCACCTCGCGCCGGCTCCGTGCTGTTGCCGGGGGTTTGGCCGGAGCCGGCGGTCAGGACCGCACTGCGGCCCAGCACGGGATCGGCATACCCCGACCCCGACCCGCCGCCGCCAGTGTTGAACCCGTTGCCGGACCCCGACACCCCCCCACCGGACCCGCCGTAATATCCGTCGCCTCCTCCGCCCGCCGACTGGTTGGGCAGGCCACCGATCACCTGACCGGCCGCACCTTGGCCGCCCTGGAGGTAGCCCCCAGCCGATGGGGCCGTGGTAACGGAGGAGTACCCAGGCTGAGCGCCTCCCGCCGTCTGGCTGGCGCCTCGACCATTGCGGTCAGCAGCATCGCTGCCGGTGGCGGGGGCATCACGCCCGGACAGGTCGCCGCCGGGGGCGCCGGCCGATCCGGCGGCGGGGCCGCTGGCGGTACCACTGCCCCCGCCGCCGCCACCGGGAGCGATAAGGAGAGGTCGCCCCGATATCGCAACCCCGCTGCGGCCACCGCCCGGCCCGCCATGGCCATAATAGGTGTTGCCCACCGCGGCCCCGCCGTTTGGCCACCCTCCCGGCTGGAGCGCCAAAGCCGGCTGATACGGCCCGCCCTGACCGACGTATACGTCGAGCACGGTACCTCCCGGCAGCCATGCCACCGCCTCGGCGTAACCGCCGCCACCACCGGGCCAATAGTAACCCCCAGCCCCGCCACCGCCCCAGGCGATCATCCGGACTTTGCGGAGCCGCGCCGTCTGCTGCATGGCCTGGCCGACGGCGCCACCCAAAGGTTTGCTCATGGGCATTACCCAGCCCCCCTTAGAAATTTCGCGCCTGCGCTATGAATTGGACACCCGCAGCCAAAGCAACGCCGGTCGCGGCATACAGCTTGGCATTGGCCGGCAGCCGCCAGGGCCGCGCATCCAATGCCGAAAAAGTGACGGTGGTGATGGCGGCCGTGGCGCTGACCGTCGTCGCCGGCAGCAGCGCCGTCTCGAACAGCGAGAGCGTTACGCCACCATCCAGCGAGACGTAAAGCTGAAGCTGGGTCGCGGTACAGGTGGCCCGCGGCGTTGCACGCACCTCGGTCACCTCCCCGCCGTCCGCTCCGACGGTCAGCAGCAGCACGGCGTTGGCGGTGTCGCCGTAGGTGGTCTTAGCCGCCGTACAGACCGCCACCCCAGCGGTAACGGTCTGCGGGAAAACCGCCTTATTGGATACAGTCATGGTGTCGATCCCTTACATAAAGCCGCAAATTGCGGCGTGGACCTCGGACAGGTCCGTCCCGCCCCCGCCGCCGACCCGCCAATGGTCGGAAGCGGAGATGTATGTGGCGGTGACGAGCGCCCCGGCTGCCAGTGCGCCCGGCGCCAGAGCGTTGCCGGCAGCGTCCCGCACCGGCTTGGCCGTCAGCGTGCCGGTGGAGGTGATCGCCAGCGTCGTGGCCGCCGTGGTGTTGGCGGCTGGCCACACCAGCCGGACGGTGAGCAAGTCGAAATAGGCAGACAGCGCCACCCCCACGGTGACGGTCACCGCGTCCCCTGTGCCGGAGACGCCGGTGGCGTTGAGGGTGGCTCCGGCAGCACCAGCAGCCACGGCGGCGGCGGCGTCCGCGCGGGCGGCGGCTTCCAGCGCCTGCGGGGTGGCCGTGGTAACCGCATCGGCTCCTGTGACCACCTCCAGCACCACGGCGGCGATGTCACGGAGGCACGGCAGCCAGTTGGCCGCCATGGCGCCAACGCCAATCATTCCGCCAGGATTCGTGTCCTCGTTATAGGGATCAAGGTTGTAATAGGATGCAAGCCTGTCGCGTGCTGCACTCATTCGCGCCACTCCTGACCGTCGATTGTTGCTGCTGTGTGCATCCCTGAAATATACTTGTCAGAGAAGTCACTTACTCTTCGGAACACCCCACCAAAAAAGAAGTTATCGGCCCAATTGCTAACTGACGGCAGCCAGATAAACGGCTTGGTGAAGCCAATCCGCATCATCATCTTGTAAAGCTCTTGCCTGAGCGCCTTATCGACCACCACACGGTCGATGGCCGTCACACGCCGGCCGATCCCCGGCTCTGCCCACACGCTGGCGCCGTCGCCGGTGGTCACCGTGTCCCCTGGCCGGTAGCCGTCACCAGAGGCGCCGACATGCCGGTCCAGCGTCAGTGCGGTGCCGGTCCACGCCGCCCCGATCCGGTATGCGGGGGCCGGGGTGCCGTCAGTTTCGAGGGCGGGGCCGTAGAGGGACCAGCGCAACGCCCGGATGGGCAGCGTTGGCCGCGGCACCAGGATGTGCTTGGGGAGCAACCCGTAATCCCGCGGGTCGAGGTTGCCCAGGATCTGGTTGGGAGCCAGGATGGACAGGGTTGCCGGATCGACCAGCGGCGGCACGACGCGACGGTCACCGGCCAGCGGATGGCGGGTATCGTCGGCCAGAATGGTCATGTCGGCATCGTGGTAGCGCTGCAATCGCCAATAGGCGGCCTGCTCAAGATTGACATCCAACAGGCAGGCCAGGGCCGATTCCACGGGGTGGGCGAACACCGCCTCGATCACCACCGGGTTTTCCGCCGTCCCCAGCCGCGCCGACACCGCCCCGTCGATCAGGCTGGCGGTGCGCAGGGACGACAACGGAGCCGTCGCCGTCCAGTCCCCGGCGGGACTGGACATCTCGCAAGGCGCGTCCGCGATCTCGTTCCGGTCAGCCAACATACCGGGCATCGTCACCTCACGACGAAAAGGGTTGCCGAGCCGTCCGGTTCTTCGCGACGGCCGTAGACGATGGCGGCGGCTCCGGCCTCGTAGCCGGGCATGTCGCCGATGATCCTGATGCCCTGCCCGATCACGATTCCGGGGGCGCCGTCGCGGACGCGCACCTCATAGGGCTGTGGGGCACCGGACAGTTCCTCCAGCCACAGCGGGGCTTCCGCGTCGGCGTCGGCGCGGAGTGCCAGCTTCGTTTCCGGCCGTTCAACAACAGCGGCCCGCCCCCATGCGGCAGCCACCACGGCGTTGACCGCCGATGGAGCTTCTCGCCATTGGTTGGTCCACAGGGCCGTGTCGTCGGCGGTTGCCGCAGGGGCCGCGGTGCCGGGGGAGGCGGTTTCGGCAAATCGGACGATGGCCTGTTTCGCCGGGACGTCCCGGTCAGCCTCCAGGGGGGTCATGGTGGCTTCCCCGCGCCCCTCAATCCCGACGCGGATCGTGCGCACCAGCACCACGTCGGCGGGCCGGGGCAACCTAGTAACCACCAGCGTGCCGGCGGTGTCCTCGTACCAGCCGCCGCGGGCCACCGAACCGGTCAGGGCATCGTTGACGGCCCGGATCGTGGTGCCGTCCCCAGCCCCGACGTAGTAACCGACCGTGCGAGGCTGGCCTTCGATCCCGGTCACGTCAACCGTCGTCGCCAAGCCGGCGGTGGTGGCGATGTGACGGATTACCGGGCCGATGGTGTGGGGCCACGAGCCGTCCGCTGCCAGTTCGCCTTCCACCGACACCCGGAAATCATCGTATTTGGTGCTGGTGGCGATGATGCCGGTGGACAGGTTGACGCTGTACTGCCCTGCCGTGGGTGTGCCGCCGACCTGCGTCATCGCCACCGCACCGGACCAGCCCTTGGGCACGCCGTGGATCGCCCGCCCGCCCGACGCCCCCCAGCGGTGCAGCCCGTCGATCACCCCGAGATAGGTCGGGGTCACCATCGGCACGAGACCAACGCAGCGTTCCCGCGTCATGCCCTTCAAGGCTTCCGGCCCCTCGTACCCCCCGGTGCCGGCATAGGTGATGTCCTCGGGGGCGAAAGGGGTGTCGTAATCACGGCGGGGGTCCCAAGCCGGTAACTGGATCTCTGATCCCGAGGACAATTCAGGGATGCCGAACCGCAAGCGGCAGGTCGGGACAGCGGTCGCATAGGCCGCCCCCTGTTCGATCACGTATTCTTGCGCGAACTGGACCACATAATCGGTCAGCAGCAGGTTGAGCGGACGCGCGGGCAGCGGCACCCGCAGCCACTGGCCGGCGGTCAGGTCGAAGATGTTGATGTAGCGCGGCACGTTGTGGTCGCCGGGCACGGCGTTGGACAAGGTGATGGTGCCCGGCTCCACCTTGGCATCGCCACCGGTGCGCCCCCATGTCGTGACCGACACCGATACCCGCGCGGCCCTCTTGACCAGCGGCAGCCACGTCACCGCCGGCGGATCGTCCGTGGCCCGGCTCTGGTAGCCCGGCTGGGTGGACAGCGGCCAGAGATGCAGGTGGCCGGTGGGGCGGTGATAGGCGGTCAGGTTCAGAAGACGCACCTTCATCGTTCAGCCCTCCGGTGGCTTAAGGTTTCGAGGCGATCCACCACCGTCTCCAGCGTGGCTACGGTGTCGGCACCGATGGCGCCGCGCTGGCGTTGCGCATCGCCGCCCTGCGCCTTCTGATCAGCCTTCAGCGCCTTGACTTCATCGGTCAGGGCTTCAATCGCCGCCGCCAGCCGCTCGAAACCGGGACCATCGCCCTGGCCGGCGGGTCGGGGCGGCGCGAAGAGTGGGGTCACCGGGGCGTCCACCCGCCACCGATCATTGGCCGGGACCTGCCAGGAGTCGTTCGCCGCCGGCCAATAGATGTTCGGGATTTCCGGCATGCCGGTCCACGTCCCGGCCCGCATGGCATCCAAGGTGGAGCGGTACGCCGCCGTCACGTCGGCGGGCATCACGTACTCGCCACCGGCCAGGGCGATGTGGCCGCCGCCGGCATAGCGGGCGATGACGGAATCCCGCCCCCACGTCCCGTTGCCGATGATGCCGCCATCCTCGTATCCGGGGATCTTCCCGATCAGGCCAGATGCCTGCGCCTGCCAGTACAGATCTAAGGCGGCATCAAGACGCCGCTTAAAATCGGGATCTGAGGAAAGTGCTGAGCCAATTTCTCCATTCCCTACAGATGTACCGGAGAAACCAGACGCATAGGCCAACCCGTAAAAACGGCTTGCCGACATGCTTCCACGAGCATTGCTGTATTGGAGTTCAGCATTGACTCCATAATAAGCATTTCCTTTATCAGCGCCAAAAATAGCCTTCATTAGGGGATCATTGTCGTTTGACACTGATTTCCCGGCCATGATCTGGCCCAAAGAAGAATTGGCAGCAGTCAACCGGTCGATGGCGCCGGACAAGGAGGTGGACAGGTCGGAAATGGAAACCGGGACAGCCTGTTGGGCTGCCAAGGCAGCATCGGCCGTCTGCTTCAGTTTCTGGAGGGCTTGAACCTGGGAATTGGCCGCGTCGATCTGGGCTTTCTGGGCGTCGAGGGTGGACGTTCCGGTAATGCCCAGTTCGCGCAAGACGCGCTGCACCTCATCGAAGGCTGTGCGGTCGGTCCCAGCGGAGTATGTCTTGGTCGCTTCTATCCAACTACGACCTATATCCGCCAGCTTGCCCATTGCGCCGAGGTCGCCGCCCCGAGCCGCAGTCATGGCTTCGGTCCACTGCCGCTTTGTTTCGGTCAGCAGATCCTGGGGGGTTTCGGGCGACAGGCTGCCGTCGCGGGCCATGGCGTCGGCCGTATCGATCAGGCTCTTTTGAAGAGCCTTGGCGTTTTCAACCGTCTCGCGAATGGCGGCGACCTCGGCCTGCCGAGCCTGAATTTGCTTGTCGATCAGGCTGCTGACCGAGGAAACCTCGTTTTGTGCGCGCTCCAAAGCCTGTGTCTTGAGAAGCAACGCGATGTCGGTGGTCCCGCCAGCCAGAGCGGTGCGCAGTTCGGCCTGCTGCTGCTGGTCCAGGGCCGCCATGGCGGCCCTATAATCGCGGCCCACGGCTTTGTATGCCCGCTCCAACAGCGATGCGCTGTCCGCCCGCGCCTGCTGCTCTGCGGCCAATGCCGTTTTTGCCGCTTCGGAAGCCGTTACCAGGTCTTGCGCCGCGTAGACTTGCCGCAGCAGGGCCTTGGTGGCGTCGTCAGTGACAGCAGCCAGTTCAGTCTTGCGGTCCGCCTCACGCTTGGCGGCGTCATAAGCTGCCTGTGTGGCGGTACCGCCGGCCACCTGCGCCTCCATGAGCCGCAGCGACAGATCGGAGCGGGTCTTTTCCGCCGCTGCGGCCTTGCTGACTGCGCTGGCGGCGTCTTCCGCAGCGTAAATTTGGCCGAGCATGGCCTTGGTAGCGTCGCCGGTGGCCGCGGCCAATTCCCGGCGTCGGGACACTTCGGTCGCGTAAGCGTCAAGCTGGGCTTGTGCCGCCTGCCCGGCTCCTACCTGTGCGGTCAGCAGCCGCTTTTGCAGGTCTTCGCTGGCCTGCGTCCGGGCCTCCAGAGCGGCACTTGACTCGTGCAGGCCGGCGGTCAGGGAAGCGATATCCCCCGCCGCCACGCCAGCATCCTTCAGAGCGGTGACAAAACTGCCGACCAACTCCTGATAGGCGCTCCCGACCAACCCGGCATCGTCAATGACCTTTTGGGCGCCGGCCTCGTTGATCGCGACGACCTTGGCCCACTGCGTTTCACGGGTGGCCGCGTCGCCCGCCCACAAGCTGTCGATATTCCCACGGGCCGCCTTCACCTGCACCGCGACCGTGACGGCGCTGTTCAGGTAGTCCTTGCCCTGCGCGGCATTGGCCTGCTGGTCCAAGGTATGAGAGTAGCTGTCGCGCAAGGCATTGGTCTGGGCAACCTTGGCCGCCTCGATCTCAGCGTCGCTGATCGACAGGTTCAACTTTTTGAAGGCTTCGGCGGCGGCCTGTGCCGAGCCTTCAATCTGCGCAATCTCCTGCCCCATCTCGGATGCGGCTTCCGTTGCCGGAGCCACCGACGCCCGCCACTGTCGGGTCAGCAACGCTCGGAACTCGTCACCGAAGTTGCCCTCGTCAGCCAGAGCGGCTTGGTCGTACAGGTGGTCATACTGGCTGGCGGCCGATTTCTTGGCTGATGCCGCTACCCCCGCCAGCGACTTGTCGAGGCCGTCCAGCCCGGCCGTGGCCGATGCCACCTGCTGCGCCAGGGACAGGGCGCTCGATAGCCGATCCGTGTCCGTGATGCCGCTGTCCAACGCCTTGTTGACCAGCGGGTCAACGCTGCTGCGGTCAGCACCACGCAGAGTGGCCAGCATGTAGGCGGTGACCGCCTCCTCCATGCTGCCAGCAGACTTCGCCGCGTCCCATCCGCCCTGACCCTCAGCATACGAAAACCAGCTATAGCCCTGCGGTGCCGCTGTCCCTGGATGACCATCAGGGTTGCTCGTGAACCCGCCACCCGGCAGCGAGGACACCGGGATACTGAGCGAGCTGGCGAGCTGGCGCAGCGATTCCTGCACCTTGTCGCCGGCCGATTTGAGTTGGCTGGCATCGCCCCCGTCGAGGCTGTAGGCGCCCCGCGTCTGCCCTCCGCCCGCGTCGTACCACGCCATGGGGTACTGCTTGTCGCCGCCGAACCCGCCGAACAGGCTGGAGATGATCTGGATGGGAATGCCAATTTCGGGCATACCGGCCATGGTGAGGGCGGACCCGACGATCTGCCCGCCACCGGAGACGTAGTTGCCCTGACTAAGCTGGTAGGCGCCACTGGCGATGCCGATCGCTCCGCCGACGCCTTCGCCCCAGGTCATCCCACCAAGCGGGGATGCATTTTGCGCGGCAAGAGCTGAGGCGAAATCGCCGCCATACATCGTGGCCGCGTTCCCGGTGATAGGGCTGGACCACCAGTTCGACAAGCTCGTCAGGCCGCCGTCCAATTGGCGGTCCAGCCATGTGCCGTTGAGTCTCGAAAGATTAAACCCACTGCTTCCCGTACCCGGGAAACCCACGTTGACGACATTCCCATTCGTCGCGGTGGAGGTCTGACCGTTGATCGAGATGGATTTATTGGATGCTGATGTTCCGCCCCCATTGAAGAGGTCCAGCAAGCTCCCTTGGGTGTTGCCGCCCAGCCCGACCAGCCGTCGCAGGTCTACCACCGCCAACTTCGCAAGGTCGGTCAGCAAAGATGATGTGATGCTTTTGAAAATGCTCCCGAAGCTGACGGCCGCGTCCTTACCAGATACGAACACGTCAACGAGGGAATCGCCCAGGCGGTCGAATGCCTTTTCCAGGCTGCCGTTTACAGTATCCCACGCGGACTTGTAGTTCTGGACTTCCTGCTGCTGGCGGGCGAGCGCGGCGGCGCCGTCCAATTGCGTATCGACGGCCTTGCGGATAGCCGGATCGAGGTTGTTGTACCCCTCGATGGTGAGGTTCAGCGATTTCAGAGCGTCGTACCGCGCCCGCCGTTCGGTGCCGGCAAGGTCCGACATGCCGGCGACGGCACGTTCGACCCACAAACCCTCGCTGGCCTGCTGCATCTGCTGCTGGTAAGCAGCAATATCCCGCGTCAGCCGGGACAGGTCCCGCTCCTTCAGCTTTGCGATGTTCCGGTCCAGCGCCTCCGTCCACCCATTCTCGCCCGGCACAACCTCCTTCAGCGTCTGGGCATAGGCCTCGTTGTACCGGGTGGCGTCTTCCACCGCTGTCGCGGACACCCCGTAGGCTTCGGCCAGCCGCTCGTTGGCCGCGACCTCCGCATCGATGGTCCCGGCAAATTCGTTGCGAACCTGGAGGATGGCCGCAGCCTCTTCACGCCGGTTGGCCGCAGCCACTGCCGCGACGTTACCATTGCCCTTGATCGCCTCTTCGGCCAGCTTGTTGGCGTAGGCCGCCTGCCGCATGGCCGCTTCGCCCTTTCCGGCGGCGGCGGCGAGGCGCTCCTGAGCCGTGGCGGCCACGTCGATCTGTTTGGCCGCCTGACCGGCGGAGGCATCGATGCCGGCCAGGGCGAGGTCGTAATCCTGCGAAGCCTTGCTTGCGGCAACAGTCGAATCGACGCCGCGGGCTTCCATTTCGATGACGGCTTTTTGCTTTTCCAGGCGGGCCGCCAAGCGGGCATTTCCCGCCGACTGAGCCTGCGCAATCCGCTTGCCCAGATCGAGCACCTTGGCGCCGGCATCGACCTGAGCCTTGACCCGCGCCGTCTCCAGTTCCCTGGCCTTCTCCAGAAGCTGGAGGTATTCCGGACTGACGGTGGTCAGGGGCGGGATCTCCTTTCCGGACGGGTCTTCCTTCTTTCTTTCGTCGTTGAGTTGCTGCAACGCAGCAAGCGCCGTCCGCTCCGCCCCCTCCAGCGCCTTGACCTGTTGGATCTGACGGTTCATGTCCGCCAGCGCGCTGGTGATGGTGGCCACGGCGCTGCCCATGCCGCCCAACCCGCCGGTGGCCTGCGCCGCGCTCCGCCCAACCCCGAGGATGGCCCGGGCGGCGTCGTTGGCGGGATCGTTCAGCAGAGTCAGGCGGGCGGACAGGCCCTGGATCTCCTTCCCGGCGGCGGCGGCCTTCTCCCCCGGGTCCAGCAATTCGCGGGCAAGGTTGCGCAGAGGCTCGCCGGCCGCGCCCGCCGACACGCCGATATCGGCCAGCGTTTCCGCGAGCGCCCCGATGGCCCGCGGATCGTTCTGTGCCGCCATGCGGAATTCCTGCACCGCGGTCCGAAGACGTTCCACCTGATCGGCGGCCAGCCCCATCCGCTCATAGCCGTAGACCTCGGACAGATTGTCCGACCCGTGATTGCCCTCAACCACCGTGAACGGCGAGGATGGCGCGTACACCGCGCTCGCGGCCTGCTTTTTGAGCGCCGCCAGTGCTTCCTGCTGTTTTGCCAGCGCGTCATCGAGCTTGATCTTCGTGACGTTCTTCATGCTGTCGGACAATTGCCCGTACTGCCGGGCAAGCTCTTCGACATCGGTCGCGGATTCTCTGGTCACCGATTGCGCCGCACGCTGCGCCGCTTCGAACGCCGCGGTGGCCGCCTCGGCCTCGGTCGTGCGCGTGGCGAAATAATACGCCGCAGCGCCAGCCGCCAGAAGGATAGCCCCCATCGGCCCGCCCACCAGAGCCAGGGCGCCCCGCAACAGGCCCATGGCGGCGGCGGCGGCCCGCGCAGACAGCGTCGTCGCTGCCAGCGCAGCACCATGGCCCGCCGTTGCCTGCGCCGCGCCGGCCATGGCTGCGGTGTTGGCCGTGGTGGCGGCCGTCAATGCGGCTTCCATTTCGGCCAAGGTCGCGACCTGCACTGTCTCGATCTGGCGCAAGGCCATGATCTCGCGCTGTATGAGGAGCTTCGCGAAAGAAGATGCGACGCCGGCCTTCTCGGCCTGGAGGTGCGCGATATCAGCCCGCGTCGCCGCAAGGGCCGCGGTGCTGTATTCCAGGTTGGCGGCGGCGGCAAGATAGGTCGCGTTCGTTTCCGCCGCTGCCGCCTGGGCCGCTTCCAGGGATGCGGCGGCGCGGGCCGCTGCCCCCCGAGCCCCCGTGGTGTAGCTCTCGGCACCGGCACTGACCGCCATGGCCAGTTGGATTTGCGCTGCCGCAGCACCGAGGCTGCTGGCAGTCAAGGGGCCAAGACCGCGCGCAACAAGGGCGGCGGCCAGCATCGCCGTCGTCTGTTCGGCGGCGGCGGCCACGGCGTCGAAATTATCGGCCAATCCCTGCATGGCCGGCTGAACGACGCGCAGCAGCCGGTCGCCCAAATCGATTCGGTACACGGCGGCGGCGGCGGCCACCCGGTCGGCGGCCTGCTGGGCCGTGCCCGCCATCTTGGCGTAGGCCGCCTCCGTGGCGCCCGCCTTGCCTTGCAGCTCGGCTTGCGCGTCGGCGAAGGCCGACGACGCGCTGCCGCCCAAAGCCATCACCGGCAGCAACGCCTCGACCCCGCCGAACAGCAGGGCCATCGCCTGTGCGCTGCCGCCCGTCTTGGCCTGCACATCGGCCAGAAAGCCGGCCAGCCCCTTGCTTTGCAGGGCAGCGGCGTTGAACTGAAGGCCTATGGCGTCTGCCGCCTCCGTTGCTTCCTGCGACGGCTTCAGCACCGCGGCAATGACGCTGCGCAGCCCATCCATGGCGGTGCTGGTCTTGATGCCGCCGGCAGTCAGGGCTGCCGCCGCAGCCATCAATTCATCGAGCGACACACCGGTCTGGGCCGCGATGGGCGCCACCTGCCCGATATAGGTGGCCAATTCCTGGATGTTGGTCTTGCCGGCGGCGGCGGCGGCAAAAAAGGCATCGGAGATGTTCGCCGCGGTACCGGCCGCCGCGCCGTAGGAGTTCATCACGGATGTCAATCCGTCCGCTGCCGTCTTGACCTCCGTCACCCCGCCGATGGCCAGCTTGTTGGACTGGGTCAGCACGTCCATCGCGTTGGCGGCCGAGGCGGACCCCGCCGACAGGATCTCGTAGAGCGCCCGGGCCTGGTCTGTTGGCAACCCGCCGAACTGCCGGGCCAGGGCCTTGACCTGACCGACGTACCGGTCCAGGCCCGCAGTATCCTTCATCAGCGTAGACACCTGCGCCAGGGCCACCTGGAACGCCCTGGCTTCGGCCACGGTGTCGGCAAGAGATGAGACCAGCCCCCCCACCCCGAGCACGGCCGCGAACCGTCCGATGCTTGCGGTGATGCCGGCCGTTGTCCGGTTGACCTGCTCGAACGCCCTGTCGATCCGGCTGAGCGACGCCCCCATGGAGCGTTCGGCCTGACTGACCGCCCGTTCCGCCCCGGACATGCCGCGGGACAGGCTAGCGGTGTCGGCGCTGATGATGACGCGCAGGTCGTTGTCCGGTTGGGTCATGTCGGCGCTCCAAAGGAACAGGGGCCGCTATCCGCGGCCCCCTTTGGACTGGTGGCGTTGCTTGTGCTGTAGCCTGCGCAACGCCGCAAACAGCTTTTCCCCGGCATCATCCTGGGGAGCCGGAGCCTCTTCGGGCGGCCGGTCGTCATCACCGCCGCCCCAAGGGTTGGTCTTCTTCAAGAAATCAACCCGGCCCTCGAAGGCCAGCTCGATTTCCGGTATCGGCGTGTCCCAGAACACATCCGGCACCCAATTGAGCCAGCCCGTCGCCCGCCTGAAGAGATCCTCCAGGTATTCGTCGAGGGTCAGGCCTCGCCGTTTCCCTCGTCGTCATCCTCATCGTCCCCGGATGAGGCCGCTTCATCCGGCCGCCGGCCGCCGTTGGCCAGGATCGCGACATATTCGATGAGGTCGGGCGTCAGGTTGGACAGGCCGGCACGGTACACCTTTTCGCTCAGCCCCTTGGCCGCCTCCCCCTTGATGCCGGCACCCTGGGCGACGACGGTGGTGGCGGCAGCCAGATCCATCGTGGCCAGCTTCTCGATGGCCTGCCGGTAACCACCGAAGTGGGAGGAGATGGCCAGCGCGGCGCGGGGCGTGGGTTTCAGCGTCACGTCGTCGCCGTTGAGGGTGATGACGACGTTGCTGGAGGTCAACTTTGACATGTGTGATTTTCCCTTGAAAAAGAGGATGGAAATTCAATCATCGGGCGATTGATCAGGAACCGGCGGCGGCTTCACCGACGATCACGTCGGAATTGACGGCCAAGCCGATGTTGGTCTTGACGATATCGGGAGCACCGCCGGGCACCATGGTGGCGCTCGTCACCAGAGCGCGGAAATAGGAGCGGGTGGGTTTGCCCCCGCTGCCGCCGGGGTTGTCTCCGAGCACGACCTTGATCGGGTAATCGTCCTGTTCGTCTTCGGCGGCGTCCATGGCCGCCTGCTGACCGGCGTCGGAGCCGTCGCGGGCGCAGGTGAGCTGCATGTCCCCGGCGTCCTTGACGGTCTTGAACTTTTCCTTCCGGCCGGTCGCGACGGGGGTGAAGGCTCCCGTCTCCCATTTCGTCCCATGTTCCGGGATGGATTCGACGCGGCCGATTTCCTCCCACCCCGTCGTCTGGCCGTCGTATTCGGCCAGGGTTTCGTGGGTCCACGATTTGTCGCCGATGTAGATTCGGGCGCCGATTGAGGCAACACGAGCCATCTGCAGTTCCTTTCGAGCATGAAAAAAGCCGCCGGGCGGGGCCGGGCGGCGGATCGGGTGTTCTGGCAGCCGATGTCAGGGCGCCGGCTGTCCGTAAGGGGTGTCGTAGGTCAGGCGGTACCAGAGGCGGACCACACCCATGGCGGTTTCACCGTCCCCGGACAGTTCGACCACCGTGTTGGTCAGGACGGTGGCGACGGCCAGACCGCCGAAGGTGGGGTCCAGATCCACCGCGGCCTCAATGGCCTCGACCAAGTCATCAAGGGCATCGTCCAGCCCCTCCCCGGCCTTGGCGTAGGCGTCCACGACCAGATCCAGGTTCCGTTCGCGATAGGACAGTCCTTCGGTGACCGCCTCACTGCGGGTGTAGATGGCAAGGCAAGGCACATCTTCCCGCTGGAGGGGTTGTGCACGATTCCTGCGGACCGTGGCGATAGACGACAGGCGGTCCGCCACCGCATTCCGGATCGTTGCGCGGGGATGGGTCATCCGAGGATCTCCAGATCGAGGGCGGTCATCCCCTGCCCGTCCGGCCGTACGTCCTTGACGCGGTAGCTGGCGCTGCGCGCCAGGATCCGATCACCCCGGCGGATCGGTCCGGTATCCGCATCCGCGACGGACAGGATGGTGATCAGGGATGACACGGGCGCGCCGTTATCGGTGGTGTCCACCTGATAGTGGCGGCTGTCGAAGACCGCCTGCACGGTCAGGTCTGGTTGCCCGTCACGGCGGATGGCGACGGTTTCGCCGAAGGCATCGATGACTGCGGTGTTCAGGTCGGAGAACAGTCCGGTCATGGCGGCACCTTCACGTTCCGGCGCAGGGGAACGGAAGGAACCTCCACCTCTTCCTCCTTGGCCGGCGGAATCTCATCGCTGGAAACCTGTCCGGTTTCCCGTCCACCCTCGACCGCCCGGATCAGGCGGCCTTTGCCGACGTCCCCGGCGATGACATGGACCACCTCCCCCCGCTTGAACTCGACCGGCTCAACGACCTCATAGCCGTCATCGGTCTTGCGCAGCCGGTGCGCGCGGGCCTTGGCCTGTTCCGGCCGCAGCCCGAGCACGAACCCGACGGGGAACCGGGCCACCGGCCCGACCACTTCATAGAGTTTCATTCGACCCTCCAAAACGACGAAAGGCCCTGTAACGGGGCCTTTTCCATCGTGCGCGTTGCGGCAGAGGCTTTACGCCAGGGTGACGAGGCAGGCGCCCTGCCACATGCCGTAGCCGACGTTGCGCCACGTATCGACGCCGTAGTGGTGCTTGTCGTCCCTGAACTCCAGTTCGGATCCCTCGGCGATGGCCTTGATCTGCACCGGCTGCTCTTCCTGGCGGATCAGCGGCTTGACGGCGCCATCGGTACGGAACAGCGCGAACTTGTCGGTCCAGGACAGTCGCGGGTTGACCGCCACCGACAGGCTGAGGTTGCTGATTGCCCTGGTGATGTTGCTGGCTCCGTCGGCGACGAGCGGCTGCATCACCGCGGCCTCGGCCGCCACCATCAGCCCCACCGGCACCATCACCTGGAACGCCCGGGCGTTCTCGTTGAGGGGTTCGCCCTGGTTGTCCTTCAGACCGTAGAGTTGCTGCACGGCCTTCAGGATCGCATGCTGCATCTCCAGCACGTGGGGATTGGTGGCGGTGCCGTGGTTGTTGGTGCCGACCGGCAGTTCCGAAATGTCCACCGCGATGGCGTTGGACTGCGGACCGCTGTCGCCCTCGCTGTGATCGGTGTCGAAGAAGTACTGGCCGTCGTAGCAGACCGTCGATTCGCCGTTCTGGACCAGCGTGGACAGCAGCTTGGCCCAGTGGCTGTTGGTCCGGTCGGCGAGCTCGTCCACCCGGACCATCACCTGTCCGGCCTTGTCCCGGCGCATCTCGCGGACCAGCACCTCCATAGTCGCCTCGAAGTGCTTGTTCGAGATGGTGATGCCGTTCTCCAGGAAGCCCTTGGGCTGGCGCCCCCCGATCCACTCCCGCATCTGCGGGACCTGACCCAGCCACTTGTAGGTCTCGCTGTCCTGATCGGAGTTGAAATAGTTCGAGATGGAATCGATCCACCCCATCCCCGGAGCCGCGCTCAGCCGCTCGTAGTAGCGGCCGATGATCGCACGGCTGGAAAGACCCTTGGCGCTCATGTCGTTTTCTCCTTTCGTCAGAATGCGGCGATCAGGCTTCGCGCGTCCAGGTGCCGCGCATCTCCGTGACCATGTAGCCGTCGGCGTCTCCGGCGATCAGGGTCACGAAGTCGCCCCGCCGCGCGGTCGCCTTGGTGAGGACCAGGTCCTTGTTGTCGGCGGCGGTGATGTCCGGCCCCAGGATCATGTCAGCCGCGTTGGGATCGAGAGTGATGGCCGCCCCGCCGCAGGCGCCGACGTAGAGGATGGTCAGGCCCGACAGACCGGCGGCGATGGCCGGCAGGGTCAGCGCGTCGGCATCGGCTGCGTCGGTGCAGCAGAACAGCTTGCCGCAGTCCTCGGCGTCGAAGGTCTTCGCGCCGGTCAGTGTCTCGCGCGCCGTCTTGTGCTCCCACGGATCCTTCATGCAGGGCGCGTCGAAGCGTACGATGACGATGCCGCCCGACACGAAGCGGTGCACGAACCCGATGAAGACGCCGCCGGCCGGGTTGAAGGTGAAGGTGTCGTCATCGCTGGCGTACACCGGCTGACCAACGTCGGTGGCCGCCGCACCCGCCACCGGCAGTTGGACCTTGCCGGTCTCCACGACGCGCACATTGATCTGTGCCGCGACGCCGGCACTGTTGTCGGCGTTCTGTTCGCAGAAGCCGGCGAAGCGGTCAGCCGCGGTCAGCGGGCGGGCGTGGCCGCTGGCATCGGCCAGCCCGACGGCGGCACCTTCGTAGATAATGTCCGAAGCAACGACCGGGAACTCGTTGACGCTCCCGACCTCCCAGGTGCGGGCCTTATCGGCCGCAAGCGTGGTCATGATGGTTCTCCGTCAGAATGTGGTGTGATCAGGAGCGGGCGAGGCGCCGGACACGGCCTTCGGTTTCGGCCTTCCGGTAGGCGGCATAGGCCCCGAAGTTTCCGCCGAACTCGTCGCGGACGTCGGGGGAGCGGTCCCATTCGATCCTGGCCTGATCCTCGATGGGCAGGGCCGGATCGGGCTTGCCGTCCCGGCTGGCCTCGACGCTCGGCTTGAGGGGCGGGATCCCGGCCTCGGTCTTGCGGCGGCCGTCGATCGTCGCGACACCGGCCTGTTTCTGTGCGGCGACGATCTTCAGCGCGACGTCGGCGCCGGCCGATGTGCCATCCGCCTTCGCGGCGGCCACGATGTCGTCGTAGCCCGGAAGCGCGGCGGCCTCGATGCCGAGGATGCGCTCGCGCTCCTTGATGGCGCCGTCCGCTTCGCCGGCCTGCCGGGCGTCGGCACGCAGCGCCTCGGCGACGGACGGGAAGTTGGTGGAAATGTAGGCCGCCGTGATGTCGCCGGGCTGAATGCCGGACGGCGCGGCCTGTTCGGTCTGGACGGTCATGATCTTCTCCTTGGGTTTGACCGTGGATGACCCGGCCGCGCCGGGTCGCGCCTGGCGGCTGTTCAATTCCGCCAGAAGGGATTCGAGGGTGCCGATGCGGTCAGCCATGCCGGCGGAAACGGCGGCGGCGCCCACCAGCACCCGGCCGCCGCCGAAATCGGCCATGACGCGCTCCGGCGTGACGCCGCGGTTCTCTGCAACGGCGCGGACGAAGACATCGGCGAGCGCGTCAACGCGCTCCTGGATGGCCGCCCGGCCCTCATCGGTGTCGATATCCGGCCGCTTCATCGGCGACTGCGAGGAGACGATTTCGATCGTGCGGACATCGGGCCGGTCGGCACGCTTGGTGACCTGCGTCACGACGCCGATGGAGCCCAGCATGGCCGTGTCATCGACGATGATTTCGTCGGCGGCGGAACCGATCCAGTAACCACCCGACGCGCTCAGATAGCTGACATACGCCTTGACCGGCTTCACGCCGCGGATCGAGCGCACCAACTTCGCCGCTTCGTTCACCCCGTTGGCATCACCGCCCGGGGAGTCGACGTGCATCACGATGGCGGAGACCGCCGGATCGTCGGCGGCCCGCTGAAGATCCTGCGCCAGCAACTCCGTCGAAACACCGCCGGAGAGTTCGGTGAACAGGTTGGCGCGCGGGAACAGCGTCCCGATCATCGGGACCACGGCAACGCTGCCGCGCATCACCACGCCGTTCGCCCCATTCAGCCGCTCGCCGGAGCGCGTCATGAGCGCCTTGGACCGCCAGTCCTGCACCCCGAGCCGCGCGCACAGGTCCTGGAACTCGGCGGACTCGGTGTCGCGGTCGGCGATGCGCAGCAACAGTTCCAGCCGATCCGGGGGCAACGCCCACAGTTCAGCCGCCGCCAGGTCGAAAGCGGAACGGATCATGGCTCATCCTCTTCATCGGTGGGCGGCAGGGGCGGCGTGACGGGCGGCTGGCGCGGCTGCGGCTGCGGTTGAGCCGCACCGGCCGGTTCCTCAAGACCATCGGCAACGCGCATGCGGCGCTCCTTGACCCTCTGGGCGTGATTGCGCTCCCAGTCGCCGCCGGTCACCTCCGCCGTCACCTGATCGACCGTCTTGACGCCCATCCCGATCCACTTTTCGGCGGCACTGGCTTCCTTGTTCTGGTCGATCTGGCCGCGGGGCGGGCCGATCCAGTCGGCGCCGAGGTAGGCGGCGCGGATCATCGGGTCCGCTTCGAACCCGGGGGCGGTGATCCGGCCGCGCGCCACCGCTTCGGCGATGACGGCCTCGTACACGGGCTGGCAGAACGACACCGCCAGCCACTTCCGCCGGGCGGCGAAGAACCGCCATGCCTCCAGGATGGCCGCCTGGGAGGCGGAGTAGGACGCCGTGAAATGCTTGATCAGGATTTCGAACGGCAGTTCCAGGGCGACGCCGATCTGGCGCAGCACCGCCATCACGAAGGGGTCGAAGGCGACGTTCGGGCGCTTGGGATCGGCGATGGAGACATCCTCGCCCTTGGCCAGATCAACGATGGCGCCGGACCCGAGCTTGACGTCTCCCCCCGCTCCCCCACCGCCCACCGTTCCCAGAGGGTTGGTGGTGGGGTCTCCGTCTTCGGTTTTCACAAACACCGTGAACATCCCCGACACCACCGCGGCCATGATTTCGGCCTCGGTGTAGCGGTCCAGCTGCTTCAGCGTTTCGATCACCGGTGCGAGGTAAGGAACCCCGCGGGTCTGCTCAGGACGGAGCCGGTCGAACAGATGGTAGACGATGCGGTCTCCACTGGCGTCGAAGGCCGGCACGCGCACGCCCTCGCCGCTCCAGACGCCGTAGGCGTTTCCGGGATGCTCGTTCAGCACGTTGTAGGCGACCGGCGCGCCGAACGCGTCCCGGTAGACGCCCGCCGTCAACTCCGCGGTGTCCCGGCGGTGGTTCGGGTTGGCGACGCGGTCGGCCTCGATCATCTGCAGGCATGTGCCCAGCCGCCTGCCGGGCCGCTCGACGAAGCGGCGGATCGGGAAAACGTCACCGGACTCCAGCACGGCGCGGAACGCCATGCTTTGCAGGCCGGCGAAGGTCTGGGTTCGCGTGATGTCGCAATCCGGGCTCTCCGCCCACAGCCGGAACTCCCGTTCCGCCGCACGCTCCCATGCATCGGCCGCGCCGCCGCCGCCGCGGAAGACCGGTGCCAGCACCTCCCGGTCGATACGCGACTGGACGGTCAGGCCGGTGCCGACGACGCTGGTGACGACGGTGTTGACCGCGCCGCGTGCCAGCGGGGCGTTGCGGCACAGGTCGCGCGAACGCTCGATCAGCGTCGCGCGGTCAGGCTCCAGGTCGGCGTCGGCGCTGCCGCCGCTCGTGCGCCACTCGGACATCGACCGCTTGTCGCGGCGCCCGCCCGTGTAGCCCCCCACCATCGCCAGCATGGTGCGAGCACGGTGGCGCTCCAGGCCACGCTGCGGATCGATCCACGTCACCAGCCGGTCGATCAGGGTGGGGGCGGACTTCGGAAGCCTTGTCATTCCGGAACACCCCGGCGGACACCCCGCCTCCCCAGGGACTGCCGGGCCACCATCCTTTCCAACCGCTCGCGCTCGGCATACATCGCCGGCAAGGCGCCGCGCTGGACCTTGCGGTCGCCGAACTCGACGGTCTGTCCCTGTTCCGCCTTCGCAATCGCCGCGTTTACCGCGTCGAGTTGCGACTGATAATTGATTGGCATCGTCAAGCCTCCACGCCGTGGCTGCGCATCCGGCGGCGGGGCGCCGCCGCCGGAACCGGGTCTGTTTCCATGGGGAGCGGGCGCAGGGCGTGGACCTGCATCAGGTCCGCCGCTGCTGCCTGCATCATCTCGCAATCGAGGTAGTGGTTATCCTTGTGCAAACGGACCCACGTCACGGCTCCGGATGGCTTCACCACGCGTGATTCCGCAACGATCTGGCGGCAATAGGCTTCGTCCACATCCTCGGGCAGATGCCAGCCGCCCGGACTTTCCGGCGGCCAGTCCAGGCGGCCGATGACGAACGATTTGTAATGGTCCGTGTCCAGGTGATGCAGGATGACGCCGGCCCGCTGCGTCGCCTTCCCCTTGCTGTTGACCGCCGCCTGCGCCGTCCTGATCGGGGACGGCAGGTTGTCCTTGCCCTTGATGGCGCGCACCCGGCCATCGGCGTAGCGTCGGCAGAAGTCATAGACGGCGTTGGTCGGTCGCTTCCATCTGTCGCCCGGCCGGTAGCCGGAATCGATCAGCACGACGTTGAAGGCGTGCCCGTCCAAGCCGCCATCGACAAGCCTCGACAGATCGTCCCAGACCTCGGGCCGTTCCGTCTCGCCCGGCAGATAGCCCCAGCGGATCAGCCAGCTTTCGTACCGGGCGCCCCACCCGCGGATGACGTAGTAGAGACCGAATTTCTGCACGTCCACGGTCAGCGCCACCCGCTGCACCCCGCGGGGGATTTCGCCCTGCCTGTAATAAGGCACGGCAAGATCGGCGATGGCCTGCCACGGCTTCACGGTGCCGGCGGCGGCGTTGCGGAACAGTTCCCCCAATCTGGTGTTGATGACCGTCTGCAAGCGTTCCGTGTTACCGGAACGCACCGCCCGCACATAGTCGGCGGCCCGGCTCCCGAAGGGCACGAAAGGCGATGCCAGACCAGACACCCAGAAGGAGATAGTGTCGCCCTCCGGTTCCGGCCCCGTGACCGTGCCGTCCTTGGCGATCCGCTGTCCTGGCGCCACGAACACGCCGCGGGCGTTCATCTCCGCCTTGTGGCTGTCGTCGATCACCAAGCCATGCAGGTTGCTGTCGCATGCCGGATTCGGACATTCCAACCGCGCCGTCCGCGCCGCCTTGGCCGGGGTGCTGCTGTCGAACTTCAGCAGCGAGAACCGCGGGATGAAATATTCGCCGCAGTGCGGGCACGGCCACGCCCATTCGTGCCGGGTGCCTTCCTGCCACAGCTTCCAGGTGGCGCTTTCGATGTCCTCCGGGTCCGCCAGTTTCCAATGGTACAGACCGGTTTCCGGGTGCTTCTCCACCTCCACATTGCCGATCAGCGGCGTGGAGGTGACGCCGATGGTGAAGCCGGGATAGGTTTCGCCGCGGGCGCGGGCCAGTTCCACAGGATCACCTTCGCCCTTGATGTCTCCTTCCATGCGGTCCCGTTCGTCCACGATGACCAGCCCGGCCGGCTGCCCCGCCAGTTCCGTTGCCGATCCGGCCCAGCCCAGCCGGATCTCGGCACCGGCGACGATCTTCAGCGTCTTCTTGTTCTTCTTACCCCACAGGGTCTTGCCGAACAGGGACCTGGAACTTCGCAGCATCTCCGTCAGGCGAGGCTCGATCACGCTTTCGACAAAGTTGCGGCTCGGTCCAAAGTAGATAACCGGCACGGGCGCGTGGTCCATCCGCTTGCCGATGACGTTCAGCACGCCGGTGCTCTTGGTCATCTGCGAACCCATCATGAACACGATCATCCGCCACCGCGGGCTGTCGAAGGCCCGCTGGATCGGGATCATGTAGGGGACGCGGCGCGGCCGGTACTCCCCAGGCTCCGCGGATTTCGGGGGCAGGACAACGTTCCTGGCCGCCCACTCATCCGTCCATGTCTTCATCGGCGGGCGGATCGCCGCCGCCGCCCGGCGGAAGAGCGCCGCTATTCTCGCCGAAGATGGCGGCGCGCTCGAACAATTCCGCGACGGCGGCAAGGGCGGTTCGGTGTTCATCGCGAATGATTCCCTCGATACGCGCCGCATCGCCGCCGGTTAGGGTGGCGATGATTGACGCCGTGCGCCCGGCCACCCCCTCCAGACCCTGGCGGTACATCGTGTTCGCCGCATCCCAGACCACTTCCACTTCGGCGCGGGTGATGTGCTCGCGGTCGTGCTTGAGCATCGCCCGCTTCCGGTTCTCCGCCGAAAAATGGATGTCCCAGGCACGGGCTTTGTTCATGTCCGGCGTGCCGGACAGGGCGTCGAGGTCCGGTGCCGGCGGAGGCGGAGTCGGGGGAGCTGGAGGCTTTCCGGCCGCCGGTTTCCGGCGCGGGGCTTCGATTTCCTTTGCGGCCTTGTCGATGGCGGCTTTGCGCTGCTGCTGCGGCGATACCTTTGCCTTCGGCTTCGACTGATCGAGGTTCTTCTCACGCCACCAATCCGCTTCGTCGGGGTCGATCATGCCTTTGTGCTCGGGCATGCCACGCTGGCAGTAGCGGGTCACGACCGACCGATGAACCCCGATGCGCGCCGCATAGTCCGCCTTGGACAGCAGCGTGTTGCGTTGAGCCATGTTGCGTTGACCTCCCAGCAACGCAACACAACGGCGTTGCTTATGCGGGCACCTCAGTTATCCTGTGATTTCAAATGCGTGCCCGGTGTTCTTCATGCAGCAGCCGGCAACGCAACAGCGTGTTGCGTTGACAGCCGGCCCCAGAAATCCCCGAAATGCGCCCTTCGAATTACCCGCCCCCGATTTCCCTCCGGGAGGACCCGCGCAATATTATTACCACCCCCTGATGCGCAACAATATTCCATATTATTACAACCTCGGGGCGGAGAACCGCCGTGCGATGTGAGCCAGGGCCACGTCGAAATGCTCCTTGATCCGACGGCGGACGGTGGCCTGGACGATGGCGTGGAACCGGAAGCGGGGCTGGTAGGCCGGCGCTCTCGCCACGAAGATCAGCACGGGGCGGGCATCGGCGCCGTCGCGCTGGTAGATCCCCGGCGGCAGCCCTTCACGGTTGCCGGGCTTGGCCGGAAAGTAGCCTTCCTTCCGCCGCACCCCGCGGCTCTTGGTGGTCCTTGACCTGTTGAGGTTCGACCCCGCCGACCCGAAGGCCCGCAGGTGGGACAGGATCTTCACGATCTGCCCGCGCTTCATGTTGCCGTAGGCATCGAGTTGGGCTTCCTCGCCGGGGACGGCGAACCACCCGTTGGGCAGGAAGCCCGCCGATTGAAGGGCGCGTTCGTGCCGCTTCAATCGGCGGGGGCCGCCGTCCACCTGGGGGAGCAGATACTCGGGGGCCGGCGTGCCCTTACCGCTGAACAGCCTGAATTCGACAGCAGACGCGGGGTTTTTGCGCGTTGCCGGGATCGCCTGGAGGCTGTTGAGAGTGTAGGGGGTGGGCCGGTCGAAGATTGACCCCATGGCGTTGCGGGTCTCGTTGCGGGCATCGATGGCCGCCCTGGTCAAGGCCATGGGCAGGGCGTAGCTGACGATGCGCTCGCCGTACCCTCTGATGGCGGCACGGACGCCGGGGGCGCCTTCGATCCGACACCCACCGTCCGACGAACGGCTGACGGTCGCCATCGTGTCAGCCCTACGCCGTCAGGCCTTTGACGGTCCACATGACCGCCAGTTCCAGCGAGCGCATGCCCTCGTGCAGGTGCTCGCGCGCCGGGTCCAAGACCGCCTCCCCAAGCACCGCCTCCAGCGGCTCGCCCGGCTCGATGGTGATGGGCGGGAGCGGCGGATAGCGGAGGTCGTGGACCTTGTTGAACAGCGCCTCCATCTCGACGGCCTTGGCCTTGATGGCGTCGTGCAGCGCTTTCTCCTCAGGAGACAGGCCGCGGTACAGCGGGCGGAAGCGGCTCGGCTTGATATCGCCGGTCTGCCGGGCGTCGGGGTGCCTTCGAAAAAGGGTGAGTCATATGTTGCTTTCCTCTGGGTTGAATATTTCACAGGTCCGGTGCCGCATTCCTGTAGCCGCACCCCGATTGCTCCCATGGGTGGAGTTTCTGATTGGTCGTAAGCTGATCGCACCACCCTCAGGAGGAATGTCCTTTGCCGACCGACGAAACGATCATCAAGGCCGCCCTCATCCAGGCCGCCGCGACCATTGTCGCCACGATCCCCATCAAACCGAATGACCTCGACAACGCCGCCGATTTTACAGCCAGACTCGCATGGGCGATGTGGAAACGGTTTGACCAGCTTGACCCATCCATCACGCAGCGAGGGAAGGACGACACGCCATAATCAAGCTGACGGGTCAGGCGCGGTCGCCCCTACCACCGGCGCCTGACCCCGCCAGTTTCCCGGCTGCCCCGACGCCCGCGACGTTCGTGGACTGATCCTGTTCATCCACGCATCCAACGACACGAAAGGGCCCCCCGATGAAGAACCCCGCCATGAGCCTGTGGCTGTCCTGTGCCAACCGGGCCGCCTCCATGTGGACGACAGCGGCGATGTCCGCCGCCAAGAGAAACCAGGGCGTCGTGCTCAAGGCAATGACCACGCCACCGAAAGCAAAGCCCCGACGCAAGGCGAAGGCGCCGAAGCGGTAGTGGTCAATGCCACTGCCCACCATGGTCAGCCAGCCACCTCAGACCGCCGCCTTTGGGCGGCTGACCACCACGCCCGCCAGGGTCCGCAGGTCCTCAGCCACCCGGCGCACATCCTCAGCCACAGCCTCCACCTGCTTGGCGATGACAGCCATGGAGGCCGCCGTCTCCGCCTGCGCCTGCGCCGTAAGCTCCAGGGCCTTGACCACCGTCGTGGCATCCGGCCCCTGCTGCGGCCGGCGGGACCAGACCCACGTCACGGCCACGGCACCCAGAACGACCAGCGCCGTCACCTGAGCCGCGGGGGAGAGCCCGGCAATCTGGGTAATCGTGGACCCGACGTCGGGTAAGGGCAGTGTGTCCATGGGTCAGATCCTTATGGCAGCCGACCGCAGCGCCTCGACCTCGGCGGCATAGGCGGCAACGGCGTTGTCGGGGTCAGGCTCAACCAGCACCGCATGGGCGCTGTGGTGGGACGGGGCTTGGGCGGCGAGCCGCCAGCCGGGCGGCAGGGGGCGTCCAACTGGGTGCCACCGGAACGTCCATTCGAACATCGGCGCCCCCCAGAACGACAAAACCCGCCGCGGCGAGGGCCGGGCGGGCGAGGAAAAGACGAAATGGTTTCGCCTTTACTATTGACTGGCGAAATAGTTTCGCCTATTCTGGTCTTGTCGGACGGGGATGGCCCCACCGACTGAAAGGAGGTGATGCGCAGTGAAGAAGATCCTGAAGTGGTTCGAACGCTTTTGGTTCTCGTTGACGTTGAAGATCGAATTGGAAGCCGGCTTCAACGACAAGGACCAGAAACAGTAAGGACCAGGGGGCGGGGCCGGGAAACCGGCTCCGCCTTCAGGAACCCGAAGGCGCATCACCTCCTACCCAGAGGTTACCATGACACCTGACGAATTCAAGGCGTGGCGCAAAGCTCTCTCTCTAACGCAGCAGCAGGCGGGCGAGGCCATCGGCATTACGAAGCGAAGCGTCCAACTCTACGAGGCTGGAGACCAGCCGGTTACCCGCACCGTCGCCCTCGCCTGTGCTGCCCTGGCTGCCGGGCTGAAGCCCATCGGAGAACCGTAAAACGGAAAAGCCCCGCCGGAAAAATCCAAGGGGGCTTTTTTGCAATCAGGCCGGACACAATGGGTCAGCCTGAATTAATGACATCTACACCCTACCCCGCAATTGCTAACAAATGGTTAAGACAAAGTTGGCTGATCACGCCAACTCCAGTTCTGGCGCAAGCCGGTAATGGTCGGCCAGCAGGGACAGCACCTGACGGAGCGGGGGAAGGCACTTGTCCAGCCACGGCCCGTCGCGAGGCTCGGTGTCGTCGATGCAGACGCCTTCCAGCAGAGCGGCGGCGAGGGCCGATTGCGGCAGGCGCCGCACCGCCTGATGGATCTCTCCCAGCCGGCGCTTGGCCCTGGACCACTGCCCATCGACATCGGCCGCACGGGCGTCCTCTAGCCAGTCGATCACCTGCGGCGCCTGCTCAGACAGTACGAGCACATCACTCGCCACCGGCAGTCGGACCACCTTGGCATGACGGTCCGGGCACTCGGCCAGCCGGGACCACCGCGCGACCAAGGCAGCGTACTTCCGGCCGGCGTCGTGCTGCCGCTCATTGATCAGTCCCCGCAGTCGCAGGCGCCCCAGTGCCGTACCTGCCAGCTCGTCCGTCGCATGCTCTATACCCACCAACTCGGCCCTCCTCTCGATAACCTCCGCCGGGATAACCGGCCCCTCGGTCTTCTTTCGCTCGGCCCGGCTCGGGCGCCCATTCGGCTCCCTCACCACGCTCTTCCGGGACCGTCTGCCCCGGTACCGGCGGGTGCGGGCTTTTGTCTTCATCGCGGTCATGGTCATGCCCTTTCCGGCACGTGGTGGGGGATGGGGTTGGCGACGACAGCGGGATCGACCTTGATGCGGATGGACTGCACGACGAGGGCGCGCATCAGCCCGACCTCCAGGCGCTCCCTGATCCACTTGGCGGCGACGGGAGATGGGGCGGTGATGACCGCCTCGTTGCCGGCTATCGCGACGTCACACGGCGCGATCCACCGCGAAAAATCGTCATCGGTCAGGATGCCGCGGTAGGGCGCGGGCGCCTTGGGGGTTGAGAATTGCACCGGCGGCTGAGGTGCTGCCTGGGCGGCGGCCAGGGCGGCCCGGACATCGGCGGCTACCACGGACAGGCTCCACGGCGGCTTCGCCTTGGGACGGCTGCGCATCTGTCCAAGCTGCCTCAGGCACACCGCGGCCATCAGGTCGGCGGTGACGCCGGCTTCGGCCAGATCCTGCGCCACGTCGAAATCGGTGCTGTGCGGCGCCCGTCTGGCGGCTTTCTCGCCCCAGACCTCGACCAAGGCGGCGTCGAATGCCTCAACCAGGTTTTCGGGGTCGGTGGTGGTCGCGACCGGATCGGTCGCGGAACCACCACCCGAAACGAAGTGAAGGGGGGGGGTAGAATCTCCTTCTCCTTGTCCTTCTCCCTTAAGAGCATTTTCCGCCGGAATTCCGTGGTGCCGCTGCCGGAATTCCGCTGTCTTTCCGGCGGAAGGCTGGGGGGGTTCCGGCGGAATTCCGGCGGAAGGTTGCGGCACCTCCGGCGGAACAGCATCTGTTTCCGGCGGAATTCCTGGCGACGCCCCCTTCTTGCCCTTTTTGCGTTCCCGCTCGGCCGCCTTGCTGCGCTCGTAGGCTTGCTTCTTCTCCCACGCCTCACACGCCTTCGCCGCCACGGTCGGGTGGTAGAGCCGCCCGTCGGTGCACAAGACGAACCCACGCAACGCACCATCCCGCACCTTCAACCACTCACCGACAACACGCCCATATCCCGCATATTGGGCGAGCAGGGCATTGTTGTTGGGAAGGCTACCCGCCGGCACTTGGTGCCATGCTTTGCACCACAGCAGGACGGCTGCCCGGAACTCGTCTCCCGTCGCCTCAACGGCGATGCCGGAATCGCATAGGGTTGCCACGTCAAGCGGCATGAACGGGAAATCGCGCAGGTCCGCTTCCGGCGGGACGAGCGGGTCAGATAGGGCCGGCGTTGCCAAGGTTTCCATGATGCTCATCTCGTCTGTCTCCTGCCCGCCATGACGTATTCCCTGGTGTTTTTGGTCATGACAGCCACCTGTTGAGAGCGGCCACGAGCGTCAGACCGGCGCAGAAAATGGCGATGCTGAGGCACCCGGCGATGACCAGCGCGCCATCCTGATGGTGACCATGAACGAGGCGAACGACGTCCGCCCCGATCCAGCCGACGGCCAATAGCAATGCTTGCCAGAGCTTGATGCTCATCGTCACACCAGCAGCGGCTGAACGCTGCCGTCCCCGTTGGTCGTGGTGGGACCGGCCAGCGCCGGCCCCTGTGTCTGGGTGTCAGGCTGCATGGGTGGACTCCATCGCATCGATGTTGCGGCGGTGGACCGTGAAGGTCAGGGCCACGATGGCGGGGTTGTCCTCCCACCGCTCGCCAGGGCGGGTGTGGAGGCTGCTCCAGAGGCGGGAGAAGACCTGCCGTTCCGACCATGCCGCTTGCTCCAGTTCGCCGCCCAGGTCGCGCAAGGTCGGCTCCTGCATACCCTCAGCCCGCGCATCCTCCTCCGTGATGTCCTGGAGGTGCTGGAGCCGCACATCCGTCACCACCAGCGTGAGACGGCTGGCCCACCTCGGCATGTGGATGGAGGGGCGCCACGGGCCGGCGGCAAGCACATCGCCAAGCCAGTGATGCCACTTCGCTCCGGGGCACCGGTCGTAGTTGAAGGACGGCCCACACCCCTCATTGTGGCCGTCCCATGCGTCGATCTCCACGCAATCCGGCGTGGCGGCGTAGGCGATCTGGGGACCGTTGCCGGTCATCCCCGTCTGCCAGGACTCCCGCACGTAGAGCCGGTCCCCCACTTGCACCTTGGCGAGCGGCGAGGTTTCCAGCCGACGCGTCTGGGTCTTCAGGCCGTTGATCTGGGCGCGGACCATCGGACCGCTGAAGATGATGGGGCGGTCAGCCATGGCGCACCCCCGGCGCCGCGCGGTGCTCCACCCCGTCAAGGAGGTGGCCAGCGGCGGACTTCCCGACCTTCACGAGGCAATCTTCAGGGGCTCCCAGGTCGTCACACCAGAGCGGACGGTCCCAATATTCCCAGCCCTGGCGGTCATGGTCCCACGCTGCCCACTGACGGCGGCTTTGCTCGCCGAATTCGTACAGGTCGATGGCGCCAAGCTGCGGGGCCCACTCGCCCCACTGCTTGAAGAAGTAGGGAATGCCGTGGTCGGCGCACCAATCGCGCGCGGCCCGGTGCCAGTCCGGATGGGACGGGCGGGCGTGAGGACCGCTCTCCCCGCCGCTGGTGAGCCATGACAGGAAGTCCCAGCCGGACCAATCGACCATGCCCAAGGCCGGCTCGTAGCTGACGAAGGTCCGCCAGCCGGCGGCGGCGATGCGCTCCATATGCTGGCGGCGCTCTTCGGCGCGCGACTGGCCTTCGGCAGTGCAGCCGATCAGCACGTTTCGTAGCGGCCAAGGCACTGGCCCTGCACCGCAACCGACGCGCACCTTCGGAGTGGCAATGCGGCGCCATGCGTCAATTACATTCCCCTGCGCCGCCTCCAAGTACGCGGCCACACGATCAGGTCGCTTGGTCAGGACATAGAACGTGTGGTGTGGCGTCAGGGCCATGACGGCGAACAGCCGGTCAAGGAACCATCCAGGTACGTCCGGGTGGCCCACATCCCCCATTGAAGTCAGGAACCAGCGGGTGGGTTTCCGGCGGTGCAGGGGCGCCAGCACTTCCGGTTCCCAGAGGGTGACCTTCCCGGTCCATTTCCCCCGGCTCCCTTCGCGGGTGGCGAGGCCGGCATACTTGGCCTGCCCCATCGCCTCCAGCCGAGCAGCCATCGGCGCCGCGTAGCAGTTGGCGCAGGCGGGGGACACGGGCGTACAGCCGACGATTGGCGTCCACACCCTGTCGGTCCATTCGATCTTGCTCTCAGCCATGGGCGGCCTCCAGAATTCCGATGGGTTCGGCGATCTGGTCAGCGACCACGAAGTCGCAATCCCCACAGGTGCAAAGCGGGTGCGGCTGGCAGAACCGGCAGACCTTGGCGTAGCGGATGCCATACCAGCCGTCCGCCGGCAGTCCGCGGAAGGTCACGGCGAGGTAGCTATCGCCGGCGCTGATGGTGTGACCGCACCGGTAGCAATGGTGCTGACGGCGGGCAGTGTTGGATTCTTGGCGGAGGACCTTAGCCATTGTCCCGGCCCTCCCCCTGATAGGTCGGCAGCATCGACCGCGCGACGGTCTTGCCGAGTTCGGTCAGATAGAAAAAGGCGCCGCTCCACATGCCGGTGTCGCCATAGGCGCATTCGCCGTGCGGGCCGCTGAACAGGCCGAACTCCCATGCCAGCCGCAGCAGGAGGAGGTCGGACGGATCGGTGCAGTAGTGGTCCCGGTAACCCTCCTTGCCCATACGGGCGTAGCCGCCGAAGGAATGCAGGATGATGTGCCGGTCCTTGTCATCCAGTTCGGCGACGAGGCGGTGCTCGTCGGGCAGCACCATGTCGTTGGCCGGGGAGCGGCGTGCGCGGGCTGTCGTGAAGAAATCCTTCGGCGTGTAGCCGCAGTCCTCCGCGTCCGACAGCAGGGACGCCTTTGCCTTGGCGGCGGTACGGGCGAAGACGATGGAAGGCTCATCGGGGAAGTCTTCGTGGAAGACAGCCCATGCCTTACGGGTTCTCGGCATTATCGGCCCTCCCCCTCGGTCGCTGGCAGCAGCCCGGCAGAGCGGGTCGCCACGTGGTGATTGATGGCCGCTTCCCCGGCTTCGGTGAGGTCGTAGGCAATTGCCTTGACCAGACCCGCGGCAAGCAAGCGTTGATCGAACGAGGCTCCGTCAAGCCACCATGCCGCCAGCAGCGACGGCGCATCCGCCGGGCCCGGTTGTTCGGCGGGCGGGGTGGAGAGGGCGGCGCCTATCTGCTCCTCACATGCGCAGGCCGATGCGTGGATCTCCTCGTCAGTCTCGTCGGCGGCAAAGGCTCTGACAAAGCGGCTGACGTTCTTCAGCGCCTCCCGCATGGCCTGCCCCTTGGCCTCAGAGGCGGCAAGGGCGGCGCGAGCCTCGTCGCGCTCGACTTCGAGCCGCATCCGTGCCTTCTGCCATATGGCGCCGGCCCGACCGAATTTGGTGCGAGCATCGGCAAGGGCGGCTTCGGCTGCCACATGATCAGCGACGGCGCAGGATCGGACGCGCTCCATCTCTTCCAGGCGTTTCGACAGGCGCGCAATCTCCGCCGCCTGCGCCCGAAGCGTGGCGGCGCCCGTCTGGAGCGCCTCCAAATGTTGCGTCTCATCGGGAAACCCGGCGGACCAGATTTCGGCGAAGCTATTCAGCCGCGCCGCCACGCTCTCCGGGGTGTCGGTGGTGGTCATGGGGTCAGTCCTCCCGTTCCTTCGGCGCCTGGCCGGGCGCAGTTTTGCGGGCACGTTGCTTAGCGCGCTCGCACGCCTCGTCGCCGATCCCGGCTTCGGGAAATGCGTCGGAAATCACCCGGCACGCCAACCACGCCGCGTCACCAAACGATGCCTTGCGCAGCGCATCCATACGGCTGGCGTAGAGGGCGTGGGCACCCCAGCCCATCACCGCGGTGTTGGCAGCCAGGACGAGGGACGAGGCGAAAAGGCTCCAGTCGCGGCTATTCATCGCCCGCCCTCCTCTTCCGGAGCCGGGGGCGCGGGGAGGTGATGGCCGGTCCCGTCGCCCTTCGCGAACCACTGGCGGCCACGGTTCTTGCGCATTTCGGCATCGACGGCAGCGTGCAGGTCGAAGCCGGCGGCCTGAGCAACGCGGTACAAGACGATCACCGTGCCGGCGACTTCCGCCGGCAGGTTGGTAAGATCAGCGGCAGCCCCCTTCTTGACCTGCCGGACGAATTCAGCATCGACGCGCGCCCTAAACTCCTGCTGCGAGATGCCGGCGGCGATGCAGGCCTCCACCAGTTCATTGATGGAGCGCAGCAGGGGCGGTACCGGCCCCTGGTGCGGTCCGAACACGCCGTCGGCCCAATCGGCAATGGTGGACTGCGTTTCCATCGGCCTCCACACCGACGGCGCGGGAGGGTCGGTGGATACCGCGGCGTGGTACACCCACCGCAGGTAAGCGTCGGGGATATCGCGCTTGCTCCCGTCCGGGTCAGTCCGCATCGCGTCCAAGATTTCGGGCGTCGGCTCGACCGGCACCAGCCTCCACCCCTCCGGCACCGCCGACGGGTGGGGCTGCCCGACAAGCCGCGCCTCCAGTTCGGCGATCCGCCGGCGAAGGTCACCTACCACCTGGGCGTCGTGTTCCAGGGCGGAAGCGAGCATGGTCACGGCGCCTTCCGGGCGGGAGCGGAGGGCTTCCGCCGGCACGATGACGACGCGTTCGTCAAGTAGGGCCGCCGACGCGCGGACGTTCTCCACGTCCATTTCGACCAGCACCCCGGTGACGGCGCCGTCCGTGGTGGCAATGCTGCCGATGGACAACACGGTCCCTGCGGGGTGGTGGTCGGGCTCGCGGCCCGGCTCATTCTGCTGCTGCGTCATGCGCACCTCCTTCCGGCTCCAGGCCGGCAAATAGTGTGGGGTGGGTGGCGGCCTTGGCCGGTCGGCGGTGCCGGCGCTCGGGCAGCGCATAGGCGCTCTCCCCGGCGTAGTGCCGGCAGCGGGCCACCAGAATTCGGAAGTAGTCGGGGTTCTGCTCGACCAGCACGGCGCGGCGGCCTTCGGCGAGGCACGCAACCCCGGTGGTGCCGGTGCCGGCGAAGCCGTCGAAGACTGTCTGCCCAGGCTGCGGGCAAGTCAGGCGGACCAGCCAGCGGGCCAGCGCCACCGGCTTGACAGTGGGGTGCCAGACAATGTGGTCGGTGTTGGTGCGGTCGTGCTGGTGCGCCCATTCGGTTCCTGCAGGACCAGCACCACCGCATACTCGGCAGAGGTGCCAGCGGTCCTCCCCGGTGGCCTTGGCACCGTAAAACAGGCGTGAGGCCGGGCCGCCTCCGTCATGGCGTGGCATGGCGGCGACGCGACGCCACCCAGAACCGTAGGTGCCCTTGGTGGGTGCGGATACCTCTTCTCCGGAAACGGCGCCCCGTTGCCCTGGCGCTGCGGGGAAGCAGGCGGCGACAGCGGCAGAGCCGTCATGCACGACATTTGCGGGGTACCCGCCCAAGTCGCGGGAACCGCTACGGCGGTTGTTGAAACCGCCCTGGTAAATGCGCTTGGCTTCTGCGGAGTCGTTCCCACGCGCGTCCCACCGCCCTTCCCGCTCGACGCGGGCGGCGTCCACGTTCAGCGCACCGACGCCGTGCGCCAGCCAGTTTTCCGTGCCAGTCCCCTCCAGCGGCTTTTGTCCCATGAACACCGGCTCCAGGGCCGGCTTGAGGGCGCCGGCGCCGTAACGCAGGTGGTCGGTGCCGGGCAACTGCAGGCGGGTCGGTTTGACCATGCCCGAACCGAAAATCCAGGCGAGCGGCGACACGTCGCCTTGGGTCTCAATCAGCCGGCACAACGCAGCAAGCTGGTCCGCCGACAGTGTGAGCAGGAAAGATTCCAGCAGCGGGTGGGTGTCGAACAGGTACTCCAGCATCGGGTGGGCTCGGAACCCCGACGCCTCGATGGCGACGGCCATGTGGTGGTAGCCGCTGGTGCTGGCGAAGGCCGTCAGGTACCCGCCGGGCAGCAGAGCGCCGAGGTGCAGGCGCCATGTCTCAGGGTCGAAAGCGACGTTGCCACCGTCCCAGGTGTGGCCCATGAACCCCCGGCTGGCGCGGGCGAACGCGCCGTCGGTGCCGTGAACGGCTGGGGCCGAACCGTCGCGTCCGAACCGCTTGACGATGCTTGTCAAGTGGTACGGGGGATCTTCGCACACCGCATGCACCAACTCCCCGCGGGCCGCCAGCATGTGCAGCACTGCCCGGCAGTCGGCATTGTAGGCCACGACCCGGCCGCCGCCGATGACGACGGGCGGCGGGACAAGACCGTAAGGAGTTTCGACGGGTTCGGTGTTCATGCTGTTCTCACCGCTGGAAGAGAGGGGCCGGCCCCGGTGTTGCTGCATGGCGGGACCGGCGGTTCGGTAATGGGTTCGGACAGCCTTTCCTTCGGTTGGTTGAGGGGGGTGCCGGAGATGACCGATCCGGCGGCGGAGACGGCGGGGGTCCGCCGAATGGGAATGGAGTGGGGCTACGCGGCCTTGGCGGCGTTCGGCTTGCCGTAATAGACGGGACACCCGGTCGCAGTGAGGACCTGAAGCGCCACGGAATCGACCGCACTGCGGATCAGACGGGGCGCGTCGATCAGTTCGACGGCCCACTTCACGGAGCCGCCCTTAACGCGATAGCCCAGCCGCACCGGCAGCAGGTGCCGGGCGCCGCCGTCGAACACCGGGATGTTGACCAGGAACAGGTCGGGCACCACCACCTTGTTACCCACGCTGTCGCGGGTGTCGTGTTCCTCGGAAAAGCTGATGTTCTTCTCGCCGGTCTTCGGGTTGTAGGCCGAGACCGCCTTCCGGCCCACGCCCACCTCGATCCCACGCGCCAGATCCATCATGCGCTTGCTCGATCCGAACCGCTTCTTCCGCAGCTTGTAGATGGCGCTCCGGGGGATGTAGCGGTCTTCACCGTCATCATCCCCACCGCCTTCGGCGGCCAAGGCGGCGGCATCGGCGTCATCCACCGGATTCCGGTCACCGTGGATGTTCAGCAGGTCGAGAATGACGCCCAGCTCATCCGGGTCCAGCATGGACCAGTCGGCGGGCGGGCTCTCGATGTCGTATTCCCGGTCCTGGAGAAAGTAGGCGAACTCCTCCTGCTCCATCGGGTCGCCCTTGGTCGCCTTGACCCATGCCTTCATCGGGTCGGACAGGGGGAAGTTGTACGAGACGGTGTGGGTGCAGAAGCTGGGCACCGCCCCTTCTCCTTGCCCGTGGTAATCGACCACGCCCAGCAGCGACGGCGGGCTTTCGATGCTCACGAACACCGCCGATTCCGGCCGGCGGAAGCGGTTGAGGTAGGCGTTGAAACTCTCCGCGTCCGTCACCACCGCCGACGTGCGGATGCGCTCGGGACGGTCCCGCTGTTCGTCGATGAAGGCTTTCAGACTCTGCGCCTTCTTACCCGACGGCAGGACCAGAAAGTCCAAATTCCGCCCCAACGCTTCGGCAGCCGAGACGGTCATCACCTCCGCGCCGCTCAGCCGCTCGACGGCATCGATCACCGCCACGTTATCGCCGACGCCCGCCGGAAAATTTCCTGTGCTCATGATGTGCTCCAAAAAAAGAAAAGAAGATGATCAGTTGTTTTCGCCGAAGCGGCGGCGCCCCAGATCGGACCCTTCGAAGAAGGTGCCGCGGGCGGGGTCCTTGAACGTCAGCACGTCGCCCTTGCTGCCGCCGATGAACAGGCGGTCCTCCAAAGCCGGACGCTTGGGCATGGTGATTTTTGTCTGGAGCGCCACATCGACGCCCTTGGCGTCGGCCTTGAAATTGAAGGTCAGGGTCAGCATCCCTTTGTGGCTGCTGCCGCCGTAGCTCTCGACCATCGTCGCCAGCCGCTCGACCAGCCGGTGGTAATCCTCGGTCGCGGCGGCGTTGTCGTCGCCGTTGTTCAGGCTGGCCAGCAGCCGGTCCAGTGTGGGCGCCTCATAGGCGCGGTCATCAGCCATGGGGGTTGTCTCCATGTTGGGAGAGGGCCGCCGCCCGGTGACGGCGGCGGTCGTCGTCGGCGACGAGGCGTTCGCGCAAAAGCGCCAGCACCGCCTTGCCTTCCGGGGTGGGGTTGGCGGCCAGAGAACGGACGGCACGGCCTACCTGAAGTTCCAGTGCCACGCGGTCGCGTTTCGAGAGGGTGTCCATCGTTCGGTCCTCACGCACGGCCGGCGGGGTGGCAGCCCGCCGTCCGCAGGCTTACGGCATCGCCCTTGCTGGCCACGATTTCCACGGCCTCCGCCAGATCGTGCAGGACATCCCGCATGATGGCCTGACGGTCGTCGGCGTCTTCAATCGCCCCCAGAACCGAGGCCATCACCCGGCCCAGGGCGACGAGGAGAATGAAGGGATCGATCTGAGCTTCGTCGGCCAGATCAAGGGCGGTGTCGCCCAACCGCCCGATGAACGCGGCCTCGGCCGCTGTCGGCAGGTGCTGGTTGCTCATGCCGCACCCCCAACCCGCAGGCGGCGGGCGAGAGCGGCCACGGCCAGAGAGGCGCCCTTCACGTTGTCACCCCGGGGCGTGGTGGGCTTCCAATACTGCGGGAGCCAAGGCCAGAACAGGCCGGGGGAGCCGGCGGGGAATTCCGCCCGTTGTTCAGGGCCGCAGCCGGCAAGGTGCAGGTACTCCCCGGCGGCACGCTCAAGCTCACCGTTCTGGTAGAGGGTGTCGCCCACCCCGATATAGCCTTCGACCGTTCTGACGCGAGCCAACTCGCCGGCGATCAGGCCGAGGGCCGCCACGTCGTCCGGCTCCAGGCCCTTGGGGAGAGCCAGCAACGGAGCCTCGGGGCGCAGACGCAGCCCCCGAACCACGGCTTCGCTGTCGGCGGTCTTGAGGTTGGTGACCCGGTAGCCGGCCGCGGAAAGGGCGGAGCCAACCCGGACGTCGGGCCGGGCCACGGCCCGCTCGCGGCACCAGTGGCGCCAGCTTTGGACAACCGCCTTGACCAGCAGGATGTCGGTGTTGGCGCCACGCTCCGTCCTGGCCGCCAGGAAATCAGCGAAGTCCGGCGTCAGGTTGCGGTGGCCGCGGACAGGCGGGCGGTGGTGCGTGCCGATATCGTGCATGGGTCAATCCTCCTTGACCGCCGGGCGGCGGGGGGTGGTGGACGATGCGGCGCGCTGCCGTTTCAGCAGGGCCTGCCAGGGCGGGCTTTTGGCCGCAAACTCCAGAGCGAGCATCCGCATGTTCAGGCGGTGCTGGGCCTCGAAGGCCTTTTCGCCGACGGCGTGCTGTTCGGCGTGGTGGTCGCGGCACAGGCTGATGACCCAGCAGTCCGAGGGCTTCATGCCCGTCCCGCCGTCGGTGCCGGTGCGGACGTGCGCCGCCTCGATGGGTTCCCCCTGGCAACCCGCGACCGAACAGGCATGGCTCCTCACCCATTTCAGGTGCGCAGGGCTGCGGAGCGGCTTGGACCGCTCTATGCCGGCTCGGGCTGGTTTACGACGGGGGGGCAAGGCCATCTCGTGGGTTCCGTTCGGTTGGGCGGAGAACGCCGGCCGTCTACCTCGGGCGCCGGTGCCGGCTCATCGCCGCACCCCTGGGGTTTTGCTGGGGTTGGGGTGCGGCAGCGCCGCGGCGCTCTCCTGACACCTCAGGCCCGCGACGGGTTGGGTACCGTCCACGGGCCGAGGGAGGATGACGCGCGATTTCCCGCTGACGGCGACCGGCCCCGGTCGGGATCGCGCTTGGTTTGCCGGGGCCATCCTTGCCCCCCGGTGAACCCAGGGCCGGTGTCTCGTGATCTGTCAGGCGGCGGCACGTTCGGGGGCGCGCGCACGCAGTTCAGTTTCCAGTTCGCCCAGGGTGTTCATCAGCCACCACTCGGCCGCCGTGGCGTCGGTGAAGAACTCCTTCCGCGCACCCCAAACCACGTTGGCGACATCCGCGGCGCCGGCCTCAATGGTCCGCGTCCGGGCGCGACCCTGAATGCCGAACTCGTACAGTCCCCCTCCCCAGTCCCAGACCTGAAGGACAGCCCCGCCCATGGCGACCGAATGGCGCGGCTCGGTGTCGGCGTGAGGGGCGGTGGCGGTCATGAGTCTGTCCTTCGGAAAGCCCCCTCGGCGCCGAGGGTTGGAAAGCGCCGAGGGGAAGTCAGGGAGGAAATCGCCCCTAAGAAGAGGCAGGCACGGCGCGCGGTCACCCCGCCGTCTGGGCTTCGCCGCCGGGACTGACGCCGGCGGGAACTTGCGATGCTTCAAGAGTTTCAAGGTTGAGGGCGACGGCCGCGAAGGCCTTCGCCTTGGGGTGTCGCCTGACCAGCCACGGCACGATGCCGGCCGCGAACTCTGGGCCGTACCGCACCGCGCCGACCATGGTGAGGCGCAGGCATTCGCCTTTCGGCGCCCAGACCTCGACGGGGCGGCCGCTCCAGCACGACGCGGCGCCGTACCGGTCAGACCACGGGTAGTAGAGATTCTCCCGCTGCCCGGCCCGGATCTGCGCAGCCTCATCGGGTGTGGCCATCAGCACCAGGGGCGGCCAGTCGCGCCGGTGGACGGAGTCCCGGAAATGCTGGTCCACCCGGCGGATCACCTCGTCGCACAACTTGTTCCAGCCGCCAGAACACTCAACGGTCAGCTTCTGCCCGTGCAGGGTCACGGTGGCCCGCCGGTGCTGCACCTCCTGGCGCAGGCCTCCGCGGTGAACGACGTACGTCCGGGTCGGTAACACCTGCCCCACCGCCTCGCCATCCCAGGTGATCGCCTCGCACCCGGCCGACATGCCGAGACGCCAGGACACGCCCTCCAGGTCGAGGGGCTTGCGGGATTGGTTGGCGGGCAGCGGGGTGCGCATGGGTCAGGCCGCCTTGTCCGGAGCCGCAGGCGAACACATCACATCTGATGTGACGTCCGCCTCAAGCGACACCCCGAGGGCCGCCGCCCACTGGTACAGGCCCATGGCGCCCGGCTCGGCCCGCCCCTCCTCCCACCGTTGAAGGGTGGCGATCCCCACCCCCACCTGCGCGGCAAGAGCCACCTGGGACAGGCTGGCCTCCTTGCGGCGGCGGACCAACAAGCCCGTCAGGGCCATGAAGCGGCCACGCCAGGACGGCGGGACCGGGTGTACGGGCCGAGCCGCCTTGGGCTTGCTGCTGTCGGACATCGGCTTCCCCATCTGGTTACCACGCCGGCCGTGGCGTCATCCGTTCTGATGGGAGAAACATGCGATTTTCGCATCATTAAGTCAATGCGGTTTCCGCAATTCGCCTATTTCTTCATTCCTGCCATAATCCATTCGGTTGAGCATGGCTCATGGACATACTCGCGTATGGGGGATCGAATGCGGTGCTTCGGATTATTGGCGGGAGTGGTGGTTGTGTATGGCCTTGCGGCGTGTGCGCCCATGAGCGTCTCGCCAAATCTTCCCGTTGTTCATCAAGGCTCAGCACCGGCAGTGGGCAAGGAGGCCACGGTCACGGTTGGCTCGCCCATGCTCACCGCCTTCAATTACCGCGCCTATGCTGGCGCCATCGGACATATGGCGAAGGGGGACATTGCCCTCGTCAAAACGACACTCCCTGATGGTCGAACCGCCTACTGTCAGCAGGATATGCTCGGCTGCGTCTTGGACACCGATAGGGATGGACGCTTCGACCTGTTCACGCAGGTGAACGTGCCACCGATGCGGCAATTGATTGTACAGCCGAAAGTCGATCCACCCTATCCATACGAAATCACTGACACTGCCGTCGTTGTCTCAAACGATGGTTACAAATATGAGCTTCTATATCAAGGAGTAAGCAACAACGTTCTTAGGGTGACTTATAGAGAATATCTTAAAGATATGATTCGACCCGCCTTTCAGCAGGATTTGACATATACAGCCTCCGAAAAGAATCCTACGGACATTAAGTTCCGGGATGTGTCAATTACAGTTCTGCGCGCAAACAATAATGATATTACCTATAGAGTAAATTCTGGTTTCAATCTCAAGTAATGATCAGCGGCGACGGCGGCCACTTTATGGAGACCGGGCCGGACATCACCCGCCTTATTGGCGCCAGAGCTGTCAGCCCGATGCGTGATGTGAGGGGGTGGTAGTCTTGGGGCGCCATCCATTCCCATTATCCACCATGGGCGATGGCGAAGCCTTCTTATATTATGAAATTCATATCTGGAGAACGAGAGGAAGTGGGGAAAAAGAAAAAAGTCTTATCTTCTCCAGCAGTAGATCTGCTTGAATTCAAACGATTGGCGCAATCTCCAAAGACTTTGTTGGTTGATGGGGACTGGGTGAGATCGCCGCATAAAAATTCAACAAAATTGACGCTGTTTTGTGCCGTGGTGATCGGCGGCGTGGTGGTTCCCGGCGTTCGCGTCCAAATCAACGCCCTGCGTGAATACCCCGACAAAGACGTGACCATCCAACTTGAGTTCGGGAGCGTGATTAGAACTCGCATCCCGATCTGTCGATGCGACTGGCGCCCATTCCGAACTCACAGCAACGGCAATCTCGGGCCGCAGGATCTGCGACACATCGACCTTGAAACCCACTGGCATCCCTTCGATCTGAACGCCGAGAGTATCGGCCATGACGCCTTTGCCCCAGACGACAGCCTGCCTCTTGCGTTGCCCATTTTACCTGAACCGGGTACAGTTGAAGAGGCGCTTCTGATCGCAGGGAAGTTGTTAAATATCGAGAATACCTCAGAGATTCCGGTGCCGCCATGGCAGTACGAAATGAACATGCAGAACCGCCGATGACCGACCTGAGCGCAATCGCCGATGAAGTCGCGCGCAGCTTGGCAACAGCCACCTCCGATGGCCGCGGGGGGTACATCCGTACACCCCTGCGCTACCCGGGCGGCTCCTGCGTCGTGGTCATGATCAGCGGCGACGGCGACCGCTTTTTCGTCACCGACATGGGCTTCGGCATGTCCGAGGCCGAGCAGATCGGCGCAGAAGGTCAGTACGCGCGCATTGCCCCAGAAATCGCGCGTCGGCGAGGTCTGTCTTTCGACCAGCACTCGTTCTTTCTGGTTGAATGCAACCGGCTCCAGCTTGTTGGCGCCGTCGGTCTGGTCGCCAACTGCTCGAAGGAGGCTGTTGACTTGGCGGCCCTCCGGCTGGCGGAAAAGAGGCACTCCGAGGTGGAATCCGCGTTCTTCGATCGGCTGGAAAAGGTATTCGGCAAGACGCATGTCTCTCGGGATGTCACCATCCAGGGCGCTCACAAGCGCGATTGGGAGGTTGATGCCCTGGTGAGCCACGACGGAAAGGTGGTCGCCTTCGACTTCGTGAAGCCATCCCCGCAATCGGCATACCCCGTGATCGCCAAGTTCCTCGACTTGGCTCTCCTGCCCGATCCCCCGCGACGGGTCGCTGTCGTTCGAAAGTTCACCGACATGAAGCCCTTCGTCGGCCTCATCAGCGAGGCCGGCGGGGCCGTCATGCAGACAGACGCCACGGACAGGGCGCTCATCGCCGCATAAAGCGGTCCGCTCCTGTACAGGGCCAAGCCCGCCCGCTCCCCAGCCGGCGGGCTTTTCTGTGCCCCCTGCCCTATCCCTCCAGCAGCCGCTCGTCCAGGGTGATGTTGATCCGCACGGCACGGCCTGGCCGGGGGCTGTGACCCAAGGGCGATGGAGAGGCCTGCCCGCGTTGCGGTACATGAACGATCCGAGTCGCGGGGGTGATGATGGCGAGTATGCCGAACGGCGACGGCCGCATTGCGTATAGTTCCCTGGCGGTTGGTATACCACCGTAACGGGACGCCATACTCGCGTACTCATCCCGGTGGTTTTTCTCGTCAAAATGCATCCCACTCTGGAAACCATCATCATTTGATGGTGTAGTCCTGAGCAGAATATCACCAAGAGATGCCAGCCCAAACTGGCGTGGGATAAGGAGCCTGTGGACGAACCATGACCGAAATCCCGGAATCTTTGGGTGCCCTGTTGAAAATGGCAGATGGTGTTGATGGGGAGACAATAGTCTTCGGAGGAAAAGACGAAATTGTCGCCGCATCACCCTTCGCCAGGAAGAGGTATCCGTTCCTTTTGTTTAATGGAACAGAAACATTCGAAGATCTTTTTTGGGGAATAATCAAACACGGTATGTCTGATGCCGAAACATTAAGAGTGTCTCCTTATAATTATTACCACATGATTAAAGTTTCACGTCTTGCCAATGACTGCCTCGATTTCCGAAAAAGCTACCACACCCAGGAAGGAGGAGTGGCGGAGTTCGTATGCCACCACCGCCGTTGGGGCGAGTGGTCGGCGCAACTGAGAGTCGATATTGGCCGTTTGGCAGGTCGGAGTGGCGATTATTACACCCCCCAACCGGACCGGGTTGCAGACGCCCTCGACTCTCTGTCTGAGGCCGCAACGCTATCAGCCCTGATCGATCGCCTGCCCATCGGCGTGATCGTGACGGGTGAAGGCGGCATGGCGCGGTGGGCAAACACGGCGGCCCATGCCGCGCTGCGCGGCGCCTTCCCTCTGGATCTTTCCGAGGACGGACACCTGCACCACCAGAATCCCGATATTGCCGCCCGCCTCGCGGGCGCCATTGCAACCGCATCTCGCGCCCTTCAAGGCAGCGTCACGCTGTCTGTTGGTGGCGGGTTGCTGGTGTCGGTTTCTCCGGGCACATCCCCTGGCAGCGCCCTGGTGTTGCTTCCACCGCATTCGCGCGACGACACTATTCGCGCTTGCCTTGTATCGCTCGGCCTCCCCCCCTCCATCGCCACGACGGCGCTCGCCGTTGTTGAAGCTGGCGGCCCGGCAGAAGCCGCCCTGGCAACTGGGAAGACTCGAGGAACGATCCGACGACAACTGACTGATGCCTATAACGCTCTCGGCGATATGGGCGTCAAGTCCCAGCGCGCCCTCGCCCACCTCATCGGCCAGATCGCCGCCATCCAGCCGCATCGCCAGCCGAACACCTGGGGCCACGCCCCATAGGCGCTAACAAGAGGTTTTTGCTATTTTTTGCCAATGGGTGATGAG
>CALBDS010000041.1 GCA_937927415.1 uncultured Rhodospirillaceae bacterium
GGCGGGGTCACCGGCGGAACCACCGGAGGCTCTTCCACCGGAGGAACCGGCGGCAGGACAGGCGGGGTCACCGGTGGTGGCGGCGGAGGAGGCGGAGGAGGAGGCATGACGATCCGCGTGGCGGTTGTGGTCACGCTGCCGCCGTCGAGGGCAAGGTCGAACACCCCGTTCTCTGCGAAGTACTGCCGATCGACGGCAACCGGAATCCGGCTGGTGTTGTTCATCCAAAGCCCGGTTCCGGCGGCACTCAGCCGCATGGTGCCGGTCACCGTGCTGTTCTGGAACCGGACCTGCGCCGCCGTGGTGTCAAAGGTGACGGTATGGACCTGGCGCAGTTCCGCCTGGACGGCCCCGGCCTCGACCCTGACCGCCGCGGTGGAAACCGCGGAACCGGCCCCGTCGATGCTGAGATCCAACACCCGGCCCTTGGCGATCGCGTCCGCCGTCTGGCGCAGGGCGGCGCCGATGTCGCCTGAACGCAAGGACACGCCCTCATCGACGTCCATGCCGGTGATCCGCAGGGCACCGTCGGCAACAACGGTGGCGCGGCCGACCCGTCCCCCGTCGATGGTAACCACGCCGCCGGTCAGGTCGAGGCTCGCCGCGGCAAGATCGGTCACCCGAACCGCGCCGGTGCCGGTCACGATCACCGCACCGTTCGCGGCGTCCAGACCGACCGCCGTATCCCGTCGTGTCTCCAGCACGATCCCGCCGTCGGCGCTGGACGCGGTGACGGCCGCGGCATCGATAATCAGCCCACCGACGCCCCCGTCGGTGCCGATGCCGTCGGTCGCCTCGACCAATACGCGGGCCGTGTCCGCCCCCGCGGTCAGCACCGCTCCGTTGCCGAGCACCCGCCCGCCGGAACGGACGGTGATCGCCTCGTCGTCCGCTCCATCGGATCGGATCTCGCCCAGCACCGCATCGCCATCGGTGGTCACGCCAACCGGGCCGGCGGCGGCGATGCGGGAACCGCTCTCCATCGCCAGGGTTCCGGCCCGGATCCCCACGGCGCCGCCGCTGGAGTCGAGCACGCCACCCGCCGACAGATCCAGGATGCCGGCGGCATCCAGTGTGATCCCGGTGGCACCGCCGACAATGCCCGACACCACCGCATCGCCGGTGGATGCCAGAACCACGCGGCCGCCGCCGATCTGCCCGCCAACGGTCAGGGCGGCGCCGGACAGCACCAGATCCCCCCCGGCGGTCACCACCGCACCGGCATCGGTGCCGACCCCGCCGCCCGCGGTGACGGTCAGGCCATCGGTGATGGTCAGGGTTCCCGACAACAGGGCATCTTCCTGCGCCGTGACGGTCGCCTGCCGGCCCGCGACACTCCCGCCAAGCGCCAGCCGGTTGCCCGACAGCGTGACGCCCTCGGCCGCGGTGATGGTCCCGGCGGTGGTCAGGGTGCCGAACGCCGCCGCCGTCACGGTGGTGCCCGTCACCAACGCCGCCCCCATGTCAAGATCGCCCGCCGTGCTGTGCAGCCTCACCGCATCGCCGGACAGAGTGCCGGCAAGCGTGAGGGTGCCCCCCTCCACGGTCAGGTTTCCGGTGCCGCCGGACAACGCCGTTCCATCCGCCAGGGTCAGCGCCCCCCCGGCGGTGAGCGTGACGCCATCCGCCCCGGTCAGCGTGCCGGACACATCTGCGTCCGCCGCCGCCGTCAACGACAGCGTGCCGCCCTCGATCCGTCCACCCAGGTCGAGCGTGTCGCCGGACAAATCCGTTCGGTCGGTGACAGTCACCGTTCCGCGGCCGGATACCGCCCCCGTCGCCGATACGTCGAGCGTGGCGGCCGTGATGCCGGCCGTTCCCAGATCGACGGCCCCCGCGGTGCCCCGCAGGGTGACGGCACCACCGCTCACGGTGGCGCCGTTCAGCGAGACGCCGGCCCCTTCCAGCGTCAGGTCACCCCCGCCGGACAGCGCGGCACTGTCTGCAAGATCCAACACCCCGCCGGCCTTGACCGAGAGGCCGTCCACAGCGGTCACGGCGCCCCGCAGCGTTGCATTTCCGGTGCTGTGCACCGTCACCGCCGCCCCCGACACCGGCCCGCCCAGGTTCGCCACGGCCGCCGTCAGGGCCACAGTCCCGGCAGCACTGGTTACCACCGTATCGGTTGCGGTGCTCAGCGTGCCACCGGCGGTCATCGTCACGCCGCCCTCACCGGCCACCGTGCCGGACAAGGTGAGATCACCGCTGGAATCCAGCACCACCGCCGTCCCCGTGACCCCGGCCAGCGTAAGACCGGCCCCCTTGAGGGTGGCGGTCCCACTGACGGCGATGGCACGGCCGGCGCTCAACTCTCCGGCAGCATCAGCGGTGAGGGTTGCCGTCTCGATCATGCCTGTGCCGATGTTCAACGCTCCGGCGGTGCTGCTCAGCATGACCGTGGAGCCGGTCATGGTGGCTCCGTTCAGATCCAGGCTGCCGCCGGTCAGGGCCAGAGTTCCCGTGCCGCCCGTCAGCGCCGTTCCGTCGCGCGTCGCAAAGGTTCCGCCCACGGTAACGGACAATCCATCCGCCCCGCTCAGCGAACCGTCCACCACCGCATCGCCGGTGGACACCGCGGCCACAGCCCCGCCCGTGACCGTGCCTCCCAACGCCAGACTGCCGCCCGTCAGGGAGACAGCACCGGTGCCGGTGATGCTGCCCGACTGGGTGAGCGCGCCGGTGGCTTCCACCGTCACCGTTTCGCCGGTCAGACCGGCCCCCAGCACCGCATCGCCGCCGGTGGCCTTCAGGGTCAGGGCCGACCCGGACAGCGCACCGCCGGTCAGATCCAGCCCCGCCGCGGTCAGGGTCACCGCCCCGCCCGCCAGGGTGGAACCGGTCTGCATGCCGAAGCGGCCCGCCGCGGTGAGGCCCACGCCGGTGGCGGCGGTCAGGCTGCCGCTCAGGCTGCCGTCTCCGGCCAGAGCCAGCACCGCACCACCGCGCGCCGTCAGCGCGCCGCCCAGAACGGCGCCGCTGCCGGTGCCCGTGGTGGTGGTCAGGGTGAGCGCGCCACCCTCCACCCGGCTACCGCCCGCCGTGGTCAGCGAACCGCCCGTCAGGGCCACATCGCCCGCCGTGCTTGCCACCACCGCAGCGGACCCAAGGCCGAGGGTCCCACCCGCGCTCACCGTCACGCCGTTGGCACCGGCGAGGCTGCCGGTCACCGAGCCGGCACCGGAGGCCGACGCCGTGATGGTCGCCCCCGTGACCGAGCCGCCCAGGGCCAGACTGCCGCCGGTCAGGCTCACCGCACCGGTGCCGGTGATGCTCCCGGTGCTGCCCAGTTCGCCGGCCGCGGTCAGGGTCACCCCATCGCCCTCGATATGGCTGGTGCCCAACTCCACGGCGCCGGTGTCGCCGTGGAGCGCCACCGCCTTGCCTGACACGCGGGTGCCCGTCAGCGCCAGTTCATCGGCGGCCAGAGTCACGTCGCCGCCGCTGCTTTCCAGCCGCGCCCCGTCGGCGGTGCTGAATGTCCCTGCCACCGACAGGTTCAGTCCCTTGGCCGCGGTGATGCTGCCCTCCAGCCCCGCGTTCCCGGCAAAGGTCAGTACCGCCGTGTCCCGCGCCGCCAGTGTCACCGGCCCCAGCCCTTCGCCCAGGTTGGCCCCGGTGCCGGTGGTGGTCACGCTCAGCCGGCCCCCCTCCACGGCGCTGCCGTGGGCCAGCCGGAGATAACGCCCTGTCAGCGACACGTCGCCCGCCGAACTCGTCACCACGGTGTCGGCCACCGTGGTCAGATCGCCGCCCGCGGTCACCGTCACCCCATCGGTGCCGGCGATGGTTCCCGACAGGGCCACAGACCCCGTGCCGGTGGCGGTGATGCCGACGCTGGCGCCGCCGACGTCGTTCACCGACACCGAGCCGCCCGTGAGCGTCACCGCCCCATCCGCCGAAACCGCCCGGCTGACCGTCAGCGCCCCCGCCGCCTCGGCGTCCAGCGATGCCGCGGTGATGGCGGCGTCGAGGGTCAGCCCCCCGCCGGTGCCGCGCAGCGTCAGGGCCTTGCCCATCAGGCTGCCGCCCAGGGTCAGGCTGCCGCCGGTGAGCGCCAGGTTCCCGGCGCTGCTCGCCACTGAAGCCCCCGCCCCAGTGGTCAGGCTCCCGCCCGCGCTCACCGTCACCCCGTTGGCTCCGGCAAGGCTGCCGGTCACCGAACCGGCGCCGGAGGCCGACGCCGTGATGGTCGCCCCCGTCACCGTGCCGCCCAACGCCAGACTGCCGCCCGTCAGGGAGACAGCACCGGTGCCGGTGATGCTGCCCGACTGGGTGAGCGCGCCGGTGGCTTCCACCGTCACCGTTTCGCCGGTCAGACCGGCCCCCAGCACCGCATCGCCGCCGGTGGCCTTCAGGGTCAGGGCCGACCCGGACAGCGCACCGCCGGTCAGATCCAGCCCCGCCGCGGTCAGGGTCACCGCCCCGCCCGCCAGGGTGGAACCGGTCTGCATGCCGAAGCGGCCCGCCGCGGTGAGGCCCACGCCGGTGGCGGCGGTCAGGCTGCCGCTCAGGCTGCCGTCCCCGGCCAGGGCCAGCACCGCACCGCCGCGCGCCGTCAGCGCGCCGCCCAGCACGGCACCGCTGCCGGTGCCCGTGGTGGTGGTCAGGGTCAGCGTCCCGCCCTCCACCCGGCTGCCGCCCGCCGTGGTCAGCGAACCGCCCGTCAGGGCCACATCGCCCGCCGTGCTTGCCACCACCGCAGCGGACCCAAGGCCGAGGGTCCCACCCGCGCTCACCGTCACGCCGTTGGCACCGGCGAGGCTGCCGGTCACCGAGCCGGCACCGGAGGCCGACGCCGTGATGGTCGCCCCCGTGACCGAGCCGCCCAGGGCCAGACTGCCGCCGGTCAGGCTCACCGCACCGGTGCCGGTGATGCTCCCGGTGCTGCCCAGTTCGCCGGCCGCGGTCAGGGTCACCCCATCGCCCTCGATATGGCTGGTGCCCAACTCCACGGCGCCGGTGTCGCCGTGGAGCGCCACCGCCTTGCCTGACACGCGGGTGCCCGTCAGCGCCAGTTCATCGGCGGCCAGAGTCACGTCGCCGCCGCTGCTTTCCAGCCGCGCCCCGTCGGCGGTGCTGAATGTCCCTGCCACCGACAGGTTCAGTCCCTTGGCCGCGGTGATGCTGCCCTCCAGCCCCGCGTTCCCGGCAAAGGTCAGTACCGCCGTGTCCCGCGCCGCCAGTGTCACCGGCCCCAGCCCTTCGCCCAGGTTGGCCCCGGTGCCGGTGGTGGTCACGCTCAGCCGGCCCCCCTCCACGGCGCTGCCGTGGGCCAGCCGGAGATAACGCCCTGTCAGCGACACGTCGCCCGCCGAACTCGTCACCACGGTGTCGGCCACCGTGGTCAGATCGCCGCCCGCGGTCACCGTCACCCCATCGGTGCCGGCGATGGTTCCCGACAGGGCCACAGACCCCGTGCCGGTGGCGGTGATGCCGACGCTGGCGCCGCCGACGTCGTTCACCGACACCGAGCCGCCCGTGAGCGTCACCGCCCCATCCGCCGAAACCGCCCGGCTGACCGTCAGCGCCCCCGCCGCCTCGGCGTCCAGCGATGCCGCGGTGATGGCGGCGTCGAGGGTCAGCCCCCCGCCGGTGCCGCGCAGCGTCAGGGCCTTGCCCATCAGGCTGCCGCCCAGGGTCAGGCTGCCGCCGGTGAGCGCCAGGTTCCCGGCGCTGCTCGCCACTGAAGCCCCCGCCCCAGTGGTCAGGCTCCCGCCCGCGCTCACCGTCACCCCGTTGGCTCCGGCAAGGCTGCCGGTCACCGAACCGGCGCCGGAGGCCGACGCCGTGATGGTCGCCCCCGTCACCGTGCCGCCCAACGCCAGACTGCCGCCCGTCAGGGAGACAGCACCGGTGCCGGTGATGCTGCCCGACTGGGTGAGCGCGCCGGTGGCTTCCACCGTCACCGTTTCGCCGGTCAGACCGGCCCCCAGCACCGCATCGCCGCCGGTGGCCTTCAGGGTCAGGGCCGACCCGGACAGCGCACCGCCGGTCAGATCCAGCCCCGCCGCGGTCAGGGTCACCGCCCCGCCCGCCAGGGTGGAACCGGTCTGCATGCCGAAGCGGCCCGCCGCGGTGAGGCCCACGCCGGTGGCGGCGGTCAGGCTGCCGCTCAGGCTGCCGTCTCCGGCCAGAGCCAGCACCGCACCACCGCGCGCCGTCAGCGCGCCGCCCAGAACGGCGCCGCTGCCGGTGCCCGTGGTGGTGGTCAGGGTGAGCGCGCCACCCTCCACCCGGCTACCGCCCGCCGTGGTCAGCGAACCGCCCGTCAGGGCCACATCGCCCGCCGTGCTTGCCACCACAGCGGCCGCCCCAAGGCCGAGGTGCCCGCCCGCGCTCACCGTCACGCCGTTGGCACCGGCAAGGCTGCCGGTCACCGAACCAGCCCCAGAGGCCGACGCCGTGACGGTGGCCCCCGTCACCGTGCCGCCCAACGCCAGACTGCCGCCCGTCAGGGAGACAGCACCGGTGCCGGTGATGCTGCCCGACTGGGTGAGCGCGCCGGTGGCTTCCACCGTCACCGTTTCGCCGGTCAGACCGGCCCCCAGCACCGCATCGCCGCCGGTGGCCTTCAGGGTCAGGGCCGACCCGGACAGCGCACCGCCGGTCAGATCCAGCCCCGCCGCCGTCAGGGTCACCGCCCCGCCCGCCAGGGTGGAATCGGTCTGCATGCCGAAGCGGCCCGCCGCGGTGAGGCCCACGCCGGTGACGGCGGTCAGAGCGCCGCTCAGGGTCCCGTCCCCGGCCAGGGCCAGCACCGCGCCGCCGCGCGCCGTCAGCGCGCCGCCCAGCACGGCACCGCTGCCGGTGCCCGTGGTGGTGGTCAGGGTCAGCGTCCCGCCCTCCACCCGGCTGCCGCCCGCCGTGGTCAGCGAGCCGCCCGTCAGGGCCACATCGCCTTCCGCAGCCTTCAGATCGGCGGAGGCGCCAACCTCCACCGCACCGCCGCCGGTCACGGAGATGCCGTGCAGGCCGGTCAGGGTGCCGCCCACCGACAGGGCGCCGGTCGCCCCAAGGCTCAGGCTGTCGGCGGTGATGGTCCCGTTCAGCGCCATGGCGCCGCCGGTCATGGTCAGCGCGTGCACCGCCTTCAGCGTGCCCTGCGTCGCCAGGGTTCCGCCGGTGCCGGTCACCGTCAGGGTGTCGGCCGCCTCGACGGTGGTGTCCGCCCCCTGGTCGAGGCCGCCGGCGGTCAGCGTCACAGCGCCGCCGGTGCTCTTCACCGTGGTGCCGGTGCCGCGCAGGGTCAGCGGCCCTCCCGTGGAAATGGCGAGCGCCTCGGCGGCGGTGATGGTGGCGGCGGCCCCGCCCTCGGTGCCGATGGTGGCCCCGCCCTGCAGGGTCAGCCCGATCCCCCGGACCGACGCGATGCTGCTGCCGCCCGCCATGGACAGCCCGCCCGCCGTGATGGCCAGCGGGTGAATGGTGTTGGTGATGGACGCGCCCGAGAGCAGCGCCAGGGTGCCCTTGGCGGTCAGGGCCACGTTGGGCGCCGTCACCGTGCCGGCGACGGTCATGTCCTTGTCCGCTCCCAGCACCAGCGTCCCCTGGGTGGAGACGTTGCCGACCCGCAAGGAGCCGCCGGGCGTCTGCACGAACACGTCGCCCGAGGCCCGCGCGTTCAGGACGCCGTTGCCCAGCCCGACCCGCATACGCCACGTATAATTGCCGATGCCGGTGTCCGCCGACAGGTCGATGGAATCCGCCTGCAGGTGAACGACGTCGTACGAGTCGTCGAACGACGACAGGATGGCCCCTTTCCGGGCGTCGAGCTTCAGCGTGCCGCCGGCATAGGCGTTGCCGATCACCAGATCACCGGTGGGCCGGGCGATCACGATGTCCCCGGCGGCGGTGGCCAGATCGATCCATCCCGACACGCCCGTGACCAGCAGCGGGTTGTCCAGCGCCCCGATGCTGCCGCTGCCGCCGTCCAGCTTCAGACGGCTGCCCGAGATGCTCTCCACCGTACCCACCTGCTGGATGCCGTTGCCAGCACTCAGCTTCACGTCGCCGCTGGTGGAGTGGATGCCGTCGGTGCGGATGGTGCCGGGTGCCGACAGCACGATGTCGTTGAGGGCCGAGGCCCGCAGCACGCCGGTGGCGTTGACGAACAGCGGGTCGGGGTTCGCGATGGTGATGGTGTGGCTCTGGTCGGCGTTCTGGACGACGGTCATTTCGCCCGGTGCCGCCCCGGCCAGCGCCGCCGCCTGGGCGTCGGTGATGGTGATGGTGCCGCCGACCGGAAGGGTGATGACGATGGGCGTCCCGGTGCTGCCGACCGCACCTTGCGCGGCGGTGACCGTCACATTGTTGCCGGAGATGTTGGGGGTGCCGCGGCGGACGCTGGTGCCGGTGACGGGGGTGACCGCCTTGGCATCGACCACGTAGCGGAGCTGCGACTCCTTCCACTGGGCGCCGCGGGTCATGTCTCCGAACAGCTTGGAACCGCGGTCGAGGGTGTAGGTCCAGGCCTGGTCATAGGTGGTGAAGGCCGTGGGCAGCGCCCCGCCGCCATACACCTCGGTGCGGAAGAAGGTGTCGAGGGCGGTATAGCGCGCCTGGACCCAGCCGGCGATGTCCGCATCGGTGGGGTTGGTGATGCCCAGAGCGGCGGCCGCCTGCGCCTTGAAGAGATGGCTCTTGCCCGTCAGGTCGAAGCTGCCGCCGTCGTAGGCGACGCTCCGGATGTTCCAATATTCCTGATACCGGACCTTCACCGACGACTCGTAGGCCGCGACGGTTTCCGCCTCGGCGTTGTTGTCGGTCAGGTTCAGCGCCCGCCACACCTGGGCCAGGCGGGCCTGGTTGTCCTGGTCGATCTGGATGGGGTTGGCGTCGGTGATGCTGCCGTTCCGCACCGTCACCGACACGTCACCGCCGCTCGAAGCGATGGAGCCGACCTTCAGGTCGCCCGCCACCTGCTCCACGGCGATGCTGTTGGTGGCCGCCGCGTCCAGCCGTTCCGTCGCCAGCAGGGCCAGCGGGGTGGCGGCGGTGCCGATGCTGCCGCCCACGGTGGTCAGCGACACATTGCGGCCGTGAACGTCATAGTTCCAGCCGCTGGCCGCACGGTCGTGGCCGACGATGTCGCCGGTGGTGGTCAGGCGCACGTCGCCCGCCTTGGCGTCCAGTTGCGCCGCCAGGACCGGGGCCTTGACGTTGAGGTCGATGTCGCCGGTTTGGGCCTCGGCGACCAGACGGCCGCCCGTCAGTTCCACGGTCAGCGGCGAGTTCTTGCCCAGGCCGATGCCCGTCATGGCGTCGATGGTCAGCGTCCGGGTGGTGATCGTGGCGTTGTTGATGCTGGTGATGTTGCCCAGCGAGGAGGACAGTGCCGTGGTGCCGCCGCCGTTGCGGATGTCGCCGCCGACGATCAGGTTGGCGCCGGACGTCACCTTGACGTTGCCGGCGGCGTTGCCGGTGAAGGTGATGCTGAAGGGGTTGTCCGCCGCCAGTCGCCGCCACAGGAGCAGATCCACCAGCCCGACCGGGGTGCCGGCCTGCGGGTCCGGCGTGTTGGAGCGGTGCTGGAAGCTGATGCCCGAAGCGGAGTTGCCAACCACATCGGTGAACACGCCGAGGGTCGGGCCGAAATTGGCCTCCCATTCCTTGTTCCAGCGGATGCTGATGTCGTTCAGGCTTGCCCCCGACCGGTAGACGTCGAGCGTGGCGGAATATTGGTAATGGAAGCCCGCCCCGTGCAGCGGCGTGTAGAGAAGGGTGCGGTTCTCCGCGGTGTCGCCGGTCACCGTGTTCTTGAGCAAGGCCGCCGGATCATACCCGATGTAATCGGTTCGGCCTTCGCCCGCCGTGAATTCGAAGATGGAGATCAGCGGGCGGCCGTTGCCGTCGGCCTTCAGCGTGTCCACCAGCGTGACGCGGCCGGTGCCGGCGCTGCCGGCGTCGATGCCGCCCAGCACCAGTTCCCGGCTCGTGGTGTTGCGGATCTCGATGTTGCCATAGCCGGCCTGCACCTCGATCCCCGACAGCGGGCGGCCCACGGTGCTGACGATCTTCCCTTCCAGATAGACGCTGCCGCCGCCCACCAGCGACACGGTTTTCACCGTGACGCCCGATGCGTCCACCGTCGACGCGGAGGGCAGCCCGCCGGAGCGGGTGGAGGCCACGATGTCGTTCACCACGATGCGGTCGGACATCGCATCGTACTTGGCGGTGGCCAGGGCGGCGCCGTTCAGAACCTTGCCGGTGATGGTAGTGTAGCGATCCCCGGTCCCGGCCAGCCACGCAGCGCGGGCGGCGTCGAGGGTGGCGTTGAGGGCGGCATCGCTGCCGTCGAACAGGACGGCGTAGTCGTAGGTCTGCTGGCTGACGATGCGGCCGCCGACGTCGATGATGTCGGCGACGATCGCCACCTTGCCCGCCGTGATCAGGGAGCCGTTGATCAGCAGATCCACCCCCATAGAGTTGGACGCGCTGCCGCTCAGGCTGTACTGGATGCCGAGATCGCCGACGATCTGGGAGATGGAGTTGTAAGACGCCACATCCTGGTTCGCCATCCCGATAAGGTCGATGCCGCCCAGGTGATAGGTGCCGGCCACCCGCTGGGTAAAGCTACCCCGCGGAGCGACGACCGACAGCGACAGGGCGTTCATGCCCCCCATCTGGAGGATGTCGCCCGTCTGGTTTTCCAAGGAGACGACGCCGCGCGGGTTGAAGGCCGACCCCATCAGGGCCAGCAGCGGCGCCCCGTTGCTGCCGGTGTAGCTGTTGACGATGGAAATGGAGGGAAGCTGGTTCAGCCCGTCCTCGACGATGGTCAGGCCGGACGGCGCGTCCGGCCGCCGCAGGGCGCCGGTGAAGAGCACCTGCCCGCCCGTGCCGTCGGCGATGTAGAGATCGTCGATCACCAGATTGTGGGCGGTCTTGTTGACGATGCTGATGCTGGGGGCGCCGTGGGCGGTCAGGGTGGCGCCGTTGCCGGCCTGCAGCTCCGCCGTGCGGATCACCACATTGCCGGGGGCGGCACGCAGGCCGGACACCACCACCGCCCACATCTCGCTGGGGATCTGGGCAGCAAGGTCGCCGTACAGCGCCTCCTGCCCCGTGTTGGCGGCAATGAACGCCTCCAGCTTCTCCTTCAGGTCGGTCTTGACCAGCCCGTCGCTGGTGGCGAAGGCCTGCCAGCCGTTGGTGCCGCGGGTCAGGGTCACGTTGCCCGCGGAATCCGTGTCGATCACCAGCGACTGGTCATAGAGGATGCCGGCATCGACGGTGCCGCGCAGCGTCATCCGCTCGGTGACGTTCAGGATCGACTTGGAATCGGTGATCTTCTGCCCGAACAGGTCGAGCCACGGGTTGGTGCCGTTGCCAAGCCCGCCGACGTTGACCTCGCCGCGGTCGGCGATCAGCGTCACGTCCCGCACGGCCCGCACGATCGACCCGCTGTCGAGCAGCAGCGTGCTGACGCTGGTGCCGAAGGCCTCGGCATAGGGATCGGTGTTCAGTGAAAACGCCGTGCCGTTGTAGATGTCGGTGTAGGCGAACAGCCGCAGCCGGTTGGTGGCGGAACCGTCGCCGCGCGCGCCCGCGGCCAGCGTGGCGTTATCCCACGACCAGACCGTGGCACCGGTCCCCACCGTCACCGCCTGGGTGGCGGACAGCCCGACCTTGGCCGTCCCGGCCAGGAACCCGGCCAGGCCATAGGTCTTGCCCAGGGCGGCGGTGAACACCGTGCCGTCGGTGTAGGCGCCGATGCCGATGCTGCCGATGGCGTTCAGGGCCGCGTTGGCGCCGATGGTGACCGCGTTGTCCACCGTGCCGGTGACGGTGCTCTTCACCTCCGGCATCTGGATCAGGCCGCCGGTGACCAGCTTGGCCTGATCGGTGATCGACAGCAGGGTGGAGGCGTTGATGTTCATCGGCTTGCCGCCGTTCAGCACCGCGCCGCCAAAGGCCCAGAGCTGCGCGTTCTGCCCGATACCGATGGTGGAATGGGTGTTGAGAACCGTGCTGCTGACGACCGCCGCCCCGGTGATGACGCCCCCGGCCCCGCCCTCGGCGTTGCTCAGCGGGTCGCCGACGCCGTTCGTCAGATCGCGCTGGACCACCGCGGCGCGGGAGTCCAGCGTCATGGCGTCGTGGGTGGCGTGCAGGCGCACGTTGTCGCCGATGACCACGCCGACGTCGGTGCCAAAGCTGTTTTCGACCAGCGAGCCGCTCATGCCGGCGATGGACGCCTGCACCGAATTGGCGTGGCCCCAATAGGTGGTGGTGTGGGCGGCGGTCACGGTGACGCCGCTGCCCTTGACGATGGTCTGCGTGCCGGACCCGGTGACCGTGGTGCGGGCGTGGCTGTTGTCCTTGATGGTCGCGGCGGCGGCCGCCCCGGCGGCGAGGCCGCCGGCACCGGCCACGGCATCGGCGGTGGCGGTGCTCTGGCCGGTGGCCGACAGCACGATGGCCGTGTTCGCCGCGCCGTTCCCCCCTTCGTAGGTGCCGGTGCCCAGCGTCACCTCCGTCACCAGGGCGGATTCGGCCATTGACACGTTGGCGCCCAGCGACAGCAGGCCGGCGACGGTGACGCTCAGCCCCATGGCGGTGTGGACGGAATCGTTCACCGCCGTGACCGACAGGCCGCCATGGGTGATGACGGAGCCGGTGCCGGTCTGCGCCCGCACGGCGCTGCGGCTGGTGACGGTGGCGACCGAGGCGTTGACCCCCACCAGCAGCCCGCCGACGCCGGCGTAAGCCTCGGCCCGCGCGGTCTCGTGCCCCGCCAGCGGCTGGGCGGACGCGGCGATGGTCACCGACGCCGGGGTGGTGATGGTGGTGCGGTCGCCGGTGGCGGCGGTCACCGTCGTTTCCGCGGTGGCGGTGGCCAGCGATGCGCCGAGGGCCACGTTGGAAACGCTGGCACCGACGGCGGTGCTCTTCACCTCCGGCGCGGCGTGGGCGCGCACGGCGACCGCCCCGCGGGTGGTGACGGTGGTGTCGTCGGCGATGGCGGCCCGGACGGTGGTGGCATCGCTTGCCGTCGCCCCCATGATGGCGTCGGTGAAGGTGATGCCCGCCGCCCCCGCCACCGCATAGGTGCGCACCAGGCCGGAGCTGCCGGCATCGATGGTCAGCGTGTCGAAGCCGGTGAGCGACCGCGCCCCGCCGCCGCCGACCCGGGCCTGAACGCTCCCGGTCTTGCCCGCCCGCGCGATGGAGGCGCCGACGGCCGCCCCGCCGGTGTTGAAGCCGTAGGCCTCGGCATTGACCGCAGCGGCGTCGGCGGCGATCACCGACACAGCACCGCCGTTCGGGCTGGCGGCGGATTCCAGGTGGGCGGCGACCACGTTGTCCACCGCCGCATCGGCGTAGGCGGCCCCCAGAGCCACCGACCCGGCGGTGCCGGCCAGGGCGATGACATCCGCGGCCCGGCCCGTGCCGCCGTTGGCCGTGTCGGCCCAGACGGTGACGCCGTACGCCTGGATGCTGCTGCCCAGCGCCTGGGCGGTCACACCGTTGTAGACCCGCGTCACGCCGACCGAGCCGCCGATCCCCTCGCCTATCAGGCTGCCGGCCAAGCCGCCGATGATGTTGCGGGTGCGGGTGGTGTCGTTGGCGCGGACCGTCAGGTTGTTGCCGGCCAGCGTGCTGTTGTCGAACCGGGCGGTGGTGGTGTTGGCCTTGGATCGGGTGACCGCGCCCGCCACGTCGCGGTGGCCGTAGGCGTCGATGCTCCCCTTTTCCGAGTCCGACAGGCTTTGGTTGTTGCGGGTGAGGTCGGTGGTGCCGGCCAGCTGGCCCGCCCGCGTCAGCGTGCCGTCGCCGTCCTTGTCCAGCACCTTATAGGCGTCACCGGCACTGCCCTCCCCGAACAGGAAGAGCGACCCGGCCCCGCCGATGCCCGTGGCGTAGCCCAGCCCGCCGCCCAGGGTAACGGCGTCGGCGCTGCGGTTGGACAGGGCGGTGACGGAAACATTGCCGATGTTGGCGGTCAGGGTGGCGCGGTCGATCTCCGCCGCCACGTCGGACTTGATGACCAGAATGTTGGCGGCGGCACCGATACCGGACCCGTTGACGCCGATGCCCAGCGCGCCCGACAGGGCCAGCACCGACAGATCCTCCATCGCCTTCACGGTGACGGCGGTGTTCGCCGCCTTGCCGGTCATGGTGGCGTTGTAGAGACCGGCACGCGTCTCGTTCCCGGCATAAAGCACGTTGGCCATGGCCGCGAGGCCCACAAGCGACCCACCCGACGCGGACAGGGTCTGGGTGAAGAAGGCATTGCCGCCGTAGGCGTCGATCTCCAGCCGCCCGACGGTCAGCCCCATCGCCGGCCCCGACAGGTTGCCGGCGGTGGCGCGGGTGCGGTTGGTGCTGATGGTGACCGACAGCGCCCCTCCGGCGCTGGCCCCCGACACCACCATGGTGTTGCCCACCGCGCTCAACGCGTTGCGGCTGGCCGCCGTGATGGACAGGCTGTCGGCGGTGATGGCGCTGCCGGTGGTGGTGGCCTCCGTCTCCGCGTCGAAGACGGTGACGATGGCGCCGGCGGCGATGCCGGCCAGGGCCACGCCGATGCCGGTGTTGACGCTGGCCGCGGTCTGGGAGGCGTTGGCGCGGATGCCCACCGCCCCGCTCACCCACACGTCGCTGCCGGTGACGGTGGCGCGGGTGGTGCGGCTGAAGGCCGAGGACTCCACGGCACCGGCCGCGGCGAAGCCGCTGCCGCCGGCAATGCCCGACACCATCCCGGCGGCCAGCGCGTGGCTGCCCGCCGTCACGTCCAGCCCGGCGCCGCGCACGGTGGCGCCGTCCACCTGGGCCGCGGTCTGGCCGGTCAGCACATTCACGCCCACCGACGCCGCCAGCGCCGCCGACCCGATGAAGTTGAAGGCCAGCCCGACGCTGCCGGCGGACACCCCCACCTGCTGCAGCGACAGGGCGTTGACGGCAACACCGCTCACCGACTTCACCGAACCGGCCATGATGGTGGTGGCGTAGCGCGCCGCGACGTCCCCGGCCCCCCAGACATCGGTGACGGGTGTCACGCCGCTCAAACCGCCGTCATAGACGGTCAGCGTGTCGGCGGGGTTCAGCCCCTTGCCGGTGACGGTGGCCCCCTCGGCGATCCGGGCCGTGGTGGTGCCGGTGACCACGTTGACCGCCGTGCCGATGCCCATGCCGAAATATTGCAGCGCCACGCCGACAGCCCCGGCGGCCCCGTCGATGCGGTCGATGGTGGAGGCGGTGACGCCGACGTTGTTCTCGGCGGTCACCACCGCATGGTCGCGGATGCTGGCGTCCACCGCGGTGTTGAGGACCGAGGTGGCAATGGACCCCGCCACCGCCACCATGTTGGTGCCCGCCACCCCCAGCGCCAGGGTGGAGATGCGGGTGCGCGTCTGCGCGTCCACCAGCAGGTTGCGCACGGAAAGAGCGGTGCCGGCGCCGCGCACCGACGCCGTCAGGATGTTGCCGATCCGGTTGACGGCGATGCCGGCGCCCACCGACACCGTGTTCATGCTGAACGCCGCCGCCCCCGCCCCCGCGTCGATCGACGCGGAGTCGGTGACCCGCACCACGGCGGAGGCCGCGGGCGTGGCGGCGGTGGTGTCGATGACCTCCGCCGTCAGCGTGTTGGAGATGTTGTTGCCGGTGCCCGACCCCGACACCGCGGTTTCCTTGGAAAAGGCCCCCTGGACGGCGGCGGCCCGGATCGCACCCTTCGATTCCGTCAGCACCGACAGGCCCGACGCCCCCGGCGTGACGGCGGCCCGCGCCAGCGTGGCCCGCGTCGTGCTGCCCAGATGGTTGACCGCGAAGGCGCCGCCCAGCGACGCCGAGCCGCCGTAGCTGGTGTTGCCGGAGGCCGCGATGATCTGCGCCGCGTCGGTGGCGCGGACCGCCACCTGCGACCCCGCCACCACCGTGCTGCCGGCCCCCGCCGCGGGATCGCCAAGCTGGGCGATGGTGTGGTTTTCGACCACGTTCACCGTGACGGTGCCCAGCCCGGCGAAGGACCCCTGGGCGATGGCCGCCCCTATGCCCACCGTGACGATCAGCGTGCTGTCGCGGGCGTCCACCGACACCGCCCCGCCGCTGGACGCGATGTCGGCGGCCAGGATGCGGGCCAGATGGGTGTTGTGGACCGACGCCCCGGCATAGGCGAGGCCGACGTTGCTCTGCCCCTGCTGCACCACCCCGGCCACGCCGACGATGGTGGACCCCAGCCCCTCCTGGTCCACCGCCTTGCCGGCGAAATCCACGTTCTCGGCGCTGGTGGCCAGCTTGCCGTCGTTGGCCAGCGCGTGATCCAGGGCGGCGTTGGCCGTGCCGTCGGCCAGAACCGCGATGTCGCCCGTGGCGCGCACGGTGCTGTTGCGGATCTCGGCCAGGCTGGTGGTGCCGGAATCGATGTGGACGAAAGCCCCGGCGGCGGCGTACTCGGTGAGCGCGCTGCCCATGGCCGCCCCGGCCCCCAGACGCCGCACGTCCAGCGCCGACACCGCAACGCTGCTGAAATCGCGCACATCGCTGTTGCGGATGCTGGCCTCGGCGGCGTTCAGGTTGGCGCCGCCGGCCCCGGTGCCGTTCGCCACCATGGCGAAGGAAAAGGCCAGCCCCGCCCCGGCCTTGCCCCCGACGAACAGCGATCCGCCGCCCACCCCGATGTCGGTGCGCTGATAGGCGGTGACGTTCACGTAATCGGCGGGCGCGCCATCGATGGTGGTGCCGTTGCCCGGCGCACCCGTCAGGGTGGAGCCGTCGATGACCGCGCTGGCGCTGTCGCGCACCAGCGCCAGCGACACCGACCCGGCGCCGCTGACGTTGTTTTCCCCCGACGACTGGTTGACCGCCAGCCCCAGGCCGATGGCGACGGTCATGCCGCCGTTCAGCGCCTGCACCGCCACCGCGTCGGCCTGGGTGATGTGGGAATTGGTGATGGCGGCGTCGGTGTGGTTGTCGCTGATGCTGAGCGCCATGGCCCCGGCGACGGCGGCGTTCATCTGGCTGGAGGTGCTTTTCGACCAGGTGAGCGCCCCGGCCCCCGACAGGCTGAGCAGGAAGGCGTTGTTCAGCGCCTGGACATTGACCTTCAGCCCCGACCCGCTCCCCTGGATCAGCGCACCGTCCACCAGTGCGCGCGTGTTCAGCGCCGAAAGCTGCACCGTGCCGGACCCGGAAAGCGCCAGCCCGAAACGGGCGTCCTCCTGCTTCTGCTGCTCCGCCCCGGTGTCGGTGGACAGGAAATCCTTCACCTCGGTCACCGCCGCGGTGACCTTGGGGAAGCTTTCGGTCAGCTTGTTCTTGGCGCTGGTGGCAATCCCCTTGATCTTGTCGCCGATGCCGCCCTTCTTCTCCACGTCGGCGTTGTCGGCCTCGCTCTGCTGCTGGCTGGAGTTCTTGGTGACCGTGCCCGCCACCGCCAGCGCGCCCGCAACCCCGTCGCTGAACGCCCGGACATGCAGCCAGTCCGCCCCGATGCGCCCGGCGGCGGTGACCGTGCGGTTCGTGGGGTCGAACGCGCTGTTGTCCCCGACCAGCGCCAGGGTGTCGGTGGCCAGCATGTTGATCGCCACCGCGGCCCCCACGCTGGCTTCCTTGTTCATGGAGAAGGCCCCGGCGGCGTTCCAGACGTTCATCGACTGGTCCGCCGTCACCCACACCCGCACCGCGTCGATGTCGGCCTGGTTGCTGATGGTGGCGCGGGTGGCATCCCCCACGGTCACCATGCCCAGGATGACGTTGACGCCGATGCCGCTGCCCCGCCCCGCCGTCGGGCTGAGGGCCAGAAGGAAATTCTCGGTGTCGGCTGTCACCGACACCCCGCCCTGCGTATCGATCACCACCCCGGCGCCGATGCCGGCGTTGGTGATCGAGGTGTGGGTGACGAGGTTGGCCGCCCCGCCGACCGCCACCCCGTTCTCGTTGCCGCCGGTACCCTGGAGCGACAGGTCGATGTTGCCGCCGACGTCGATGGAGGTGACGGCGGTGTGCGCCCGCACCACGACCGTCTCGTCCCATGCCTTGGTGGCGGTGGTCGAAACCCCGGTGATGGCGTCCCAGCCGGTTTCCACGCTGCTGGTCCATCCCGTCCACGCCCCGTTGGGGGTGGTGATGCGGGCGCCGTCATCGACCCAGGCTTCGGTCTTGTTGCTGACGCTGAACAGGTTGACGGCACCGCCGAGGTTCACCGCCGCCTCGCCGCGGGCGGTGGCGCTGGCGTAGGAAGTCAGCAGCTTGGTGACGTCGCCCAGCGACATCACGCGGGTTTTGATGGTGTTGAAATCGTCCCACTTGGTCCAGCCCAGGATCTGGGCCACGTTCAGCGCCAGGGGCAGGTCGGTGTCCGCCGACACGCCGACGTGCGGCGCCTCCAGGGTCACGCCGCTGCCGACCAGGGCGGTGGTGGAATGGGTGTAGAAGCCGGTGGCGATGCCGGCGCTGAGGGTGGCGGCCCCGCCCTCCCCCTTTTGCGATTCAGCCGCACTGTCGGCCGAACTCTGGATGCCCTGCACGCTCAGGCGCCCGGTGACGGCGACCGAATCCCCGGCCTTCAGCGACGGTGCCGCGTGGCCGCCGTCGGCGGCGATCTCGGCCCGCACGGTCTGGTTGGCGACGGTCAGCGCCATCGCCGAGCCGAGCTTGATGGAATCGGAGCCTTCCTCCGTCCCCACCGCCTCCTTGGCTGGCTGCTTCTCGCCGAACTTGGCGGAAACGGCGTCTTGGAGCTTGTTGCCCAGGGAGGAGATGAAGCTCTCGCTGCTGGTGCCGGTCTTGGTGCCGGCCATGGTGGACAGGCCCTTGACCGCGGTGGCGGCATCGACGGTGACGCGCCAGGCGTCCGGCACGCTGGCGCCCAGATGGGCGGTGGCGTCGGTATCGATGAAGTGCAGCGCGGCGGCCATCCCCGCCACCCCGCCGTCCTGCGCCGTGGCGGTCGAGGTGACGGAGAAACTGCCGTCGTTGCGCGCCAGCAGGTCGAGCACCCGCGCGCCCACCGTGGCCCCGCCGTCGATGACGGCGTTGGCCCGCACGTCGGCCTTGCCCACGGCAAGAGCCGCCGACGCATGGCCTTCGTTTTCGGTTGAGAGGCTCTCGGCGCGGACGTCGAGGGACACGGCGTTGGCGGCGCGAACGGTCAGCGTCTGCCCGGCGGTGACGCTGGCCCCCGCCCGGATGCGGGCGGAGGACGCCGCCCCCACCTCGCCATAGAGCGCGGTAACGCTGACGTTGGCGCCGCCTTCGGCCGTGGCCGCTTCCTTGACGGTGACGATGGTGGCCGCTTCCAGCGTGACGTTGCCGGTGCCGCTGACGATCCCGCCGTCCAGGATCGACACCGACGCAGCACCACGCGCCGCCAGCACGCCGGCGGACAGACCGGGCAGAACGCTGTCCACGTTTTCGTTTGAAAAGGTGGCGTTGCGGTCGGTGTGTTCGGCCTTGGCCGTGGACACTGCCGACAGCAGGATGTTGGCGCCGCGCAGCGTACCGGCGACGGAGATGTTGGTGTCCCGCGCGATCAGGCTGGTCTGCGTCGATGCAGCGGCCCGCGCGATCAGGCGGATGTCGCCGGCGGCGAAGCCGTTGTCCGCCGAGGCGTCGAGCACCGCCCCCGCCGACACGGTGATGGTCGGCGCGGTCAGGCTGATGGAGCCGGAATTGCCCACCGACTGGCCGTTGACGAGGTTCCGGGTGGACACCGTCGCCCCCGGCGCCACGGTGATGCTGTTGTCGGCGACCAGAACGAAGTTGCTGCCGCCGGTAAAGGTGTTGGAGACGGTCAGGTCGGTGGGGTCGAACAGCACGGTGCCCGCCGTGCCGCCGATGGCCGAGGCGTCGTAGTTCCCGCCGGCAATCTCAAGGATCCTGGCGGCACTGACCTCGATGAAGCCGCCGTGCCCGCCGCTGCCGCCCGTTGCCGCGAACCGGGCGCCGGGGGCCACCGTGGCGTTGCGCTGGGCATAGAGCTTGACGGTGCCGCCGGTGGCCTTGGCCCGGTTGTCGTTGGCGGTGATCCGGGCGGTGCCGGTAACGGCGATGTCGCGCCCGGCGGTGACCGTCACCTTGCCGGCGGCGGCGTGCACGGCACCGCCCGCACCGGGGCCGCCGTCCGCCGTCACGTGGCCGGACAGGGCCACGTCGTCCTCGGCCACGATTTCCAGGCCGCCGTTGCGCTCGACGATGCCGGCCCCGGCGGCCAGCCCCTGGGTGTTGACGGCGGCGGCGAACACCGGGTCCAGTTCGGCCTGCGGCCCGGTCTTGACGCTGCCGCTGACCTCGACCCGCTTGCCCTTCAGCTTGGCGCCGCCCGGCGCGTTGATCTTGCCGCGGACGGAGATCAACCCGCCCGGCGAAATGGGGGTGGAGCCGGTGACGATCTGCTGGGCCAGCGCCGGATCGACGGCGCCGCCGGGACCGACCGCCCGGTCGAGATAATCGGCGGGCGGGGTCACCACCGTCAGCGCCCCCACATTGACCGCCCCCGACGCGCCGACGACGAAGCCCTGCGGGGCGGCGAACACCACATGGCCGTCGATGCGGCCCTCGCGGTAGCCGTTCAGCACCCCATCGACGATGGCCGGGCCGTCCCGCACGATGTTGACCAGATGGTCGGTGCCGGACGGCAGATGCAGGTTGGCGGTGTTCCCCGTCCCAAGCTGGAACTGCGAGAAGGAGTTGAAGCCGATCCCCGCATTCACCGTGCCGGTGGTGATGTCGGTTTTGCTGCCCTGAACCTCCAGCCGGGTCTGGGTGCGCCCGTCGGGAACGATCAGGTTGTTGGCGGGGGCCTGCTGGGCAAGGGCTGCCGGTGTGCCCGCGGCGATGGCCACGATCACCAGCGGGCACAACGCCGTCGAACGCATCAGGGAACGCCGCCACAGCACTGTGTTCCAGCGCGACCCCGGTTGCGACGCGACGGTGTGCCGTTGATCCTGCTTGCCCATGGTTGCCCCCGTGGAGTGTCTTTTTTTCGTGAATGCGCGCGTGCGGGCGCCCGTCAGGCCTTGCCGGCGGGTGCGGTCAACACCGGAATGGTGCCGAGCGACAGCAGATGCGCGTGGATCCAGGCCATGGCGCCGGAACGGAACAGCGCCAGAACCTCATCGTCGGCAAGCTGGGTCAGCTTGCGGGTATCGACGATGGACAGGCCGTCGAGGATCTGCGGCTCCCCGCCGGCGCCGATGCTCTGAATGCCCCAGGATTTGAGCAGATTGAGTTCACGCAGCGTCTTCGTGAAATCCTGGGTGCGGCGCATCTCTTCCTGGAACTGCACCAGGAACGTGATGGTCTGGTTGAGGAAATCGCTTTCCTTGCCATCGTCGCCGAACAGGGGTTCGCCCTCGTCCTGGTTGAAGCCGGGATAGGCCTCGTCAAAGCAGACGGTGTTGTCGTCGGCCAGAACGAAGGGATAGCGGCGGACGAAGGCCGGAACATAGCTGTCCCGCCACGCCCCATCGGCCGTCACGAAGCGGTTGCCGCCCGACGCCAGGCCCAGCAGGGCGATGGGGAACGCCTCGCCTTCCGCCGGCTCAAGGAAGAAGATGGGGTAGGAGCGCGCCGCCTCGGCGAACTCGACCCCGGCCAGGGGCACCGAGTTCACCCCCGCCGCAAAGGAGAAGTTCAAGCCGTTCGGCTTCAGCTTGACGGTGGAATGCTGTTCGCGGTTCAGCGCCGTCGGGCGCTCATAGAACATGGAAATCGGCATGTCGGTCCCTGGATCATGCGGGGTGGGGATACCCCCAAATGGTTCAGGGACAGTAGCCCCGCACGCCGCAGGGCCAAATCAATCACCATTGAGAAATGGTGATCGTGCGTTAACCATACCGCCCCGCACCCCCCGGCCCCGACGCGCCGGTCATGCACCAAGGGATGAGGTGCCATCGCCCTTGCCACTCTCGTTTCGTCCCGTCTGCGGCACCGCCAAAACCCCAGGGTGAACCAAGGAACAAGGCCGCAATCCGGCAGCGTATCGGCCGGACATGCCGGTTTTGCCGTGCCCGGCCCGTCCCCCACAGCATGAACGCGGCTGTAAAGCCTTCCTTCGTATCATAAGTTTTTTCGCACCAGCACAAATCATCACGAAATAAGACCCAAGTCTTATTTGTAATAACCCGAATCATCCCTAGAGTCCGCCGCCAATCGCCGGGCCATTGGCGACTTATTCGAGTCACGGATGAATCGTTGAGAAGCGATTTTCCGGGAAACGGGCGGTCTTTGCTTGAAAGAAACGGCGCATCATCGCCGATACATCAGGGGGAATGACACCATGAACATGCGTAACGTCATGATGATCGGCAGCAGTGCTGTTGCCGTGACGCTGGCACTTGCCGCCCCGGCCCTGGCCGACACCACCGAGGATCTGCTGTCCCACCTGCGGTCCAAGGGCGTGTTGACCGCCAGCGAATTCACCACCCTGAGCCAGCGCCATCAGGCCGAAACCGCCCGTGCCGCCGCCGACGCCAAGGCCAAAGTCGATGCGCAGGTCCAGGCACAGGTTCAGGCGGCCAAGGCCGCGGCAGCCGGCGACGACAAGACCATCGTGCGCAAGGCCGACAAGGGGCTGGGGCTGAAGGTGGGTGATGTGAACATCCAGCTTTCCGGCTCCATCAACGGTTTCTACGTCCACGACACCGGCGACAGCGGCCCCAACACCACGGTGGCCGGCGGGGTGGTCAACACCAACGGCAACAGCTCGTCGGTGCGCAACGGCCTGCTGCCCGGCTATCTGAAGGTGGACGTCACCACCACCCAGGAAGGCTTCGACCTGGGCGCCCATTTCGGCATCTATCCGGGCATCAACAGCGTGTCGTGGAACGGTGGGGCCAATTCCGCCGGACAGCCGCAGGCCCTCGGCACCTCCGGCGCCGATTTCCGCCAAACCTACCTGACGGTCGGGAACAAGAGCCTGGGCGAGTTGAAGGTGGGCCGCGACATCGGCCTGTTCGGATCGGACGCCATCCTCAACGACATGACGCTGCTGGGCGTGGGCACGGCGGCGGCCAACAGCAGCCCCAGCAACACCTCGCTGGGCCGCATCGGTCTGGGCTACATCTACACCGATTTCCAGCCGCAGATCACCTACACCACCCCGACCTTCGCCGGTTTCACCGCGTCGGCGGGGGTGTTCACCCCGATGGTCACCGCGGGCAGCACGGAAGTGAACGATTCCCCCGGCTTCCAGGGCAAGCTGACCTATGATTTCACCGCCGGCGGGGCCACCGGCCATCTGTGGGGCGGCTTCATCACGCAAAAGCACGACCAGACGGGCGCCCAGGCCGGCTACACCGGCACCGGCTTCGACGTGGGTGCCAAGCTTGGATATGGGCCGGTGGGGCTGACCGGCTATTACTACACGGGCGAGGGTATCGGCACCACCGGCCTGTTCATCCTGTCGGCCACCGCCTCAGGCTCCAAGCGTGACAGCGACGGGTTCTATGTCCAGGGCACCGTCAAGCCCATCGAAAAGCTGACGCTGGGGGTCAGCTACGGCGAAAGCAACCTGGACCTCGCCAGCGGCGAAGTGAACCCAACGCTGGTGAAGCAGAACAGCTCGTGGGCGTTCCAGACCAAATACGCGCTGACCGACTGGGTGTCGCTGGTGGGCGAATACACCAGCACCACGTCAAAGGCTCACGGCGGCAACGAGGCCAGTTCCGACGCCATCGCGCTGGGGGCCATCCTGTTCTTCTGAGTGCAGCGGGCGTCTCCATCCGACGGCACGAAAAACTGGGGGGCGGCAGAAATGCCGCCCCCCTTTTGTTTTTAGCTCCGCCGCAGGTCCAGCGTCATGGGGAACTGCGGGTTGCGCTCCTCCGGCGGGATGGCCATCGGGCCGGGGGTGTGGCCGAAGGGGTAGAAACGGGCCAGACGCCGCCCTTCCGCCTCGTTGGCGTTGACGGGGAAGGTGTCGTAGTTGCGCCCGCCGGGGTGCATGACGTGATAGGTGCAGCCGCCCACCGACCGGCCCACCCACGTATCCACCACGTCGATCACCAGCGGCGTGTGCACCGGGATGGTCGGGTGCAGGCACGACGCCGGTTGCCACGCGCGGTACCGCACGCCGCCCACATACTCGCCCTCGGTGCCCGTCGGCACCAGCGGCACCCGGCGGCCGTTGCAGGTGACCACATAGCGGTCCCCCATCAGCCCGGTCAGCCGCACCTGCACCCGCTCCACCGACGAATCCACATAGCGGACGGTGCCGCCGCCGCCGGGTTCCTCGCCCAGCACGTGCCACGGCTCCAGCGCCATGCGCAGTTCGACGGTGATGCCTCGCTGGACGATGTGGCCATAGACGGGGAAGCGGAAATTGGTGTGCGGCTTGAACCACGCCTCGTCAAACGGGAACCCGTGCTCGCGCAGGTCGGCCAGAACGTCGGCCAGATCCTGTTCGACGAAATAGGGCAGCATGAAGCGGTCGTGCAACTCGTTGCCCCAGCGCACCAGCTTGCCCTTGTACGGGTGCTTCCAGAACCGCGCGATGAGCGCACGGATCAGCAACTGCTGCGTCAGGCTCATTTCCGCGTGCGGCGGCATCTCGAACGCGCGGAACTCCAGCAGCCCCAGCCGGCCCGTGGAACTGTCGGGGGAATAGAGCTTGTCGATGCAGAACTCCGCCCGGTGGGTGTTGCCCTGCACGTCCACCATCAGATGGCGCAGCACCCGGTCCACCAGCCACGGCGGGCACTGGCCCATGGCCGCCGCCTCGTCCAGCTTGCCGAAGGCGATGTCCAGTTCATAGAGGGAATCGTCCCGCGCCTCGTCCACCCGCGGGGCCTGGCTGGTCGGGCCGATGAACAGGCCGGAGAAGACGTAGGACAGCGACGGGTGGTTCTGCCAATAGGTGATCATGCTGCGCAGCAGGTCGGGGCGGCGCAGGAACGGGCTGTCGGCGGCGGTGGCCGCCCCCATCACCACATGGTTGCCGCCGCCGGTGCCGCAGTGGCGCCCGTCGATCATGAACTTTTCGGTGCCCAGCCGTGCCTGCCGCGCCTCGTCATAAAGGGCGGTGGTGTTGCGCACCAACTCGTCCCAGGAATGGGCAGGGTGGATGTTCACCTCGATCACGCCGGGATCGGGGGTGACGGCCAGCAGGTTCAGACGCGAATCGCGGGGCGGCTGATAACCCTCGATCACCACCGGAAGATCAAGCTCCAGCGCCGTCGCCTCGATCTCCTGGATCATGGCGATGTAGTCTTCCAGCATCCCCATGGGCGGCATGAACAGATAGATGCGGCCCTGGCGCGCCTCGCACGTCAGGGCGGTTCGGACGATCCACCACGCGGACTTGCCGTGTTCGGGGATCTCGGTGCGCACCTCGGCCATCGCCTGACGCACCCGCATTTCGCGGGGGCCGGGCTTGGGCGCTTCGAACGGACGCTGGCGCAGCGGCACCTGATTGGGCGGCAGCGGCGGACGCTCGTCGAACGGGTCCTGCTCCCACACATAGGGGTAATCGGATTCCGCCACCCACGGCAGCGACCCCAGCGGCAGGCGGAAGCCCATGGAACTGTCGCCGGGGATCAGCAGCAGCCGTTCCTGGCGCAGCGGCCACACACTCGACAGCCACACCGGCCCCTGCGTCGTCATGCGGCGGTTGATGGGAAGCGCGAAGCCCACCGGCTCCCTCAGGCCGCGGGTGAACACGCGGGCCAGCCGTTCGCGCTCCTCCGCATCCTCCAGCTTGCTGTCCAGCGGATCGACGTTGACCGGAAGCTCCTGTTCGCGGCGCAGGTAGTGCCACGGGTCCTCATAGGCCGCCAGCACCAGCGCCGGGTCGATGCCCAGCCGCTTGGCCAGCGTCACCAGGAACAGGCCGGCATCCTCGGCGGTGTGGCCGTAATCGGTGTCTTCGCGGGCCAGCAGGTCGGAATTGTTCCACAGCGCCTGCCCGTCCTTGCGCCAATAGACGGTAAAGGCCCAGCGGGGCAGCGATTCGCCGGGGTACCATTTGCCCTGACCGTGATGCAGCAGCCCGCCGGGGGCGAAACGGCGCATCAGCCGCTGCACCAGATCGGCGGCCAGCGTGCGCTTGTGCACACCGTTGGCGGCGGTGTTCCATTCCGCCCCGTCCATGTCGTCGATGGACACGAAGGTCGGCTCGCCGCCCATGGTCAGCCGCACGTCGCCGGCGGTCAGGTCGGAATCGATGGCGTGGCCCAGGGATTCGATGGCCGCCCACTGCTGCGGCGTGTAGGGCTTGGTGACCCGCGGCGCCTCGTAGATACGGGTGACCGACATCTCATGGGTGAATTCCACCTCGCACTGGTCCACCGCCCCGGTGATGGGAGCGGCCGACGAGGCGTCGGGGGTACAGGCCAGCGGGATGTGCCCCTCCCCCGCCAGCAGGCCCGACGTGGGGTCCAGCCCGACCCACCCGGCGCCGGGCAGGAACACCTCGGTCCATGCGTGCAGGTCGGTGAAGTCGGCCTCCGGCCCCGAGGGGCCGTCCAGCGCCTTCTGGTCCGCCGTCAACTGGATCAGGTAACCGGACACGAACCGCGCCGCCAGCCCCATGTGCCGCAGGATCTGCACCAGCAGCCACGCCGAATCGCGGCACGAGCCGGTGCGCTTGCCCAGCGTCTGCTCGCAGGTCTGAATGCCCGGCTCCAGCCGGATGACATAACCGATGTCCTGCTGAAGACGCTGGTTGATCGCCACCAGGGAATTGATGGTCGGGGTCGGCGTGCGGTCGATGGCGTCGATGTACTGCCGAAGCAGCGGCCCCACCGGCTCCGTCTCCAGATAGGGCTTCAGCTCCTTTTCCAGCCAGGGTTCATAGGTGAAGGGGATCGCCTGCGCCTTTTCCTCAAGGAAAAAGTCGAACGGGTTGATGGCGGCGATTTCCGCCACCAGATCCACCTCCACGATCAGTTCGCGGGTTTTTTCGGGGAAGACGAAGCGGGCCTGGTAATTGGATTGGGGATCCTGCTGCCAGTTCAGGAAATGCTTCTTGGGCGTGACCTTCAGCGAATAGCTGAGAATCGGCGTGCGGCAATGGGGGGCTGGCCGCAGCCGGACGATGTGCGGCGACAGGGACACCAGCCGGTCATAGCGATAAATGGTCTTATGATTGAGGGCGACATGAATCGCCATGGCCGATACCCCTCTTGGACAGTCTGCGGAACCGACAATAACGTTAGCATTACATCGCAGGCCGGCACAGGGGAGAGCGCGCGCACCTCCTCATTCGTTGCTGCGGCGCAACAGGTGTTGCGTTCGACGAGGTTCCAAGGGGCGGGAAGCGCCCATCCGTTCTTTTTCCATCGAAATCCTCTGTCGTCTAAGCTATTGCCCCGGATAGAATTGAACATCCCATCCGGGAATCGGGGCTGCCGTTCTGACGGTCATGACCATGCTGCGGGAAAGCGCGCTTCAGGGAGGCCAGGCGATGGAGGCCAGCGCCGCAGGACGCGGGGTGGTCATCGGCAAGTATTTCAATCTGAATCCTCTGCCTCCCACCAACGACATCCTCGGCAATCCGCTGGTGGTGGCCGACCTGCCCACCCACAAGCTGCCCAAGGAAGGATGGCGCAGCCGGCTGGGGCGGGTGATGGCGCGGCTGCACCTGGGCCGCCAGCCGGCGCAGATGCGGCTGCGGTGGAAGATCCACGACACCATCGGCATGGTCCTGGCGTCCATCTCCCCCGCCGTGACGCTGGCGTCCAACCAGCTCACCGCCGCCCGGAAGAAGAAGGGGCGCACGGTGGTGGTCCGCCACCCCTATCACCTGCGGGCGGTCTTCGATTTCATTCCCCAGATCCCCGAGGATCTGGCGCCCGAGCGCCGGTTCCTGGAATTGCTGATGAGCCGGGTCTTGCGGAAATACGGCGAACAGTTGGGCCAGAACCGCGGAGTTCCCTTTTCCTTTGAGAACGAAGCCAGGGAGTATTTTTATTCCGGCTACAAGATGGAGCGGCAGATCAAGCGCATCAACGCCGCCGACGAGCGATTCGCCGCCCTTCAAGCCATCTATGACGCCTATTTCCACGGCCGGAATTATTACTATTACGCCCTGCTGCGGCGGGAGCGGCTGAACCCGGAAAACAAGCTGTTCATGCTGTTCGCCCGCGCCTGCTATTTCATGGCCCGCATCGACTGGAGCGGGCAGTTGGCCGACAAGCCCAACATCCGCCAGCTTCCCCGCCGCGGCGACATGATGTTCTTCGTCCAGCGCGACAAGTCGGTCCTGGAACGCTACCGCACCGATCCCGATTTCCAGAAATCGGTGAAAAGCGTGTTGGATGCGTTTCCCGAGTAGCAGAGATGCGGTCACGCCCGGGTTCGCGCTTGCACACCCGTTGGGCGGTCCTTATAGTCTTTTCCTCCCATTCGGTACCGGAGTTTCTGTGGCATGGCGCGCGTTACCGTCGAAGATTGCGTTCTCAAGATTCCCAACCGTTTCGAGCTGGTCATGATGGCCGCCCAGCGGGCGCGGGAAGTGGCGTCCGGTGCTCCGCTGTCCATCGACCGCGACAACGACAAGAATCCCGTCGTGGCGCTGCGTGAAATCGCCGACGAAACCGTCAGCCTGGACGGGCTGCGTGACTCCCTCATCAAGGGTCATCAGAAGATGGCCGAGACGGAGGAGCCGGAAGAGGAAATCGTCGAGCTGATGGCCGGCGAGAATGATTGGGCGCGCGGCAGCGACGGCATCGCCGACGAAGACGGCATGTCGGAAGAAGGCGGCGAGGACGACGTGGGCGCCGATGCCGGCGACGGCTTCGACATGGGTGATGATGAGGGGCTGTAACGTCACCCCTCCCCCATTGCGCGCGATGAGGGGCGCCCTCCTTTTTTCGGAAGCAGGCCGCCCCACATCTGCCTTTATGGAAACCAGACGGGTGCGTTCCGCACCGGGCCGGTGCCTGTGATCCGGCAATATGAACTTGTCGAGCGCGTCAAAGCATACGATCCCTCGGCCGACGAGGATATGCTGAACCGCGCCTATGTCTTCTCGATGAAGGCGCACGGGTCGCAGACCCGCGCCTCCGGCGACCCCTACTTCCTCCACCCGCTGGAGGTTGCCGGCATCCTGACCCAGATGAAGCTGGACACCGCCACCATCGTGACGGCCCTGCTTCACGACACCGTGGAAGACACGGTTGCCACCCAGGAAGACATCGAACGCATCTTCGGCAAGGAGATCGGCCGGCTGGTGGACGGCGTGACAAAGCTGTCGCGCCTGGAAATGAACAGCGAGCAATCGAAGCAGGCGGAAAACTTCCGCAAGCTGGTCCTGGCCATGTCGGAGGACATCCGCGTCCTGCTGGTCAAGCTGGCCGACCGCCTGCACAACATGCGCACGCTGCATTTCATCCAAAAGCCGGAAAAGCGCAAGCGCATCGCCCGCGAAACCATCGAAATCTACGCGCCGCTGGCCGAACGCATCGGCATGCACCGCATCAAGGACGAGCTTGAGGATCTGGCCTTTGCCGAACTCAACGCCGAGGCGCGCGATTCGATCCTGGCCCAGCTCGCCCGCCTGCGCTCGGAAGGCGAAGGCCGGGTCGAGACGATCATCAAGGAACTGACCGACATCCTGTCCAAGGAGGGGATCTCCAACCCGCAGGTGACGGGCCGGGAAAAGACCCCCTATTCCATCTGGCGCAAGCTGCAGCAGAAGAACGTCAGCTTCGAGCAGTTGTCGGACATCATGGCCTTCCGCGTCATCGTCGAAACGGTGACCGAGTGCTATCAGACGCTGGGCGTGATCCACAGCCATTACCCGGTCGTCATGGGCCGGTTCAAGGATTACATCTCGACACCCAAGCCCAACGGCTACCGCTCCATCCACACGGGCGTGATCGGGCCGGGCCGCAACCGCATCGAGGTGCAGATCCGCACCCGCGACATGCACGAGGTCTGCGAACTGGGTGTCGCCGCCCACTGGGCCTATAAGCAGGGGATGCCGCGCGAAGGGGCGCGGGAATACCGCTGGCTCAGCGAAATCCTCGACATCCTCGAACACGCGCAGAAGCCGGAAGAGTTTCTGGAACATACCAAGCTGGAACTGTTCCAGGATCAGGTGTTCTGCTTCACGCCCAAGGGCGATCTGATCGCCCTGCCGCGCAGGGCTACGCCGGTTGACTTTGCCTATGCGGTGCACTCCCAGGTGGGTGACCATTGCGTCGGCGCCAAGATCAACGGCCGGATGCTGCCGCTGCGCACCGAGCTGCAGAACGGCGATCAGGTCGAGATCATCACCTCCAAGGCGCAGACGCCGGTACCGGGCTGGGAACGCTTCGTCGTCACCGGCAAGGCCCGCGCCCGCATCCGCCGTTTCCTGCGCACCCAGCAGCGCGCCCAGTACATGGAACTGGGCCGGGCCATCCTCCAGCGGCAGTTCCGCCAGGAAGGGTATGATTTCGGCGAAAAGGCGCTGGACGGGGTCATCAAGATCTTCCAGCAGCCCACGGCCGACGATCTGATGGCGGCGGTGGGGTCGGGCCTGCTGTCGGGACGCGAAGTGTTCCTGGCCGTCTTCCCCGGCCACAAGCCCCACGCGCAGCAGCAGGCCCTGACGCCGGGGGAGGCCATCGACCGCGCCGCCTCCACCCTGCCCAAGCCGCCCAAGCCCAAGCCGCGGGGCAAGGAACAGCCGCTGCCCATCCGCGGCCTGATCCCCGGCATGGCGGTGCATTATGCCCGCTGCTGCCACCCCCTGCCCGGCGACCGGATTGTGGGCATCGTCACCACCGGCAAGGGCGTGACCATCCACACCATCGACTGCGAAACGCTGGAAAGCTTCCACGAATCGCCGGAACGCTGGATCGATGTGGCGTGGGACGTGGGGCCGGATTCACCGGAAGAACACGTGGGCCGTATTGCTCTGGTGGTGGCCAACGAACCGGGCAGCCTGGGCACCCTGTCCACGGTGATCGGCAAGAACGGCGGCAACATCAACAACTTGAAGATCACCAACCGCAACCCCGATTTCTTCGAGTTGATGATCGATATAGAGGTCAAGGACGCCAAGCACCTGACCAACATCGTGGCGGCGTTGCGCGCCATGCCGGTCATAAACTCGGTGGAGCGGTCGCGGGGGCGGTAGGGATCCGTTGGGCTACCGCCCAAGCCCGTTTGGGGCGATGCCCCAAACCCCCTTTTCTTTTATGGATAAAAAGGGCGGAGGTTTGGAGGCGTCAGCCTCCAAGCGGGGCCGGGGCGGCAGCCCCGCTCGCTACTTCGTCTCGATCAGTTCGATCTTGTAGCCGTCGGGATCTTCGATGAAGGCGATGACGGTGCTGCCGTGCTTCATCGGCCCCGGCGGACGGGGGATCTTCACGCCTTCCGCCGCCAGCTTTTCGCACGCCCCATAGATGTTGGGAACGCCGAGCGCGATGTGGCCGAAGCCGCTGCCCAGCGTGTAGGGTTCGGCCTGATCCCAGTTGTGGGTCAGTTCGATCACCGTGTTGTCCGCCTCGCCGCCGTAGCCGACGAAGGCCAGCGTGAAGCGGCCGCTTTCGTAATCGGTCTTGCGCAGCAGCGTCATCCCCAGAAGGCGGGTGTAGAAATCGATCGACTTGTCCAGGTCGAACACCCGGATCATGGTGTGCAGCATACGGAAGCTGCCGCCGGTTCCGCTCATCATCCCTCTCCTTGTTTGGCCGCCGGCACCGCGTCCAGGATGACGCGGGCGGCGCGTTCGCTGGGGGGCGGGCCGCCACGGCCGAGCCATGCGGCCACGTCCGCCACCCCATCGATCTGTTCCTGCCGCGCCGCCGGATCGTCCAGCAGCCGCGCCAGGGCTGCGGCCACGGTGTCGGAACGGCAATCCTGCTGCAACAGTTCCGGCACCAGCATCCGGTCGAGCATCAGATTGACCAGATTGACGTACTTCACCCGGACCAGACGCCGCACCAGCGCCGCCGTCACCGGATTGACGCGGTAGGCGATCACCGAGGGCAGCCCGGCCAGCGCCAGTTCCAGCGCCACCGTGCCCGATGCCGCCACCGCCGCCTCGGCTGCGGCGAACGCATCATATTTGGCGGCATCCCCCTCCACGACAAGGGTGCGGATCGGCCAATCGGCCAGGGCCGCCCGCACGGTGTCGGCCACGGTCGCCACCGTCGGAACCACCGCCACCAGACCGGGGCGGGTCGCCGCCACCTGCTCCAGGGCGGCACGGAACACCGGCAGCAGCCGCGTAACCTCCCCCCGCCGGCTGCCGGGCAGCACCGCGACCACCCGGTCATCCTCCGTCAGCCCATGATCCCGGCGGAAGCGGGCGGCATCCCCCTGCCCGGCCCCGCTTTCGAGCACCGAATGACCGACGAAGGTGCAGGGAAGCCCTTCCCGCTCGAAATACGGCGGTTCGAACGGCAGCACCGCCAGCAAATGGTCGTAGAGTGCTGCGTATTTCGCCGCCCGCTTCGGCTTCCACGCCCAGACGGTGGGGGCGACATAGTGGATCAGCGGGATCCCCGGTGCCCGGTCGCGCACTTTCCGCGCCACCCGCAGGGTGAAGCCCGGCGCGTCGATGCCCACCACCACGTCGGGCGTCATGGCCACGATGGCCGCGGCGGTCTGGTCGATGCGGCGGAGCAGGGCCGGGATCCGCGGCAGCAGTTCGAACAGGCCCATCACCGCCAACTCGTCCATGGGCACCAGGGAGTCCAGCCCCTCCGCCGCCATGCGCTCGCCGCCGATCCCGGCAAACCGCACCCGCCCACCGCTCAACCGCCGCAGCGCCGCCATCAGCCGGGCGCCAAGCGCGTCACCGGACGGTTCCCCGGCCATCAGGAAAATCAGCGGCCCGGCGCTTTGCGTCACGGTTCTGCCTCCACCCCCACGACGAACAGGCCCAGCCGGTCGGCAGCCGCCGCCACCCCGGCGCGGTCCACCATCAGCGTGCCGCCGGCCTCCACCGCGATCCCCGCCAGACCGGCGGATGCTGCCTTCTCGACGGTCCGCACGCCGATGGTCGGCAGATCGAGGCGAGTGTCCTGTTGTGGCTTCTTCACCTTGACCAGCACCCCGCCGCCACCGGGCCGACGCAAGGGACCGCAGCGATCCAGCATGGCGTCGGTGCCTTCCACCGCCTCCACCGCCAGCACGATGCCCTGTTGCACCACGCAGCCCTGCCCCACGTCCAGCAGCCCCAGACCGCGGGCGACCGCAATCCCCCGCGCGATGTCACGGCGGGCGTCCTCGTCCGGCTCCAGCCGCCCCACCCGTCCGGGCAGGGTCGGCAGGTCCTGCAAAATCTCGTGAAGCCCGACGACGCGGAACCCTTCATCCTCCAGCGCCCCGGCGACGGCGCGCAGCAGCCCGTCGTCGCCGAGCGCCCGCGCACCCACCCGCGCCAGGAAACGCGCGGTCCACCAATCGGGAAGGAGATCACCAAGGGACGGGCGGCGCACCGGGCCGGCGAACACCAGCTCGCCCACCCCTTCGGCCTTCAGCCGGGAAATGATGGAGCCGGCAGCACCGAAACGGCTCCACACATGGGGCACGCCCACGACCGAGGCCGGGTCCGTGTGCCCGTCAAAGGCGACGATGAAAACGTCGCGCCCACTGGCACGAACCGCCGCCGCCAGCCGGGACGGCAGGTCGCCGCCCCCGGCCAGGATGCCGAGCTTAGGCGCCATTCTCCACGCGCGGCTGGCAGAGCGGGCGGGAATTCTTGGTGCGGATGAAGCCCAGGATATCAGCCACCAGGATCTGGGCGCCGAACTGACGGTCCACCTCCTCCAGCCGGTCGGCGAAGGTGCCTTCCGACGCGAACAGCATGCGGTACGCCGCCCGCAGCCCGCGGATGTCGTCGCGCCCGAAGCCGCGCCGCTCCAGCCCCACCAGATTAAGGCCGGCAAGACGCGCCCGGTCGCCCATCACCAGACCGAAGGGGATGACGTCGTTCTCCACCCCCGACATGCCGCCGATCATGGCGTGCGGGCCGATGCGCACGAACTGGTGCGCCGCCGACAGCCCGCCCATCACCACGTAATCGCCCACCGTCACATGACCGGCCAGCGTGGCGTTGTTGGCCAGAATGACACCGCTGCCGACGATGCAGTCGTGGGCCACGTGGCTGCTCATCATGAACAGGCAATTGTCGCCCACCCGCGTGACCATGCCGCCCCCCTCGGTGCCGGGGTTCATGGTGACGTGTTCGCGGATGGTGTTGTTGCTGCCGATGATGAGTTCTGATGGCTCGCCACGGTATTTTAGGTCCTGCGGCGGATGGCCGATGGACGCGAACGGATAGATGACCGTGCCGCTTCCGATCCGGGTGCGCCCTTCCACCACCACATGAGACACCAGCCGCACACCGTCGCCCAGTTCGACGTTGGGTCCGACCAGACAGAACGGGCCAATGCTGACCCCGGCGCCCAGACGGGCGGCCGGATCGACGACGGCGGTGGGGTGGATGGAGACCGGCGGAAGGGTATCGGTCATTTCTCGTCCAGGATCATGGCGGAATAGATGGCCTCGGCGCACAGCACCCCGTTGACCTTGGCTTCGCCCTTGAATTTCCAGACGTTGCCGCGGCTGCGCTGCTTGGTGACGTGCACATGAAGCTGGTCGCCCGGCATCACCGGCTTGCGGAAGCGGGCCTCGTCCACCGTCATGAAGTAAACCAGCTTGCCTTCCGATTCCTTGCCCAACGTGGCGACGACCAGAACGGCGGAGGTCTGGGCCATGGCTTCGATGATCAGCACGCCGGGCATCACCGGGCGCGAGGGGAAATGGCCCTGAAAGAACGGCTCGTTGACCGACACGTTCTTGATGCCGACAGCACTTTCGCCCAGCGTGATATCGACCACGCGATCGATCATCAGCATGGGATAGCGGTGCGGGATCATTTCCATGATCCGCATGATGTCGAGGTCGGCCATCGTCTTGCCGTTGCCGTTGTCGTCCGCCGTCACGTCCATATGCCTTATCCGCTACCGCTTTGTCCGCTCGTCACCGATGAAAAAGTCCCCGCCAAGGCGGGGACATCACATGACGGACGTTGTGCCCGATTTTCCCGTCCCGATCAACAGCCGGGGACGGTTCCCATCCCCGGCCGGCGATCGGATTACTGCTTGGGAATGGTCACGGCGACCTTGGGCAGCTTTTTGTTGAGCCGGTCCAGAACCACGTCGGTCACATCCAGGTTGGTTTCGACCAGCACCACCTGATGACGGGCCAGAACCACGTTGGCGCCCTGTTCCTTGGCCACCTCGGTGATGATGTCCACCATGGTCTTCTGAACCTGATTCATGGAATCGGTCAAAGCACCGTCAAGCGCGCGCTTGCGGGTCTGCACCGTGCGCTGCACGTCGGCGACCTGCTTTTCGAAATCGCGGCGCTTGCCGGCGAAGGCGTCGGCCGACAGGATCGTCTGCTGCTTGCGCAGTTCAGCCTCGGCGGTGCGCAGCTTCTCTTCCAGAGAGGAGATTTCCTTCTGGTAGGTTTCACGCTGGGCTTCGATGGCCTTCTGCACACCCTGGGCGGCGGTGGATTCCTGCAGGATCTTCTGCACGTCCACGACGGCGATGGTCGGGGCCTTCAGCTCCGCCCGCGCCGGCTGGGGCGACGACAGGACCAGCCCGGTGGCGAGCACCGACGTCCCAAGGAAAGCGCCAAGGATTTTCCCGAAGGATTTCTTCATCATGGTTTAGAACCTGGTTCCGAAGCTGAAGCGGAAGACTTCCCGCCGGTCATAGCTTTCTTTCTTCACCGGCATGGCCAGATCGATGCGGATCGGGCCGAACGGCGACTTCCACGACACACCCGTGCCCACCGACACACGGATCGACGAATCGTCGGTCACGTTCGGATCGTTGGTGATGTCACTTTCCTTCAAGACACCGGCGTCGGTGAAGGCATGCCCCTTCAGGCCGAACTCTTCCGGCAGGCCCAGGGGGAACGACACCTCAACGCTGCCGCGGGCGTACTCACGCCCACCCAGCGCGTCGCTGGTGCGCAGATCCCGCGGGCCGACGCCGGCGGTACGGAAGCCGCGCAGCGTGTCGCCGCCCAGGAAGAAGCGGTCGGACACCCGGACATCCTTGCCGTTCACGCCGACGATATAGCCGATTTCGCTGGTGGCGCTCAGCACCACCTCGTCAGACACCAGCGGCAGGTAATAACCGGCACCGATCTTGGTGCGGAAGTACTTCGAGGTGCCGCCGAGACCGGCAAAATCGGTCACCAGACGCACATAATAGCCATCGGTGGGCGCCAGACGGCTGTTGCGCCGGTCATAGGTCAGTTCCTGGCCGATCAGCGAGGTGACGTGCGACCCTTCCTCGTTCTGAATGTAGATCGAGGCGGTGTCGGGCACGTTCTCGATGCGGGTGCTGGTCAACTGGTAGTAGACGCGTTGGCGCAGATGCTCGGTCAGCGGGAAGCCCAGGCGCAGCGAGAAGCCGGTGTTGTGTTCGTTGTACGACGCTTCGTCCTGATAGTTCCGGCTGATGCGGAACAGGTCGATACCGGCGGACAGGTCGCGGTCGAGGAAATACGGCTCGGTAAAGCTGACGTCGTATTCCTGGCGCCGGGTGGACAGGGTGGCGCCCAGCCGCAGATCCTGGCCGCGGCCGAGGAAGTTGCGTTCGCGGATCGAGAAGTCACCCAGCACGCCGTCGGTGGTGGAGAAACCGGCCCCCAGCGCGATTTCGCCGGTGGACTGCTCCTTCACATCCACATTGACCACCGTGCGGTCGGGGGCGGAGCCGTCGGCCGTGGTGATCTGCGTGGTTTCGAAGAACCCCAGATCCTTGATGCGCTGTTCCGACCGGCGCAGCTTGGTGGCGTTGAAGGGGTCGCCTTCAGCCACCAGCATTTCGCGGCGGATCACCTTGTCCAGCGTGCGGACGTTGCCGTTGATGTCGATGCGCTCAACGAAGACCCGCGGCCCCTCGTTGATCTCGTACGTGACGTCGATCGTCAGGTTTTCGCGGTTGCGGACGATGCGCGGGCGGATATCGACGAAGGCGTACTGCTGATCGCCGACGGCGGCGGTCAGCTTGGTGATGGTATCTTCCACCGCCTGGGCGTTGTACCAGTCCCCTTCCGACGCGGCGATCGCACCCTTCAGCGTCTCGGGATCGAGCGCCTTCAGGTTGCTCTTGATGTCAATCTTGCCGAATTTGTACCGCTCGCCTTCCTCAACCGTGATGGTGATGAGGAAATCCTCGCGCTCCGGCGTCAGTTCGGCCACCGCCGACACCACGCGGAAATCGGCGTAGCCTTCCTTCAGGTAATAGCGGCGCAGCAGTTCGCGGTCGTAGGTCACCCGGTCGGGGTCATAGCTGTCGTCGGACGACAGGAACCGCCACCACGTGCTTTCCTTGGTGGAAATTTCGCCGCGCAGGGTGCTGTCGCTGAAATGCTCGTTGCCGATGAAGGTGATGGAGCGCACGCCGGTGCGCGGCCCTTCGTTGATTTCGAACACCAGATCGACGCGGTTCTGGTCGAGCTTGATGATCTTCGGCTCGATGGTGACCGCGAACCGGCCCTGGCGGCGGTAGATGTCCATGATGCGCTGGACATCGGTCTGCACGCGGGTGCGGGTGTAGACGACGCGCGGGCGGAGCTGGATTTCCGCCTGCAGCTTGTCATCCTCGATCCGCTTGTTCCCCTCGAAGGCGATGCGGTTGATGATGGGGTTTTCCTGGACCTTCACCACCAGCACGTCGCCGGAGCGTTCCAGCGACACGTCGGCGAACAGGCCGGTGGCGTACAGCGCCTTCAGCGACTGGTCGATCCGGTCGGGATCGAACGGGTCGCCGGGGGCAACGGACAGGTACGACCGCACCGTCGCCGCCTCGATGCGCTGGGAGCCATCGACCCGGATATCCCGGATCGTGCCACCCGACATCTGCGCCACCTGGATCGCCGCACCGGCCGCCCCTTGCTGCGCCTGGGCCATGCCAACCGAGACCGCTGTCATGGCGCAGCCGGCCATCAGGCCCCACGCCAGAGCTTTCAACGACACCCGCAAAACAGCCCCCCAAGGCTTCCGAAACGCGACTTTAAGAAATGAGTCCCCTGACGAAATCGACCACGCGCAGTTGCACAAGATCGTTCCATGTGGCGAAGACCATGAGCGTTAATACCAGAGCCAACCCGATGCGGAAACCGTATTCTTGCGCCCGCGGCGGCAAGGGTTTTCCCAGCACCGCTTCAAAGGCGTAGAACAGCAGGTGCCCGCCGTCCAGCAGCGGCACCGGAAACAGGTTGATGAGGCCCAGATTGACCGACAGGAAGGCCATGAACCAGATCAAGGCGTAAGGGCCGGTCTGGGCCACCTCGCCCGACATCTGGGCGATGCGCAGCGGCCCGCCCAACTCCTCGGTGCCGCGGTCGCCGCGAATCATCTGGCCCAGGGCGGTGAAGGTGCCGCCAACCATGCCCGCGACCTCACGCCCGGCCTGCCACACGGCGGTCAGGGGGTTGTGGCGGACATAATCCATGCCGGCCCGTGAAATCCCCAGCAGGCCGACACGGTGGACGTTGCCGAATCGGTCGGTCAGTTCCGACGCCTCCGGCGTGGCGGTCAGGGCCAGGGTGCGGCCGTCGCGCTCCACGGTCATGGACAGCGGCAGCCCCGGCTTCAGCGAGACGATCTGACGGATTTCCTCGAACCGCTCGATGGAGGTGCCGTCGATGGAGCGGATCACGTCGCCGGGCATCAGCCCCGCCCGCTCGGCCGCACTGCCCGGCTGCACCCCGCCCACGTCCGGCGGGGTGAAGGGCTGGCCGACGGTGGCGTAGAGCAGGCCCAGGGCCACGATGGCAAAGGCGAAGTTGGCCAACGGCCCGGCGGCCACCACCGCGGCGCGCTGCCCCACCCGCTTGTGGTGGAACGACACCGCCTTCTCCTCCTCGGTCATCGCCACAAGATGGGCCGAAGGGGTGCTGGCAGGGTCGGCGTCGCCGAACATCTTGACGAAACCGCCCAGCGGCAGAAGGCTGACCTTCCACCGGGTACCGGCGCGGTCGGTCCAGCCGAACAGTTCCGGCCCGAAGCCGATGGAGAAGGTTTCGACCCGCACGCCGTTGCGGCGCGCGATATAATAATGCCCGAACTCGTGCACGAAGACGAGAACGGACAAAACCACCAGGAACGCCAGAACCGACGTTCCGAAACCACCCAGAATCGACATCAGGACCAGCCTTTATCCAGCCTTTTACGCGGCAAGCGATTCGAGGAGGGTCCCGGCGACCCGGCGGGCATCCCCGTCGATGGCCCGCACGTCGGCAAGGCTGGACGGCACCCGGTGCGGCAGCGCCGCCAGGGTGTCTTCCACCACCCGCTCGATGTGCAGGAAACCGATGCGGCGCTCCAGGAAAGCGGACACAGCGACCTCGTTCGCGGCACTGAGGATAGTGGGCGCACCGCCACCGCTTTGCAAGGCGGCCCGCGCCAGCCGCAAGGCCGGAAAACGCACGGGATCGGGCGCTTCGAAGGTCAGCGACGCCGCCCGGACCAGATCCAGCCGCTGGGCCGGGGTTTCCATGCGGTCGGGCCACGCCAGGGCATAGGCGATGGGCGTGCGCATGTCGGGCGTGCCGAGCTGGGCCAGCACCGACCCGTCCACATACTCCACCAGGGAATGGATCACGGATTGGGGGTGGACCAGCACGTCGATGCGCTCTTCGGGCACGTCGAACAGGAAGTGGGCCTCGATCAGTTCCAGCCCCTTGTTCATCATGGTGGCGCTGTCCACCGAGATCTTGGCGCCCATGTCCCAGGTGGGATGAGCCACCGCCTGTTCCGGGGTGACCGCGGCCATGAAGGCGCGGTCACGTGTGCGGAACGGCCCGCCCGAAGCGGTCAGCACCAGCCGGCTGACCCGTTCGGGATGCTGGAAATCAAAACACTGGTAGATGGCGCTGTGTTCGCTGTCCACCGGCAGCAGGGTGGCGCCGTGGGCGCGCACCTCGTCCATCATCAGGGCACCGGCGCACACCAGCGTTTCCTTGTTGGCGAAGGCCACATGGACGCCGCGGCGCACCGCCGCCAGGGTGGGTTCCAGCCCCGCCGCACCGACGATGGCCGACATCACCCAGTCGGCGGGACGGGCCGCCGCGTCCGTCACCGCCGCGGCCCCGGCGGCAACCTCGATCCCCGTGCCGGCCAGGGCGTCCTTCAGGTCGCCATAGCGGGTTTCGTCGGCAACCACCGCCAGCCTGGCCCCCAGAGCGCGGGCCTGCTGCGCCAGCAGGGCGACGTTGCGGTTGGCGGTCAGAGCCTCCACCACGAAAGCCTCGGGCGCGCGGGCGATCAGGTCCACCGTCTGGGTCCCCACCGACCCCGTGGACCCAAGGATCGTCACCGGGCGGCGTTCATCCCCCGCCGCAGCCGTCACCACCATGCCAGCACCTCTCCCGCGGCAGCGTGAAACAGCGCGAGGGCCGCCGCCGCGGTCAGCAGCCCGTCGATGCGGTCCAGCAACCCGCCGTGACCGGGGATCAGCGTTCCGCTGTCCTTCACGCCATAGCGCCGCTTGACCGCCGATTCAAACAGGTCGCCCGCCTGGGCCACCACCGCCAGCACCGCCCCGATCAGTGCCGCCACTCCCGGACGCGCCGCCCCCACCGCCAGCGCCACCAGCGCCCCGGCCAGCGCCGAACTCACCACACCGCCGATCAGCCCGGCCCAGGTCTTTTTCGGTGACAGGCGCGGCGCCAGTTTCGGCCCGCCGATGCTCCGCCCGGCGGCGTACGCGCCGATGTCGGTGGCCCACACCGCCAGCATCACATACAGCAGCAGCCCCAGCCCGCCGTGGGGCGATTCCCGCAGCCAGTCCAGACCGATGGCGCCAAGGACCACATAGGGCAGACCCGCGGCCATCCACCCGCGGTCATGGCCCGCGGCCGACCAGCCCACCACCACCGCCAGCACCAGCGCCGCCACCACGCCGGCGGGCGGCCCCGCCACCAGCGCCGCCGCGAACGCCAGCGCCGCCGACCCCAGGGCCAGCGGCAGCACCGTGGGGTTACGCGCCGTTCCGCCGACGATCACCACCCATTCCCGAACCGCGATCAGCGCCGCGCCGGCCAGCAGCAGCCGGAACGGCCAGCCGCCCAGCCACACCAGCGCCAGAACCGCCGGCCCCAGAACCAGGGATGAGAGGATGCGCGCTTTCAGCTCACCGCTTTTCGCGGGTGCCGGTGGTGGCGCCGAAGCGCCGGTCGCGTCGCTGGAATTCGGCAATGGCGGCCTCCAGATCGCTCTTGGTGAAATCGGGCCAGAGCGTGTCCGTGAACACCAGCTCCGTATAAGCCGTCTGCCAGAGCAGGAAATTGCTCAGGCGCAGTTCCCCGCTGGTGCGGATCAGCAGGTCGGGATCGGGAATATCGGCGGTGTAGAGACGTGCCGCCAGCGCCGTTTCATCCACCGCATCGGGGCTGAGGCGGCCGGCGGCCACATCCTCGGCCAGCCGCCGGGCGGCCATGGCGATTTCCTGCCGTCCGCCGTAGCTGAGCGCAATCACCACCGTCAGCGCGGTGTTGGCGGCGGTCAGCGCCTCCCCATGATCGATCAGGGACACGATGTCGGGCGACAGCCGGGTGCGGTCGCCGATCACCCGCAGCCGCACCCCGGCCTTGTGCAGTTCCGCCACCTCGCTGCGCAGGTAGAAGCGCAGCAACCCCATCAGGTCGCTCACCTCCTCCTCCGGCCGGCGCCAGTTTTCGGAGGAAAAGCTGAACAGGGTCAGATAGCCGATGCCCAATTCGCGCGCCGCTGTAATCGAGCGCCGCACCGCATCCACGCCTTTTTTGTGGCCGGCGGTGCGGGGCAACCCGCGCGCCTTGGCCCAGCGTCCGTTCCCGTCCATGATGATGGCCACATGGACGGGCGGTTCCGCCGGGCGGCTCGATTGAGCATCGTACATTCCGGTCAGACCTGCAGAATTTCCTTTTCCTTGACCGCCACGATCTCGTCGATCTGCTTGATGTGCTGATCGGTCACGGTCTGAACCTTGTCGGCCAGCCCCTTCTGCTCGTCCTGGCTGATTTCGTTGGCCTTTTCCGCCTTTTTCAGCGCATCCATACCGTCACGGCGCACATTGCGCACGGCGACACGGGCCTGTTCGGCGTACTTATGGGCCACCTTCACCAGTTCCTGGCGGCGTTCCTGCGACAGGTCGGGGATCGGCACTCGGATGGTCTGGCCTTCGGTCTGGGGGTTCAGGCCCAGGCCGGAATCGCGGATGGCCTTTTCCACCGCCTTAATCATGGTGCGGTCCCACACCTGCACCGACAGCAGGCGCGGCTCGGGCACCGACACGTTGGCCACTTCCTTGAGATGGACGCGGCTGCCGTAGGCCTCGACCGTCACCGGCTCCAGCAGGTTGGTGGAGGCGCGGCCGGTGCGCAGACCGGACAGTTCCTTCTTGAGAGCATCAAGCGCGCCATCCATACGCCGCTTGAGGTCGGAGACATCAGGGACCACGGGTCACTCCCTTTCTTCGTCCGTAATGATGGTGAATTTGCCGTTCCCCGCCATCACCTCGGCGAACATGCCGGGGGTGTGGATGGAGAACACGAGAATCGGAATGTGGTTTTCCCGCGCCAGCGCAATGGCCGAAGCGTCCATCACCTGCAGATCCTTCGACAGAACCTCCAGATAGGTCAGACGCTCGTAGCGGGTGGCGTTGGGATCCTTCTTGGGGTCGGCGGTGTAGACGCCATCCACCTGCGTCGCCTTCAAAAGCCCGTCGCAGCCCATTTCGGACGCGCGCAGAGCCGCCGCGGTGTCGGTGGTGAAGAAGGGGTTGCCGGTGCCGGCGGCGAAGATCACCACCCGGCCCTTTTCCATATGGCGGATGGCCCGGCGGCGGATGTACGGCTCGCACACCGACGACATGGGGATGGCCGACTGCACGCGGGTGCTGACGCCGATGCGCTCCAGCGCGCTTTGCATGGACAGGGCATTAATCACGGTCGCCAGCATGCCCATATAATCGGCGCTGGCCCGTTCCATGCCCGATGCGGCACCCTTGACACCGCGGAAGATGTTGCCGCCGCCGATGACCAGACACACCTGCACGCCCATGCGCACGACGGTGCGGACCTCTTCGGCCACCTGACGGATCATCTCGGGGTCGAGGCCGTAGTCACGCTGCCCCATCAGGGCTTCGCCCGACACCTTCAGCAGAACGCGCTTGTAACGGGCGCCGCCGCCCGTCGCGTCCGTGTGGTCAGCCGCCGTGATTTCTGCCATGGACCCGCCCCATCTGTGTTTTCGTGAACCGATCAACAACATTGGCCGGCAGCCCAGGCGCGTGGCATCACGGCGGCGTCCGGCCCGCGTTCCCGCACAAGAACCGCTCCCCCCGCCACCGAAACGGCGGCGGGGGAAAACGGATCAGGCAGGCGCGTGGATCAGGCAGCGCCGCCGGCCGCGGCGGCCACTTCCGCCGCGAAGTCCGACTGGGCCTTCTCGATGCCTTCGCCGAGCGCGTAGCGGATGAAGCCGGTCAGCTTCACCGGGGCGCCGATGTCCTTGGCGGCCTTTTCGACCACCGCACGGACCTTCGTTTCCCCGTCGATCACATAGATCTGCTCCAGCAGGCAGACCTCTTCGTAGTACTTGCGCAGGCGGCCTTCGACCATCTTCTCGATGATGGCTTCCGGCTTGCCGGAGGCGCGGGCCTGCTCGGCCAGCACGCTCTTTTCACGCTCCAGGGCGGACACGTCCACGTCGGCGATGTCGAGCGCGTCCGGACGGGCGGCGGCCACATGCATGGCGATCGACTTGCCCAGCTCGGTCAGCTTGGCGGTGTCGCCGGTGGATTCCAGAGCCACCAGAACGCCGATCTTGCCCAGACCCGGCGCAATGGCCGAGTGGACGTAGGACACCACCACACCCGCGGGCACCGACAGCTTGGCCGCACGGCGCAGGTTCATGTTTTCGCCGATGGTGGCGATCAGGTGGGTCAGCTCCTCGCCGACCGTGCGGCCGGTGCCGGGGAACGCAACGCCCTTCAGCGCCTCGACGTCGGCATTGCCGGCGACGGTCAGCGTGGCGACGTTGGCGGCGAAGCCCTGGAAGGTTTCGTTGCGGGCAACGAAGTCGGTTTCCGCGTTCACTTCCACAGCCGCACCCGACGCGCCGTCGGTCGCCACGGCCACCAGACCTTCGGCGGCCACGCGGCCCGACTTCTTGGCGGCGGCGGCAAGGCCCTTCTTGCGCAGCCAGTCAACGGCGCCTTCGAGGTCGCCGGCGGTTTCCGCCAGCGCCTTCTTGCAGTCCATCATGCCGGCGCCGGTCTTCTCGCGCAGTTCCTTGACGAGCGAGGCGGTAATCTCGGCCATGGTCAGCCCTTTCTCCCGAAAACGGTCTAAATCGAAACAGATCGGTACAAAAAAGGCAGCCGGGGCCACCTCGGCGGCCCGGCTGCCCCATGCGGCGGATCAGGCCTGGGCCGGAGCCTCTTCAGCCTCACCCTCTTCCGGCAGAGCCTCTTCCGGGGCGTCTTCCTGGGCGCCCACGTCGATGCCGGCGGCGCTCATTTCGGCCTGCAGACCGTCGAGCACGGCGCCCTGGACCAGTTCACAATACAGGTCGATGGCGCGCAGCGCGTCGTCGTTGCCCGGGATCGGGAAGGCCACGCCGTCCGGATCGGAGTTGGAGTCGAGAACCGCGATCACCGGGATGCCCAGCTTGTTGGCTTCCTTGACCGCGATCGATTCCTTGTTGGTGTCGATGATGAACAGGATGTCGGGCAGGCCGCCCATTTCCTTGATACCGCCGAGCGCGCGTTCCAGCTTGTCCTTCTCGCGGTTCAGCATCAGGATTTCCTTCTTGGTCAATCCCGAGGTGTCACCGGACAGCCGCTCTTCCATTTCGCGCAGGCGCTTGATCGACTGGGAGATGGTCTTCCAGTTGGTCAGCATACCGCCGAGCCAGCGGTGGTTGACGTAGTACTGGCCGCACTTGGCGGCAGCTTCCGCCACACGCTCCTGCGCCTGGCGCTTGGTGCCCACCAGCAGGACGCGGCCGCCGCCGGCCACCACGTCGCGCACGGCCTGCAGCGCACGGTGCAGCATCGGAACGGTCTGTTCCAGATCGATGATGTGCACGCCGTTGCGCACGCCGAACAGATAGGTCCCCATCTTGGGGTTCCAGCGGCGGGTGTGGTGGCCGAAGTGGACGCCGGCTTCCAGCAGCTGGCGCATGGAGAAGGTCGGGATAGCCATGATCGTAATCCTTATGATCCGGTTGTTCCGCCGCGGACGTTGGTCTGGCCTGCGCCGATTCGGCGCAAGCGCAAACACCGGAGGGGATGCCCAGGGGTCACCCGGTCACCCGCCAGCCCGCGTGAGGTTTTGACGACGGCGCTTTCATAGCCCGCCCTGCCCGGTTTGGCAACAGGCCCTGTTGTGAAAATGCAGCGGGGCAGCCCCAAAACCAGTATCACAGGCTTTGATCTAGGCAGCCTAGGCGGTTTGGGGTAGTGATTCCATTGTCCACTTCCCGCACCCCGGACCCATGATGAGCCGCACCGACGTTTTCCGGCCGGTCTTGCAGGCAGCAGCCGCACCCGGCCGTTTGTTCGTGCCTGTTTTCTGTCTTCTGCTGCTGGCCGCCGCGGCCCCCGTCTTCACCGACGAGATTCCGCCGCTGGCCGATTACGTCAACCATCTGGCCCGGATGCGGGTGATCGCCGGAATCGGCAACGATCCGGCCCTGGCCCGGCTCTATGAGATCGATTGGGCGATCATCCCCAATCTAGTGATGGATCTGCTGGTGCCGCCGCTGCTGCGCATCACCGACATCTACACCGCCGGGCAACTGTTCGTCTTCGCCACGCTGGCCTTGCTGGCGACCGGGCCGCTGGCGGTGCACCGGGCGCTGTACGGGCGGCTGTCGCCTTGGCCGCTGGTGGTGTTCCCATTCCTTTATAATGGGATCTTCCTGTTCGGCTTCATGAACTACCTGTTCGGGGTCGGGGTGGCCACCTGGGCGCTGGCCGGCTGGATCGCCTGCCGCGAGCGGTCGCCGCTGCTGCGCGGCACGCTGTCGGCCCTGGCGGTGCTGGCGCTGTTCGCCTGCCACCTGTTTGCGGTGGGGCTGTACGGGCTGGCGCTGCTGAGTGTGGAGGGGTGGCTGTTGTCCCGCTCCTGGCCCGGCATCCGCACCCCCGCCGGGCGCCGGCGGATCATCACCGACGCGCTGGCCTTCGGCCTGCCGTTCCTGCCGGTGATCCCGCTGATGCTGGCCAGCCCGACGCTGGGCCTGTCCACCGAGAACATCTGGGAATCGTCGGGCAAGCTCGATGGGCTGCTGTTCATCATTCAGGGCTATTGGGATACCTTCGACCTGACGGTGGCCGGTCTGGTGGCGGCCGGCGTCATCTGGGCCATCCGCCGCAACCTGCTGTCGCTGCACCCCATGGGGCTGGTGTTCCTGGTGCTGGGGACGGCGGTGTTCATGGCGATGCCGCGCATGCTGTTCGGATCGTGGGTGGCCGACACCCGGCTGCCGGTGGCGCTGCTGTTCCTCATCATCGGCTTCATCCGATTCGATGCCGACGACCGTGCGGTGCGCACCGCCTTCTACGCCTTTCTGGTGGGGGTGGCGCTGGTGCGCTTCGTCGATGTTCAGGTGAACTGGCAGGCGCTGCGCCATGTGAACACCGACATGCAGGAGTCGATGCACCTGATCGACCCCGGCAGCTCGGTTCTGGTGGCCCATGCCGATCAACCGGTCGGCAACGAGATGACCAATCAGGCGCTGAGCCACGCGCCCTGCATCGCCATGATCGAACGGTCGGCCCTGGTGTCCACCGCCTTCAGCGTGCCGGGCAAGCAGATCCTGTCCATCCGCCCGGAATACCGCGATCTGGTGGACGACAGCGACGGCGACCCGCCCACCGTCAGCCAGCTTCTGGCCTCGGCGGACGAAAGCGTGCCCGGACAGCCCCATTACTGGGACACCTGGCCGACCCGCTATGATTACCTCTACGTCCTGTTCACCGAGGGGAACAGCCCCAACCCCGACCCGGCCCATCTGACCCTTCTGCACCAGGGGCCGCAGTTCCAGCTTTTCAAGGTTCACCCCGATCTGAGCGACCTGCCCGAAAGCGAGTGACGCCGCGCGGCCCGGTCTGGAATACTGCGCCGTCCATACCGTCCGCACACCTGACAGGGCCGCCGTCATGAGCCAGACCGAACACCCCTTCGCCCCGTACGTCCGCATCCTCGGCAAGGGGCCAACCCTGTCCCGCTCGCTGACGCTGGAGGAGACGGAGGCCGCGGTGGGCATGATCCTGCGGGGAGAGGTGGAGCCAATCCAGCTCGGCGCCTTCCTCTGCCTGATCCGGGTGAAGACCGAAACCCCGGACGAACTGGCCGGTTTCACCCGCGCCTGCCGCAACGCCCTGCCCCTGCCCGCCGACCGGCCGGCGGTGGATCTGGACTGGCCCAGCTATGCCGGAAAGTCGCGGCGGCTGCCGTGGTTCCTGCTGTCGGCGCTGCTGCTGGCCCGCCATGGGGTGACGGTGTTCATGCACGGCACCGACGGCCACACCGCCGGGCGGCTGTTCACCGGCGAGGCGCTGGCCGCTCTGGGCATCTCGTCGGCGGACTCGCTGGAGGACGCCGCGGCACGGCTGCGGCGGGATCGTTTCGCCTATCTGCCGCTGGCCCGGCTCAGCCCGGCCATGCAGGGCATCATCGGGCTGAAAAAGATGCTGGGCCTGCGCAACCCCATGCACACGGTGGCGCGGATGCTCAACCCGTTCGATGCCCCGTGCCAGATCATGGGGGTGGCCCATCCCCCCTACCGTGACGCTCATCAGAAGGCCGCCGCCCTGCTGGGCCAGCCGCGGCTGGCGGTGTTCAAGGGCGAAGGCGGCGAGGCCGAACGCCGCCCGGAAAAACCGTGCGAGGTGCTGACCGTCACCGACGGCGCTCTGGGCAGTGCCGTGTGGGCGCCGATGGCCGATACCCCCGCCGTGCGCCACGACACGATGATGGACCTGGATCGTTTCCGCGCCGTGTGGACCGGAGATGCCCGCGATGACGAGGGCGAGGCGGTGGTGATTGCCACCGCCGCCGTCGCCCTGGTTCTGCTGGGGCGGGCAGAAGACCAACAGCAGGCCGAGGCTCTGGCGCGGGCGTTGTGGGAGACGCGCCACGCCGGGTAAATTGGGCTGCCGCCCAAACCCGCTTGGGGCGATGCCCAAACCCCCTTTTTTCTTATGGATAAAAAAGGTGGAGGCTTGGAGGCGTCAGCCTCCAAACGGGGCCGGGGCAGTCGCCCCATAGGCGCTAGGATAAGGGTGGACGAGAGGAATCTCGGTGTGATTCAGA
>CALBDS010000042.1 GCA_937927415.1 uncultured Rhodospirillaceae bacterium
CCATCGGACCCAAGGCACCCGACAGAACCGTGTCCCCCGCCTTCAGCGGACGGCCAGCCCGCGCCATCACCCGCGCCAGCCACAAAACCGCGTTCAGCGGGTGGCCCAGACACGCCGCACCCGCTCCCGTCGAGACCGGCTCGCCGCGGATCTCCATGACCATGCCGCACAGGCGCAGATCCAGCCCGTCCAGCCGCTTCGGCTCGTTGCCCAGCACATAGAGGCCGCTGGATGCGTTGTCGGCCACGGTGTCGAGGATGCGGATGTTCCAGCCGGCGATGCGGCTGTCCACGATCTCCAGCGCCGGCAGGGCGTAATCCACCGCGCGGATCACGTCGGGGATGGTGATGTGCTCCGACGCCAGATCCCGGCCGAGGACGAAGGCCACTTCCGCTTCCGCCTTGGGCTGGATCAGGCGGTGGCGGGGGATTTCCTCCCCATCCGGCACCGCCATATCGGCGAACAGCATGCCGTAATCGGGCTGATCGACGCCAAGCTGTTTCTGCACCGCCAGCGAGGTCAGGCCGATCTTGCGCCCTGCCAGCACCCGCCCCTCGGCCAGCCAGCGGCCGGTGTTGATCTCCTGCACCGCATAGGCGTCATCCACGCCGCCGTCGGGCAGAAGCTCGCGGATGGGATCGCAGGGGGTGCCGCTGCGGTGCGCCTCGAACAGGCGGTCGGCGGCGGTCTGAATGGAATGCGCGCTCATCGCCCGGTCCTCACAGCTTCACGCAGATGTTCTTGAGTTCGGTGTAGAACTCCAGCGAATGCACACCACCTTCCCGGCCGATGCCCGACAGCTTGGACCCGCCGAACGCGGTGCGCAGGTCGCGCAGGAACCAGGAATTGACCCAGACGATCCCCGCCTCGATCCGCCCGGCGACCCGGTGGGCGCGGCTGAGGTTTTCCGTCCACACCGCCGCCGCCAGACCATAGGGGGTGTCGTTGGCAAGCTCGATCGCCTCCTCCTCCGTATCGAAGGGGCGGATGTGGCAGCAGGGGCCGAAGATCTCTTCCCGCACCACCGCACTGTCGTCGGACAGGCCGGTCCAGATGGTCGGCTGGATCCATGAGCCGCCGCGCAGTTCCTCCGGCATGTCGGGGATGCCGCCGCCGGTGACCACGGTGGCGCCGTCCGCCACGGCCCGGCGGTAATAGGACAGCACCTTGTCCCGGTGCTCCTGGCTGATGAGCGGCCCCAGCGAGGTGCCGAGGGCGAAGGGATGGCCGGGCTTCAGCGCCTCGGCCCCCGCCTTCAGCCGCGCCACGAATTCGGCGAAGACCGGACGTTCCACATAGACCCGCTCGGTGCCCAGACAGACCTGGCCGCAGTTGGCGAAGGCCGAGCGCAACGTGCCCTCCACGGCCTTGTCCAGGTCGCAGTCGGCGAAGATCACCGCGGGGTTCTTGCCGCCCAGTTCGAACGACACCGCGCGCACCCCGTTGGCCGCGGCCTTCATGATCGCTTCGCCGGTGCGGGTTTCGCCGGTGAAGGTGATGGCGTCCACCTGCGGGTGGGTGGTCAGGAACTCGCCCGCCGAATTGGGACCGAAGCCGTGCACCACGTTGTAGACGCCGGGGGGTACGCCCGCCTCGTTCATCACCTCGCCCAGCAGGGCGGTGGTGGTGGGGGTTTCCTCCGACGGCTTCACCACCACGGTGTTGCCGCAGGCCAGCGCCGGCCCGACCTTCCACGTCATCAGCAGAAGCGGCAGGTTCCACGGGCTGATGACCCCGATCACCCCCTTCGGCCCGCGCACGGCGTAGTTCAGCGCCCCGGCCCCGTCGGGGGTGGCCATGGCGAAGAATTCCGACGGGACGTTCTTCACCACGTCGGCGAAGATCTTGAAATTGGCCGCCCCGCGCGGGATGTCGATGTGGCTGGCCAGCGATTGCGGCTTGCCGGTGTCGGCGATTTCGGCGGCCAGGAATTCGTCGAAGCGGCGGGTGATGCCGTCGGCCACCTTGTAGAGGATATCCACCCGCTCCTGCACCGTCATCCGGCCCCACGGACCGGCCAGGGCGGCGCGGGCGGCGCGCACCGCCGCGTCCACGTCGGCCTGGGAGGCTTCGTGCACCACCGACACCAGCGAACCGTCGATGGGCGAGCGGTTCTGGAAGGTCCGCCCCGAGGTGCCGCGGGTGTAGGCGCCATCGATGAAGTGCAGCGTTTCCTTGACCTCCGCCCCGGCGTCGGCCGAGGCCGCCCCGGCGCGGGAAAGGGTTGTCGTCGTCATGGGTCTTTGCGTCCCTTGTGTCTTATGGGTTGTCGGGCTGAAGCCCCAGCGCCGCCAGACCGGCCAGCGCGCACAGGCAATCCTGTTCCTCGGAGGCACCGGACACCCCGATGCCCCCCACCACCCGGCCTTCCGGTCCCGCCCCGCCGATGCGGATGGGATAGCCGCCGGCAAAGGCGGTCAGCCGGTCGCGGCGGATCAGCCCGTCGCGCAGGTCGGGGTTGCCGGCGATCAGGCGGCCCAGGTCCGCCGTCGCCATGCCGAAGCTGACCGCGGTCAGCGCCTTGTCCTGAGCGATGTCGATGGAGTGGAGAAAGGCGCCGGGTGCCCGCAGGAAGGCGGCAAGATTGCCGCCCGCATCCACCACGGCAGCGTTCACCGCCACCCCCAGTTCCCGCCCCCGGCGGACGGCGGCGGCGACGGCGGCCAGGGCCGCCTCGTCGCCGATCGTGTCCTGACGCACGGTCAGTTCCATGGCCCCACCCTCCCCGGTCAGGTCACAACGGTCAGGAAGCGTTCGTTCAGGACACGTTCGTAATAGAAGATGCCCTTGCCCAGTTCGTTGTGGTCCCACATGCGGGTGGGGTTGTCGGGGTAATAGGTGTAACCGCCGGCAAACACCTCGTTCCGGTTGCCCGAGGGGTCGAAGAAATAGATGGTCTGGCCGCGGGTGATGCCGTGGCGGGTCGGGCCGATGTCGATGGAGATGTTGTAACGGCTCATGATGTCGGCGGCGTGGCCGATGTCGAACCAGCTTTCCAGGAAGAAGGCAGCGTGGTGGAACTTGCCCGGATCCGCGTGCTTGACGAAGGCGATGTCATGGGCCTTGTTGGAACAGGTCAGCCAGATCGCCAGCAGCCCGTCGGGCAATTCCACCTTTTCCGCCAGCGAGAAATCGAGCACCTCGGTGAAGAAGCGCAGGTTCTCGTCGATGTTGGGACCGTAGAGCAGCGCGTGGTCGAAACGGGTGGCCTTCATGCCCCGCGGTTCTTCCGGCCACACATCGGGGTTGAGGATCGGCGGGTGGTTGCTCGACAGCTCGATGGTCGCGTACAGCTCGATCCGATGGCCCGACGGCAGGGTGAAGCCGATGCGGCGGCCCACCCCCGGCTGTTCCCCGGCGGCCACATGGTCCACCGCCAGCCCCCAGGCGCGGATGCGCTCCTCGAAACGCTCAAGGTCGGCTTCGGCCGCCACCTTGAAGCCCATGACGTCCATCCCCGCCTCGTCGGTCTGGCGCAGGATGACGCTGTGGCGGTCGAACTCGTCCCAGCCCTTCAGATAGACGCGCCCGTCGTCGCCGGTGGACACCAGATTGAGGCCCATCCGGTCCACGTAATGGGTCAGCGCCGCCGCCATGTCGAGAACGCGAAGCTGAATGAAGCCGGGGCGCAGCACACCGTTGACTGCCATGTGAGGTTTCCTCCGATTTTCAGATATTGTTGATATCGTTGGTCTTTTTTCCCCGTGCCCGCGGGGCGGGCGACAGGGACAGGTCGGTTTCCGGGATCAGGCGGCAGGCCAGGGCGATGCCCTGGTCCGATTCCTCCGCGCTGACGTGGGCACGGCTCTGGGCGCCGACGCGGTAGCGGCCGTCCAGGACATGGACCCGGCACACGCCGCATCCCCCCTGGCGGCAGCCCACCGGTACCCGGCGTCCGCCCACCGCCGCCGCCCCGAACCCCGCCGCCCGTTCCAGGGCGGCGATCACGGTTTCACTGTCGCGGCAGGGAAAGGCCGCGCCGTCCAGATGAATGGTGTGGGTCGTGGTCATGGGATCCTCCCCTTGCCCTTACAGCCGCCGGAAGACGGGGCTGCGCACCTTGCCGGCGTCGCCGTCGCCCGCGGTCAGGAAGCGTTCGGTGAAGATGTCGCGTTCGAACAGGCGCCCCTGCATCAGGGTGCGGATGCACGCCTCCACCATCGGCGGCGGGCCGCACAGGTACGCCTTGCGTCCGGCGAACATCCCGTCGTAGCGGCGCTGCAACGCTTCGTGGACGAAGCCGGTTTCGCCGTTCCAATCGTCGCCGGGCCGGGGTTCGGACAGCACCGGCACATAGGTCAGGTTGGGATGACGCGCCGCCAGATCGGTGAAGAACCCGTGGTCGTAGAGATCCCGCACGGCGCGCACGCCATGGATCAACAGCATCTCTTCCCCCCGGCCCTGCTCCAACAGGTCGAGGATCATGGATTTGGGCGACGACAGCCCGGTCCCCCCGGCCAGGAAGATCATCGGCTGGGCGGCGGAGGTGCGGACGAAGAAGCGGCCGTAGGGGCCGGAAAACCGCACCGTGTCCCCCACCGCCAGATCACGGTGGATCCAGCCGGTGGCCCGCCCGCCCGGCACCAGCCGCACGTGCAGTTCGATGCGGTTGGGCCGCGACGGCGGGCCGGCGAGCGAGAAGGCCCGCGGCCCCTCCACCCCCGGCACCGACAGGTTGATGTACTGCCCGGCCTGAAAGACGATGCCGTCGCCGGGCAGATCGATGACCACCCCCTTGACGTCGTGGGTCAGATCGATCAGTTCGGCCACCGTGCCGGTGAAATCGCGCACCGGGATGCGTTTTGCGTCGGGTTCGTCGTCCAGATCGGCTTCGATCACCGCGTCCGACAGCAAGGTGGCGGTGCAGGCCAGGGTTTTGCCGCCGTCGCGTTCAAAATCCATCAGCGCGAAGGCCGATGCGTCGCCGTGGTCGATGTCGCCCTCGGCCACCTCCACCTTGCAGGTGCCGCACAGCCCATGGCCGCAGGCGTGGGGCATCCAGATCCCCTGACGCAAACAGGCGTCCAGGATGGTCTGGCCCTCTTCGACGGCAACGGTGTCGCCGGTCGGTTCGATCGTCAGCGTGTGGGACACGGCCGCACCCTCCCCTGGTTTAGCTGAACGAGCCGCGATAGCCGTGCAGGCCCGGCGTCCAGAAACGGATCAGCGACTTGTGGCCGACGCCATGGTCGGCGAGGCTCTTTTCCGGGTCGGGCGTCACGTCGTTCCCATCGACGGTCCAGCGCACCGCCGCCCAGTCGATGGCGGCGAAATCGGGGTGCGCGCCGTAATAGGTGGGCAGGATCTCGGCCAGAAGCGCGCCGAACGGCATGGACGGCGGAAAGGGAAAGGCAACGGCCGAGCAGAAGCTGAGATGCTCTTCCCAATGCAGATAGACGACGATGTTGCCGTGAAAATTCTCGACACGGTCGCGGATCTCGACCTTGTCGGCGTAGTCCTTTTCCAGGGCGACGACGGCCATGGGGTTTCCTCCGGTGTTTTTCTTTGATTTGAGAGGGGGGCATCGGTCGCGCCCCCCTCGGGCGGGCGGCGTCAGCCGGCGACCCGGCGGCGGGCTTCCATCCACGCGTCCCACTGGGCCTGATCGGGCGAACCGGCCTGATCCAGATTGTCGGCGCCCAGGTTCAGCCGGTACCACTTCAGCACCTCCTCGACCGAGGCGCCGCCGCAATTGCCCTGGAAGATCTGGTGCACCGGCAGCCACGACTGGCTGTATTTCTCCGGCTCGTTGTCGAAGATGTCCTTACAGCCATCCGAGCAGAAGTGATACGTGTCGCCCTTGTAATGGGAATGACGGAAGGAAATGGTGGTCGGGTCGCCCGGCTCGGTGTAGGCCATGGGGATCTGACAGGTGGTGCACAGCTGCGGCAGAGCGTTGTTGTAGAAACGCTTTCCTTCCTTCGCCATCTCGCCCCACATCTCGAAGCGCGGACGGTAGTATTTGTCGAAGGTGGTCGGGTACTTCTCCGACAGCCAGTCCATTTCCTCAGCCGAGGGCAGCCAGGTGTGGAACCCGGCGGCGTGGGTGTATTGATAGAACACCGCCCAATTCTGGTGGGAGATGTGATCCGCCTCCGCCGTCGCCACGTCGGCGTATTTCGGCACGCGCAGGCCGTAACGGGACAGATCCTGGAACAGCGAGCCGCCGGCCTCGGTGAAATAGATCTCCCACGCTTCGCGCCAGGACATGATCTTCTTGGGCAGCATGTAGTCCATCATCATGGCCACGAGGCCCAGAACCCGGTGCCCGCGCCAGAACCACTTGTCCACCCACTTCTGCACGATGGGCAGATTGTCGGGATCCTGTTCCAGCAGGAACTTGATGACCTCGATGCCCAGCGTCATGTGACGGCTTTCGTCCGACTGGGCCGAGAAGCCGAAGGTCACGGTGGCAAGGTCGCCGTTGTAGGCGGCCCCCGACATGAACGGCACGAACAGCAGGTTCGTCAGCACATATTCAAAGGCAAAGCCGATGGCGATGAAGTATTCGAACGGCCCGGCGGTGCGGGCGTCGTCGAAGAACGACTTGGGCACCGACAGATACCACACGCGGTCATGCATGTGGGGGAACTCGTGCAGGCCGTCGAAGAACTTGTTGTAGTGGCTCAGCGTGTGGATCTGGGTCTGCACGTGGCGCAGTTCGTCCAGGGACTGCATCTGGGCGGCCACCCGCGGGCCGACGCCGGGGATGTGGCGCCCCACATGGGCAAAGCCGCGGTGAGCCTGATATTCCAGCGGCGACACGCCGGTCAGGAACAGCTTGACGGCGTTGACATAGCGGGCGTCGGTCAGCCCCATCTGCCCGTTGTTCTGGGCGAAGCTGTCGAGCACGGCGTAGAGCTTGCGTTCCTTTTCCGCCTGGAACTTCCAATAGGCGTCCATGGTCAGACGGAACGGGTCTTCCCACTTGGACCAGTCGTGGATCTTGATCCCTTCGAATTCGGCGTAGGGATAGATGGCGGATTTCGACTGGTAGGACGGTTCCCAGTCCAGCCCGCGGGTCAGCAGAGAATAGCGTTGCTTCAGGCCCAGCTTGGCGACGGCGTTCATGGCGTTTCCCCGATCTCGTGTTTTTTCAGTTGGTCCAGGCGACGGAGAAATAGTCGTCGTCCTCGTCCACGTTGCCGGCCATGGACACGATGGACAGGTGCAGTTCCTGAGGATCCCAGACACGGCCGATCCGGCTTTCGACGGATTCCCGGCGGACGGTCAGGCTGCCCTCGCGGTCGATCTTGACGATGCCGGGAAAGCTGTGGACGGTGGCGCCGGGGTTGTCCTCGGTGATCGCCTCGATGATCGGGCGGGCGGTATCGGTGTCCTGAAGGGTGAGCGACGCGATGCGCGGCATGGGGGCAATCCTTTGCGGCAAAAAGCGGATCAGACGGCAAGGCCCAGGGTCTTGGCGCGGGCCTGCAGGCCCCCCACCACTTCGGCCAGGGCACGGGTCCCCTCCTCCGCCCCCAGCACATGGTCGGCCAGCGGCGCGAAGGCCCCGGCGGCGCGGCTGGCCCAGGTGGCGAACCACCCGGTCAGAAGGGCGCGGTTTTCCGGCGATTCCGCCGCGGCGGTCTTGATGACCGCATCCACCCAACGGCTGTGCTCGGTGAACCATTCGTTCATGAACTCGGTCAGCATCGACACCGCCGAACCGCCCAGCGCCTGCCCCGCCGCGTCGAAACGGCCGTAGACCAGCGGGTACAGGATGCCGTCGATGGCCAGATTCTGGGCCAGGAGCAGCTCGAACCAGTCCTTGACGACCAGGGTGTCTTCGGTCAGCCGGCGCAGGCCCTGCCATTCCGGTGCCGTCATCCAACGGTCCTTGGCCCGGTCGAGCGACGCGCCGGTGTTGCCGTCCAGCAGCAGCCCGATGCGCCCGATGATCTGGGCCAGCGCCAGATGGTCACCGGCGGCGAAGATCGACGCCGCCGTGACCGCGGTGCCGTAGCCCAGATCGCAGATGTTGGTGCAGTTGAGGTTCGCACCCCATTCCATGTGGCGCAGCGGCAGCAGATAGGTTTCCACCGTCTCCCGCCACGCCGGATCCAGATGAGCCAGCAGGCCGCGCTTGTCCACGAACTCGATGTTGCGCTCGGTGGTCTGGTACTGGCCGGCGCGGGCGATGTTGTAGGTGGCATAATAGTACTGGCGCGGGTCGCGCAGTTTGTACCAGTCGGCCATCGTCACGCGGGTGCGCCGTTCGTCGTAGAGCCAGTGATCGGCGCCCCACAGCGGCTTGTAATGGAAATTGGCCGTCGCCTGCACGTCCAGGGTCGCTTCGTCGTAGCGCGAGGCCGGCTTGTCCGCGCCGTAACGGCGGGCGATGTGGCCGAAGGTCTGGCGGCGTGGTTCGACCTTGAGCGTTTTGATCTCGATGGTCACAGGGGTTCCTCCTTCCTCCCTTGGTTCCGTGGCACCCGGCGGCGGGAGGTGCCGTCCGGGCGGTTTGTCTCGGGATCAGGCCGTCTCGCGGCCGTCCAGGTCGGGCGATGCCGGCGGCGGGTGGTACAGCCCGGCGGTCCCCGCCGGTGCCGCGTCCACCACGTCGGAGGGCAGCACCACCGCCCGCTGCCGAACGCAAAACTCGTCGAAGGCGGCGAAGGGCATGATCAGTTCCACCGCCAGATCCCCATCCCCCAGCCCATAGACGAACTCCACGAAGCGCCCGCCGCGGATGCCGGTGACACGGACGAAAGCGGTCATATCGGGGGTTGCGGGGGATACGGGGGTGGTCCTGTCGGTCGGCATGGGGACGCTTCCTTCCGGGGTTCCTCAGATGGGTCTTCGTGCGGCGGCTCTGGCGGCCGTCCTTGGTTTTCCCTGTATGGCAAGCCCCGTGCCAACCCAGCAGCCGGCGCTGGCACACGTCTGTATTTCCAATGAAATCAAAGGATTGGCTGAGGTGCGGAAACCCCATCCGGCGTGCTGCGGCGCACACGGAACCCGCTGCCTTGACGAAAACATCACTTCGTCCGGAGGTTGCTGCGGGTGCGAGATGATGATTTCATCAAACGGCCCGGTTCAGACCGCACGTTGCGCCGACAGCCCCGCTCGCGTAGCTTATGGAAAAAAGCAGCCGATGCCGGCACCAAGACCGGCGACCATCAGCGCACCGGGGAGAGAGCGCCGTTGAGTTCCCAGAACACCCCCGCCGGCCGCGGCGGACAGGGGTCGATTCCGCTGATGCCGCCGCAGGTGGCGGTGGAAGCGACCGCCGCCATGCCCGACATCGCCGATCTGGCCGCCCGGCTGCGGTTCTGCCCCAACGACGGCCGTATCTGGCTGGGCGACCAGCGGATGCTGCTGATCCATCTGAGCGCGCTGGCCAACCTGCGCCGCGAACTGGTCAATTCCCTGGGCATGCCGGCGGCACGGGGGCTGTTGACCCGGATGGGCTATGCGTCCGGCTGCAAGGACGCCGAATTCGCCCGCCACATCCGGCCCGGTTGCGATCTCAACGCCTTTTACGTCGGGCCGCAGATGCACGCGCTGGAAGGCATCGTGCAGGTGGAGCCGGTGCGGGTGGAGGTCGATCTGGAAACCGGCCACTATTACGGTGAATACATCTGGAACAGCTCGTCGGAGGTGGACGCCCATATGGCCGCCTTCGGCATCAGCCACGAGCCGGTGTGCTGGATGCAGATCGGCTACGCCTCGGGCTACACCAGCATCTTCATGGGCCAGCCGATCCTGCACCGGGAGGTGGAATGCCGCGGCACCGGCAGCCGCCAGTGCCGCATCATCGGCAAGCCGGTGCATGAATGGGACGACCCCAACCCCGACCTGATCTATCTCCAACCCGACGGGCTGAACAGCCTGTACCGCAACGGGGCCGGGGCGCCGTCGGTGTCCACCCTGGGCACGGCCACCCCGCCGCGCCAACCGGGGCTGGTCGGCATGTCGTCGGGCTTCCTCGGCGCCTATCACCTGCTGGAAAAGGTGGCGCGGACCAACGCCTCGGTTCTGTTCCTCGGGGAAACCGGGGTGGGCAAGGAGATGTTCGCCCGCTCGCTGCATGGGCTGAGCAACCGCGCCTCCATGCCCTTCGTCGCCGTCAACTGCGCGGCGATTCCCGACAACCTGATCGAATCCGAACTGTTCGGGGTGGAGCGCGGCGCCTTCACCGGTGCTGTGCAGTCGCGTCCCGGCCGGTTCGAGCGCGCCCACGGCGGCACCATCTTCCTCGACGAGATCGGCACCCTGAACCTCCCCGCCCAGGGCAAGCTGCTGCGCGTTCTTCAGGAACGGGAGGTGGAACGGGTCGGCGGCACCGAAACCCGGCGGGTGGACGTGCGGGTCATTGCCGCCACCAACGTGGACCTGCGGGCCGAGGCGCGCCGAGGCACCTTCCGCGAGGATCTGTTCTTCCGCCTCAACGTGTTTCCCGTGCGCATCCCCCCCTTGCGCGAACGGCGGGAGGATATCCCGCTGCTGGTCCGCCATTTCCTGCTGAAATACGCCGAACGCCACGGGCGCGCGGTGGGTGGGATCACGGACCGGGCCATGGACCGGCTGATGGATTACGAATTCCCCGGCAATGTGCGCGAGCTGGAAAACATCATCGAGCGGTCGGTGATCCTGGCCCCCGACGACGGGTCGCCCATCGACATCGGCCACCTGTTCGCCTGCGGCGACGAACTGGATGCCCCCTTCTACGGCATCGGCCAGAACGGCGCCCTGATTGACAGCCGCACCCCGCCGCCGTCACCGGAAACCCTTGCCACCCCGGAAACCGTGGTCAACACCATCCTGTCCCAGGAAATGCCGCTGGAATCGCTGGAAAACCGCATCATCGAAACCGCGGTGGAACGGGCCGGCGGCAATCTGGCCGAAGCGGCGCGGATGCTGGGCCTGACCCGCGCGCAACTGGCCTACCGCTACCGTAAGGGGAAGGAATAGGGGCGGTCGCCCCAGTCCTCAGTGTTTGGGTGCGGCGTGCCCGTTGCCGGATGCCGGGGCCGCCGGTTTCGTCTCGTGCTTGGCGGGTGCGGGGGCCTTTTCCGCCGGTTTCGCCTCGCCATGGGCCGCGGCGGCGGGCTTGTCCTTTTCCTCCGGCACGTCGGCCAGCGGACCGCCGCCGCCGGCGAAAGTCACCAGCACCTGGGCAACACCGGCGGGGTTGTGCTGGGTGGATTGGAAGGTGGCGATTTCCCCCGGCAGCAGGGTGATGGCGGACGCATCCAGGCTCCACGCCTTGACCGGATGCTGTTCGGCGTTCAGGGAGACCGCCCGCAGCCGGGGCACCCGCCGCTGTTCGGTGGAGGTATTGACCACCTGCCCTTCCACCACCAGCACCAGCGCACCGTTTTCCATGTGCTGCTGCGAGCGGACGTTCTGCAGCTCCAGCCCCGTGCCGGGCGGCTCCAGCGGCAGGCCGAGGGTTTCATAGACCACCGCCATCCGCGGCCAGGCGGCGACCACGGAATCGCGGGCCAGCACCGCACCGGCGCCGATTCCCGCCACCGCCAGGACCAGGGCGGCCCAGCCCGCCATGGCCGCCTTGCTCATCGGCTGGCGGGGACGGCGGGGCTTCGTCAGCTTTTTGGGCCGGGGGGGTGGTGCGAAATCCTCATCCTCCGGTTCGGAGTGGAAGACCGGGCGGCGTGCGCGTTCGAACGTGTCCTCGTCCTGGTGGAACACGGTTTCCTGGTCCGGTGCCGACACGGACGGCGCATCGGGCATCTGGAACCAGACGTGGCCGCAACTGGCGCACCGCACCTTGCGCCCCGTCGTGCCGACCGCGGCATCGCTCACCGTATAGCGTTTGGAGCATTTCGGGCAGGTGAGGATCATCACGAAACCACCGTCGGGGAAAAAGCAGCCTGTCTTATAGGGTAGTCATGGAGTATGAAGCAAGGCGGCCTCTGCGTGGTCTGACCAGCGGGGCCTGCCGGGCGCCCGCTCCATGGGGGTGTCCGGACGGAAGTGGTGGAAGTGGTGATGGAACCGTGATCCGTTTCGACAATGTGGGCCTGCGGTACGGCTCGGGGCCGGAGATCCTGATGGATGTGTCCTTTGCCCTGCTGCCCGGTTCATTCCATTTTCTCACCGGCGCCAGCGGGGCCGGCAAATCCTCGCTGCTGAAGCTGATCTACATGGCCCACCGGCCCACCCGCGGCCAGATCACCCTGTTCGACCGTTCCATGGCGCGGCTGACCCGCGACGACCTGCCCGAACTGCGGCGGCGCATCGGCGTGGTGTTCCAGGATTTCCAGCTTCTGCCCCATCTGTCGGCGCTGGACAACGTGGCCCTGCCCCTGCGGCTGGCCGGGGTGCCGGAAGGGGCGGTGCGCACCCAATGCGCCGAGCTTCTCCACTGGGTCGGCCTGGGCAACCATCTGGAGTCGCCCCCCAGCACCCTGTCGGGCGGGCAGCAGCAGCGGGTTGCCATCGCGCGGGCCGTCATCAACCGCCCGCGCCTGCTGCTGGCCGACGAACCGACCGGCAACGTGGACGACGGCATCGGCATGCGGCTTCTGTATCTGTTCGAAGAGATGCACAAGCTGGGCACCACCGTTATCATTGCCACCCACAATGAGACGTTGATCCAGCGTTTCGATCACCCGTGCCTGCATCTGGAAAACGGTCGGCTCACGGCGATGCCGCGGGCCTTCACGCGCCGGATGTGACCTTCAGCGGAAACGGAACCATGATCCCGAAACGGGTTGCGGCGCGCAGCGGCTACGACCTTCCCCTGGCAACCGATCCCACCGGGCGTTTCCTGGCGTGGATCATGGCGCTGATGGTCTATCTGGGCGTCCTGTCGCTGGCGGCAGCCCTGCTGATCTCGGACATGGCCGGGCGGTGGGACGGCGGGCTGTCGAACGGGCTGACGGTGCAGATCATTCCCCAGAGCGGCACGGCCGCCCGGCCGGTGGCCGAACGCACGGCGGCGGCGCTGGCGCTGCTGCGGGCTTCCCCCGGCGTGCTGTCGGCCGACGCCCTGCCGCCGGAGCAGACGGCCAAGCTGGTCGAACCCTGGCTGGGTGACAGGGGACTGGCAGAGGATACGGATGCCGCCCTCCTGCCTTTCCCCGTGCTGATCGACGTGACGATCGCCGCGGGCACCGATACCGCCGACCTTGCCCGCCGTCTGAAAGCGGCGGTGCCGGCGGCGTCCGTGGACGATCATGGCGCGTGGCTGGCCGACCTGCGCCGTCTGGCCCGCTCGCTGCAAACCACGGCGCTGGCGGTGGTGGGGCTGGTGTCGCTGGCCGGGGTGATGACGGTGGTGTTCGCCGTGCGGGCCGGGCTGGCGATTCACCGCCATGTGGTGCAGTTGCTCCATTTGATGGGGGCCACCGACCGCTATGTGGCGCGCCAGTTCGAAAGCCATGTGCTGCGTCTGGCCGCCCGCGGCGGCGGCACCGGGCTGGGGGCGGCGGTGCTGACGCTGCTGGTGTTCGGCTGGGCGTCGGGGGGATTGCGGGCGACGCTGCTGCCCGATTTCACCCTGGCGCTCTGGCAATGGGCGGCGCTGGCCGTGCTGCCGCTGGTTCTGTGCCTGCTGGCCGTGGTCACCGCCCGCCGCACGGTGCTGCGCACGCTGGAGGATCTGCCGTGATTCGCTCCCGCCATCGCCAGCACCCGCTGGGCCGCGCCCTGACCCTGGTCCTGTTGCCGCTGGTGCTGGCGGCGGGAGCCTGGATCGGCGGGCTGTTGTGGTTCATCGCCGACATCCCGCGCTCCACCCCCTCCCCCGATACCTATGCCGCACTGGAGCGCACCGACGCGGTGGTGGTGCTGACCGGCGGTTCGGGGCGGCTGAAAACCGGGCTGGACCTGTTGAACGCCGGGGTGGCGCACAAGCTGTTCGTGTCCGGCGTCTATGAAGGGCTGGAGGTGCAGGAGCTTCTGCGCATGGCCCGTCAGGCGCCGGGGGAGGTGGAATGCTGCATCGTCCTGGGCTATTCCGCCGACAACACCATCGGCAACGCCTATGAAACCGCCGGCTGGATGGAGGAGCAGGGCTACCACAGCCTGCGGCTGGTCACCGGCAACTATCACATGCGGCGCAGCCTGCTGGAACTGCACAACGCCATGCCGCACGCCCGCATCGTTCCGCACCCGGTGATCCCGGAAAACGTGCGGCTGGATGACTGGTGGATGCGGCGCGGAACGGCCAATCTGCTGGTGAACGAATACGTCAAATACCTGCTGGCGACCGTGCGCTATTGGCTTGAGGAATCCCTCGAATCCTGACAGGTTCCGCCCCCATGATCCTGCTGCGCTCCCTCCTCTTCAACGTCGCCTTCTATGGGTGGACGGCCGTCACCTGCATCGTCCTGCTGTGGACCCTGCCGTTTCCGCGGCCGGTGCTGATCCGCTTCATCCACGCCTATCTGCGTTCGGTGTCGTGGATGGAACGGGTGCTGGCCGGGCTGGATTACGAGGTGCGCGGGCTGGAACACATCCCCGCTCACGGGTCCTTCCTCGTCGCTGCCAAGCACCAATCGGCGTGGGAAACCATGAAGTTGCACCTGATCTTCAACGATCCGGCGGTGGTGCTGAAGCGGGAACTCATGAAGATCCCCCTGTGGGGTCGGCTGGCCGCCAAGGCGGAGATGATCCCCGTGGACCGCGGGGCCGGGGGCCGGGCGCTGGCCTCCCTGGTCAAGAACGCCATTCCGGTGCTGGAGCAGGAACGCCCCATCGTCATCTTCCCCCAGGGCACGCGCACCGCACCGGGGGCGTACAAATCCTACCGCGTCGGGGTGGGCATCCTGTACGAACGGCTGGAAATCCCGATTCTGCCGGTGGCGCTCAATTCCGGCCTCTACTGGGCGCGCAACAGCTTCATCAAGCGGCCCGGCCGCATCGTGGTGGAAATCCTGCCCCCCATCCAGCCCGGCCTGGACCGCGGCACGGTGATGAGGGAGCTGGAAACCCGGCTGGAGGATGCCACCGACCGCCTGGTAGTGGCCGCCGGCGGTCCCCCCACCGTGCGCCCCCCGGCGAAAGCACAGACCGCGCCGTCCGCGGCGGGATGAGGTGAGACAAAACAGCGCGCCTGTGGATAAATATGTGGATGGGGCGTTCGTCAAGGGCGCAGTCGTCGCGTGTGCGCGGGGCTTTGGAGGTGTGATGTTTTCGTGACATCGCTGTGACCGCGCTGCAAAGCCCGGCTCCACGAACCGTTCCGATTCCGTTTTGTTTGTAACATCAATAGCTTCCGCGGAACCGATCCGCCCGCCGAAAGGTTTCCGCCGTAAGGGAGAAGTTCCATGCCGGGCCTTGCCGCCATTTCCGAGCGCATTTGGGATATGAAGTACCGCTTCAAGCGCGCGAGTGGCGAACCTGTGGATAAGACCGTACAGGAGACGTGGGCGCGCATCGCCACCGCCCTGGCGGAGACCGAATCCGATCCCAAGCGTTGGACGTCCGCCTTTTACGGCGCGCTGACCGATTTCCAGTTTCTGCCCGCCGGGCGCATCATCGCCGGGGCCGGCACCGGCCGGGCGGTGACCCTGTTCAACTGCTTCGTCATGGGCCGGATCGAGGATGACCTGTCGGCCATCTTCGCCCATCTGCGGCAAGCGGCCATGACCATGCAGCAGGGCGGCGGCATCGGTTTCGATTTTTCCACCATCCGTCCGCGGGGTGCGCCGGTGCATGGTGTCGGGGCTGACGCCTCCGGCCCGCTGTCGTTCATGGATGTGTGGGACGCCATGTGCCGCACCATCATGTCGGCGGGTGCGCGCCGCGGGGCGATGATGGCGACCCTGCGCTGCGACCACCCCGACATCGAGGACTTCATCGACGCCAAGCGCGAGCCGGGGCGGCTGCGCATGTTCAACCTGTCGGTGCTGATCACCGATGCGTTCATGGAAGCGGTGCGCCGGGGCAGCAAATGGCCGCTGGTGTTCGGCGACACCGTGTTCCGCGAAATCGACGCCCGCGATCTGTGGGACCGCATCATGCGGGCCACCTACGCCTATGCCGAACCGGGGGTGATCTTCATCGACCGGGTGAACCGGCAGAACAACCTGTCCTATTGCGAGACGATTTCGGCGACCAACCCCTGCGGGGAACAGCCGCTGCCACCCTATGGCGCCTGCCTGCTGGGGTCGCTCAATCTCGCCGCCCTGGTCCGCGACGCCTTCACCCCCGCCGCCCGGCTGGATCTGGAACGCCTGCACGAGCTGGTGCCGGTGGTGGTGCGGATGATGGACAACGTGATCGACGTGTCCCGCTTCCCCCTGCCGGAACAGGCCAACGAAGCCCACGCCAAGCGCCGCATCGGGTTGGGCGTCACCGGGCTGGCCGACGCGCTGATCCTGTGCGGCGTGCGGTACGGCTCGCCCAAGGCGGTGGAACTGACCCGGCAATGGCTGGGGGCGGTGCAGGTGGAAGCCTACCGCGCGTCGGCCCTGCTGGCGGCGGAAAAGGGCGCCTTCCCGCTTTACGATGCCGAACATTATCTGAAGGCGCCCATGGTGGCGGCCCTGCCGGAAGACGTGCGCGACCTGATCGCCGAGCACGGCATCCGCAACGCCCTTCTGACCTCCATCGCGCCGACGGGGACCATTTCGCTGTTCGCCGACAATATTTCGTCGGGGATCGAGCCGGTGTTCTCCTACACCTACGACCGCACGGTGCTGATGCCCGACGGCAGCAAGCGGACGGAGACGGTCAGCGATTACGCCTACCGCCGTTTCCGCGCCCATTTCGGCGAAGCGGCCCCCCTGCCCGACTATTTCGCCGACGCCCAGACGCTCAGCCCGTCCGAGCATGTGGTGATGCAGGCGGCGGCCCAGGAATTCGTGGACAGTTCGATCTCCAAGACCATCAACTGCCCGGAAGACCTGCCGTTCGAGGACTTCAAGAACGTCTACGAACAGGCCTATGCCCTGGGGTGCAAGGGCTGCACCACCTACCGCCCCAACGACATCACCGGGTCGGTGCTGACGGTGAAGAGCGAGCCGGCTCCCTCCGCCCCGGAACCGGCTCAGCAAACGGCCCAGAAGCCGGAGGAACCCGCGGCACCGGCGGACACCCACCACCACGAGCCGCTGGCCCGGCCCGAAGCCCTGCCCGGCGAAACCTACAAGGTGCGGTGGCCCGACAGCGACCACGCCATGTACATCACCATCAACGACATCATCGAAAACGGCCAGCGCCGCCCGTTCGAGGTGTTCATCAACTCCAAGAACATGGAGCATTACGCCTGGACCGTGGCGCTGACCCGCATGATTTCGGCGGTGTTCCGCCGCGGCGGCGACGTCGGCTTCGTGGTGGAGGAGCTGAAGGCGGTGTTCGATCCCCGCGGCGGTGCTTGGATGGGCGGACGCTACGTTCCGTCGATCCTGGCGGCCATCGGCGATGTGATCGAAAAGCACATGCGCGCCGTCGGCTTCATCGGCAACGACACCCCCGCCCTGCCCCGGCCCGAGAAGTTCACCGCCCCGGCGGCGTCCGAAACCGGCACCGGCCGGGCGCAGCAATGCCCCAAATGCGGAATGCCCGGCCTGATCCGTCAGGAAGGGTGCGATTTCTGCCCCGAATGCGGCTATTCCAAGTGCGGCTAAACTGAAGGGGCGCGGGGACCGAACAGGATGACCATGGTCCCCGCCACACACAGGAACACGCCCGCCGCATCCCAGCGGTCCGGGCGTGTCCCCTCCACCAGCCACAGCCACGCCAGCGACGCCAGCACGTAAATCCCGCCATAGGCGGCATAGGCGCGCCCGGCCATATCCACATCCACCCGCGTCAAGGCCCAGGCGAACAGGGCAAGGCTGGCCATCCCCGGCATCAGCCACCACACGGACCTGTCCAGCCGCAGCCACGCCCAAAAGGCGAAACACCCGCCGATCTCGGCAAAGGCGGCCAGGGCGTAGACGGCCAGACTGCTCATGGTTTTGCCAGATCCACCACAGCCCGCAGGGGATTGTCCCCCGCCGGCCACATGCCGCGGTCCACCATCTTCCCCCCATCGAACACCAGCCACCCCTGGCGCCCGTAATGGGGCAAGGGCCGGACCAGCGCCGCCAGCGCCGCGGCATCGGCGGCGCGCACCACCAGCACCGCCGCCCCGCCGGGCCGGCGCGCGGCCCACACCTGCGCCGTCCCGCGCCCGGCCAAAGCGTCCGGCACCGGCGGCAGTCCCAGACGCCGGAGCACCCCATCCACCGCATCCGCCGTGCCGATCACCGCCAGCGGCGCGCGGGACTCCGCCGCATCCACCGAGGTCGTGCGGGCCTTGCCGTCGATCAGACGCCCGGCCAGGGTGCGGGCCGCCTCCTGCCCATCGGCCCCGGCCGCCAGCACCACGGCACTGCCGGGATTAAGGGTCACGTCGCGCAGGATCGGCGGTGCCTCCCCCACGGCCAGACGGCGGAACAGCCGGTGATCCGGGTCCACCACCACCGCCCGCACCCGGCCGGTTGCCGGCAGGGTGGCGGTGGTCTCGGCGCCGGCCAGCCGGATCCTGTGCATCCGGGTGCCGCTTTCATCCTCCACCGCCACCGGGATCAGCAGGTCATAGGCCGGGGCACTCTGGCGCAACCGCAGCCGGACGCCGCCCTCGACCGCCGCCACCCCGTCGAGCGTCAGGGCCGGGGCGCCGGGCCGCTCCAGCCATTGGGCGAAGAAGGTGCCGATATCCTGCCCCGCCTCCACCTCGAACGCGCGGCGCAGATCGGTCCAATCGGCCTCACGGAACATCCGCTCCCGCGCGAAGCGGCGCAGGCCCGCCCGCCAGGCCTCCTCTCCGATCCGATCACGGAGCATCAGGAACACGAACGCCGTCTTGCCATAGCCCACCACCTGGGACGCATCGTGGGTGCGCCCGCGAAAGGCGGTGAGCGGCTGGTCCCGTTCCGCCGGCAATGCCGCGTAATCGCGCAACCAATCGAGCCGCAGGGCGGCATCGTCGCCGCGCGCCTCGGCAGCGGCGTGGTCGGCCATGATGGTGGTCAGACCCTCGGCCCAGTTGCCGCCGTCCCCCACCCGCACACCGTTGCCCCACCAGTTATGCAGGATTTCATGGTCCAGCGACTGCCCACGGATGAAGGGCAGCGGCAGCACCCGCCGCCCGATGGTGGTCAGGCCGGGAAAGGCATACCCCACCGGCACCGGAACCGACACCACGGCGAACCCGGCAAAGGGATAGGGGCCGATGGTCTGGGCATAGCGGGCGACGGTCGCCGCCGACTGGCCGAGAAACGCATCGGCCAGTGAAGCCTGTTCGGGATGGAAATAGGTGCGCAGCCGCACGTCGCCGACCGCCTGTTCACTCACCGTCCACGGGCCGGCGAACAGGGACGGGGTTTCCACCGGGCGGTTTTCGGTGAAGGTGGCGGTATAAACCGTTTCCCCCCGCTCCTCGGCAACCAGCGCGCCCGAGGCGACGGCCACGAAGGGCGCCGGCACCCGCACCGTCAGGGTCCAGGTGGGCGGCTCGTCACCGCCCAGCGCCACCCAGCCGCTGCCGGCCGGCAGAAAGGCCCCCTCCGCACCGATGCCGATCCCCCCATCCGGCATCCGGTCGGGCAGCAGCTCCGGCAAGGCGCCGCCATAGCGCAGGGTGACCGGCCCTTCCCCACCGTCCATCAGGGTCAGGGTGTCGCCCGCGCGCCGGTAGGGCACGGCGTTTCCATCACGGGTGACCGCCTCGATGCCCAATCCCGGAGCCAGACGCACCGACCGCACCCCCGGCGGCAGGGTCAGGCGGTCGGTGACGGTCAACCGCCGCGCGGACGGATCCAGAGCAACGTCGAGATCATGCCGAAGCCCCGCCGCGGCCGCCAGTTCCGGCAGCAGCGCCAGCACAGCGCCCAGCAGCAGCGCCCTCATGCCGGGATCCCCGATCCGCCGGTCAGCCGCCGCACCGCCGCCAGCAGCTTCGACAGCCGCCGGTCGTGGATGCCCAGCCGTTCCAGATGCTCCACGGTGTTGGCGAGGTATTCCACATTCGGCCCCCGCTCACCCACACATTCGGCGATGCGGTGGGCCATGGCCGTATCATCGAGACAGCCGCAATATTGCCCGTGCTGCCGGTCCACCACAAAGGCGCAGGCGGAAACCCGCCGCTCCCCCCCCTCGTCCAGCCGAAGGGTCAGCATCCGCGGGCGATAGGCGCGGGTGAACATCTCCCGCTCCCACAGGTAATCCATCACCGCCGGCACCCGGTCCGCCGCAACCTGAAAGGCGATGCCGCGGCAGCAGCCCCCCGCGTCCAGCCCCAGCACCAGCCCCGGCCGCTCCGGCGTGCCGCGGTAGCGGAAGGACGCGATGCAGAAGCGCCGATGATAGCCATAGAGCATAGCCCGCGCCTGAGTGACGAAGGGGAACCCCGGGTTCCACATCAGCGACCCATAGCCGAACACCCACAGGTCGGCACCGGGCACCAGGGTCACATCGCGGGACCACACCGGAACGGGCGGTGCTGCGTCGGTAAGCATGGTATCAGGGGGCATGAAAGCCGGTGACAGCGAAAGATGGTTGCGGGGACGGGGGAAAGCCTACCACGTCCCATCCCCGCCGTCCCCGCTCCCGTTTCTCCCCCCGCCGTCTCAGGCGTCGGTCACCACCAGCACCACCAGTTCCTTCGGCCCGTGCACGCCAAAGGCCAGGGTCTGTTCGATGTCCGCCGTCTTCGACGGGCCGGACACCAGAACCACGTTGGTGGGCATCCGGTCCTTCCAGCCCTGTTCCGCCACCACCTCGGCCATGCTGTCGCGCACCGACGATGCCGCGACTACCGCCACATGGACCGGCGGCAGCAGCGACATCAGCCGCGGCTCGTCGGCCCCGGGCCACAGGACCAGGGTGCCGGTTTCGGCAATGCCGGCCACCGTGCCGGTCACCCCGGCGTCGGCCTGCTGCACCAGCACCGATTTGAAGCTCTCCACCGGCTCGGTGTAGGGGACCAGCGCCGGGGCGTCCTCCCGGCCCGCCCAGGCATCGGCCAGGGTTTTCCCCGTCGCGGTGCCGGGGGCGTAAACCACCGTCCGGGAATTCTTGCCCGCCAGCTTGGTTGCCAGGATGCCGGCCAGCGTGTCCGGCCACGCGGCGGCGGTGGTGTCGTGCACCTCGGCCCGCCAGGATTCCAGCATGGTGCGGAACCGGGCCATGCGCTGATCGCCGAAGCGCGGCGGCTGCCAGTCGGGACGGTCCGGAGCCGCCGCCGGCGGGGCGGCGCGCAGGCGCGACAGGATGCGGGCGCGGGCGTCTTCAGACATCGGAATACCCCTGTTCCTTGGCCAGTTCGTGCAGGGTCTTCTTGGCGAACACCGGGCGGGTGCGGACGGAGGTCCATTCCTTCAGCAGCGGCATTCCCCCCGGCATCATGTTGCCGAAACGCTGCATCATCCTGGCCCCCATGCGGTAGAGCGCCGGGGAGGCGTACATCTTCTTCCACCCGGCCCAGACGGCGGCTTCGGTGGCGGTGTGCTTGCAGCCCGCCCCCATCACCGCCGGGCTGTCGGAGGGGTGAACCGCTTCCCGCCGCAGCCGCACCATGATGTCGGCGATGGGGATGTTCACCGGACAGATTTCCACGCAGGCGTTGCACAGCGTGCAGGCGTGGGGAAGGTCACCGGCAACCGCGATGCCGTCCAACTGCGGCGTCAGAATCTTGCCGATCGGGCCGGGATAGACGGCGTTGTAGGTGTGCCCGCCCACCCGCGCATAGACCGGGCAATGGTTCATGCAGGCACCGCAGCGGATGCAGCGCAGGGTGTCGCGCAACTGGTCGTCGGCGTAGACCCGCGAGCGGCCGTTGTCCAGCAGCACCAGATGGACCTCTTGCGGGCCGTCCTTTTCCCCGGCTTTGCGCGGCGAGGTGATCATGTTGACGTAGGTGGTGATCCCCTGCCCCGTGGCCGAACGGGTCAGCAGCGACAGAAGCGGCGGGATATCCTCCAGCTTTTCCGCCAGCTTTTCGATGCCCATCACGGCGATGTGCAGCGGCGGCAGGGTGGTGGACAGGCGCCCGTTGCCTTCGTTCTCGACCAAAACCAGCGTGCCGGTTTCGGCGACGGCGAAGTTCACCCCCGACAGCCCGGCGTCCGCCGCGGCAAAGCGCGAGCGCAGCACCCGGCGGGCGGCGTCGGTCAGTTCCGCCACATCCTCGGTATAGGGCTGGCCGTCGATGTGCCGGGTGAAGAGTTCGGCAATCTCGCCCTTGTTCTTGTGGATGCAGGGCATGACGATGTGGCTGGGCGCCTCCCCGGCCAACTGGATGATGTATTCGCCGAGGTCGGATTCGATGGCCTCGATGCCGTGCTTTTGCAGGAAGGCGTTGAGGTGCATCTCCTCCGACACCATCGACTTGCCCTTGACGATGGTCCGGGCGTCGTGGTCCTGCAGGATCTTCAGGACGATGCTGTTGGCCTCGTGGGTGGTTTCCGCCCAGTGGACCGTGATGCCGTTGGCGGTGCAGTTGGCTTCCAACTGCTCCAGCAGTTCGGGCAGGCGGGCCAGCACCCGGCGCTTGGCGGCGGCCCCGCGGGCGCGCAGGGATTTCCACGCGGCGATGTCGGCGAACTGGGCGGCACGCTTCGCCATCAGCCCGTCCATGGCCCGGCGGAAATTGCCGCGCAGCTTGGTGTTGCCCAGAACCTTGTGGGCGCGCTCGACGAAGGTGGACGCGGCGGCGGTGTCAGCCATGGGTGCGCTCCTTCAGGAATTCGGCGATGTGGCGGGCCTTGACGGGGGAACCGGATTTGCCCATCGCCCCGGAAATGTTCATCAGGCAACCGCAGTCGCCGGTGACCATCTGAGCCGCCCCCGTGCCCTCGATGCTCACCACCTTGTCGGTGACCATGGCCCCCGACACCTCCGGCATCCGCACGGCAAAGGTACCGCCGAAGCCGCAACACTCCTTCTCCCGCGGGTTTTCCACCAGCGTGACGTTGGACAGGCGGCGCAGAAGCTCCTTCGGCTCGTCGGTCACCCCCATTTCCCGCACCGAATGGCAGGAGCCGTGCCAGGTGACCGTCAGCGGCTCCCCCTTGTCCTTCAGCTGGATGTCCAGCACATGGACCAGGAACCACGTCAGCTCGTACACCCGCGAGGCGAAGGCCTCCGCCTCCGCCTGATCGGGTTCGCCGGCGAACAGGTCGGGGTAATGCATCCGCATCATGCCCGCACAGCTTCCCGACGGCACGATGATCGGCCAGGGGTTGGGGAACGCCTTGAACTGGGTGCGGGCGACGGCGCGCGCCTCCTCATACATGCCGGTGTTGCGGGCGGGCTGGCCGCAACAGGTCTGGTTCTGGGGGAACACCACCTTCAACCCCTCCCGCCGCAGCAGGTCCATCCCGGCCAGACCGGCGTCGGGATAGAACAGGTCCACCAGACAGGTGCCGAAATAGTAAACGGTGTCGGGCTTGGGCGGAACGGGATACGCCGATGCGGGGGTCAAGGCGCCACCTCATGCTGACAGGGGGAAAGGGCAAAGAGACAAACGAATCAAATAAATATAGAGGGAAATCGAAAGAAAAAGACGGGGGCGACGCGCGCACCCCCGCTGCAAGTTGTCACCGGGACGGGATGGATCGACCATGCCCGCCCGGTGCCTCCGATACCGGATCAGTGGTGGATCACCATTTGGGTGAACGGCCACACGTACGCCTGGAGCATCACCAGACCGCCGATCAGCGAGGCCATCGCGATGGAATGCCAGAAGACATAGCGCAGGATCTTGCCCTCGTGCCCATGCCACTTGGTGGCGACGGCGGCGACGACGATGCTCTGGGCGTCGATCATCTTGCCCATCACGCCGCCCGAGCTGTTGGCCGCGGCCATCAGAGTGGGCGACAGGCCGAGCTGTTCCGCCGACACCTTTTGCAGGCTGCCGAACAGCACGTTCGACGCGGTGTCGGAGCCGGTCAGCGCCACGCCCAGCCATCCCAGCAGCGTGCCGAAGAAGGGATAGAGGAAGCCCGAGTTGGCGAACGCCAGACCCAGCGTGGTGTCCAGGCCCGAATAACGGGTGGTGTAGCCCAGCGCCAGCATGGCGGCGATGGTCAGCAGCGAATAGCGGATGGCCACCAGCGTGCGCCAATAGGTGCGCGCCAGTTCCGCAACCGAGCAGCCCATCAGCAGACCGGCGATAACCGACGAGATCAGGATGCCGGTGCCGGTGGCCGACAGCCAGTTCAAGGTATAGACCGCGGCTTCGGTGTGCGGCTTCACCACCACCGGGGGCACGCGCTCGATCATCTGGTGCAGGCCGTCGATGGGGAACTTGAAGATCGACACGCCGTCCAGGAAGGTCTTGATCTGCGGCATGCCCCAGACGAAGACCAGCACCGACAGGATCACCCACGGCATCCACGCACGGCGGACTTCGGCGCCCGAATAGCCGTGATCGGCGCGGGCCGACGGCTGCGACACGGCGGCGCCCACCGGCTGCGGTTCGGCTTCGTCACCGTTGACGGTGTACCAGATGGTCTTGGGGTGCCAGACCTTGAGGAACAGGGTCAGGCTGACCATGGACACGATGGCCGCCACCACGTCCACCAGCCAGGGGCCGTGGAAGTTGGACACCAGGAACTGCGGAACGGCGAAGCTGACACCGGCCACCAGAACGGCGGGCCAGATCTGGAGCATGCCGCGCCAGCCGGCAAAGGCGACGATCAGCCAGAACGGCACGATCACCGAGAAGAAGGGCAACTGGCGGCCGATCATGGCCGACAGGTCTTCCAGCGGCAGCCCGGTCACCGCCGCCAGCGCGATCACCGGCGTGCCCAGCGCGCCATAGGCGACCGGTGCAGTGTTGGCGATCAGCGACAGCCCCGACGCCGCCAGCGGCGAGAAGCCCAGGCCGATCAGCATCGCCCCCGTCACCGCCACCGGCGTGCCGAAGCCCGCCGCCCCTTCAAAGAAGGCGCCGAAGCAGAAGGCGATCAGCAGAAGCTGAAGCCGGCGGTCATTCGTGATCCCCGTGATGCTTTCCTGCAGGATCTTGAACTGACCGCGCTGTTCGGTGAGCTGATAGAGGAAAATGATGTTGATGACGATCCAGCCGATGGGCAACAGGCCATAGGCCGCGCCATAGGCCGCCGTCTTGCCGGCCATCGCCGCCGGCATGCCGAACACGCCGATGGCCACCGCCAGCGCGGCGGCCAGACCCATCAGGGCCGCCTTGTGCGCCTTGATGTGAAAAATGCCGAGCGCACCCAGCATCACCAGAACCGGGATCGACGCCATGAACGTCGAGAGCCACATGTTGTTGAGGGGGTCGTAGACCTGCGACCAGACCATTGGGAATCCATCCTCCGCCAGACCGTTTTCACGTTGGTGGCGTGTGTTTGGAAAAGACGGACGGCAGCCCCGCAACGGCATGGCGCGAACCGGAACGGCCCGCACCGGCAGACGGCAGCGTTTCCCCCGCATCCCCCAAAACCGGACGTTTCATTCGTCACCGGCCGGCGCCCGGTAAGGAAGATGCGCCAGACTGCGACCAAATGACATCTCTTAGCCAACGTTGATGTTTGGATAAAAGATTTGACCAAAGCCCGCAACAGGAAAATTCTTCATCCGTCGAACGGATCGCAACCCGCTGGACGGGGGCGGCGGGGGAAGCTATCTAACGGAAAAGGCCCGGATTCCACGGGGAGAACACAAAGGAAACGCCGATGACGCACGACAGGATTCCCAGTGGCCGGATCAAACCGGCAAAACTGTCGGACGCCATTGCCGAGCATCTGGAAAAGCTGATTCTGGAAGGGGTTCTGCGGCCGGGCGAAAAGCTGCTGCCCGAACGCGAACTGGCGCAGAAGCTGGACGTGTCACGCCCGTCGCTGCGCGATGCGCTGGCCAAGCTGGAAAGCCGCGGGCTGCTGGTCACCGGACGCGGGGGCACGCAAGTAGCGCAATTCCTGGCGCCGATGACCGATCCGCTGGTGTCGCTTCTGCAATCGAAGCCGGAAACCGCGTACGATTACCTGGAGTTCCGCACCACCATCGAGGGCACCGCCGCCGCCCTGGCCGCCGAACGGGCCACCAATCTCGACCGCGATGCCATTGCGCGGGCGGTGGAGCGGATGAAGACCGGCCATGGCCTGGACGATCCCACCATCGAGGCGGACGCCGACGCCGACCTGCATCAGGCGATCTATGAAGCGGCCCATAATGTGGTGATCCTGCACATCATGCGCGCTTTTTCCGCCATGCTGCGCAACGATGTGTTCTACAACCGCGCTCACCTCTACACGCGGCCGGGTGTGCGGGAAATGCTGCTGAGCCAGCATCTGGCCATTGCCGATGCGGTGCTGGCCGGACGGCCCGCCGACGCCCGTGCGGCGGCGGAGGAGCACGTCACCTTCACCCTGCACACCTTGCAGGACATCCGCGACGACGACCAGCGTCTGGCCGTGTCCCTGCGCCGCATCGGCCGGTCGGATCTGGTGGACGGGATCACCGCATCCCCGGAATGACCGGGCGGTTCAGCCCAGAACCTCGCCCAGCGCCGTGACCAGGGCGCGGTTTTCCTCTTCCAGGCCGACCGTGATGCGCAGGCCGTCGGCCATGCCGTATTCGACGCAGCTTTTGACCAGGATGCCGCGGCGGGCCAGATGGTCCAGAATCTGCGGCACCCCCAGCGACGGGTCGGGCGGCACCCGCACCAGCAGGAAATTGCACACGCTGGGGTACACCCGCAGCCCCAACTGCTCCAACTCCTGCGTCAGCCAGGGCAGCCACATGGCGTTGTGGGCGTAGGTGGCGTCTTCGTGATCGGTGTCACCAATGGCGGCGGCAGCCGCCGCCTGGGCCGGCACCGACACGGCGAAGGGAGAGCGCACATGCTCCAGCGCGTCGATCACCGACCGCGGCCCATAGGCCCACCCCACCCGCAGCCCGGCCAGCCCGTGCATCTTGGAGAAGGAGCGGACCATCACCACATTGTCGCAGCCTTCCACCAGATCCACGCCATCAGCGTAGTTTTCCCGCCGGATGTATTCGGCATAGGCCGAATCCAGCACCAGCAGCGTGTGCGGCGGCAGCCCGGCGCGCAGGCGCTGCACCGCGTCCAGCGGGATATAGGTGCCGGTGGGGTTGTTGGGGTTGGCCAGATAGCACAGCCGGGTCCGGTTGCCCGACAGCTCGATCATCGCCTCCACATCCACCACCATGTCGCGTTCGGCGGCGACGATGGGGGTGGCGCCGGTCAGCCGGGCGGCCTTGATGAAACCGCGGTAGCCGTGCTCGTGGCACAGCACCTCGTCCCCCGGCCCGGCATACGCCTGACAGAGGAGTTGCAGCAGGTCGTCGGACCCGCCGCCGCACACGATGCGGCTGTCGTCCAGATCGTAGCGCCGGGCGATGGCGCGGCGCAGGGGTGTCTGGCGGGAATCGGGGTAGTGGTGGATCTGCGCCGCGGCATGGCGGTAGGCGTGCAGCGCCTTGGGGCTGGGACCCAGCGGGTTGACGGTCAGCGACAGGTCGATCCACGCCCGCCCATCGTCGTCCAACGGTTTTGCCGGCTGATAGGGGCGGATGTGGCTGATACCGGGACGAGGCGACAAGAACTCCATCGGGCGGCTCCGCGGCTTAATCGAACGGTCGCACCCAGCGTCTCAACCGGCGTGCACCGCATTGAAACGGAATAATCTGCCGCTGACCAGAAAAGAAAACAGGCCTGCGGCGGATTGATCCACAGGCCTGTTTTCCGACGATTGCCCCGTAATCTCAGCAGCTCAATCTCAGTGGCTGAGAATCTGGCTGAGGAACAGCTTGGTGCGGTCCGATTGCGGATTTGTGAAGAAAGCGTCGGGCGTGTTCTGCTCGACGATCTCACCGCGGTCCATGAAGATCACCCGGTCGGCCACCGATTTGGCGAATCCCATTTCGTGGGTCACGCACAACATGGTCATGCCGGTTTCCGCCAGACCGATCATCACATCCAGCACCTCCTTCACCATTTCGGGATCGAGGGCGGAGGTGGGTTCGTCGAACAGCATGATCTTGGGCTTCATGCACAGCGACCGCGCGATGGCGACGCGCTGCTGCTGACCGCCCGACAGTTGGCCGGGGTACTTGTGGGCCTGATTGGCGATCTGCACCCGCTCCAGATACTTCATGGCGGTGGCCTCGGCCTCCGCCTTGGGCTGGCGGCGGACCCAGATAGGGGCCAGCGTGCAGTTTTCCAGCACCGTCAGGTGGGGAAACAGGTTGAAATGCTGGAACACCATGCCGACCTCGCGCCGGACCAGTTCGATGTTCTTGAGGTTGCCGGTCAGCTCGATGCCGTCGATGACGATGGAGCCTTTCTGATGCTCCTCCAGCCGGTTCAGGCAGCGGATGAGCGTCGATTTCCCCGACCCGGACGGGCCGCAGATGACGATCCGTTCGCCCTTGGCAACGCTGAGATTGATGTCGCGCAGGACATGGAACTCGCCATACCACTTGTGAACGCCGGCGCAGGTGATGACCGGGGAGACGGCGTCCGATTGAGGGTGAGCCAAAGCCATGATCGCGGTTTCCCCTTGCTTAATGACGGCGGGAGCGGTTGAGATCCCGTTCCAGCCGCTGGCTGTACTTGGACATGAAGAAGCAGAACGCCCAATAGATCAGGCCGATGAACAGATAGGCCTCGCGGTAGAACCCCCGCCACGACGGATCGGTCAGAGCCGCCTTGGCGCTGCCCAGCAGGTCGTACAGGCCGATGATGATGACCAGCGACGTGTCCTTGAAGAAGCTGATGAAGGTGTTCACCAGCGGCGGGATGGAAATGGCCAGCGCCTGCGGCAGGATCACCTTGCCCATCTTCTGCCAATAGGATAGGCCCAGCCCGTCGGCGGCCTCGTACTGGCCCTTGGGGATGGCCTGCAGCCCGCCGCGGATGGCCTCGGCCATATAGGCGGCGGCGAACAGGATGAACGCCACCTGGGCGCGCAGCAGCTTGTCCACCGTCACGCCCGTGGGCAGGAACAGCGGGAACATCACCGACGCCATGAACAGCAGGCTGATGAGCGGCACCCCGCGGATCAGCTCGATGTAGGTGACGCAGATGGCCTTCACCGCCGGCATGGTGGACCGCCGGCCCAGCGCCAGCAGGATGGAGAAGGGAAAGGCCACCGCCAGACCGATCACCGACAGGATCAGCGTCAGCGGCAGACCGCCCCAGTAGGTGTTCTCCACCGGGGTCAGCCCCAGCACCCCGCCCCACATCAGAACGCCGACCACCGCCAGACCGGCCAGCCACACCAGACCGAACCACGCATGCCAGAAACGCCGGTCGCAACTGGCGCCCAGCAGCGCGATGAAGATCACGATGACCAGAAGCGGGCGCCATTGTTCGTCATAGGGGAACATGCCGAACATGATGAAGCGCAGCTTTTCCGCGACGAAGGCCCAGCAGGCCCCGCCCAGATCCGCCCGGCATTCCTGCGGCGGGGCGCCGAAGCCATGGGCCTTGATGACCAGCCAGTCCACCAGCGGCGGCACCACCCGCAGGACGGCCCAGACGATCAGCACCGTCAGCAGGGCGTTGTACCACGTGTTGAACAGGTTGTTGCGCACCCACGCCAGCGGGCCGACGGTGGCCACGGGGGGCCGTTCTTCGGCCATGGCGGGGGGAGCGGTGTTTTCGACGGTTCCGGTCATGGCCTACCGCTCCACCAGGGCAATGCGTTTGTTGTACCAGTTCATGAAGCCCGAAATGGCAAGGCTGAACGCCAGATAGGTGCCCATGATCATGACCACCCCCTCCACCGCCTGCCCCGTCTGGTTCAAGGTGGTGTTGGCGACCGACACCAGATCGGGATAGCCGATGGCCAGCGCCAGGGATGAGTTCTTCGTCAGGTTCAGGTACTGGCTGGTCAGCGGCGGCACGATCACCCGCAACGCCTGCGGCAGCACCACCAGACGCAGGGTGTGGCCCGAGGACAGACCCAGCGCCCGCGACGCTTCCGTCTGGCCCCAGTTCACCGACAGGATGCCGCTGCGCACCACCTCGGCGATGAAGGCAGCGGTGTAGATACTGAGGCCGGTCAGGATGGCGAAGAATTCCGGGCTGATGACCATGCCGCCGACGAAGTTGAAACCGCGCAGTTCCGGCACGTCCAACTGCGTCGGCGCCCCGCCGGCCAGATAGACCAGCAGCGGCAGCCCCACAACACAGCCCAGCAACGACAGCAACACGGGATACGGCTTGCCCGTCGCCGCCTGCCGCGCCCGGCCCCAGCGGTTGAGGACATAGGCCAGGACGATGCCCACGATCAGGGCCAGCCCCACCCACGCCCACACCGGATCGGCCGCCGGCACCGGAAAGCGCACCCCGCGCTGGGACACGAAAACCCCCGGCAGCGGATTGAGCGCCTGACGCACCGGCGGCATGCTTTCGGTGATGACCGCGTACCAGATGAAAAGCTGAAGCAGCGGCGGGATGTTGCGGACGATTTCCACATAGCCGCCCGCCAGCCGCGCCAGCAGCCAGTTGCTCGACAGTCGCGCCACGCCGATCAGGGTGCCCAGGATGGTGGCGGCGATGATGCCGATCACCGACACCTTCACCGTGTTCAGCACACCGGCCACGAAGGCGCGGCCATAGGTGTCCTTGGGCGTGTAGTCGATCAGGCTTTCGCCGATGGCAAAGGATGCCTCCCGCCCCATGAAGCCGAAGCCGGTGGCGATCGACCGCCGCGACAGGTTGTCGAGGGTGTTGTAGACGAGAAACCACCCGATCAGGACGATGGTGCCGATCAGCAGGATCTGATACACCAGCGACCGTACGGTCGGGTCATTGAGAGAAAACACGAATCCCGCCCGCGGCGGTGCGGAATCCCGGTGTTCGCTGGACACGGGGGGGCCTCCGTTCCATCGTTCAGGTCGGCGGCGGAAAGATGTCCGCCGCCCGACGTTGTACGGGGGACAGGTCCGGCAACGCCGGGCCGTCCATTTCTTTGACATATGTCCCGGCGGCGCCTTGAACAGAGACGTTACCGCCCCCGGTCAAGGCCCGCCGTTGCGACCGGTGCTTACCGGAAGGGCATGGCGTACTGCATCCCGCCCTTGGTCCACAGGGCGTTCAGCCCGCGTTCCAGCTTCAGCGGGGTCTTCACGCCGACGTTGCGTTCAAAGATTTCGCCGTAATTGCCCATCTTCTTGATGACGTTGTAGAGCCACTTGTCATCCAGCCCCAGAGCACCCCCCATACCCGGCGCCACGCCCAGCATGCGCTGGATTTCCGGGTCCTTGCTGGTCAGGAATTCATCCAGGTTCTTGGAGGTAATGCCCTTTTCCTCCGCCGCGATGGCGCCGTAAACGGTCCACTTCACAATGTCGAACCACTGGTCGTCACCGTGGCGCACCGCCGGGGCCAGCGGTTCCTTGGAGATGATTTCCGGCAGGATGATGTGGTCGTCGGGGTTGGGGGCGACCGCCGCACGGGTGCCGGCCAGACCGGAGGCATCGGTGGTCAGCACATCGCAGCGGCCGGCGAAATAGGCCGCGTTCACCTCGTCAACGGATTCGATGACGACGGGGTTGTACTGAAGATTGTTGGTGCGGAAATAGTCCGCCAGATTGAGTTCGGTGGTGGTGCCCGACTGGACGCAGACGGTGGCGCCGCTCAGCTCCTTGGCGCTCTTCACACCCAGCTTCTTCGGCACCATGAAGCCCTGGCCGTCGTAATAGGTGACGGGGGCGAAGTTCAGACCGACCGAGGTGTCGCGGGTCAGGGTCACGGTGGTGTTGCGCGACAGCAGGTCCACTTCACCCGACTGGATGGCCGGGAAACGCTGCTGGGCCGACAGCGGGGTGAACTTCACCTTGTTGGGATCATTGAACAGGGCCACCGCCACGGCGCGGCAATAATCCACGTCCAGCCCCGTCCAATTGCCGGCGCTGTCGGGGTTGCCGAAGCCGGCCAGACCGGTGTTCACGCCGCATTGAACGAATCCGCGCTGCTTGATGGCGTCCAGCGTCGGACCGGCCTGCGCCGCCCCCGACGCAACGCCAAGCGCGATCGTCGCCGCAGCCGCGAGAAATACCGCTTTCATGTTACACTCCACCCTGTTTTTTGACCTTTGATTACGCGACGGTGGCGTAATCCGGATTTGGCCGGGATTCGGACAGTCCGTCCCGCGCCTTATGGGTGAAGTGTACCAAGCCATGCCTTTTTGTCGATCCTCCAATGCCGGAATCGTCGCCGCTTGTGGAGATCACGTATCCCACCGGAACAAGAGCGGCCACGGCCTTGCGGCCGGCGCTTGCGCATGGGCACAATACCCCCTTTGTTGACCAGAGATGGGCTTTCCAGGAATGAAGGACGCCAAAATCGACACCGTGCTGGCTCATGCCGGGCGCCGTCCCCTTGCCAATCACGGGATCGTCAATCCGCCGGTCTACCACGCCTCCACCGTTCTGTACCCGACGCTGGAAGCGTTGGAGGCCAGCGACCATGCGCCCTTCGACACGGTGAACTACGGCCGCATCGGCACGCCCACCAGCTTCGCCTTTGAAGAGGCGGTGGCCGAACTGGAAGGCGGCTACCGCGCCGTCACCGCCGCGTCCGGGCTGGCGGCCATCGCCACGGCGCTGATGGCCTTCACCAAAACCGGCGACCATGTGCTCATCACCGACAGCGCCTATGGCCCGACCCGCCGGTTCGCCAACGACACGCTGACCCGCTATGGGGTGGAGGTGGAGTATTTCGACCCGCTGATCGGCGGCGGCATCGCCGGGCTGATCCGGCCCAACACCACGCTGGTGTTCGTCGAATCCCCCGGCTCGCTGACCTTCGAGATGCAGGACATTCCCGCCATCGCCGCCGCGGCCAAGGCAGCGGGGGCGCGGGTGGTGATGGACAACACCTGGGCGACGCCTCTGTTCTACCAGCCGCTGCGCCATGGGGTGGATGTGTCGCTGCACGCCGCCACCAAATACATCGTCGGCCATTCCGACGCCATGCTGGGCGTTCTGGTCTGCACCGAAGAGGTCTACACCACGGTGAAGAAGGCGGCGGTGGGGATTGGCACCTGCGCCGGGCCGGACGACGTGTATCTGGGCCTGCGCGGCCTGCGCACCATGAAGGTCCGGCTGAAGCAGCACCAGGAATCCGGGCTGCTGCTGGCCGACTGGCTGTCCCGCCGGCCCGAGGTGGCGCGGATCATCCACCCCGCCCGCCCCGACCATTCCGGCCATGCCCTGTGGCAGCGGGATTTCACCGGCGCCTGCGGCCTGTTCAGCGCCCTGCTCCACCCGGTTCCCAAGGCGGCGCTGAGCGCCATGTTCAACGGGTTCGAACTGTTCGGCATCGGCTATTCCTGGGGCGGGTTCGAAAGCCTGATCCTGCCGGTGCGCCCCGCCGCCATCCGCACCGCCACCCGCTGGACCGAGCCGGGGCCGCTGATCCGCCTGCACGCCGGGCTGGAAGACCCCGACGACCTGATCCGCGATCTGGAACGCGCCTTCGCCCGGCTGGCGGCGGCCCTGTAAGCTATGGAACCGATCATGACCAACGAAACGGCTGCGGCCCCCTTCGCCTCCCCCGCCGCCATCGCCGCGGCCCTGGCGGCCATCCGCTTCAACGACGCCGGGCTGGTCCCCGCCATCGCCCAGCAGGCCGACACCGGCGAGGTGCTGATGATGGCCTGGATGAACCGTGAGGCGGTCACCGAAACCCTGACCACCGGGCGCGTCTGCTACTGGTCCCGCTCGCGCAAGGGGCTGTGGCGCAAGGGCGAGACATCGGGCCAGGTGCAGCGGCTCAGCGATTTCCGCATCGACTGCGACGGCGACACCATCCTGCTGCTGGTCGATCAGTTGGGGGTGGCCTGCCACACCGGGCGGCGGTCGTGCTTTTACAACGCGGTGCGCGGCGACGGGCTGGAAACCATCCTGGAGGTCGCCATGGACCCCAACGCCCTTTATGGTGGTACTACCAAGAAAATTCCCTAAAACATTGCTGCAATGCGGTGGACAATTGATCTATGTCAAAGTCCGCATCGGCCATTCGGGTTAGAACTCACTCATCTCTAACCCTCCCTGTAATCGCCTTTGCCGGAGGTTCCTATCGGAACCTCCGGTTTTTTTATGTCCGCGTGGCGGGGGACTGGTCAGACCAGTGAAAGACCATGATTATTACTGGTCGATATTTTAAACACCCCACCTTTTTCATGTCGGCCATACGGAAAAGACGGATCTTGGGGTCTTTCGGTTTGATGTGGATCAACGAAAGTCATGGCGGAAAGGCATAGAAAAGATCCTGTCTCTAAAAACCCTCCCTGTTTTTGCTCTTGGAGGCTTCGATACCGAAGCCTCCTTTCTTTTGGCCGTTTTCCCCTCAGGCGATCACCGCTTCCACAGCTTGGGCCAGGGAAAGCAGGGGCCGGTCGCCGCCGGACGGCCCCACCAGCATCACCCCCACCGGCATTCCGTCGCTGGCCGCCGGCACCGACACCGCGGGGCGGTCGAGAAAATTAAACAGGGACGTATTCCGCAGCGCCATCAGATTGAGGCGCGCATAGTCGGCATCATCGATCAACTCATCGAAACGGGGGGCCACCACGGCCACCGTCGGCAGCACCAGCGCGTCATAGGGACGGCTCAGCCTCTCGGCCTCGGCCATCAGGGCGATGCGGGCGCGCATCAGGTCCACATAGTCGGGGGCCGTGGCCTCCACCGCCCGTTCCAGCCGCACCCGCACCCGCGGATCATAGTCGTCGCCACAGGTGAGAAGCCAGGGACGATGCAGGGCATAGGCCTCCGCCGCGGAGAAGCCGATGCGGGCGCCGGCTTCGGGAATGCGGTCGAGGACGGCGGCGTCGATCTCCACCACCCGCGCCCCGGCGGCCGACAGCCGGTCGAGCGCGCGGGTGAAGGCGGCGGCGACGGTGGCGTCCAGCCCGTCCAGAGCGTGGCAGCGCGGCACCGCCAGCCGCAGCCCCTCCACCGGCACCGGGGCGGGCACGGCCGGCACCTCCCCCGCCATCACCGCGTCCATCAGGGCGCAGCAGGCGACGGAGCGGCCCAGCGGTCCCACCGTGTCCAGCGTCCACGACAAGGGAAAGGCACCGTCGCGCGGCACCCGCGCCTGGGTGGGCTTGAATCCGGCCAGCCCGCAGAAGGCGGCGGGAATCCGCACCGACCCGCCGGTGTCGCTGCCCACCGCCGCCGCGGCCATGCCGTCGGCCACCGACACCGCCGCCCCCGACGACGACCCGCCGGGGATGCGCGCGCGGTCGAACGGGTTGCCCGGCGTGCCGGAATGGGGGTTGAGGCCAAGGCCGGAAAAGGCGAACTCGGTCATGGTGGTACGGCCGACGATCACGGCCCCCGCGGCGCGCAGCCGCGCCACCACCGCCGCATCCGCCGCCGCGGGCGGGGCATCGCGCAGCAGGATCGAACCGGCCGGGGTGGGCTGGCCGGCAATGTCGAACAGATCCTTCACCGACACCGGAATCCCCGCCAGCGGCGACGGCACGATGCCATGGGCGCGCAGGGAATCGCTGGCCGCCGCCGCGGTCATGGCCGCTTCACGGTCCACACGGGCGAAGGTGCGCTCCCCCTCCCCCGCCGGATCGTCGATCCGCTCCAGGGCCTGCGCCACCAGGGCGGTGCTGGTGGTGCGCCCGGCGGCCAGGGCGTGGGCCAAATCGTGAAGGGTGGGGAAACGGCTCATGTCCGGAACCAACCTTGTTGGGGAAAAAGGGGTGGAGGGGAGCCTACACCCCCATTCCCCGCGGGGTGAAGTCTCCATCCCCTCTTGCGGACTTTGCCGGATTGCGCATCATCGCGCCCATCCGGCCTTCGTGGCCCCTGATGGGAACAAGACACAAGACCATGACGCCGCCCGATCCCAAAGATGCCCTGCGGGCACTGCTGGAAACCTATCTGCGCTGCCCGGTGCAGCCGGTGCTGACCGATCTGCAGCAAGCACTCGCCACCTATCAGACCGACTGGATCCAGGCCCGCGCCGGCACCGACGCCGCCCCGGTCCGCCCCACCCCGGCCAAAGCCGCCGTGCCGAAGCCGAAATTCCCGGTCGGGGCCGCCGAACGGGCCATTCTGGAAAAGCTGGCGGACGGCTGGGCCGCCACCACCGCCGACGTGACGCGCTGGGCGTGGTTCGAGGACCGCGAACTGGTGCGCGTGGACCCCAACCCCGCGGGCCAGGGGCCGGACATCCTGCGTCTGGCACCGGAAGGTTGGCGGGCCATCGGGCGCCACCCGCCGGAGGAATGAGGGAAATCGCGGCGGCGGGGTTTTACACCCCCGCCGCTTCCGCCTTCACCTGATTGCGCCCGCCGTGCTTGGCGTCATAGAGGGCGGTATCGGCCCGGCGCACCAGATCGGCGCCCGCCTCTCCCGGACGGTACTGGGCCGCACCGATGGACAGGGTGACGGTGCCGTAATTGGTGCTGCGGGCACGGTTGACGATCTGGCGCCCGCCCACGGTGGTGCGGATCTGGTCGGCCACCGTCACCGCGTTCACCAGCGTGGTCCGCGGCAGGAGGATGGCGAATTCCTCCCCGCCGAAGCGGGCGGCGGTGTCGCGGCCCTTGATGCATTCGGTCAGCGCCTTCGCCACCAGCCGCAGCACATGATCGCCCACCAGATGGCCGTGGGCGTCGTTGAAGTGTTTGAAATGGTCGATGTCGATCAGCAGCAGGGCCAGCGGCTGCCCGTCCCGCTCCGCCTCGCGCATGGCGTCGGCCAGCATCTGGTCGAAGGCCTTGCGGTTGTTGATCCCGGTCAGCCCGTCGGTCATCGCCTCCCGCCGGGCGGTGTCCAGACTGATGCGCATGTCGGCAAGCTGCTGGCTGGTTTCCAGGAACTGGGTCTGCAGCCGGCTCTGCCGATCCATGATGGCGGTGGTCTCCGCCGCCACCGCGGCCACCAGGGCGCGCAACTCCTCCACCGACATGGGCTGTTCCAACTCACCCTGCAGCCCCGCCAGGGCGGTGCCGTAACGGTTGGTTTCCGCCCCGGCGGTGTCGAGGATGCCCAGGATCTTGCCCAGAACCGCCCGCGCCCGCTCGCTGGTTTCGCGGATGGCCTGCGCCTCGGCGTCCAGGGTGAAGAAACGCTTGAACAATTCGTCGCAATGGCTTTGCGACAGGGTGCCGCTGTCGCGACGGGCGATGTCCAGGGCGCGGGTCAGGTCGGGCAACTGCCCGCTGAAATAGGTGTACCAGAGACAGAAGTTTTCGGGCGTGGGGGCAAGACCATCATCCTGCATCCGCTGCATGGCGCTGGCAGCAAAGGCGCTGGCCCGTTCCACATCGTCCGTATAGCTTAAAATCATCCCAGCCCCTCCTGCTGGGGCATAGGTGTTACGGACTCACAGCGTAAACGGCAAGACATCAATCGTTAACACATGGATTGTGCGGTGCCGCAACGATCTTTATCCGCACCGGCGCTGCAAGCGCGCCACAGCCCACGCCGCCGTTTCGCGCACCACGGGGGAGTCATCGTCCAGACGCGCCTGTGCCGCCGGCAGCAAGGCATCCATACCGCTGTTGCCGATGGCGATCATCACGTTGCGCACGAATCGCTCACGCCCGATGCGCTTGATGGGCGAGGCGGAAAACAGCCGGCGGAACCCCGCGTCGTCCAGGGCCGCCAGCTCCGCCAGCCGCGGCGCGGTCAATTCGGCCCGCGGCAGGAACGCCGCTTCCCGGCTGGCCTGGGCGAAGCGGTTCCACGGGCACACGGCAAGACAGTCGTCGCAGCCATAGACGCGGTTGCCGATGGCGGGGCGGAATTCCTCAGGAATCGGGCCGGGATGCTCGATGGTCAGATAGGCGATGCAGCGGCGGGAATCGAGCACATAGGGCTGGGGAAACGCCCCGGTCGGGCATATGTCCTGACAGCGGGTGCAGCGCCCGCAACGGTCCACCCCCGGCGGATCCGGCGGCAGAACGAGGGTGGTGTAGATCTCCCCCAGAAACAGCCAGGATCCATGACGGCGCGACACCAGAACCGTGTGCTTGCCCTGCCACCCCAGCCCGGCCTGGGCCGCCAGCGGCTTTTCAAGAACGGGTGCGGTGTCCACGAACACCTTCACATCGGCCTTGTAGCGGTGGTGGATCCACTGGCCGATGGTCTTCAAACGCCCCTTGATGAGGTCGTGGTAATCGCGGTTGCGGGCATAGGCGGAAATCACCCCCTGCCCCGGATCCGACAGACCGGCCAGCGGGTCGCCGTCGGGGGCATAGGACAGGCCCAGCGCAATGACGGTCCCCGCCTCCGGCCACAGGGTTTGCGGGTCGCCGCGGCGGTCGGTCTTGTCGGCCATCCACGTCATGCCGCCGTGATAGCCGGCGGCCAGGAATGCCCCCAGCCGCGCCCGCGTCCGGTCGTCGAGGACAGGGGCGGTGAAGCCCACCGCGTCGAAGCCGGTGGCCAGCGCCCGGTCGCGGATGGCCTCGCGGATGGCGGACGGGTCCGCTTCCGCCGTTTTGGTCATGGGGCCACGGCGGGCATGGATCAGCCGCGCCCGCGGTAGGGCGGCACGTCCTGGGCCGGAATCCACACATCCGACGGGGCCGGACCGGACTGATAGAACACGTCGATGGGAATGCCGCCGCGGGGATACCAATAGCCGCCGATGCGCAGCCACACCGGCGCCAGTTCCGCCACCAGCCGCCGGCCGATACCGACGGTGCAGGCCTCGTGAAAGGCGCCATGGTTGCGGAACGATCCCAGAAACAGCTTCAGCGACTTGCTTTCGACCAGCCAGTCCCCCGGCACATAGTCGATCATCAGGTGGGCGAAGTCCGGCTGCCCGGTGATCGGGCACAGGGAGGTGAACTCCGGTGCGGTGAAGCGCACCAGATAGCGCACCCCCGGTTCCGGGTTCGGCACCTTTTCCAGAACCGCCGTTTCCGGGCTGTCGGGAAGACCGGCCTTGCCCCCCAACTGGGTCAGGCCGCTGTAGATGGACGGGGTTCCGGTCATCGGGATGCTTCCTCGCTCACAAAAATCAGGCCGCGGGTTCGGCATCGGCGGTCTTGGCGGCGGCCGTCTTGACCGCCTTCTTCCCGCGGGCCGGTTGGGACAGGCCCAGCGGATCGGGGGTTTCCGCGATATCGCCCTGCTCCAGTTCCGCTTCGATGGCGGCGGCGCGCTCCTCGAACTCCCCGGCTTCGATGGCGGCGCGCAACTCGGCCATCAGGTCCTGATAGTGCTGGAGATTGTGCCACGTCAGCAGCATCGGCCCCAGCATCTCGCCGGCCTTGATGAGATGGTGGATATAGCCCCGGCTGTAGTCGCGGCACGCCGGGCAGGCGCAACGGTCGTCCAGCGGGCGGTCGTCGTGGGCGTGGCGGGCGTTGCGCAGGTTCAGCACGCCGCGGCGCACGAAGGCCTGCCCCGTGCGGCCCGAGCGGGTGGGCATGACGCAATCGAACATGTCGATGCCGCGGCGCACCGCCCCGATGATGTCGGACGGGCGCCCCACCCCCATCAGGTACCGCGGGCGTTCGGCCGGCAGCAGCGGCACCGTGTGGTCGAGCACGGTGAACATGGTGTCCTGCCCCTCGCCCACCGCCAGCCCGCCGACGGCGTACCCGTCGAAACCGATGCCGGTGAGGGCGGCGACGGATTCGCTGCGCAGGTCGGGATAGACGCTGCCCTGGACGATGCCGAACAGGCCGTAGCCCGGCCGCTCGACGAAGGACTCGCGGCACCGCTGCGCCCAGCGCATGGACAGGCGCATGGATTTGGCCGCCACCTCATGGGTCGCGGGGAACGGCGTGCATTCGTCGAACGCCATGGTGACGTCGGAATCCAGCAGGTACTGGATTTCCATCGACCGTTCCGGCGTCAGCCGGTGGCGGCTGCCGTCCAGGTGGGATTTGAAGGTGACCCCATCCTCGTCCAGCGTGCGCAGCTCGTTGAGCGACATCACCTGAAAGCCGCCGGAATCGGTCAGGATCGGCCCCGGCCAGTTCATGAAGCGGTGCAGACCGCCCAACTGGGCCACCCGCTCGGCGGTGGGCCGCAGCATCAGGTGATAGGTGTTGCCCAGGATGATCTGGGCGCCGGTGGCGCGCACCTGTTCGGGGTGCATGGCCTTCACCGTCCCCGCCGTGCCCACGGGCATGAAGGCCGGCGTGTCGATCACCCCATGGGCCGTGTGCAGGGTGCCGCGCCGGGCCGCGCCGTCATTCGCCACAAGCTCGAACTTCATGCCGTTCACTCCGCCCTCCGCAGCAAGGAGGTGTCACCATACGAATAGAAACGATAGCCCGCCGCGATGGCGTGGGCATAGGCGTCCCGCATCCGCTGCATTCCGGCAAAGGCCGACACCAGCATGAACAGCGTGGACCGCGGGAGATGGAAATTGGTCATCAGCATATCCACGGCGCGGAAACGGTAGCCGGGGGTGATGAAGATGTCGGTTTCGTCGGAAAACGGGCGGACGGTGCCGTCACCGTCCGCGGCACTTTCCAACAGGCGCAGCGCGGTGGTGCCGATGGACACGATGCGCCCGCCGGCCGCCCGCACGGCGTTGATCCGCGCCGCTGCTTCCGGGGACACGATCCCCACCTCGGCGTGCATCTTGTGCTCGCGGATGTCCTCCACCTTCACCGGCAGGAAGGTGCCCGCCCCCACATGCAGGGTGACCGCCACCCGCCCGACCCCGCGGGCGTCCAGGGCGGCCAGCAGGTTGGGGGTGAAGTGCAGCCCGGCGGTGGGCGCCGCCACCGCGCCTTCGTGGGCGGCGAACACGGTCTGGTAATCGCTGCGGTCGGTGGATTCCGCCCCCTCCGGCCGGCTGATGTAGGGGGGCAGCGGCATGGCGCCGTGGGCGTGCAGCCGTTCGAACAGTTCCGGCCCGGCGGCGCTGAACCGCAGGATGATTTCGCCGCCGTCGCGCTTGTCGGCGACCGTCGCCGTGAAATCCTCGGCAAAGACGATGGTGTCGCCCACCCGCAGCCGCTTGCCCGGACGGGCGAAGGCGGCCCAGGTGTCGTCACCCATGCGCTTGTGCAGGGTGGCTTCCACCTTCACCGCCCCGCGCAGGCCCCACAGCCGCGCCGGGATCACGCGGGTGTCGTTGATGACCATAAGGTCACCCGGCTCCAGCAGGGACGGCAGGTCGCGGACGATGTGGTCCGACAGGGTGTCCGCCACCGACAGCAGGCGCGCGGCGTCACGCGGCCGCACAGGATGGCTGGCGATCAGATTCGGCGGCAGGTCGAAATCGAAATCGGCGGTTTTCATGGATTCTTTTCGAGATTTGCGCTCGTATAGAGCACCTTCCCGCCCAAAGGGAAGCCGCCGTAAGCCGCCGAAGCCCAGCCATGCACGGGACGGGTGACCAGACCCGTTTTCGCCCCCCCTCTCCCAGCCGAAAGGTTTCCCGATGGCGCGATCATCGACGCTCCGCGCGCTTGCCGCGGGCCTCGCCCTTTCCGCCCTGTCCGCCTGTGCCGGGGATGCCCCGCCGCCGATGGCAAGCACCCCGGCGCCCGCCCCCGAATGCGCCGGCCTTGCCGGCTCCTCCATGGTGGAGGCCAACCTGTTCTTCGGGCGCAACATCGGCGGCAGGCTGGGGGTCAGCGAACGGGATTGGCAGCGATTCGTGAACGAGGTGGTGACGCCGCGCTTCCCCGACGGGCTGACGGTTCAGGACGCCGCCGGCCAGTGGCGCGACACCGACACCGGAAAGGTGGTGCACGAACCGTCCAAGCTGCTGATCCTGTTCATCCCCCGCGAAGCGGCGGCGCTCGACCGGCTGAAAGAGGTGGCCGACACCTACAAGACCCGCTTCCGCCAGCAGGCGGTGGCCACGGTGCTGCGGCCCGCCTGCGTCGGGTTTTAAGGATCAGACCGCCTCGGCCGGCGCGTCGAACTGAAGGGCGGCAAGACGGGCGTACAGCCCGCCTTCGCGGATCAGGTCGGCGTGACGGCCGGTGGCGACGATGCGGCCGCCGTCCATCACCGCGATGCGGTCGGCGTTCACCACCGTTGCCAGACGGTGGGCGATGACGATCGTGGTGCGCTGGCGGGTCAGGGCGTCCAGCGCCTCCTGCACCACCCGTTCGCTTTCGGCGTCCAGCGCGCTGGTGGCCTCGTCCAGCAGCAGCAGCGGCGGGTTGCGCAGAATGGCGCGGGCGATGGCGATGCGCTGGCGCTGCCCGCCCGACAGCCGCACACCCTTTTCCCCGAGGAAGGTGGACAGCCCCTCCGGCAGGGCTTCCAGGAACTCCAGCGCGTGGGCGGCGCGGGCGGCCTCCCGAACCTCCTCGTCGGTGGCGCCGGGGCGGCCGTAACGGATGTTCTCCCACCCGTTGGCGGAAAAGATCACCGGATCCTGCGCCACCAGCCCGATGCGGTCGCGCACCGCCGTCGGGTCGGCGTCGCGGATGGGCACGCCGTCCAGACGGATCACCCCCGCCTGCGGGTCGTAGAACCGAAGCAGAAGCTGGAACACCGTCGATTTGCCCGCCCCCGAGGGGCCGACCAGGGCCACCGTTTCGCCCGGCGCCACCGACAGGGTGAAATCGTTCAGCGCCGCCCAGTCGGGGCGGGAGGGGTAATGGAAGCGCACGCCCTCGAACGACACCGCGCCGGTGGCCGGCTGCGGCAGGGGCGCCGGATGGGCCGGGGCCACGATGTCGGGCTGCTGCTCCAGCAACTCGAACAGCCGTTCGGTGGCGCCGGAGGCCCGCTGAAGGTCGCCGATCACCTCGCTGATCGCCCCCACCGAGCCGGCGACCACCACGGCATAAACCACGAAGGCCGACAGTTGCCCCGGTGACAGCCGCCCGGCCAGCACATCGTGCCCGCCGATCCACAAAATGGTGCCCACGGCGCCAAAGACCAGCACGATGACGATCACCGTCATCACCGCCCGCGCCTTGATCCGCTGCACGGCGACGTCGAAGGCCTCCTCCACCCGCCCGGCGAAACGGGCGCGCTCTTCCGGCTCGCGGGTGTAGGCCTGCACGGTGCGGATGGCGCCCAGGGCTTCATCGACGGTGGCGCCGATGTCGGCCACCTTGTCCTGGCTGGATTTGGACAGCCGCCGCACCCGCCGCCCGAAGAAAATGATCGGCGCCACCACCAGCGGCACCACCAGAAACACCAGCCCCGTCAGCTTGGGCGAGGTGACCAGCAGCATCACCGAACCGCCAAGGAACAGCAGCAGATTGCGCAGCGCGATGGACACCGACGACCCCACCACCGTTTGCAGCACCGTGGTGTCGGTGGTCAGGCGGGACAGGATTTCGGCGGTGCGGGTCGTCTCAAAAAAGCCGGGGCTGAAGCGCAGCACATGGTCGAAGACGGTGCGCCGGATGTCGGCGATCACCCGTTCCCCCACCCAGGTCACCAGATAGAAGCGGCCATAGGTGGATGCGGCCATCAGCACGATGACCCCCAGCAGGACCAGCAAGGCCCGGTCCAGCAGGCCGGAATCACCGGCGGCGAACCCCTGGTCCACCAGCACGCGCAGCCCCTGGCCCAGGCCCAGAACGGTGCCTGCGGCCACCATCAGGGCCAGCCCGGCCCCGGCGATATGCCGCCGGTAAGGGCGAAGAAACGGTCCAAGACGACGCAGGGGTTTCAGGCTGCGCTTGCGGTTTTCAACGGCCGATTCGGAGGACACCGATGGATTCCATCTCTGGATTTCGAGGTTTATACCTCCGGCCATATGGCACTTCGGTTGCGTGCGGACAAGTTTCTCGGGCATAACCGGCCTTATGCGGGCCGCAGTGCGTGAAATGCAGTTGCGTTTGTCGGGCCGCTTGGCTATAAACCGCGCTCGTTTTGTTGGGAACCTCGGCCATGAAGAAAGACATTCATCCGGATTATCACGAGATCACCGTCGTCATGACCGACGGCTCCTCGTTCACCACCCGGAGCACCATGGGCAAGGCGGGTGATACGCTGCGCCTCGACATCGACCCGAAGTCGCACCCGGCCTGGACCGGCGTGCAGAAGCTGTTGGACACCGGCGGTCAGATCGCCAAGTTCAACAAACGCTTCGGAAGCTTCGGCCTCAAGAAGTAAGCTTTCGGAATCGAACGCTGCGAAAAAGGGCGCCTGCATGCAGGCGCCCTTTTCGTTTTCCGATGATGCGGATTCGCGTCCCACACCGGAAGCGCAAACGCGCCCGCTATTGCAGCTTTCCGTAAACTTCAATCATTTGGTTGTCCAACCGCGACACCCGCATGTAAAGGCGGTGGCTGCGTTCCAATAAGCTGCGCAGCCCCTGCGGCAAGGCATCGTTTTCCGGCCCGGACGGGTCGCTGCAGATCTCCCCACCCGACAGGGAATAGTCGCCGTTGGCCGCCTGCTCCGGGGTCAGTTCCCCGGCATGGACCGCCTTTTGCGCCAGAAGCCACGCCATGACCTGGGTCAGGCGGCTGGTCACCCGCATGCTTTCGTAGCTGACTTGCAGACGGACATGGGGGGGCAGCTTGCGGTGATCGACGGCTTCCTGAAACGCGATATAGTTGCGTGCTTCGATCAGAAGCGCCATCGTTTCATCGTATGGCCCGTTGAAGAACGTTGCATTCACCATGACGGCCAAGTCCTCCCACGGCCGCTTGCCCCTAGGGGAAGCGTGGCCGTAACTGATTAACAAAGTGTGATGGCCGGGCGGAGAAAAGGGCGAACAAAAAATCGCACGCCAACCCCTTGCAGCGAAAAAGTGCCCTTCCCAGATCATGGGGCGTCCGGGCGGCGCCCATGGATGGGGCCGATCTGGACTGAACCGCGAGGGATCGACGATTGCCGTGATCCCCATTGCGCACTATCGCTCTTACGGAGGATATGTCATGCGTACCTATGATCTGTCGCCCCTGTTCCGCTCCACCGTTGGCTTCGACCGCCTGTCCCGTCTGATCGAGCACGCTCTCAGCACGGATGAAACGGCCAATTCCTACCCGCCGTACAACATTGAAAAGACGGGCGATGATGCGTACCGCATCACCATGGCCATTGCCGGCTTCGGGCCGGAAGACCTGGAGATGACGGCACTTCCCAATGCACTGGTTGTCACGGGTAAAGCTAAGAAGGAACAGGACGGCGGCCAATTCCTCTATCGGGGTATTGCCGGACGTGCTTTCGAACGGCGCTTCCAGCTTGCCGATTACATCAAAGTGGTGAACGCCAGTCTGGTGAACGGCCTTCTCCACATCGATCTGGTCCGGGAAATCCCCGAAGCCATGAAGCCGCGGACGATCAAGATCGAAGCCGCCGCCCCCACCCCCGTCCTGCCCCCGCAGACCCAGCAGGCGGCGTAACGGCGGTCATCGCGTTCCACAGACGCGCGCTGACAATCACCCCTCCCCATCGGGCACCCCTCCCCGATCGGGGAGGGGTGATTCCGTTTTCTGAAGGGAAGCCCCTTACTCCTTCCCACCGGCCGGGACGCCATAGCCGCCGCCGCCGGGGGTTTCGATGATGAAGACCTCGCCCGGCTGCATGTGGGCCTTGGCGGTCGGCCCCAATTCCTCCACCGTACCGTCGCGGTGCTGGATCAGGGTGCGCCCCACCCCGCCGGGCTTGCCGCCCTTGATGCCGAAGGGCGGAACCCGGCGGTGATTCGCCAGGATCGCCGCGGTCATGGCTTCCAGGAACCGCACGCGCCGCACCACGCCGTCACCGCCGCGGTGCTGCCCGGCCCCGCCCGATCCGCGGCGGATGCGGAACGCCTCCACCACCACCGGGAATCGCCACTCCAGCACCTCCGGGTCGGTCAGGCGGGAATTGGTCATGTGGGTCTGCACCGCGTCGGTGCCGTTGAACCCCGCCCCGGCCCCGGAACCGCCGCACACCGTCTCGTAATACTGGTGACGGTCGTTGCCGAAGGTGAAGTTGTTCATGGTCCCCTGGGACGCCGCCATCACGCCCAGCGCGCCGTACAGCGCGTCGGTGATGCACTGGCTGGTTTCCACATTGCCGGCGACCACCGCCGCCGGATAGCGGGGCGACAGCATGGAACCGGGGGGAATGCGGATGCGGATGGGTTTCAGGCACCCCTCGTTCATCGGGATGTCGTCATCCACCAGGGTGCGGAAGACATAGAGCACCGCCGCCCGGCAGACGGCGGCGGGGGCGTTGAAATTGCTGTCCAGTTGCGGGCTGGTGCCGGTGAAATCCACCTCTGCCGAGCGGGTGCGGCGGTCGATGGCGATGCGGACATGGATCACCGCCCCATTGTCCAGCGCCAGTTCGAACGAACCGTCCGACAGAACGTCGATGGCGCGGCGCACCTGTTCCTCGGCGTTGTCCTGCACGTGGGACATATAGGCGCGCACGGTATCCAGCCCGAATTGCCCGACCATGCGGCGCAGTTCCTGGGCACCCTTTTCGTTGGCGGCGATCTGGGCCTTCAGGTCGGCCATGTTCTGGGCGACGTTGCGCACCGGATGCGGGCCGCTGGTCAGCAGGGCCAGGGTTTCCTCTTCCCGCAGATGTCCGGCCTCCACCAGCAGGAAATTATCGATCAGCACCCCTTCCTCGACGATCGACCGGCTGTCGGGGGGCATGGAGCCGGGGGTGATGCCGCCCACGTCGGCGTGATGGCCGCGGGATGCGACGAAGAACAGCACCTCCTGATCCCGGCTGTCGAACACCGGGGAAATCACGGTGATGTCGGGCAGGTGGGTGCCGCCGTGATAGGGGTCGTTCAGCATATAGACGTCGCCGGGCCGCATGGCCCCGCGGCGGCGTTCGATGACCGTGCGCACGCTTTCGCCCATGGACCCCAGATGCACCGGCATGTGGGGGGCGTTGGCGATCAGCCCGCCGTCGCGGTCGAACAGGGCGCAGGAGAAATCCAGCCGCTCCTTGATGTTCACCGAGGTGGCGGTCTTTTGCAGGGTGGATCCCATCTGCTCGGCGATGGACATGAAGAGGTTGTTGAACACCTCCAGCATCACCGGGTCCGCCTGGGTCCCCACCGCCTTGCGGGCGGGCAGGCGTTCATGGCGGGACAGCACCAGATGGTTCTTCGCCGTCACGTCGGCCAGCCAGCCGGGTTCCACCACCACGGTCCCCACCGCTTCGCGGATGATGGCCGGGCCGACGATGCGGTTGCCGGGGGCCAGACGGGCACGGTCGAACACCGGCGCGTCGCGCAGCGCCCCGCCGCTGAACATCCTCACCGTCGCCAGCCGCCGCGGCAGCGCCTTGCTCTCCGGCGGCGGCTGGTCGGGATCCCCGGCGGTATCGGTGCGTCCCACCGCTTCCACCGCCACCGCTTCCACCACCAGCGCCTTGCCGGCCATGGCGAAGCCGTACCGCAGCGTGTGCGCCTGTTCGAAGGCGGCGGCCATGGACTCCACGCTGCCGAACGGCACCAGCAGCGGCGTATCGGACCCTTCGACCTTCAGATGGGCGATGCGGTTGACGGTGATGCGGGAATCCTCCACCCCCTGGCGCAGCAGTTCCCCGCGTCCCTCCACCACCAGCCCGTCGAGCAGCATCTCCAGCTTGGGCAACAGGTGGGTGTCGAGCCGGCCTTCGACCGCCCGCTCACGGATTGCCACCATGTCGGCCAGCCCGATGCCATAGGCCGACAGCACGCCCGCGTGGGGGTGCAGATAGACCCGCGTCATGCCCAGCGCATCGGCCACGGCGCACGCGTGCTGCCCCCCGGCCCCGCCGAAGCAGTTCAGCACGTACTGGGTGACGTCATAGCCGCGCTGGACCGAAATCGTCTTGATGGCGGTGGCCATGTTGTCCACGGCGACGGTCAGGAAGCCTTCCGCCACCGCTTCCGGGGTCAGTACCCGGCCCGTCACCGCCCGGATGCGCTCGGCCAGTTCGGTGAATTTGCTGCGCACCACCGCCGCGTCCAGCGGTTCGTCGCCGTTGGGGCCGAAGACGGCGGGAAAATGGGCGGGCTGGAGCTTGCCCACCATCACGTTGCAGTCGGTGACCGTCAGCGGCCCGCCGCGGCGGTAGCAGGCCGGGCCGGGGTTAGCCCCGGCACTTTCCGGCCCGACCCGGAAGCGCGTTCCATCGAAGCAGCAGATGGACCCGCCGCCCGCCGCGACCGTGTGGACGTGCATCATGGGGGCACGCACCCGCACCCCCGCCACCAGGGTTTCAAAGGTGCGCTCATACTCCCCGGCGTAATGGCACACGTCGGTGGAGGTGCCGCCCATGTCGAAGCCGATGATCTTCGACGCCCCGGCCATGGCGGCGGTGCGCACCGCCCCCACCACCCCGCCGGCGGGGCCGGACAGGATGGCATCCTTGCCGTGGAAGAAACGGGCGTCGGTCAGGCCGCCGTTGGATTGCATGAACATCAGCCGGACGCCGTTCAGCTCGTCCGCCACCTGCTGCACATAGCGGCGCAGGATGGGGGAGAGGTAGGCGTCCACCACCGTGGTGTCGCCGCGCCCGACGATCTTCATCAGCGGGCTGACCTCGTGGCTGACCGACACCTGTTCGAAGCCCACGGCGCGGGCGATGGCCGCCACCTGGCGTTCGTGGTCGTGATGACGGTAGCCGTGCATCAGCACGATGGCGGCGGCGCGGATGCCCTCCCGGTGCGCCTGTTCCAGCCCCAGCCGCACGGCGCGCAGGTCCACCGGCTTTTCCACCGTGCCGTCGGCCCGCACCCGCTCCGGCACCTCCACCACCTTTTCATAGAGAAGCTCGGGCAGGACGATGTGGCGGGCGAAGATGGCGGGCCGCGCCTGATAGCCGATGCGCAACTGATCGGCGAAGCCTTCGGTGATGAGAAGGACCGTCCGCTCTCCCTTGCGCTCCAGCAGGGCGTTGGTGGCGACGGTGGTTCCCATCTTCACCACCTCCACCTGATCGGGGGTGATGGGGTCGGCGGGTCCGATCCCCAGCAGATCGCGGATCCCCTGCAGAGCCGCATCGCGGTAACGTTCGGGATTGTCCGACAACAGCTTATGGGTCACCACGGAGCCGTCGGGCCGGCGGGCCACGATGTCGGTGAAAGTCCCGCCCCGGTCGATCCAGAACTGCCACCGCCCGGTCGCCGCGCCGTCGTTCGTCACCGTCGTCATCCCGTTGCCTCTTCCCACCCGGACCTGTGCGTAACAACCGCAAAGGAGTGTCGCCATCCGGACGCGAACGTCAACAGAAAGACCGACTCCGCGTCGGTGATCCCCGGCGATCACGGTGAAAACAGGGTTTGACGGACAAGCAATCTGGGTGAACCCTTGTCAGCGGTCCGGCACAACCATGAACCAAACCGGGGCCGGGCCGCATCGCGATGCAGGGAGAGCGAGACGATATGAGCGCATCCATCACCCGCCGCCGGCTGGGCGCCGGTCTGTTCACCGCCGCATTGGCGCTGGGCACCGCCACCGCTACCATCCTGGGGGCCGCCGCCGCCCGCGCCGAAACCTGGGATATGCCCACCCCCTACCCCGACAGCAACTTTCACACCCAGACAGTGCGGCAGTTCGCCGACGACGTGAAGGCGGCGACCGGCGGCACGATCACCATCACCGTCCATTCCAACGGCTCTCTCATCAAACACCCGGAAATCAAGCGCGCGGTGCAGAGCGGGCAGGCCCAACTGGGCGAGGTGCTGATTTCGTCATGGGCCAACGAGGATCCGCTCTACGGCCTCGACTCGGTGCCGTTCCTGGCGACCGACTTCGCCGCCGCCCGCCGGCTCTACGACGTGTCGCGTCCCTATCTGGAAAAGAAGCTGGAACGCCAGCGCCTGAAGCTTCTCTATTCGATTCCCTGGCCGCCGCAGGGGTTGTACGTGAAGCAGGAAATCGACGGCGTTGACGGGCTGAAGGGGGTGAAGTTCCGCGCCTACAACCCCGCCACCACCCGAATCGCCGAGTTGGTGGGCGCCGTTCCCACCAAGATCGAAGCGGCGGAGGTGGCGCAGGCCTTCGGCACCGGCATCGTCCAGGCGATGATCACCTCGGCGGCCACCGGGGTGGACACCAAGGCGTGGGATTTCGTCACCACCTATTACAATGTCCAGGCGTGGCTGCCCCGCAACATGGTGTTCATCAGTCAGGATGTGTGGAAGGGGCTGGACGAACCCACCCGCAAGGCGGTGGAGCAGGCCGCCGCCAAGGCCGAAGCCGCCGGCTGGGCCGGGTGGGAGGCCAAGACCGAGGAGTTGAACAAAACCCTGGCCACCAACGGCATGAAGGTACTGGCCCCCTCCCCCGCCCTGTCCGCCGGGCTGGCGCGGGTGGGCGAAACCATGACCGCCGAATGGACCAAGGCCGCGGGGGCCGACGGTGAGGCCATCGTCAAGGCGTTCCGTCCCTGATCCGTAGGCCGTCCTTACGATGATCCGCCGTTTTCTGGATCGGCTCTACGGCACCGCCGAGGTGCTGGGGGCCGTCGCCTTCGTCGCCATCCTGCTGCCCATCGCGGGGCAGGTGGCGGTGCGTCCCTTCAACGCCGTGGTGCCGGCGGCGGACGAATTCGCCGGCTACGCCATGGCCGCATCGCTCTTCCTGATGCTGGGTCCGGCCCTGCGCCGGGGCGCCCACATCCGGGTGGGCGTGGTGCTGGACCGGCTGCGGCCCGCCGCCCGCCGCCCGTTGGAAATCGCCTGTCTGGCCTTCGGCACCGCGCTGGCGGGCTTTTTCGCCGCCGCCTGGGTGCGGATGACCTGGGATTCCTATGATTTCGGGGATCTCAGCCAGGGGGTGCTGCCCGTGCCGCTGTGGATGCCGCAGGCGGTGATGGGGGTCGGGCTGGTGGTGCTGGTGGTGGCTCTGGCCGATGATCTCGTCAGCGTGCTGATGGGGCGCCCGGCATCCTATGATTCCGCCCCGGCGGCCAGCGAGGGGTAAGGATCATGGATCAGACCACCGCCACCATCATCGTCGTGGCAACCATGTTCCTGCTGCTGGGGGCCGGCGTCTGGGTGGCGCTGGCTCTGGCGGGGGTCGGGTTCGTCGCCATGGCCCTGTTCACCAGCCGGCCCATCGGCATGGTGATGGCCACCAACGTCTGGGGGGCTTCCACCTCCTGGACGCTCACCGCCCTGCCGCTGTTCATCTGGATGGGCGAGATCCTGTTCCGCACCCGCATTTCCACCGACATGTTCCGCGGTCTGGCGCCGTGGGTCGGGTGGCTGCCGGGGCGGCTGCTGCACGTCAACATTCTGGGCTGCTCGATCTTCGCCGCGGTCAGCGGCTCGTCGGCGGCCACTGCCGCCACCATCGGGCGGATGACCATTCCCGAGTTGACCCGGCGGGGCTATGAGCCGTCGATGATTCTCGGCTCCCTGGCCGGGGCGGGCACGCTGGGGCTGCTGATTCCGCCGTCGCTCATCATGATCGTCTATGGGGTGGCGGCGGATGTCTCCATCGCCCGGCTGTTCATCGCCGGGGTGGTGCCGGGGATCGTGCTGACGCTGCTGTTCATGGTCTATGTCGGCGGGTGGGCGCTGCTGTTCCCCGACCGGGTGCCGCCGCGCGACCCGCCGCAGCCGTTGCGGGTCAAGCTGCGGGAAACCGCCCATCTGATCCCGGTGGTTCTGCTCATCATCGGGGTTCTGGGGTCCATCTACGCCGGGTTCGCCACCCCGACCGAGGCGGCGGGCGTGGGCGTGGTGGGGTCGCTGCTGCTGGCGCTGGCCACGGGAAGCCTGACCTGGGACAATTTCCGCGACAGTCTGCTGGGGGCGGCGCGCACGTCCTGCATGATCGCCTTCATCCTGGCGGGGGCGGCGTTCCTGACGGTGGCCATGGGCTACACCGGCATTCCCCGCGCGCTGGCGGAATGGATCGCCGGGATGAACCTGTCGGTGGCGGCGCTGCTGGTGGTGCTGACGCTGTTCTTCGTGGTGATGGGCTGCTTTCTTGACGGGATTTCCATGGTGGTGCTGACCACCTCGGTCATCCTGCCGCTGGTGCAGCGGGCCGGCATCGATCTGCTGTGGTTCGGGATCTACATCGTGATTGTGGTGGAAATGGCCCAGATCACCCCGCCGGTGGGGTTCAACCTGTTCGTGCTTCAGGCGATGACCGGACGAGACATCCTCACCATCGGCCGGGCGTCCCTGCCCTTCTTTGCGGTGATGGCGCTGATGGTGGCGCTTCTGTGGGTGTTTCCCGGTCTGGTGTCGTGGCTGCCCTCGCTGATGCTGGGGTAGCGGCCGGGCCGGGACAGGGCGGGAAAACCGCCCTGTCCCGGCACACCCTTTATGCCGCACGGCGTTCCATCCAGCCGGCCTGCAGCCCGTCCAGCACGGCGCCCACGGCGTTGGTGCCGTCCTCCAACGCTTCCAGCGCCAGGGAGAACTGATCGGCCGGCTCCAGCGTCAGGGAGGCGATGACCTCACCGCCGTCGATCTCGGCCACGCCGCCATAGCGGCGGGCCAGCGACCGCATGCGGCGGTTGGTGGCCTGACAGATGATGACGATGGTGCGGATCGAACGGTTGCGGGCGATGGTCAGCGCCCGGCGCACCAGCGCCGAGCCGATGCGCATCTCCTGGAAGTCCTTTTCGACGCTGACCGCCAGTTCGGCCCGGTCCGGCCAGATCAGCCGGTCGGTGCACAACTCCACGGCCCCGCGCAACACGCCCTGGTGAAAGGCGCCGAGCAGGATCGTCCGGCTCCAGTCCAGATTGCGGCAGTGGTTTTCGATTCCATCGTCGGATACAGTGCCTGAGAAACGCGCGTGCCGGTCGGTCCGGCTGAGGCGTAACAGGTGGTCACGGTACCGGCTGATTTCCGCCGGCAGCAGCTTGCGGTAGACAGGCATACGTTTGCTCCTGATTACGGGTGTCGGATGACACACGTCTCAGGGCGTCCATTCCCAAATGATGCCCCCGTTTGGCCGGGCGGCGTTAATGATGCGTTGCAACATAAACAGGGCGCAGACATTTGTCATCCCCGGTGCCGAAAGTTTGTGACGCATCCGTGATATCTCGGCAACAGTTGGCGCCGGCCCCGCGGGCGGCTATCGTGCCGCCGGACGGCCTGGGCCGTCCGGCAGTGACGGCGAAGCGGTACGGACCATGAGCATTTGGGGCAAGATCCTGGGCGGGGCGGCGGGGTTTGCCATCGGCGGCCCGCTGGGGGCGCTGCTGGGGGCGGCCGCCGGCCATGCGGTGGACCGGATACGCGATTCCGGGGCGGAAGAACCGGTGGACGGCACCCGCTCCATCGCCTTCACCATCGGGGTGATCGTGCTGTCGGCCAAGATGGCCAAGGCCGACGGCACCGTGAAGCGGGTGGAGGTGGACACCTTCAAGCGCCTGTTCCACGTCCCGCCGGACGAGATGGGCAACGTCGGCCGGGTGTTCGATCTGGCCCGCCGCGACAGCGCCGGGTTCGAGATCTACGCCCGTCAGATCGCCTCCCTGTTCACCCCCCGCGACCCGGTGCTGGAAGAGTTGCTGGAAAGCCTGCTGCGCATCGCCGAGGCTGACGACGACGTGCACGAGAACGAGGTGGCCTATCTGCGCGCCGTGGCCGCCATCTTCGGTTTCGACGAGGATGATTTCCGCCGGATCATGGCCGAACATTGCATAACCTGCGCCCGCGACGCCGATCCCTACACGGTGCTGGGGGTGACGCCCGACACCGACGATGCGGCGGTGAAGGCCGCGTACCGCCGGCTGGTGCGCGAACATCATCCCGACCGGCTGGTGGCCCAGGGGTTGCCGCAGGAATTCATCGACATCGCCACCGACCGCATGGCGGCCGTCAACGCCGCTTATGACTCCATTCAGAAAAGCCGGCAGACGGTTCTGTAACCCCTCGTCCCCGTCGCCGCCCCAAAACCGGAACAATGTTACCGCCATGGCTCCTCCCGCTCCCATCGTCGCGCTGCAGGGCGTTTCCGTCACCTTCGGCGGGCGTCCGCTGTTCGAAGACCTCGATCTCGCCGTGTCCCGCGGGGACAAGGCGTGCCTCGTCGGGCGCAACGGCTCGGGCAAATCCACGCTGATGAAGGTGCTGTCGGGGGAAATCACCGCCGACGGCGGCGAACGCTTCGTCCAGCCCGGTGCCCGCATCGCCTATCTGCCGCAGGAGCCGGATTTCAGCCGCTACGCCACCGTTCACGATTACGTCGCCGCCGGCCTGCCCGCCCCGGAACAGGACGAGGCGCACCGGGTCGATGCGGTGCTGGACCGGCTCCAGCTTCCTGGCCACCTGTCGCCGACCACCCTGTCGGGCGGCGAGGCGCGCCGCGCCGCCTTGGCCCGCGCGCTGGTGGGCGACCCCGACGTGCTGCTGCTGGACGAGCCGACCAACCATCTGGACCTGCCGACCATCGAATGGCTGGAAGAGGAACTGGCGGCCTACCGCGGCGGGCTGCTGCTCATCAGCCACGACCGCGCGTTCCTCAACCGGCTGGCCAAACGGACCCTGTGGCTGGACCGCGGCACCATCCGCCCCAGCGACCGCCCGTTCAAGGAGTTCGAGGCCTGGCAGCAGGAGGTGTTCGAGGCCGACGAGGCCGCCGCCCACAAGCTGGACCGCAAGATCGAAGGCGAAATGAAATGGCTGCGGGAGGGGATTTCCGCCCGCCGCACCCGCAACATGGGCCGGGTCCGCGCCCTGCTGCAGCTTCGCACCGACCGGGCCGAGCGGATCAAGGGCGGCCAGCAGGCCAAGCTGGCGGTGGCCGAGGCCGAACGCAGCGGCCGCATGGTGATCGAGGCGGAAAACATCAGCAAAAGCTTCACCACGGCAGACGGCACGAAGACCATCGTCAAGGGCTTCACCACCCGCATCCTGCGCGGCGACCGCATCGGCCTGATCGGCCCCAACGGGGCGGGCAAGACCACCTTGCTGAAGATCCTGACCGGCCAGATCGACCCCGACAGCGGCACGGTGAAGCTGGGCACCAATCTGGAAACCATCACCTTCGACCAGCGGCGCGAGGGGCTGGACCCCGACGACACCATCCGCCGCGTGCTGTGCCCCCACGGCGGCGACAAGGTGATGGTCAACGGCAATCCCCGCCACGTCGCCGGCTATATCAAGGATTTCCTGTTCGACACCCGCCAGTTGGACAGCCCCGTGAAGGCGCTGTCGGGCGGTGAGCGCAACCGGCTGCTGCTGGCGCGCATGTTCGCCCGCCCGTCCAACCTGATGATCCTCGACGAACCCACCAACGATCTGGACATGGACACGCTGGATCTGCTGGAGGAGGTGCTGAGCGACTATCAGGGCACGCTGCTGCTGGTCAGCCACGACCGCGACTTTCTCGACCGGCTGGTCACCTCGACCATCGCGGTGGAGGGCGACGGGGTGGTGATGGAATACGCCGGCGGGTACAGCGATTACCTGACCCAGCGCCCGGCCCCCGAAACCGCCAAGCCTGCCGCCCCCAAGGCCAAGGCCGCCGAACCGGCCCCCGCCGCAGCGCCGAAACCGCGCGGCAAGCTGAGCTACAAGGATCAGCGGGAACTGGACGAATTGCCGGCACGGATGGACAAGCTGGGGAAGGAGATCGCCGCCCTGGAAACCGAACTGGCCGACCCCGCCCTGTTCGGCCGCAACCCCGACCGTTTCCAGAAGGCGACCGCCGCCCTGCACGAGAAGCAGACGGCGCTGGAGACAGCGGAGGAACGCTGGCTGGAGCTTGAGTCCCTGCGCGAATCCCTGGAGGGTGGGCGGTGACGTTCCGCGACACGCTTCTGGTGCTGGTGGTCGTGGCGCTGTGGGGCATCAACTTCGTCTCGTCCAAGATCGGGGTGGCGAATTTTCCGCCGCTCTTCCTGATGTTCCTGCGCTTCACCCTGGTGGCGGCGGTGATGCTGCCGTTCGTGCGGGTGCCGTGGGGGCGGATGGGCGGCATCGCCGGGCTGGCGGTGATCCTGGGCGGCATCCACTTTCCGCTGATGTTCAACGGCATCAAGGGGCTGGACGCCGCCACCACATCGGTGGTGGCGCAGTTGCAGGTGCCGTTCGCCTCGCTGCTGGCGGCGGTGTTCTTCCGCGATAAATTGGGCTGGCGGCGGGCCATCGGCATGATGGTGGCCTTTGCCGGGGTGGTCATGATCGCCGGAGAACCGCGGCTGGCCTCGTCCCTGGAGCCGCTGCTGCTGGTCATCGCGGCCAGCTTCGCCTTTGCCGCCGCCAATGTGCAGATCAAGCGGCTGGGGGCCATCGACGGGTTCACCCTGAACGCCTGGATGGCGCTGTTCGCCGCCCCGCTGCTGCTGGTGCTGTCCCTGCTGTTCGAAGACGGGCAGTGGCACGCCGTCACCCATGCCTCGTGGCAGGGGTGGGCGGCACTCCTTTATATTGTCGTCGCGGCGACCATCATCGCCTATGGCCTGTGGTACTATCTGATCGGCCGCTACGACGTGAATCAGGCGGTGCCGTGGATGCTGCTGATCCCGGTGTTCGGGGTGCTGTCCGGCGTGGTGGTGCTGGACGAGCCGCTGACCTGGACGCTGGTCATCGGCGGTCTGCTGACCGTTGCCGGCGTCGGCGTGATCGTCATCCGCAAGCCCGCCACGGTGAACGTCAAGACCACCAGCCTGACCTGAAAACCGCCCGATCCCACCCATGCCATCCCATGCGCCGACCGTTTCCCGCCCCTCCCCCAACCACGGTCCCCGGCCCGCGGGCGTGGGAGCTGAGCTTCTGGTGCTGCATTACACCGGGATGTCCGACGCCGCATCGGCGCTGGCCCGGCTGTGCGACCCGGCCGCCCAGGTCAGCGCCCATTACACGGTGGACGAGGACGGCACCGTCTATGCCCATGTGCCGGAGGACCGGCGGGCGTGGCACGCGGGGGTGAGTTCCTGGCGGGGCCGTGGGGATGTGAACAGCCGCTCCATCGGCGTGGAGATCGTCAACCCCGGCCACGAATACGGCTACCGCCCCTTCCCCGCCGTGCAGATGGAATCGGTGGCGGCCCTGTGCCGGGACATCATGGGACGGCATGGGATCGCCCCCGCCGATGTGGTGGCCCACAGCGACATCGCCCCCGACCGCAAGGAGGATCCGGGCGAACTGTTCGACTGGCCCCGGCTGGCGCAGGAGGGAATCGGCCTGTGGCCCATGCCGTCCCAAGCGGACGGGGGATCATGGGACGCCATGGGTGTGGCGGACCTGCTGGCGCGAATCGGCTACGACCCCGCCAGCCCGCGGGCGCTGCTGGCGTTCCAGCGCCGTTACCGCCCGTGGGGGCTGACCGGCACCGCCGATGACGAGACGGTGGCCCGCCTGCGGGCGCTGGTCCGGCTGATGGGACGCTGATTCGCGCTTTTCCCGCGAATGCCCGCTTGCCCTTCCCCCCGCGCCCCTCTATGAAGGGCGCGCCAGACGGTCGGATGGTCGCCTTCGGTCCTTGGATCGGGGGAGGAAAGTCCGGGCTCCACGGAAACACGGTGCCGGCTAACGGCCGGCGGGGGCGACCCCAGGGAAAGTGCCACAGAGAGCAGACCGCCGCCTCCCGCCCATGCTGTCCCTCTTTTGGGAGACGATGGGATCAACGGCAGGCGGTAAGGGTGAAAGGGTGCGGTAAGAGCGCACCGCGGTCCCGGCAACGGGAACGGCATGGTAAACCCCACCGGGAGCAAAACCGAATAGGGATGGCGGGTTCATGGATCCCTTATGGGATTTCATGGGCCGGATGCGTTTCCGCATCGCCGTCCGGGTTGGTTGCGTGAGGCGTCCCGGTAACGGGCGTCCCAGATGAATGACCATCGCGCGGGGGCGACTCCGCGGCACAAAACCCGGCTTACAGACCGTCTGGCGTTTACCATTCCCGGCCAATTCGCGCACCGCTATCGCCACCTTGGGGTGAAGAGGTCCGCGACTCGCGGGTTTCAGGGCTTTCACACGTCGGTTTCAGGGCTGTAAAAGGTGACGCACATTTGCGGCCACGATTTCGCTTGACCGTGGCCTGTGGCTCCGTCCGCCCTGGCCGCCCGACGTATCACCAACGACAATCCCGCTTTTATCCCCAGAGAAATCCACCGCTGTGGATATCTGTGGCGCGCATTCCCATGCTGTCCCATGATTCCGACCCCCGGACATACTCTTGGATTACACCCTTCAGAGACTCCGATTCGATATGTGCCACTCTTGTTTCAAATACTGGGGACAGAAGAAACAAGGAACATACCTTGAACACCTGTGGATAAAGTTATCCACATCCACGCGAATCGAATCATTTCTTTGGAATATTGGCGGACTGCCTCATTTTCCATCACCGACTTGCGAGTCGGCCACAGTCGGGGGAAAATCTCTTGACACTCCGATTCGATTACTAGGGCGCCGTTGACGCCCATGGTGGCCCATGATATCCCATGAAAACCCAATTCTTGGGTGGGCGTACCCAAATCGGGCTACGCAGCTCGGGGTCGGCAGGCGCAGGCCGGGGGTGCGGCATGGGCGTTGCCGCCGGGGGAACACTGGGGGGGACCAAGGGGCCGATGGCCGTATTCCTGTCCACATATGTCAACAAAGTTGACAGGAAGGGACGCGTTTCGGTTCCGGCGCAATTCCGCCAGTCCCTGGCGAAAACCAGCGTGCCCGGTACGGTTTATGTCTGGCCTTCTCTTAACCATCAGGCGCTGGAAGGCGCCGATCAGGACTATCTCGACATCCTGAGTGAAAGCCTCGATTCCCCCGACCTTGACGAGGACGAACGCGAGATGATCGAGACCTTTATCTTCGGCAAGCTGGTGCCCCTGACCATCGACAACGAGGGGCGCTTCGTCCTGCCCCAGCAACTGGCGGACTTCGCCGGCATCACCGAAGAGGCGGCCTTCATCGGCCGCCGCAAGACGTTCCAGATCTGGGAGCCCAAGGCGCTGCAGACCCACGAGGATGCGTTGCGCGATCAGGTGGTCCGCCGCGACATCTCCCTGTCCAGCATCGTCGCCAAGGCGTCCCGCGGTGCCGCCAGCCGGAAGGAGGGGGCATGACCACTCCCCCCGTCCATATCCCCGTCCTGCTGGCCGAGGTGGTGGAGGCGCTGGCCCCGCGCGACGGCGGCGTCTATGTGGACGGCACCTTCGGGGCCGGCGGCTACACCCGCGCGATTTTGGAACACGCCGACTGTCAGGTGGTCGCCATCGACCGCGATCCCGACGCCCATGCCCGCAGCCACGCCCTGCTGGAACGCTTCCCCGGCCGGCTCCGCATGATCGAGGGCTGCTTCGGCGACATGGACCGGCTGCTGGCCGACCACGGCATCGGTGCGGTGGACGGGGTGGCGCTGGACATCGGTGTGTCCTCGCCGCAGTTGGACGAGGCCGGGCGCGGCTTCTCCTTCCGCTTCGACGGCCCGCTGGACATGCGCATGGGACGGCATGGGGCAACCGCCGCCGATGTGGTCAACACCGCCGCCGAAGACGAACTGGCCGACATCATCTTTCATCTGGGCGAGGAGCGGCACGCCCGCCGCATCGCCCGCGCCATCGCCGCCGCCCGCCGCACCACCCCCCTCACCCGCACCACCCAACTGGCCGAGGTGGTCCGGGGGGCCGTGCCCGGCAAGAAGGGTGGGCGCGACATCGACCCCGCCACCCGCACCTTTCAGGCCCTGCGCATCCACGTGAACGACGAGCTGGGGGAACTGTCCCGCGGCCTGTCGGCGGCGGAACGCATCCTGAAGCCCGGCGGCCGTCTGGCCGTGGTGTCCTTCCATTCGCTGGAGGACCGGGTGGTGAAGAACTTTCTCAAGGACCGTTCGTCGCCGCCGCCCGCCCCGTCGCGGCACACGCCGGTGACGGCGGACACTCATCCCGATCCTTCGTTCCACCTGCTGTACCGCAAGCCGGTGACGCCGGGGGACGAGGAACTGGCCATCAACCCGCGCGCGCGCTCATCCCGCCTTCGCGCCGCAGAACGCACCGCCGCGCCCGCATTCCCGGCGTCGGCCAAGGAGGCAGCATGAAGGGAAAGATTGTCCTGTTCTGGCTTGTCCTGATCGGCGGCGCCGGGGCCTTTCTTTTCCAGACGGCCTATCAGGTGCAGGGGTTGGAGGAGGAGTTGAACTCCCTCAACCGGCAGATCGTGCGCGAGCAGGAAAGCATCCAGATCCTGAAGGCGGAGTGGAGCTATCTGAACACGCCCACCCGGCTGGAAAAGCTGGCGCGTGAGTATCTCCAGCTTCAGCCGAGCGAGGCGCGTCAGTTCGTCGCCAAGGCCGACGCCGTGCCCATGCGCCCCGAACAGCAGCCCATCGCCTCGGAAATCATCCGCACGCCGCGCCTGCCGGTGGCGATGCCGGTCCTGCCCACGGCCCCGGTTCCGGCGGCGGCGGTCCCCGCCACGGCGCAGACGGCCCCCAGCCATGCCAGCCCGGCCCAGGTGACGCCGGCCCACACCGCTCCGGCCCGTGCCGCGACCCCGGCGGTGATTCCGGCCTCCGCCCCCGCCCCGGTCAAGGCGCCCAAGACCACCGGGGCGACCGCCCTGGCGTCCATCCCCGCCGCCGGTCCAGCGGCCGTGGTGGCGCCGCGCGCCGCAGCCCCCGCCGCGCAGCCGGTGGCGACCGTGCGTCCGCCCCAGCCGGCGGCCCCGGCGGCCACCAAACCCCAGAATCCGGTCCCGTCGAACCAGCGCGCCGCCCCCCAGCCGGCCAGCGCCGGGCGCGCCAACGATGATCCCATGGGCATGCTGATCGCCCGCCTGGGAGGTACGCGATGACCGAGCCGCCGCTGAACGGTTACGAGCCGATCGGCTATCACCACACCCGCCCGGCGACCCCCGAACCGCGCAGCGCGCTGGCGGTGGCGCTGGAACAGTGCCGGATGCGCCTGATGGTCACGGCGGCCATGGCAGCACTGGCGCTGACCGCGGTGTCGGGGAAGCTGGTCAAGGCCACCCTGTTCCAGGAAGCGGCGGAACCGCGCCAGACGGCGGCGGCGGTGGCCACCGACCTGCCCGTCAACCGCGCCGATATCCTTGACCGCAACGGCAACCTGCTGGCGACCTCGCTGGCGACCGGATCGGTCTATGCCGACCCCAAGCTGGTGCAGAACCCGGCGGAGGCGGCGCGCAAGCTGGCCTCGGTCCTGCCCGACATCGACGTGAGGGATCTGACGGCCAAGCTGGCGTCGGAAAAGCGTTTCATCTGGATCAGGCGCAACCTGTCGCCCAAGCAGCAGGCCGCCGTGTTCCGTCTGGGCATTCCCGGCGTGTCGTTCGAGCGGGAGGAAAAGCGTTTCTTCCCCGCCAGCAACCTGACATCGCACGTGATCGGCTTCACCGGCGTGGACAACAACGGTCTGGCCGGGATCGAGCAGGGCTTCGACAAGCGGCTGAAGGCCGATCCCAACAGCCCGCTGCAGCTCTCCCTCGATGTGCGGCTTCAGCACATCATAAAGAAGGAGCTGGCGGCGACGGTGGAGGAGTTCCGCGCCATCGGTGCGGCCGGCATGGTCTATGACGTCCGCACCGGCGAGGTGCTGGCGATGGTGTCGCTGCCCGACTTCGACCCCCAGGACCCGCCCGATTCCAAATCGGACTCCCTGTTCAACCGCAACACGCTGGGCGTGTACGAAATGGGGTCCACCTTCAAGATCTTCAACTCGGCCATGAGCCTGGAATCGGGCCGGGTGAAGATCACCGACGTGTTCGACGCCGCTCACCCCATCAAGGTCGGGCGCTTCACCATCAGCGACTACCACAACCTGCGCCGGGCGCTGTCGGTGCCGGAAATCTTCCAGCATTCGTCCAACATCGGCTCGGTCCACATGGCGCTGACCGCCGGCGTGGCGGTGCAGAAGGCGTTCATGCAGAAGATGGGCTTCACCCGCCCGACCGCCCTGGAGTTGCCGGAAAACGGCTGGCCCCTGGTGCCCAACCCGTGGCGTGAGGTGAACACCATGACCATTTCCTTCGGCCACGGCATTTCCGTCAGCCCGATGCACACGGTCGCCGCCGCCGCCGCGGTCATCAACGGCGGCATCTTTCACCCGCCAACCCTGCTGAAGCGCGATCCCAACGCCCCCGTTCCGGGCGAACGGGTGATCTCGGCCCAGACGTCGGACCTGATGCGCCGCATGTTCCGCATCGTGGTGACCGAGGGCACCGCCAAGGGTGCGGCGGCCCCCGGCTATGTGGTCGGCGGCAAGACCGGCACGGCGGACAAGCAGAAGGGCAAGCATTACGCCAAGAACTCGCGCATGTCGTCGTTCCTGGGCGCCTTCCCCATGAACGATCCCCGCTACATCGTTTACGTGCTGGTGGACGAACCGCAGGCGACGGCCAAGACCTACGGCTACGCCACCGGTGGCTGGGTCGCCGCCCCGGCGGTGGGGCGCATCGTCAAACAGATCGGGCCGCTGCTGAACGTCCCCCCGGTGGACGAGAACGCGCCGGAAATCCTGAACGCGGTCTACATGAACCTCAACGGCACCTTGCAACGGGGTAACGCCATTGCTGCTGTCCCGACTCCTGCGCCCAAACGCTGACGCCCCCCCACCCGCCCCGGCGCGGGATGTGGAGGTCACGGGCCTGACCGCGGATTCCCGCAAGGTTGGCCCCGGCAGCCTGTTCGCCGCCCTGCCGGGCGCGAAGCTGGACGGGCGCGCCTTCATCGCCCAAGCCGTCTCGGCGGGTGCCGTTGCCGTGCTGGCCCCGGCGGGCACCACCCTGCCCGCGGGCTGCACGGAGGCGGTGCTGCTGACCGATCCCGAACCGCGGCTGGCCTTCGCCCGCATGGCCGCGGCCTTTCATGATTTCCGCCAGCCGGCGGTGGCGGTGGCGGTCACCGGCACCAACGGCAAGACCTCCACCGCCCAGTTCGCCCGCCAGATGTGGGCAGCACTGGGGCACAAAGCGGCGGCGGTGGGCACGCTGGGGGTGACGGCGCCGGGGATCGACCATTACGGCGCCATGACCACGCCCGACCCGGTGGCGCTGCACGGTATTCTGGCCGATCTGGAGAAGGCCGGCATCACCCACATGGCGATGGAAGCGTCCAGCCACGGGCTGGACCAGTACCGGCTGGACGGGGTGCGGCTGGCGGCGGCGGGCTTCACCAACCTGACCCGCGACCATCTGGATTACCACGGCACGCTGGAAGCCTATTTCGCCGCCAAGGCCAAGCTGTTCGAACGGGTCCTGCCCGAAGGCGGGACCGCGGTCCTGAACGCCGACGTGCCGGAATTCACCCCCCTGGCCGAAATCGCGACGGAAAAGAACCGCCGGGTGTTCAGCTATGGCGCTGCCGGGCGCGACCTGCGGGTGCTGGCGGTGCATCCCCTGGCCCACGGCCAGCGGCTCGACCTTTTGGTGGAGGATCGGGCGCACAGCATCGACCTGCCGCTGGCGGGCCGGTTCCAGGCGTGGAACGCCCTGTGCGCGCTGGGGATGGTGATCGGCGCCGGCACCGATGCCGAAGCGGCCCTGCCCACCCTGGCCGGGCTGGCCGGGGTTCCGGGACGGCTCCAGCATGTGGCGACCCACCCCAACGGCGCCCCGGTCTTCGTGGATTTCGCCCACACCCCCGACGCGCTGGAAACCGTGCTGCGGGCGCTGCGCACCCACACCGAAAAGCGGCTGGTGGTGGTGTTCGGCTGCGGCGGCGACCGCGACCGCGGCAAGCGCCCGATCATGGGCCGTCTGGCCGCGGAACTGGCCGACCGGGTGATCGTCACCGACGACAATCCCCGCACCGAGGATCCCGCCTTCGTCCGCGGCGAGGTGATGGCCGGTTGCCCGGACGCCGAAGAGATCGGCGACCGGCACGAGGCCATCCGCACCGCGGTGCGTGGTCTGGCGCCCGGCGACGTTCTGGTGCTGGCCGGCAAGGGCCACGAGCACGGCCAGATCGTCGGCACCGAGGTCCGCCCGTTCGACGACGCCGACGAAGCCCGCAAGGCGGTTCAGGAGATCGGCGGATGACCGGCACCCCCACCCTCCCCATCCTGTGGACCGCCGAGGATGCCGCCGCCGCCACCGGCGGGCAGGCGACGGGCACCCCGTGGCAGGCGACCGGCGTGTCCATCGACAGCCGCACGGTCAAGCCCGGCGACCTGTTCATCGCCATCAAGGGGCCGACCTTCGACGGCCACGCCTTCGCCGCCCAGGCCCTGGACCAGGGGGCCGCCGCGGCGATGGTCAGCGACGTGCCCCCCGGTGTGGCCGGCGACGCCCCGCTGCTGGCGGTGGACGACACCATGGCGGCGATGACCGATCTGGGCCGGATGTCGCGGATGCGCACCCGCGCGCGGGTCATCGGCGTCACCGGATCGGTGGGCAAGACCGGCACCAAGGAGGCTCTGCGGCATGTGCTGTCGGCGCAGGCCCCCACCTTCGCCACCGAAGGATCGCTGAACAACCACTGGGGCGTGCCGCTGTCGCTGGCGCGGATGCCGCCGGACAGCGCCTATGCCGTCTTTGAGATGGGCATGAATCACGCGGGCGAACTGGGGCCGCTGTCGCGGCTGGTTCACCCGCAGGTCGCCATCATCACCACCGTCGAACCGGCCCATATGGAGTTCTTCGCCTCGGTGGAGGCCATCGCCGACGCCAAGGCGGAAATCTTCGAGGGCATGGAGCCGGGCGGCGTGGCGGTGCTGAACCGCGACAATCCCCATTACGCCCGCCTGCTGGCCGCCGCCCGCACCCAGGGCCTGAAGGTCCGGAGCTTTGGCACCCATGGGGAGGCCGACGCCCGTCTGCTCTCCGCCGATCTCGGCCCCGACGACAGCCGGGTGTCGGCCCGCATCGGCGATGAGGCGGTCGATTACACCATCGCCCTGCCCGGCCGCCATTGGGTGATGAACAGCCTGGCCGTGCTGCTGGCCGTGAGTGCCGCCGGGGGCGACGTGGCCGCGGCGGCGCGGGCCTTCGCCACCCTGCCGGCGGTCAAGGGCCGCGGCGTGCGCAAGCGGATCGACACGCCGTCGGGCGCCTTCACCCTGATCGATGAAAGCTACAACGCCAGCCCGGCGGCGATGGAAGCCGCCTTCGCCGTGCTCGGCCGTCTGGTGCCTGCGGGGACCGGACGGCGGGTGGCGGTGCTGGGCGACATGCGCGAAATGGGGAGCAAGGCCGATTCTTTGCACATCGGCCTTGCCCCCGCGTTGCTTGCCGCCGGTGTCGGCACCGTTTACTGCTGCGGCCCCCACATGCGCGCCCTGTTCGACACCCTGCCCGCCGCCGTCCGCGGCGGGTGGACGGAGGACAGTGCCGCCCTGGCCCCCCTGGTTGCCGGTCGGATCACCGCCGGCGACGTGGTGCTGGTCAAGGGATCGGCGGGCAGCCGCATGGGGCGGGTGGTGGAGGCGCTGGGCGCCCTGTCCATCCCGACCGACGACAACCCCTCCCCGCCGCCTGCCGCGGCGTCCGGACAGCGAGGCTGAGGCCCTCCGATGCTTTACAATCTTCTGGCCCCCCTGGCCGACGTCTTCAGCCCGCTGAACCTGTTCCGTTACCTGACCTTCCGTACGGGCGGGGCGGTGCTGACGGCGCTCGTCATCAGCTTCGTGTTCTTCCCCCGGATGATCGAGTGGCTGAAAAGCAAGCAGGGTGAAGGCCAGCCCATCCGCACCGACGGGCCGGAAACCCATCTGAAGAAGAAGGGCACGCCCACCATGGGCGGGCTGATGATCCTGGTCACCATGTCGCTGTCCACCATCCTGTGGAGTGACATCACCGACCCCTATGTCTGGGTGGTGCTGTTCGTGACCGTGGGCTACGGCCTGATCGGCTTCGGCGACGATTACCTGAAGCTGACCAAGCGCAACACCAAGGGTCTGCCGGGCAAGGCCAAGCTGGTGGGACAGGTCGCCATCGGCGCCGTCGCCGCCTATGCCGTCACCGTCATCGCCCAGGCGCCGATGGCGACCGGGCTGGCCGTGCCCTTCGTCAAGGATTTCGTCATTCAGTTGGGCTGGTTCTTCGTGCCGGTGGCGGTGTTCGTCATCGTCGGGGCGTCGAACGCCGTCAACCTGACCGACGGGCTGGACGGGCTGGCCATCGTGCCGGCGATGATCGCCGCCGGGTGCTTCGGCCTGATCTCCTACCTGTCGGGCAACGCCATCTTCGCCAATTACCTCCAGATCCACCATGTTCCGGGGGCGGGCGAACTGACGGTGTTCTGCGGTGCCCTGATCGGCGCCGGGCTGGGGTTCCTGTGGTTCAACGCCCCGCCGGCCATGGTGTTCATGGGCGATACCGGGTCGCTGTCGCTGGGCGGTGCCCTGGGCGCCATCTCGGTGGTGACGAAGCATGAAATCGTGCTGGCGATCATCGGCGGGCTGTTCGTTCTGGAAACCGTGTCGGTGATCGTTCAGGTCGCCTCGTTCAAGCTGACCGGCAAGCGGGTGTTCCGTATGGCCCCGCTGCACCACCACTTCGAAAAGAAGGGCTGGGCCGAACCCACCGTGGTCATCCGCTTCTGGATCATCGCCACCATCCTGGCCCTGATCGGGCTGTCCACCTTGAAGCTGCGGTGAGGGGCGGATGATCGATCTCGACCATATGAATGGGCGGCCGGTGGCGGTGATGGGGCTGGGGAAGACCGGCCTTGCCACCGCGGCGGCTCTGCGGCGCAGCGGGGCAACCGCCCTGGTCTGGGACGACAACCCCGCCAAGCGCGACGAGGCGCTTGCCGCGGGGTTCACCCTTTTCGACCCGTCCACCGCCGACCTGTCGGGGCTGACCACCATCGTCTGGTCGCCCGGCATCCCCCACACCTTCCCCAAGCCGCACCCGGCGGCGGTCCGCGCCCGCGATGCCGGGATCGCGGTGGTGTGCGACATCGATCTCTTGGGCCGGTCGCAACAGGATGCCACCTACATCGGCATCACCGGCACCAACGGCAAATCCACCACCACCTCCCTCATCGGCCACATCATGGATGCGGTGGGACGGCGGACGGCGGTTGGCGGCAACCTGGGCACGCCGGTGCTGACCCTGCCGCCCATGGGGGCGGGCGGCACCTATGTGCTGGAAATGTCGTCGTACCAGTTGGAACTGACGCACTCCATCACCTTCGACGTTGCCATTCTGCTGAACATCACCCCGGACCATCTGGACCGGCACGGCGGCATGGACGGCTACATCGCCGCCAAGAAACGCATCTTCCACGGCCAGACCCGCCCGTGCACGGCGGTCATCGGCGTGGATGACGACCATTGCCGCGCCATCCATGACGCTCTGAAGGCCGCGGGCGAACCGACCGTCTGCCCGATTTCCGGCGCCGGTCCAGTGGCGGGGGGTGTCTACGCCGCCGGCGGCTGGCTGGTGGACGACCGCAACGGCGACGCCCAGCGGGTGGTGGCGCTGGCCGATCTGCCCACCCTGCTGGGCACCCACAATGCCCAGAACGCCGCCGCGGCCTATGCCGCCGTGACGGCGGCGGGCGTGTCCGGTCCGACGGCGGCCGCGGCCATGAAGACCTTCCCCGGTCTGGCCCATCGGCAGCAACTGATCCGCAGCATCGGCCCGGTGCGCTTCGTCAACGACAGCAAGGCCACCAACGCCGACGCCACGGAAAAGGCGCTGGCGACCTTCGATCCGATCTATTGGATCCTGGGCGGTCAGGCCAAGACCACCGGGCTGGACGGGCTGGACGGATACATGGGCCGCGTGCGCCACGCCTTCCTGATCGGGGAGGCGCAGGAACGCTTCGCCGAATGGCTGGCGGCGCGCGGCGTGCCTTTCACCCGCTGCGGCACCCTGAATGTGGCTGTGGAAAAGGCCGCTCGCCTGGCGGGGGCGGAGGCGCTGCCCGGTGCCTGCGTGCTGCTGTCCCCGGCCTGCGCCTCGTGGGACCAGTTCACCAGTTTCGAGGCCCGCGGGGATGCCTTTGCCCGCTTCGTCAACGCGCTGCCGGGGGAGGGCTGAAGCCATGGTGACGTTCGACCGTACCGACCAATCCGTCTTTGGCCGCTGGTGGTGGACGGTGGACCGCTGGCAGATGCTGGCGCTGGCCATCCTGATGGGGGTGGGCACGGTGCTCATCACCGCCGCCAGCCCGCCGGTGGCCGAACGCATCGGCATCAACGACACCTTCTATTTCGTCGAGCGACACCTGATGATGCTGGTGCCGTCGGTGCTCATCATGCTGGCGGTGTCGATGCTCCAGCCGCGCAAGGTGGTGCGGCTGGCGCTGGCGGTCTATGCCGTCTCGCTGCTGCTGGTGTTCGCCACCCTGTTCGTCGGCGTGGAGATCAAGGGCGCCCGGCGCTGGATCCACGTGCCCGGCATGTCCATTCAGCCGTCGGAATTCGTGAAGCCCGCCTTTGCCGTGGTGGCGGGCTGGCTGTTCTCGCTCACCCGCACCTCCCCCGGTTTTCCCGGCTGGCTGGTGGCGCTGGTGCTGTATGGGGTGACGGTGGCGCTGCTGATGTCCCAGCCCGATCTGGGCATGACCTTCGTCATCAGCGCGGTGTGGTTCACGCAATTCTTCCTGGCGGGGCTTAACCTGCTGCTGGTCGCGGGTCTGGCCGGGCTGGGTGTGGCCGGGCTGGTGGGCGCCTACTTCACCTTCCCCCACGTCACCAGCCGCATCGACCGCTTCCTCAACCCCGCCTCGGGCGATACCTATCAGGTCAGCCGGTCGCTGGAAGCGTTCGCCAACGGCGGGCTTCTGGGAACCGGGCCGGGTCAGGGCACGGTCAAGTTCTCGCTTCCCGACGCGCACGCCGACTTCATCTTCGCGGTGGCCGGCGAAGAAATGGGGCTTGTCTTTTGCCTCGGGATTGTCGTTCTCTTCGGCTTCATCGTGCTGCGCGGTTTTGCGCGCGTCTTCAACGACAACAACTATTTCGTGCTGCTGGCAACCGCGGGTCTGCTGGTGCAGTTCGGTTTGCAAGCGGTCATCAACATGGGTTCCTCTCTCCATCTTCTTCCGACCAAGGGCATGACGCTGCCCTTCATCAGCTATGGCGGCTCCTCGCTGATCGCACTGGGGTTCGGCATGGGCATGGTGCTGGCCTTCACCCGCAAGCGTTTCGGCGCGGACAACTGAGGGGGGCTGCCATGGGCTTTCTGTCGGAAAAACCGATCATGCTGGCCGCCGGGGGCACCGGCGGACACTTCTTCCCCGCCGAGGCGCTGGCCCGCGAACTGCTGGACCGCGGCCATGCGGTGACCCTGGTCACCGACCGCCGGGGACAGGCGTTCGGCGGTGCTCTGGAACAGATCCCCGTCCACCGCATCCGCTCCGCCCCGCCCGGCGCCGGGTTCATCAGCAAGGCCAAGGCCGCGGTGACCATGGGCATCGGTCTGCTGCAGGCCCGCGCCCTGATGCGTCACCTGACCCCGGCGGCGGTGGTGGGCTTTGGCGGCTATCCTTCGGTGCCGACGGTGTTCGCCGCCGTGCATTCCAACGTGCCGACGCTGATCCACGAACAGAACGCGGTGCTGGGCCGGGCCAACCGGATGCTGGTGCCCGGCGTGCGCCGTCTGGCCGTCGCCTTCCCCGAGGTGTCGGGGCTGCGCGATGCCGACCGGGCCAAGCTGGTGCGCACCGGCAACCCCGTGCGCCCCGCCGTCGCCGCCCTGCGCGATGCCGGCTATCAGCCGCCCGGCGCCGATGCCGGCGCCGACGGTCCCATCCGCCTGTTCGTCATGGGCGGCAGCCAGGGCGCGCGGGTGCTGAGCGAGGTGCTGCCCGACGCCATCACCCGCCTGCCCGCGGCTTTGCGCGCCCGCCTGCACCTGTCGCAGCAGTGCCGGCCCGAGGATCTGGACGGCGTGCGCGCCGCCTATGCCGGGGCGGGGCTGGGTGGGCTGGACCTGGAAAGCTTCTTCCACGACGTGCCGCAGCGGCTGGCCGCCTGCCATCTGGCGGTGACGCGGGCCGGTGCCTCCACAGTGGCGGAATTGACCTGCATCGGCCGCCCGGCGCTGCTGGTGCCCTACCCCCACGCCATGGACGACCACCAGACCGCCAACGCCCGTCAGCTTGACGCCGCCGGGGCCGCCTGGATGGTGCCGCAACCCGACTTCACCGCCGGGGCGGTGGCCGAGCGGCTGGCCGCTCTGCTCGCCGCCCCCGATACCCTGGCCGCCGCGGCAGCCGCCGCCCACGCCTGGGGTGCTGCCGACGCGGCGTCCCGGCTGGCCGACGCCGTGATCGGCTTGGCCGAGGCGGCAGCCGCCGGCCCGAACCCCTCCCCTTCCACTCAGACCAAGGCCGCGGAATGAAACAGCTTCAGCGCCGCCCCCGCATCGACCGCTCCCTGCGCGACTGGGCGCCGGAAACCACCCGTGACGAGCTGCGGTGGATCCGCCGGCCCTGTTGCCCGCTGATCCCGCGCTGCGTGGCGGAACGCGGGTTCCTGCGCGACCGGCTGCACATGGTCACCGGGGCCGAGGCGCTGCCGCCCGGCCTGACCGACAACGCGGTCGATGCGACCCTTCGCCTGATGCTGCGCCGGGGGCGGTGCTGACATGCGCGCCCTTCCCCTGACCATCGGCACCATCCATTTCGTCGGCATCGGCGGCATCGGCATGAGCGGCATCGCCGAGGTGCTGAAGAACCTGGGCTATGAGGTCCAAGGCTCCGATCTGGCCGAAAACGCCAACGTCAAGCGGCTGCGCGCGCTGGGCATCAGCGTCCACATCGGCCACCGGGCGGAAAACCTGGGCAACGCCGCCGTGGTGGTGGTGTCGTCCGCCGTCAAGCGCGACAACCCCGAGGTGGTGGCCGCCCGCAGCGCGCTGATCCCCGTGGTGCGGCGCGCGGAAATGCTGGGCGAGCTGATGCGGCTGAAATGGGCCATCGCCATCGGCGGCACCCACGGCAAGACCACCACCACCTCCATGGTGGGGGCGATGCTGGAGCACGCCGGGCTGGACCCCACGGTCATCAACGGCGGCATCATCAACGCCTATGGCACCAACACCCGCCTGGGTGACGGCGAATGGATGGTGGTGGAGGCCGACGAGTCCGACGGCACCTTCACCAAGCTGCCGGCCTGCATCGCCGTGGTCACCAACATGGACCCCGAGCATCTGGACTTCTACGGCTCGTTCGAGCAGGTGCGCGCCGCCTTCGACACCTTCGTCCAGAACATCCCCTTCTACGGTTTCGCCGCCCTGTGCATCGATCATCCCGAAGTGCAGGCGATGATCCCCCGCGTGTCCGACCGCCGCATCGTCACCTATGGCTTCTCGCCGCAGGCCGACGTGCGCGCATCCGACGTGAAGCTGGGGCCGGAAGGGGCGGTCTTCGACGTGTGCATCGCCGAGCGCGGCACCGGCGACCGGCGGACCATCAGCGACGTGCACCTGCCCATGTTCGGGCCGCACAATGTCCAGAACGCGCTGGCGGCCTTTGCCGTCGGCCAGGAAATGGGCATCGCCGACACGCTGATGAAGGAGGCGATGGCCAAGTTCGCCGGGGTGAAGCGCCGCTTCACCCGCACCGGCGTGTCCCACGGCATCACCGTCATCGACGATTACGGCCACCATCCGGTGGAAATCGCCGCGGTGCTGAAGGCCGCGCGCACCGCCGGGACCGGCCGCACCATCGCCGTGGTGCAGCCCCACCGCTACACCCGGCTGGCCAGCCTGTTTGAAGAGTTCTGCACCTGCTTCAACGATGCCGACACCGTGCTGGTCGCCGACGTCTACCCGGCGGGTGAGGCCCCCATCCCCAACATCAACCGCGATTCCCTGGTGGAGGGGCTGCGGATGCACGGGCACCGCAACCCCCTGCCCCTCAATTCCCCCGACCAGTTGGCGCGGGTGGTGCGCGACATCGCCCGCCCCGGCGATTTCGTCGTCTGCCTGGGCGCCGGCAACATCACCCAATGGGCCAACGCCCTGCCGGGTGAGCTGGACGCGCTGATGGGGGCGGAGTAACCGTCATGACCGCCGCCGCCGTCTCCTCCCCCACCTCCTCCCTGCTGGACCGGCTGCCGCCGGTGCGCGGGCGGCTGACCGCCGGCGCGCCGCTGGCCGGGGTGACGTGGTTCCGTGTCGGCGGTCCGGCGGAGGTGATGTTCCGCCCCGCCGATGCCGAGGATCTGGCGGCGTTCCTGGCCGGGGTGCCGGCGGACGTGCCGGTGACGGTGATCGGGGTGGCGTCGAACCTGTTGGTCCGCGACGGCGGGGTGCCGGGGGTGGTGATCCGCCTGGGCCGCGGTTTCGCTGATATTGCGGCAGTCGGCGAAACGGTCACCACCGGGGCGGCGGCGCTGGATCTGAACGTGGCGAAGGTGGCGTGCGATGCCGGCCTGGGCGGGCTGGAATTCCTGTCCGGCATTCCGGGCACCATCGGCGGGGCGCTGCGCATGAACGCCGGGGCCTATGGCCGGGAAATCCGCGACGTGCTGGTGTCGGCCACCGCCATCGACCGGCGGGGCATCGTCCATACCTTCGGGCTGGACGACATGGATTTCACCTACCGCCATTGCGGGCTGCCGGCGGACCTGATCTTCACAGGAGCGGTGCTGCGCGGCACGCCGGACAGCACGGACACTGTGGCCGCCCGCATGGCCGAGATCCAGGCCAAGCGCAGCGACAGCCAGCCGGTGCGCTCGCGCACCGGCGGGTCCACCTTCAAGAACCCCCCCGGCGGCCGGCGGGCGTGGGAACTGATCGACGCCGCCGGTTGCCGGGGCCTGCGCATCGGTGACGCGCAGGTGTCGGAGATGCACTGCAACTTCCTGCTCAACCTGGGCAACGCCACCGCGGCGGAGCTTGAGTCCCTGGGCGAGGAGGTGCGGCGGCGGGTTCAAGAGACGTCGGGCGTCACGCTCGACTGGGAAATCAAGCGGATCGGGAAAGCGGAAGGAGCCGCATCATGACCACCGCGGGGAACACCCTGCTCGTGCGGAGCCAGAAGAAGCGTGTGGCCGTCCTGATGGGCGGCTGGTCGGCGGAACGGGAGGTGTCGCTGGTCAGCGGTGCCGCGGTCGCCCGCGCGCTGGAGGAAGAGGGCTACGCCGTCACCGCCGTCGATGTGCAGCGGGACATCGACGGGCTGGTCCGCGCCCTGACCCCCCGCCCCGACGTGGTGTTCAACGCCCTGCACGGCCGCGGCGGCGAGGACGGCACCATCCAGGGCGTGCTGGAGTTTCTCGGGATTCCCTTCACCCATTCCGGGGTGCGCGCCTCGTCCATCGCCATGGACAAGGCGATGACCAAACGGGTGCTGGACACCGTGGGCGTGCGCTCCCCCGCCGGGCGCGTGGTTTCGCGGGCCGAGATGTTCGACCTGCTGGCCGCCGGCGCCCATCCGCTGGAGCCGCCCTACATCATCAAGCCGGTGGACGAAGGCTCCACCGTCGGCGTCACCCTGGTCCGCGAAGGCCAGAACGCCCCCCTGGAAAGCGATTGGTCGTGCGGCGAGCGGGCGCTGGTGGAGGAATTCATCCCCGGCCGCGAACTGACCGTCGGCGTGATGGACGGCCGGGCGCTGGCCGTTACCGAAATCGCATTCACCACCGAACTGTTCGACTACACCGCCAAATACACCGCCGGCCACGCCCGCCACATCCTGCCCGCCGACATTCCCGAGGCGGTGGCGGAGGAGGCGAAACGGCTGGCCGTGCTGGCCCATGAAACGCTGGGTTGCCGCGGCGTGACCCGCAGTGATTTCCGCTGGAACCCGGCGAAGCCTGGTGTAGAAGGTCTGTACTTTCTTGAACTGAACAATCAGCCGGGGATGACACCCATGTCCCTGGTGCCGGAACAGGCGACCCATGCCGGGATCGCCTATGGCGCTCTGGTCAGTTGGATGGTGGAGAACGCGGTATGTCTGCACGATTGAGCGGCGGGCCGGACCCCCGCTTTTCCTCGGGCACCCCTTCCGGCGCCCGTCCTTCCAGGGATCGCGACATCCCTCTGCCGCCGCGGGCCATGGCCCGCGCGGCCAAGCGCGGCAACCGCCGCCGGGCATGGCCCCGCTGGGCCAAGCCGGCGCTGAAGACCGCACTTCTGGGCCTGCCGCTGATGGCGGCGGGGGTGTTCGCGCTGTCGGTCTGGCGGGCCGGTGCGGTGGGCGAGACGATGGAACGGATCGAGGAGGCGATGGTCAGCGCCACCGCGGCCGCCGGTTTCGCCCTGCGCGAGGTGGTGGTGGACGGGCGCGTCGAAACATCGTCGGAACTGCTGTTCGAGGCGCTGGGCGCGCGCCAGGGCACGCCGATCCTGGGTGTCGATCTGGTGGAGGCCAAGGAGCGGCTGGAATCCCTGCCGTGGGTGTCCAGCGCGTCGGTGGAACGGCGTCTGCCCGATGCGCTGTACGTCCGCCTGTCCGAACGCCAGCCCATGGCCATCTGGCAGCACGAGCGCGCCTTCACCGTCATCGACCGCGAGGGCCGTCCGCTGGCCGACGCGCTGGAAATGGCGCGCAAGGGCAGCCAGCGCGTGAACCAGCTTCCCCATGTGGTGGGGGCGAACGCGCCGCAGCAGGTGCCCAAGCTGCTGGCGGCCCTGGAAGAGGTGCCGGAGATCAACAAGCGTCTGGCCGCCGCCGTGTGGGTCAGCGACCGGCGCTGGGATCTCCAGCTTGACAACGGGATGATGATTCGCCTGCCGGAAGCCGGTATGGTACGCGCCCTTCGCCAACTGGCGGAGATGCAGACCGGAAGCTCGGTGCTCGACCGCGACGTGGTGGCCGTGGACCTGCGCCAGAAGGACCGGGCGGTGCTTCAGACCTCCACCGCGGCGGTGCCCGACGCGGATGACAGGAAAAGACGCAAGAACGGCAACAAGCCCTGAACGGACAAGGGCAGCAAAAGCCCTGACGGACAAAGGGGCGCCGGAGCGGCGGGGAAACGGTATCGGGAACAGGGCTTCGGATCGGGGTCGGCAGCGGACGGGGTGATGGGGTGCTGAACATGGGCTTCAACGGTGGCAAGAAGCCGAAGCGGTTGGTGCGGGGGGGCACCATCGCGGCGCTTGACGTCGGCTCGACGAAGGTCTGCTGCTTCATCGCCCGTGTCGATGAGCAGGAGCAGATCAGGATCATCGGCGTCGGCCACCAGCTTGCCGCCGGCATCCGCGCCGGGGCGATCGTCGATATGGAAGCGGCGGAAACCTCCATCGGTGCCGCCGTCCACGCCGCCGAGCAGATGGCCGAGGAAACCATCCACGAGGTGGTGGTCAACATCTCCGGCGGTTACCCCGTGTCCCACACCGTCAACGCCGAGGTGGGCATCGGCGGGGCGGAGATTTCCGACGGCGACATCCGCCGGGTGCTGTCCCATGCCCGCTCGCTGCAGGTCGGCCCCGACCAGACGCTGATCCACGCCTTCCCCGTCGGCTTCTCGGTGGACGATCACCGCGGCATCCGCGATCCCAAGGGCATGTACGGCACCCGCCTGGGCGCCCAGATCCACGTCATCACCGCCGGGTCGGGCGCCATCCGCAACCTGCGCAGCTGTGCCGCCCGCTGCCATCTCAATCTGGAAAGCATGGTGGTGTCGCCCTATGCCTCCGGCCTCGCCTGTCTGGTGGAGGACGAGATGCAACTGGGCGTGGCCTGCATCGACATGGGCGGCGGCACCACCACCATCTCGGTCTTCTTCGAAGGTCAGCTGGTCTGGACCGACAGCGTGCCGGTGGGCGGCGCCCACGTCACCAACGACGTGGCCCGCGGCCTGAACACCGGCGTCATCCACGCCGAGCGGCTGAAGACCCTATACGGCAGCGCCATCGTCAACGCCGCCGACGAACGCGAAATCATCGACGTGCCGCAGATCGGCGACGATGACCGGCCCCAGACCAACCCGGTGCCGAAATCCTTTCTGGTGCGCATCATCCAACCGCGGCTGGAAGAGATCTTCGAACTGGTCCGTTCCCGCCTGGAACAGTCGGGCTTCGGCAAGCTGTCGGGCCGGCGGGTGGTGCTGACCGGCGGGGCCAGCCAGTTGCCCGGCACCCGCGACCTCGCCCAACTGATCCTGGACAAGCAGATCCGGCTTGGCCGCCCCACCCGCATCCGCGGGCTGGCGGAGGCCAACGGCGGGCCTGCCTATGCCACCGCCGCCGGCCTGCTGCTGCACGCCGTGCGCACCCCTGCCGAACTGTCCGTCATGACCCAGGAGGTGGCCTCGCCCACCGGGTTGCTGGGGCGGGTCGGCCTGTGGCTGCGGGAGAACCTGTAGCCATGACGCAACGCCCCGCCGCCGACGCACCCCCGCGACGGTTTTCCCCTTGCCCTCTGCCCCCGTCATGATTTAGGCGAATCAGGAATGGGGGCGGAACACGCTCCCAAAACCAAAGCCGGAAAAATCCGGAACAGTCAAAAGACTGAATAATACCAATCGGAATTAAATAAAGTTGTGGAGGTTGACATGATCAACGTGACTCTCCCCCAGATCGAACCCGAACTGAAGCCGCGGATTACTGTGTTCGGTGTCGGCGGTGCCGGTGGCAACGCCGTCAACAACATGATCAAGTCCAACCTCGAAGGGGTGGATTTCGTCGTCGGCAACACCGACGCCCAGGCCCTGAAGGGCAGCCTGTGCGACAAGCGCCTGCAGCTCGGGACCACCGTCACCCGCGGTCTGGGTGCGGGGTCCAAGCCCGACATCGGCCGCGCCTCGGCCGAGGAGCAGATCGACGAGATCGTTCAGCACCTGGAAGGCTCCAACATGGTGTTCATCACCGCCGGCATGGGCGGAGGCACCGGCACGGGGGCCGCTCCGGTGATCGCGCGGGCGGCGCGTGAGCGCGGCATCCTGACGGTCGGCGTGGTGACCAAGCCCTTCCACTTCGAAGGCGCGCACCGCATGCGGCTGGCCGAGTCGGGCATCGCCGAGCTGCAGCAGTACGTCGATACCCTCATCATCATCCCGAACCAGAACCTGTTCCGCATCGCCAACGAAAAGACCACGTTCGCCGACGCCTTCAAGATGGCCGACGACGTGCTGCATTCGGGCGTGCGCGGCGTGACCGATCTGATGGTGATGCCCGGCCTCATCAACCTGGACTTCGCCGACATCCGGTCGGTGATGACCGAGATGGGCAAGGCGATGATGGGCACCGGCGAGGCCGGCGGCGAACGCCGCGCCATCGAAGCCGCCGAGGCCGCGATCTCCAACCCGCTGCTGGACGATGTGTCGATGAAGGGCGCGCGCGGCGTGCTCATCAACATCACCGGCGGCTACGACATGACCCTGTTCGAGGTGGACGAGGCCGCCAACCGCATCCGCGACGAGGTGGACCCCGACGCCAACATCATCTTCGGCTCGACCTTCGACAGCTCGCTGGACGGCACCATGCGCGTGTCGGTCGTGGCGACCGGCATCGACGCCGCGGTGATGAACAACCCGCGGACCGCCCCCGGCCAGCAGCCGGTCAACCTGTCGCTGGTCAGCGACCGCAGCCGCAAGCCCGCCACCGCCCCCGGCCTGCCGGGCACCCCCGGCCTGTCCGCCACCGCCGCCGCTCCGGCCGCCCCGGCTCAGCCGGCCGCTGCCCCGAAGGCCCAGCCCATCGCCACCGCCGCCAGCGCCTTCGTGATGGAAGCGCCGGTCGCCCAGACCACCGCCACCCATATGGCGCCGCAGGTGGCCGACGTGCCCCACACGGAACCGGCCCCGCAGCCGGTCCCGGCCTATCAGACCGCCCCGATGGCTCCGGCCGCCGAGGCCCCCCGTCCGGCCGTCAGCCCGCTGGCGACCGAACGGCGCGAGGGCGCCTTCATCCCGCCGCAGCCCATGGACCCCGGCCAGCGCGCACCCATCGCCACGGCCCCCGTCAGCATGTCGGTTCCCCCGGCTCCGCAGCCGCACCACCATATGGATGAACCCAAGAAACGCCAGTCCCTGTTCAGCCGCGTGACCGGACTCGGCCGCCGCAAGGAGGACATCCCCGTCGAACCGCCGCGGCAGGCCATGCCGCCGGTGGCCCCGTCGGTGTCCGCCCCGGCAGCCCCGCAGCCCCAGGCCCCGCGGGTGACGGTGGACCCGACCCCGCACGGGACGAAGATGGCCTCCCACGAAGAGGACGTCCTCGATATCCCCGCCTTCCTGCGCCGCCAGGCCAACTGACCGCCAGCCCGCGAACGGCTGCCGGTTCAGACCCTGACGGAACAGGAATGACAGCACCCCATCGGCTTCGGCGTCCTTCGGGATTTCGGTGCCGGTGGGTTCCACCACAACGTTAATTCCGATCCCTGGCCTCCCGGACCGCAAGGTCCGTGGAGGCTCTTTTTTTGCCCTTTCCACCCCCCTTTGCTTTGCAACATTCCGTAATAAAGAGTGATTTGTCCTGTCCCCTGGCTGGTGATACTCAAGTGTCATGGGAAGCCGCCAAGAGGAATGTTGGAACCGCCAGCTAATCTGGCCCGACAAACCGAACGGCCCCTCAACCGGACAAGACAGGAATCGTGCCGTGAAGAAGATCAACGGGAAATCGGAAAATCTTTTTCAGCATACGCTGAAGCGGCCTGTCCATTGCGTCGGCGTGGGGCTGCATTCCGGCAATGAAATGTCGCTGAGCATCGCTCCGGCGGAGGTCGGCGCCGGCATCCGTTTCGTCCGCAGCGATCTCCACGGGCCGGCGGCCCATCTGACCGCCCTGTGGGATCAGGTGGTCGATACCCGCATGTGCACCGTGCTGGGCAACGGGTACGGCACCACCATCGGCACCATCGAGCATCTGATGGCCGCCCTGGCCGGTGCTGGAGTCGATAACGCCGTCATCACCCTGAACGGCCCGGAAGTGCCGATCATGGACGGGTCGGCCGCCCCCTTCACCGCCATGCTGGAATGGGCGGGTCTGGCCACCCAGCGCGCGCCGCGCCGCGCCATCCGCATCCTGAAGCCGGTGGAAGTGACCGAGGGCGGCAAGTCCGCCTCCTTCGCCCCGGCTCCGGAGACCTGCTACAGCTTCGAGATCGATTTCGACAACGCGGTGATCGCGCGGCAGAACCGCAGCTTCACCCTGTCGGCCGAGGCCTTCCGCGACGACATCTCCGAAGCGCGGACCTTCGGTTTTCTGCACGAGGTGGATTACCTGCGCAGCGTCGGGCTGGCTCGTGGCGGTTCGCTGGACAACGCCGTCGTCATTTCCGGCGACACCGTGATGAACGAAGGCGGCCTGCGCTTCCACGACGAATTCGTCCGCCACAAGATCCTGGACGCCGTGGGCGACCTCTATCTGGCCGGTGCCCCGATCATTGGTCACTTCCACGGTTGCCGCTCCGGCCATGCGCTGAACAACAAGCTGTTGCGGGCGCTGATGGCCGACGAAAGTGCGTGGTGCTTCGAGCCGCCGCCCGCCTCCTGGCACGGTGTCGGCCATCACGCCGCGGCGGTTGCCTGAATGCCTATCCTCCCCAACTGACCTTTTTTGGTTTCCGCCCTTTCCCGTCTGGAAAGGGCGGTTTGCTTTGGGTCTTTGGCGCCGTGAGTGCTGCGCGGGGTGCGGATTAAGGTTTTGTTAACGAAAACCCGCGACCATTGAGACTGCCCTGATCGGTCAAAATCCGGGCACTGGAACGCGAAAGGCGTGCGCCATGGATCTGAACAATATGGGTCTGTTCAAGCTGCTGTCCCGGCGCATGGACTGGCTCACCCAGCGGCAGGAAGTGCTGTCGCAGAACATCGCCAACGCCGACACCCCGGATTACAAGCCCAGCGATCTCCAGCCGTTCAGCTTCCGTGACGCTCTGGCCGATGCGCGGCGGCTGAAGCCGGCCACCACCTCCACCACCCATCTGACCGGCACCCTGGGGACCGGCGGCACCGCCAAGGAGCAGCGCCAGCGCGATCCCTATGAAACGGCCCCGGACGGCAATGCGGTGGTGCTGGAAGAACAGATGCTCAAGCAGTCGCAGACGTCCAACGATTACCAGACCATGATTAACCTCTACCGCAAGCAGGTGGGGATGATAAAGATGGCGATCCGCGGCAGCAGCGGCGGCATGTAACCCGCGTACCCCCCGCAGCGGAAAGGAGGAACCGCAATGGACCTTTACAAATCCATGGCCGCATCCGCCGCCGGTATGAAGGCGCAGGGTGCGCGGCTGAAGGTGATTTCGGAAAACCTGGCCAACGCCAACACCACGGCGGAAACCCCGGGCGATCTTCCCTACCGCCGAAAGACCATCACGTTCGCCAACGAGTTGGACCGCAAGCTGGGCATCAGCACGGTGAAGGTCGCCAAGGTCGGCGTGGACAAATCCGACTTCGAGCGGCGTTACGACCCCTCGCACCCCAGCGCCGACGCCGACGGCTATGTGCTTTTGCCCAACGTCAACACGCTGGTCGAAGCCATGGACATGCGCGAGGCGCAACGGACGTACGAGGCCAACCTGTCGGCCATCGACACCGCCCGCCAGATGTTGTCACGCACCCTGGAGTTGCTGCGCACCTGATCCACGGCTATCCTGGCTGTTGGTCATCCGCACGCTTTTTACCGTCTTTCGTGGAGACTTGAGCCATGGTTGCCAACGTCAACGCCGCCATTTCCGCTTATGCCAACACGGCCGCCCGCGGCACGGGCGGCGGCATGGCCCCGCGCGAGGCTGGCCCCAGCTTCAGCGACGTGTTGGAGGAGGCGGCCAAAAGCTCGGTCAACACCCTGAAATCCGGCGAAACCATGAGCGCCCAGGCCGCCGTGGGACAGGCCGAGTTGACCGATGTCATTCAGGCGGTGACCAACGCGGAAGTGACCTTGCAAACCGTGACCACCGTGCGCGATAAGGTCATCACCGCCTATCAGGAAATTCTGCGCATGCCGATCTGACGCCTCTGGCGGTCGGTTGAGGATGGGCCGACCGGACAGGCGCGCTTCCGATCAGGAGCCGCGGGCATGAACGAAACCGACGTCATCGAAATCTGCCGCACGGCCCTGGTGACCCTGGTCATCGTGTCGGGTCCGATTCTGGTGGCGATGATGATTCTCGGCACCGTGATTTCGGTGTTTCAGGCGGTCACCCAGATCAATGAACAGACCCTGGCCATGGTGCCCAAGCTGCTGCTGGTCTTTGGCCTGACCATTTTGCTGATGCCGTTCATGCTGGGCCAGATGACCGGCTTTTTCGAGCGGGAAATCGTGGACCGCATCGTGGCGGTCGGAACCGGCGTGCCCCAAGGGTCGCCGGGCGGGCCGGGCGGCCCCTTCGGCACCCCCAGCGGTCCCCCGCGGTAACCGGTGATGAACCTCATCCAGGCGGTCATCGCCGACCAGATCTTCGTGTGGCTGCTGGTGTTCACCCGCGTCGGCAGCGCCTTCATGATTATGCCGGCGATCGGCGACACCTTTGTCAGCGCGCGCACGCGCCTGCTGCTGGCGCTGGCGGTCAGCGTTCTGGCAGCCCCGGTGGTCCGCGGGCAATTGCCGCCGGAACCGCAAAGCGCCCTGCTGCTGACGGTCCTGCTGGGGGAAGAGATCACCATCGGCATCTTCCTCGGCACCGTCGCCCGCCTGATGATGGGGGCGCTGGAAGTGGCGGGCACCATCATCGCCACCCAATCGGGGCTGGCCAACGCCCAGATGTTCAACCCGGCCATGGCGACCCAGGGGTCGCTGACCGGCGCCATGCTGGGCTGGCTGGGGTTGCTGCTGATCTTCATCACCGATTTTCACCACCTGCTCATCATGGCGGTGGTGGACAGCTACACGCTGTTCAAACCGGGAATGCCCATGCCGATCGGCGACATGACCGACATGGTGGCCCGGCTGGTGGCGCACAGCTTCACGGTCGGCGTGCAGATGTCCACGCCCTTCATCATCACCGGCATGCTGTTTGCGCTGGCGTTGGGGCTGATGAACAAGCTGGCGCCGCAGGTGCAGGTGTTTTTCCTGTTCACCTCGATGCAGGTGGCGCTGGGGCTTTTCCTGTTGGCATTGACGTTGTCGGCGATGATGATGTTCTGGCTGCGGGAATTCGAATCCACCTTCATCCAGTTTCTCAATCCGGGCTGACCCGGACCGGCCATGAGGCGCCCCCGTGTCTGAAGATGCCGACGAGACGTCGAAAACAGAAGAGCCGACGCAAAAGAAACTCGACGAGGCGCACAGACAGGGCAACTGGCCGCTGAGCCAGGAAATTCCCCTGTCGTTCATCATGCTGGCGGTCCTGGTGATCGTCATCGCCCTGATCCCCGGTCTGGTCCGCGATCTCTTCCATGCGCTGAATTTCTATGTCGAGCGGGTGTCCGACCTGCCCATGGATTCGGGCAACGTCGGGCGCATCCTGTTGCGGGTGATCCGCGACATGATTCTTGCGCTGTGGCTGCCGCTTCTTCTGCTGCTGGTCGCGGGCACGATGGGGACGGTGGTGCAGAAGGGCTTCACCTATTCCTGGGAACTCATCATTCCCAAATTCGAAAAGCTGAACCCCATCGCAGGCTTCAAGCGCCTGTTCTCTCCCGGCCCGCAGACCATGGAACTGGTGAAGGGCATCGCCAAGATGGCGGTGGTGGGGGGAATCGCCTATCTGGCCCTGCTGCCCATGGTGAAGTCGGTTGAACATTTCATCGGCATCGACCTTCTCCAGCTTGTGGACGAGATGAAGGGGCTGGTCAAAACCCTGGTCATCGGGGTGACCGCCGTTGTCTTCATCATCGCGGCTGCCGACACCGCCTATCAGCGGTACCAGTACAACAAGAAAATGCGCATGACCAAGCAGGAGGTGAAGGACGAGCACAAGCAGCAGGAAGGCAGCCCCGAAGTCAAATCGCGCATCCGCCAGATCCGTTTCGAGCGCGCGCGCAGCCGCATGATGGCCAATGTGCCCGGTGCCGACGTGGTGGTCACCAACCCGACCCACTTTGCCGTGGCCTTGAAATACGATACCCAGCGGATGGGGGCGCCCTTCGTGGTTGCCAAGGGGGTGGACAGCCTTGCCCTGAAAATTCGTGAGGTGGCGCAGGACAACGATGTTCCGGTGGTGGAAAACCCGCCCCTGGCGCGCGCCCTTTACGCCACAGTGGAGGTGGATGAAGAGATTCCGGCCGAACATTACCGTGCCGTCGCCGAACTCATTTCCTATGTTTACAAGCTGAAGAAACGCTCGTTCCAGTAATAGGCCCGCTCCATGCCGCGGGACGGCACCCGGGGCACTGCGTCGGACGAAAAAGAAGCAGAACGGGGAACGGAATGCTTGAATCCGGTGGGAAGATGGTATCCAGCGCGGTGGCGGATGGAACTGCGGCGCGGTTTCCCACATCATCCGCCCTGTCCGGGGTTCTGGTCGCCGGGGCTGCCGTGCTCGGTGCCGGGGCCGGCTGGTACGCGGCCGACTGGCTCCAGTTGGAAACCCATCGTGTGGTGCTGAGCTTGGGGGCGGCACTGCTGGCGGTGGGGGCTGTCGTGCTGTCCGGCCTGTATGGCCGCGCCCGCCGGGCGGCCAAACGGGGGGCCATGCTGTCCGCCACCCTGTCCACCGCCCCGATCGGCCAGCTTGTTTGCGATGCCGGGGGGCGTACCGTGTTCCTCAACGCCGTGTTCCGCAGCCTGACCGGCGCCCGGCCCGGCGAACCGGCCATCGCCGCCCTGGAACGCCAGTTCACCGCCAGTCACGGCGGGCATGTGGAATTCCGCCGGTTGAGCGAACAGGCGGCGGCGGGGATTCCCTCCACCATCGAACTGTGCCTGCCCGGCACCCGGCCCGGCAGTGCGGAATGGCGCCAGGTGCAGGCCCTGCCCGTCACCGGCTTTCCCGGTGCCGTCCATTGGCGGCTGGAGGACATCACCGTCCGCCGCGAACTGGAACAGGAGATGCAGCGGGAACAGTCCAAGCTGGCCGATTTCATGGACCACGCGCCCGTCGGTTTCTTTTCCGTGGACCAGGACGGCCGTTTCCTGCTGGTCAACGCCCTGCTGGCAAAATGGCTGGACACCACCCCGCGCGAACTGATGGACGGCAGCCGGCGGCTGCACGACCTGCTGCTCAGCCCACCCCACAACGCCGCGTCCTATGATCTGTTCGACGGCGGCGGCGGCGACCAGCGCGGCGAGTTGACCATGGTGGGGGTGGAGGGCCGGCGCTTTCAGGCCTCGGTGGCCCAGACGGTGGTGACCGGCGACGACGGAACCACCGTGCGCACCCGCTCGGTGGTCCGCGACCTGTCGCCCGAACGGGAGTGGCAGGAGGCGCTGCGCCTGTCGGAACAGCGGTTCCAGCGTTTCTTCGAGGATGCCCCCATCGGCATCGCCCTGATGGACGAACGCGGCATCATCAGCGAATGCAACGAGGCGTTTCTGACGCTGCTGGGATCGCCCGCCGGCATCGTGATCGGGCGGCCGCTGATCGGTCTGATCGTCCCGGCCGAACGGGGCGCCGTGTCCCAGCGCCTGCGCGCGGTGCAGGAAGGGGGCGGCGATACCCCTGCCCCCTCATCCTCCACACCGCTGGAGGTGCGCATGACCGGCGCGCGGGACGTGGTGGCCCAGCTTTACATCCGCCGTCTGGGGGGCGAGAACGGCCACGGCTCCGGCCTGATTCTTCATTTCATCGACCTCAGCGAGCGCAAGAACCTGGAGGCGCAATTCGCCCAGTCGCAGAAGATGCAGGCTGTGGGGCAGTTGGCCGGCGGCGTCGCCCACGATTTCAACAACCTGCTCACCGCGATGATCGGGTTCTGCGACCTGCTGCTGCTGCGGCACAAGCCGGGCGACCAGTCGTTCAGCGACATCATGCAGATCAAGCAGAACGCCAACCGGGCGGCCAATCTGGTGCGCCAGCTTCTGGCCTTTTCCCGCCAGCAGACGCTTCAGCCGCGGGTGCTGAACGTTACCGACATTCTGGCCGAACTGCACAACCTGCTGCGCCGCCTGATCGGCGAGAACATCGAGATGCGGATGCTCCACGGCCGCGATCTCGGGCTTATCAAGGTGGACCAGAACCAGCTGGAACAGGTCATCATCAATCTGGTGGTCAACGCCCGCGACGCCATGGCCGGCGGCGGGCGGCTGACCATCGTCACCTCCAACGTCACCGCCAACGAAACCGAACGGCGGGAGCATGAAACCATCCCCGCCGGCGATTACGTGTCCATCGAGATCATCGACACCGGCATCGGCATCCCGCCGGAAAACCTCCAGCGCATCTTCGAGCCGTTCTTTTCCACCAAGGAGGTGGGATCGGGCACCGGGCTTGGCCTGTCCACCGTTTACGGCATCGTGCGGCAGACGGGGGGCTTCATCTTTGTGGACAGTGCCGTCGGCGAAGGGTCGAAGTTCACCATCCTGCTGCCCCGCCACCGGGGCGAGGTCCACACCGCCGAACCCGCCGCCGAGCCGCGGGAACGGCGCGGCAACGACCTGACCGGATCGGGCACCATCCTGCTGGTGGAGGACGAGGACGCGGTGCGCGTCTTCTCTGCCCGCGCCCTGCGCAACAAGGGCTATCAGGTGCTGGAAGCCAAGAACGGCGAAGCGGCGATGCAGCAGCTTTCCGGGTCCGGCCCGCGGGTGGACCTGCTGATTACCGACGTGGTGATGCCGCAGATGGACGGCCCGACCCTGGCCCGCACGGTGCGCCAGATCCGCCCCGACCTGAAGGTCATCTTCATTTCCGGCTACGCCGAGGACCGCTTCAAGGACGAGCTGGACGGCCCCGGCATCGCCCATTTCCTGCCGAAACCCTTCTCGCTGAAGCAGTTGGCGGCGAAGGTGAAGGAGGTGATGAAGGGGTAGCGGGGCTACTCGTCCCCATCCTCCCCCTCGCGGTCCGCCCCTTCGCCGTCCAGGTTCAGGAGGACCGAGCGCGCCAGGGGCACGGTGATGCGCCGCTGCTCGACCAGGGAAGCGTGGTCGATGGCCGCCACCACCCGGCGGGCGGCATCCAGCGACCGTTCGATGCGGGCCACCAGATAATCCACCACCTCTTCCCCCGGCATCACCTGCCGGTCGGCGAACAGCTTGACCAGCACGGCGGCCAGCAGGGCGTCGTCGGGCGGCTCCACCGCCACCGCCGGGGCGGCGTTGAGGCGGGACCGCAGGTCGGCCAGCTTGACCCGCCAGCGGGCCGGCGGCTGGTGGGCCAGCAGCAGCAGGTGCCCGTCCACGTCCCGCAAACGGTTGTAGAGGTGGAACAGCGCCTCCTCCCGCCCCTTGCGCCCGGCCACCTTGTCGGCGTCGTCCACCACCACCGCCCGTCCGGCGGCCAGCGTCGGCAGGTCGGCGTCGGGAAGCTCCGCCGCCGACAACAGCGGCGCCCCGCTGCGCGCGCGCCACACGCTGGCCAGATGGCTTTTGCCGCAGCCGGCGGGGCCGAACAGGGTCAAGGCCGGCGCCGGCCATGCCGGCCAGCGGTCCAGCCACGCCACCGCCTCGGCGTTCGACGGGGCGACGAGGAAATCGTCCCCGCCCATGGCCGGGCGATGACCAAGGTCCAGGGGAATTTGCACCGGGCCGGTCATTTCAGTTCCGTCCTGCTGCTGTCCGTCAGAGCACCGCGGTAATAGGGGCTGTCGAGATAGCGGCCAATGGCGAAACGGATCAGCACCCCGATCACCGCCGCCACCGGCACCGCCAGCAGAACGCCGACGAAGCCGAACAGATAACCGCCGGCCAGCAGGGCGAACATCACCCACACCGGATGCAGCCCCACCCGGTCGCCCACCAGCTTGGGCGACAGCACGTTGCCCTCGATCATCTGCCCGAACAGAAAGATTCCCACCACCACGCCGGTGCTCCACAGATCATCGAACTGCAGCAACGCCAGCCCGGTGGAGGCGATGAACCCGAACAGCGTTCCCACATAAGGGATGAAGGACAACAATCCCGCCAGCAGACCGATCACAAGCCCGAACTTCAGCCCCGCCGCCGACAGGCCGATGGCGTAAAACGACCCGAGGATCAGGCACACCAGCGCCTGCCCGCGCAGGAAACCGGACAGGGTTTGGTCCACCTGCCGCGCCTGCGCCCGGATCACCGCGGCGTGGGCGCGCGGCAGGCACCGGTCAACGTTGGCGACCAGAATGTCCCAGTCGCGCAACAGGTAGAAGGCGACGATGGGCATGATGAACATCATCGACAGCACGTCGAACAGCGCCATGCCGCCGCTGAGAATGCCCTGAATCACCCCGCCCAGCCATCCGACCACCTGCCCGGCGGATTGCCCGGCGGCATCCCGCAGCCGCTGCACATCGTCGTTGGGCAGACGCCGGAGAAAGCGTTCCAGCGCCGGCAGAACCCGTTCGCGCAGGGCCTGGGCATAGCTGGGCAAGGCGTCGATCAACTGCACCACCTGCACCTGGATCAGCGGGATCAGCAGCAGGATCACCGCCACCACCAGAAACAGAAACAGCAGCAGAACCACCGTGGTGGCCGCCCAGCGCGGCAGATGGAATTCCTCCATCCGGTCCACCAGCGGATCGAGAAAATACGCCAGGGACAGACCGGCAACGAAGGGGAGCAGCATCCCCGACAGTTGCCACAGGATCAGGATGGCGGCGACCAGCCCGATCAGCCAGAACCGTGTCTGCCGCTCGCCATTCATTTCACGCCACCGTGCCGGTTGAACAGACGCCCGCCGCGATAGAGATAGCCCGCCCCCGACAACAGGGTTGTCGCCAGCACCATCCACACCAGGGCATTCACCACATCCACCCCGCGCACCACCAGATCGGGCAGCCCCAGCCCGTCGGGGGCCAGGACCGCGATGGACAGGGCGATCTGGGCGGCGGTGTTGATCTTGCTGATGGGGGACGGCTGCATCACCAGCGCCTCCTTCAGCGTGTAGAGCAGCATCACCCCCCCGACGATCATGATGTCCCGCGACACCACCACGATAACCAGCCACAGGGGCAGTTCGTTCACGTGGCCCAGCGCGATGAAGACGCTGACCAACAGCACCTTGTCGGCCAGCGGGTCGAGATAGGCGCCCAGCGCCGTCAGCGACCGGCACATGCGGGCGATGGCGCCGTCCAGGGCGTCGGACACCCCCGCCCCCACCACGACCCAGAAGGCCCAGCCCAGGTCTCCCACCAGGATCAGATAGACGGCGGCCGGCACCGCCAGCAGCCGGCCGAACGTGATGATGTTGGGGATGCTCAACGGCCCCGTCCCTTTCTATCCGCCGATGGTGTCCGCCGCACAAGGTCTCCGATGGATCAGAAACCGCCGGGGCCGCGGGCCGACGCCGGTGCGGCACCGCCCGACAGACGCAGTTCCCACGCCGGCCCGGCGGCGGGGAACTGTCCCGGAGCCGCCATCACCGGCGCGCGCGGCGCCGCTTCGTACAGGGACAGCCCCTGCCCGGCCAGCGCCTGCCGCAGCGCGTCGATGCCGCCGCGGAAGCTGAGCGACAGGGTGCCGGCGGTACGGCTGACCCCCAGCACCTCGGTCCCCGACACCGCACCGATGCCCGCCAGACGCTTGCGCGCCTCGACCCAGTCGCCAAGGCCGGTCAGGGGCACCGACACGGTGATGGTCTGCTCCGGCCCGGCGGGGGCGGTGTTTTCCTGCTTCCAGCCCTGATCGATGGCGGTGGCGGTGGCGGCCACGGCGCGGGCCAGGAAATCGGCCGGCTTTTCGGTGGCGCTGCCGGCCACGGTGACCGGGCGCTGGTCGCGGCTGCCGTCGGGCATGTAGCGGACCACCTCGACCGTCAGCCCGGCCTTGGGGTCGGGGCCGGTTTCCGGCAGGGTGGTGCGCACGACGATCACGCCGCCGGCCTTGTACCGCTGGGCGATCTTGCCGAGAGATGCCGAGTCGCCCGCCAGCGCCTCGGTCACGCCGATGGCGGCCACGTCGTCAAGCTCGCCATCGGGGACCAGCAGCGGCACGGCGGACGAACCGGGGGTGCGCGCCTCCCACGCTTCGCGCCACGCGGTGCGGTCTTCCCACAGGATCGAGCGGCTGCCGATGGTGGTCACCGGCAGCAGGACGAACGGGCGCGTCGGCTGTTCGGTGATGGCGGTCGCACCGCTGTTGCCCAGCGCGTCCCGCACCGCCTGGGGCCGGAAACGCACGGTGTAGCTGGCGACATAGCGGCCGGGGGCGATCTTCTCGTCCTCGATATCGAAGCCCTGCACCATGCGGGACAGGTCGTTGTCGGACAGCTTGGGCGTGGTGCCGCCGGCGGGCGCCATGCGCTGGTACAGGCTGTCCCACGCCTTGCGCTGGGCCTGGGTGATGGCCTGATCCCGTGCGGTGGTGGGGTTGACGGACGACACGTCCACCGTCACCCCCGACACGGTATAGGCGTCATCGCCCCCGGCGGCGGCCCCGGTGGCCTGGGCCAGCGCGGGGTGCGCCGGCGCCAGGGACAGCCCGGCAGCGGCCAGAATCACCCCCAGAACCATCAATGCAACCCTGATGGTGGGGAGAAGACCCGTTTTCAGGGTCCGGCGGCGGCGGTGGAGCATTGCAATGCCTTCCGATTCGAGTATGTTTCGGCCATTCCGTTGGCCCGGTTTATAGCCCAGCCCAAGCGAGGATACCATCAGCACCCAACCCAACAACACGTCCGACGCCTACAAACAGGCGGGTGTGGACATCGACGCGGGCAACGCGCTCGTCGAGGCGATCAAGCCGCTGGCGCGTTCGACCGCACGGTCTGGTTCCGACGCCGGCCTCGGCGGCTTCGGCGCGCTGTTCGACCTGCGCGCCGCCGGTTTCCGCGACCCGCTGCTGGTCGCCACGACGGATGGCGTCGGCACCAAGCTCAAAGTGGCGATCACCGCGGGAAAACACGATACCGTGGGCATCGATCTTGTCGCCATGTGCGTCAATGATCTGGTGGTCCAGGGGGCGGAACCGCTGCTGTTTCTCGATTACTACGCCACCGGCAAGCTGGACGTGGCCGCCGGCCGCGCCATCGTCGCCGGCATCGCCGAGGGCTGCCGCCAGGCCGGCTGTGCGCTGGTGGGCGGCGAGACGGCGGAAATGCCCGGCATGTATTCCGACGGCGACTATGACCTTGCCGGCTTCTCGGTGGGGGCTGTGGAGCGCGACTCCGCCCTGACCGGCGCCACCGTCGCCGACGGCGATGTGGTGCTGGGTCTGGCGTCGGCGGGCGTGCATTCCAACGGCTATTCCCTGGTCCGCCGTCTGGTGGAGACGTCGGGGCTGAGCTATGCCGACCCCGCCCCCTTCGCCCCCGGCCAGACCATGGCCGAGGCGCTGCTGACCCCCACCCGCATCTATGTGAAGAGCACGCTGGCCGCGGTGCGCGCCGGCACGGTGAAGGCCATGGCCCACATCACCGGCGGCGGGCTGATCGAGAACATTCCGCGTGTCCTGCCCGACGGGCTGGGCGTGACGCTGGACGCCACGGCGTGGCAATTCCTGCCGGTGTTCGGCTGGCTGGCGCGGACCGGCGGGCTGTCGGCGCTGGATATGGCCCGAACCTTCAACTGCGGTCTTGGCATGGTCGTCATCTGCCCCGCGGGTCTGGCCGACGAAGCGGCCCGCATCCTGCGCGAGGGTGGTGAGACGGTCTATACCGTCGGCCGCGTTCACGCCCTGGCCGACGGCCAGCCGCGGGTGACCGTGGAAGGAATGGACAGCGCATGGCAGGTCTGACGCGCCTGAAGCTCGGGGTTCTGATCTCCGGGCGGGGCAGCAATCTCCAGGCGCTGATCGACGCGGCGGCGGACCCGTCCTTCCCCGCCGAAATCGCGCTTGTGCTGTCCAACAAGGCCGATGCCTATGGGCTGGAGCGGGCGGCGCAGGCCGGCATCGCCACCACCGTGGTCAGCCACCGCGACTTCCCCGGCGACAAGCCGGGGTTCGAAGCGGCCATGGACGCCCGCCTGCGGGACGCCGGGGTGGAGCTGGTGTGCCTTGCCGGTTTCATGCGCCTGCTGTCGCCGTGGTTCGTGAACCAGTGGCACGACCGGATGATCAACATTCATCCGTCGCTGCTGCCCTCGTTCAAGGGGCTGGACACCCACCAGCGGGCGCTGGACGCCGGGGTGCGCTTCCACGGCTGCACCGTGCATTATGTGCGGGCGGAGATGGACGCCGGTCCGATCATCGTGCAGGCGGCGGTGCCCGTCCTGCCCGGCGATGACGACCACGCCCTGGCCGACCGGGTGCTGGAGCAGGAACACCGCATCTATCCCCTGGCCGTCCGTCTGGTGGCCGAGGGGCGCACGCGGGTTGACGGCGAGCGCGTGGTGATCGACGGCCCGGTGCCGGCGCTGTCGGCGCTGGTCAATCCGCCGGCCTGACGGCCATACCCCCACCGCGGGCGCTTGCCACGCCCGCGGTTGCTCCCCATTTCCTGCCCAATGCCTGTGCAATCAGCGAAGGGGAGGAAACGATGGCGGTGATGGAGCACGGCGGGGAACACCGGGATATCGATCCCGAACTGGTGCGCCAGCGGGTCGCCGACTGGCACGCCTTTACCCATTTCACGAAAATCGCCGTTGCCGGGGTCGCCGTGGTGCTGGTCCTGCTGGCGCTCATCACTCTTTGAGGCTTCGCATGGACGAACGCACCCGCATCGAACTGGAAGCCGCCGCCTTCCGCGGTCTGGTGGCGCATCTGCAAAAGCGCACCGACGTGCAGAACATCGACCTGATGAATCTGGCCGGGTTCTGCCGCAACTGCCTGTCCAAATGGTATGCGGCGGCCGCCAAGGAACACGGCGTCCCCATGACCGACGACGAGGCCAAGGAAGTGGTCTATGGCATGCCCTATTCCCGGTGGCGCGCCGAATTCCAGACCGACGCGACACCGGAACAGAAGCAGCGGTTCGAGGACACCAAGCCGCTGCACGCCGACATCAGCGGGCATTGGCTGAAAAAGTAACCGTTACACGAACAGGCCCGTGAAGGGCAGGAAGGTGACCAGATCGCCTTCCCGCACCTCCTGCGTGTCGGCGGGGACGTCCACCAGCCCGTCGGCCTCGACCATCGAGGTCAGGACACCGGACGAATCATTGGGAAACTTGACGGCCATCGGCCGTCCGTCCGGCCCGGTTTCCAGGGTGGCGCGCAGGAATTCCCGCCGCCCGGCCTTCTTGCGGAAGGAAAAGCCCGCCACCGCCAGACAGCGCGGCACCGTGGTCTTGTCCACCCCCATCAGCCGCATGACCAGCGGCCGCCCGATCAGCATGAAGGTCACCATGGCCGACACCGGGTTGCCGGGCAGGCCGAGGAACGGCGTCTGCCCCACCCGGCCGATGGCAACCGGCTTGCCGGGCTTGATCGCCAGCCGCCACAGGTCGATGCCGCCCAGCGCGTTGACCGCGGCCTTCACATGATCCTCTTCCCCCACCGACACGCCGCCGGAGGTGACGATCAGGTCCGCCCGTTCGGCGGCATCGGCCAGGGCGGCGCGCACCACCTCGGCGCGGTCGGGCAGGATCCCCAGATCCTCCACCGCCACCCCCAGGGCCTGAAGCTGGGCGGCGATGGTGTAGCGGTTGGCGTCATAAATGGCGCCGTCCGGCTTGGGCGTGCCCGGTTCGCGCAACTCATCGCCGGTCGAGAACAGCACCACATTCAAAGGCCGCCGCACCAGCACCGCGGCCCGGCCCACCGCCGCCGCCAGCCCCACATCCTGGGCGCGCAGCCGCACGCCGGGGTGCAGCACCTCAGCGCCCGCGCGCATGTCCTCCCCCGCCGGGCGGATGTTGGCGCCGGGCTTGGGCGCGCGGTTGACGGTGACCGATCCATCTTCGTTGGCCGTGCAATCCTCCTGCATCACCACCGTGTCCACCCCGGCTGGCACCGGCGCGCCGGTGAAGATGCGCACCGCCTGCCCCACCGCCACCGTCCCGGCAAAGACGCTGCCCGCCGGAACCCGCCCGACGACGGGAAGGGTGAACGGCCCGCCGCCCCCGGAGGCCGCGGCATAGCCATAGCCGTCCATGGCCGACACCGCCGCCGGCGGCACATCGATGGGGGAGGTCACCGGCTCGGCCAGCACACGCCCGCGGGACCGGGCCAGGGGCACGGTTTCCGTCTCCACCGCCGGACCGAAGCCCGACACGATGCGGGCCAGCGCCTCATCCAGCGACAGCAGGCCGGACCCTTTCGGGGTGTAGCAATCCATTCGTCTTTCCTCCCTGCGGGTGGGCCGGCTGCCCGGCGGTTTCTTGTGGTGGGTCCTATGGTTGCGGCCCAGCGCGGCATACGCAATGACCAAGGTGCCGCAAAGGGCCGAAAGCAAGGGGGTATTGGCACATTCGTCCGCATGGCCGCCTTGACCTTGCTCAACCGCCCCATCGGTGGCGCCATACCTATAGGTTGACTAGAGTTCATCCCCCTGCCCCTTGCCCGATCCGGTTCATGACCGCCGCCCCCATCCCCGTCCGCTCCATCGTCCTTCTCAGCATCGCGGCGTTCGCGTCGTCGGCGACCATCCGCATCGCCGACCCGCTGCTGCCGCAGATCGCCGGGGAATTCGGGACGACGGTGGCCCACGCCTCCATCATCAGCACCGCCTGCACCCTGGCCTATGGGCTGTGCCAGTTGGTGCATGGGCCGGTGGGCGACCGTTTCGGCAAATACACCATCATCGCCCTGATGACCCTGGCCTCGGCCCTGATGACCGGGGCGGGCGGCTTCGCCAATGACCTTGCCACCCTGGGGGTCCTGCGGCTGCTGGCCGGGGCGACGGCGGCGGCGCTGATCCCGCTGTCCATGGCCCACATCGGCGACATCGTGCCGCTGGAACAGCGCCAGCCGGTGCTGGCCCGCTTCATGTCGGGGCAGATCCTCGGCTCCATCGCCGGACAGGCGATGGGCGGGATCTTCGGGGAATATCTGAGCTGGCACGCGGTGTTCATGGTGCTGGGTGTCGTTTATCTGGGTGTGGCGTTCCTGCTGTGGCGGGAACTGCTGTCGGGGCGGGTGGTGCAGACCCGCACCGCCGTCAGCCCGTCGTTCCTGGTCACCACCCTTTTGACGCTGGCGCGCACGCCGCGGGTGCGGCTGGTGGTCGGGGTGGTGTTTCTGGAAGGGGTGAGCTTCCTTGGCCCCTACACCTATCTCAGCACCTATCTGCACGACCGCTTTTCGCTGGGCTTTGCCGCCATCGGGGCGATTTTGGGGTGCTTCGGGCTGGGCGGGCTGGTCTATGCCGCCCTGGCGGGGCGAATCGTCGCCACCCTGGGGCCGCGCAACATGGTGGTCAGCGGCGGCTTTCTGATGGCGCTGGCCTATGGGCTGTGCCTGCTGGTGCCGGCGTGGTGGATCGTGCCGCTGTCCACCACCCTGTGCGGGGTTGGCTTCTACCTGTTCCACAACACATTGCAGACCCAGGCGACCCAGATGGCCCCCCATGTGCGGGGAATCGCGGTGTCGCTGTTCGCCTCCGGCTTCTTTCTGGGGCAGTCGGTGGGGGTGGCGCTGGGGGGGCTGGTGGTCACCGACATCGGCTATGGGCCGATCCTGGCGTTTCCGGTGGTCACACTGCCGCTGCTGGCGGTGTTCTTCCGCCGGCGCATGGGCTGAAATCCTTGCCCGGTGGGCGGGGCGGGCCTATTGTGCCGGCGGATTTCCGCCTTTTTCCCCATGAAAGCGCGTCCTGCGATGATCGACACCGCCGCTCTGGCCCCCCATCTGCACAATGTCCTGGTGGATGTGGACATTCCCGAACTGCCCAACCATTACCACGGCAAGGTGCGGGACAATTACGACCTGCCCGACGGGCGGCGGATCATCATCGCGTCGGACCGGCTGAGCGCCTTCGACATCAACCTGACGGCCATCCCGTTCAAGGGGCAGGTGCTGACCCAGACCGCCCGCTTCTGGTTCGAGAACACCGCCGACATCATCGCCAACCACGTCATCGACTACCCCGATCCCAACGTGGTGGTGTGCAAGCGGCTGACCATCCTGCCGGTCGAGGTGGTGGTGCGCGATTATCTGGCGGGCACCACCTCCACCTCCATCCTGTCCATGTACAAGGCGGGCAAGCGGGAGATGTACGGCCACCGCTTCCCCGAGGGGCTGCGCCCCAACGAGAAACTGCCCCAGACCATCATCACCCCCACCACCAAGGCCGCCATCGGCGACCACGACACCCCGCTGTCGCCGGACGAAATCGTGTCGGGCAACATCCTGCCCGCCGCCCAGTGGGAGCAGGTGCAGGCCGCGGCCCTCGCCCTGTTCGCCCGCGGACGCGAAATCGCCGACCGCCACGGCCTGATCCTGGTGGACACCAAGTATGAATTCGGCGTGGATGAAAACGGCACGGTGTTCCTGGCCGACGAGATCCACACCCCCGACAGCAGCCGCTATTGGATGAAGGACAGCTACGCCGCCCGCTTCGCGGCGGGCCAGCGCCCGGACAGCTTCGACAAGGATTTCGTGCGCACCTGGGTGTCGGAACGCTGCGACCCGTACAAGGATCCCATCCCCGCCATCCCCGACGATCTGGTGCTGAACACCGCGCGGGTCTACATCACCGCCTTCGAAACCATCACCGGCCAGAGCTTCGCCCTGCCCGCGCAGCCGGTTCCGGTGCTGGAGCGCATCCGCGGCAACCTCGCGTCCTATTTCTGATCCGATGGCGGCGGGGACCGGCATGACGGAACGCGCGCGGCGCATCGGCCTGCTGGCCGGTGCGCTGGCGCTGCTGTTCCAGATGCTGGCGATCCCCTTCACCATGCCCCTGATGGGGCAGCGGAGCGGTGACACCATCGTCATCTGCACCGCCGAGGGGATGAGCACCATCACCCTCGATGCCGCCGGCCAGCCGGTCATGGATGCGGCGGGCAAGCCCGCCCAGCCCGGCGGACATGATTCCTGCGACGGCTGCCTGACCTGCTCGCTGTGCAGCCTGCCCGGCCTGCTGGTTCCGGTATTTACTCTCGTCCTGCCCGTGGTGTGGGTGCGCCATGGGCCGGAGGCCCTGCCCGGCTCGCACATCGCCGCCGGCTGGTTCCTGTCGTGCCTGCAGGCACGGGCACCTCCTCTGTTCGGCTGATCCTTCACTTCATCCTTTTTCGATCACAGGACCGCGCCGGGGCCATGCCATCGGCGCGACCGCCAAGGATTTGCCGATTCCATGTCTGTTCACACCTTCAAAAACGGCCTGCTGGCCGTAACCGCCCTCATCATGCCCGCTGCGGCCGTGGCCCAGACGGTCAACCTCGACACCATCACCGTGGAAGGCGCCCAGGACGGCCTGACCACGCCGTTGTCCGCCACCACGCTGGGCGGTCAGACGCTGGCGGCCCGCCGCCTGTCCACCAGCGACACCGCCGGGCTGCTGCAAAGCGTGCCGGGGGTCAGCCTGAACAGCGGCGGGGCGATTTCCGCCCTGCCCTCGGTCAACGGCCTGTCCAGCGACCGGGTGAAAACGCTGATAAACGGCATGACCATCACCGCGGCCTGCCCCAACCACATGAACCCGCCCCTGTCCACCATCGACCCGGCGGTGGCCGGGCAGATCACGGTGTGGGCGGGCATCACCCCGGTCAGCGCCGGCGGCGACAGCATCGGCGGCACCATCGCCGTGGAGTCCCCCGCCCCCGTCTTCGCCAGGGATGGCGAGGCGGTGACCGTGACCGGGCGGGCATCGACCGCCTTTCGCAGCGTGAACGAGGGGATCACCGCCTCCGCCGCGGCCACGGTGGCGACCGACACTCTCAGCCTCGGCTATGACGGGTCGTGGAGCCGCAGCAACAACTACCGCTCCGGCGGCAACGGCCCGCGGGTGCGTTCGACCGAAGCGGAGGCGATCAATCACGCCCTGACGCTGGCGCTCCGCCGCGACAACCACCTGCTGGAACTGCGCGGCGGTGTGCAGCACACCCCGTATCAGGGGTTTCCGAACCAGCGGATGGACATGACCGACAACCAGCAGGCGTTCGTCAACCTGCACTACGCCGGCAGCTTCGGCTGGGGCGGGCTGGACGCGCGGGCCTTTTTCCAGCGCGTCAACCACACCATGAACTTCCTGGACGACAAGGGCGGTACGGCAACCGGCGGCATGCCCATGAAGACCCGCGGCACCGATGCCGGCTACACCGTCACCGGCACCATCCCGCTGTCCGACCGCGACACGCTGCGCGTGGGCAACGAGCTGCACAGCTATTCCCTGGACGACTGGTGGCCGCCGGTTGCGGGCAAGGCGATGATGTCGCCGCTGACCTACATCAACGTCAACGACGGGCGCCGCACCCGTCTCGGCACCTTCGCCGAGGTGGAATCCCGCTGGGCGCCGGCCTGGACCACCCTGATCGGCATCCGCAATGACATGGTGTGGTCCAAGGTGGGGCAGGTGCAACCCTATTCCTGGGCCAGCCGCATCGGCATGATGGCCAACCCTGATGCCGCCGCCGCCACCGCTTTCAACAACGGCGACCGCTCGGCCACCGATACCAATTTCGACGCCACGGCACTGGTTCGCTACGAACCCACGGCCACCGCGACGTACGAGGCGGGGATTGCCCGCAAGACCCGCTCGCCCAACCTCTACGAACGCTATTCCTGGGGCTTGGGGCAGATGTCGAGCACCATGACCGGCTGGTTCGGCGATGCCAACGGCTATGTCGGCAATCCCAATCTGAAACCGGAAAAGGCCTACACCGCCAGCCTCAGCGGCGGCTGGCACGATGCCAAACGCGCCGACTGGTCGGTCACGGTCACGCCCTATTACACCTATGTTCAGGATTACATCGACGTTGACCCGGTGCAGCGGTTCAGCAACGGCTTCGTGCAACTGCGCTTCGCCAACCACGACGCGGTGCTGTTCGGCATCAACGCCTCGGCCAGCAAGGTGCTGGCCCGCGGGGAATCCTGGGGCGACCTGAAACTCTCGGCGATGGCCGGGTGGGTGCAGGGGCGCAATCTGGACGACGGCGGCAGCCTTTATCACCTGATGCCGCTGAACGGCTCGGTGACGCTGGAACACCGGCTGGGCGGGTGGAACAACGCCCTCGAACTTCAGGGGGCCGCGGCCAAGAGCCGCGTCGATTCCACCCGCAACGAGCCGCACACCGCCTCGTACGCCCTGGTCAACCTGCGCACCGGCTATGAATGGGGGAATGTGCGGGTGGATGCGGGGATCGACAACCTACTGGATGCCCGTTACGACCTGCCGCTGGGCGGGGTCAGCTATGGCGATTACAAGGCGGGCGGCAGCGTGGCCGGCACGCTGGGCGCCCTGCCCGGTCCGGGACGGTCGTTCAACGTCGGTCTGACGGCCAAGTTCTGATCGGCGGACGATCCGGCCCCGGACATGACCGGACGGGGCCGGATCAGCCCTTCAGCCCGCCGCCCACACGTTGGCAATCGGCTTCGTCGGACCCCGCCTCGGCCTTGCCGGTGGAAGCGACATAGCGCGGGTCGTCGCACTTGCCGTCAAAGGCGAACTGCATGGTCCAGCGCGGCTTGCCCCAGGCAGGATTGGCGGCATCGCGGGTGATGGGGGCCACGGTTTCGGCGGAGGCGACACCGCCAAGGCTTCCCGGCAAAGTGCCGGCGGCAAAGGCGGCAAGCGACAGCAGCACACCGGCCGGGGCCAGCACACGAAAGACAAGGGCGCGTTTCATGGCAGGACGTGGGGTTCGATGGGGAAATCGGATGGGATGAGGGGTCTCATCACCGGAGGCCGGCACCGCGCCGCCCTCTTCATCCATCATGAACAAGGGACCGACGGCACTTATTCCCCCGAGGATTTCCCGTCCATCTTATTTTCCCGTTTCCCCGATCCCCATCATCCGCCGGAGGGCAGGTGAACCCGCACGGTGGTGCCGACCCCTTCCCGGCTTTCCAGCACCAGCCGGCCCCCATGCCGCTCGACGAAGGCGCGGGCCAGCGGCAGGCCCAGCCCGGTGCCGCCGGCCCGGCGGGCCAGATGGTTGTTCACCTGGCCGAACGGTTCCAGCGCCACCGCCAGATCCGCCTCGCTCATGCCGATGCCGGTGTCGGTGACCGTGATGATCACGCCGCCGGTGGCCGCATCCGGCCCCACGGTCAGGGATACCTCCCCCGGCGGCGGGGTGAACTTCACCGCATTCGACAGAAGATTCAGCACGATCTGCTTGATGCGGACCGGGTCGGCCTGAATCTCCGGCGTGTTTCCGGCACAGCTGAACGACGTCACCACGCCACTTTCCCCGGCGCGGTCGCGGATCAGGACAAAGCAGCTTTCCACCGCATCGCACATGTTGAGAGGCTGGCGGTTGATGTCGAACTTGCCCGCCTCGATCTTGGCGATGTCGAGGATGTCGTTGATGACCGCCAGAAGATGTTCCCCCGATTGGCTGATCACCCCGGCGTATTCGCGGTATTTCGGGCGGCCCAGCGGCCCCAGCATCTCCGCCTCCATCATCGAGGAAAAGCCGATGATGGCGTTGAGCGGGGTGCGCAGCTCATGGCTCATGTTGGCGAGAAAGTCGGATTTGCTGCGGCTGGCCGATTCCGCCATGTTCTTGGCGTGCATCAGCGCGGCTTCGGCCCGTTCACGTTCGTGGATTTCCGCCGTCAGCGCCCGCGTGCGTTCGGCCACCCGCGCTTCCAGGGCGTCGTTCATCCCCCGCAGCGCCAGTTCCGCGGCGCGGCGGCGGGTGATGTCCTGGCCGGCGCAGATGATGGCGGCCCCCATGCCGTCATCCCCGGTCACCGGCAGCGGGGTCATGTTCCACAGCACCGCCCGCTCCTCCCCATCCGCGGCGCGCCACACCAGTTCGGCGTTGCGCACGGTGCGCCCGGACAGGGCAAGATCCATCATCTGGACAAAGGTGTCGTCGGCGGACACCACGTCCTGCCAGCGGCAGCCGATGCGGACTTCACCACCCTGAGGCCGCAGGGCGCGGGCGGCTTCGCGGTTGGCTTCCTGCACGCGGCCGTCGGGACCGATCACCAGAATGATGATGCCCGCCGCCTGGATCAGCGAACGGAAACGCGCCTCGCTGGCGGCCAGGGCGGTTTCGCGGCGCTTGATCTCGGTCACATCGGCGATGGACCCCACCATGCGATAGGCCATGCCGTCCGCCCGCCGCAGGGCAAGCCCGCGGGCCAGAACCCAGCGGTAGTTTCCCGAGCGTCCGGCCACGCGGTAGGTGTCTTCGAAATGGGGGGTCAGGCCCTTCAGATGCTCGGTGACGCGGGCCTCGTAACGGGTGCGGTCGTCGGGATGGACCAGCTTCAGCCACTCATGGGTGGTGGTCCGCACGGTGTCGCTGTCGAAGCCGATGATCGACAGCAGCCGGGCCGACAGATAAAGGTCCTTGGTGATGGGGTTCCAGTCCCACAGCCCATCGTTGGCCCCGTGCATGGCAAGGTTCAGCAACTCTTCCCGGTCCAGAAGGGCGGCTTGCGCACGGGTGCGTTCGGTCGCGTCCAGCCCCAGCAGGAAGGCGCCCAGAATGCCCCCCGCCCCGTCCCGATGGGGAATGAACGACAGGGCCAGACGCCGCGGGGTGTCGGAGCATTCCACATCGGCTTCGAAAGACCATTCCTGTCCCTTGAGAGCGGCGGCCACCCCCTGCGCCACATGGGCCAGGGCGGGGATCCCTTCGATCCCGGCATCCAGCGGCAAGGCCCCGAACCATTGCTGCCAGATGCGGTTGGCATAGCGGCACCGCCGTTCGCTGTCGAAATAAGCGACAAGCGCCGGAATGGAATCGGCGATCAGCCGGATGCGCCCCTCGCTCGCCCGCGCCATGACCAGCGACGACAGCATATGCTGGCGTTCCGTTTCCAGTTCACGCACACGGCCTTCCAGGCGGCGGATGCGATCGTCCACCGTTTCGTACGGACTCTCGTTCATAGGGGTCGTTGCCACCACTTGCATGATCCCGGAAGGAGCAGGGCACTATACCGCAACGCACAAACCGAACAGGCCAATACAACAAATATGAAGAGCGCGTCGAAAAGACGCAAGGGGCACTTTCCTGGCCGCCTGTTTGATTTTGTTTGTCTATTTTTAAGAGAATTCTGTTCCATTCACCGAAGCGCAGGGCTTTTTTCAAGGTGCTACCTTGAAATGGACAGGAGGTTGATGCGGTGTTGAAATATTTGAAAATAGGATCGAAAATATATCTTCTTGTCAGCTTGTTGTCCGTTGTCGCCCTGCTGACCGGAATTTTGGGGGTCCTGGCAACCAATGATCTGGGCACCCGCACGACCCTGCTCGAAAACGCATCGGCGCGGGAGGCGCTGGGGGAACGGATCAATGGTCTGGTGATGGCCGTGGTGATGGATTCCCGCGGCGTGTACATGGCCCGCAACCCCGCGGAAATGGAAAAATTCGGCGCCCCGCTGCTGGCCAACCTGAAGATCCTCGACGAACAAATGGCCGCTTGGCTGGCGCTGGCGCCGGCCGCCGAACGGGCGCCGGTGGAACAGGCCCAGGTCAGCGTGCGGGAATTCATCCGTTTCCGCACCGAACTGGTGCGCATCGGCCGGGAGAAGGGGGCGGTGGAGGCGCGGCCCTATGGCGACAACGATGCCAACCGCTCGGCCCGGCAGGCGCTGAACCGGGATCTGGAAAGGCTGATCGCGGCAACCCGCGCGTCCGCCGACCGGGTGCGGGCGGATATGGCCGCGGCCCGGAGCGGCTGGATGACGGTGATGGTGGTGGTGCTGGGCGCCGGCATCGGGCTGGGGGCCGTTCTGGCCATGCTGATCGCGCGCCGGCACATTTCCCGCCCGGTCGCCGCGATGACGCGGGCCATGAACGATCTGGCCGCCGGCAACACCGCCGTCCCCCTTCCCGTTGCTGACGGCTCCGACGAATTGGCCGACATGGCCCGTGCGCTGGTGGTGTTCCGCGACGCCCTGGCCCGCGTGACCACCATGGCCGACCAGGAACGGAGCCGCATCGCCGAACAGGGGGAACGCCAGTCGCGGGTGGAACGGATGACCCAGGAGTTCGCCACCACCATCAACGGCATGGTCCGCGCCCTGACCGACGAGGCCGGGCTGATCCGCACCAACGCCCAGACCGTGAACACCTGCGCCAGCGATGTGCGCGGGCGGGCCGACGCGGTGTCCACCGCCGCCGGCGAGGCCCGCGGCAATGTGGAAACCGTGGCCGCCGCCACCGAACAGCTCACCCTGTCGATTCAGGAAATCCGCCGCCGCATGGACCGCGCCGGCACCATCGTCGGCGACGCCGAGCAACAGGCGCAAAGCACCAACACCGTGATGCAGAGCCTGAACACCGCCGCTGGCCGCATCGGCGAGGTGGTCCATCTCATCACCGAAATTGCCAGCCAGACCAACCTGCTGGCGCTCAACGCCACCATCGAGGCGGCACGCGCCGGCGAAGCCGGCAAGGGATTCGCCGTGGTGGCATCGGAGGTCAAGCAACTGGCCAACCAGACCGCCCGCGCCACCGAGGAAATCTCCACCCAGATCAGCGCCATTCAGCAGGAAACCGGCCGTGCGGTGGACGCCATCGGCGGCATCGTCACCATCATCGGCCAGATCAACGGCATCAGCACCGAGGTGGCCGCCGCCGTCAGCCAGCAAAGCCAGGCCACCAGCGAAATCGCCCGCAACGTCCAGCAGGCGGCGGGGGCAACCCAAACCGTGTCCAACACCATTGCCGGCGTCTCCGCCACGGCGGAGCGGACCGGCAGCGCCGCCGCCGACATGCTGCGCGCCGCCGAGGATCTGGCCCATCACGCCAGCAACCTGAGCACCAACGTGGACAGCTTCGCCAGCCGGCTCCGGCAGGGGTAAGGGGGCCGCTCATGCGCAAGGGGGGCATGGTCCCCCTTTGCGCGTTTTCGCCGGCTTACGGGCTGTCCTTGCCGCGGACGAAGAACAGAAGCCGGATGTCGCGTTCCGGGACAAAATCCGTGATGACCGATTCGAAGGTCGTCGGCCCGGTTTTCTTCAGCCCGTTCCAGCAGAGCGACAGGATGTTACCAGGCGCCCCCTTGTCGAGGGTCAGGTGAAAGCGGCCGATCGGCCCCCGCCAGTTGCGCGCCGTGGTCAGGATGTATTCGATTTCCCAGGCGGTGAACGGCGATTCGGTTCCCTTATGGCCCTTTTCCGCCGCGGCCAGGGCGCGCCGGGTACCGGCGTCGATGCAATAACGGTCGTCGCCGGAATTTTTTGTCTCCGAATCCTCGACCCCAGCGCCGTTTTCCCCGCCGATGAGCCGCCCGACCACGCCGCGCCCATTGATTTCCGCCGCTCTGCCGATCAGGGCCGTGCCGACGAACGGCCGATAGGCGTGCCGGACCCGCACGTCCACACCCGGCGGGAAGGTCTGGCGCCAATGATAGCGGGTGCGCAGCACCCATTGCGGCGCGTTGTCGTCCTCGCCCGGCTGGATCAGGCCGGACCGCCGCAGCCGGTCGAGCGATGCCGCGGGGATGGCCTTGACCTGTTCGTCATAGCTTTGCGCCTTCCAGGGCGCCAGCCCCAGCGCGCCCGCCGCCTCCAATTCCCGCGTGACCTCCCGGCCCTGGTAGAAGGCCCGCCGCTCCAGTTGCGGCGTCAGCGGGCGGTCATCGACCCACAGCCGGAAGCCCAGGAAATCGGCGCCATCCACAGGAAAATTCCAATTCGCCGCGGTCGGCGCCTGCGACAGGTCCAGGTCCGGCAGCGGGAACACCACCAGCGTGTCGATGGGCCGGTCACCCATGTTGCGGAACACGTACGACACCCGGATTTCATCCAGACCGATCCGCAGGTCTTCGGACACCATCCGTATGTCGTTGGTGACCGACAGCTCGATTCCGCCCGTCCCCTGGAAGCCGGTGCTGTCGTTGGCCCTGGCCGGCAGCGCCGCCGCCAGCCCCAGAAATGCCAGAACCGCAAACGCCCGGACAAGCGCCGGGCCAGACAGATGAACGCGGTGGCCCATGATGTAAGAAGATCCCCGATTGCCGAAAACGCTTTTCCCTGACCTTAGCCCAGACACGGCGGCGACGCGGAACATTCCTGATGCCGATCAAGACGTTGCATCATTACCCTCTAATGCACGCACTCTATTGGTAATACCAATCATCGATCAATGATGTTACTTCGCACTGCGGCATCAGTCATTTTCTTTCCTGGGGCTTCGTCGGTTTGATGTAGATCAATGCCCGCATCCGCCCCCTTTTGCTGGAATGCCCACACACACGGTATGCCTTAATATCCATAGCAAAGATATGGGTACCCGCTTCCTCATGCCTGGGCGCGGGACGGGTTTTGCCGTGTCCGAATAATGGGCGCAACGGCTTGGCGCCCGGCCACCGCACAAGGGTTTTTGGGGGAAGTCATGCCCGACGGTCAACTGGACCTCGACACCGCCGACATCGGCGATCTTGACAGCTACGACGGCGCTCTGGGTGGTCTGACCCGCCGGGAGTTCCTCAACTACTGCACCGGCGTTGCCGCCGCACTCGGCCTGTCGCCGGCGCTGGGCATCAACATCGCCAACGCCGCGACCACGGCCCCCCGCCCCTCGGTCATCTGGCTGTCGGGGCAGGCGTGCACCGGCTGCGTGGAAACCCTGCTGCGCACCAGCCACCCCAGCCTGGAAACCTTGATTCTCGATCAGATCTCGCTGGAATACAACGAGACGCTGAACGCCGGTTGCGGCCATCAGGCCGAAAACTGGAAGCAAGAGGCGATGAAGGCCAATTGGGGCAAGTACCTGATGGTCACCGACGGCGCCGTGCCCACCAAGGACGGCGGCGTGTACTGCAAGGTCGCCGGCAAGACCTATCTGGAAAGCGTGCAGGAATGCGCCAAGGGGGCCGCGGCCATCCTGTCCATGGGGTCGTGCTCGTCCTGGGGCGGCTGGCCGTCCACCGGCGTCAACCCCACGGGGGCCGTCGGCCTGCACGAGGTCATCAAGGACAAGCCGATCGTCACCATCCCCGGCTGCCCGCCCAACCCGTACAATTTCCTGTCCACGGTGCTGCACTTCGTCACCTTCGGCAAGCTGCCGGCGCTGGACGACAAGGGCCGTCCGAAGTTCGCCTACGGCCGCCTGATCCATGAGAACTGTGAGCGCCGCGCCCATTTCGACGCCGGCCGCTTCGCCATGGAATTCGGCGACTACGGCCACCGCCAGGGCTATTGCCTGTATAAGCTGGGCTGCAAGGGGCCGGAAACCTACGCCAACTGCCCCGCCATCGGCTTCAACGACGTGGGTCAGGGCACCTGGCCGGTCGGCACCGGGCATCCGTGCTTCGGCTGCACCGAGCAGGGCGTGGGCTTCACCAAGAGCATCCATGAACTGGCGTCGCTGAAGTCGGTGACCCCGCCCAATTCCTACCCCGACGTGCGCATGCAGAAGGGCGAAGGGGCCAGCACCGGGGCCGTGGCCGCGGTGGCCGGCATCGCCGGGGCTGCGGTCGGCGCCGGCGCCATCATCGCCAGCCGCCTGGGCAAGCACGACAAGACCAACGACACCAACCCCGGCGCGTGAGGCTGAGATGTCCGTATCACGTCGCAATTTCCTGAAACGGGCGGTCAAGGGCAGTGCTGCAGCGGCAGCGGCGGCCTGCACCACCGTGGCCGGCAGCCCGCAGCCGGCCAACGCGCTCCAGCGCGAGCCGAAGCCGCTGGCGCCCGAGGCCGTGGGCCTGCTCTACGACAGCACCCTGTGCATCGGCTGCAAGGCCTGCATGAGCGCCTGCAAAGAGGCGAACCACATGCCGCAGGAGGTCGGACCCGATCAGCCGTGGAACGACACCCGCCAGTGGGACACCCCGGTGGAGTTGTCGGCCAAGACGCTGAACGTCATCAAGGTCTTCACCGACGGCAACGCCACGCAGAAGGATCATGAAAAGGACGGCTTCGCCTTCCTCAAGCGCCAGTGCCTGCACTGCGCCGATCCGTCGTGCGTATCGGTGTGCCCGGTGTCGGCGATGACCAAGGACAAGACGTCCGGCATCGTCAGCCACAACCCCGACGCCTGCATCGGCTGCCGTTACTGCGTGCTGTCCTGCCCGTTCGGGGTGCCGAAGTACGACTACAACGACGCCTTCGGCCAGATCCACAAGTGCCAGCTCTGCAAGCACAGGCTGGCGGAAAACCAGCTTCCCGGCTGTGCCGATGTGTGCCCGACGGGGGCCACCCTGTTCGGCCGGACCCCGGACCTGCTGGCGGAGGCCAAGCGCCGCACCGCGCTCAAGCCCGGTGAATACGCCCACTATCCCCGCGGCGACATCAACGGCACGGTTGGCGGCGCCCGCGACGGCCATGAGAAGCGGGTCGAGGTGGCGTACCAGTCCCACATCTACGGCGAACGGGAACTGGGTGGCACGCAATGCCTGTCGGTGTCGGCGGTGCCGTTCGACAAGCTGAACCTGCCGACCAACGTGCCGGATTACGGCTACCCCACCCTGTCGGAAGGCATCCAGCACACGCTGTACGCCGGCATGGTCGGGCCGGCGGCGGTGCTGGGCGGGCTGGTCTATCTGGCCCACCGCAACACCAAAGACCAACACGATCCGGATTGAGGGGGGAACCGTCATGACCTCATTGGTATCCCATGACGCGGCCCCGTCCGCCCAACCGGCGCACGCGCCGGTCGGCGGCCGCCTTGTCACGGTGCCGTTTCTGATCGCGCTGGCCTTTGTCGCCATCGCGGGCTTCATCCTGGTTCAGCGTTTCGCCCACGGCATCGGCGCCGTCAGCAACCTGTCCGACGGTTATCCCTGGGGGATCTGGGTGGCCATCGACGTCGTGATCGGCTCGGCCTTCGGCTGCGCCGGCTATGTGATGGCGTTGCTGGTCTATATCCTGAACCGCGGCGAATACCACGCCATGGTCCGCCCGGCGGTGATGGCCAGCCTGTTCGGCTATGGTCTGGCCGGTGCGGCGGTGCTGGTCGATCTCGGCCGGTACTGGAACTTCTACCACATGATGATGCCGTCCTACGCCCAGCCCAATTCGGTGATGCTGGAAGTGGGCCTGTGCGTCGCCACCTACACCATCGTCCTCATCATCGAATTCGCGCCCGCCTTTCTGGAGCGGTTCGGGATGGACAACGCCCGGCACAAGCTGTCGAAAGTCCTGTTCTTCTTCATCGCGTTGGGCGTTCTGCTGCCCACCATGCATCAGTCGTCGCTGGGCACCATGATGGTGATCCTGGGGCACAAGCTGTCGCCGCTGTGGCAGACCCAGATGCTGCCGGTGTTCTTCCTGACCTCCGCGGTTCTGATGGGCTTTGCCATCGTGGTGTGGGAATCGGTGCTGTCGGCGCTGGGTTTCCGCCGCATCATGGAAACGGCGGAACTGGCCAGGCTGTCGGGGCTGATGGTCTACACCGGGTTGGCCTTCGTCGTGCTGCGCTTCGTCGATCTGGCGGTCCGCGGGCAGTTGGGTGCGGTGTTCGGGGCGCACGGGGCTGTCATGTTCTGGGTGGAAACCCTGCTGATGATCGGCGGCATCGTCATGATCCTGCCGGTTGCCAGCCGCCGCCGGGGCAAGGCGCTGTTCGTGTCCTCGTCGCTGTTCCTGGCCGGGGGGATCATCTACCGCCTGAACGTCTACATCGTCGGGCTGATCCCGGCGGTGGGGCCGTGGAGCTATTTCCCGTCGCTTTCCGAAATTCTCATCACCGTCGGCATCTTCTCGCTCGAAGTGGTCCTGTACCTCGTCTTCGTGAAGAAGCTCCCCGTCATGCACGCCGTCAGCACCAAACACGGCTGACTCTAGGAGGATTTACCCGTGGTTCAGCGTATTGTTGTTGACCCGATCACCCGTATCGAAGGCCATCTGCGGGTCGATTGCGATGTGGACGGCGGCAAGGTGACCAAGGCCTGGGCGTCGGGCCAGATGTGGCGCGGGATCGAGCTGATCCTGCAGGGCAAGGATCCGCGGGATGCCTGGGTGTTCGCCCAGCGCATTTGCGGCGTGTGCACCACCGTGCACGCGATCACCTCCGTCCGCGCGGTGGAAAACGCGCTGAAGATGGAAGTGCCGCTGAACGCCCAGTACATCCGCAACATCATCCAGGGGGCGCATGCGGTCCACGACCACATCGTCCATTTCTATCACCTGTCGGCCATCGACTTCGTGGACATCGTGTCGGCGCTGAAGGCCGACCCGGTGGCGACCTCGAAGCTGGCGCAGTCGCTGTCCGACTGGAAGATGAACAGTGTCGGTGATTTCGTCACCGCACAGAAGAAGCTGGGCGCCTTCGTCAATTCCGGCCAGTTGGGCATCTTCGGCTCGGGCTATTGGGGCCATCCGGCCATGAAGCTGCCGCCGGAAGTGAACCTGCTGGCCGCCACCCACTATCTCCAGGCCATCGAATTCCAGCGCCGGATGAACAAGGTGGTGGCGATCCTGGGGTCGAAGACGCCGCACATCCAGAACATGGCGGTGGGTGGGGTCGCCAACCCCATCAACTTCGACAGCCAGTCCACCCTGACCCTGGAAAAGCTGCACTACATCAAGCAACTGATCGACGAGGTGGGCGAGTTCGTCCAGCAGGTCTACATCCCCGACGTCTGTGCCATCGGCGCGTTCTACGCCGACTGGACCCAGATCGGCCGCGGCGTGGTCAATTACCTCGCCTGCCCCGACATGCCGGTGGACACCAAGGGCGAAAAGCTGTCGCTGCCGGGCGGCTTCATCAAGGGTGCCGATCTGGTGGGCGGCTTCAACCCGATCAAGACCTTCAACGATGCCTATTTCGAAAAGGGCGTGAAGGAAAGCGTCAAGCATTCCTGGTATCAGGGCGGCAAGGGTGCACTGCACCCCTATGACGGCGAAACCATCCCGCAGTACACCGACTGGTCGGACGACGGGAAATATTCGTGGATCAAGTCGCCGACCTTCTATGACAACCGTGCCCAGGTGGGGCCGCTGGCGAATGTGCTGTGCATGTTCGCCGCCGGCCACGAGCCGACCGTCCGCTGGACCACGGCGGCGCTGAACACCATCGCCATGCACCTGAAGACCCCGGTCGGGCCGGACATCCTGCATTCCACCATTGGCCGTCACGCCGCCCGCGCCGTCCGCGCCGCGGTGCTGCACGAGGAGGTGGGCAAGCAGTGGACCCTGCTGATGGAGAATCTGGGCAAGGGTGACTTCGCCACCTACAACAAGCCCGTGTTCCCCAAGGGCGAGATCCGCGGCTTCGGCTTCCACGAGGCGCCGCGCGGCATCCTGTCCCACTGGGTGGTCATCGAGAACGGTAAGATCAAGAACTATCAGGCCGTGGTGCCCACCACCTGGAACGCCGGTCCCCGCGACGAGGGCGAGCAGATGTCGGCCTATGAATCGGCCCTGCTCGACACGCCGGTGGCCGATCCCGAAAAGCCGCTGGAGGTCATCCGCACGGTTCATTCCTTTGACCCGTGCCTGGCCTGCGCCGTGCATCTGACCGACACCGAATCCCGGTCCAGCTATCAGGTGAAGGTGGTGTGACGACGGTCCCCTGCCCCATCCCGTGCTGATGGGGCGGGGAATTCCGTGTACTCTTCTCAGGCCCTCTTCTTCGATCGGGGAAGAGGGCCTTTTTCGTCTTCGCGTTTTTGTCTTCAGGGAGTTGGTTTCATGTCCATCCTGGTCCTCGGCCTCGGCAACATCCTCCTGTCCGACGAAGGGGTCGGCGTGCGCGCGGTGGAGGCGTTTCAGGCCCGATGGACGGTGCCGGACGGCGTTGACGTGGTGGACGGCGGCACCTGCGGCATGGACATGCTGGACATCATCGCGTCCCACGACACCATGATCGTGGTGGATGCGGTCAAGACCGGCGCCCCGGTGGGAACGGTGGTGAAGATCACCGGACCGGACGTGCCGGTGTTTTTCCGCGGGCGGCTGTCGCCGCACCAGCTTGGGCTGTCGGACCTGCTGGCCACCCTGACCCTGACCGGCGAGGCGCCGGGGTACGTGTCGGTGATCGGCTGCGTGCCGGCATCCATGGAAACTTCGCTGGAGATGACGCCGGGCATCGCGGCGCGAATCCCCGCCATGGTGGATCTTTTGGTGGAGGAATTGCGGTCGCTGGGGGTTACGGTGGAACCCAAGGCGCCCTGACACGGGATCGCCCTTTCCAATTCCCTTGGTTTGGTTCAGAAAGGGGGGCGCGCCCTGTCGGAAAGACATGGCATATGACATATATTCCGGGAGAAATACTATGCGTCTCACCGCCATTTCCTTTGTCAGCGCCGCGGCGCTGCTGGCCGGTCTTGGCACGGCGCAGGCGGACATCGTGATCGGCCTGGGCACGGCGACCACCGGCCCGGTGGCAGCACTGGGCGAGCAGTCGGTGTACGGCGCCAAGCAGGCGGTTGCGGACATCAACGCAAAGGGCGGCGTGCTGGGCCAGAAGCTGGTGCTGAAGGTCAGTGACGATGCATGCGACCCGCGTCAGGCGGTTGCCGTCGCCAACCGTTTCGTCAGCGACAAGGTGGCGGCGGTGGTCGGCCATCTGTGCTCCGGCTCCAGCATCCCGGCAGCGGATGTCTATCAGGAAGAAGGTGTGGTGATGGTCACCCCGACCGCCACCAACCCGCTGCTGACCTCCAAGGGCTACCCGAACATCTTCCGCGTCTGCGGCCGTGACGACCAGCAGGGCGTGGTGGCCGGGAATTATCTGGCCCAGGCGTTCAAGGGCAAGAACATCGCCGTGCTGGACGACAAGCAGGCCTATGGCAAGGGTCTGGCCGACGTGGTGGCCCAGACGCTGGAAAAGGCCGGCGCCAAGGTGGCCTATCGCACCTCGGTCACGGCGGGCGAGCGTGACTTCTCCGCCCTCATCACCAGCCTGAAGGACAAGGCGGTGGATGCCGTCTATTACGGCGGCTACCATCCCGAACTGGGCCTGATCGTGCGCCAGGCGCGTGAGCAGGGCCTGAATTTTCAGTTCATCGCCGGCGACGGGCTGAACAATCAGGAATACTGGGCCATCACGGGCGCCGCCGGCGAAGGCACGCTGTACACCGACAGCCCGTCGGCGGCCAGCGATCCCAAGGCGCAGGAACTGATCGCCTCCTTCAAGGCCGCCGGCCTGCCGGAGCCGGGCAACTTCGCCTTCTACAGCTACGCCGCGGTCCAGACCATCGCCCAGGGCCTGGAAAAGGCCGGCAGCGCCGACAGCCAGAAGCTGGCCGCCGCTCTGCACAAGGGCACCTATGACACCGTGGTCGGTCCGGTTGAGTTCGACGCCAAAGGCGACGTGACCAAGCCGGCCTATGTCCTGTACGTCTGGAAGAACGGCAAGCCGGAAATGACGGCGGCAAAGTAATCAGAGCCGCATGGATCAGGCGGGGCGGCTTTCAGCCGCTCCGTCGGGCTGCCGCTGGTCAATCCAACGTCCAGCGGGTCATGCGGGGGTAAGGCTCCAGATCATTGTGTTCGAGCAAGGCAAAGACGCCTGAAAACCCGGTCATTCCGGCCCGGGCCAAAGCCATCTGACCGTGATGGGTTCCCCGCTCCAGCCACGCCAGCATCGGATGCGTTCCGTCGTACTGGTGGTGTTTGTAGGAACCGGGAAAGAAAATGCATTCCGGCGGGATCCCAAGATGCTGGGCCACGGCATAGGACCAGGCTTGGGACATGAACTCGCCCATTTGGGCCGCCCATGCCAGATGGGGATTGGCGGAACCATCCGGCTCCGTCTCTTCCGCCAGCAGGGTTTCGATATCCTTTTGCAGATCGGTCCCCAACCGCGGCCAGTAGCGCCGCGGCACGACGATGATATGCCCGGCCTCGTGCAGAAGATCTCCCGAGCCGACAAGCGTATCGGGGTCGATGTGAATGGCCCCCTCACGAATGTTGATGCCCGGCAGAAAGCCGCCGTGCGCACCCTCGCCATACTCGACCCCCATGCCGATACCGCGCAGGAAAGTCACGATGGGTTCCAGCGCCTCCGGGTGATACATCCGCTCTCTCCATACCCATGGAACAACGCGGGGATCATCCCGTAAGGCACGAATACAATCAATACGAAGTTTATGGTTTTACGATTCACGCATACGTTTGCATGCCGTTGTGATCGACCGTCCGTTCCGTGCTTCAGCATCAGCCCGCACACATCGCCTTGCCATGGAAACAACCTCTTTCATCGCTTGAAAACAGCGGCATGGCTGGTGCGAATCCGACCGGATCGTGTTGTGGGCGTGTCCTCCTGCGGGGTAACTCAAGCCAAATGGCCGCCGAGAAAATCGGCGCGGTTCACCGTCGGAAGCGGACGTTGTTTTCTGACCTGCGACAGAGGCTTTCATGGTACTCATGGAGGTTGCGGATGAAAAACCTCCTCTTGGTTGATGCCGCGGCACATCATGAAAAAAGTTGTCCGTGCCATGTCCTTGATGCCTTTGAAGCGCCGAGAACTTCTGAGCGGGTGTGGTGTGCTGGTGCTGATGCCGGCCTTCGCCCTGGCACAGCCATCGGCCGCACGCCGGCTGTTCCTACGCAACGAGCATACGGGCGAAACCTTTAATGGGCCGTACCGTGATGTGTCCGGCCCCCTTCCCGACGCCATGGCGGATTTGGGGACATTTCTGCGCGACCACCGCGCCAACAAAATCGGTCCGGTGGATGTGGGAACCCTCGACTTCCTGGCCGATATCATGGAAGCCACCGGACAGAGCAAGGCAACCGTGCTCTCCGCCTTCCGTACGCCCGAGACGAACGCCCTGCTGGCGAGCAAGGGCCTTGGGGTGGCCGAACACAGCCAGCACCTTCTGGGTAAGGCGCTGGATGTCACCTTCCCCGCACGTCTGACCGAAGCACACCGTCAAGCTCTTGATCTGAAACGCGGCGGTGTGGGGTGGTATCCGAAATCCTTTTTCCTGCACATCGACACAGGGCCGGTGCGGAATTGGGAGATGTTTGGGGGGCACTTGGATAACCTTTTCGCCCCAGGCGTAAAAGGTCGCTTGCGGACGGTCGCCGACCGCATGAAACTCCACCGCGCGATTGCCCGCCGGCGGTTGTCTGCCGGCCGCTGATCGGTTGAGGGGTGACCTTGTCCCCGTGCAACGCCACCACCCATTGAGGTGATGTGGTGGACGGCCCTTTCACCAGATGCCGGTGAACAGCGTTGACCGTCGAAGAAACCATGTGTGGACGGCCCTCTCGGCGCAAGAGGCGAATTCGTGTTGACGGTTGGTCGGGTGCATCCATGTGTCCGGCCTGTCGTCGCGACCTCTGGTCGCTGGCCTTGATGACGTCCGCGGATCAACGCCCAAATCGGGACTATCCGGAATTTCGTGCTCGGCGGGGCGGATTTCATTTTCAGGCGTTCATCGCCTTTGCGAAGCGCTCGCCGAAGATGACGGCCATCTGGGCCTTGGCGGCCGTCCATTCCCGCGGCGGCATCTTCCAGTCTTTCTCGGCGTGGTTCAAGACGAGAAACAGGAGCTTCAGGGCGGCCTCATCATTGGGGAAATGTCCCCTGGCCCGCACCGCCCGGCGCAGCTTCGAGTTCAAGGCCTCGATGGCGTTGGTGGTGTAGAGGATACGCCGGACCTCGCGGGGGAAGGCGAAGAAGGGAATGACCTCCTGCCACGCCCGCCGCCACGCCTTGCCGATGGCCGCGTACTTTTTCACCCCAAGGGCCGTCTTCGAAGGCGCTCAGGGCCACACCTCGGCGGCCTTGTCATCGACGGCGTCGTAGACCGTCTTCAGCGCGGCGGCGATGGCTTTGCGGTCCTTCCAGGATGCGAACTCCATGCTGTGGCGCAACAGGTGGACGATGCAGGTCTGGACGATCGTCTCAGGATAGGCGGCGGCGATCGCCTCGGGAAAGCCCTTCAGCCCATCAACCACAGCCAGCAGGATGTCCTCGACACCCCGGTTCTTCAATTCGTTCAGGACACGCAGCCAGAACTTGGCGCCTTCATTCTGTTCGATCCACAGGCCCAGCACCTCCTTGGCGCCGTCGGCCCGCACGCCGATGGCCACATGGATGGCCTTGTTGCGCACCAGGCCTTCGTCGCGGATCTTGACCCGGATGGCATCCAGAAAAACCAGCGGGTAGATTGCTTCCAGGGGCCGGTTCTGCCACGTCGTCACCTCCTCGATCACCGCGTCCGTCACCGTGGAGATCAGGTCGGCCGAAACCTCGATGCCATAGAGCTCCCGCAGGTGCCCGGTGATCTCCCGCGTCGACATGCCCCGCGCGTACATCGAGATGATCTGCTCGTCGAAGCCGGGAAACCGCCGCTGGTACTTGGCGATCAGCGCCGGATCGAACGTTCCCGTCCGGTCGCGTGGTATGGACAGCTCCATCGACCCACCCTCGGTCAGCACCGTCTTGCGACCGTAGCCGTTGCGACGGTTGCCGCTCTCGTCACCGGCCAGGTGATGATCCAGCTCTGCCTTCAACGCCCGCTCCGTCAGCGCCTTCTTCAACTGGTCGAGCAAGCCGTTCGGATCGAATGCCGTCTTGGCGTCAGCACCTGCCAGCAGTTGGTCGAGGATCGCGTCCGGGATAACGCGCTCTTTGCGTCGTGCCATTCAGGGTCTCCTTCTGCTTCAGGATAACCCCGCCGAGCACGAAATTCCGGATAGTCCCTCCAACAGGTCTACGGACACCACGCCCCGGAGTTTTTGAAAGGAGCCGCAAACGCATCCCGTGGCAGGGATGCGGGGATGAAAGCGGGGATGCGCGGCAACGCACCACCGTCCAAGAAACTCATAACTGCTTGAAATCGCTGGCGGACCCGACGAGATTCGAACTCATGACCTCTGCCTTCGGAGGGCAGCGCTCTATCCAGCTGAGCTACGGGTCCGCGCTTCAGCGGAGCCGGACCATAGGGCATGAGCCGGTGGGATGCAAACACTTTTTTCATCCTGCACCGGGTCAGATGAAAAAATCTCATTCATCGCTGAAAATTACCCCTTTGCCGCTCACCCCCGCCTTGGGGTTTGCTCATTCCATGGTGCAAACGCTGAGGGAGACGGCATCATGGACACAATTGATTCCGGGATAACCGTCCATGGCCTACCGCCTGCCTCCCCTGTCCACCTTGCGGGTGTTCGAAGCCGCTGGGCGTCTGCTCAGCTTCAAGGCCGCGGCGGAGGAGTTGGGCATCACCCCCAGCGCCGTCAGCCATTCGATCCAGACTTTGGAAGTCTGGCTGGGTGTGCCGGTGTTCATCCGCAACAACCGCAACCTGACGCTCAGCCCGGCCGGTGCTGCCTATCTACCCCGTGTGCGCGAGGCGCTGGAGGCTCTGGCGGAAGCCACGGCGGCGATTCCGGGGCAATTGGGGGGCGATCCGCTGCGGATCAGCGTGGCGCCCACCTTCGCGTTGCGCTGGCTGCTGCCCCGTCTGCCGGATTTCCAACGGGCGAACCCGGATATAACCGTCGCCATCGACACCGATCACAGGGTCGTTGCGTTTCCCCGCGACGGTTTCGATCTTGCCATCCGCATGGGCCGCGGCGACTGGACCGCGGCGCGGGCCGAGCGGCTGGTGACCGAGCGGCTGATCCCCGTCTGCATCCCGGAGATTGCCGCCCGCATCCGCACCCCCGACGACCTGCGCGGCATTCCCCTGCTGCATGTGGTCAGCGTGCGCGAGGATTGGCAGTCCTGGGCCGAAGCGCGGGGGGTGGACACGCTCGACCTGCACCGGGGGCTGCGGCTCGACACGGTGTATCTGGCCCTTGACGCCGCCGCCCAGGGGTTGGGGATCGCCATCGGTCATAAGCCGCTGACCGACGGCTCCCTGACCACCGGCGGGCTGGTGGAGGTGCTGGGACCGCCGGTCGCCAGCAAATCCGCCTATTGGCTGGTCAGCGGTGACCAGGGGCCGCTGCGCCCCGAAGCCGCCCGGTTCCGTGACTGGCTGTTCGCACAACTCGCCGTGGACCGGCCCGCATCCTGAGACGGCGGGCCGGAACGGCCCCTTCTTTGGATGGAGGAATACCATGCGCGGTTTGCCGTCGCTGCTCTATGCCGCCCAGATGGAGGAAGCCCGCCGCCTGCGCGCCGACGCCATCGCCGCTTTGATCCGCCGGTTGCTGTTCCGGGCACACCCGCGGCCCGATGCCCCCGTCAACGGCAACCGCCGTCCCGACGGGGGAAAGGGGGTGGCGGCATGACCGGGGCCGAACCGCTCATCCTCTGCCGGACCGGTGACGGCATCGCCGAGATCACGCTGAACCGGCCCCACGCCCGCAACGCCCTGTCCCGCGCGCTGACCGCAGCACTTGACCGGCAGCTTCACCAATTGGCGGAGGATGGCGCCGTCCGGGTGGTGGTGCTGACCGGAGCCGGGGACCATTTCGCCGCCGGCGCCGACCTCAAGGACATGGCCGCCATGACGGCCGATGAGGCGGTGGCGACGGATTTCGCCGGCTGCTCCACCGCCCTGCCCCATCTCCCCTGTCCCGTGGTGGCGGCGGTGGAGGGGGTGGCGCTGGGCGGCGGGTGCGAACTGGTGGAGATGGCCGATATCGTGATTGCCGGGCACAGCGCCCGCTTCGGCCACCCGGAGGTCACCGTCGGCACCATGCCGGGGGCCGGGGGAACCCAGCGGCTGCCGCGGGCGGTGGGCACGGCGTTGGCATTGGACCTGCTGCTCACCGGGCGCAGCCTGTCGGCGGACCAGGCGCTGTCCGCCGGTCTGGTGTCGCGGGTGGTGGCGGATGGGCAGGCGCTGGAAACCGCCCGTGCCGTCGCCCGCCACCTGTCGGCCCTGTCGGCGCCGGTCCTGCGGGCCGTCAAGGCGGCGGTGCGCCGGGGGCAGGAAGTGCCCCTGTCCCAAGGGCTGGCCGAGGAGCGGCGGCTGTTCCATGACACCTTTGCCCTGGACGACCGGCGGGAAGGGATGACCGCCTTTGTGGAAAAGCGCCCTCCCCGCTTCCGTCACGGCTGAACGGCCCGGCGCCCCATCAGAATGGTGGTCAGGGTGGACGCGATGAACAGGATGATCGCCGCGGCGCCGACCACGGCACCGGCCTGGCGCAGCGCCACCGCATCGGCCAGAACCCCGGCCACCCGCAGGGCAACGCCGCCGTGCAACACCACCAGCGGCAGATAGAGCCACGACCGGAACGGCACCGCCACCCGCAGCACCGCGGGCAGAATGACCGGCGCGTGGCCGAACACCATGGCAAAGACGAAGCCCAGGAACACCGCGTGCAGTTCCGCGTCGTAAAGCGGCGTGCCCACCGGATCACCGCCCACCAGTGCCAGCGCACCGCCCACCGCCAGCCAGCCGTAACCGGACAGCAGGCAGAGCGCGACATAGCGCACCAGCCCGGCCCCGCGCACGGTGCGGCGGGCCACATCGAAACGGGCCAGCCAGCCGGCCAGCAGCACCATGCCCGCACCGGCCAGCCGCCACCCGATATCACCCGCCATCGGGGCCAGGACCGCACCGGCGGTCAGCACGGCCAGGGCCGCGGCAAAGGCCGGCTCCGCCCACCGGCTGGGCGGGCGGAAACGGCTCAGCTCCAGCCGTTCTCCGGCGATGGTCAGCACCAGAAACAACACCCACCACAGCACCACCCCGGCCACCGGCACCCCGGCCAGCCACAGCAAAGTGCCCAGCAGCCAGCACGCCGCCCCCCCGGCCATCACCGCGGTGAATCCGGCGCGATGCTGCCGCCACACCCGAAAGGAGGCGGCGGTCAGCACCCCCGCCCCAAACGCCAGCAGCCCCGCCGCCAGCGGCACCGGCGCCCCCAGAACCAGCAGCACACCCCCCAGGCCGGAGGCCAGCGGCCCGCCATAAACCCAGGTCCGCCCCAAGGCCGCGGCCCGCTCCAACCCGATCACGGTGCCGAAAAAGCCCGACACCATCAGCGGCCCGTGCAGCAGCGCCAGCGCCGCCGCCCCATCGGGTACCGGAATGCCCAGGCGGGCCAGCCCGGTCAGCAGCCCGGCCACCAGCGACACCGCCCCCAGCATCAGCAGCGGCAGACGACGCGCCCGCAAGGCGGTGGGCGAAGAAACGCGGGGTGCGGCCCCCGGCGCCGACGACAGACAGGCCATGACGCTCACTCCCCCCAACCCAGATGACGGCGGGCCTCGTCCGACAGACGGTCGGGGGTCCACGGCGGATCGTCGGCCAGGGTGACGCTGACCGCCGGGGCGTCCGGTACGGCCCGCTGCACCGCGGCGGCGGCTTCGTCGCACAGGAACGATCCCAGCGGACACGATGGCGAGGTGGTGCCCAGACGGACCGACACCGCCCCATCCGCCCCCTGCCCAATGTCATAGACCAGCCCCAATGCGACCACATCCAGACCCATTTCCGGGTCGATGACCGTCCGCAACGCCGCCAGGATCCGATCGTCGCTCATTCCCGTCACTCCCTCTGCCGTAATGACGTTGAGGATGCGCCCGAGAAAGAGACGCGTTCTTGACCCCGGTCAAGGCAGGCAAAGGGGCAAAGACCCTAGGGTCACATCACGGCGCCACGGTGCCGTAAATAAGAAAACCCTGTTTTTACTGTGGTGAACCGCTTCTTTTAGGGCGCGGAGATCCGATGGCAAGGGGGCGACACACAGGGCCGATGCCCGCCTGACGCATGGAAACTGGTCTTTTGTCATAGTGTTCTTGACTTGCGAACAGGTCACGGTCCTTTACTTTTTGCAATGTGCCCCCAACGATCAGCGGTGACAGGCGAGCGCCATGCCAGACGGTAGTTCCCATAAGCCCGAAACGCCCAAATACGTCCTTTGGGAAACCCACAACAAGATCCACCCCAAGTCCGTGAACGGCCGGTACCGTTCCGTGAAGACCTGGCTGCTGTACGCGCTTCTGGGCTTCTTCATGATCCTGCCGTGGATCCGCTGGGACCGCGGCCCCGACGCCCCGAATCAGGCGGTGCTGCTGGACATGAGCCAGGGGCGCTTCTTCATCTTCGGGCTGGAGATCTGGCCGCAGGAAATCTATTACCTGACCGGCCTGCTGGTGATTGCCGCCATCGGGCTGTTCATGGCAACCGCGCTGGCCGGGCGCGTGTGGTGCGGCTTCACCTGCCCTCAGACCGTGTGGACCGACCTGTTCGTCTGGGCCGAACGGCTGGCGGAGGGTGACCGCGCCGAACGCATCCGCAACGACAAGGGACCGTTCACCACCCGCAAGCTGATGCGCAAATCGGCCAAACACGCCATCTGGCTGGCCATCAGCATCGTCTCGGCCTTTGGCTTCTGCGCTTACTTCACCGATGCGCCGACGCTGCTGCACGATCTGGTGACGTTCGACGCCGGGGCCACCACATGGTCGTTCTTTGCCCTGTTCGGCATCGGCACCTATGGCATGGCCGGCTGGACCCGCGAACAGATGTGCATGTACATGTGCCCCTGGCCGCGCATCCAGAGCGCCATGCTGGACGAACACAGCCTGGTCGTGACCTATGACGCCCTGCGCGGCGACAGCCGCGGCCCCCGGCGCAAGTCGGAAAGCTGGGACGAACGGACGGCCCGGGGCCTGGGCGACTGCATCGACTGCAACCAGTGCGTCCAGGTCTGCCCCATGGGCATCGACGTGCGCACCGGCGATCAATCGGACTGCATCAACTGCGGCCTGTGCGTGGACGCCTGCGACGGGATCATGGATTCCATCGGGCGGCCCCGCGGGCTGATCGCCTTTGAAAGTCTGGCGCGGCAGGCGGCGGCCGCCGCCGATCCGGCCGCGACGGCCCCGGTTCCGGCGGCACCGTCCCATGCGGCAACCAAAACCACGGGCTGCGGCGGCGGGGGATGCGCGTCCGGCGGCTGCGGCACGGCGGCGAAGCCCAAGACCCCGATCGCGCGTGCCCGAATCATCATCTATCTGGTGTTGATGACGGTGATCGGCAGCGCCATGACCGTGGCCCTGACCCAGCGCAGCGCCTTCACCCTGGCGGTGCAGCGCGACCGGGCGCCGCTCTACATCACCTTGTCCAACGGCGCCATCCGCAACGCCTATACGGTCAAGATCGCCAACAAGACCCGCGACGAACGCCATTACGTGCTGACCGCGGCGGGTGTGCCCGGCCTGACGCTCTCCACGGCCGGCAGCGAGGATGCCCACGGCGACCGGCTGACCCTGACCGCCGCCGGGGACAGCGTCGGCACCTTCCGCGTCTATGTCACCGCCCCGGCGGGCACGAAGCTGGATGCCTCCACCCCGCTTTCCATCGTCTCCGCCACCGAGGACGGGCGCAAGGAACGCAACAGCTATTCCACTGTCTTCATGGCCCCGGCACAATGACCGGGCCGACCACCGCAACCCCGGATCGGTCCCCCTCCCCCTGACGGGACCGTCCTTCACCCAAGGAAACGCCCATGACCACCCCCGGCCGGAACCGGCCCCTGAAAATCGGCATCGTCACCGTATCGGACCGGGCCAGCCGGGGGATTTACGAGGACAAGGGCGGCCCTGCCATTCGCGCGGAACTGACGCGCATCATCGCCAACCCGTGGGAGCCGGTGGCGCGCGTCATCCCCGACGATTTCGACACCATCGTCCACACCCTGATCGACCTGACCGACGTTCAGGGCTGTGATCTGGTGGTGACCACCGGCGGCACCGGACCGGCCCCCCGCGACGTGACGCCGGAGGCCACCGAACAGGTGTGCCCCAAGATGATGCCGGGCTTCGGCGAGCTGATGCGCACCGTCAGCCTGACCGTGGTGCCCACCGCCATCCTGTCGCGCCAGACCGCCGGCATCCGCGGCACGGCGCTGATCGTCAATCTGCCGGGCAAACCCTCGGCCATCCACGACTGTCTGATGGCGGTGTTCCCCGCCGTCCCCTATTGCCTGGACCTGATCGGCGGGGCGTGGATCGACACCGATCCCGCCGTCTGCACCGCCTTCCGGCCCAAATCCTGAGCACTCTGCCGAACTTTCGGGCGGTTGAGCCGGGGTTCTAACCATTTCTTCATCCCGATCGGGTAACCGCCGGATGAGGGGTCGGGGAAAGCGCAACCGGCGGTGCCGAACAACCGCCCCCCTGCCCCATCTGGCCTGTGCCTGGGGGGAAACACGCATGACGATCCGTCTGTCCAATTGGCCGTTGCACCGGCAGGTGCTGGCGGCGCTGGCTGCTGCCATCATCGCCCTGGTCGCCCTGTCGGGCGGGGTGGTGGTCGAGCGGTGGCGGCAAATGACCGCCATCGGCCATCTGACCACGCTGGCCGAGGCCACCACCGCCATCGGGGCGGCCGCCCATGAACTGCAAAAGGAACGTGGGGCCAGTGCTCTGTTCCTGGGCAGCGGCGGCACGCAGTTCCGCGACGAGTTGACGGCCCAGCGCCGCGCCACCGACGGCGCCGTCGCCGGGCTGCGGACCGTCCTTGCCTCCTTGCGGGGGGAAGCCGCCTACACCGCCTTCTTCACCGCCGTCGGGGATGCCGAAGCCCTGTTCGAATCCCTGGCGGCCCGGCGGGCGGGGATCGACGGGCTGACGGTCAAGGGGGCGGATTCCTTTGCCTTTTACACCCGTGCAATCGGCGGGCTGCTGGATTCCACCTATGCCATCGTGGCGCTGACCGACGATGCGGCGCTGAAAAGCCAGGTGATGACCTATGCCCTGTTCATGCAGGGAAAGGAGCGGGCCGGGCAGGAACGGGCCACCGGCTCCGCCGGTTTCGCCGCCAAGGCGTTCGACGGTGCGCTGTACCGCCGGCTGACCAGCCTGATCGCCGCGCAGGACACCTTTTTCTCCGGGGTGCGCGGCATCGCCCCGCCGGCCATCATCGCCGCCCTGGATGCGGAGATGACCGGCAGCGCCCTGGACACGGTGCAGACCATGCGCACGACCGCTCTCGACGCCGGGATCGGCGGCGATCTGAACGGTGTGCGTGCCCCCGACTGGTTCGCCGCCACCACCGCCCGCATCGACCGGATGAAGCGGGTGGAGGACGCCATCGCCGCCGATCTGCACACCCAGGCCAACGCCATGGCCCACACGGCCGCGCGGGACTTCACCATCGTGCTGGCGGTGGCTGTGGGCGGATCGCTGCTGGCGCTGGCGATCGGGGTTGCGGTGGTGCGTCCGATCACCCACGCCATCGGCGGGCTGACCGACGCCACCGCCCGCATTGCCGAGGGCGAAGTGACGGTGACCATCCCCGGCGAGGAGCGCGGCGACGAGGTGGGGGCGCTGGCTCGCTCGATCCACGAAATCCGCAACGCCGGTGTGGCCGCCATGCGGGTGAAGGCCGCCCTGGACAGCGTGTCGGCCAATGTCATGCTGGCCGACACCGACGGCACCGTGATCTACGCCAACGCCGCCATCCTCGCCATGTTCCGCCGGGCTGAAACCGACATCCGCGCCCGCTTCCCCGCTTTCTCCGCCGACCGCATCATCGGGGGAGAAATCGACGCCCTGCACGACGATCCGGCCATGAACAGCCGGACGCTCGCCACCCTGACCGCACCGCACGAGGCGCGCATCGCCCTTGGCGTGCGGCGGTTCGATCTGGTCGCCACCCCGGTCCGCGACGAATCCGGCGAACGCCGCGGCACGGTGGTTGAATGGCGCGACGTCACCCAGGAACTGGCAATCCAGGCGGAGGTGGGGGCCATGGCCGCCGCCGCCGCGGCCGGCGATTTCGGACGCCGGGTGCCGGAGGCGGGCAAGGAAGGCTTCATGCTGGAACTGGCCCGCAGCATGAACACGCTTGCGGAAACCGCCGCCCGCTCGCTGGACGATGTGGTGCGGTTCCTGGCCGCCCTGGCCGGGGGGGATCTGTCCTGCCGCATCACCGGCGCGCATCAGGGCATGTTCGCCCGCATCCAGGGTGATGCCAACCGCACCGCCGAACGGCTGGGGGGCATCGTGACCAGCATCGTCGATGCCGCCACCACCATTTCCACCGCCGCCGGGGAAATCTCCGCCGGGTCCGCCGATCTGGCCGAGCGCACCGAGCAGCAGGCCTCCTCCCTGGAACAGACCGCCGCCAGCATGGAGGAATTGGGCGCCACCGTGCGCTCCAACGCCGACAACGCCCAGCGGGCCAACCGCATGGCATCCGATGCCCGCACCCGTGCGGAATCCGGCGGCGATGTCGCCGGATCGGCGGTCGGCGCCATGCGGCGGATCGAAGGGTCCAGCCGCAAGATCACCGACATCATCGGCGTGATCGACGAAATCGCCTTCCAGACCAACCTGCTGGCGCTCAACGCCGCGGTGGAGGCGGCGCGCGCCGGCGATGCCGGCCGCGGCTTCGCCGTGGTGGCGCAGGAGGTGCGCAACCTGGCCCAGCGGTCGGCCCAGGCGTCGAAGGAAATCAAATCGCTCATCCTGGACAGCGATTCCCAGGTCCATGACGGGGTGGCGCTGGTGCAGAAGGCCGGCAACGCCCTGGACGGCATCGTCGGCAGCGTGAAGGAAGTGGCGGTGCTGATCGCCGGAATGGCCACCGCCTCGGCCGAGCAGGCCTCGGCGCTCGATGAGATCAACTCGGCTGTCGCCCAGATGGACGAGATGACCCAGAAGAACGCCGCCCTGGTGGAGGAAACCACCGCCGCCGCCCATCAACTGGCCGAACAGGCCCACACCCTGACCCAGATCGTGGCCTTTTTCCGCCACACAGGGCCGGCATCCGCCGCCCGAACGTCATAACCCCACGGAGGTTCCCCATGACCGCCCTTCCCGCCGGCCTGCGCAGCATCCACCCGCCGTTGCTGGTGGCCTATGGCTTCCGCCCCTTCTTCCTGCTGGCCGGGCTGGCCGGTTTCGGGCTGGTGGCGGGGTGGCTGGTGATTCTGGCTCAAGGGGGATGGCCGCCGGGACCGATCGCACCCGCGGCGTGGCACGCGCACGAGATGCTGTTCGCCTTCACCACCGCGGCCATCGCCGGTTTCCTGCTGACCGCGGTGCCCAGTTGGACCGGCACCGCCGCCCGCCACGGCTGGCCGCTGGGCGGTCTGGTGGGGCTGTGGCTGGCGGGGCGGCTGGTGCTGCTGCCGGGTGCGGGGGTGGCGCCGGCCCTGGCGGCGGTGGTGGATCTGACCTTTCTGCCGGCCCTGGCGGCAGCACTGGCCGGGCCGCTGGTGCGGGCGGGCAAGGCGCGCAACACCGCCTTTGTCGGGCTGCTGGCGGTGCTGACCGGGGCCAATCTGCTGTTTCATCTGGATTGGCTGGGGGTGATGGACGGCGGTGTCGCCGCCGGGGAACGGCTGGCCATCGGCACGGTGCTGATGATGGTGGCGGTGGTGGGTGGGCGCATCGTGCCCAACTTCACCCGCAACGCCCTGACCTCCCACGGGATCACCGCGCCGGTGGTGTCGGTCCCGTGGCTGGAGCGGGTCACGCTGGGCACCACCCTGGCCCTGCTGCCGCTGGATCTGCTGTTGCCGGAATCGCCGGTGACCGGGCTGGTGGCGCTGGCGGCGGGTGTTGCCCACGCCCTGCGGCTGGCCCGCTGGCAGGGGCGGCATACCCTGGACCAGCCCATCGTGTGGATCCTGCACGCCGCCTATGCCTGGATCCCGATCGGGCTGGTGCTGAAGGCGATGGCACTGCTGGATGGCGGCATCGCCATCAGCGCCGCCACCCACGCCCTGACCGCCGGGGCCTTTTCCGCGATGATTCTGGCGGTGATGACCCGCGCCACCCTGGGCCACACCGGGCGGCGGCTGGTGGTGGGGCGTCCGGTCGTCGCGTCCTATGGCCTGCTTCTGCTGGCCGCGGCTTTTCGGGTGTCGGCGGCCCTGTTTCCCGGACTGATGGAACCGCTGTTGCACGGGGCGGGGGCTGCCTGGCTGGGGGCCTTTGGCCTTTATCTTTGGGTCTACGGGCCGATGCTGGTGACCCCGCGGCAAGATGGACGGCCTGGGTGACGTTTCGTCGCTCCTGGCAACGAAAAAACAATAATTACCTCCCTAACCTTCCTGTTGATACCGATGCGGACGGGCAACCGTTTTCGCCCTTTCCCCGACTGGCCGGAGAACAAGCATGTCGCTCATCGCATGGGACGACAAATTTTCTGTGGGCGTGCGTGAATTCGACGAGGCTCACAAACGCCTGATGGCGCTGTTGAATCAGTTGTGGGACGCCAACGAGCAGCGCCAGGGCAGCGAGGTTCTGGGCCGGATTCTCGACGAGCTTATCCGCTACACCGCCACCCACTTTGCCGAAGAGGAAGCCCTTTTCCGCAAATGGAACTATCCCGTCATCGACCGCCACAGGGACATCCATGAGAAGCTGAAGGCGACCGCCGTCGGGCTTCAGAAAAAATTCGCCATGGAAAAGGCGGATGTGATCTCCGACGAGGTGTTCGACTTTCTGCGTGATTGGCTGACCAAGCATATTCTGGGCGAGGATATGCTGTACAAGGGCTATTTCAACAGCCTGGGCATCTCCAGCACCCGTGACGAGCCGCCCGATGTCGATAGCGGCCACAACCCGCTGCGCGGCACCGGGCTGGCGCTGACGGCCGGCGGGCTGCTGACCGCGGGCAGCGTTGCCGGGGGGCTGGGGCTTGTGGGCGTACCGGGAATGCCGGTTGCGGGGGTCGGGCTGAGCACCGCCGGGCTGGTGCTGTTCGCGGTGTTCACGGTGCGCCTGTTTCCCACCCTGCGGGCGATGGCCGCGGCCTTCGGGCGGATGGCGCTGCGGGACGGCGATGTGGCGGTGCCGGACGGGGCGGCCCATGGGCCGCTGGCCGACCTCAGCCGTGCCCTGCGGGTGCTGAAAGCCAACACCAACGAGATGCGCCGCCAGAACGCCGAGGTGGACGGGCTGATCCGCCGGGCCGAAAACGACCGTCGGCAACAGTTGCTGGACATGTCCGACGGGCTGGAATCGGTGGTGAACGAATCCGTCACCACCATCATCGACCGCGCCCGCCAGATGCGCACCAGTGCGGAACACATGCACACCCAGGCCGACGACGTGCGCAGCCAAAGCCAGTCCGTCGCCCGCGCCGCCCAGGAAGCCACCAACAGCGTGCAGGGGGTGGCGGCATCGGCCGGGGAGTTGGCCCAGGCCATCGCCGAAATCGAACGCCATGTGCGCCAATCCAGCGGCATCGCCGCCGATGCGGTGACCGAGGCCGACCGCACCGGCGCCATCGTCAAGGCGCTGGCCGATTCCTCCGCCCGCATCGGCGAGGTCGTGCAGCTTATCAACGACATCGCCGGGCAAACCAACCTTCTGGCGCTGAACGCCACCATCGAGGCGGCCCGCGCGGGCGAGGCCGGCAAGGGTTTCGCCGTGGTGGCATCGGAGGTCAAGAGCCTGGCCAACCAGACGGCCAAAGCGACCGAGGACATCACCGGCCAGATCGGCGCTATCCAGGGGGCTGTGGACGAAGCGGTGCGGGCCATCGGCTCCATCGGCGCCACCATCGGCCAGATCAACGCCATCACCCGCACGGTCAGCGATTCGGTGGCGGTGCAGAAATCGGCCACCGGCAGCATCGCCGAACAGGCCAGCCACGCCGCCCTTGGCACCACCCGCGTGCTGGCCAGCATGGACAGTGTGTCGTCCACCTCCGACGACGCCGGGCGCATGTCGGCGGCGGTGCTGGACAACGCCGCCTCGGTCGCCGAAGAGATCGAACGGCTGCGCACCCGTCTGGTCGCCACCCTGCGCCAGTCGGCGGCGGGCAACCGGCGCGAACACAACCGCCTGCCGGTCGATCTGGTGATCCATCTGGACGGGCACGGGCATCACCAGTCCAGCCATCTGAAGGATCTGAGCATGGGCGGCGCCCTGCTCGACCCGCCGCTGGACGTGCCGCCGGGCACCCGCCTGTCCCTGACCATCGACCAGGAACGCGTCAGCTTCCCCGCCACCGTCATCAACCACAGCGGCAAGGGCACCCACATCCGCTTCGTGCTGGACGGCACCGGCGAAACCCGCCTGCGCCAGATCATTCAGCGCCTGTCGGGCACCATCGAAGGGCTGACCGCCCCGACCTCCTCTTACCGCTAGAGCCTTTGTTTTGCCCTCGCCGGGCGGGCGCATCCGCGCCCTTGGCCGCGGCCTCAATGGCCGCCAGGAGCGACGTGCCTCAGATGTGAGGCACGTCGCTCTAACGGGAAATGGCCGCGTCGATCAGCACCGCCGCCGTGTCCGCCGCCGCCGGGGGGTGGATGGTGCGGTTGCCGGTGGCATAGGCGCCGTCCATCACCATCAGCAACTGCACCGCCAGCCGGGCCGGATCGGCGGCCCCGGCCTCCCCCGCCAGCCGGGCGAAGAACGCCAGCACGTCACGGCGGTGGGCATCGACAATGGCCAGCCCCGGATGGCCGGCGGAGCCGTATTCCACCGCCGTGTTGATGAAGGGACAGCCGCGGAACCCCGGATCGCCGCACCAGCGGTCCAGCGAGCGGAACAGCGCCTTCAACTGTTCGTCCGCATCGCCGGGATGGCGGCTGACCACCCGGTTCCACCAGCGCCAGACCTGGGCGCGGGTTTCCTCCAGCCACGCGCAGACCAGATCATCCTTGGACGGGAAATTGCGGTACAGGCTCATCTTCGCCACGCCCGAGCGGGCGATGATGGTGTCCACCCCCACCGCCCGGATGCCGTCGCGGTAGAACAGTTCCGCCGCCGTTTCCAGGATCCGCTCGCGGGCGGACCGGGTGGCCGTGCTTTCCGGGGACGCAGAGAGGGCGGGCATGGCGCATGCTTTCCGCTGATGTGGGGACTTGACAATGATACAGCCCTGTCTCATCCTGAGGCAAGAGACAGACCTGTCTCAATCACCTCGGACCAGCAAAAGCAACAACGCAACCGGACGGCTCCCATGCGCTATTTCGACGATCTCACCCCCGGCGACCGTTTCCACGGCGGCCCCGTCACCATTCACGAAGGGGATATTATCGCCTTTGCCGGCGCCTATGACCCCCAGCCCTTCCATCTGGACCATCAGGCGGCGTCGGACTCCATTTTCCAAGGGCTGGCGGCCAGCGGCTGGCACACCGCGGCCCTGTCCATGCGCATGGTGGTGGAAAGCAACGCGCGCCTGGCCGCCGGTTATGTCGGTTTGGGGGTGGAGAATTTGAGCTGGCCGCGCCCGGTGCGTCCCGGCGATACCCTGCGCATCGAACAGCGTGTGGTTGATACCCGCCTGTCGTCCAAACGTCCTGACAGCGGCATCGTCACGGTGGCCATCGAAACCTTCAACCAGAACGACGAGGTGGTGATGCGGTGGCAAGCCAATCTGCTGGTCCCGAGGAAACCCGCCCACAGCGAGGCACCCCTTTCATCAGCGGCTGAGTAATGCTGCACCTGCGAAGGGCATAGGACAAAAATAAAACCCGGCGGAAAATCCACCGGGTGGCAGGTGTTCATAAATTCTTCTTAGACTGTTTGGCGTTTCCTCCCTCGGGGCTTTTTGGCTTTTTGCCTTTATCGCTCCCGTTGAAAGGTTTATGCCAAAATCAGATCCATATTAGAAGGATGCATTGGTCATAAACTGCCCGCTCTTTGGTCTGATAAACGTAATAGGTAGAGGCTCATCCGCAGAGCGTATGCTATGCCGTTCGGAAGGGATCAACCGCCGCGCAGGCGGATCCAGGCGGCGGTGGCGCTGTCCATGGTGTTCTTGTGGTTGATGAACCACTCGGGCACCACCTCGGTGATGTAGCCGCGGGCCAGCATCAGATTGCCGGCAGTCAGCCGCTTTTCGATGCCCTCAAGCTCGCGGCGCACCCGTGCGTGCTCGTGCTTGTGGATGGGGGTGGCCGGGAAGTCATACTGCTCCATCAGCCCTTCTTCACGGGCCAGATGGTCGCGCAGGTGATCGGCGAACCGTTTGAAACCGTCGGGGAAAGCGGCGTTGTCCAGCGCCGCCACCTCGGCCAGCAGTTCGACGGTTTCCTTGTGGTCGGCATCGATGACGGCGTTGCCGACTTCGAGGCTGGAATCCCAGGACAGGGCGGTCAGGGTGGGCATGGTTTGGATTCTCCGTCCGCAAGGGGCGATGGGTTGTGCGCTGCGGAAAGCTAACCCACCCCACCCCGCCGGATCTTGACCGAGATCAAGCAATCCGTAGGTTCCGCTTTCTTTGTGCGGCGGTCACGCCCCCTTTTCCAACTCGTCGATGAAGCCGCGGATCACCGACAGCCCCTTGTCCCAGAACGAGGGGTCGGCGGCGTTCAACCCGAACGGGGCCAGCAATTCCTGGTGACGCAGGGTGCCGCCCGCCGACAGCATGGCGAGGTATTTGCGGGCAAACCCCTCCTCCGCGTCCTGATAGACGGCGTAGAGCGAGTTCACCAGACAATCGCCGAAGGCATAGGCATAGACGTAGAACGGCGAATGGATGAAATGGGGGATGTAGGACCAGTAATGCCGGTATCCCTCGTCAAACCGCAACACCGGCCCCAGGCTGTCGGTCTGCACCTGCATCCAGATCTCGCCCAGCCGTTCGGCGGTCAATTCGCCCTCGGCCCGTTCGGCATGCACCCGCGTTTCGAAATCATAAAAGGCGATCTGGCGCACCACCGTGTTCAGCATATCCTCCACCTTCGACGCCAGCATGATGCGGCGGCGTTTGGGGTCGGTTTCGCCGTCCACCAGCGCGCGGAAGGTCAGCATCTCCCCAAACACCGAGGCGGTTTCCGCCAGCGTCAGCGGGGTGTCGGACAGCAGATGCCCCTGCCCGCCGGCCAGGATCTGGTGCACCCCATGGCCCAGTTCGTGGGCAAGCGTCATCACGTCGCGGGTCTTGCCCTGATAGTTCACCAGCAGATAGGGATGCGCGCTGGGCACCGTCGGGTGGGCGAAGGCGCCCGGCGCCTTGCCGGGACGCACCGGCGCGTCGATCCAGGCGTTGCGGAAGAAGCGTTCGCCCAGATCGCCCAGTTCGGGCGAAAAGCGGCGGTAGGCGCCCAGCACCAGATCCCGCGCCTCGTCCCACGGAATGCTGCGGTCGGCGTCATCGGGCAGCGGCGCGTTGCGGTCCCAGTAATCCAGATGGTCCTGGCCGAACCATTGGGCCTTCAGCCGGTAATAGCGGTGGGACAGCGCGGGGTAGGAGTCCTTCACCGCCGCCGCCAGGGCATCGACCACCGAATCCTCGACCCGGTTGGACAGGTTGCGCGCCGACACCGGACGGGGGTAGTTGCGCCACTTGTCATCGATCTCCTTGTCCTTGGCCAGCGTGTTGGTGATGAGCGCGAACAGGCGACTGTTGTCGCCCAGCACGCGGCCCACCACCTCCCCCGCTTCCCGGCGCACGGCGGCGGAACGGTCGGACAGGCGGTTCAGCGCCTCCGCACAGGTCAGATCCTTGCCGCCGATGGGAAAGCGCAAGGAGGCGATCGTCTCGTCGAACAGCCGGTTCCACGCCGCCCGGCCCACAACGTTCTTTTCATGGAGCAGCCGCTCCATCTCGTCGGAAAGCTGGTGGTCGCGGAACAGCCGCACATCGTTCAGCCAGGGGGCGTAGCGGGCAAGATCCGCCGATTCCGCCAGCCGCCGGCGGTAATCCGCCTCTTCGATATGGTTCAGTTCCAGGGTGAAGAACACCAGATGGGTGGAGATGCCGTTCACCCGTTCCTGCATCGACTGATAGAACTTGCCGATGGCGGGGTCGGTCTGGTTGCCGGAATAGACCAGCCCGGCATAGGACATGATGCGGGACAGCACCTCGTCCATGCGCTCGTACTCGGCCACCGCGCGGGCCAGTTCCGGGCCGTCCACATGGGCCACCCGCCCGGAATAGGTCTTGTGGAAGGTTTTGGCTGCCGCTTCCATCCGGTCCAGATCGGCCTTCAACTCCGCCGATTCCATGGACGGATAAAGGTCCGCCAGATCCCAGGTGGGCAGGACGCCCAGCCCCGCTTCCCCGCCGCTGCCGGCGGCCGTCGCGGTTTCGGGCATGGACAGACGGCTCAACAGCATGGAACGCATGGCGATACCCCGGCTCATTCGGCCCCTCGCATCATCACAGACAGGTCAAGGGGATATAGGCTGTGACGGGGGCGGGGAAAAGCCCGAACAACGGGGGCGGCTCACCCTCCGCTTGCATCCCCGCCGCCCGGCGACGGGGCCGCGGCCCGCTGGATCGCCACGTTGACGCATTGCATGTGCAGTTTCCGCCGGGCCAGGGCGCGGGCGCGGATCTCGTCGGAATCGGATGAGGGCATGGCCTCAATGGTGCAGCCACGCCAGCCGTTGGCATCCAGGGCGCGGGCCACCTCGGCATAACCGAAATAACCCTTTTCCGGCTGTTCCCACGGCGCCCGCAGATCGGTGCGCCGCAGGACGAAGCGGTTGGATTGGCTGGATGCCCCCACATTGGTCAACCGGGCCACCATCAACCGCTCGCCGTTGGTGTGAACAAGGGTCAGGATCGGACGGATCCCGGTGATCGGCACGTCGTTGGTCATCGTCGCTCGGTCACAGGAAGAACGATGGGCGGGACATAAGGTAAAGCTTTAGTGCCCCGCCCGCCCCATGACCAGCCTTTCCATCACCGCGATGGGGCAGAAAACGGCTCAACTGTCCTTGTTGCGGGTGTCGCTGACCGGCTGCACCGGGTTCGGCTGTTCCTGCGGCTGCCCGTCGCCGCTGCGCTGCTGGGTGTCGGCGGGCGGCTGTTGCTGTTCCTGCTGGGGCTGGCGTTTGGAACGGCCCGATTTCACCTCGTCGTACACGGCCTTGGAAATGCCCTGCAGCTCATCCTTCGGCATGCGCCCGATCAGGGCGTAGGCGGTCGCCCCCTCCACCCAGTAATAGGCCGCGACATCGCCGTTCTGGGCAAAACGGAACGCGGTTTCCGCCCCGCTGACCGGGTTGCCGACGAACAGGGTGATCCGCTTGCCCTGATCGTTGGCATACATGTACTGAGCACCGGCCCCGGTGTCGGTGGGCAGCGACCGGCCGCCGATCAGGCGGAAACCGATGCGCCCCAGATCGGGGCCATAGATGTCGCGCCCCACCCGCTGGGACAGGAAGCTGTCCAGGGCACCGGGGTCGTCGGCGCCCATTTCCACCTGGAAACGGTCGTCGGAGGTGTAGAAACGGTGCGCCTGCGTCGCCTCTTCGGCGAAGATCTGCAAGGAGCGCCCCTTTTCCACCAGGGCCGGCGACGGCGCCACCGCCCCGCGGCCCAGATAGCCGCCGGCAACGCCGGTGACCAGCAGCATCACCGCTGCGGCGGAGCGCATCCACGGGCGGCTGTACCAGGGGGGGGCGTTGTCGTTGCCGGCCAGACGGCCCTTCAGCCGCTGGGCCAGATCCTCGACCTCGGCCGGGGCCGGCTCGTTCAGAACGGAATCGAACATCTCGTGCAGCAGGGCCGCCTGGGCGCGGTAATCCTCGGCCCGCGCGGCGGCTTCCGCGTCTTCGGCCAGCCAGCGTTCCACCGCCAGCCGCCGCCCCGCATCGAGATGGCCGTCCACGTAAGCGTGGAGATCATCGTCCGTCACCCGGTACTCGCTCATCACTTCACCCTTCGCAGGGCCACCGAACCATCGGTCGCCAGCTTTGCCCGAACCGCTTCCCGCCCGCGCGACAGGCGCGACATGACGGTGCCGATGGGAATGCCGAGCGCCTCGGCAACCTCATCGTACTTCAGGCCCTCCAGCGCCACCAGAAGCAGCACCTGGCGCTGCTCGTCGGGCAGAGATTCGACGGCCCGCATCATCTCGCGGACCTCCACCCGCTCCTCCTGACGCGGCGGGGTGGTCAGGCGGCTTTCCACCGCCTCCACCGGCACCTCGTCCGGCCGGGCGGCACGGGATCGGACCTGATTGACGTGGACATTGTGCAGGATGGTGAACAGCCACGCCCGCAGGTTGGTCCCCGCCTGGAAGCTGTCGGCACGCGACACCGCGCGCACCAGCGCCTCCTGCACCAGATCTTCGGCATCCACCGGATTGCGCAGCAGCGCGCGGGCATACCGGCGCAGCGATGCAATGTGGACTTCCAACTCCGACCCGAATCTGTTCAACCGCGCACCCGCTTGTTCAGTCTCCCGCCACGGGGGCGGGCATTGTCACCATCCCGCCGGGCCGGCGGGTGTCTTTGGCAAGGTTAATCAACGCGGCACAGGTTCCCAGGTCAATACCGGCCTTCCGTCCGATGCTCTGGCACACACCCATGAACCCGCCCGTCCGCAGATTTATTCCACCCGCAACCATCTGTGCAGCAAAATTCCGGCCATGGGATGGCACGATCGCACTGAAAATGGGGATGGAAACGGCAGCCCCCTTTTGCTCCCGCGGGGCCGGCGCCCGTGATACAAGCCGTGGGACCGCCCGAATCGGCGCCAGCCCGACACCCAATCCCCCCGGAGAAACACCCCGCATGTCCCGTCCCCTGTCCGGCCACCGTGGCGCCCTGGACATTCTGGTCACGGTCCGCCACCTGGAGGCGCAGGGGCTGCACCCGACACCGCGCATGGTGCGGCTGGCGCTGGGGGGCGGCAACCCGACGGCCATCGCCCAAACCATGGCCGCGGCATCCGTGATGCCGGTCGAAACCCTGATCGACCGCCGCCGCAACGAACTGGAAAACGAGATCCTGGCCGCCCGCCGCCATCTGGCCGAATTGGAAGTGGAACTGGCGCGGGTGGAAGAACTGGCCGCCACCCTGCCACCGCCGCCGGAGCGTACGTCATCGGGCGGGACTTAAAATTCCTGCAGAACCTTGGGGCTGGACTTCAGCAATTCGTCGATCATCTTCAACACCTCTTCGATCTTGACGCGGGTGGCGTCCAGCTCGTCGGCGGTCTTGTCGTCGATGCCCGCTTCCATCACCAGCATATCGAAATAGGTCAGAACTTCGGTAAAATTGGCGTGTTCGTTTTCCAGCAACGCAAAGGCCCCAAGGGATTGCGTCAATGCAATCGGAGGGTTGCTGATGAACGCGTGGCTGACATCGGTAAAGATAGCCAGAGAGTTCAGCTTTTGCCGCACCACCCATTGGCCGAAGTTGGGGGGCAGTTTATCCACCACATCGGGAAGACGTTCTTGAATAGCGAAAATCAACCCGTCAATTTCCCGAAAAATATTCCGGATGTCACGAAATTGCGGGACGGTCTTGGGGAGCAGCCGGCGATAGCGGCCAAATGACGCAATATCATCCTGAAGCTTCCGCGCCATCTGCTTGACCACATCGGCTGCGCGGGGATCGACCCCTTTTTTCTCCATCATGGACATTCTCTCCTCGCACAACCGAATTTGGTTTCCGTCATACTCTCATCGAACAATTTTGTCATCGCTCTCGGTACCCCGGCACCCTTTCGCCTTTGTTAGAAAACGATAACCCTAATCTTTTGAGAAATGGATAATCCCTGCCGGCGGGCGGGGCGGCTGGGGTATGATCGCGCCGGCACCACCCCTTTCCCTTTGCAGGACCGCCGCCGCCCCATGCGCATTCTGATCGCCGACGACACGCTGCTGATGCGCTCCATGCTGTCGGAAATGGTCACGTCCTTCGGCCACACGGTCATTCTGGCCAAGGATGGGGTGGAGGCGTTGGACAGGGCGTGGGACGACGGTTTCGACATCGCCATCATCGACTGGGAAATGCCGCGGATGGCGGGAATCGAGGTGTGCTGGCACCTGCGCGCCGACCCGCGCACCGCCTATACCTATCTGATTCTGATGACCGGCAGTGACGAGCCGTGGCGCGAGTTCAAGGCGCTGGACGGCGGTGCCGACGATTTCCTGCACAAACCCATCAACGCCGCCCATCTGAAGGCGCGCCTGCGGGCCGGGGTGCGCATCCGCGCCATGCACGAACAACTGCTGCATCTGGCCCTGACCGACGGGCTGACCGGCATTTTGAACCGCCGCGCCTTCCTCGACCGCGGGGAACAGGAAATCGCCCGCGCCCGCCGCACCGGGCGGCCGCTGGGCGTGGTGATGGCCGACATCGACCATTTCAAGGCCATCAACGACACCCACGGCCACGCCACCGGCGATGCGGCGCTGAAACGGTTCGTCGCCGGCTGCCGGGCCAATCTGCGGGTCAGCGACGTTCTGGGCCGGGTGGGGGGCGAGGAATTCGCCATCCTGCTGCCCGAATCCGACCCGGCCGGCAGCGTCATCACCGCCGAACGCCTGCGCAAGGCGGTGGAGCGGTTGAACCTGGAGGTGGACGGCACCCGGATTCCCATCACCGCCTCGTTCGGCGTGACCGGGGTGGCGCTTGCCGACCCGGCGGAGACGGTGGCCGACGCCCTCCAGCGCGCCGACCGCGCCCTCTACCGCGCCAAGGAGAACGGGCGCAACCGGGTGGAAATGGAATAATCCGCCCGCGGGCCGCCCGTCAGCGGACCGCAAAGGCAAAGCGTTCCACCGGCACCGCCAGATTGTGCCGCTTGCCGTCCCCGGTCACCACCGCCACATTGACCCCCGCCACCGCCCAGCCGTCTCCCTGGCGGACCAGCAGAGGCCCGCCGCTGGTCCCGCGGGTGCCGTCGCAATCATGGACCAGCAGCCACCCCCGCGGGGTTTCGGTGCGCCCCAGCAGGGAACAGGCGGTGTCGGCCATCAGGATCTGTGCCCGGTCCTGGCTGTATCCACCCAACGCCATCCCCTGCCCCCGGACAACCTGATGGTTCAGCGGCAGCACCGGCACCCCGGCGGGGGCGGTGCTGTCCAGCAGCAGAACCGCCCAATCCACGGCCAGCCCCTCCAGCGGATGGACGGGGTCATAGGACGGGCCGCTGATGACCGCACGCACGCGGGCGTGCCCCCGGTACTGGCCGCGGTCGTAGCCGAACAGCACATGAAGGGATGACGGCTGCACCGGCTTGCCCGTGCGCGGGGCGGTCAGACAGTGGGCGGCGGTCAGCACCCGCCCCGGCCCCACCAGTGCGCCGGTACAGCGGATTCCCAGCTCCGACTGCACCTTGACCAGACTGTTCCAGGGGGCGGCCAGGATGTCCACCGGCCCCCGCCGATCCCCCGCCCCCACGCCCGGCACCATCCTTTCCGCCACGGCCGGAATCGCCGCCAGACCGGCCACGGCCAGCCCGCACAGCCACAGAAAACGCCGTGCCCACGCTTTGTGTTCTTGAAAGGTTGCCATAACACCCCTATCCTGTTTCCATTCAACGCTGCGGGCGGGTTTTGATCGCCCCGGTCTTGCCGGATTCTCGTCGGGGTTGCGGTGATGGCAACGCTCATCATTACGGAAAAATCCAGCCAAGCCAAGGATCTGCGCACGGCTCTCGGCTCCCGCTACGGACGGATCCTCCCCGCCGAGGGGCATCTGCTGCGGCTGGCGGAACCGGAAGAGGTGAATCCCGCCTGGAAACGCTGGACCACCGATGTCCTGAAGCCCGACGGCCAGCTCTACCCCACCCGCCCCGACGGCCACGGCAACAAGCCGGCCAAGCTCCAGGCCATCGCCGCGGCGCTGAAGGACTGCGATTCGGTGATTCTCGCCACCGACTGCGACCGCGAGGGGCAGTTGATCGGGCAGGAGATCCTGGAGCATCTGGGCTACCGCGGGCCGGTGCGCCGCGCCCTGTTCACCGCACAGGATCCCAAGACGATCCGCGAGTCCTTCGACCGGCTGAAACCCAACGCCGAGATGCGCCCGCTGTACGAGGCGGCGGTGGCCCGGCAGCAGGCCGATCAGATCTTCAACCTGTCCCTGACCCGCACCGCCACCACCACCCTGCGCGCACCGGGCACGCGCGGGGTGATCGGCATCGGCCGGGTGAAGACGCCGACGCTGGCCATCGTCTGCCTGCGCGAAATCGAAATCCGCGATTTCAAGCCGGAGGATTATTTCGAGGTCACAGCCACCGCCACCACCGAACGGGGCCGTTTCCTGATGCGCCACGCCCCGCCGCCCAAGGACCGCATCAAGGACCGCGCCCGCGCCGAGGCCATTGCCCGCGCCGCCGCCGGTCACAGCGGCCCCCTGTCGGTGACGGTGGAGGACAAGCGGCAGCCGCCGCCGCGGCTGTTCGACCTGCCCACCCTGCAAAAGACCTGCGGCCAACGCTGGGGCTGGACCGCCGACCGGACCCTGTCGGTGGCCCAGAGCCTTTATGATGGCGAGGGCAAGAAGCTCATCACCTACCCGCGGGCCGAGGCGCGCTATCTGGCGGAGAACCAAGCCGCCGACGCCCCGGCGCTGGTGGCGGCACTGACCCGCCTGCCGGGATTTGCGCATCTGGAGATCGGCAACCCGATCATCCGCCGCGGCAAGTCCGGCCATTTCTGCGACAAGGCGCTGGAGGGTGTGTCCCACCACGCCATCGTCCCCAACGTCAACGTCATGGACGATCTGGAAAACCGGCTGGGGCGGCTGAGCGAGGATGAAAAGCGGCTGTTCGGGCTGATCTGCCGGTCCTACCTTGCGGCGGTCATGCCGGATTTCCATTACCGCCAGACCACGGTCACCATGACCGTGCCGGTGCCCGAGGGGACGCCCGCCCTGTTCCGCGCCACCGGCCGCATTCCGCTCAAGCTGGGGTGGAAGGCCGTCTACGGCGGCGGCGAGGCGGCGGACACGCCCGACGGCGGCAAACAGACCGGCGGAGAGAGGGAGGCGGAGGCCGACCAGACCCTGCCCCCGCTGACCGACGGGGAAGCCGCCACCCTGACCGATCCCAAGGTGGAGGCCAAACGCACCCAGCCCCCGCCCCGCTACAACGAGGGCACCCTGATCGACGCCATGCAAAACGCTTGGCGTTTCGTGGACGACCCGCCTTTGCGCGAACGGCTGAAGGAGGCCAAGGGCATCGGCACCCCCGCCACTCGCGCCGAGGTCATCAAGGGGCTGAAGCTGCAAAAGCTGGTGGGGAACGAGGGCAAGTGGCTCCACCCCACCCCCGCCGGTCTGGCACTGTTCGAACGGCTGCGCGCCGCCGCCCCGCCGCTGGTCGATCCCGGCACCACGGCGCTGTGGGAAATGCAGCTCGACGATGTGGTGACCGGGCGGGCCGATTTCCGCGCCGTCATCGACTCCATCGCCGCCGAGGCCGGACGGCTGATCGGTGTGCTGACCCGCAGCGGCGGCGCGCCCATCGCGCTCGCCCCCGACACCGGCTTTTCCGCACGGCGCAAGCGCCCGGTCCGGCGGACCAGGGCCGCCGGCACCACCGACAGCGGCGACGGTGGGCCGGAGGGAAGTGCTGCCCCCGCCGCCCGCCGGCCCCGCACCCGTAAGGCGGCAACGGCGAAAACCTCCGCCAAGACCGGCAAGCCCCCCTCCCGGACCCGCAAGGCGGCCCCGCCGCCGGACGCCGTGACGGACACGCCCCCTCCCCCGCCCGCCGCCGAAACCCAGCGGCGCAAGGCCCCGACCGAACGCATGATGGCCTTTGCCCGCGCGCTGGCGGAGCGGCTCGGCATGACCCTGCCGCCGGGGGCGGAGGCGGATTTCGATGCCTGCCGCCGCTTTCTGGATGCGCACGCCCCCTTGCGTCCTCTCGACTCCGGCACCGGGTTCCGCCAAGGTAGCGGCCCATCCACAGGAACGCCGCCATGACCGACAGCACCGACACCACCACCGTTTCCGCCTCCGCCGCCGCCCCGTCCGCGGGCGGGCTGTATCTGGTGGATGGGTCGGGCTTCATCTTCCGCGCCTTCCACGCCCTGCCCATGCTGACCCGGCCCGACGGCACGCCGGTCAACGCGGTGCTGGGGTTCACCAACATGCTGACCAAGCTGTTGGCCGACCTGCACGCCGAAGCGGTGGCGGTGATCTTCGACGCCAAGCGGGAGAATTTCCGCAACGCGATATACCCCGCCTACAAGGCCCAGCGCCCCGAACCGCCGGAGGAACTGCGCCCGCAGTTCGCCCTGATCCGCGAAGCGACGGAGGCGTTCTGCCTGCCGGGCGTGGAGCTTGAGGGGTTCGAGGCCGACGACCTGATCGCCAGCTATGCCCGTCTGGCGGCGGAGGCCGGGCGGCCCGTGACCATCGTGTCGTCGGACAAGGATCTGATGCAGCTTGTGGGGCCGGGCGTGCGGATGCTCGACCCGCTCAAGAACAGGATGATCGGCCCCGACGAGGTGGTGGAAAAGTTCGGGGTGCCGCCGTCCAAGGTGGTGGACGTGCAGGCTCTGGCCGGCGACAGCGTGGACAACGTGCCGGGCGTGCCCGGCATCGGCATCAAGACCGCCGCCCAGCTCATCACCGAATACGGCGACCTGGATTCGCTGCTGGCCCGCGCCGGGGAGATCAAGCAGCCGGCCCGCCGGCAAAAGCTGATCGACTTCGCCGAACAGGCCCGCATCTCCCGCCGGCTGGTGCAGTTGGACGCCCACGCCCCGGTGCCGCTGCCGCTGGACAAGCTGACGGTGCGCGAACCGGACCACGCCAAGCTGTTGAATTTCCTGCGTGCCCAGGGGTTCCGCAGCGTGGTGGCGCGGATGGAGGCGGAATTGAGGAAGGACGGCATCGCCGTTCCCGCCGCCCCCGCGGCCACCCCCGCCACCGCCCCCCTGCCCGACGCACCGGCGGAGGCCGGGACCGACACCGCCCCCGCCGGCAAGGCGGCCCCGTCCTTCGACGGGGTGGAGGTGCGTTACACGCTGATCCAGGACCTCCCCGCCCTGGAAGCCTGGGTCGCCCGCGCCCGCACGGCGGAGGTGGTGGCGGTGGACACCGAAACCAATTCGCTGACCCCGGCCACCGCCACGCTGGTGGGGGTGTCGCTGGCGCTGGCGCCGGGGGATGCCTGCTACATCCCGCTGGCCCATCGCGGCAACCATGACGGGGCGGGGCAGTTGGATCTGGGCGGCGACGACACCCCGCCGCAGATCCCCGCCGATCAGGCCATGGCGGTGCTGAAACCGCTGCTGGAGGATCCGGCGATCCTCAAGGTCGGCCATAATTTCAAGTTCGACTTCCAGCTTTTCGACCGCCACGGCGTCCGTCCGGCTCCGCTGGACGACACCATGCTGATCTCCTATGTGCTGGACGGCACCACTCACGGCCACGGCATGGACGAATTGGCGGCGATGCTGCTGGGGCTGAGCACCATCAAATACGCCGACGTCTGCGGCACAGGAAAGAACGCCATCACCTTCGACCGGGTGCCGCTGGACCGGGCGCGCGATTACGCGGCGGAGGATGCCGACGTCACGCTGCGCCTGTGGATGGTGCTGAAGCCGCGGCTGGTGGATGCCCGCATGGTCACGGTGTACGAGACGCTGGAACGCCCGCTGATCCCGGTGATCGCCGACATGGAACGGGCCGGCATCCGCATCGACAAGGGCGAACTGCGCCGCCTGTCGCAGAACTTCGCCGAACGGCTGACCCAGATCGAGGGGGAGATCAACGCGCTGGCCCCCCGCCCGTTCAACGTCGCCTCCCCTAAGCAACTGGCGGAAATCCTGTTTGTGGACATGGGACTGACCGGCGGCAAGAAGGGCAAGACCGGCACCTATTCCACCGATTCCGGCGTGCTGGAAGGGCTGGCGGAACAGGGCATCGACATCGCGCAGAAGGTGTTGGACTGGCGCCAGCTCGCCAAGCTGAAAAGCACCTACACCGACGCGCTGCAAGAACAGACCGACGCCGACAGCCGGGTCCACACCAGCTTTTCCATGGCGCTGACCAACACCGGGCGGCTGTCCTCCACCGATCCCAACCTGCAGAACATCCCCGTGCGCAACGAGGAGGGACGGCGGATCCGCCGGGCCTTCATCGCCGATCCGGGCTTCACGCTGCTGTCGGTCGATTATTCGCAGATCGAATTGCGGCTGGTGGCGGAAATCGCCGACATCGCCGCGCTGAAGGATGCGTTCCGCAACGGCATCGACATTCACGCCATGACCGCCTCCCAGGTGTTCGGCGTGCCGCTGGAGCAGATGACCGGCGAGATCCGCCGCAAGGCCAAGGCGATCAACTTCGGCATCATCTACGGCATTTCCGGCTTCGGCCTCAGCCGCCAGTTGGGGATCGCGCCGGGCGAGGCCAACAGCTTCATCAAGGCCTATCTGGAGCGGTTCCACGAACTCAAAAGCTGGATGGAGGCCACCAAGGCCGTGGCGCGGGACAAGGGGTATGTCACCACCCTGTTCGGGCGCCGCTGCTACATCCCCGGCATCCAGGAAAAGAACGCCGCCCGCCGCGCCTTTGCCGAGCGTCAGGCCATCAACGCCCCGATCCAGGGCACCGCCGCCGACATCATGAAACGGGCCATGGCCCGCATCCCCGCCGCCATGAACGCGGCCAGCCCGCGCGCGCGCCTGTTGCTGCAGGTCCACGACGAACTATTGTTTGAAGTGCCGCAGGACGAGGTGGAAGCCCTGAGCGCCGCCGTCCGCGATGTGATGGAGGGGGCCGCCACCCTCAGCATCCCGCTGGTGGCCGAAGCCGGGGTCGGCCCGTCCTGGGACGAGGCGCACTGAACCCGCAAGCCGGGGCGGCCACCCGCCGGCCCCCCTGTGTTCCCGTGGACAGACGGGAGCGCACAAGTTAAAAGTGCCCGTTCGGCCATTGTCGGCCACGATACCGTATTCGGAGCCTGTTGGACCTCATGCAGACCGCAAACGACATCCGCCGTACGTTCCTGGACTATTTCGCCAAGCACGGCCACCAGATCGTCGAATCGTCGCCGCTGGTGCCGCGGAACGACCCGACGCTGATGTTCACCAACGCGGGCATGGTGCAGTTCAAGAACGTGTTCACCGGCGCCGAAACCCGCCCCTATTCCCGCGCCACCACCTCGCAGAAATGCGTGCGCGCCGGCGGCAAGCACAACGACCTGGACAATGTGGGCTACACCGCCCGGCATCACACCTTCTTCGAGATGCTGGGCAACTTCTCCTTCGGTGATTATTTCAAGGATCAGGCCATTGAACTGGCCTGGAACCTCATCACCAAGGAATTCGGCCTGCCCGCGGAAAAGCTGCTGGTCACCGTCCACAGCAGCGACGAGGACGCCGCCGGCCTGTGGCGCAAGATCGCCGGCCTGCCGGACAGCAAGATCATCCGCATCCCCACCGACGATAATTTCTGGCGCATGGGCGACACCGGCCCCTGCGGCCCGTGCTCGGAAATCTTCTACGACCACGGCCCCGCGGTGGCCGGCGGCCCGCCGGGCAGCGAGGACGCCGACGGCGACCGCTTCATCGAGATCTGGAACCTCGTGTTCATGCAGTATGAACAGCTTGGCCCGGACAACCTCCTGCCGCTGCCCAAGCCGTCCATCGACACCGGCATGGGGCTGGAACGTCTGGCGGCGGTGCTGCAGGGCAAGCACGACAACTACGACATCGACCTGATGCGCGCCCTCATCATGGCGTCGGCGGAAGCGACCAAGACCGCCGCCGACGGGCCGCATGCGGTGTCGCACCGGGTCATCGCCGACCATCTACGCTCGTGCTCCTTCCTGATCGCCGATGGCGTGCTGCCGTCGAACGAGGGCCGCGGGTACGTGCTGCGCCGCATCATGCGCCGCGCCATGCGCCACGCCCACATGATCGGCGCGCGCGAACCGCTGATGCACCGTCTGGTTCCGGCGCTGACCGCCCAGATGGGCGATGCCTATCCCGAACTGAACCGCGCCCGCGCGCTGATCGTGGAAACGCTGAAGCTGGAGGAAACCCGCTTCAAGCAGACCCTCGAACGCGGCCTGCGCCTGCTGGAGGACGAGGAATCCAAGCTGGGCGACGGCTCCGCCCTGCCCGGCGAGGTGGCGTTCAAGCTGTACGACACCTACGGCTTCCCGCTGGACCTGACCCAGGACGTGCTGCGCGGCAAGGGCCGTGCGGTGGACGAGGCCGGCTTCAACGCCGCCATGGACGAACAGCGCCGCAAGGCCCGCGAAAGCTGGGCCGGCTCGGGCGAAGCCGCCACCGAACGGCTGTGGTTCGAACTGCGCGACGAGTTGGGCGCCACCGAATTCCTCGGCTACGACACCGAAACCGCCGAGGGCAAGGTCACCGCCATCGTCAAGGGCGATGCCCGCGTCCAGTCGGCCGAGGCCGGGGATTCGGTGCTGGTGATCGTCAACCAGACCCCGTTCTACGGCGAATCCGGCGGTCAGGTCGGCGACAGCGGCGTGATCTTCTCCGCCAACGGTGCGGAAGTGACCGTGACCGACACCCACAAGAAGCTGGGCGCCGTGTGGGCGCACGTGGGCACGGTGACCAAGGGCACCTTGATGGTGGGCGACATCGTGGAGCTGCGCGTCGATGGTGAACGCCGCGGCGCCATCCGCGCCAACCACTCCGCCACCCACCTGCTGCACGAGGCGCTGCGCCGCCGTCTGGGCGAGCACGTCACCCAGAAGGGATCGCTGGTGTCGGCGGAACGTCTGCGCTTCGACATCAGCCAGCCGACGGCACTCAGCGCCGACGACATCGCCGCGGTGGAGGATGAGGTCAACCGACGCATCCTCGCCAACAGCGAGGTGGTGACCCGCCTGATGTCGCCGGAGGAAGCCAAGCAGCAGGGCGCCATGGCCCTGTTCGGCGAAAAATACGGCGACGAGGTGCGCGTGGTGTCCATGGGCGGGCGCGACGCCGACGCCAACCACGAGTTTTCGGTGGAACTGTGCGGCGGCACCCATGTGCGCCGCACCGGCGACATCGGCCTGCTGAAGATCGTTTCCGAAGGGGCCGTCGCCGCCGGTGTCCGCCGCATCGAGGCGCTGACCGCCGGTGGGGCCAAGTCCTGGCTGGCCGAGCGTGACCACCTGCTGGTCGAAGCCGCCGCGGTGCTGAAGGTGCAGCCGGCGGAAGTGCCGGCCCGCGTCGCCACCCTGCTGGACGAGCGCCGCAAGCTGGAAAAGGAACTGTCGGACCTGCGCCGCCAGATCGCCATGGGCGGCGGTGCGGCCCAGTCCGGCGGCGGCATCAAGGACGTGGCCGGGGTGAAGCTGGCCGCCCGCGTGGCCGAGGGGCTGCCGGCCAAGGATCTGAAGCCGATGGCCGATGATCTGAAGAAGCAGGTGGGCACCGGCGTCGTGGTGCTGATCGCCACCAACGAGGGCAAGGCCTCGCTGGTGGTCGGCGTCACCAACGACCTGACCGACCGTTTCAGCGCCGTCGATCTGGTGCGTGTGGGCGCGGAAGCCCTGGGCGGCAAGGGCGGCGGCGGCCGTCCCGACATGGCCCAGGCCGGCGGCCCCGACGGCTCCCTGGCGTCCAAGGCGGTGGAGGCCATCGAAGCCGCCATTGCCGCCAAGGTGGGGTAAGCATCCGAAAACCCTTCCCCACTCCAGGGGAAGGGTTTTCTTTTCCAAGACTATACGGCAGGGTACGGGAGAGGGATCGAATGCGCTTCACCGGCACCGACAGCTATGTCGCCACCGAAGATCTGATGGTGGCGGTCAACGCCGCCATCACCCTGGAACGCCCGCTGCTGGTGAAGGGGGAGCCGGGAACCGGCAAGACCGTGCTGGCCATCGAGGTGGCCCGCGCCCTGAACCGTCCGCTGCTCGCCTGGCACATCAAATCGACCACCAAGGCGCAACAGGGCCTGTACGAATACGATGCCGTCAGCCGCCTGCGCGACAGCCAACTGGGCGAGGCGCGGGTCCATGACATTTCCAACTACATCGTCCGCGGCAAGCTGTGGGAAGCCTTTGAAGCGCCGGAACCGCCGGTGCTGCTGATCGACGAGATCGACAAGGCCGACATCGAATTCCCCAACGACCTGCTGCTGGAACTGGACCGCATGGAATTCCACGTCTACGAGACGCGGCAGACCATCAAGGCTCATAAGCGTCCCGTGGTCATCATCACGTCCAACAATGAAAAAGAACTGCCGGACGCTTTCCTGCGCCGCTGCTTCTTCCACTACATCCGTTTCCCCGACAAGGAAACCATGGAGCGGATCGTGGACGTGCATTATCCCGGCCTGAAGCAGGATCTTCTGCGCGAAGCCCTGGCGCTGTTCTATGACCTGCGCGAAGTGCCGGGGCTGAAGAAGAAACCCTCCACCTCGGAATTGCTCGACTGGATCCGGCTGCTGATGGTGGAAGACGTCGATCCCGAAACCCTGCGGGCCAAGGATGCGCGCACGCTGATCCCGCCCCTGTGCGGCGCCCTGCTGAAGAACGAGCAGGACGTGCATCTGCTGGAGCGGCTGGCGTTTCTGGCTCGGCGGAACGGTCGGTAAGAGCGTCGGGGCTGCCGCCCCGGCCCCGCTTGGAGGCTGACGCCTCCAAACCACCCACTTTTTTATCGATAAAACAAAAGGGGGTTCGGGGCATCGCCCCGAACGGGTTTGGGCGGTAGCCCAATCTCCCCAGCTTTACTCTTCTTCGGCCGCAGCCGGAGTCTTCTGAATCAGGATCTTATCGATCCGGCGGCCGTCCATATCGACCACTTCGAAGCGGATGTCCTGCCACAGGAAATGTTCGCCGGCCTTGGGGATATGGCCGAAGCGGTCGAGCATGAAACCGGCGATGGTGTGATAATCGCCCTCCCCGCGCAGATCGTTGACCCCCACCAGATCCTCGATCTCTTCCACCGGCGACATGCCGTCCACCAGCCACGACCCATCGTCGCGCTGGACCGCGGCATCGCTGTCATGGCCCGGTTCGGGCAGTTCACCGGCGATGCTCACCAGAATGTCGGTGACGGTGACGATGCCTTCGACGCTGCCGTATTCATCGACCACCACGGCCATGTGCATGGTGGTCTGCTTGAACAACTCCAGCAGCCGCATGACCGGGGTGCCGTCGTGGACGATCAGCGGCTCGGCCATGGCGGCGCGCAGGTCCATGGGCTTGCCGCGCAGGGTCTGTTCGAGCAGCCCCTTGGTGGAGACGATGCCCTGCACCTCGTCCACATCGCCACGGCAGACCAGGAAACGGGAATAGGTGCTGGCGGTGATTTCCCGCACGATATCATCCGGCGGATCGTTCATATCCAGCCACATCACATCGGGGCGCGGGGTCATGATCGACCGCACGGTGCGGTCGGACAGGCGCAGCACCCCCTCGATCATCGCCCGTTCGGCCGGTTCGAAAACGCCGGTCTGGGTGCCTTCCTTGATGAGGCTTTTGACCTCTTCTTCCGTCACCGTCTGTTCGCGGGTGGTTTCCACCCGCAAGAGCTTCAACAGCCCGTCGGTTGATGCCCCCAGCAGCCAGACGAACGGGCCGGCGACCGACGACAGCACCCGCATGGGCCGCGCCACCGTGGAGGCGATTTGCTCCGCATGGACCAGCGCCATGCGCTTGGGCGCCAGTTCGCCGACGATCAGCGACAAATAGGTGATGATCGCCACCACCACGGCAAACCCCACCTGGCCGCCGTAGGGGGCGATCCATGGAATCGTGTCGAGGTACTGCCCCAGCCGCTCGGCCAGGGTGGCGCCGCCGTAGGCACCGGCGACGATGCCGATCAGGGTGATGCCGATCTGGACCGTGGACAGGAAACGGCCGGGATCATCGGCCAGGGCCAAAGCGGCCTTTGCCCCCTTTGCCCCCTTTTCCGAGGCCATCTGCTGAAGCCGCGCACGGCGCGCCGACACCACCGCCATTTCCGACATGGCGAAGAAGGCGTTCAACACGATCAACAGCGCGATAATCAGGATTTCCCAGATCATAAGCCTTATGCCCCCCAGGGACGTTTGTTGGTCTGCCGCGGCGTCATACCCTACCCCGCCGCCTGACGGACGACGAAGGCCGCCCCCTCGAACAGCCCCAGCACCACCGCGGCAACGATGGCCAGCGCCAGAACGGCCGTGACATACCCGGCGAGCACGAACAGACCATCCCGTTCGATCAGCCCCAACGCGATGAGGCAAACGGCCAGGGCCGGAGGCTGGTTGCCGAACACGATGGGCAAAGCCATCGCCGCTGCCATCACCATGATGACAGCCCCCGCCGCCCGCTCCCCCAGCCCGCAGGCCAGACGAGACAGGCGCACGCGCAGCATATGCTCTTCGATCCAGGCGATGCGCAGCTTGGCCCGCGCCATAACCCGCAGCAGCGCCCCCCGCTCCACCGACGCCGCGGCCAGACGCCGCGGCAGCCACGGCGACGGACGCCCGGCCAGGATCTGCGCGCCCAGCAGCAGGATCAGCACGCCGGTGACCGTGGACAGCCCCGGCACCGGCAGCACGTTGGGAACGGCCAGAAGAATGAGGAAAGCACCGAAAGCCCGATCGCCCAGCGCCATCATGGCGTCACCCAGGCGGATGCGCTCGTCATGGTCGATGGCGAGGAAATCGTCCAGCACCTGAGAGGCGCGGGCACCCTCTTGCGTATGGGAAGACGGCTGCGTATGGGAAGACGGCATCGTGACCGGCCCGTCCGCGGGGGACGGGGATCGTGGCGGCGGGTCGTCGCTCACAGCAACCCCTGCGCTGACGGACCGCGGCAATGGCGGGATTGGCCCATGACTCCGAATGCGATCAACCAAACCGTTGGAACAGGTTTACAGGAACCACGTCCCTTTGACCAGCCCCGCTGACGCTTTACCCCGACTCGCCAGCGGGCCTTTTGCTCAACGGGCCTTTTGCATGGCAAAGCTGACGCGCTTGACCAGATCGGCCTTGGAAACCGGTTTCACCAGATAGCCGGAAATGCCATAGGCGATGGCCCGCTTCACCATGTCCGCTTCCCGATGCGCGGTCAGGACGATAACAGGCAGGTCGGCCAGCGGGTTGCCGGTGGCGGTCCGCAGGGCATGCAACAGATCCAGTCCGCTCATCCGCGGCATTTCCAGATCACAGATGATAAGGTCGATCCCGTCCCCCTTGTCGCGCAGCACCTCCAGCGCGTTCATGCCGTCCCGCGCCTCGGTGATCGTCTGGATTTCCAGATCCATCAACAGGCGGTAGACCAGCCGTCGGGTGAAATCGTCGTCCTCCACCAACAGGACATGAAGGTCCCGCATCATCGGCATGGCAGACCCCATCCCGCCCCCCTGCACCGTCCCAATCGCCCGCTGACGCATTCCAGCCCCCCGAAAAACCCGCTCAGACATCGGTATCACCCGATGTAGCCTGACATACACTGTTCATGTCCACATTTTGATTAAGATAAATCCAAGAAAGCCCGAGGCCTTTGACTGTCGAAACTGAATGTTTTCTTCTTTTTAAAGAATAATCATACTAAAATTTTGCGAAATATAATTTTTACATACTGAGATATTCTTTTTCGATTCCCCGAATGCCTGATAAACAGTTTTCCTTGGCGTGTTATTCCCTGCCGGGCAACCATCGCCCGCCACCGGTTGCCCGCCACCCGGAGCTTCTGCTATGGCTTTCCCATGACCCAGACGCCCCCCTCCCCGCGACGGTCCTCCCACAGCACCGCCCGCCGTCCGGCGGCGGGACGGACAAAAGATCCCGATCAATATGATCTGTTGGATGTGCCGGAGGCGACGTCGGTCCTGCTGACCTATTCAGGCCGCACCGTCGATCTGGAAAACCCGGATTTCAGCCGTTTCGATATCGAGGATATCGCCCGCCCGCTGGCGTACCAATGCCGGTTCGTCGGCAACACGCGGGTGTTTTTCAGCGTGGCGCAGCACTGCATCCTGGCCAGCGAGCTTGCCCCGCCCGGCTATGCTTACGACGCTCTGCTGCACGATTGCGAAGAGGCGTTCACCGGCGACTGGCCCACCCCCTGGAAGGTGCGCATCGGCCGGGACCTGCTCAAAGAGGCCATCGCACCGCTGAAGCGGGCGCTGGCGAAGCGTTTCAGCTTCCGCTACCCGGAGCCGGCCGCGGTCAAGCTGGCCGACCAGCGGGCGCTGGCAACGGAATTGCGCGATCTGTGCGCGCCCCATCGGGTCAACTGGCGCGACCTGCCGCCGCCGGCCCCGGAGGCCGTCATCCCCCTTGGCCCGGAAGAGGCCATGGCGGCTTTCATCGCGCGCTATGACGCGTTGAAAACCGCCTGACCCGTCAGCGGCCGATCCGACCGGGCATCAGGCCCGCCCGCCGGCATGGGTATAGGCGCCGGACGCCGGCCCGGACCCATCCTCCACCGCGCAGCGTTCGGCCAGTTCGCGCAGCGCGCTGCGCACCTGCGGGTCGCGGATGCTTTGGAAATAGCGGGCCAGCATCAGCGCCTCGCGCGAGCGCAGCGTGGTGGCATCCACGTTTTCCGCCGCATGAGCCTCCGACACGGTGACCCCACCGCCGGCATGAGCCTCCAGCCCTTCGAAGAAAACCGACACCGGCACGCGGAAGAACTGGGCCAGCTTGTAAAGCCGGCTGGCCGATACCCGGTTGAAGCCGCGTTCGTATTTCTGAAGCTGCTGGAAGGTCAGCCCCAGACCCGCCGCCACGTCGCTCTGGCTCAGGCCCGCCAACATCCGCAGTTCGCGAAGGCGCTGTCCGACGAACACATCGACCTCGTTCAGACCTTCTTTTTTCTCACGGCCACGCTTTTTCACGGCCATCTCCCTGCTTGAAGCCGCAACGGCAAAACCGGCGGCATACCAAAATCGATACTAATTTTCGCTGTATGCTTAGTGTACGAGGTGAAGAGGAAAATCAGCAATAGCAACCCCAACACCTTCCCTCACCTTTACAGCGAACTCCGTCACCATAGTCATGTCGATGACGGTTATCACCTGTGTTCTCCTTATCCCAGTGTCAACCGGGGATGCAATATTTACGTCGTTTTCTACGGGAAGCCACGGATCCCACCCTTTGGACGGGTTCCGGCGCCATCACATGCGCTTTGGGGGATCAGCCGCCGCCCCGGTGTGACGGCCGCGCATCATCGCCTGTAACGCCGTGGCACCAGTCGGCAGATTTTGCCTAGCACCCGGCAAAACCTGCCCGCGAATTTACCTTCTGTTCATCAAAACCTTCCTAGCATGCCTATATCTTAGGAATGATGGGCGGGCATCGGACAGGTGCGGGCGGCGGACGGCAACGTCTGATGACTGTTGCATATGGGTAACAGGTGATCCGGTGCACAGGACGGCTACCCGGCGCCCCGACCATCTGCTAGGGATAAAGCCTGGCGCCGCACCGTCCGGACCACCGCCTTGAACGACACTGGCCGATTGGGAGCCTCCGCGTGAACAACCTGCTGCAGACGTTGCGCAATCTGGGGCCGGCGCGCCTGGCGGCGATCGGCGGCGTGGCCCTGCTTCTGATCGGTTTTTTCGTCTATCTGACGACCCGCCTGTCGTCGCCGGAGATGGAGCTGCTCTACGCCGAGTTGCAACCCGCCGACGCCGCGGCCATCGCCAAGAAGCTGGACGAAATAAAGATCCCCTATCAGGTGGACAAGAACGGCACCAAGATCCTGGTTCCGCCTGACAAGGTGGGCCAGATCCGCATGACCATGGCCCAGGCCGGGCTGCCGTCGGGCGGATCGGTGGGGTATGAACTGTTCGACAAGCCCGAAGGGTTCGGCGCCACCAGTTTCATTCAGAACATCAACCATCTGCGCGCGCTGGAAGGCGAGATGGCTCGCACCGTCGGCACGCTGAACGGCGTGATGCAGGCGCGCGTCCATCTGGTGCTGCCAAAGCGCGAACTGTTCGCCCGCAGCCAGAATCCCGCCACCGCCAGCGTCTTCGTGAAGATGAAGCAGGGTGCCACCCTGTCGCGGGAAAACATCATGGCGATCCAGCATCTGATCGCCGCATCGGTGCCCAACCTGGAACCCACCCAGGTGTCGATCATCGACGACAAGGGCAAGCTGCTGGCCCGCGGCATGGGCCAGAACAGCGACGAAATGATGATGGCCACGGCGGAGGAGAAGAAGCAGGCCTATGAACGCCGCATGGTCGGCGTGCTCGAAGACCTGCTGGGCCGCACGGTCGGTTACGGAAAGGTGCGGGCGGAGGTGTCGGCCGATCTCGACTTCGACCGCATCAGCACACAGTCGGAGGTGTTCGACCCTGAAAGCCAGGTGGTCCGCTCGACCCAGACGGTCAGCGAAAACAACGAAAGCCAGGACCGCGACCCCCTGGCCCCGGTGACCGTGGACCAGAACCTGCCCACGGCCCAGGCCGGCAACGGCGCCAGCAGCGGCCCCATCTCGTCCAACAAGGCGAGCCGGACCGAAGAGACGATCAACTACGAAATCAGCCGGACCTCCAGGAATCACGTGCGTGAAACCGGGCAGGTGCGCCGCATCTCGGTCGCCGTGCTGGTGGATGGCGTGTACGCCCCCGACCCCAACGGGGGAAAACCCGCCTATCAGCCCCGCTCGGAACAGGAGATGGAAAGCATCCGCGCCCTGGTCCGCTCGGCGGTCGGGTTGGACATGGTGCGCGGCGATACGCTGGAAGTCATCAACATGCGTTTCGCCACGCCCGACGACGAATTCGCCAAACCGGAAGAAATCTTCATGGGCATGACCAAGGATGATCTTTTCCGCATCGCCGAAATGGTGGTCCTTGGCATCGTCGCCGTCCTGATTATCCTTCTGGTCATCCGCCCGCTCATCACCCGCGCCTTTGAAAAGGCGGAGGAAACGGATGAGGACGAGATGGACCGTCTGCTGACCGACCAAAGCGGCATGCCCGCCGCCCTGGCCGGTCCCAGCGGCGCGCTGGCCCAGGATCTGGCGCTGGAAGCGGCCCAGGCCGACGAAGAACTGGAGCAGATGATCGACATCAACCGGGTGGAGGGCCGTGTCCGCGCCTCGTCCCTGCGCAAGGTCGGCGAGATCGTGGACAAGCACCCGGAAGAAGCCGTTTCGATCCTGCGCAACTGGCTTTACCAGGAGAGCTGATGCCCGCTTTCGGGGTAGCGTTGCGTTTCGTTCTGGATTCCCGTCGATACAGGCCACACCATGCCCTCGATTCGAAAATTTCTGTTCGATGAATCGTTCGACGCCGAACTTCCCCACCGCAACAGCTATTACGTGGAAGAGGAGGAGTTGCTGCCGGAGCCGGAACCGGAACCCCCGCCGGAGCCGGAGCCGGAACCCGAACCGGAGGTGCCGCCCCCTCCCACCTTCAGCGAAGAGGAACTGGCCGCCGCCCGCAGCGAGGGCTATGCCGAAGGGGAACGCGCGGGCCAGGGCGCCGGGTACGGCCGGGGCTTTGCCGAAGGGCTGAACGCCGGCAAGACCGAAGGCATCGAGACGGGCCGCACCCAGATGGCCGCCAGCAGCGAAGCCCGTCTGGCCAACGCCCTGGAACGCATCGCCAATGGTGTGGGCCAGCTTCTGGCCGACCGGCAGGCCACCAACGCCATGCGCCAGGACCAGCCGGTGCATATCGCACTGGCCATCGTGCGCAAGCTGATGCCGGAACTGGCGCGGCGCGGCGGGCTTGACGAAATCGAGGGGCTGGTGCGCTCCTGCCTGACCGAGTTGCTGGACGAGCCGCGGCTGGTGGTGCGGGTGGCGCCCGATATCGTGGAGGCGGTGCGTGAACGGATGGACGCGCTGGGCGCGCAATCCGGGTTCGGCGCCCGCATGATGGTCATCGCCGAAGCCGGGCTGGAACCCGGTGATTGCCGGATCGAATGGGCCGAAGGCGGGGTTGAACGTGACACGCGCCGTCTGATGGCCGATATTGAACACTGTATGGCGCAATTGTTGCAAGCTCCGGCGCCGCAATAACCGGCGCCACGCATCGTCCGTACGGGGAAAGGGTGTAGGATTCATGGGCAAGGACAGTTTCAGCCTGGACGAGATCGAAGGCGGCGGCCGCTCCGATTCCGATTACGAAACCGGCCTTGGCCCCGCCAAGGATCTGGAGGCGGTCTATGACATCCCGGTGCAGATTTCCGCGGTGCTGGGCAAATCCACCATGCAGGTCAGCCAGTTGCTCAAATTGGGCCGGGGTGCGGTGGTGGAACTCGACCGCAAGGTGGGTGAAGCCATCGACATCTATGTGAACAACCGTCTGGTGGCCCGCGGCGAAGTGGTGGTGGTGGAAGACCGGCTGGGCGTGACCATGACCGAAATCATCAAATCGGACCGCGGATGACGAATACCCGCGATACCGGCACCCCCGCATCCCCCCCCGGCATCAGCGCGCCGGGACCGTCCCGCGTGCGCCTGCGCGGCGGGCTGGATGCGGCCACGCTTCTGGGGCTGGCGGCGGCGGTGGGGGTTGTGGTGGTGGCCATCGCCGCGGGCGGTTCCCTGCGCGCCTTTCTCGACCCGCCGTCGCTGCTGATCGTGCTGGGGGGAACGCTGGCGGTCACCACCGCGTCCTTTTCCATCGCCGACATGGGGGTGGCGTGGCGCGACGCCGCGCGGGTGCTGGTGCACCAGCCCCACGACCCCCGCGCGGTGGGGCGGCAGATGATGCTGGTGGCGGACAGCGCCCGCCGGGCGGGGCCGGAGATTTTGCGCACCATGCTGCCCGAGGTGCGCGGCGAAACGTTTCTTCACCGTTGCCTGACGCTGGTGACGGAGGGGCTGCCCCATGACGAGGTGGAGCGCATGCTGTCCGGCGAGGTGGAGGCGGCGGCCGCCGGGCGGTTGAAAAGTGCCGCCGTGCTCCGCCGCGCGGCGGAGGTGGCGCCGGCCATGGGCCTGATCGGCACGCTGATCGGGCTGGTGCAGATGCTGGGCAGCCTGAACGACCCGGCCGCCATCGGCCCCAGCATGGCCTTGGCGCTGCTGACCACCTTTTACGGGGCCGTTCTGGGCAACGTCTTCCTGGCGCCGCTGGCGGCCAAGCTGGAGCGCAACGCGGAGGAAGACGCCTTGGTCAGAACCCTATATACCATCGGAGCGGTCTCCATCGCGCGGCAGGAAAATCCGCGGCGGCTGGAAATGCAGCTCAACACCGTTCTGCCGCCGGGGCGGCGGATTCAGTATTTCGACCGTGAATCCCCGAGGGGAGCCTGAGTGATGCGTCTGTTGATCGTTGGAACGCTGGAAGGGTACATCACCACCGCGGGCAAGATGGCCATGCAGCGTGGTGCGAAGGTGTCCCACACCGACAGCATTGATGGCGCGCTCAACGCCTTGCGGTCCGCGGCCGGCGCCGATCTGGTGATGATCGATGTCAAGCTGGACGTCGCCGCTTTCATCACCAGCCTGAAGGCCGAGCGCATCCACATCCCCGTCGTCGCCTGCGGCATCGGCACCGACGCCAGTGCGGCCGTGCGCGCCATCCGCGCCGGCGCCAAGGAATACGTGCCCCTGCCCCCCGACGCCGAACTGATCGCCGCGGTGCTGGCGGCGGTGGCGGAGGAAAGCCACGCCATCGTCTGCCAGGACCCCGCCATGCTGGCGGTGCTGGGGCTGGCCGACCAGATCGCGCCCAGCGACGCCTCGGTCCTCATCACCGGCGAGTCGGGCACCGGCAAGGAGCTGATGGCCCGCTACATCCACCGCAAGAGCCGGCGGACCAACGAACCCTTCGTCGCGGTCAACTGTGCGGCCATTCCGGAAAACCTGCTGGAATCGGAACTGTTCGGCCATGAAAAGGGCGCCTTCACCGGTGCGGTGGCCCGGCGGATCGGCAAGTTCGAGGAAGCCAACGGCGGCACCCTGCTGCTGGACGAGTTGTCGGAAATGCACCCGCGGCTGCAGGCCAAGCTTCTGCGCGCCATTCAGGAACGGGAAATCGACCGCATCGGCTCGTCCCAGCCGGTCAAGATCAACGTGCGGCTGATCGCCACCTCCAACCGCAATCTGGAGGCGGAGGTCCGCGCCGGCAATTTCCGCGAAGACCTGTTCTTCCGCCTGAACGTGTTCAACCTGCGCCTGCCTAGCCTGCGCGAACGCCCGCTGGATATTCCGCTGATCGCCGAGCATTTCATCAAGAAATACTCCGAAGCCAACGGGCTGCAGCCCAAGGCGCTGGCGCCGGAAACCATGGTGCTCCTCCAGGCCCACCACTGGCGCGGCAATGTCCGCGAACTGGAAAACACCATGCACCGGGCGGTGCTGCTGTCGCGCGGGGAAACCATCGGGCCGGAAGCCATCATGCTGTCCAGCCAGATGCTGGCCCCGGAAGGCTCGGCGCAGGCGTCCATCCCCACCAATTCGCCGGTGGCCCAACCCTTTGGCCACCCCGCCGGTACGGTGCCGTCGGTCACCGCCCCGCCGGTGGTGGTGCCGCCCGCCCTGCCCCCCGGTTCCAGCCCCTATGGCATGACCGGCTATGGCATGCCCAAGGTGGCGCCGCCGCCCCAGCCCACCGCCATCCCGCCGTCCGCCGCGCCGGTGGCCGGGCTGGTCGGGCGCACGGTCGCCGATGTGGAGCGCGACCTGATCCTGGAAACCTTGACCCATTGCCTTGGCAACCGCACCCACGCGGCCAACATCCTGGGCATTTCCATCCGCACCCTGCGCAACAAGCTGAAACAATACAGCGAGGAAGGGATTCCGGTGATACCGCCGGGTGCGGAAGAACGGGCATCCCTGTAGACTTGCGGGTGCGGAACAGGATCGACAGCGGCAAACGGCTCTAGGGAATGGCGCTTACCGAACAGACCAATCCGGGCGGCGGCAGAGGCGGCGGGGGCGGCAGCAACCTGTCGGCGCTGACGGACATGCTTGCGGTCGCCAAGGCATCGCTGAAGCGCGGCGACATCGTGATGGCGTTCGGCATCGTCATCATCATCGTCGGCCTGATCGCGCCGATGCCGTCGATGCTGCTGGACATGATGCTGGCCATCAACATCACCGTGTCGGTGCTGATCCTGATGGTGGTGCTGTTCATCGAAAAGCCGCTGGAGCTGTCGGCCTACCCCACCATCCTGCTCATCACCACGCTGTTGCGCCTGTCGCTCAACATGTCGTCCACCCGTCTGATCCTTCAGCACGGGCACGAGGGCACCAACGCGGCGGGCCATGTGATCGAGGCCTTCGCCGGCTTCGTGATGGGCGGCGATTTCATCATCGGCGTGATCGTCTATTCGATCCTGACCATCGTCAATTTCAAGGTCATCACCGCCGGTTCGGGCCGCATCGCCGAAGTGGCGGCGCGCTTCACCCTGGACGCCATGCCCGGCAAGCAGATGGCCATCGACGCCGATCTGTCGTCGGGCATGATCGACGAGTCCACCGCCCGCGCCCGCCGCAAGGAACTGGAGGACGAAAGCGCCTTCTTCGGCTCCATGGACGGTGCGTCGAAGTTCGTCAAGGGTGATGCCGTCGCCGGCCTCATCATCATGGTCATCAACATCGTCGGCGGCGTGTCGATCGCCGTGCTGCGCCACGACCAGCCGGTGATGCAGGCGCTCGACACCTTCACCAAGCTGACCATCGGCGACGGTCTGGTGTCGCAGATCCCGGCGCTGGTGATCTCCATCTCCGCCGGTTTCCTGGTGGCGAAGGCCGGTGCCGGCGGGTCCACCGACAAGGCGGTGGTGGGTCAGTTGACCAACCATTCCGCCGCCCTCGGCCTGTCGGCGGTGATGATCGGCGCCATGGCGCTGCTGCCGGGCATGCCGCTGCTGACCTTCGTGCCGGTGGCGGGCGCCGTCGGGGCGGCGGCGTGGTACATCCCGCGCGCCCGCGCCAAGAAGGAGATGGAGGAAGCGGAAGCCGCCGCGGCGGAAGCGGAAGCGCAGGCCAGCGGCCCCGCCGCCCCGGTGGCCGACGAACCCATATCCACCGCCCTGGCCATCGACCTGATCCGGCTGGAACTGGGGTACGGGCTGCTGACGCTCATCAACCAGCCGCAGGCGGGCAGCCACCGGCTGACCGACCAGATCAAGGGGCTGCGCCGCCAGATCGCCGGCGAGGTGGGCTTCGTCATGCCCGCGGTGCGCATCCAGGACAATCTGCAGCTTCCGCCCAACACCTACATCATCCGCATCAAGGAGATCGAGTCGGGCCGCGGCGACATCCGCCCCAACATGCTGCTGGTCATGGACCCCCGCGGCGAGGCCATGAGCATGCCGGGTGAACAGACCACCGAACCCACCTTCGGCCTGCCCGCCATCTGGATCGAGCCGGGATACCGGGAAGAGGCGATGTTCCGCGGCTACACCGTGGTCGATCCCTCCACCGTCGTCACCACGCATCTGACCGAACTCATCAAGGACAACATGCCCGAACTGTTGTCCTTCACCGAGACGCAGAAGCTGCTGGACGAGCTGGACAAGGAGCACCAGAAGCTGGTGGCCGACGTGGTGCCGCAGCAGATCACCGTGGGCGGGCTTCAGCGCGTGCTGCAGAACCTGCTGGCCGAGCGCATCTCGATCCGCGATCTGCCCACCATTTTGGAAGGTATTTCGGAAGCGGCCAGCCAGACGCGCAGCATCACCCAGATTACCGAACACGTCCGCACCCGTCTGGCCCGCCAGATTTGTGACGCCTGCGCCAACGAATTGGGTATCATTACCCTCATCACCCTGTCGCCCGAATGGGAGCAGGCGTTTGCCGAGGCCCTGGTGGGCGACGGCGACGATCGGCAGTTGACCATGGCGCCCAGCCGGCTGCAGCAGTTCATCACCTCGGTGCGCCAGACGTTCGAGCGACAGGCCATGATGGGCGAAACCCCCGTTCTGCTGACCAGCCCCTACATCCGGCCTTATGTGCGGTCCATCGTCGAACGGTTCCGCCCGTCCACGGTGGTGATGTCCCAGAACGAGATCCACCCCAAGGCGAAGATCAAGACGCTGGGGCAGATCTGATGACCTGCCCCTCCCCCGTTCCCCCTGATTGGAAGGAGCTTCGCCGGTGCGGTTGAAATCCTTCCACGCCAAGACCATGGCCGACGCCATGCGCCAGGTGCGCCAGGCGCTGGGGGATGACGCCATCATCGTCGCCACGCGGGAGGAGGAAGGCGGGGGCGTGCGCGTCACCGCCGCGGTGGAGGATGACGACCAGCATTCCCCCAACAGCGCCGCCGTCTCCATGGCCCGCGTGCCCCCGCCGCCCCCTGAGCCGGTGGTGGATGTGGGCGAGGTGCTGGCGGAGGCGCTGCACCGCCATGGCGTGCCGGCGGTGCTGGCCGAACAGCTTCTCGATTCCGCCCTTGCCCTGGACACCGACGATCCCACGCTGGCGCTGGGGGCAGCACTGGATTCCATGTTCACCTTCCACCCGCTGCCCGACGGCGGGCGCGGGCGGACCAAGCCGCTGGTGCTGATCGGGCCGCACGGCAGCGGCAAGACGCTGACCGTGGCCAAGCTGGCCGCCCGCGCGGTGTTCAAGAACCGCAGCGTCAGCGTTATTTCCACCGACACCGTGCGGGCCGGCGGGGCGGAGCAGTTGGCTGCCTTCACCCGGCTGTTGAAGGTGAAGTTCCATATGGTCGAGGACCCGGAGGCGTTCAGCGGTGCCTTGCAGATGAGCGCCGACAACGACATCGTGCTGGTGGACACCGCCGGCCACAACCCCTTCGACCCCGACGAGATGAACGATCTGAAGGCGCTGCTGACCACCACCGATCAGGTGGAACCCGTGCTGGTGATGCCGGCCGGTCTGGACATGGTGGACGCCGCCGAAACCGCCCTGGTTTTCCGCCAACTGGGTGCCCGCCGGCTCTTGGTGTCGCGTCTCGACACCGCGCGGCGTCTGGGCAGCATTCTGGTGGCGGCGCACCGTTCGCGTCTGGCCTTTTGCGATGGGGGCGTTGCCTCCAAGGTCGCGGAGGGTCTGACCCCCCTCAACCCCATTGGTCTGGCCCGGCTGATGATGCCGGACCAGGACAAGAAGAAGCGGCCGGCGGCATCCCCGTCCCGCTCCAAACCCTCCGGGAACAAAGCCCGCGCCATGAGCACCCCGTCGTCGAGGACACTTCCATGACCGACCCGGTTTTCAACACGAACCCCGCCTCCATGAGCAACGTGCGGCCGCTGCGCGGTGCGAACGTCATCGCCGTGGCCAGCGGCAAGGGTGGTGTGGGCAAGACCTGGTTCTCCATCACACTGGCCCATGCCCTGGCCCGCGCCGGCAAGAACGCGCTGCTGTTCGACGGCGACCTGGGCCTTGCCAACGTGGATATCCAGTTGGGCTTCACCCCCCGTCATGACCTGGGACAGGTGATCGACGGGTCGGTGACCATGAAGCGCGCCGCCGAACGCTTCCCCGACACCGGCTTCGACATCATCGCCGGGCGGTCGGGGTCGGGCACGCTGGCCACCCTGCCCAGCCAACGGCTGTCGGGGCTGCGCAACGACCTGCTGGATCTGGCGCGCAACTATGATTACGTCATCATGGACATGGGGGCCGGCGTTGACCGCACCGTGCGCACGCTGGCGGGACCGGCGGGCCGCACGCTGGTGGTGACCACGGACGAACCGACCTCGCTGACCGACGCCTACGCCTTCATCAAGCTGACCCACGCCACCAACCCCAACGCCGACCTGCGCATCGTGGTCAATGTGGCCCAAAGCCTGAAAGAGGGGGAGCGCACCTATAACACCATCCTCAAGGCGTGCCAGAACTTCCTGAAGTTCAAGCCGGAACTGGCCGGGATCATCCGCCGCGACCTGAAGGTGCGCGACGCCATCCGCACCCAGACGCCGCTGCTGACCCGTTCGCCGGCCTGCGATGCCGCCAACGACGTGACGGGCATCGCCCAGCGACTGATCCGCGAGTAAGGGGAGGCCGGCGCCATGGGCGGCGTTCCCCCATCGGTGGCGGGTGCCGCCGCGGCCCCCGCCGCGGCCTCCACCACCGTCACGGTGGGCGAGGTGCCGGTGAAGGCCGTGCCGGAAAAGCTTCAGGACCTCTCCCGTCCGGTGGTGCTGCCGGGGACGGTGGCGGGGGAAACCGCCGATGGGCTGACCCGTGTGCGCACCCAGGCGGGCGAGGTGGTGCTGAAAAGCCCGCTGCCGCTGCTGACCGACCGGCCCGTGACCCTGCAGATCGCCGCCGGGCAACCGCCGTCCCTGGCGACCATCCTTGCCCCGCCGACCTCCATCGCCACGCCGCAAGCCCCGACGCCCGCGCCCACCCCGGCGGTGCTGGTGCAGATCGGCGGCACCCCGGCCCAGCCGCCCGCCACCCCGGCGCTCACCACCCCGCCCCCGCCGACCCCGGCGACTGGCGCCGGCACACCGGCCCCCGCCCCACCGGTGGGAACCGCCCTTCCCGCCCCGGCCCCCTCCCTCCCCATCCAGCCCGGCGCTTTGCTGCCGGCGGTGGTGCTGGCGGTGGCGCGCAACGCCCCGGCTCCGCCATCGCGCGATGCCGCCGGGCTGCCGCAATCCCCCACGATCCCGGCCCAGCCGGCCCGTTCCACGGGTGCAGCACCGGCCCCGACCACCCCGGCCCCGACCACCCCGGCATCGGCACCGGCCAGCCCCCCCGCCGACGGCGGCATGGCGTCCGCCGTCCTCAACGCCCTGACCGCCCCCCCGGACGAGGGGAACCCGGTGGCGTTGGGCGGTGACGCCGCCCACCCCGGCGGCGATGCCGAACAACCACCGCCGCAGCCCCCGGCGGCCAAGGGCGAACCCAAGGGTGATTCTCCCGCCCGCCCGGCTCTGCGCCCCGGGGGGACCGTGGCGGTCCGGATCCTGTCGGTGGAACCGCCGACCACCCAGCCCCCGCCGTTGGACGGTGACCCGCCGGCACCGGAAGCACCGGACGGCACCCCGCCCGGATCCGTGGTGGTGCGCGGGACCGTCGCCGGCACCTCGGGCGAAGGGCGCCCGATCATTGCCACCCGTCTGGGCATGCTGGCCCTGGGCCAGGGCGATCCCCTGCCCAAGGGCACCGTGCTTACCGTCGCCCTCAGCGATCCCGGCACGGTGCTGGAGGGGATCGCGGGACGGGACGTTTTCCTGGCCTCGTCCCGCCAATGGCCGGCGCTGCGGGAGGCGCTGGTCACCCTGGCCGGCATTGACCGGACCCTGGCCCAATCGCTGATGAACACGGTGGTGCCGCAGCCGAACCGCCGCATGGCCGCCGCCGTCAGCTTCTTTCTGACCGCGGTGCGCGGCGGCGACGCCCGCGCATGGCTGGGGGATGATGCGGTGGAAGCCCTGCGGCGCAACGGCCGCGCCGACCTGATCCAGGCGCTGGACCAGGAATTCCGCGGCATGCAGCAACAGGCGGCCGACCCTCTGCCCGGCGGCTGGTTCGGCTTCACCCTGCCCGTGTTCGACGGCTCCATGCTCCAGCCGGTGCGGCTGCATCTCCACCCCGTCCATGACGAGGGGGATGGCAAGGCCATCGACAAGGACCGCCCGCCCAAGGGCAGCCGTTTCGTCATCGACGTAGATCTCAGCCGGCTGGGGCCGCTGCAACTGGACGGCATGGTGCGGGACCGGCGGTTCGACCTGATCCTGCGCAGCCGCACCCCCCTGGCGCCGGCCTTACGCGACGAGTTGACCGGTGTGTTCACCGCCAGCGTCGGCGCGGTGGGTTTTGCCGGTTCGCTGCTGTTCCAGAACGACAGCCGGCAATGGGTTTCCCTGGTTCCCGGCGGCGGCCCGCGGCTGGGGGTGACGGCATGACCGCTCCCCCCCTTTCGCCCGTTGAGCGGCGGGCACCGTTGCAGACGGCGGCCAACCCCGCCGGGACCGCCGACACGCTGGTGATCCTGACGGCGGAACCACGCCCCGGCTTGCGCATCACCCTGCGCTATGTGCCCGACCGCTGGATCGTGACGGGGGCTGGTGTGAAAAGCTACCTCGACGCCTTGCTGAATTCCCCCGGCTGGACCGGAGCGGGGCCGGAGGCTCTGGCCGCCGCGGTGCTGGACGACATCGCCAACGAATGCGTGCCGCGATGGGCCGAGGTCCAGGCCGAAACGGACACTCCCCTGGCCCACAGCGCCCTGGCCAGCGAGCGGCAACCCGGCTGGGATAATCCGGCCCTGCTGGCACGCCTACCCCCGATCGGTCTTCTCCGATGAAATTTGCCCGGATTGGTTGATTAAAATATGTTGCAATCGTTTCCCCATCCTCTGCTGTTTTTCGGGCACGGTAATCCGCTTTACATCTTTGTAAACAAACAAAGATTGACAGAAGACAATGGTCAATCCATATCTGAACACATATATATTTCGGTGATCCCGGACACACGGACGTGAATTTTTTAAAGACCATAGCCGATCGGTGGAGGAATCGACGGCAGAGTCTCGTTTTCCGTCTCCTGGCGTTCGGCATCGCCCTGGTCATCATCGGGGGCACGGTCCGCCTGACCTTCGTGACAATTTATCTGAAAAGCGCCGTTGAATCGCTGACCACCTCCCACCAGCAATCCATCGCGTCTTACGTCGCCCACGACATCGACGAGAAGATCAAGGCGCGCGTCTCGTCGCTGGAACGGGTGGCGGCTCTGGTGCCGTCGGTGCTGCTGGGCAATCCGGCGGCTTTGCGCGACTGGCTGGGCAAGCGTTACGAGATCGAGCCGCTGTTTTCCCGCGGGCTGGCGGTGATGGCGCTGGACAGGGGAGAGGCGCTGGCCGAGCACCCGGTCCTGCCGGGGCTCAGTGACCTCAACTATACTCTGTGGGATTGGTTCGAGACCGCCCGCGAGGGCCAGACCGTGATCGGGCGCCCGGTGCGCAGCCCCCTCGACGGGCAGCCGATCATCATCATCGCCACCCCCATCCGCGATGCCCACGGCGCACCCGCCGCCGTACTGGCCGGAATCGCCGATCTGAACGCCCCCGGTTTCCTCAATCTGGTGCAGGAGGTGACCATCGGGAAGGCGGGCGGATTTTTGCTGATATCGCCGCGCGACCGGCTGTTCGTCGCCGCTAGCGACCCGCGCAAGGTGCTGACCGACACGCCGGTCCCCGGCATCAACCCGCTGCACGACCGGGCCATGGACGGGTACCGCGGATCCGGAATCACCACCAACGCCGCCGGGGTGGATGAGTTGTCCACCATCGTTTCGGTGCCCAGCGCTGGCTGGTTCCTGGTCGCGCGCCTGCCCACAGCCGAAATGTTCGAAACGGTGCACAATTTCCAAAACATCGCCCTGACCGCCACCTTGCTGACGATGGTGGTGGTGGTGGTGGTGGTGATTCTGGTTCAGCGGCACATGCTGCGCCCGCTGGCCGACGCGGCAGAACAGATGCACATGATGGCCGACGGCCGCTTGCCCCTGTCCCACCTGCCCGTGCGCCATGCCGACGAGGTGGGCGATCTGGCAAAGGGGTTCAATTACCTGCTGGGCAAGCTGCGCGAGCAGGAAGCCGCCTTGCGCGAAAGCGAGGCGCGCATGGCGCATATGGCCCATCACGATCCCCTGACCGGCCTTCCCAACCGCGCCATGTTCCAGATCCGCTTCCGCGGCGCGCTGGTGCGGGCGGAACGGGATGGGCATCCCTTTGCCCTGCTCTACATCGACCTCGACGGGTTCAAGCCGATCAACGACACTTATGGCCATGCGGTGGGGGACGAGGTTCTGCGCCACGTGGCCCGGCGGCTGTCCGGCGCGCTGCGCCCCACCGACAGCATCGCCCGCATCGGCGGCGACGAGTTCGCCATCCTGGTCACCAGCGAGGACGCCACCCGCCCCCCCTGCGACGCCATCGCCCGGCGCTGCCGCGAGGCTCTGGCCGAACCGATCATGGCCGACGGGCATCTGGTCGCCACCGGCCTGTCCATCGGCTGGTCGATCTATCCCGACGACGGCACCGATGCCCACCACCTTTTGACCCACGCGGATCAGGCCATGTACGCGGCCAAGGCGGCGGCGAAACAGGCCTCTTCACCGTCCGCGGGTGTGGCGGACGGTCTTTGGAATTGAATCCCGCGAAAATGATCCTCAACAGGATGAATTTTGGGTTAACCTGAGTTCGCGTCGGGGAAAGCCGCGCCGTCGCCGCCTGATACACGGGGATACCCGAAGGAACCATGACCATGCGCCTGTCCCGCCGTTTGGCCTTTGCGTCCGTGACCGCCGTGGCCGTGGCCGTCGCCGGCTGGGGGGGCGCGTGGTTTGCCGCCGCCCGCACGGTGGAGCACGGGATTCGTGACTGGGCCGAAACGCAGCGGGCGCACGGGGTCGATGTCCGCTTTGCCGCCCTGACGATGGAGGGGTTCCCCTTTGCCGTGCGCGCGGTCGCCACCGACGGCGCCATCGCCACCCGCGCCGTGCAATGGCAGGGGACGAAGGTGGTGGCGGAGGCCGCGATCTGGTCCCCTTCGTCCATCGCTCTCACCCTGCCGGGTCCACAGCGGCTGACCATCGACAACGGCGCCGGTACCACGCGGCTGGAAGCCCCCGCCGGCCATGGCCGGGTGCTGCTGGGGGCCGATGGGCAGCCGGTGGATGCCACGCTGACCTTCGCCGATGTGACCGTCGCTCCGGCAGTACCCCATTCGGCCCCGGCGCGGGTGCGCACCCTGTCCCTGACCATGACCCAGCCCGGCCAGCCGCCGGTGGATCCCCAGGCAACCGGCCTGACCATGGCCCTGTCCGCCGACGGCATCACCCTGCCCCCGGAAGCGGCGGCACTGGGACCGGCCATGGAACGGGCGGAGGCCACCGTTCGCGTTCAGGGCCGCCCGCCCGCCCCCGAACCGGCCAGCCTGTCGGCGTGGAGCAACAATGGGGGCACGGTGGAACTGGACCGTCTGGCGGTGAATTGGGGGCCGGTGCGGCTGTCGGTCAACGGCACCTTCGCCCTGGACCGGCAATTGCAGCCCGAAGCCGCCATGACCATGGAGGTGCGCGGGGCGCAGCAGGCGTTGACCGCGGTCAGCGCCATGCTGAAGCCCAAGGAGGTCAACATCGCCCGCACCGTTCTGGCGATGCTGTCCCGTCCGGCGGAAGATGGGGAGCCGGTCGTCACCGCCCCGGTCACCATCCAGTCGCGCGCCCTGTACGTCGGCCCCATGAAGGTGGCCGCCATGCCGGAGGTCGTTTGGTGATAAGCCCTTGGGTCCATTGGGCAACATCCCAAACCCGTTTGGGGTGACCCCCATCCCCCCTATCTTTTTAAGGGGGGGATGGGGGTACGCCCGATAGGTATTGCAAGAACGGCACGTCCACCAGAAGGGTGAAGCCGTTGACCATCGCCAGAAGGCCCACCAGCGCGTCCACGTCGGCCCGCTGTTCAGGCGTCGCCACAGCCCTGGTCAGGCCTGTTTCGCATCGATGATGCTGCGGCGGATGGCACGGGTCTTGGTGAAAGTGTCGAACAGCACGTCGCCTTCCCCCCAGCGGATGGCCCGCTGCAGCGCGGTGAGATCCTCGGTGAAACGCTGGAGGATTTCCAGCACGGCCTCACGGTTGTTGAGGAACACATCGCGCCACATGGTGGGATCGGATGCGGCGATGCGGGTAAAGTCGCGGAAACCACCGGCGGAGAACTTGATGACCTCCGACTTGGTGTCCTCTTCCAGGTCCGACGCGGTGCCGACGATGGTATAAGCGATCAGATGCGGAAGGTGGGAGGTGATGGCCAGCACCCTGTCGTGGTGCGACGGTTCCATCAGCTCAACCTTGGAGCCAAATCGGCGCCACATCGCGGCAACCGCCTGTGCCGCCCCGTCGTCGCTGCCCGCGGGCGGGGTGACGATGGCCCAACGCCCGTCGAACAGGGTGGGGAATCCGGCCTCCGGCCCCGAATACTCGGTGCCGGCCACCGGATGGCCGGGGATGAAATGCACCCCCGGCGGAACGAAGGGGCCGACGTCCCGCACCACCGCCTGCTTCACCGACCCGACGTCGGTCAGGATGGCGCCGGGCTTCAGGCTGGGGGCGATGCGTTCGGCCACCGGCCCGCAGGCGCCGACCGGCACGCACAGCACCACCACATCGGCCCCCGCCACGGCGGCGGCCAGATCAGTGGTGACGCTGTCGGTGATGCCCAGTTTCCGCACCGTGTCACAGACGGCGGCGCTGATGTCGCCGCCGCTCACGTATCGCGCCACCCCATAATACCGCAACGCCCGCGCCAGCGACGAGCCGATCAGCCCGAGGCCCAGAATGGCAACGCGGTCGAAAAGCGGATGTTCGGTGGTCATGATACGATGTCCGTCAAAAAGCGGTTCAGCTTTCCAGGAAAGCCTTCAAGGTATCGGTGACGGTGCGCATTTCATCGCCCGTCCCGATGGTGACGCGCAGGCAGGTGGGCAGGCCATAGGCCCCCATCTGCCGCACGAGGATGCCGCGGGCCTTGAGATACTGGCGCGCGGCTTCGGCGTCGTCCTTGCCCGGCGTCTGCCCGGCAAAGTCAACCAGCACGAAATTGGTCACGCTGTCGTGAACCGTCAGCCCCAGATCGCGCACCGCCTGGCAGAACCACGCCCGCCATTGGGTGTTGTGGGCGCGGGAACGTTCCAGGAAATCGGTGTCGGCCAGCGCCGCCACCCCGGCGGCCTGCGCCGCGGCGGAGACGTTGAAGGGGCCGCGCACCCGGTTCAGCACGTCGGCGATGCCCGGCGGGCAATAGGCCCAGCCCAGACGCAAGGCGCCCAGCGCGAAGATCTTGGAGAAGGTGCGGGTCATCACCACGTTGGGGAACTTTTCCACCAGCTCGACGCCGGAGGAATAGTCGGGAGCGTCCACATATTCGGCATAGGCCGCGTCGATCACCAGCACCACGTCGGACGGCAGCCCGGCGTGCAGCCGCGCCAGTTCCGCCGCCGTCAGATAGGTGCCCGTGGGGTTGTTGGGATTGGCCAGGAACACCATGCGGGTGCGCGGGGTCACATGGGCCAGCAGGGCGTCAACGTCCGCCTTCAGATCCTTTTCCGGGGCGGCCACCGGGGTCGCACCGCAGGCCTTGGCCGAAATCGGGTACATCAGGAAGCCGTGGGCGCTGTACAGCACCTCGTCCCCCGGACCGACGTAGGAACGGGTCAGCAACCCGATCAGCTCGTCCGACCCCGAACCGCAGACCAGACGGTCGGCCGGCAGATTGAACCGCTGGGCCAGCGCCTGACGCAGTTCCGACGACCCGCCGTCGGGGTAGCGGTGGATGCTGCCCGCCAGACGGCCGTACGCCTCCATGGCGCGGGGCGACGGCCCCAGAGCACCTTCGTTGGACGCCAGACGGATGCTGCCCTGAGCTTCGCCCCCCACATAGGCGGCGATGTCGAGGATGCCCGGACGGGGAGTCGGGCCGGGAGTCGTGGTCATGACGGATGGACCTTGCGCGATCAGACGGGAAATTGGGAAGAACCGTCGCCGGGAACGGACGGCGGGCAGGGTTTCGGGTGGATCAGGGATGAAGGGTCAGCGGAACGGCGTAGCCGCCCATGACGTTGACCCGCACCGGCTGTTCCCCCATGCGCCCGATCAGATAGGACAGGCGCTGGTCGCCGGGGCCGACGAAATCGGCCACTTCCACCAGATGCAGCGAATGGCCGCTGGCTTCGCGGGCGTGCCACGTGCAGAAGCTGGTGGGCGGCAGCCCCGACACCTCCAGCATGTCCTTCAGCCGCCCGCGGCTGAGGTCGAAGCCCAGTTCGATGGCCAGCAGCGTGCGGTCGTCGCCGGTCGGCTCGTTCGGGCACAGGGCGATGGCCAGAGCATCGCGATTTTCCCCGCGGGCGTTGCCGCGCCCGGCAAAGGGCAGACGCGCCACCACCCGCGGCGTGCGCCCGTCCGACGACACCAGATAGCGCCACCACGGGTCCGCGTCGTCTTCGGCCGGATAGGGGACCACGCCCACGGTGGCCGTGCCCTCGCTGACCGCGCGCACGGCGGCCACCGGGGTGTTGACGGCGGTCATGGGCACGATGCTGCCGTAATGGTCACGGGCCACGTCCCAGAATCCGCGGCGATCCTCCGGCGCATAGACGGCGACGGCGAACGGCCCCTGCATCCGGGTGAAGGCGGTAATCATCTCCCGCCACATGCGGGCGATGACGGCGGGGGGAAGGCTGCCGCTGTGGCGGGCGATCAGCCGGCGCAAAATCACCGCCTCGCGTCCGGGGCGCAGGAAGATACCGTTGGTTCCGCCCGGCGTCTGCCCCTTGGCGGCGGCCACCTGATCCACGATCTGGGCGCGGCGCATGATGAGATCGTGAATCGAATCATCGATCTGGTCGATGTCGCGGCGCAAATCGTCAAGGGCGGTGGTCGAGGGCTGCATGGGTAAAAAACCGTAACATCCGGATTCGCTTTAGGTGTAGTCCGCAACCCCGCCAAAATCAAAGAAAACGTTGACACCCCCGGCGACCGCTTTCTACCTATACCGTCCCGCTATGGTAGAGGCAGGAAAGAGCGCCCCGACGATGCCTTCCTCAGACCCGGCCCTCCCCGCATCCCCCGCCCCCACGTCGTCCACCATCGACACGGCCCGCCTGCCCGGCCACCGGGTTTTGCTGGGCACCGGCACGCCCTTGCAACTGGACAGCGGCGCGGAACTGGGGCCGTTCACCATCGCCTATCAGACCTATGGCACGCTGAACGCCGACCGTTCCAACGCGGTGCTGATCTGCCATGCGCTGACCGGCGACCATTACGTGATCGACCGCCATCCGGTGACCGGCAAGGACGGCTGGTGGGGGCTGATGGTCGGCCCCGGCCGGCCGGTCGATACCGACCGCTATTTCGTCATCTGCTCCAACATCATCGGCGGCTGCATGGGATCGACCGGGCCGATGGAAACCGATCCGTCCACCGGCGAGCCATACGGGCTGAACTTTCCCGTCATCACCATTCCCGACATGGTGCGGGCGCAGAAGATGCTGATCGACCATCTGGGGATCCGGCAGCTTTTCTGCGTCATCGGCGGGTCGATGGGCGGGATGCAGGTGCTGGAATGGGCCTCCACCTACCCCGAGGCGGTGTTCTGCGCCGTTCCCATCGCCACCGCCTCGCGCCATTCGGCGCAGAACATCGCCTTTAACGAGGTCGGGCGGCAGGCGATCATGGCCGATCCCGATTGGAGCGGGGGCAAATACCAGCACCACGGCATCCGGCCCCACCGCGGGCTGGCGGTGGCGCGCATGGCCGCCCACATCACCTATCTGTCCGAACCGGCCCTGCACCGGAAGTTCGGGCGCAATCTGCAGAACCGCGACCGGGTGACCTACGGCTTCGACGCCGATTTTCAGGTGGAAAGCTATCTGCGCCACCAGGGCATCAGCTTTGTCGAGCGGTTCGACGCCAATTCCTATCTCTACATCACCCGCGCCATGGATTATTTCGATCTGGCACGCGACCATGGCGGCAGCCTCGCCAACGCCTTCCGCACCGCCGGCGGCACCGGCACGCCGGTCCGGTTCTGCGTCGTCAGCTTTTCCAGCGACTGGCTGTTCCCCACGTCGGAATCGCGGGCGGTGGTGCACGCGCTCAACGCCGTCGCCGCCAACGTCAGCTTCGTCGAGGTTCAGACCGACAAGGGTCATGATGCCTTTCTGCTGGACGAGCCGGGGTTCTATCAGGTCATCCACGGCTTCATCGACGGCTGCGCCGAACACCGCGGCCTGACCCCACGCCGCCGTTCCCAGCCCGCCTGACCGTCACGGGTGCCCGCCATGAGCCTTTCCCCCTCCCCCGCCGCCTCCGCCCGTGACATCCGCATCGACCTGCGCCTGATCGCCGACATGGTGGCGCCGGCCGCGCGGGTGCTGGATGTGGGGTGCGGCGACGGCGCGCTGCTGTCCTATCTGGCCCGGGAAAAGGGGGTGGACGGGCGCGGCATCGAACTGGGTATGGACGGGGTGCACCGCTGCGTCAGCCAGGGGCTGTCGGTGATCCAGGGGGACGCGGAAACCGACCTGAAGGATTACCCGTCCGGCGCCTTCGACTATGTGATCCTCAGCCAGACCATCCAGGCCATGCGCGATCCGCGCGGGGTGCTGGACACCATGGTGCGCATCGGGCGGCGGGCCATCGTATCGCTGCCCAATTTCGGCTATTGGCCGATCCGGCTGCAGCTTCTGCTGCGCGGGCGGATGCCGGTGACCGACCGGCTGGGCTATCAGTGGTGGGAAACTCCCAACATCCACTTCTGCACCATCGCCGATTTCGTTGAATTGTGCGCGTCGATGGGCATCACCATCGAAAAGACCGCCATTCTGAACAAGGCCGGGCACATCACCCGGCGGTCACCCACCGGGCTGGCCAACCTGCTGGGAGAACAGGGCGTGTTCCTTCTGCGCCGGGGATAAGGGCGCAACCTCTCTCCATCCCGGTCTGTTGGAGACATGAACCAACAGAACGAAGGGAGTGCCCGCCATGACCGCCCCCCGCCGCAGCGCCGTGGCAGCACTGGTGCTGGCGCCGTTCGTGTTCGCCACCACCGCCATGGCGCAGCAGTCACCGCCGGCACCGTCCCCCGACGCGCCTTTGATGACCGCCCCCCGGCCCGAGGACCGCGCCACCACCCCGGCGGCCCCGCCGGCGCTCGACCCGCTGTCGGCACAGCCGTCGGACGCCACCTTGCCGCCGGTGACGGTGGCCGACGCCCGCCGGCTGATCGGGCGCACGGTGATGACCCAGGACGGCAAGGCCCAAGCGGTCATCCGCGACATCACCGCGCAGGGCGACACCGTGACCGGCCTTGTGCTGACCGCCGCGGACGGACAAACGGTAACCGTTCCGCCCACGGCGCTGCGGGTGGGCAACGACGGCAGCCTGACCCTGGCAATGAGCGCCGGGGCGCTGGGGCAATGAGCGCCGGGGCGCTGGGGCGATGACCGCCGGAGCGCTGGGGCGATGACCGCCGGGGCGCTGACGGCAGCACAGGCGAACGAGGGAAAAATTCCCGAAAACGCAACCAGAAATTAACCAAACCTTCCTATAGTGCTCTCCTGGCCTGATTCGAGGAGACTGCTGTGGAACTGAGCGCGAAGACTGCGCAGGATATCTGCGACCATATGGCGCGGGAACTGGAGGTTACGGTTTCCTTTATGGGGGCGGGGGGCACCATCATCGCCTCGTCCGCGCGGGAGCGCATCGGCCAGACGCACGCCATCGCGGCGGAGATCATGGCCCGCCGCTCCGACGAGCGCCCGGTCACCCGTGACGAGGCCGCCCGCTCCGGCGGAGCCATGCGGGAAGGGTTCAACGCCGCCATCGACGTGGACGGCGAACGGGTGGCCAGCCTGGGCATCGCCGCCCCGTTGGATCAGGCCCGCCGCTACGCCCGCATCGGGCGGCAATGGGCCATTTCCATGCTGCGCGCCGAACGGGCCGAACAGCAACGCAACGGCCTGCTGCGCGACCTGTCGGTGCAGTTGGAACGGGACGTGGGCGCGGTGGTGACCGAGGCCGCCGATACCGTGCGCCAGTTGGAAAGCGGCATCGGTGCCGTGAAACGCGCCAACGGCGATTGCGTCCGTCAGGCGGCCGACGCCGCCCGCGCCTCCCAATCGGTGGATGAATCGGTGGGGATGGTGGCCTCGATGATCGACCAGTTGGCGGCCACCGCCGACCGCATCGCCGGCGACACCGCCAAGGCGCGTGAGATCAGCGCCTCGGCCACCGTCGATTCCGAACGCGCCACCACGGTGATGACCTCGCTGCGCACGGCGGCGGAACAGATCGCCAGCGTGGTGAAGCTCATCAACGCCATCGCCAGCCAGACCAACCTTTTGGCGCTGAACGCCACCATCGAAGCCGCCCGCGCGGGCGAAGCGGGCCGCGGCTTCGCCGTGGTCGCCAACGAGGTGAAAGCCCTGTCGCGCCAGACCGCCGACGCCACCAAGCAGATCGCCGATCAGGTGGCGAACCTACAGCGGGAAACCGCGGCGGTGGACGAGGCGCTGTCCAGCATCCACGGCACCATCCGCTCGATCCAGAGCATCAACGACACGGTGGCCGGCGTCATCACCGAACAGACCCATCTGGCCGGCGACGTGTCCAACCGCCTTGACCGCACCCGGCAGGAGGTCGGAACCGCCGAGCGCAGCATCAAGGCCGCCGAACGCGCGGTGACGGAAATGACCTCCACCCTGGACGGTCTGTCCGGCCCGATGCAGACCCTGAACGGGCGTGTCGGTGGGCTGAACGACCGCGTGCGCTCGGTTCTGGGCACGCTGAGGAAGTAAATTCCTCCGAGGTAGCAATCAGAGTTTGTGGATTTTGATTGCTGCCTTAATCTGGTGCACAAATTACGTCTTACGCACTGATTGAGAGGAGAGAAGCCTTTGAAACCCATAGCCGCAGCCGTGTGCGTCGCTTCCCTTTTGCTCTCAGGCTGCTACTTGCCTGACAAGTACAAAGCCGACGTGACCATACAGCCGGACGGCGCTTTCCAGATTGCCTTCGACGGCGAAGCATCAATGGTGCTTTACGTAGCGGAAGCCCGTCATATGTCGGCAGAAAAACGCGCCCGTGAGGAAGCGAATGCCGCCAATGAGGCAAAAAGAATGGTCGGAAAAGATGGCATTACTGCTGCTGAATATTTAGGGGATGGTCGTTTCAAGCTTTCGATTCACCAAGAAGGCACACTCGCCAAAACAGTCGATCAAAATATGTTCCGTATATACAAATTACCGTTGGATTTTGCCACCCTTCAACGGGACGATGCCGGTCGCATCGTTATCACCAACGTGCAACCGAAAGAAAAGGATATTCAGCAGCTCAAGGCTTTGGGCCTTAGCTCCAAGGGCGATATCTGCGTGAAGACCAAAGCTCCCGTCATCGAGCATAATGCCGATTCCACGCCAGGAGTGTTTTCAAGCTGCTATGCGTGGAAGGGATTTGATCTTCTGTCTGGAGGCCAGTTCCGAATCGTGCTGGATATCCCCGCTCCTCCCAAAACGGAGCAACGCACTGGACAGGCGTGGTAAGCCACGCCTGATATGACGGCTCAATCCACCCCCGAACGGCGGGCCGCCGGGGCGGCACCGCCGGGAAGGGGCACGATCAGCCGCCGCTTGACCGGCTGCTGCACCGCCCGGCGCGGGGTGGCGGCGGCGAAGATCTGCTTCGATGCCTCGATCATCGTCACCCCGGCGAACGCCTTGAACCAGCGGGAACCGATCTCTTCCCACGCCGGGGCGGAGCGCAGCAGCATCCGCGATTTCAGGGGCGGGATGAACAGGGCGTGTTCGGTGCGTTCGGGCACGAACATCGCTTCCCGCATCACCTGCTTCAGTTGCGACGGGGAATAGGGGAAGCCGTGGCCGAACGGCGTCCAGTCGGCGCGTGCCCACAGGCCGCGGCGGTTGGGAACCACCGCCAGCACCCGCCCGCCGCCGGCCAGCACCCGCCAGATTTCGCGCATCATGGGGCGAAGCTGTTCGGTGCCCTCCAGCCCATGGACCAGCAGCACCCGGTCGATGGTCATGTCGCCGAAGGGCAAATCCCCCTCGTCCCCCAGCGCCACCAGCCCCGGCCCCTCGGGCGGCCAGAACCCGACGCCCTGGGTGGCGGGCATCAGCGCCACCACCCGATCCGCCTCTTCCCGGAAGGAGCGCAGATAGGGCGTGGCGAAGCCCAGCCCCAGCACGATCTGCCCGCGCACGTCGGGCCAGATCAGGCGGATGCGGCGGCGGATCATCCGCCGGGCCGCCTGCCCCAGGCTGGTTTCGTAGAATTCGCGGAGATCGACAATGTCCGTATGCATGGCGGATAGTAGGCTCACACGGTTGTCAGGGAGGGGCGGAAAGCCATGGAGATCCAGCGGATAGCAGCGTTCGACGACAATTATATCTACCTTCTGCGCGATCCGGAAACGGGTGCCGTCGCCGTGGTCGATCCCGGTGACGCCGCCCCGGTGGAGGCGGAGCTTGCCCGCCGCGGCTGGCGTCTGACCCATATTCTGACCACCCACCACCACGCCGACCATGTGGGCGGTGTGTCGGAACTGAAGAAGCGATACGGCTGTACCGTCGCCGGTGCCCGCGCCGACCAGGGCCGCATCCCTGATATGGATGCGCCGCTGTCCGATGGCGAGGTCTTTTCGGTGGGATCGCAACAGGCGCGGGTTTTTGCGGTGCCGGGGCACACCTCCGGCCACATCGCCTATTATTTTGCCGACGCCGGGGCGCTGTTTTGCGGCGACACCCTGTTTGCGCTGGGCTGCGGCCGGCTGTTCGAGGGCACCCCGGCGCAGATGTGGGAGTCGCTGTCACGCCTGCGCGCCCTGCCCGGCGACACGCGGGTCTATTGCGCCCACGAATACACCCTGTCCAACGCCCGTTTCGCGGTGACGGTGGACCCGGACAACCCCGCCCTCGCCCGCCGGGTCGATGCGGTCACGGCGGCACGCCAGCGGGGGGAGGCCACCGTCCCCTTCACCCTGGCCGAAGATGCGGCGACCAACCCCTTCCTGCGCGCCGACGATCCGGCGGTGCAGGCGGCCGTGGGCATGAGCGGAGCCGCCCCGATGGCGGTCTTTGCGGAAATCCGTCGCCGCAAGGATGTTTTCCGCTAATCTACCAGCCTCCTTGTTTCCGAGGAACCACGGGAAGCCCATGATTACCCTACGCTACAGCCCCACCTCGCCCTATGTGCGCAAGGTGATGATGACGCTGATCGAATGTGGCCTGGACCAGTCGGTGACGCTGCAGCGCACCGATGCGTGGTCGCCCGACACCGACCTGCCCAAGGACAATCCGCTGGGCAAGGTCCCGGCCCTGTCGCTGGGCGACGGCACGGTGCTCTATGACAGCCCGGTGATCTGCGAGTATCTCGACACGCTGCACGACGGCCACCGGCTGTTTCCCGCCCCCGGTCCCGCCCGATGGACCGCCCTGCGGCAGCAGGCGCTGGGCGACGGGCTGAACGATGCGGCACTGCTGCGGCGGCTGGAGTTGAACCGGCCCGACGGCGAACGGTCGCAGGCCTGGGCCGACCGGCAGGCCCGCGCCATGGCCCGCGCCTGCGATGCGCTGGAGGCGGAGGCCGGCAGCCTGCCGCTCACCCCCACCATCGGCACGCTGGCGATCCTGTGCGCGCTGGGTTACCTGGATTTCCGCTTCCCCGCGGACAACTGGCGCGCCGGGCGCCCGGCACTGGCGGCGTGGTTCGAGAAAGCCGCCGACCGCGACAGCTACCGCCGCACCGCACCGCCGGCGTAAACAACCGCTCTCCCGGCCCGTGGATTCACGGGCCGGGAGGGAGTGCTTCTTACTTCGGCAGCTTGCCGACCACGCCTTCCACGAACCAATCCATCTTCAGGATCTGCTCGTCGCTGGCGTGCTGGCCGGCGGGGATCATCACCTTGCCCGACTGGTCCTTGATCGGGCCGGTGAAGGAATGGTGGCTGCCGTCCATGATGCCGTCGCGCACCTTGTTGGCCAGCGCCACCACTTCCGCCGGGATCGCCGGGTTGTAGGGGGCGAGGTACAGCATCTTGTCCTTCAGCCCGCCCCAGGTGTCCTCCGCCTTCCAGGTGCCGTCAAGAACGGCCTGGACGCGCTGGATGTAATAGCCGTTCCAGTCATCGACGATGCCGGTCAGGTGCGCCTTCGGCCCGAAACGGGTCATGTCCGACGACTGGCCCACGGCCCACAGCCCGCGTTCCTCGGCGGCCTGCACCGGGGCGGAGCTGTCGGTGTGCTGCACGATCACGTCGGCACCCTGGTCGATCAAGGCCTTGGCCGCTTCGGCTTCCTTGGGCGGGTCGTACCAGGAATTGACCCACACCACGCGCACTTCGGCCTTGGGGTTCTGTTCGCGCAGCGCGATGGTGAAGGCGTTGATGCCGCTCACCACCTCAGGGATCGGGAAGGAGCCGATATAGCCGATGATGTTGGACTTCGTCATCTTGCCGACGATGGTCCCGGCCACCGACCGCCCTTCGTAGAAGCGGGCGGAATAGGTCGCCACGTTCTTGGCGCGCTTGTAGCCGGTGGCGTGCTCGAACTTCACGTCGGGGTAACGCTGGGCCACCTTCAGCGTCGGGTTCATGAAACCGAACGAGGTGGTGAAGATCAGCTTGTGGCCGGAGGCGGCAAGCTGCTCGATCACGCGCTCGGCGTCCGCACCCTCGGGCACGTTTTCCACATAGGTGGTGGTCACCTTGTCGCCCAGCGCCTTTTCCACGGCCAGACGGCCCTGTTCGTGCTGGTAGCTGTAGCCGAAATCGCCGATCGGGCCGACATAGACGAAGCCGACCTTCAGCTTGTCCTGCGCCCACACGGCACCGCTGCCCAGGCTGGTCAGCGCCACGACCGCGGCGGCCCCCATCAGGGCCTTGCCCATCGTCCGTCTGTTCACTGTATGGCTCCCCGTTTTGTTATGTGACGATCAATCGGGATAGAAGATCTTGCCCAGGCTGGCCGGTGCGTTCAGGCGGATGCGCGTCACATCCCGGGAAATCAGCACCAGCACCAGAACCGTAGCCAGATAGGGCAGCATCGACAAGAGTTGCGAGGGAACGGCGAACCCCACCCCCTGCGCGTGAAGCTGAAGGATGGTGACCCCGCCGAACAGCCACGCCCCGGCCAGCACCCGCCCCGGCTTCCAGGTGGCGAAGACCACCAGCGCCAGCGCGATCCAGCCGCGCCCCGCCGTCATCCCCTCCGCCCACATGGGCGTGTAGTCCAGCGCCAGATAGGCCCCGGCCAGCCCGCTCATGGCGCCGCCGAACAGCACCGCCAGAAAGCGGATGCGGATCACCTTGTACCCCAGCGCGTGGGCCGCCGTGTGGTTTTCCCCCACCGCCCGCAGCACCAGACCGGCGCGGGTGCGGAACAGGAACCAGTGCACCGCCGGCACCGCGGCCAGCGCCAGATACACCGGCAGGCTCTGCCCGAACAGTGGCTGGCCGATGATCGGCAGGGTGGTCAGATAGGGAATGCGCAGTTCCGGCACGTCGGCGATGGGGTGGCCGACATAGCCCTGCCCCACCAGCGACGACAGCCCGACGCCGAACAGGGTCAGCGCCAGCCCGGTCGCCACCTGATTGGCCAGCAGCCCCAGCGTCAGCAGCCCGAACAGCGACGCCAGCACCGCCCCCGCCGCCGCCCCGGCGACGAAGCCCAGGGTGGAACTGCCGGTGGCGACGGTGACGGCGAAACCGACCACCGCCCCGCCCAGCATCATGCCCTCCACGCCCAGATTGAGGACGCCCGACTTTTCCACCACCAACTCGCCCAGGGCGGCGAACAGCAGCGGCGTTGCCGCCGTCATCATGGCGGCGACGACGGGGCCGATGACCTCAATGCTCATGCCGTTGCTCCCTGAGAGACGGTCTTGCGCGCGCCGATGCGCACGCGGTAGCGGATCAGCACGTCCGATCCCAGCAGGAAGAACAGCAGCATCCCCTGGAACACCCCGGTGATCGCCTTGGGCAGGCCCAGCCCGATCTGCGCCGCCTCGCCACCGATGAAGGACAGCGCCATCAGCAGCGCGGCCAGCACGATCCCCAGCGGGTGCAGCCGCCCGAGAAAGGCGACGATGATGGCGGTGAAGCCGTAGCCGGGCGACACGGTGGGCACGATCTGGCCGATCGGTCCCGCCACCTCCCCCAGCCCGGCCAGGCCCGACAGCCCGCCCGACAGCAGCAGCGTCAGCCAGATGATCTTCTTTTCCTTGAACCCGGCATAGCCCGCCGCCGCCGGGGTCAGGCCGATGACGCGGATCTGGAAGCCGATGAAGGTGCGGGCGATCAGCACCCAGCACCCCGCCACCGCCGCCAGCGCGAACAGCGCCCCCAGATGGACGCGGGTGCCCGTCACCAGCACCGGCAGGGTCGCCGCCTCTTCGAACAGGCGGGATTCGGGAAAGGCGAAGCCGTCGGGGTCGCGGTACGGCCCATGGACCAGATAGCTGAGCAGCAGCAACGCCACATAGGTCAGCATCAGGCTGGTCAAAATCTCGCTGGCGTTGAAGCGGGTGCGCAGGAACGCCGGAATCGCCGCCCACGCCATGCCCCCGGCGATGCCGCCCAGCACCATCAGCGGCAGCAGCCACCATCCGCCCTCGCCGTAAAAGGCCAGCGCCAGACCGCCGCCGGTGATGGCGCCCAGGGTCAATTGCCCCTCCGCCCCGATGTTCCACACGTTGGCGCGGAAACCCACCGCCAGCCCGACGGCGCACAGGGTCAGCGGCGTTGCCTTCACCACCAGTTCGCCGATGCCCCGCGCGCTGGTCAGCGGCTCCACGAAAAAGGCGCGCAGCGCCGCCACCGGGTTGAAACCCATGGCCCAGAACAGCACGAAGCCGCTGGCAAGGGTGAGCGCCACCGCCAGCAGCGGCGCCCCATACACCCACAGCGGCGAGGCCTGCCCCCGCGGTTCAAGACGGATCATGCTCATGACGTGGCTCGGCGGAATGAGGGGGACGGCGGATGGAACGGCGCAGGCACCCGGTCAGGCGGTGCCATGGGGCACCTCCTCCGCGCCGGTGGCGGCACCGAACAGGCCGCCCATCAGCAACCCGATCTCCTCCACCGTGGTGTGATGGGTGGGGCGGCTTTCCGACAAACGCCCGTGGAACAGCACGGCGATGCGGTCGCTCAGCACGAACAGCTCGTCCAGATCCTGGCTGATGACCAGCACCGCCGCACCGCCGCGGGCCAGATCGATCAGCGCCTGATGGATGGCGGCCGCCGCACCGGCATCGACGCCCCAGGTCGGCTGTCCCACCACCAGAAGGGAGGGCTTTTGCAGGATTTCCCGCCCGATGATGAATTTCTGCAGATTGCCGCCGGACAGCGACCGCGCCTCGGCCTTATGCCCGTGGGCGACGACGTTAAAACCGCTGATGATGCGCTCGGCAAAGCTCCGCGCCCGCCCGAAATGCACCAGCCCGCGGCGCACCAGCGGTTCGGCGACATAGCCCGACAGGATGGCGTTCTCCGACAGGCTGAGTTCCGGCACCGCACCGCGGCCCAGCCGCTCCTCAGGCACGAAGGCCAGCCCCAGGGCGCGGCGGCGGCGCGGGTCCAGATGGCCCGCCGCCTGCCCCCGGATGCGCACCGCCCCGTCGTCGGCCAGGATGGCTTCGCCGGACAGTGCCGCCAGCAACTCCGCCTGCCCGTTGCCGGCCACCCCGGCAATGCCCAGGATTTCCCCCGCCCGCACCTCGAACGACACGTCCTTGAGGTTGGTGGCGAACGGATCGTCGGAGGTGGTGGACAGGTGCCGCACCTCCAGCGTCGCGCCGCCGGTTTCCGCCGCCGGGCGGGTGGGCGCGGTCAGGGTGGCGCCGATCATCATCTCGGCCATGCTGCGCGCCGATTCCCGCCGCGGGTCGCAGGCCCCGACCACCCGCCCGCCGCGCAGCACCGTGGCACGGGTGCACAGGGCGCGGATCTCCTCCAGCTTGTGGGAGATGTAGAGGATGGTGCACCCCTCGTCCGACAGGCGGCGCAGGGTGGCGAACAGCCGTTCCACCTCCTGCGGGGTCAGGACGCTGGTGGGTTCGTCCATGATGAGCAGACGCGGATCCTGCAGCAGGCAGCGCACGATCTCCACCCGCTGGCGTTCGCCCACGGACAGGGTGTGGATGTGACGGGCCGGGTCCAGCGTCAGGCCGTAGCGTTCCGACACCGCGCGGATCTTCTGTTCCAGGTCGCGCATGGGCGGGGGCCGTTCCAGCCCCAGCGCGATGTTTTCCGCCACCGTCAGCGTGTCGAACAGGGAAAAATGCTGGAAGACCATGCCGATGCCCAAACGGCGGGCAGCGTGCGGGTCCTTGATAACCACCGGCTGGCCTTCCCACAGGATGGTGCCGCTGTCGGCCTGCTGCACGCCGTAGATGATTTTGACCAGCGTGCTCTTGCCGGCGCCGTTTTCCCCCAGCAGCGCGTGAATCTCCCCCGGCAGCAGGGTCAGGCTCACGTCGTCGTTGGCCAGACAGCCGGGAAATCGCTTGGAAATGGACGACAGCTCAAGACGCGGGACGGTCACGGTCGGCGGATTCCGGTGTGGGGGGACGGGGTGGGACGGCCCGGCCATGCCAACGCCGTGCCAACACCCGTACAGTTAGGCGGAAACCGCGGGCATCCGTCAACTCTTTGACGTGAGCGGGAGTCGGCAACGGCAAAGCCCCTTGCCCTGGGCGCCGCCTTCGCCCACGTTGAAGCCGGAACGCCCACGGGACAGGCAATCCCCGCGGGTGGCGCAGGATGAGGCAAAGCACGATGACGGAACAGGATGCGGTCTTTGCGGTGCTGGACAGCCGCGGCGTGGCGGCCCTGGGCGGGGAGGAGCGTTCGGCCTTCCTTCAGGGGCTGGTGACCAACGATCTGCGCACGCTGGCGGCGAATCGGGTGCTCTATTCCCTGCTGCTGACGGCGCAGGGAAAATTCCTTCATGACTTCATTCTGATCGACGGCGGCGACACCATCCTGGCCGAGACGGAGGCCGCGCGCGTCCCCGACCTGATCCGCCGGCTGAAGCCCTACAAGCTGCGCTCCAAGGTCACCTTTGCCGATGCCGGTGCCGATTATCGCGTGATCGCCCTGTTCGGCCCGGCGGCCCTGGCCCGGCTGGGGTTGCCGGACACGGCGGGGACGGCCCGGCCCTTTGCCGGCGGGGTGGTGTTCACCGACCCGCGCCTGCCGGATCTGGGCGCGCGGGCGGTGGTGCCGGCGGACGGCGGGTGGGAAGCGGCGGTGGCAGCAATGGGCTTCACCGCCACCGACCCCGCGGCCTATGACGAGTTGCGCCTGTCGCTGGGGGTGCCGGACGGCAGCCGCGACATGCCGGTCGAGCGCACCATCCCGCTGGAAGCCAACATGGATGCCCTCAACGCCATCGCCTGGGACAAGGGCTGTTACATGGGGCAGGAACTGACCGCCCGCACCCGCTACCGCGCGCTCATCAAGAAGCGGCTGTTCCCGGTGATGGTGGATGGCCCCCTGCCCGACAGCGGCTCGCCGCTGACGCTCGACGGGCAGGATGCGGGCGAGATGCGCGGCGGGGCCGGACACCGGGCCATGGCGCTGATCCGGCTGGACGCCATGGCGCGGGTGGAAACCTCCGGGCAGCCGCTCACCGCCGGAGAGAGCATCATCCGCCCCCACCGCCCCCTTTGGCTGCCCGCGCCCTCCCCCGAACAAGGTACGTCCTAAGCGCCCTGCGGCGGCGGGAATGCCGGAGGGCCGGCGTTGTTTGTAACAGTGTCTTCACAACGCCAACAGACAACGCTGAAAGGACAGACAATGCGGAGGGAATTGTTCGCGGCCGCTTCGATGCTGGTGCTGATGACCGGGGGCGCGTTCGCCCAGACCGGCAGCACCACCACGCAGAGCGGGGCCGGATCCACGATGTCGTCCACCACGCGCAGTAATCAGCTTGCCAGCGCCGAACAGATGCTGGGCAAATCGGTGGTCGGCCAGGACGGCAACGACATCGGTGAGGTGGAGGACGTGATCCTCGATCCCACCAGCGGCCAGGCCCGCCAGCTTGTGATTTCGTCGGGGGGCTTCCTGGGCATCGGCGAAAAGCAGATTGCCGTGGATTTCAATCAGGCCAAATGGAACGAGGCCGATAAGGAGGTGCAACTGTCCGGCCTGACCCGCGAGGACGTGCGCAACATGGCCGAATTCGAATATTCCGACACCATGACCTCGCTGAACCGCCCGCACAAGAGCGGCACCGGAACCGGCAGCACCAGCGGCCAGAGCGACATGAACCGCGGTTCGTCGTCCACCACCACCACCCCGGCAACGCCGGGTTCGAGCACCAACACCGCCCCGTCGCCCCAGTAAGGGGCCGGATGGTATCGGGTTCTCCCTCCCCCGGGGAGATGACCGGGTGAGGGGCCGGGAGACGGCGGCAATGTCCCGTTCCGCCGGCCACCCTGGCCCCCACCCGGCTCTTTTTCCGATCGCCCTCTCCGCCGGTCGGCGGAGAGGGCTTTCGTTTATCCCAACAGGGCGGCGAAACGGCCGGCGGCGTCGATGTCGCGGCGCAGACCGGCGCGGCGGCGGGTGGCCTCGGCGTCCTCGCCCCACTTCTCGATCTGGAAGGTTTCATCCAGTTGCGAGACGTCGAAGGCTTCTTGCGCCGACAGCCGGCCTTCCATCAGCGCCAGCGCCACGATCAGGGAACCGCAGGAGGCGGTGGCGCTTTGCAGCGCCGACAGGTGCCACGGGCCATAGGCATCCACCGCCCGGAAGAGCGCGTGCAGCGCGTCTTCCGGCTGCGGCCGCGGCATTAGCCCGGCCGCCACGTGCAGCGGCGCGTCGAAACGGTGGGTCGCCCAATCCAGAAGCGGCTGCCAATGGCGGTTCTGCCGCTCCACCAGAATCTCCGGGTGCTCGGCGCGGTAGCACAGCAGATCGGTTTCGGCGTATTTCGCCACCCCGGTCACGATGTCGGCCCGCTTCACCGCCACCACGTCCACCGCCGTGGCGGCAAGCTGCATCAGCACCATGGAATCGGGCTGGACCTGCTCCCCCTGCTCCTGCCATTCGGCGGCGATGGCGTCGGCCAGGGCCTGGGTGGGCAGAATCAGGGGCGATTTGGCCGGGCTGCGCAGGCTGCGGCCATCCAGACGGACTTCGTAGCCGCCATCGACGGCGGCGACACCGGCTTCCTTGTAAAAACGCTTCATCCCTTTTCCGATCCCTTACGCGACAGTGCCGCGGAGCATGTCCAGCACCGCCGCCGTCAGTTCCTCGCCGCTGTCAACGATGCGGGCGGCACCGGCGGCTTCCAACTCCACCACCTCGTGATAGCCCCACGACACACCCACCGATGCCACATGGGCGTTGCGCGCCATCTGGATGTCGAAGGTGGTGTCGCCGATCATCACCGTTCCCGCCGCCGACACCCCGGCTTCGGACAGGGCGCGGTGCAGCATGTCGGGGTGGGGTTTGCCGGGGCCGCGGTCGCTGGTCTGCAGCGTCACGAAACGCCCGGTCAGCCCGTGATGCTCCAGCACCGCATCCAGCCCGCGCCGCGACTTGCCCGTCGCCACCCCCAGAAGGATCCCTTCGGCCTCCAGCGCGTCCAGGCATTCGGGGATGCCGGGGAACAGCGGTTCGTACAGGGTGCCGCTGCGCCGCTGGCGGAAGAAGGCGTCGCGGTAGCATTCGGCCACGGCGGCATGAAAGCCGTCGTCATGGTCGGGAAGCAGCAGCGCCACCGCCTGCGGCAGCGACAGCCCCACCACCCGGCGCACCGCCCGCGGGTCGGGGGGCGGCAGGTCGTGGGCGGCAAAGGCGGCGGTCATGGCGCCGACGATGGCGAACTGGCTGTCCACCAGCGTCCCGTCGCAATCGAACACGGCAAGGCGCAAGGGGGAATAGGGCATCAGTCAACCTCGGCAAACGGATCGTCGCGCAGGTTGGCGGAGAACCCCAGATAGCGCCACGTCACCGCCATGTGCTCCGGGATCGGGGCGGTCACGTCGATGGTGCGGTGGCCGCCGCGGGGATGGGGCAGGATCAACCGGCGGGCGTGCAGGTGCAGCTTCTTCGGCACCTCGGCACCGGGCAGGAAAGCCTCCGCCCCGCCGTACTTGCCATCGCCCAGGATGGGCGTGCCGATGGCCGCCATGTGCACGCGAAGCTGGTGGGTGCGCCCGGTGCGCGGCCACAGCGCCACAAAGGCCGCGGTCTTGCCCAGGTTTTCCAGCACCGAGAAATAGGTCAGCGCCCGCTTGCCCTCTTCCTCGTTGGCCGCGACCCGCTCACCATGGGGGCCGCCCTCCTTCGCCAGCGCCAGATCGATCTTGCCCTGGAAGGGGCGCGGCACGCCGACGGTGGCGGCCCAATAGATCTTGCGCGCGTCGCGCCCGCGGAAGCTCTCGGCCAGCCGGGTGGCGGCAAAGGCGTTGCGGGCCAGCAGCAGAACGCCCGAGGTGTCCTTGTCCAGCCGGTGGACCAGCCGCGGCCGTTCCGGCGACCCGAACCGCAGGGAATCGAGCATGGCGTCCAGGTGCTTGGTGGTGCCGGTGCCGCCCTGCACCGCCAGACCGGCGGGCTTGTCGATGGCGATCACATCGTCGTCGCGGTAGAGCACCCGGTCCACCAGCGCCTCCGCCTCCCGCCTGGCGGCGGCGGACAGGGCGGGTTTGGGCTTGGGCGGCGCGTCGGGGGACGGCGTGGGCGCGGTCAGCGGCGGAATGCGGATCGCCTGCCCCGCGGCCAGCCGGGTGGAGGCATCGGCACGCTTTCCATCCACCCGCACCTGTCCGGTGCGCAGCAGCTTTTGCAGATGACCGTGCCCCACGTCGGGAAAATGCCGCTTGAACCAGCGGTCAAGGCGGATGTCCGCCTCGTCCGGGGCAACGTTGCGTGTCTCCACAGAACTCATAGCCGATACCGAACCGCTCAATCCTGGAAAAGCGCGGGATTAGACGCCAAACCGGGGCTTTTGTCACGCATGGCTTTCAAGCAAACTCTGTTTTTCATCGCTCGTCTTCCCCGCCCCCCGCCGCCCCGACCGGAGAACCGCCCCATGATACCCCCCGGCGCCGCCCTGCTCATCATCGATGTGCAACGGGCCATCGATGATCCCCGCTGGGCGGCCTTCGGCCCGCGCAACAACCCCGAGGCCGAGGCCAACATGGCCGCCCTGCTGGCCGCGTGGCGGGACCGCGGGTGGCCGGTGATCCACATCCGCCACGACTCCGTCGAGCCGGGGTCCACCTACGCCCCCGGTTCGCCGGGCCATGCCTTCAAGGACGCGGTGATGCCGCGGGCCGGGGAAACCGTGGTGGGCAAGACCACCAACAGCGCCTTCATCGGCACCGGCCTGGAACGGCTGTTGCGGGACCGGGGAATCGGCGCGCTGGTGGTGATGGGCGTCATCACCAACAACAGCGTGGAAGCCACCGTGCGCATGGCGGGAAACCTGGGCTTTGCCGTGTGGCTGGCCGAGGATGCCTGTTTCACCTTCGCCCGCCGCGACCGCCGCGGCCATGTCTGGCCGGCGCCGGACGTGCACGCCCTGTCCCTGGCCAATATGGACGGCGAATACGCCGCCATCGCCACCACCGCCGCCATCCTGGCGGGATAAGGGACCAAAGCCCCCCGGAAACGGAAGCGCCCGGCACCGCGTCTTGCGGGCCGGGCGCTTCCGGGATTTTTGTAAAGGCGGGGTCAGCCGAACCAGTGGCGCACCGGCCCCACATCCACATGGACGAAATTGCTTTCGGGATAATACCCGACACCGCCGGCCCGCAGCGACAGGGCGGCGCGGTGCAGCTTGGACAGTTGCACGCCGGGGAACCGCAGGTCCACCGCCTTGCCTTCCATGTGATAGCTGCGGCGGGCCACGCCCTCGGGGTCGGCTTCACGCAGGGCGGCGTTGGTCGCCGGAGAACGGTAGGCCGACACGATATGAATCGGCCCCTTGGTGCCGGTCATGCGCTGAAGCTGGAACAGAACGTCCAGCAGCTTGGGGTCGATGGGATGAACCGCACCGTTGCGGTGGTCCCGCATCAGCTTGTTCACCTGCTTCAGGCCGTCGCGGACATAGGTCCCGCGCGCCCAATACTCCACCGACACCTTTTCCGACGTGTGCAGGTTGTAGAAGGACAGGCGCCGACCCGGCACCCGCGGAATCGCCCACGACTCTTCCGGCGTCAGGATGGTGGCCGAAGCCGCCGCGGCCAAACCCAATCGAATGAAATTCCGCCGTCCGATGTCCTTTTTCGGAACGGGCGGAGTGCATTCGGTGGTCATCGTGATCCCCCTTTGAGGCTCAGAGAAGCTGTGGCCGCTCATGCGGCTCTCATGCATCGTGAGCGCACCTTTAGGGGATCCTTACCTCCTTTGACAAGAGCACAAATGACCCCCGGCCCGACCCATTGGGCTATCTCTCCGGCTAACCCCTTGGCAAAACGTCAAGGTTAGGGGGTGCTTTTTTATCCCCCCATCGACGCCACTTTGGCCTTGACCGGGGGCACCGGCGGGGCCGCCTGGGGGACCGCCGCGGGGGGCGGAGCCGCCGCCGGCGTGGCGGCGGCGGACTGGGCCGGGCGGCGGCGGGCGATGGCGTCCATCAGTTCGCCGTCACGGCCATAGATGTCGTCGCGCACCTGCATCACCCCTGCACCGTCCACCCAGACGGTCTGATACAGCAGGTGGACCTCCAGCGGGTCCTTCAGCATCACCGTGCGCGTGGCGCCCTTTTCCAGGGTCTGCTGGCGGCGTTCCGCGGTCCAATCGCCGTTGGCGCCCAGCACGAAATCGGCCAGCACCAGCGGTTCCCCCACCCGCACGCAGCCCGACGACAGGGCGCGGGCGTGCTGCTGGAACTTGTCCCGCGCGGTGGTGTCGTGCAGGTAGACGTCGTAACCGTTGATAATGTTGAACTTCACCTGCCCCAGCGCGTTCTTCGGGCCGGGATCCTGGCGCAGGCGCAGCTTGGTGATGCCGGTCCCGACCGACTTCCAATTGATGCGGCTGGAGTCGAGCGGCCGGGCGTCGGAACCCCAGCCGGAATAAACGGTGAACCCGTGCGCTGCCAGATAGCCCGGATTGCGCATCAGCTTGGGCAGGTAGTCCTGGCGCGCAATGGTCGGCGGAATGGTCCAGGTGGGGTTCAGCACCACCGACGGTATGACGCTGGACAGCACCGGCGTGCGGCGGTCCTTGGTGCCGACGATCACCCGCATCTGCACCACCGTCTTGCCGCCGTCCACCGCGCGCAGCGTGTATTCGGGGATGTTCACCGCAATGTGGCGGTCGGCGAATCGGGCGGGCAGCCAGCGCGCCCGTTCCATGTTCGCCACGACCTGACCGATCCGGTCGGCCACCGGCACATTCAGCGCGGCCAGGGTGGCGGCGTTGACCTCCCCCGTCACCGGCAGCCCGTGGCGGGCCTGGAACCGTTCCACCGCCTTGCGCAGGGGGGCGTCGAAGACGTCGCCGCCCTTGGCGTCGGCCCGCCCGTCGTAATCGCCCGACGCGGCCAGACGGCGGCGCAGGGCCGCCACGGCGGGATCCTTCGCCCCGCCATCCAGTTTGGCCGCCCGCGGGGCCGGCACCGCCGCCCAGCCGCCCGACCGTTCGACGGCCCGCAGGCGCTTCAGCACCCCCTTGAGGGCGCCGTACGCCGGGTTGGGCGGGGTCAGGGCGGCCAGCAGCGGACGGGGGTCGGCCGCATCGGCGACCTGATTGACCAGGGCCAGGGCGTCCACCTCGGGCCGGTCCACCTCGGCGTAATCGGAACTGACCAGCCGCGGCGCCACCCGCCCGGCCCGCAGGTGGGTCCCGTATTTCAGCACCGCGTCGGTCAGCAGAATGTCCAGCTCCATCCGCCGGGCTTGGGCGGTGGCCGTCAGACGGTCGGCGATGGCCGCGGCGTGATAGTCGGCCGGGTGCAGCCCCTCGGCGTCCGACTCGCGCAGGGCGGCCAGCACGGCGGCGGCGGCCGGCTTCACCGCCCCGCCGGCAGCACCGCCCGGTTGCACCCACAGCGGCACGAATCCCCGCTGGGCATAAAAACGGCGCAAAACCGGCAGGTCGATGCCGCCGCCGGTCAGCGTGCGGCCGTTGTCCACCATGCGGGCGGCAATCGCCACGTCCAGGGACTCACGCTCCCCCGCGGCAACGGGGGGGCGTTCGGCCGTGGGGGGTGTTTCGGCATGGGCCGACACCCCACCCACAACCGGCGTCCAGACCGGGAAAAACGCAGCGGCGGCAAGAAGAAAGCGGGCGAAACGATTCATGGGACCAACCTCGGCGGATGGCGGAAGCGATAGACCATCGGTCATGCCTCTGTCGATGTGGGTTCCATGGTGTGTCTCTTCAAAGCCGCAGGCTGTGATAAACGCGCAACAAAGAGATGCACGTTTCTACCCCCTTCGTGTGTGATCTGTTTAGTGTTCGGTAAGAAATGCTGACAGAGAATTGGGGACGCGCACATCCTGCGTCCACAACCAGACAGACGTGCTTCCGTGCAAACGCCGTTCGTCGTCCAGCCTTGTCCGCCGTCCCCCTTCCACCCCGACCAGTTGGCCGAGGTGCTGGAGCGGCACGTCCGCTGGGTGAAGGGTCTGCCGGGCGGCATGCGCGCCGATCTGGTGATGGCCGATCTGGAAGGGGCGGATCTGGCCCACCGGGATCTGCGCTCCGCCCGCATGACCGGGGCGCGTCTGGTCAAATGCCGGCTGCACGCCACCAATCTGGCCGGGGCCGACCTGTTCGGGGTCAACCTGAACAACGCCGACATCAGCAACGCCAACCTGACTCAGAGCGACCTGCGCGGGGCGCGGCTGCGCGCGGCCAATTTCACCGAAGCCATCCTGCGCGGTGCTGACCTGTCCAGCGGCACGCCCGCCGCACCGAAGCGCCGCAGCACCGTCCTTGAAACCCCGGAGCGGGAAGCGGCTCAGCGCCAGCTCCGCACCTCCGTCCTGGCCCAGGTGACCCAGGGGCTGGCCATGGCCGACCCGTCGGTCCCCACCGACATGACCGGCGCCATCCTGCGGCAGGCGGAACTGACCGACGCCGATCTGTCCAACGGCATCCTGCAGAACGCCGACCTGCGGGCCGCGGTCCTGGTCAACACCTGTTTCGCCGGGGCACGGCTCAACGGTGCCGTGCTGGCCGGGGCGCGGCTGAAGGGGGCGGTGTTCCGCAACGCCGATCTGGTGGGCACGGGGCTGGCCGACTGTGATCTGGGACAGGCGGATTTCACCGGCGCCCTGCTGGCCCGGCCCATCGACGCCATGGGATCGGAAATCCAGCGGGCCATCTTCGATCATGAACGCTGGATCGACAGCATGGGCCAGCGCGGCCAGCGGGCCGAGCTGGACGGCATCGACCTCAGCCGTGCCAACCTGCGCGGGGTCAATCTGTCCGCCGCCAGCCTGCGCGGCGCCAACTTGTCGGGCACGTCCCTGGCCGGGGCGCGGCTCATCATGGCCGATCTGTCGGGGGCCGACCTGACGCGGGCCAACCTGATGGGGGCCGATCTGTCGGGGGCCAACCTGTCCTATGCCCGGCTGGCCGATGCCGACCTGACCGGCGTGCGGCTGGGAGCGGCGGAGATCAAGGACCTCAGCGGACGGCCCACCGGGCGGTCGTGGGCATCCAACCTGATGGGGGCCGACCTGACCCGCGCCCTGCTGATCGGCGCCAATCTGGTGCAGGCCAATCTGGCCGATTCCATTCTGCTGGGCACGGTGCTGGACGGGGCGGACCTGACCGGCGCCCGCCTCCAGCGCGGGCAGGTCACCATCAGCGGCATCCGGCGGCGCTGAACGCCGGACACAGGACACCTCTTTCCGGTTGCATTCGTATGGGGTAATGAGGGGGCCGGTTTTCCTTCCGGTACCTCCTCCTCCTCATGGCGATACGCCACGCGTTCCTTCTCTTTTTGCTTGTCCTCCTGCCCGCGGCGGCGGCGGGGCAGACACCGCCGGGATTCGTGTGGCCCACCCTGTCCGATTGGGGCGGCGCCGGGCTGCTGGATTCCCCCAGCGCCCGGATGCTCCCTGTCGGGACCGTGACCGCCGGGGTCACCAGCCAGCGCCGCGGCACCCGGCACATCACCTTCGGCGTCCAGCCGCTGCCCTGGCTGGAAATGGTCGCACGCGCCACCCTGGCCCCCAGTGTCTACGGGCTGAACGAACCGGGGCTGGATCTCAAGCTGCGCCTGTGGGACGAGGGCGAATGGTGGCCGGCGCTGGCGGTGGGCGCCCGCGACATCAGCGGCATCGGCTATGACCTGCCGGAACGCGGGCGGATGGCGGCGGAATATCTGGTGGCCTCGCGCCGCTGGTGGGATCTGGATGTCACCGTGGGGCTGGGCTGGGGCCGGCTGGGCGAAGGGACCGGCTTTGCCAATCCCCTGCCGGGGCGGTTCAACGACGCCCGCCGCCTGCACGGCATCGGCAGCCGCGGCCCGCGGGCGTGGTTCACCGGCCGCCGGACCGGCCTGTTCGGCGGGGTGGAGTGGCGCACCCCGGTCGAGGGGTTCACCCTCAAGCTGGATCTGCCGGGGCGCCGCTTCGCCTATGAACGCAGCGTCGATCCCACCTACCCCACCGGACGGCCCTGGAGCGTCGCCCTGACGTGGAAGCCGGCGCCGTGGGCCGACGTGTCGCTGGGGTGGGAACAGGGGGCAAGCATGCTGCGGCTGTCGCTGACGCCGGGGCCGGAGGATCTGATCCCCTCGCGCACCCCCCGCCGTCCGCCGCCCCTGTCCTGGCCGGTCGAACGCCCGGCGGACGCGATGGACGCCGACACCCTGGCGACCGCCGCCGGCACCGAGGGGTTGCCGGCCCGCGCCGCCTTTCTGGATGGGGAACAGGCCATCCTGTGGCTGGACCCGGCGGGGCAGGATGGCCCCGCCGCCCGTCAGGTGGGCCGCGCGGCCCGCCTGCTGGCCGAGGCCGCCGCCCCCACCGCCGAATCCCTGACCGTGGTCACCGGCGCCGGCGGGCTGGACGGGGCGGCCATCACCCTGCCCCGCGCCCAGATCGAACGGGCCATGGCCCGCCGCGGCAGCCCGGAGGAGATCTGGCGCACCACCGACATCACCGACGCCCCGCCGGTGCCACCGCCCGCATGGTCGTGGCGGGTGATGCCGGTGCTGGCCCTGACCTCCGACCAGAGCCTGTTCGAGGAGGGCACCAGCTATGCCGGGCGCACGGTCACCGACGCCGGTCTGACGGTGGAGCCGTTTCGCGGCATCATCCTCGACGCCACCGCCCGCATCACCGCCGGATCGACCCTGGGCTATCTCGACGTGAACACGCTGCCGGTCGAACGGCCGGTGCGCAGCGATGTGGCGCTGTACGACGCGGTGCCGGTGCGCGCCGGGCGGCTGCAACTGTCCTGGCTGTCCAGCCCGGTCCCGCAATGGCACACCCGCCTGTCGGCCGGGTGGATGGACGAGATGTACGCCGGGGGAGGTGCCGAAATCCTGTGGAAGCCGGTCGCCGCCCGCTGGGCCTTCGGCCTCGACCTCAACCGGGTGTGGAAGCGCGAAGCCGCCGCCGGGCTGGCGGTGCAGCGGGGCAGCAGCCGGGTGACCGGCCATCTGGCCGGCTATCTCGATTCCGCGGACGGCATGAGCACGGCGTCCCTGCGGCTGGGCCGCTACCTGGGCCGCGATTGGGGCGCCACCCTGGACCTGTCCCACCGCTTCGCCAACGGGGTGTCGGTGGGCGCCTATGCCACCTGGACCGATGGTGCGCGCACCGGCGGCAACGCGCTCGCCCGCCTCTACGGCCTGTCGGAGGGGCGGATCGACCACGGCCTGCGGCTGACGGTGCCGTTGGGGGCCGTGGGGCTGGCACGCGCCGAAACCGGCGTTGACGGCCACGCCACCGTCACCACCCGCAGCCTGGGCCGCGATTCCGGCCAACGGCTGGAACAGCCGCACAGCCTGCACGACCACCTGTCCCCCGCCGGTTTCGGCCCGGTGGCGGGAAGCTGGGCGCGGTTGATGGACTAACAAAAAACCCCTCCGCAAAGACGGAGGGGTTTTGCCGCAAACGGAACCGGAAACGGATCAGGTGCGGCTGCCGACCTTCTGGCGCAGCGCCTGCAGCAGCGCATCCACGCGCCCGCCGCCGCCTTGGATCACGGACGCGAATTCCTGGCGCTGGGTCAGGCCCATGCTGACCCCTTCGACCGCAACGTCGATGATCTTATAGCCGCTGCCGCCCTTGCGGACACGCCAGTCAACGCCGATGGGCGGGCCATCCTGGCGCAGGATCTGGGTGGTGACCGAGGTATCGGCATCCCCTTCCGGCCGGGTGCCGGTGATCTTGAAGGTCTGGCCGGAATAATCGACGAAGCGGTTGGCGTAGGTATCGACGATCAGACGCTCGAACAGCTTCTGATATTCGGTCTGTTCCGCGGGCGAGGCCTGGTTCCAGTAACGGCCCAGCACCCAGCGCCCGATATAGGGCACGTCGAAACCGGCGTACAGCAGGGTGCGGAATTTCTCCACCGCCTGCTCGCGGGACAGGCCCTTGTTGGCGAAGGTGGCGACGGTTTCGTCACCCAGCTTCTGGATGAACGCGCTGGCGCCCGGATCGGCGGCCTGGGCGAAGACGGCGCTCGGCACCATGCTGCCAATCGCGAGCATGGCGGAGCTGAGAAGGATATGGCGGCGGGTCAGCATCGTCCTTAGAAAATGGTCGGATTGCCATTCCTGTCAACCGGCGGAATCACGGGCCAGCATCCACGATTCCGCCGTTGCATCCGCCGGGGCGCACCGCCCCGTGCGGACAGGGCCATCAGTTGAAGACCGGGAAGTCCGGCTTCTGCTCGGTCGTGTTGTTGTCGCGGATCTGGGCGCGGCGCTGCTGGCTGTACAGGCTGCGGACCGTGGCGTAATAATCGAGCGAGTTGCGCTTCAGATCGTCCACTTCCCGCAGGATGTGCGAACGGCGGTCGATGGCCGACACCCCGGCGCGGGCGTACAGCACACCCTTGGCGTCGTTGGCATAGGCCCACACGCGGATCGGATCGGCGACGGTATCGACCGCCAACCCGGTGGCATCGCGCAGGCTGGACGGCCCCAGCAGCGGCAGCACCACATAGGGGCCGGACCCGATGCCCCACACGCCCAGGGTCTGGCCGAAATCCTCTTCCTGGTACGGCATGCCGGCGGTGGACGCCACGTCGAACAGACCGCCCACACCCAGGATGGTGTTGGTCAGAAGCCGGCCGGTCGCCACCTGCGCCCCGTTCAGATCCCCCTGCAGCAGTTCGTTGGCGACGATCAGCGGGGTGATGAGGTTGCGCAGGAAGCTCTGCACCGCATCGCGCACCGGATCGGGCGCCACCGCCACATACACCTCCGACGCCGGACGGAGCAGCAGGGTGTCGGCCGCATCGTTGAAGCCGAACACGACGCGGTTCACCGGCTCCAGCGGGTCGCTGATTCCGGCTCCATCCTGCGCGTCGGGAGAGTTGGCGCAACCGGCGGCGGAAAGGGACAGCATCACCACTGCGGCGACGCGGATGAAAGGACGGGTAAAGCTGGCCAGGGTCATGGAGGCGGGGACTCGTCTTTTGTCGCGTCAACTGTCTCCCTGCGAGTGACTCTCACCACTCCGCCGATGGAGACTTCGGGCGGCGCCGCGCAAAGGGCCGATTCACTTATCGGTTCTGACGGCTCAATCCTAGCTAACATAGGCATAGCCGTTTGACCAGCCTGCCATTCCGATACCCTTCTGTATTTCCATCAGGTGTGGTTGCGCTGCCGCCGCGTCCCGCATCCGTCCCTCACCGCAGAATGGGGTTTACGAGGCATAAAGATATCTTTATATCTCTATCAAGCTCCAGCGGTGGAGCGTCCCTCCCCTATTGTTCTGGCGGATACCTCACCATGACGGGCGCAGCGGCGTGATACGGTCCATGGACGACCTGCTCCAGATCCTGAAGGCGTCGGCCGAACCGACCCGCCTGCGCCTTCTGGCGCTGTGCGCGCGGGCGGAGCTGACCGTCAGCGATCTGACCCAAATCCTGGGCCAGAGCCAGCCGCGGGTGTCGCGTCATCTGAAACTGCTGTGCGACTGCGGCCTGCTGGACCGTTCGCGCGAAGGCACCTTCGCCTTTTTCCGTCTGTCGGAAAAGGGGCGTGCCACGGCGCTGGCTCACATTCTGGTGGATGCCATCCCCAAAAACGATGCCACCCTGGCGCTGGATCTGGAACGGCTCGATACGATTCGCCGCAGCCGGGCCGACGCGGCACTGGCCTATTTCCGCGACAACGCCGAACGCTGGCACGAGATCCGCGCCCTGCATGTGCCCGAACGGGAGGTGGAGGCCGCCCTTGCCGCCCTGTTCCCCGAATCGGTCGAGGACATGGTGGACATCGGCACCGGCACCGGCCGGATGCTGGAAATCCTGGGCCCCCGCTGCCGCCACGCGGTGGGGGTGGACCTGTCGCGGGAAATGCTGTCCATCGCGCGGGCCAAGCTGGAAGCGGCCGGGCTGCGCCAGTGTCACGTGCGCCAGGCCGACATCTATCAATTGCCCTTCCCCGCCGCCAGCTTCGACGCCGCGGTGGTCCATCAGGTGCTGCATTTCGCCGAGGATCCCGCCGGGGTGGTGGCCGAAGCCGCCCGCGTGCTGCGCCCCGGCGGGCGGCTGCTGATGGTGGATTTCGCCCCGCACGAGTTGGAGGCCCTGCGCACCGACCACGCCCACCGCCGTCTCGGCTTCGCCGACGGCGAGGTGGAGCAATGGTGCCGGCAGGCGGGGCTGACCATGGCGGCGCCGGTCCATCTGCCGGGCGACCCGCTCACCGTATCCCTTTGGACGGCGGAACGCCCCGCCGCATCCCCTCTCTTCCCTGCTTCCACCGTCACCGGAGCCGCCTCATGACGACCGCACCATCCGTCAGCTTCGAATTCTTCCCGCCCAAGACGGAGAAGATGGAGCAGAGCCTGTGGCAGGCCATCCAGCGGCTGGCGCCGCTGGCCCCGGCCTTCGTCTCGGTGACGTACGGTGCCGGCGGCTCGACGCGGGAACGCACCCATGCCACCGTCTGCCGCATCCAGAGCGAAACCGGCATCCCCGCCGCCGCCCATCTGACCTGTGTCGGGGCCACGCGCGACGAGATCGACGCCATCGCCCGCACCTATTGGAACGCCGGCATCCGCCACATCGTGGCGCTGCGCGGCGATCCGCCGGAAGCGGCGGGCGGGCTGGGCGGGGCCTATGCGCCGCACCCCGGCGGCTATGCCTATGCCGCCGATCTGGTGGCCGGGCTGAAGGCGGTGGCCGATTTCGAGATTTCGGTGGCGGCCTATCCCGAAGCCCATCCCGACGCGCCGTCGGCCGCGTTCGACCTGGACAATCTGAAGCGCAAGGTGGATGCCGGGGCCACCCGCGGCATCACCCAGTTCTTCTTCGACAACGACAAATACCTGCGCTTCCGCGACCGCTGTGCTGCGGCGGGGATCACCGCCCCCATCGTGCCCGGCATCCTGCCCATCACCAATTACGCCCGCGCGGTGGAGTTTGCCGGAAAGTGCAACGCCACCATCCCCGCAAAGCTGGCGGAGACGTTCGAGGGGCTGGACGCCGACCCGGAAACCCGCCATCTGGTCGCCGCCACCGTCGCCGCCGAACAGTGCCAGGCGCTGCAGGCCGAGGGGGTGGACGCCTTCCACTTCTACACCCTCAACCGTTCGGATCTGACCACCGCCATCTGCCGGATGCTGGGGGTCAGGGCCAAGGCGCCGGCCGCCTGATCCCGCCGCCCGTTCCACCTCTTTTCTCGTCGTACCGCTGAACAAAAGGACCGTTCGTCCCATGGCCCATATTCTCGACACCCTGCGCGACCGCGTTCTGCTGTGCGACGGCGGGTTCGGCAGCCGGATTCAGTCGCTCGATCTGGATGTGGAAAAGGATTTCTGGGGGCACGAGAACTGCACCGACATCCTGCCCCTGTCACGCCCCGACATCGTGCGGGAAATCCACCGCGGCTATTACGAGGCCGGGGCGGACATGGTGGAAACCGACACCTTCGGCGCCTCCCCCGTCACGCTGGGCGAATTCGGGCTGGAGGACAAGGCGTTCGAGATCAACAAGCGCGCCGTGGAACTGGCCCGCGAAGCCGCCGACAGTTTCAAGGACGGGCGCCCGCGCTTCGTGCTGGGATCCATGGGGCCGGGGACCAAGCTGCCCAGCCTGGGCCACATCGCTTACGCCAAGGCGGAAGACTCCTTCTATGCCCAGGCCGCGGGCCTGATTGCCGGCGGCGCCGACGCGGTGCTGATCGAAACCTGCCAGGATCCCTTGCAGATCAAGGCCGCGGTCAACGGCGTCAAGCGCGCCAGGACCGAGGCCGGCTCCGACATCGCCATCTTCGTGCAGGTGACGGTGGAGACCACCGGCACGCTGCTGGTGGGCACCGACATCGCCGCCGCCGCCACCATCATCCAGGCGCTGGACGTGCCGCTGATGGGGCTGAACTGCGCCACCGGCCCGTTGGAGATGAGCGAGCATGTGCGCTGGCTGACCCAGAACTGGCCGGGGCTGGTGTCGGTGCAGCCCAACGCCGGGCTGCCCGAACTGGTGGACGGCAAGACGCATTATCCCCTGCGCGGCGAGGATTTCGGCACCTGGATCGAGCGTTTCGTCCGCGACGACGGGGTTAATCTGGTGGGCGGGTGCTGCGGCACCAACATTCCCCACATCGCCGCCGCCGACGCAGCCCTGCGCCGTCTGGCCCCGGCGGGCCAGATCCGCCCGGCGCCCAAGAACCGCACGGTCCACTGGGTTCCCGCCGTGGCCTCGCTCTATTCCCAAGTGACGCTGCGGCAAGAGAATGCCTTCTTCGCCATCGGCGAACGCTGCAACGCCAACGGCTCCAAGAAGTGGCGCGAGCTGCAGGCCGCCCACGACTGGGACGGCTGCGTCGATATGGCCCGCGAACAGGTGAAGGAGGGCAGCCACTCGCTGGACGTCTGCACCGCCTTTGTCGGACGCGACGAAAAGGCGGAAATGAACGCGGTGGTGCAGCGGTTCGTCGGCTCGGTCACCGCCCCGCTGGTCATCGATTCCACCGAACTGGGCGTGCTGGAAGCAGCACTGGCGCTCTACGGCGGTAAGGCGATCATCAACTCCATCAACTTCGAGGATGGGGAGGAACCGGCGCGCAAACGCTTGGCACTCGCCAAGAAGTTCGGCGCCGCCGTCATCGCCCTGACCATCGACGAAGAGGGCATGGCAAAGACGCCCGAGCGCAAGCTGGAGATTGCCAAGCGTCTCTATGACATGGCGGTGGGGGAATTCGGGCTGGCACCGTCGGACCTGCTGTTCGATCCGCTGACCTTCACCATTGCCACCGGCAACGAGGATGACCGCAAGCTCGCCATCTGGACGCTCGACGGCATCGAGGCCATTGCCAAGGCCATGCCCGACTGCCAGATCATCCTGGGTCTGTCGAACGTGTCGTTCGGGCTGAACGCCGCGGCGCGGCATGTGCTGAACTCGGTGTTCCTGGACCACGCGGTCAAGCGCGGCATGACCGGCGCCATCGTGCATGTGTCCAAGATCATGCCGCTGCACCTGATCGCCGAGCAGGAGGTCAAGACGGCGGAAGACCTGATCTTCGACCGCCGCGCCGAAGGCTATGACCCGCTCCAGGCCTTCATCGCCCTGTTCGAGGGCCGCAAGGCCGCGGACGCCAAGAAGAAGGCCCGCCCCGACACCATCGAGGAATGCCTGAAGCAGCGCATCATCGACGGCGACCGCACCGGGCTGGACGACGACCTGAAGACCGCGATGGAGAAATACTCGCCCATCGAGATCATCAACACCTATCTGCTGGACGGCATGAAGGTGGTGGGCGAGCTGTTCGGGTCGGGCAAGATGCAGCTTCCCTTCGTGCTGCAATCGGCCGAAACCATGAAGGCCGCCGTCGCCTATCTCGAACCCTTCATGGAAAAGGCCGACGGCCAGCAGAAGGGCACCATGGTCCTGGCGACCGTGAAGGGCGATGTTCACGACATCGGCAAGAACCTCGTGGACATCATCCTGACCAACAACGGCTACAAGGTGGTGAACCTGGGCATCAAGCAACCGGTCACCGCCATCATCCAGGCCGCCAAGGAGCACAAGGCGGATGCCATCGGCATGTCCGGCCTGCTGGTCAAATCCACCGTCATCATGCGCGAGAACCTGGAGGAGATGACCCGCGAGGGGCTGGAAATCCCGGTGTTCCTCGGCGGGGCCGCCCTCACGCGCGCCTATGTGGAGGAGGATTGCGTCCGCTCCTACGGCTGCGGGCGGGTGGCATACGCCGGTGATGCCTTCGACGGGCTGACGCTGATGGACAAGGTGGTGACCGGCAGCTTCGACACCGACCTTGCCGTGATCCAGACCAAGCGCCAGGGCCGCGCCGTCAACCGCCGCCGCACCATCGGCCGCCCGACCGAGGCCGCGACCGGCCCGGTGGATCGGGAAGCCGTGCGCGCCCGCCGCAACCGGCTGGCGGAGGGGGTGGCCGTGCCCACCCCGCCATTCTGGGGATCGAAGGTCATCGAGCATGTGCCGCTGAAGACGCTCGTCACCTATCTCAACGAGCGGATGGTCTATCAGCTTCACTGGGGCTACCGGAAGGACGGGCGCACGCTGGAGGAATTCAAGGAATGGGCCAGGAAGGATCTGCGCCCCATCCTCGACACCCTGCTGGCGACCTGTGCCAAGGAAAACATCCTCCAGCCTCAGGCGGTCTACGGCTATTGGAAGGCCGCGGCGCAAGACAACGACCTGATCCTGTTCGCCGAGGACGGCACGACCGAGGTGGCGCGCTTCACCCTGCCCCGCCAGGCCAAGGAGGATGGGGAGTGCATCGCCGATTTCTTCCGCGACGTGACCGCGCCCGAGCGTGACGTGATCGGGCTGCAGGTGGTGACCATGGGCCAGCACGCCACCGACGTGCTGCAGGACTGGTTCGCCGCCAACCGCTATCAGGATTACCTCTACCTGCATGGCGCGTCGGTGGAGATGGCGGAGGCGATGGCGGAATACGTCCACGCCCGCATCCGCGCCGAACTGGGCTTCGCCGCCGAGGACAGCCGGGACAAGGAAAAGCTGTTGCAGCAGGACTATCACGGCTCCCGCTACAGCTTCGGCTATCCCGCCTGCCCCAATCTGGCGGATCAGGAGGCGTTGCTGCGCCTGCTCGACGCCGGGCGCATCGGCATCAGCCTGACCGACGAGCACCAGTTGACCCCGGAACAGAGCACCTCGGCCATCGTCGTGCATCACCCGCGGGCGAAATACTTCTCGGTCTGAGGAACACGCCGGGGCGGGGTTTCATTTCCCCACCCGCTCCCCATCTGAAGGGTTATGATCGACCAGGGCAACGACGTCAGGTTCACAACGCCGCACAATCCCCCTCTCCCCGCCGGGGAGAGGGACGGGGTGAGGGCCGATTTTCGCGCGATAGCCCGAAAATCGAGCCGCAAGGCTCTCGAAACCTCAGATTCGGCGTTGCTTCGCAACGGATTTCGGGCGTTCCGTGCGAAATCCGGCCCTCACCCCGCGCTTAGCACCCCCTCTCCCCGGCGGGGAGAGGGGGTGTCAACCTGACTTCGCAGCCCTGCATGACCGACACCGCCCCGCTGACGCTCCACCGCGCCACGGTCCGCCCGGAGTGGATCGACTACAACGGCCACATGAACGTGGCCTATTATCTGTTGGCCTTCGATCAGGCCACCGATGCCGTGCTGGACGCCCTGGGCATCGGCAAGGCCTATGTGGAAAGCGAAAACCGCTCCCTGTTCGTGGTGGAGGCCCATCTGACCTACGCCCGCGAGGTGACGGAGGGGGACGGGCTGACGTTCGATACGCTGGTCCTGGGGGCGGATGCCAAGCGCCTGCACCTGTTCCACACCATGCGCCATGACAGCGAAGGCTTCGTCGCCGCCACCGCCGAATTTATGCTGCTGCACGTTGACCTGACCGACCGCCGGGCCGCACCCTTTCCCCCCGCCGTGGCAAGCCGGGTGGCGGATCTGGCCCGCCGCCACGCCGCCCTGCCCCGCCCGGTCCGGGCCGGGCGTGCCATCGCCCTGCCCGCCCGCACACCCGATGGGGAGGGGCTGTCATGACCCGCTGGCGCTTGTGTCTTCTTGCCCTGTTTCTTGGCGCCCTTCCCGGCACCGCCCGCGCCGACTGCGCCGACCAGCCGCGGGCGGAGGTGAGCTGGCGCCGCTGCACCTTCGACGGGCGGGATCTCAGCGGGGCGGTGCTGGATCGGGCAAACGTGCGCGATTCCGCCTTCGTCCGCGCGCGTCTGAACGGGGCGTCGCTGATCGATGCCGACGGCTACCGCGCCAAATTCGTCAGCGCCGAGATGAAGGGCGTCAAGCTGGACCGCGCCCGGCTGATCGAAGCCGATTTCACCCGCGCCGTGATGACCGGCGCCAGCCTGCGCGACGCCGATCTGCGCAACGCCAAGCTGATCGGGGTCGATCTGGTCGGGGCCGACCTGACCGGCGCCCGCCTGTCGGGCAGCGATTTCCGCCACGCTGATGTCAGCGGCGCCACCTGGATCGACGGCAAGACCGTTTGTGGCGAAAATTCCCTGGGGCAGTGCAATTAAAAAACCACTTTTGTAATTTTATATTTCCAATATTGATCGGAAAGCATCTTTCAATCGCAAACGGCGATCAGTGCTTCCATTTTTAGGAAAATTGCGCTCTCTTCCCTGGTGAAATCGGTGGCGGCACCGATCTTTTGTGATGTGTGTGCCCGACGTTTTTCCGGAGCGAGCGGCCCATGACCGACCACAGCCCAGCCGAGATCGAGGCCATCAAGGCCATTTTGCAGGCTCATCAGCTTTGGCTGAAACGGCGGGGGGGCCGCCGGGCCGATCTCAGCTTCCGCAACCTGTCGGGTCTGCCGCTGAACCGGGTCAATCTGACCGGGGCCAAGCTGGCGGGGGCGTGTCTGGTGCGCACCCGGCTGGGTGGGGCCGACCTCAGCCAGACGGACCTGTTCGGCGCCGATCTGGAAGCCGCCGATCTCAGCGGCGCCAATCTGGCCGGGGCCGACCTGCGCGGGGCCAACATGCACCGGGCGGTTTTGACCGATGCCATCCTGCGCGGCGCCGATTTCCGCGCCGGCGTGCTGGAAAGCGAAGGGCAGCCGTCGCTGGGCGGGCAAACCCGGCTGACCGAAGCGCATCTGGAGCGGTCGATCCTGGCGGGGGCCAATCTGGAAGGGTGCGATCTGACCGGCGCCGACCTCAACGACGCCGATCTGACCGGGGCTGATCTGGGCAGCGCCATCCTGTTGGGCACCGACCTGTCGGGGGCGGTGTTCGACAACGCCCGGTTCGGCCAGACCGTGCTGGACCAGCAGACGCTGAAACGCACCTACATCCCCTTTTCCCTGCCGCCGGGGGCGATTGCCGAACCCACCTACACCCCCCTGCCCCTGGCCCACGCCCTGGCGGCGGTGGCTGCCCACGAGGCATGGGTCAACAGCCAGGGGGCCGAGGGCCGGCGGCTGGATCTGGACATGGTGGAGGTGGCCGCCCTCAACCTCGACAACCGGATGCTGTCGGGGGCGCGGCTGCGCCGCTGCCGTCTGCCGGGGCTGACGCTGCGCATGACCAGCCTGGAGATGGCCGACCTGTCCTATTCCGAGATGGAGGCGGCGGACATGCGCGGGGCCGGAGCCAACGGCGCCAACCTGCGCCGCACCCGCCTGACGGGGGCGCAACTGAACGGGGTCAAGGGATCCCCCGTCATGCTGAGCGGCGGGCGCCCGTGGCCCACCAATCTGGAAGGGGCCGACCTGTCCGGCGCCGATCTGTCGGGGGCGGAACTGGGGAACGCCGTCATCACCAACGCCTGCCTGACCGGGGCGCGGCTGGACAATTCCGGCATCACCGGGCCGGTCGAAACACCGCCGCCCCCGCCGCTGACGGCGCAGGAACGGCGGCGGCACAAACGCTATGCCCGCCCGGCGCTGACGGTGGAAAGCGGGGGCTTGCGCTTTGCCACCCGCAACTGGTCCATCGGCGGCATGTGCCTGCACACCTCCGGCCATCCGTTCGTCAACGGCCAGACGGTGCAGGCCACGGTGATCCTGGACGAAGCCAAGGGCATCACCGCCACGGCCGAATTCGTCGTGGTCCACAGCAACCGCGGGCGGGCGCAGGCCTCGGTCCGTTTCGACCGCTACAGCGATGCGTTGAAGGCGGTCCTGAAGACCGCCTTCCTTGAGCATCAACGCATGATCGGCTGAGACGGAACGGCTATTCCGCCGGACTGGTGCCGGGCACGACGCCCGGTTCGCGTGGGATGGCGCGGGCAGGGTTGCGCTGCTTGCCCTTGCGGTCAAGCAACTGACGCTCCGCCGCATCAAAGGCATCGCGGACCGATGTGGCGGCGTCGGGGTTGCTGTACCGCTTCTGCACCTTGGCCGGGCGGCTGACCACCAGATCGCTGCCCGGCACCATCAGTTCGACATGCACGTCGAACACATTGCCGGTGCGGTGCTGGGCCATCTGCTTTTCCACCGCCACCCGCACGCCGACCAGACGGCTGAACCGCTGCTTCAGACGGTTCGCCCGCTCGGCGATCAGGCTTTCCAACGAGGGTGAGGTGTCCATATTGTGGAACGCAATTTCAAGATTGACGTCCATTGAGACTCCCCCTTGCTGTTTTCTGGGATTGAGGCTGTGCTGAGGTCATCGGCGTCCGGCCGGGCGACGGCGCGGCGATGCCTTTGGCTGTTGGGCCGCAGGCTCGTCCATAGGGGCCTCCACCCGTCCGGTCACCGCCTCGGGCAGGGCGAATTCCTCTCCCTGGTCGGCAAGACCGGGCAGATCGCCCAGGGTTTCGATGCTTTCAACCGGCTCCACCGGCTCGGTGCGCCGGGCGGTGGCGTCGGGTCCGCCGGCCGGGTTGGGCAGAAGGGTCGAGGAAAGATTGTCTTCGATGGCGATCTCCTCGCGGGCCAACGCCCAATGATCGACATCCCGCCCGTCGGGGCGGCCCTCACGCTCCCATATGGCATAGGCGCGCTGGCGGATGCGTTCTTCCACATCGACAGGATCGTCAGCCATCCGGAATGATCCTCCCTGCTCTCGTCACATAAGCTGTGTGGGGGAATGGTCAAGGGATAACCGGAGCGGATGCGGCGGGTTCCCGCCGCTCCCCATGCGCGCACCGCGGCCAGGGTTGGCGTTCCTTTCATGACGTAGCTAACAATTGTGTTCCCTCTCTTTCCAAGAGTGACGATAATCACCGCCGCTCGGTGGTGAAATCGGCGCGGGACGGAGAGGCAGAATGGCGGTGGCGGGGCGGACGGTGCGGCGTTTCCAGGCCCGGCGGTGGCGTGGCGGCGATTCCATCCACCTTGGTCATCTCGGCCCCGCGGAAATGCGCCTGCGCCGCATCCACAAGGCCAGCGTCGTCGCCCTGGCCACCCTGGCGGAACACAAGGATCCCTACGCCGGCCAGCACATTTTGCGCGTGTCGCGACTGACCGACGAAATCGCCCGCGCTTTGCAGCATCACGGCCCCTACACCGCCCAGGTGACCGACCGCTTCCGCGAACGGCTGCGGGTGGCGGCGATGCTGCATGATGTGGGCAAGATCACCATCCCCGACAGCGTTCTGCAAAAGCCCGGCCGCTTCACCCCGGAAGAGCGCGCGGTGATGGAACGCCACAGCGCCAACGGCCGGGCGATTCTGGAACGCACCGCCCGCCTGTCGGAGGATGGCGGCTATCTCGCCCTGGGGGCGGAGGTGGCCGGCTGTCATCACGAGAAATTCGACGGTTCCGGCTATCCCGGCGGGCTGGCGGGCAGCGCCATTCCGTTGTCGGCGCGCATCGTCGCCGTGGCCGACGTGTTCGACGCCCTGACCCACCGCCGCGTGTACAAGGATGCCTGGAGCACCGAAACGGCACTGGCCTATATCCACGAACGGGCGGGCAGTGATTTCGATCCCGACGTGGTGGCCGCCTTCGACGCCGCACTGGCGGCCCGCGCCGCCGTGACCATCATCCGCTGGGATGATGGCATGAGCGTCGGCGTGGAGGATCTGGACAACGACCATCGGGTCCTGATCGACCTCATCAACCAGCTTGCCGCCGCCGACGCCCGCCACGACCGCATCATTCTGGAAGCGGTGTTCGACGAGTTGCTCGACTACACCGTGTTTCATTTCGAGAAAGAGGAAGGGTACATGGCACGGGCCGGCTATCCGGGGTTGGCCGGGCACCGCAAGCTGCACGCTGATCTGACCGCTGAAGTTGTGGCGATCCGCCGCCGGCTGCTGCACACCGATCAGGACACGCTGGGCGATGATGTGCTGGCTTTTCTCAGCCGTTGGCTACAGGACCATATCCTGTGTTCCGATGCCGGCTACAGGCCGTATCTGAACGGCCACATGAGAGGGAAATAAACCGTCCTTTCCTCATTTTCGCCATACTTCCGATTGGATTTTCCCGGCACTGGTGGTACTTCGACCGGGTTGCCCCCTTACGGTCCCATGGTTTCCGCCCGGACCCCCACACGGGAACCCGCATGGTGCTGCCCACGTTGCCTGACGCCTCCCGTTTTTTCCCGATCCCGTCGTGCCGCGCCTCCACGCTTCGGCGGGGATGCGCCTTCGTCCTGATGATGGGGGTCGCCCTGGGCGCCCTGCTGCCCGATGCGTCGGCAGCGGTCCTGCCGGGGCGCAAGCCCGTGCACCTGCTCCAGCAGGCACCGGCAGCACCGCCTGGAAAAACCAAGGATGCGGCCGCACCGTCCGTTCCCCCGGCGCCCGCCGCCGCCACGACGACGGCCCCCGTCCAGGCCACCCGCACCCAGCCTATTACGTCCCAGACCGGCGCATCGGTGTCGATGCTGCAGTTCGGCCTATATCAGCGTGAAGGAGAGGCGTGGGCCGACTGGGGCATGCTGACGCGCAAGGTGCCGACGCTGGTGTCCGACATCACCCCCATGATCGTTCTGATCGATCCGCAGCGGCCCGACGCCGGCTATGCCCTGCGTGGGATGGTGCCGGCGGGCGGCGATGCCGTTTCCCTGTGCCGCAGGGTCATCGGCGCCGGTTTCGGCTGTCTGGCGATGGAAAAGGCGCAGAGCGGCACGGTCACCGCCGCCGCACCGGCAGCACCGGCCAGTCCCCCGGCAGCCTCCACCCAGACGGTCGCCGAGCAGGCGCCCGCCGCACCGGCCCCCACCCCCTCGGCGCAGGCTGCGCCGCCGCCCGCCGCCGCGGCAAAGCCCGTTGCCGTGGCGGTAACGGCACCGCCAAGCCCGTCGGAAGTGGTGAAAGCCGCCGGATCGGATGCGGTCAAGCCCGCCCCCGTCCTGCCCTCGGCTCCGTCGCTGAGCGATATCGGCGCCGGCACGCCCAACACCATGCAGGCCGCCGCCGTGGCGCTGGCCAAGGTGGTGCCGCTGTCCACCGAGCCGGTGGTCAAGGCCGACGGCGTGGTTCACTATTCCGCCGAAGAAGCCAAGGTCCTGAACGAGATCGAGCAGCGCAGCCGCCGCACCGGGCGTCTGGGCGGCGTCCTGCCCGACACCCGGCTGAAGGTGACCCACGCGGTCCTGGAACGGGAAAAGTGGAATCTCTGCGCCGTCACCTTCGACGACGGCCCGCACCGCACGGTGACCCGCCAGATCCTGGACATCCTGCGCCAGGAAAAGATCACCGTGACCTATTTTCCGGTCGCCAAGGTGGCGGCCCGCTATCCCGAGATCATCCAGGATTTCGTGGCCGACGGGCACGAGATCGGCAACCACAGCCTGACCCACGCCGACCTGCGCGCCCTGCCCCCCACGGCCCAGCGGTTTGAAATCGCCGAAGCCAACCGCATCCTGCGGTCCATCGGGGCCGACCCGGTGCTGTTCCGCCCGCCCTATGGCCGCTACACCAACGAGATGCTGGCGATCACGCGGGAAGAGAACATGAGTCCCGTGCTGTGGAACGTGGACACCCGCGACTGGCAGGTGCGCGATCCCGACAAGATCGTCCATCACGTCAAGACCGCGGCGGGGACCGGCAGCGTGATCCTGCTGCACTCCACCTATGCCTCGACCGCCGCGGCACTGCCGCGGGTGATTGCCGAGCTGCGGGCCAAGGGGTGCAATTTCGTCACCCTGTCGGAATGGATCACCAGCATGAAGGCTCTGGCCGAGCCGATGATGGTCAACGCCACCCCGAACACCACCTCCCGGCAGTGATTTTCTTTCCGGTTGGGGCGCCGCGTCAGGCGCCCCGCCGATCTTAACCTTTTTTGGATTTGTCCTTGCGCCGCTGGGCATAGGTCTTCAGGCGCGACGCCAGTTCCGGGGTCAGCAGCGTCCATTCGCCGACGCACTTTCCGTTCGATGCGTCGTTGATGGCTACGGTGGCGGGAAAGCTGAACAGGCCGATCTCATCATCCACCTTGACCATGATCCGGGCGGTCTGGCCGGCGATCAGCGAGCCGTCGAACTGAGTCGCCACGAATCCCTTGTCGGTCACAGCGGCCAGCGGAAAGCTTTTGCCGTCGAATTCGATCTTGCTGTTGTTGGCGCGAGGCCCCTTTGGGGACGACGGCTTCTTCTTGTCGGCAATCATCACCTTGAGAAAATCGAGAACGCCCATGCCATGTGCTCCGCGTGTCGATGACCGCGCGGATTTAACCCCGGTCGGGGCAGAAAGGGCAACACTTCCTTAACGGTGCTTCACCGATCGGCTGGCGGTATCCCTGCCCCGCGCCATCCGCCAACCGCCCGGTGCAGCAGAACCACGGTGATGGGCAGGACCGTCACCGCCAGCGCCGCCACCCCCAGCAGCACCGACAGGGTATCGTCACCCTCCGCACCATAACGGATCAGGGCGCTCACCACCTGAAGCATCAGCGTGACCAGCAAGGCCGCCGCCATTGCCGGAAGAAGAACACGCCCCGGACGCCGATACCGTTGCCCGCCGGGCGGCGTGCCCGCCCCGCCCAGGACACCGGGTATCGAGACACCCGACACAGAGACACCCGACACAGACACACCGGGCATAGGCTCCTCCCTTACCGGCGGATGCGAAAGCGGCGGACCCGAAAGCAAACTATAATCCAGGCGAAACAAGTTTCATCGGTGACATACGTCCTAATACAAAAGGATGAAATATTACGTCACCCACAAAAATTTCGCCTTTTGTAAGTCTCGCCATGAACCGGAACACCTTTTTCGGCGTAGAAAAACCGTCTCCCCTCTCTGCTGAACGGTATGAACGATGGCTTATCCCTTTGACGAGGCCGACACCAACGCCACCCCCGACCCCACACCGGACCATGACGACGGGGAAACGCTGTTCGACCGGCTCGACGGCATCGCGCAGCGCGCCGGACAGTTGACCGGGGCGGAGGCGCGGCATGTGGTGACGGCGATCAACCACCTGCGGCTGGCGGAATTCCACCTGCGCATCGCGGTGGAGTCATCGGGCGATCCCCGTTTCACCACCCTGGCCGACCGTTTCCGCGACGGGGCTGCGGAACTGGCGCTGGCGGCGGTCACCTTTGGCGAGGCGGGGCAGCCCGCCGGCTCCATCCGGCACTGATCCGGCGTGCCGGCCGTCACCGGACCATCCCCGCGCGCATGACACCTCTGATAGGGGATGCTTGACAGCCGGCTTCGGTCTTTGCACATTAGCGGGCATGACGACCTGCATGATTCCGAACGCCCTGCTGCTCCTTATCAACCCGGCGCTTTGACAGCGACCGGGCAAACGGCGTTCCACCCTTCTGTTTCTTCACAGGTCGAAGTCTTTCCATGATCGAGCATCGGACCAGCGGCGCTTCCCGGCGGGGGCCGGGGCTGCGACTTAGGGGCGGCCGCAGAGCCTCCCCGGCGGCTCGGCGGCCGTATTGCGCGCCGGATACCCGACCACCCTCTTTGTGACGACCTCCCGCCGGCCAGCCGAATCCACGCCGGTCCAGGGAATCAGGAGTGCGATAAGCGCCATGACCAACGTCTCCTCCATGCCGATCCACCGCTACACCCCGTTTCAGTCCGTCGATATGGGCGGCAAGCGCGAATGGCCGAACCGGGTGCTGGACAAGGCCCCCATCTGGTGCTCGGTCGATCTGCGCGACGGCAACCAGGCCCTGATCGAACCCATGGGGCCGGAGCGCAAGCGCGCCATGTTCGATCTGCTGGTCAAGATGGGGTTCAAGGAGATCGAGGTGGGGTTCCCCGCCGCCTCCCAGACCGAATTCGATTTCTGCCGCGAGTTGATCGACGAGGGGCGCATCCCCGCCGACGTCACCATCCAGGTGCTGACCCAGGCCCGTGAAGAACTGATCCGCCGCACGTTCGAGGGCATCAAGGGCGCCAAGCGGGCGGTGGTGCATCTGTACAACTCCACCTCCGAATTGCAGCGCCGCGTGGTGTTCGGCATGGACCGTGCCGGCATCATTGACATCGCGGTGAAGGGCACCCGGCTGGTCCGCGACATCGCCGCCCAGTACCCGGAAACCGAGGTGGTGCTGGAATATTCCCCGGAAAGCTTCACCGGCACCGAGCTGGACTTCGCGGTCGAGGTGGTGGAAGCGGTGGCCGAAGCCTGGGGTGCCACCCCTGAGCGCCGGATGATCGTCAACCTGCCGGCGACGGTGGAAATGGCGATGCCCAACGTCTATGCCGATCAGATCGAATGGTTCGGGCGCACGGTGAAGAACCGCGACAGCCTGATTATCAGCGTGCACCCCCACAACGACCGCGGCACGGGTGTTGCCGCCGCCGAACTGGCGGTGCTGGCCGGTGCCGACCGGGTGGAAGGCACCCTGTTCGGCAACGGCGAGCGCACCGGCAACGTGGACATCGTGACCCTGGCGCTGAACATGTTCACCCAGGGCGTCGATCCCGGTCTGGTGGTCAACGACATCAACGAGATCGTGCGGGTGTCGGAATACTGCACCCAGTTGCCGGTGCCCCCCCGCCATCCCTATGCCGGCGAGCTGGTGTTCACCGCCTTCTCCGGTTCGCACCAGGACGCCATCCGCAAGGGTCTGCACGCGCTGGAAAAGGCCAATTCCGACAAGTGGGAAGTGCCCTATCTGCCCATCGACCCGCAGGACATCGGCCGCAGCTATGAAGCGGTGATCCGCATCAACAGCCAGTCGGGCAAGGGCGGCATCGCCTATATCCTGGAAACCGAGCACGGGCTGAAGGAAATCCCCCGCCGCCTGCAGATCGAATTCTCCAAGGTGGTGCAGAAGGTGGCGGACGAGACCGGCAAGGAACTGTCCCCCGCCGCCATCTGGGGCACCTTCCAAGCCGAGTATCTGGACCGTGACCGTCCGTTGATGCTGCTGGAGCACGGCACCGAGCCGCGCGGGCCGGGGTCGGGGCAGCGCACGCTGACCGCTTCGCTGTTGAAGGACGGCAAGCCGCTGACCATCCGCGGCAAGGGCAACGGCCCCATCGACGCCTTCCTGAACGGTCTGCGCGCCGAAGCCGGCTATGACGTGCATGTGATCGATTACAAGGAACACGCCGTCGCCACCGGCGAGGATTCCCAGGCCGCATCCTTCGTGGAGGTCCGCACCGGCGACGGGCGCACCCTGTTCGGCGTCGGCATCGACCCCGACATCGTGACGTCCAGCCTGCGCGCCATCGTCAGCGCCGTGAACCGCGCCTATCACGCGGGCTGATCCCCCTATCAAGCAGGGCGCCTTTCCCGCCGGGGGAAGGCGCCCTGCCCTTTTATGACGCCCGGCAAGCCGCCCGCAGGCCATCGATGACGGTGGTGAAGCGGTCCGCATCATCCAGCGCACGGGCCAGCACGATGGCCCCCTGGATGCCGGCCACCACCGCGTCGGCCCGCTGCCCGGCGGTGGCCTCATCGAAACCGGCCCGCCGCAAGGCCCCGGCCAGCACCGCGATCCACCGGCTGAAATAGCCGTTCACCGCCCCGGCAAAACGCCCGCGGGTGTCGTCAAGGGCGAAGGCGCCGACCAGACAGATCCGGCAGCCGGAGCGGAAATACTCATCCACCCCCGCAAACATCCGCTCGACGGCCGCCGCCGGCTCCTCCTCTTCCAGCGGGCGAAAGATGTGATCCTCGAACCACGCGCGGATGTGGGCAAGCACCGCCTCGGCCATCTCGTCCTTCCCGCCGGGAAAGAAGTGGTACAGGCTGCCCTTGCCCAGCCCAGTCTGTTCGGTGATGCGGGTGATGCTGGCGCCCTCGAAGCCGTAGCGGCGAAAGATCTCGCCCAGCACCGGCACCACGTCGCCGCGTTCGGCCACCTGCCGCGCCATCAGGCCCGCCCCCCCAGGGGATAGGCCACGCCGTTGGCCCTGTGGAACAGCGCGGCCACGGCGACCAGGGCCAGGGCACCGGACAGCACCGGCAGCACGAGAAAGCTGAAATCCGGGTCGGCGGCGAACACCACCAGCGGGTCGGCCCCCGCCGGGGGATGGGTGACCCGCAACGCCGCCATCAGACCGATGGCCACCCCGACCGCCAGGGCCGCCGCCCACCAGGCATCGGGCAGGATCAGCCGCAGCACAAGGCCGGTCAAAGCCGCCACCCCATGCCCGCCGACCACGTTGGCCGGTTGCGACAGCGGGCTGCCCGGCACCGAGAACAGCAGCACGCAGCTTGCCCCGAACGGCGCCATGATGAGCGGTGTGTGGGCGTAGGCTGTGAAGGCCCCGATCAGGCCGATGGCCAGAAGCCCCCCCAAGCCGGCGATCAGGGCGGTGCGGATGGGTTGGGCCGGCTGATGACGGGCGAAAAAGCTGCGCATGGTTCTGTACCAATCGTTATTGACTTTACCGATTGGTACACGACTTTTCGCCCGCCCGCAACCCTGTCGGCGGGTGCGGCGTTCGTCACATCCGCCCGGTCAGCACCAGAACCAGCAGCACGATCAGAACGATGCCCAGCAACCCGCTGGGGCCATAGCCCCACGCGCGGCTGTGCGGCCACGCCGGCACCGCCCCGATCAGCAGCAGAATCAGGATAATCAGCAGGATCGTCGAGAGCATCCCATCCTCCCGGCCTGTTCACGGCCTTGCGATGTATTCCATGAGGACAGGGAAACGGCGGCGTTCCCCGTCCCGTTCCCAACCGCTGCCCCCCTGCCCCGAAAGAGACGCCTGCCCGTCTTTCGACGGGTTTTGTCATATTTAGAACATTCTAATTGTCGTGTTTTGGACAATTTGTGCGTCGCAAACATGACAATGATGGCTTTGCAAACCATCATTATTTTTCCAACAGACTGAAAAACAACGATATATTTTTCCGGCCGATCCTGGCACGGGATTTGCTGAATAAGGGGCAGCTTGGCGGGCAACGGCGTCCGTCGGGCGAATTGTCAGGTTTCGCGCACCCGTCCAACGGCGGATGGTCTGCGCATCGCGTTCACCGGCCCAATGGCGGGTCGGCCCCCGGATAATGGCGTCCGATTGGCGGAACAGAGTTCCGCTGACGGGCGCCTTTTTGTTTTTCGGCCCTATCCGGCCAGAACGGAGCGTAGGATGGATCGCACGGCGGAACAGAACGGGACGGGACAGACGCGGGAACGGCGCGGTATCCTGACCGCCGGGGCCAGGATTGCCGCCGGCATCGCGCTGGCATCCACGGTGATCGGTGCCCTGCCCGCCGCCGGGGCCGTGCTGGCCGGAGAGTTGCCGAAGGGGACCATGGTGGAAAAGAGTGCTCTGACCCTGGGCTTCGTGCCGCTGACCGACTGCGCCCCGCTGGTAATCGCCAAGGAGATGGGCTTCTTCGCCAGCGAAGGGCTGGACGTCACCCTGTCCCGCGAACCGTCGTGGGCCAACATCCGCGACAAGGTGTCGGTGGGCATCCTCGACGGGGCGCAGATGCTGGCCGGCATCCCGCTGGCGGCCAACGCCGGGATCGGCGCCTTCAACGTGCCGATGGTGGCGCCGCTGGTGCTGGATCTGGGCGGCAACGCCATCACCCTGTCCCGGGCGCTGATGGCGCGGATGGAAGCCGCCGATCCCGCGGCCATGGCCGAACGCCCGCTGTCGGCCCGCGCCCTGAAACGGGTGATCGAGGCCGACCGCGCCGCCGGGGCGCCGCGGCTGACGTTCGGCGTGGTGTTCTCGGTCGCCAGCCACGCCTATCAACTGCGCTACTGGCTGGCGGAAGCCGGGATCGATCCCGACGCCGACGTGCGGCTGGTGGTCATCCCGCCCCCCGATATGGTGACCAGCCTGCAGCTTGGCGCCATCGACGGGTTCTGTGTGGGGGAGCCGTGGAACAGCCTGGCCGCGGCCGGCGGCATCGGGCGGGTCGCCATCACCTCCCATGATCTGTGGGCCAACGCCCCGGAAAAGGTGCTGGGCGTCACCGCCGCCTGGGCCGCGGACCACCCCGCCACCCTGGCGGCCCTGGTCCGCGCCCTGGTCCGCGCCGGGCGGTGGCTGGATCAGCCGGACAACCGCCGGACGGCGGCGGTTCTGCTGTCAGACAGCCGCTATGTCGGCGCCCCGGCCCCGGTGCTGGAAACCGCCCTCCGTCAGGGTGTGAAGGGGCACGAAAACGGTGATTTCGTGGTGTTCCACCGCTACGCCGCCGGTTTCCCCTGGCATTCCCATGGGCTGTGGACGCTGGCGCAGATGGTCCGCTGGGGGCAACTGCCCCTGGGCACCGATCTGGCCGCCATCGCCGCCGCCACCCACCGCACCGACCTTTACCGCGCCGCGGTGGCCGGGCTGGATGAGCCGGTGCCGCTGATCGACAGCAAGATCGAAGGCACCCACGCCACCCCCTGGACGCTGACCGACGCCACATCGCCCATTCCCATGGGGGCGGACCGCTTCCTTGACGGCCAGCCCTTCGACCCCGCCGACGTGGCGGGGTACCTGAGACGGTTCCCCATCACCCGCCACGTGCCGGTGCCAGCCCCCACCGTCTAAGCCCCGAACAGCCCTTTTAAAAGGCCATACGGCCCCGACGCCCGACGTGCGCCCGCGCACACCCTTTTTACGATATTAAACAACGGACGACGCAACCATGAAGACGCTTCTCCCCTCGGTCACGCGCCGCTCGCTGCTCACCGGCACCGCCAAAGCCGCCGGTGCCGCCGCCCTTCTGTCCGCCGCCCGCGCCGTGGTGCCGGGCGGGGCCTGGGCCGCCGGGCTGGACACCCCGGAAACCACCAAGGCGCTGCTGGGCTTCATCGCCCTGACCGACGCCGCCCCGCTGATCGTCGCCAAGGAAAAGGGCCTGTTCGCCAAACACGGGATGCCCGATGTGGAGGTGCTGAAACAGGCCTCGTGGGGCACCACCCGCGACAATCTGGAACTGGGGTCGGCGGGGGGCGGCATCGACGGCGCCCACATCCTGACGCCGATGCCGTACCTGATGACCGCCGGCAAGATCACCAAGAACGGCGCCAAGGTGCCCATGAGCATCCTGGCCCGCCTGAACCTGGACGGACAGGGGATCTCGGTGGCCGCCGCCTACAAGGGGCTGAAGGTCGGGCTGGACTCCTCCCCCCTCAAGGCCGCCTTCGCCGACGCCCGCAAGGCCGGCAAGGACATCAAGTGCGCCATGACCTTCCCCGGCGGGACCCATGACCTGTGGCTGCGCTACTGGATGGCGGCGGGCGGCATCGATCCCGACCATGACGTGTCCACCATCGTGGTGCCGCCGCCGCAGATGGTCGCCAACATGAAGACCGGCACCATGGAAGCCTTTTGCGTCGGCGAGCCGTGGAACGCCCAGCTGGTCACCCAGGGCATCGGCACCACCGCCATCACCACCGGCGAATTCTGGAAGGGCCACCCGGAAAAGAGCCTGGCCCTGCGCACCGACTGGGTGGAGAAGAACCCCAAGGCGGCCAAGGCCCTGCTGATGGCGGTGCTTGAGGCGCAGCAGTGGTGCGACAAGGCCGAAAACAAGGAGGAGATGTGCCGGATCATCGCCAAGCGCGAATGGCTGAAGATCGAGGCATCCGACATTCTGGGCCGCGCCACCGGCACCATCGACTACGGCACCGGCACGGTGGTGAAGGACAGCCCGCACCTGATGAAGTTCTGGCGGGACCACGCCTCCTACCCCTACCCCAGCCATGACCTGTGGTTCCTGACCGAGGATATCCGCTGGGGCTACCTGCCCGGCGCCACGGACACCAAGGCGCTGATCGCCGCCGTCAACCGGGAATCCCTGTGGCGGGACGCGGCGGCGGCCCTGGGGGTGACCGATCTGCCCGCCGGTCCCTCGCGGGGGGTGGAAACCTTCTTCGACGGCAAGGTCTTCGATCCCGAAAACCCGTCCGCCTACCTGTCCAGCCTGTCCATCGCCCGCGTTTGATGCCCCGCACCGAGGAGCCTGCCGCCATGACCGTCACCGCCAACACCGAAGACCGCCCCGCCGGAACCGCCGCCGTCCCGGCCATCGGGCGCCTGCTGTCCGGCTTCGTCGCCACCCTGCCGGAACGGGGCCGGGCGCTGGCCCACACCACCGTGCCGCCGCTGGTGGCGCTGGCCCTGCTGGTGGGGGTGTGGCAGTTCCTGTGCACCCTGCCCGGTGCGGCCCTGCCCCCGCCCACCAAGGTGGTGGCCGACACGTGGGAACTGATCGCCAACCCCTTCTTCGATCACGGCGGCACCGACAAGGGGCTGTTCTGGCATCTGGCGGCCAGCCTGCAGCGGGTGGCGGTGGGCTTTGCCCTGGCCGCGGTGGGGGGCGTCCTGCTGGGCGTGCTGATCGGCCAGTCCAGCCTGGCCTACCGCGGGCTTGACCCGATCTTCCAGGTGCTGCGCACGGTGCCGCCGCTGGCGTGGCTGCCCATTTCGCTGGCGGCGTTCCGCAACGCCGACCCCTCGGCCATCTTCGTGATCTTCATCACCGCCGTGTGGCCGATCATCCTCAACACCGCGGTGGGCATCCGCCAGATCCCGCAGGATTACCGCAACGTCGCCCGCGTCATCCGCCTGTCGGGACCGGAATACTTCTTCAAGATCATGCTGCCGGCGACCGTGCCCTACATGTTCACCGGGCTTCGCATCGGCATCGGCCTGTCGTGGCTGGCGATCATCGCGGCGGAGATGCTGATCGGCGGAGTCGGCATCGGCTTCTTCATCTGGGACGCCTGGAACAGCTCGCTGATGAGCGAGATCATCCTGGCCCTGGTCTATGTCGGCGTCGTCGGCTTCATCCTCGACCGCCTGATCGGGCTGATCGCCGCCCGTGTGTCCGGCCCGCGTGGCCGCGCCTGATCCCCCCTCCGTGCCCCCACAGCCAAGGAGTTTTCCCATGGCCTATCTCAGCCTCGAAAACGTCGGCATGGAGTTCAAGACCTCCAAGGCCCGCTTCACCGCCCTGCAGGATGTGAACCTGAAGATCGAACGCGGCGAGTTCCTGTCCATCATCGGGCATTCCGGCTGCGGCAAGTCCACGGTGCTGAACATCGTCGGCGGGCTTCTCACCTGCACCAGCGGCGGCGTGCTCTTGGACGGGCAGGAGGTGAACGACCCCGGCCCCGACCGCGCCATCGTGTTCCAGAACCATTCCCTGCTGCCGTGGCTGACCGTTTACGACAACGTGCGGCTGGCGGTGGACAAGGTGTTCGGCAGGGCCAAAACCAAGCAGGAACGCCACGACTGGACCCTGCACAACCTGTCGCTGGTCCACATGGACCACGCCATCCGCAAATTCCCCGAGGAGATTTCCGGCGGCATGAAGCAGCGCGTCGGCATCGCCCGCGCTCTGGCCATGGAGCCGAAGGTTCTGCTGATGGACGAGCCGTTCGGGGCGCTGGACGCGCTCACCCGCGCCCACCTTCAGGACAGCCTGATGGAGATCCACACCACGTTGGGCAACACCGTCATCATGATCACCCATGATGTGGACGAAGCGGTGCTGCTGTCCGACCGCATCGTGATGATGACCAACGGCCCCGCCGCCACCATCGGCGAGATCCTGTCCGTCCCCCTGCCCCGCCCGCGCCGCCGGCTGGAACTGACGGAAGACCCCACCTACACCCACTGCCGGGGGGAGGTGATCCGCTTCCTCTACGAGCGCCACCGCCACGCCGACGCCGCCTGACACGCTCACCCTCTCCCCGCCGGGGAGAGGGTTGGGTGAGGGCCGGATGTCGCGCGGAACGCCCGACATCCGTTGCGAAGCAACCACAAATCCCACGTTCCCCGAGCCTGACGGCTCGATTTTCGGGCTTCGCGCGAAAATCGGCCCTCACCCTGACCCTCTCCCCGGAGGGGAGAGGGAAGGCCGCCGCCTGTTGGAGAGCATTCCCATGAAAGAACGTCTCGTCGTCGTCGGCAACGGCATGGCCGGCATCCGCGCGGTGGAAGATCTGCTGGCCCGTGCCCCCGGCCGCCATGACATCACCGTCTTCGGGGCCGAGCCGCATCCCAACTACAACCGCATCATGCTGTCGCCGGTGCTGGCGGGGGAAAAGACCTTCGACCAGATCATCCTGAACGGTCACGACTGGTATGCGGCCAACGGCATCACGCTCTTTACCGGCGACCCCGTGACCGCCATCGACCGTCAGGCCCGCGTGGTGACCTCGGCCAGCGGGCGGACGGTGGCGTACGACCGGCTGCTGCTTGCCGTCGGCTCCACGCCGGTGGTGCTGCCGGTGCCGGGGGCGGACCTGCCGGGGGTGATCGGCTTCCGCGATCTGGCCGATGTGGACGCGATGATGAACGCCACCCGCACCGGCCGCAACGCGGTGGTGATCGGCGCCGGCCTCCTGGGTCTGGAAGCGGCCAACGGGCTGGCCGCCCACGGCATGACCGTCACCGTGCTGCACCTGATGGGCACCATCATGGAGCGCCAGCTTGACGAGGCCGCCGGCGCCCTGCTGCAAGGGGAACTGGAAAGCCGCGGCATTTCCATCATCACCCGCGCCCAGACCGCCGCCATCGAGGGCGACGGGCGGGTGCAGCGGGTGCGGCTGAACGACGGCCGCGTGATCGACGCCGATCTGGTGGTGATGGCCGTGGGCATCCGCCCCGCCACAGCACTCGCCAAGGCCGCGGGGCTGGAGGTCAACCGCGGCATCGTGGTCAACGACCGCATGGTGACGTCCGACCCCGCCATCCTGGCGGTGGGCGAATGCGTCGAGCACCGCGGCCAGACCTACGGCCTTGTCGCCCCGCTGTGGGACATGGCCAAGGTGGTGGGCGAGGCGTTGGCCGGCATCGACGGTGCGGGCTATCAGGGCACCGTCACCGCCACCCGGCTGAAGGTGACGGGGATCGAGGTGTTTTCCGCCGGCAGCTTCAACGAGCCGGGCGCCGACGACATCGTGTTCCGCGATGCCGCCCGCGGGGTCTACAAGCGCATCCTCATCAAGGACAACCGCATCGCCGGAACCGTGCTGTACGGCGATACCGCCGATGGCCCGTGGTATTTCCAGATGCTCAAGGACGGCGAGGATGTGTCCGGCATCCGCGACACGCTGATCTTCGGTCCCAACGCCGGGGTGGTGGACGCCGACCCCAACGCCGCCGTCGCCGCCCTGCCCGACAGCGCCGAGATCTGCGGCTGCAACGGCGTGTGCAAGGGCGCCATCGTCGCCGCCATCCGGGACAAGGGTTGCACCTCCGTCGATGACGTGCGCACCCACACCAAGGCGTCGGCGTCGTGCGGCAACTGCACCGGGCTGGTGGAAAAGCTGCTGGCCGCCACCCTGGGTTCGGCCTACGAGGGGGAAAGCGCCAGCCGGCCCATGTGCAAATGCACCCACCACACCCACGACGACGTGCGCCGCCTGATCGTTGCGGGCAGCCTGAAATCCATCCCCGCGGTGATGCAGGCGCTGGAATGGACGACGGCGGAGGGGTGCGCGTCGTGCCGCCCGGCGCTCAACTATTACCTGATGTGCGCCTGGCCGGGTGAGTACCGCGACGACGCCCAGTCGCGCTTCATCAACGAGCGCGTCCACGCCAACATCCAGAAGGACGGCACCTATTCCGTGGTGCCGCGCATGTGGGGTGGGCTGACCAACCCGGCGGAACTGCGCGCCATCGCCGATGTGGCCGAGAAATACGCCATCCCCACGGTCAAGGTCACCGGCGGCCAGCGCATCGACCTGCTGGGCGCCAAAAAGGAAGACCTGCCCGCCATCTGGGCCGACCTGAACGCCGCCGGCATGGTGTCGGGCCACGCCTACGCCAAGGGGCTGCGCACGGTGAAGACCTGCGTCGGCAGCGAATGGTGCCGGTTCGGCACGCAGGCGTCCATGGACATGGGCGTGCGGCTGGAACGGATGACCTGGGGCACCTGGACCCCGCACAAGTTCAAGATGGCGGTGTCCGGCTGCCCGCGCAATTGCGCCGAGGCCACCATCAAGGATTTCGGCGTGGTGGCGGTGGACAGCGGGTGGGAACTGCACGTCGGCGGCAACGGCGGCATGAAGGTCCGCGCCTGTGATCTTCTCTGCAAGGTCGAAACCATGGAGGAGGTGGAGGAATACTGCGGCGCCTTCATCCAGATGTACCGGGAGGAAGCCCGCTATCTGGAACGCACCGCCCCCTGGATCGAGCGCATCGGGCTGGAGCCGATCCGCGCCCGCATCCTGAACGAACAGGACCGCAAGGCGCTGCACCGGCGCTTCCTGCACTCCCAGAGCTTCGAGCAGACCGACCCCTGGGCCGAGCGGGCATCGGGCCGTGTCGATGCCCATGAATTCGCCCCGCTCGCCACCTTCGGCGCCCCCGCCACCCCGACCACCCTCGCCGCGGAGTAAGCCCCATGAACGCCATCTCCCCCCTCTCCTGGACCAGCGTCGGCCGTCTGGAGGATATTCCGCCCCGCGCCGCCCGCGTGGTGCGCACCCCCACCGGGGACGTGGCGGTGTTCCGCACCGGCACCGACGAGGTGTTCGCGCTGCGCGACCGCTGCCCCCACGGCACCGGGCCGCTGTCCAACGGCATCGTTCACGGCCGCCGGGTCACCTGCCCCCTGCACGGCATGGTGTTCGACCTGACCACCGGGCAGACCATGGGGCCGGACACCTGCTCCGCCACCACCATCCCGGCGCGGGTGGTGGACGGCGTGGTGGAACTGGGCGGCCTGGACACGCTGGGGATGGCCCATGGCTGAGATCCGCACCACCTGCCCCTATTGCGGGGTCGGCTGCGGCGTGCTGGCGGACGTGGCGGCGGACGGGCGGCTGTCCGTCCGCGGCGACCCGGACCACCCGGCCAACCGCGGGCGGCTGTGCTCCAAGGGGGCGGCCCTGGGGGAAACGGTGGGGCTGGCCGGGCGGCTGCTCCACCCCATGCTGGACGGGCGGCGGGTGGCGTGGGACCACGCCGTCGCCACCCTGGCCGCGGAAATCACCCACGCCGTGGAGCATCACGGGCCGGATTCGGTCGCCTTCTACGCCTCCGGCCAGTTGCTGACCGAGGATTATTACATCGCCAACAAGCTGATGAAGGGCTTCATCGGCTCGGGCAACATCGACACCAATTCGCGCCTGTGCATGGCCTCCACCGTTGCCGGGCACAAGCGGGCCTTCGGCGCCGACACCGTGCCCGGCACTTACGAGGATCTGGAACAGGCCGATCTGGTGGTGCTGGTGGGATCGAATCTGGCGTGGTGCCATCCGGTGCTGCACCAGCGCCTGCTGGCGGCACGGGCGGCGCGGGGCACGCGGATCGTGGTGATCGACCCGCGGCGCACCGCCACCTGTGACGCCGCCGACCTGCATCTGGCGATCCGGCCCGGCAGCGACGTGGCCCTGTTCAACGGATTGCTGGCCTATCTGTCCGCCAACGGCCACACCGACACCGCCTTCACCAGCACCCACACCACCGGGATGGGTGATGCCATCGCCGCCGCCCGTGCCGACGCGCCGTCGCCCGACGCGGTGGCCGCCGCCTGCGGCATCCCGGCCGCCGACCTCGCCCGCTTCTACGCCCTGGCGGCCGCAACACCGCGCATGGTCACCGTCTTTTCCCAAGGGGTGAACCAGTCGGCCCACGGCACCGACAAGGTGAACGCCATCCTCAACGTCCACCTGCTGACGGGCCGCATCGGCCGCCCCGGCTCTGGCCCGTTCTCGGTCACCGGCCAGCCCAACGCCATGGGCGGGCGCGAAGTGGGGGGGCTGGCCAACCAGCTTGCCGCCCACATGGGCTTTTCCCCCGACGACGTGGAGCGGGTGGGCCGCTTCTGGAACACGCCCCGCGTGGCCCGGCGCGAAGGGCTGAAGGCCGTGGATCTGTTCCGCGCGGTGGAGGACGGGCGCATCCGCGTGCTGTGGATCATGGGCACCAACCCGGCGGTGTCCATGCCCGACGCCGCCCGCCTGCGCGGCGCGCTCGCCCGCTGCGATTTCGTCGCCGTGTCCGACGGCTTCGCCGACACCGACACCGCCCGGCTGGCCCGGCTGCTGCTGCCCGCCGCCCTGTGGGGGGAAAAGGACGGCACCGTCACCAATTCCGACCGCACCATTTCCCGCCAGCGCGCCACCCTGCCGCTGCCGGGGGAGGTGCGGCCCGACTGGCGCATCGTCCGCGACGTGGCCCGCACCATGGGCTACGGCCCCGCCTTCGCCTACGACGGCCCCGCCGCCATCTTCCGCGAGCACGCCGCCTTGTCGGCGTTCGAGAACGGCGGTACCCGCGATTTCGACATCGGCGCCCTGGCAGACCTGGATGACGCCGCCTACGACGCGCTGGAGCCGGCCCCGTGGCCGCGCCCGGCGGGGGGGGAGCCGTCCCGCCGCCTGTTCGCCGACGGCCGTTTCTTCACCCCCGACGGCAAGGCGCGGCTGGTGCCGGTCGTCACCGGCGGGCTGGCCCGCACGGTGGACGCGGCCTTCCCCATTCTGCTGAACACCGGCCGGGCGCGGGACCAGTGGCACACCATGACCCGCACCGGCCTGTCGCCGCGGCTGTCGGCCCACGCCCCGGAACCGTGCCTGGAGGTCCACCCCGCCGACGCCGACCGCTGGGGCCTGAGCGACGGCGGTTTCGTGCGCATCGCCACCCGCACCGGCATGGCGGTGACCCGCGTGGCGGTCAAGGACGGGCAGCGTCCGGGCGAAGCCTTTCTGCCGATGCACTGGAACGACCGCTTCACCGCCGATTGCGCCGTGGGCCGTCTGATCGACGCCGTGCCCGATCCCGTCTCCGGCCAGCCGGAGCTGAAGGCCATGCCGGTGCGGCTGGAGCCGGTCGCCATGCGCTGGATGGGCTGCCTGATGACCGCCGCCCCGATCACCCCCCGCCACGGCGGCTATTGGGCGCGGCAAACGGTGGAGGGCGGCTCCCTGCTGACCATCGCCGGTGAAGGGGCCATCCCCGACGCGGCATCCATCGACGCGCTGCTGCCCGGCCTGCCGGCGGGGTGCGAGACGCTGGACTACAGCGACCACCGCCGCGGGGTGCTGCGGCGGGCGTGGGTGGACGGCGCCCGGCTGGCCGGGTGTCTGTTCATCGCCGCCGAAGGTGCCCTGCCGCCGCAAAGCTGGCTGTTGCGGCTGATGGCGGGCGAACCGCTGGAACCGGCGGCCCGGCTGGCGGTGCTGTCCGGCCGGGCGCCGGGATCGGTCAGCGACGACGGCAAGATCGTCTGTTCCTGTTTCCGCGTCGGCTTCAACCGGCTGGTGACCGCCATCCGCAGCCAGTCCCTGACCTCGGTGGACGCCATCGGTGCGGCGCTGAAGGCCGGCACCAACTGCGGTTCCTGCATTCCCGAATTGAAGGAGGTTCTTGCCCATGCCCAACGCGCTGCCGTGGCTTGACGCCGCCCCCTTCCTGGCCGCCTGTGCCGCGGTTGCCGGGTTCATGCGCCCCCGCCGCGCCAGGGCCGAGGTGTTCCTGGTCGGCGCCGGTCCCGGCGACCCCGACCTGCTGACGGTGGCGGCGGTCAAGGCGCTGGGCCGGGCCGATGTGGTGCTGTACGACGCCCTGGTCGGCCCCGGCATCCTGGATCTGGCGCCGAAGACCGCCCGGCGGGTGTTCGTCGGCAAGCGCGCCGGATCCCACGCCATGGCGCAGGAGGCCATCAGCGCGCTCATCGCGTCCAGTGCGGCGGCGGGCAAGGTGGTGGTGCGGCTGAAGGGCGGCGACCCCATGATGTTCGGCCGCGCGGGCGAAGAGATCGACCATCTGGCGGCCAGGGGCATTCCGGTAACCGTCATCCCCGGCATCACCGCCGCCCTGGGGTGTGCGGCGTCGGCGGGGCTGTCGCTGACCCGCCGCGGGGTGGCGGCCAACGTGCATTTCGTCACCGCCCACCGCTGCGACGCCGGGGCCGCCCCCGACTGGTCCCGTCTGGCCGACCCGGAAGGCACGCTCTGCGTCTATATGGGCAAGGAACAGGCGGCGGCGGTGCGCGACGGGCTGCTGGCCGGCGGTCTGGACCCGGCCACGCCGGTGCTGGCCATCGAAAACGGCACCCGCCCGGACGAATGCCGGGTGTCCGGCCCCCTGTCGGCCCTGCCCGGCCTGACCGCCACCCTGGGCGACGGCCCGGCGCTGATCATGATCGGGCGTGCGATGGCGGGGACCGCCCGGTCAGTCCCGGTTTCGGTTGCCGTCACCGGCTGAGCGCAGCCGGCGCAACTCCACCAGCCCGGCGGCGGCCCGCCCCGCCGCCTCGAACCACACGGGATCCCGGTGCAGGAGGGAGGCGGAAAAGGCACCGTCGAGCAACAGCAGGATCTCGCGGGCCAGCGCCTCCGCATCGTCCAGCCCGGCGGCGCGGATTTCCCCCTCCAGCCATGCGGCGAAGCCGTTCTTGTGGCGGGCGCCGATGCGCACCGCCGGATGGCCGGGCATGGCCGCCAACTCGGCGGTGGTGCGCAGGAAGCCGCAGCCCTTCCATTTCGGATGGCGGGCCACGCGGGCCAGTTCGCCGAAGACCGCGGCGATCTTGTCGCCCAGACCGCCGTCGGCCTGATCGAACCAGCGGGCCATCTGTTTCAGATTGGGCTGGTCGCGGGCGTCGAGATAGGCGGCGATCAGGTCGTCCTTGCTCTGGAAATGATAGTAGAGCGTGCGCTTGGTCACGCCGGTCTTTTCGGCCACGGCGTCCATGCTCACCCGCCCGATCCCCTCGGCGTAGAAGAGCTTGGAGGCGGCGGCGACGATGCGGTCGCGGGTGTCGGTCGGACGGGTCATGGGCCATTAAGTATACCGTACAGTGAGTATACACAAGCCCCGCCCGGCCCCATCCTCCGTTCATTCCCACGAACGGAGGAAACACCGATGGAACAGACGGTTCTGATGCGGATCGACGGGGCGGTGGCGACGCTGACCCTCAACCGCCCGCACAAGCTGAACGCCCTGAATTACGAAATGATCGACGCGCTGCTGGCCCTCCTCGACGCCATCGAGAGCGACGACGGGGTGCGCGGGGTGATCCTGACCGGGGCGGGCGAGCGCGCCTTTTCCGCCGGGGGCGACATCCCGCAATTCTCCCGATCGGTGGCCGACGGGGCCGACACGGCGCTGCGCGATTTCGTCGCCCGCGGCCAGCGGCTGACCGCCCGGATCGAGGCGTTCCGCAAGCCCATCGTGGCGGCGGTCAACGGCCTGGCCTATGGCGGTGGCTGCGAGGTGACGGAGGCGGCACCGCTGGCGGTGGCCAGCGACCGCGCGCTGTTCGCCAAGCCGGAAATCAAGCTCGGCATGCCCCCCACCTTCGGCGGCACCCAGCGCCTGCCGCGTCTGGCCGGGCGCAAGCGGGCGATGCAGCTTCTGCTGACCGGCGAAAGCTTTCCGGCGGTGCGGGCGCTGGAACTGGGCCTCGTCAACGCGGTGGTGCCGCACGACGACCTGCTGGCGGCGGCGCGCGACCTGCTGGAACGGATCCTCGTGCATTCGCCGCTGGCGGTGGCGACCATCCTGACGGCGGTGACGCGGGGGATCAACCTGCCCATCGCCGAAGGGTTGCTGGTGGAAGCCGAACAGTTCGCCCGCATGGCCCCCACCGCCGACCTGCGCGAAGGGCTGGACGCCTGGATCGCCCGCCGCCCCGCGGATTACCGCGGATCGTGGTTCGCCAGCGCGAAGGAGGTGCCGGCATGACCGGATACACCGGCTTTTCCAAAGAGGATTTCGCCGCCTTCCGCGCCGACGACCGGCCGGGGCCGGTCCATATGCTGAACCTGATCCGTCTGCGCGAACAGGCCGTTTATGAGGACGGACGGCAGGCCACGGGGCTGGAGGCCTATGGCACCTATGGCCGCCTGAGCGCCCCGGTTCTGGCCCGGCTGGGTGGGCGGATCGTGTGGCGAGGCGGTTTCGAGCTTGCCCTGATCGGCCCGCCCGGTGAGCGGTGGGACATCGCCTTCATCGCCGAATACCCCACCCCGGCGGCGTTCGTGGCGATGGTCCGCGACCCGGACTACCGCGCGGCGATGGTGCACCGGCAGGCCGGCGTCGCCGACAGCCGGCTGGTGCGGTTCTCGGCCCAGCCGCCGGGGAACGGGTTCGCCGGGTGAGGGGAAGAAGGAAACGGCCCGGTCAGCCGGAACCCCGGTCAGCCGGGCCGATCCGCCCCATCCCTGCGCAAATCATCGCCATGAAGCCGCATCCAGGCCGCGAGCGAATCCAGGGTGCCTTTCAGGCTGCGCCCAAGGTCGGTGACCTCGTATTCGACACGCGGCGGCATTTCCAGAAACGCCTGACGGCGCACCAGCCCGCGCTGTTCGAACAGGCGCAGTTGGCGCGTCAGTTCCTTTTGCGTGATCGGCGCCACAACCCGCTGCAGCTCCAGAAAGCGGATGGGCCGCCCGGTCACGATCAGGCGATAGAGGATCGGAATCGCCCACTTGCCGGAAATCAGGGTGACGAAATCGACCATCGGGCAACGCTCACCCTTCTGCGCTGCGTCTGCCGGATCGGTCATCGCCGCTTTCTCCATGGTATCAAAAAGGTGCCTACTATACAAACGGTACCAAAGGAACGACAGTCTTCTTCGCATGGTCACGATAAGGAGACGAACATGGGACGCCTTGACGGAAAGCGCGCGCTGATTACCGGCGGCACCAGCGGCATCGGTCTTGAAACCGCCCGCCAGTTTCTGGCCGAGGGCGCACGGGTGGCGATCACCGGCCGCGATGCGGAACGGCTGGCCGAAGCGGCCCGCACTCTGGGCGGCGATGTGATCGCCATCCACAGCGACGCCGGCGATGCTGCCGGCCAGAGCGAGGTCGCGGACCGGCTTCAAGCCGCATGGAGCGGGTTGGATATCCTGTTCATCAACGCCGGCGACGTCACCCATCGCCCGCTGGACGGCTGGGACGAAGCGACGTGGGACCGGCTGATGGCAACCAACCTGAAGGGACCGTTCTTCCTGGTTCAGGCGCTGCTGCCTCTGCTGCCGAACCCGTCGTCGATCATTCTCTGCGGTTCGGTCAGCGCCCGCATCGGGCTGCCGCAAAGCAGCGCCTATGCCGCCAGCAAGGCGGGGCTTCTGTCGCTGGCGCGCACGCTGTCGGGTGAGTTGATCGGCCGCGGCATCCGCGTGAACGGCCTCAGCCCCGGCCCGACCGCGACACCGGCCTTGAGCAAGCTGGGATTGTCCGAGGAGGAAGAAGCCAAGATGCGCCGGGAGATCAGCGCCCTTGTCCCGCTCGGCCGGCTGGGCCGGGATTGGGAGTTGGCGAAAGCGGCGGTGTTTCTGGCATCCGACGAATCCGCCTTCATGATCGGCAGCGAACTGCTGGTCGATGGCGGTGTCGGCAACCTTTAACCGAACGTCCCCAACAGCCACTCTCCCCCCAGCAGCGCCGCCGCCACTGCGTCCACGCCGTCCCAGTCCAGCGCATGTTCCGCCGGGCCAAGGGCGAGCGTCACGCCGTCGAACCACACAGTGGCGGTTACCGCGTGGTCGCTGGCGATGGGGCTGAGGTAGATGGTGCGTTCGCGGCTGCGCCCGTCGCGCACCGCGGACAGCGCGCGGGCGATGGTCGCCGCCTCGTCCCGCGTCAGCAGCGCCGACGCCCCGCCGGGCAGCGACAGCCGGACCATCGCGCCCAGAAAACGGTGCTGCGCGGCGGCAATGGTGATGGAGTCGGCCATGAATCCCACACCCAACATACAATTTGCTTGCCAAGCAATTCGTTATGGTAGCAGGATCGTTTGCGCAACGCAACATAGTTTAGAATAGTTATAAATTACTGGCGCTGCATCCTGGTCCGCGTTAGCCTTCTCCCAAAGACCACACCCTCTTTGTGGAGATTGGCCCCATGTCCTACGACCTTCCCCAAGTCTACAAATACCATGTGTTCTGCTGCGCCCAGCAGCGCCCGCCCGGCCATCCCCGCGGTTCCTGCGCCGCCCAGGGGGCGCATCCGCTGTGGGAGCGGCTGGGGCAGAAGCTCCAGGCGCAGCAACTGCTGCACGTCGGCATGGCCTGGACCGGGTGTCTGGGATTCTGTTCCGCCGGGCCGCTGATGGTGGTCTATCCCGAAGGCATCTGGTACCGTCCGCAAACGCCGGAGGACATTGACGAAATCGTCCAGTCCCATTTCATCGGCGGCGAGCCGGTGGAGCGGCTCATCATGGTGCTGACCCGCTGACGGAAGGAGAGCCTGCGGATCATGGGGTGGTCGGACGAAGGAATGCCGCGCGACATCCGCGCGTATCACCGCCGCACCAAGCACGCGGCGCACCGTTACGCCTTGGGTCCGGCCTTTCTCGACTGGACGTCCCAGCCCAACCCCTTCCGCCGGTTCGACGGGGCACGGTCCGTTCCCCTGCCGTTGGGTACGGACCGCCCCACCCCGCCGTTCCACACGCTGGCCCGTCTTGACGGCGTGGCGGCGCAGCCGCTGAGCGCCGCCGCCATCGGCCTGTTCCTGGAACTGGCGCTCGGCGTGTCGGCGTGGAAGGCGGTGGACGGCGCCCAATGGGCGGTTCGCAACAACCCGTCCAGCGGCAACCTTCACCCCACCGAAGGCTATGCGCTGCTGCCGCCGGTGGACGGCATCGGCGATGCCCCGGCCCTTTACCACTACGCCCCCGCCGACCACGCGCTGGAGGAACGCTGCCGCCTGGACCGCTTCCCCGCCCTGCCGGACGGGGGTTTCCTGGTCGCCCTGTCCTCGGTCGCGTGGCGGGAGGCGTGGAAGTACGGCGAGCGGGCCTTCCGCTACTGCCAGCACGATGTCGGCCATGCGGTGGGGGCATTGTCCTACGCCGCCGCCTGTCTGGGGTGGCGGGTGACGGTGCAGGCGCGGCCCGGTGACGCCGCGGTCGAGCGGCTGCTGGGCCTGGACCGTGAAGACGCCTGGCACCGCCACGAACAGGAGCACCCCGACCTGCTGGCGGTGGTAGCACCGGAGCCTGTGGACTCCGTGGCCCTGGGCGGGCTGAACGGCCAGTGGTCCGGCACCGCCAACCGGCTGAGCGAGGATCATGATCCCTGGCCGGCGGTCGATCTCGCCGCCCGCTACAGCTACAAGACCGACAACCCGCCGGTCCCCACCGACGACGGCGCGGTGACGGCCCCGGCCTTTCCGGCGGCGGACGCCCCGGCGGGCACGGTGATCCGCCGACGGCGCAGCGCGGTGCGCATGGACGGGACCACGCCGCTGGAACGCGCGGCGTTCTTCCGCATCCTGGCCGCCACCCTGCCCGACCGCACCCTTATTCCGTGGAGCGGCTTTCCCTGGCCGCCGCGGCTGGCGCTGTTCCTGTTCGTCCATCGGGTGACGGGGCTGGAGCCGGGGCTGTACGCCCTGATCCGCGATCCCGCCAGCCTGGAACGGCTACGCGCCGCCGCCAACCCGGCGTTCCTGTGGCAGCCGGTGGATGACTGCCCGCTGCCCCTGTTCCTGCTGCGCGCCGACACGGTGGAGCGCAACGCCGCGCAACTGTCCTGTCTGCAGGCCATCGCCGGCAAGGGGGCGTTCAGCCTGGGCATGGTCGCCGATTTCGACCGCACCTTGCGGGAAGAAGGCGATTGGGCCTATCGGCGGCTGTTCTGGGAGGCCGGGCTGATCGGCCAGATCCTGTATGTGGAAGCCACCGCCGCCGGGGTGTCGGGCACCGGGCTGGGCTGTTTCTTCGATGACGGGGTTCACGACCTGCTGGGCCTGACCGCCGCCACGCAAGAGGCGATGGAGTGGCAGAGCCTCTATCACTTCACCGTCGGCACGGCGGTGGAGGATGAGCGGGTGCTCACCCTCCCTGCCTATCCACCGGACCGTTAAACGGCGGAACCGTTCGTCACGGCAAGGGGCTTCTTCAGCACCGCCAGCCCCAGGGTGGTGACCAGGGTTCCGGCCAGGATGGCGGCCATATAGGGCAGCAGCGGCGCCACGGCGTTGGGGATCGCCAGCACGAACACCCCGCCGTGCGGCGCGTGCAGCACGCAGCCGAACCACATGGACAACGCCCCCGCCACCGCCGAGCCGACCATCATCGCCGGGATCACCCGCAACGGATCCTTGGCGGCGAAGGGAATGGCGCCTTCGGTGATGAAGGCCAGACCCAGCACGGCGGCGGCCTTGCCCGCTTCGCGCTCCTGTTCGGTGAAGCGGTTGCGCACCAGCACCGTGGCCAGGGCCAGACCCAGCGGCGGGGTCATGCCCGCGGCCATGATCGCCGCCATGGGCGTGTGCGCGTCCGACGCCAGCAGCCCGACGCCGAAGGTATAGGCCGCTTTGTTCACCGGCCCGCCCATGTCGAAGGCCATCATCGCCCCCAGCAGCGCGCCCAGCGCCACGGCGTTGGTGGTGCCCATGCTCTTCAGGAAATCGGTCAGCGCCGCCATCACCGCCGCGACCGGCCCGCCGACGACGTAGATCATCAGCAGCCCCACCGCCAGCGTCGCCAGCAGCGGAATGATGAGGACGGGCTTCAACCCCTCCAGAGTGGCCGGCAGCCGGATGTTTTCCCGCAGCCACAAGGCGCTGTACCCGGCCAGGAAACCGGCGGCGATGCCGCCCAGGAACCCCGCCCCCACCTTGGCCGCCAGCATGCCGCCGATCAGGCCGGGGGCCAGCCCCGGACGGTCGGCTATGGAAAAGGCGATGTAGCCGGCCAGCACCGGCACCATCAGGGCAAAGGCGGATTCGCCGCCGATCTGCATCAGGGCCGCGGGGAAAGTGCCGGGCTGCTTGAACGCCTCGATCCCGAACACGAACGACAGCGCGATGATGAGGCCGCCCGCCACCACCAGCGGCAGCATGAAGGACACGCCGGTCAGAAGGTGTTTGTAGGGTCCGGCCTGCCCCTCCTTCTGCCGGGCCTTGGCGCGGGCCACGTCGGCGGCGTAATCCGCCTTGACCGCCCCCGATCCGGCGGCGGGCGGCGGCAGGGCCAGCGCCTCGTCGATCACCCGGTCGGGGTGTTTGAGTGCGTCGCCGACGCCGGTCTGCAGCAGGCGCTTGCCGGCGAAACGGCCGGTGTCCACATGGGTGTCGGCACCGATGATGACGGCATCGGCGCGCGCGATGTCCGCGGGGTCCAGGGTGTTCTTCGCCCCCACCGACCCTTGTGTTTCCACACGGATCTCGAAGCCGCGGGCCTTGGCGGCGCGGGTCAGGGCTTCCGCCGCCATGAAGGTGTGGGCGATGCCGGTGGGACAGGCCGTCACCGCTACCAGCAGCGGCGGGGCGGATGGCGCCGCCGGGGCGACGGGCGGTTCGGCGGAAACGGGTCTGGACGGCGCGTGCCGGCCCTCCCCACCCGTGGCGGATGCAACGCCGGCGGCCTCTTCGGCGCGGGCCAGGATGGCCGCGGTGTCGCGGATGGCCTGGGCGGTGGAGGTGCGGACCACGGGCTTGCCCCGGAACCGGCCCTCGTCGGCGGCGATGTCGGTGGCCAGGATCACCGCATCGGCGGCGGCGATATCGGCGTCGGACAATTCCTGGCGCACGCCGTCGGCGCCGCGGGTTTCGATGCGGATGGTGTGCCCGCGCAGCCGGGCGACACGGTTCAGGGCCTCAGCCGCCATGACGGTGTGGGCGATGCCGGTGGGACAGGCGGTGACAGCGACCAGACGGGCCATGGAAAACCTCCCTTATTCTTGCTTGTTCCGGTGTGGGCGGCGGGACCTCAGCCGGCAGCGGTCAGCCAGTGAATCGCGGTGGCGCGGGCCAGCTCGTCCAGACGGGCGGGCGGCGGCAGCGACGGCCCCAGAACCGCCAGCGTTCCGGCGGCAAAGGCGGTGCCGCGGCGGGCACACTCCTCCAGCCCCGCCCCGCGGCACCAGGCCGACAGCACCCCGGCGACCATGGCGTCGCCGGCCCCGACCGTGCTCGCCACCTCCACCGCCGGGGGGGTGGCTTTCAGCGCCCCTTCGGCGCCGACGAAGACCGCGCCCTCGGCCCCCAGCGACACCACCACCAGCGTGATGCCGGTGCGGTGCAGGTCGGTGGCCGCGGCCACCACGGCGGCGGTGTCGGGCAGCGGACGGCCCAGATGCTCGGACAGTTCGTGGACGTTGGGCTTGACCATGCCGGGGCGGGCGGCCAGCGCATGGGCCAGCGGCGGCCCGCTGGTGTCCACCGCGGCAAAGGCCCCGGCGGCCTGCACCCGTGGCACCAGGGCACCATAGACATCCGCCGGCACCCCCGCGGGCAGGCTGCCCGCCATCACCACGCACCCGGCCTGTGCGGCCAACTCCTCCACCGCCGCGGTCAGCCGCGACAGCGCGTCGGGCGGCACCGTCAGCCCCGGCAGGTTGATATCGGTCACCGCCCCCGTGGTGCGATCCACCAGCTTCACATTGGTGCGCACCGCACCGGGCAGGCGGATGCAGCGGTCGGCAATGCCCCGCTCGTGGAACAGGCCGGTGAAAACGGCATCGTTCTCATGCCCCAGAAAGCCGGTTGCCGTGATCGGGCCGTCCCCCGCCGACGCCAGCAGGGCGGCGACGTTGACGCCCTTGCCCCCGGCGGTGCGGGTTTCCGACAGCACACGGTTGACCGCACCGGGGGTAAAACCGGGACAGTCCAGGGTCTGGTCGATGGCGGCATTGAGGGTGACGGTGACCACCCCCGGACGCAGAGGGGCGCGGGTCATGCCTCACCCCCCACCCCGTCCGGCGGAACATCGAAGGTGTGGCGGACCAGGGCGCGCACCTCGGCGGCACTGGCGCAATCCAGGGCGCGGCGGGCCACATCCTCGGCCCGCGCCATGGAAATGCCGCGCAGCCGCGCCTTGATCGACGGAATGCTGGGAATGGCGACCGACAGTTCCGCCACCCCCAGCCCGGACAGCAGAACCGACCCGGCGGGGTCGCCGGCGATGCCGCCGCAGGCACCGACCCAGATGCCGGCATCCCGTGCGGCGGCACAGGTGCGGGCGATCATGCGCAGCACCGCCGGGTGCAGCCCGTCCGCCTGCGGCGCCAGCACCGGGTGCAGCCGGTCCATGGCCAGCACGTACTGGGTCAGGTCGTTGGTGCCGATGGAGAAGAAATTGACCTCGTGCGCCAGACGGTCGGCCAGCATCACCGCCGACGGCACCTCGATCATGATGCCGGTTTCCACCGGCGGCACGCCCAGGCTCTGGCGCACCTCCTCGGTGATGGCCTTGGCGCGGACCAGCTCCTCAAGGGTGGCGATCATGGGGTACATGATGCGCACCGGCCCGTGGACCGATGCCCGCAGCATGGCCCGCAACTGGGTGCGGAACAGGTCTTCCCGCTCGAAGCACAAACGGATGCCGCGCACGCCCAGAAACGGGTTGCTCTCCGCCGGCAAGGACAGATAGGGCACGTTCTTGTCGCCGCCGATGTCCAGCGTGCGCAGGATGATGGGCAGGCCGTTCAGCGCCCGGACCATGGTGGTGTAGGCTCCCACCTGCTCCTCCTCCCCCGGCGGCTCGTCGCGCTGGAGAAACAGGAACTCGGTGCGCATCAGCCCCACGCCCTCGCCCCCCGCCTCCACGGCGCGGAGCGCCTCGGCGGCTTCGCTGATGTTGGCGGCCACCTCCACCCGGCGGCCGTCGCGGGTGATGGCGGGCAGATAGCGGTCGGTGTTTTCCCGGTCGCGCATCACCCGGATGCGGTTGCGCATTTCCCCCGCCCGCCCGCGGTCGCGGTCGGACGGGTTGGCGACCAGAACCCCGGACCCGCCGTCGATGATGCATTCCTGCCCGTTGGTCAGGTCGAACACCCCCGGCCCCGCCGCCACCACCGACGGAATGTCCAGCGACCGGGCGATGATGGCGGTGTGCGAGGTGGCCCCACCGCCGGCGGTGCACAGCCCCAGAACCAGCGTCGGGTTCAGCTTGGCGGTGTCGGAGGGGGACAGATCCTCCGCCAGCACGATCACCGGATGATCGGGCAAGGCGGCCGCCGTTTCCACCGCGTCGGCCAGCAGCCGCAGCACCCGCCGCCCCACGTCGCGCAGGTCGGCGGCGCGCCCGGCCAGCAGCGGATCCTTCATCCGCGCCAGCGTGTCGGCGCGGTCCTCATAGACCGCGCGCCACGCCCACCCGGCGCTGCGCCCCGCGTCGATCAGGGCGCGGGCCTCGGTCACCAGATCGGGATCGTCCAGCAGGTCCAGGTGCGCCTTGAAGATGGCGGCCTTCGCGGCCCCCGCCTTCTTCCAATATTCCTCGTACAGGGTGCGCAGGTCGGCGGACGCCCCGGCCAGCGCCTGATCCAGCCGCTGCCGCTCGCGCACGGGATCGGGGGCGGTTTCCGCCACCTCCAGCGTTTCGCGCTGGAAGAACCACACCGCCCCGGCGGCAATGCCGGGAGCGGCGGAAATGCCGGCGATCACCCGCCCGTCGTAATCCACCCGCACCACCGGGGCCGGCTGGTCCGGGGTGGCGGCAACCTCCTCCTCCACCGGGTCCAGCCCGGCGGCGAAGGCGGCGGCGATGGCCGCCAGCGCGTCCGCCGCATCGGAACCGGATGCCGTGATGCTCAGCGGCGCCCCGCCGCCGGCCCCCAGCCGCAGCAGGGTCATCATGCTCTTGGCGTTGGCGGTGCGGTCGCCGCAGCGCACGGTGATGTCGGACGCGAACCGCTTCGCCACCTCCACCAGGGCGGAAGCCGGGCGGGCGTGCATCCCGTGGGGCACCGGGGCCGACACCGCCAGCACCGGCCCGTCCCCCACCGGGGCCGCGGCCGGGGCCGCGTCGGCGGCGGAGGCGTTGAGGGCCGCCACGATATCGGCGGGATCGGTGGTGACGGCCAGCCGCCGCGCCGCCTCGGCATCCCCCAGCACGCCGGTCAGGTTGCTCAGAACCTGAAGATGCTCGTCGGAGGTGGCGGCGATGCCCACCACCACATAAGCGGGTTCGCCGGTTCCCCAATCGACGCCGTCGGGGAATTGCACCACCACGACCCCGGTCGCCCGCACATGGTCGCGGGCGGACGGCAGGCCGTGGGGAATGGCAATGCCGTTGCCGAGATAGGTGGCGGCGATTTCCTCCCGCCGGACCATGCTGTCGATGTAGGGGGGATCGATGAACCCCTCCCCCTGAAGGACCTGTCCGGCGAGCCGGATCGCGGCTGTCTTGTCATCGGCGGCACAGCCCAGACGGACCTGTGATTCCGTCAGCGTCAGCATGGCATTTTCCCCCCACCGTGGCGATGGTTCCCGCCCGTGAGCGCGGGCAGCGGTCCCGCGCTGCTTTTTGGCACCGGCGACGATGGTGTGCCCATTTCTCCTTGTTTTCAACTTTTTACACGCTACGTAGGGGATCGCTGCGGTCAAGCTTGAAGCAGTTTCATCCCTTCGGCGGCGTATCGGTCGCCGTAATCGCCGTCCACCGGAAACAGGGCGTCCAGGGCGGCCTTTTCCTCCGGGTTGATCGTCAGATCGGCGGCGGCGGCGTTTTCATCCACCCGTTCGCGGCGGCGGGTTCCGGGGATGGGAATCACCCGCCCGTCGGCGGCCAGCAGCCATGCCAGCGCCAACTGCGCCGGGGTGCAGCCTTTGGCCGCAGCCAGTTGCGCCAGCCGGGCGGCCCGCTCGCGGTTGGCCGCCAGCCGGTCCCCCTGGAACCGCGGCAGACGGCGGCGGAAATCGTCGGGGGCCAACTGCTCCGGCGACTCCCAACGGTTGGCCAGGAACCCGCGCCCCAACGGCGAATAGGCGACATAGGCAATGCCCAAATCCCGGCACAGCGGCAGCATCGCCGCTTCCCCCTGCCGCGCCCACAGGGAATATTCGCTCTGCACCGCCGCCACCGGATGAACGGCGTGGGCGCGCCGCAGCGTGTCGGCGGAGGCTTCCGACAGGCCGATGGCGCGGATCTTCCCCGCCGCCACCAGTTCCGCCAGCGCACCCACCGATTCCTCGATGGCGACATCCGGGTCGATGCGGTGGAGATAGTACAGGTCGATCACCTCCACCCCCAGCCGCCCCAGCGAGGCATCGCAGCAGGCCCGGATATAGGCGGGGCTGTTGCTGACCCCGCGGGCGGTGGGATCGTCGCCGCGGACAATGCCGCATTTGGTGGCGAGCACCACCCGGTCCCGCCGCTCCGCCGGCAGACGGCCCAGCCATTGCCCCAGCAGCCGTTCGTTGTGGCCGCGGCCATAGATGTCGGCGGTGTCGAACAGGGTGATGCCGCGGTCCAGGGCATGGTCCAGCGTGTCCAGCGACTGGGCGTCGTCGCTGGGGCCATAGAACTCCGACATGCCCATGCAGCCCAGGCCGATGGCCGACACGGCGATGCCGCCAGCCCCTAGGGTCCGTTGTTCCATGATCCCGCTCCTGCTTTGAGTCTGGTTGACGGGCCGACAATGCCCTGATCCATTGTCCGGGTTAAGCCGTGGAATGCGGCATAAACCGTTGAGGTTTTCTCATCAATGGACCGTACCCCGCTGAACGATCTGGCCGCCTTTGCCGCGGTGGCCCGGCACCGCAGCTTCCGCCGGGCGGCGGCGGAGCTGGGGGTGTCGCCCCATAGGCGCTAACATGATGGAATGATGTTGAATGGGGCGGGGCAGATCT